>NZ_CP177226.1:4800000-6204105 GCF_046764375.1 Sphingobacterium sp. Lzh-3 | reverse complement strand
TCTAAAATTGTTAATAAGTTGATTTACAATACGCGACAAAAAATATGTTGATAACTTTCTCTGAGAACGAAGATGACAAAAAAAAATCAGCTAAAAAACTAAAATATAAAATAATTAATAAACCATTATATATCAGATGTTTACTATGTAAAATTGTGGAAAACTAGCGCTAAAATTGATCTCTAAAAATAATTATTAACATTCCAAATTTATTTGAAAAAAAAGAACAAAAAAAGTAGCAAACTAACTACGTCTCAGTCCTTAAGGTCTAAATCTAAATTAACCAAAATAATAGCTAATTACAATCTTTAGTTCATATATTTTTAATATTAAATTTATAAGAATTTAAAGCCAACTTAACATCCTTGCTAATGGACGATTCAACTTATTTATGTCCAACTGTAAAACAAAAATCTGTATAATTTATCCGAAAGAAAAAAACACATTGTAACATATGAGATTAATTGTGATCTCCAAAAATGTGATACTATAGAAACAAAAAAGGAGGTCCATAGGGATCTCCTTTTTTGTTTCTATAGTGTATAACTTTTATCCGACCATTGAACTGGTCAATTTTCCATTACAAAGTTTTTTAGCTTCTGCTATGATCGCATTCGCATCGTAGTGCGCATTCTTCCACTGTGCATTTTGTTCAGCATGCTCAATGATCTTATCCGGAATACCTAAACGAACCACTTGGCTATGATATCCATGATCTGCCATAAACTCCAATACAGCCGAACCTATGCCCCCTTGTAAACTTCCATCTTCAACCGTGATAATTTTATCAAACTTTTTAAAGACCTGATGGAGTAAGACTTCATCTAATGGTTTAGCAAATCGAAGATCATAATGTGCTGGGTGTATCCCTAATTCATTTAACTGCTGTACCGCTTTAACGGCTTCATTTCCTATAGCGCCAAAGCTCAATATAGCAAGCTCTTCCCCATCCGTTATAAGACGTCCTTTTCCAATTTCAATTTCCGTAAATGGACGACGCCAGTCTGGCATAACACCATTTCCTCTCGGATATCTAATAACAAATGGACCTTTATTGGGTAACTGAGCTGTATACATTAAATTTCGTAACTCTTCCTCATTCATCGGCGCAGAAACCGTCATATTTGGAACACAGCGCATAAAAGCGATATCGTAAGCTCCATGGTGTGTTGCACCATCTGCTCCTACCACGCCCGCACGGTCCAAACAGAAAACGACGTTCAGATTTTGCAATGCAACATCATGGATTACCTGATCATAGGCCCGTTGCATAAATGATGAATAAATATTACAAAATGGCAATAGTCCCTGAGTTGCAAGTCCAGCACTGAAAGTAACAGCATGTTGTTCGGCAATACCAACGTCAAATGCACGCTCAGGCATAGCTTTCATCATAATATTCATGGAAGAACCGGATGGCATTGCAGGTGTTATACCCACAATCTTATCATTCTCTTCTGCAAGCTCCACCAAGGTATGTCCAAAGACATCCTGAAATTTGGGAGCCACCGGTTTGTCACTTGATGATTTCTTGATCTCACCGGTAATTTTATCAAATAAACCTGGAGCGTGCCACTTCGTCTGGTCTTTCTCCGCCAATGCGAAGCCCTTTCCTTTGATAGTGACAGCATGTAATAATTTGGGACCTGGTATGTGTTTAAGATCTTCAAGCGTTTTAGCCAATTTTTTGACATCGTGCCCGTCAACTGGTCCAAAGTATCTAAAATTTAAAGATTCAAATAGATTAGCATTTTTCAGCAAAGTTCCCTTTATGCTTTTTTCAAGTTTTTTGGCAATGCCAAGTGCATTGGGACCAACTTCTGAAATCTTTGTCAATACTGCTGCTATATCGTCTCTAAATCTGTTGTATCGCTTAGAGGTGGTAATGCTTGTTAAATACTCCTTTAATGCACCAACATTCGGATCTATCGACATGCAGTTATCATTTAAGATCACCAAAAGATTTGATTTAGAAATTCCAGCATGATTCAATGCCTCAAATGCCATTCCTCCCGTCAATGCACCATCACCGATTACAGCAATATGCTGACGGTCTTTCTCACCTTTTATCTGAGAGGCAACAGCCATACCCAGCGCAGCAGAAATAGATGTTGACGAGTGACCAACACCAAATGCATCGTATTTAGATTCAAAACGGTTTGGAAAGCCCGAAATCCCGTTCTCAATTCGATTTGTATGAAATATGTCGCGGCGACCTGTTAGGATTTTATGCCCATAAGCCTGATGACCCACATCCCAGATCAATTGATCGTATGGGGTATTCATTACGTAATGTAACGCCACCGTTAACTCGACGACTCCCAAACTTGCTGCAAAGTGACCACCATTAACCGAAACCTGATCAATAATAAATTGACGTAATTCCTGACTTAACTGTTCTAATTGGTCTTCCTTTAGCTTTTTAAGATCAGAGGGATCGTTTATTTTACTTAATAGTTCTCCAGCCTCAAACTGCATAGTACTGCTATTTACATGATATGTTCGTACAAAGTAACGACAATTTTATTTAATCTTTAAAATTAAATCGCATTTACATATTGAGGTACAACAAATAAAATAATGAATAGTTTGTATCGAAGTTATTCCAAAAGATTTTATATGTAAATTTGTATAAGATATGCAAGTAGAAGAAGGCTACGAAATCAAGCTTCCTCAATTTGAGGGACCTTTTGATTTATTATTATTTTTTATCGAACGGGATGAATTAAATATCCACGATATACCGATTTCAAAGATTACAGATGATTTTTTATCGTATGTGAGCCAAATGCAAGCGCTCAATATGGAAATGGCAAGCGAGTTTATCTTTGTTGCTTCGACACTGATGCGTATTAAAGCTAAAATGCTCTTGCCTCGCCTAGATCTAGATGAAAATGAGAATGAAATCGATCTTAGAGAAGATCTTGTTCAAAAACTTATTCTCTATAAGCAATTTAAAGAGACCTGTGAAGATTTGAGAGTCTTGGAGGAGGATCGTCTCAAACTATACAATCGAGGCAACATACGCTATGATATCCAACAAAGACTAAAATTAGATTCTACCGGAGAAAATTTGGATAGCTTCGACCTTTATAGTCTAATGATGATTTACGAGCAAATGATGTATCAATTCCGTAATCGTCCCCCAGAAGTAACACATACAGTTGTCAAATATCCATACACCATTGAACAACAGAAGAAAGCAATAGCCGAACTGATTGAAATCAATAAAAAGTTGGATTTTCAAGAAATTCTTAAAAACTCAGAAAATAAAATACAGTTTGTCTATAACTTTTTAGCAATTCTTGAAATGCTGCAACAGAGATTATTACAGATCGAAGTGGGCTTAGGCTATAACAATTTCAATGTAGGTGAAAGAGATCCAAATGAGGTAGAGGAACTCCGGCTTGAGGAGCAAGAAGCATAAAAAAAAGACCTGTTTTGAACAGGTCTTTTTCGTATTAATCTTTTTTCTTAAAAGCATTCCAACCCTGGGCCGTTATCGGATAAAGATTCCCTGATTTGGAAATCATTTCACAGCCTTCAGTACTTGGGGTCATATAACCAATAATGCTAATATCCGGTAAGTTTTTGATTTTATCATGATCAGCCTGAGCTATTGTGAACAGTAGTTCATAATCTTCACCACCATTTAGTGCAGCTACCGTTGGATCAATACCAAATTCCCGCCCCGTATCATAAGTCATCTGATCCAATGGAATCTTTTCCTCATATAATCTGCAACCTTTGTCAGATTGCCTACAAATATGTAGAATTTCCGATGCAAGCCCGTCTGAAATATCCATCATCGCTGTTGGCTTGATCCCTAGCTTGGCAAATAATTCAACAATGTCTTTCCGGGCTTCAGGTTTCAATTGACGTTCAACGATATAATCCTTTCCCTCTAAATCAGGCTGTACATTGGGATTTTCTAAATAGATATCCTTTTCGCGCTCCAAGAGCTGTAAGCCCATATAAGCTGCCCCTAGATCACCAGACACACACAAGAGATCACCTTCCTGAGCACCACTACGATAAACGATCTGATCTGCATCAGCATAACCTATGCTTGTCACAGAAATAACCAAGCCTTGGGCTGAAGCCGAAGTGTCTCCGCCAATTAAGTCAACATTATATTTCTTACAGGCAATCAATGCTCCCTGATAAATCTCTTCTACAGCTTCCAATGGAAATTTTGAGGACAGACCTATCGAAAAGGTAATTTGTGAAGCTATTCCATTCATCGCGTAAATATCGCTCAAATTGACCTGAACAGCTTTGTAACCTAAATGTTTTAACGGAACATATCTAAGATCAAAATGAATTCCTTCCAAAAGTAAATCTGTAGATATCAAGGTTTTCTTACCTCCAAAATCTAGAACAGCAGCATCATCGCCAATCCCTTTAATTGTAGATTTTTCTGTTAATTCTACAGCTTTATTTATATAATCAATCAAACCGAATTCACCCATTTCTTCCAAATTGGTTCGCTCGGTGTTATCAAAATCAAACATGCTAAAAAGTTTAAAAGTTTAATATAGATAATGCCAGCTGATAATCATCTCCCAGAGATATATCCGGATGGCATTACAAAATAAGTATTACTATAGGATCAATGGCTCCTCTGCTTATACATTACACTCTTTTGAAGCACATATAAGCAGCTTAATGAAGCTGTTGATGATCATTGAAAACCAAACAGTTATTATCCTTGTGATCAAAAATTATGCAAATTTCTATAAGCCTAAACTTGCCGATATTTCCAACATACGTTCAATAGGACGCTGGGCTCGGAGAATAACATCTTCGGGAAGGAGGATTTCGGGTGACTCATACTTTAGACAGTTGTATAGCTTTTCAAGCGTATTAAGCTTCATATGCGGGCAATCATTACATGCACAGGCATTATTAGGAGGTGCAGGAATAAAAGTCTTATGTGGACTTGCTTTTTGCATTTGGTAGAGAATACCTGATTCTGTAGCAACAATATAAGCTTGGGCCGTATCGGTCTGGGTAAATTTAAGCATGCCCGCAGTCGATCCCACATAATCGGCTATCGCCAGTATATGATCTTCACACTCCGGATGGGCAATAAACTTAGCATCGGGGTGCTCGCTTTTCAAACGATCAATTTTATCTTGAGAAAAAATTTCATGGACCATACATGCACCATTCCAAAGCACAAGATCTCGTCCTGTTTTCTTTTTAACGTATGCTCCGAGATTACGATCGGGGCCAAAAATGATCTTCTGATCCGCTGGCAGGCTCTCTACGATCTGAACAGCGTTACTAGAGGTACATACGATATCGGAAAGCGCTTTCAATTCCGCCGTACAGTTTACATAAGTGATGACCAAATGATCAGGATATTGTTCCTTAAATTTAGCGAAAAGATGCGGTGGGCAAGAATCTGATAGTGAACAACCTGCTTTGGCATCTGGCAGAAGAACCTTTTTCGTCGGTGAAAGTATTTTAGCCGTCTCAGCCATGAAATGTACTCCAGCAAAAACAATTACATCTGCATCAGTTTTCGCAGCTTCCTGGGATAAACCAAGGCTATCTCCTATATAATCCGCTATATCTTGAATTTCAGACTCTTGATAATAGTGAGCCAAGATGACAGCGTTCTTTTCTTTCTTTAATCGTTGGATCTCTTTAATCAAATCCAGTGAGGGATCAATCGGAGCATCGATATAACCTTTTGCTTGAAGCTCATAATTTACAATTTCCATGCGAGTAGTTTCAACTTTTATGAACAGCAAAAATAAGCATTGTTAGATATATAAAAGTCAATTAAAAGCAAATTAATCAGGTCGTAGTAATATACCGCTCGCCTGGATGTGATTCATTATTAGATAATAACAGATAAAACACTGATATAAAGCCTCTTATTAATCGATAATAGATTACAGCGGATCTTCCAAGCGCAGCTTATTGGATAATGTCAGTTTTCAAATTTGATCGAACAACTGCAACTGCTGCCCAATTCATGATCTTGCAGCACTGACAGCGAAATACCTATTAAAAAATACAAAACAAACGTTTATAGATATTAATAGTTAAATTAATTTATATAAAGTTTAATTACAGAATATTACGCCCATATAAACTCTTTTAGACTTGAATATTTAGGAAACTATTCAAACTCTTTGTTTATACCAAAAGCTGAAGGGGTTTATTTCACATTATTTCGATCTTCGAAAATCAGTTTCATACAGAGCCAACCTTCATAGCCTAAGGAACGTTTTTAGGCATATTACAAAACAATGAAAAATATAGCACAAAAGGAAGCTTTATTTATTAACATTTCAGATTAAAAAACGTTTTTAAGCTCATATAGGAGAGATTAATGGATTCTGGATTGATCTAAAATTTTATATCAAATTCTCAGCGGGTTTATTTTGTAAAATTGAAGCAAACTGTATCTGCCTGCAGCATTGAACGCCTATAAAATATCTTCGAAAACAAAATAAACGCTCTGAGAATCGTCTATAGCATATTGTATCATTACCTTCCCTAAATATGCCATTCTAATCGCAAATATTTGAAGTTTATATATTTTTTGTTTACCAACCACAAACAGCAACGAAGGCCAGAATTGGGCGAAAATCTATTTTCGGCAATAAAAATACGTCAGAGACAATCAATACAAAACAATAATTTCTGGAATAAGTGCTGTTACATTTGCGTATAAAAATACTAGCAGCTTGTAGAAATAAATATAGGAATGTAGCGAGGTAAATTTACGCTAATTCAGGGTCAATAGCGTTGAATCAAATAATTCAAATAAACCCTATAAGAATTGGATATTTATAAGAAAATCTAAAAGAGTCGAGTAGAAGCGAATCTAAAAGAGACTAATTCGCGGAAATTGAAATAAACAACTAAATGACACTTACAGCATCCAAAATAAAGTGGATGAGAATTTAATATTGGCCACAATAACCTAAGATTGTGCATTTATCTAATTCTAAGAGGGTTTGATAAAACTTTTACAATTTAATATTACAAAATTTAAGAATCAATGATGAATTCTGCCAAAATAAAATCAATTATACCTAGTATCCGGATAAAAGCCAGTAAATAGCACCCTCAAGAACTCAATATAACAAAATCGGAACGTATATCCGGTTAAACCGAGCATTTAGCGATAATTATCGCATAAATTACAAAAAAATCAGTAAATACAATTTAAAAGTAATTAATTTATATAAAAACGAAATATAAATTCTTTAAAAAATATACATTCTCAAATTTATATTAAATTTGGTGAATTAAACCGATTCATACTCAAATAGATAAATAATATTAAAAGATAACACTAAATATGCGATTGACAAAGCACTTTCAAAGCATGTTAGTCGCTTAGAATTAAATATTCCAAACAAACAGCGAAAGAAGTCAATATATTCAATCTATAAGAGCTTTATTTTAGAAAAATACGCCCTGAGAATGATATAAAAAGATTCTTTATAACAATGATCCAGAATATTCGAATCTCACAGATCTAAATTTGGACAATTACTCCATCTAATGGATGTTGGGCTGCAAATATAGTAAGATTGTTTGTTCTACAATAAACTATTTGAAGAAATTATTTGCAATCCAAAATTATAAACAAGCTAATCTTAAAATTTCACTTAGATCGCAAACAGTTCACTATTTAAACGCATAGAATGCAATAAAAAGCACTGAAAACAAATTTTGTAAAAATATCCAATTTTGAGCGGGTTTATTTTTAAACAATAACCTTGAGATTCTGTTTAAAATTCAATTACGCCAAAACCAAACGGATATTATAGCCAATCCGAATACAATAACCCGATCCAGGAATAAAAAATTCCAATAAGCATTACCGTTCATTTTGAAAAATTTGCTGATAAAGTTATAAAAATTCAGCATTCAAATTTTAACTCGTTCACAAGACCATATTCAAATATTTTTTTTAAAAAAAAGCAAATAAGCAAACCTAAAGCGACTTAAAATCGAAATAGTAAAATCAACTAAATTACCTTTTTCAAAAAAATTTTTAAAGCAAAAATTAGTAGCTATTAGAATCGAATAAAAGAATTTATCTCGTTGAAAGCTAGAAATATTGAAATCTCATAGCACCAAAATGAGAGTTAAACCTTTTCTTTATCGATTTCCATCAGTTACAATCCCATAAAATTGAAATAAGATCCCATAAGAGAAAATATCCAAGTATAAAACGGCTTAAATGAATTTTTTCTTAAAAAAAATTATAAATAACGCGCTGAAACTACTTTAAATCCATATGTAAAAAAAAATAAAATAAATATCCGATCCTAAAGCGCTTTAAAAGCCAATAGGAAATTTAAAAAATAATATAAACTCAATTAGAATTAAATATTTCAATAGGGGACTCCATAATTCCCGGATATCGAAACCTAACGGACTCTAATCGAACTTGACAAAACTAAAAAAAGATTTTCGAACGTATTCCACAATCTTTTTTTTCAATAAATACTAATTATTTAAAATAGAAAATCTCTTATTGTTTATTATGGTGTGGAAAAGTGGTATAAATTAGGTTATTTCAATTTTGATTTTAGGTTTTTAAAGAGTTTTCAACAATTTTTCAACAGGATTTATCTATTAAAGAGCTGATTTTTAAAATTCTAATTTATCGTATTTTTTATTTTCCATATATTTTTGTTGAATAGTTTTTGTTTAGAAAATGTGGAAATCTATGGATTTTTGTGCGGAAAAATTTTAGAAATAAGGCTTCAAAATAGGGGATTTGTGAATTGTTAAATACTTTTCATTTTTATTTAACCTTTTATTTACACGTTTTCCACATTTTTCGTTAATTTGAATCGTCACTTTTGGGGATAGTTTGTGAATTTTAATTTATATGGCAGATAGAAAGGTAGATTTTTTGGTCATTGGATCAGGTATTGCTGGATTGAGCTTTGCTTTAAAGGCATCGAAATTCGGTAAAGTATTGATAGTCACTAAGTCCAATGAGGATGAGTCTAATACAAAATATGCGCAAGGGGGAGTGGCTGCCGTTGTGGATAAGTCAGATAGCTTTGAAAAGCATATCATTGATACTCAGATTGCTGGGGATGGTTTATGCGATGTTGAAATTGTGGAAAACGTAGTAAGAGAAGCACCGGAACGGATAGCAGAACTTATTTCATATGGGACATCATTTGACAAGGAGGAATCGGGCTTGTATGACCTTGCAAAAGAGGGGGGACATTCAGCTCATCGTATTTTACATTATAAAGATATAACTGGCTACGAAATAGAGCGTGCATTATTGGCTCAAGCACATAGTGATCCTAATATTGAAATTGTAACACATTACTTTGCCATTGATTTGATTACACAGCATCATCTGGGTGAGTACGTGGATAAAAATAGGGAAGACATCACCTGTTATGGAATTTACGCTTTTAATACCTCATCACATTTAGTAGATCAGATTTTGAGTAAGGTCACCGTGATGGCCTCTGGCGGAGCTGGTCATGTTTATTCAAGTACAACAAATCCAACTATTGCGACTGGAGATGGTATAGCAATGGTGTATCGGGCAAAAGGTAAGGTGCGTAATATGGAGTTTATGCAATTTCACCCTACTTCTTTATATAATCCAAAGGATTCGCCTGCATTTTTGGTATCCGAAGCTGTACGTGGATTTGGGGGGATTTTAAGGAGGGTCAATGGTGAATCTTTTATGGAGGAGTACGATGAACGTGCTTCTTTGGCACCGAGAGACATCGTTGCTAGAGCGATTGATGCCGAGATGAAGAAATCAGGTATAGATTATGTTTACCTCGATATTACGCATCGGGATAAACAGGATATCATCAAGCATTTTCCAAATATTTATGAAAAGTGCCTGTCGATCGGACTGGATATGGCGAAGGATTTTATACCAGTTACGCCGGCGGCGCATTACCTCTGTGGCGGTATCTATGTAGATGATTTTGGACGCAGTAGCCTTGTTAATTTATATGCTTGCGGTGAGTGTTCTTCTACTGGACTACATGGTGCAAATCGATTAGCTTCTAATTCGCTTCTTGAAGCACTTGTTTATGCACATCGTATTTTCTTAGACGCCACAAAGTCGATAGGATTGATTAACCATGTGGTTGACGTTCCGGAATGGGATGACTCTAAAACCTCACTTTCAAATGAGGATATTTTAGTAAGTCATAATTTGCGCGAATGCCAAAAGATTATGAGTGACTATGTTGGTATTGTGCGTTCCGATTTTAGACTGGAAAGAGCCCTAAAGCGTTTACATTTATTGTATGAGGAGACAGAAGAATTCTATCGAAATACCAGGCTTTCTGTTAAATTGTGTGAATTGCGTAATGTTATTCAGGTAGCTTATATTGTGACAAAATCAGCTATGTTGAGGAAAGAAAGTAGGGGATTGCATTATACAACGGACTACCCGAAACATTCGGAAGTACTACAGGATACAATTTTTTAAGGAATATGGCACTTATTTTACCTGTTTTAGATATATCTCCGGTGATAGCCGAAGAATGCTTCTTAGCACCTAATTCAACGATTGTGGGCGATGTAAAGATTGGACATCACTGTTCTGTATGGTTTAACGCTGTAATACGTGGAGATGTCAATTATATTCGTATTGGTAATTATACGAATATTCAAGATGGTGCTGTTATACATTGTACCTATAAGAAATGCGGTACAACGATTGGAAATTATGTGAGTATAGGCCACCAGGCTATGGTACATGGATGTATTTTGGAAGACCATGTACTCATTGGTATGGGAGCTATCGTTATGGATAATGCTATTGTTGAATCGAATGTTATTGTAGCAGCTGGGGCAGTAGTTTTGGAAAATACACGTTGTGAATCGGGATTTTTATATGCTGGAGTACCTGCGAAAAAGATAAAGGCACTTACTGAAGAGCAGAAAGATCTATTACAGCAGCTACCACATAATTATGTTCTGTACAGCTCCTGGTTTTAGCTTAATCGAATTAGCAGTGTTTTAAATTATTATTTTAGAATGGCCTCAATTATTCTTTTTTGAGGCCACTCAATGAAAAACTGTCTTTTTGTTCCCAATTAGCACGTATAGTAAATACCTTATTTAAATATATAACAGGTTCCGGAAAGGTTTTCTTTTCGACATCTCCGGTATCCCAGATTCCATTATCGTTGTCGTCGCGAATTACACGTATGCTATACTTTCCTCCTGGATACTGTTTGTATATGACGGTCGGATTGTTCATGTTTATTTTGTCGACGCGATAGACTTTATCTTTTTTCTCATTGATTAGCTCTACCAGATATGTGGTATTGCTATCTAGATCTGTAAAATCAAATGTCAGATCCCCATAGTTTTCACTATCGTCATAAGTCAAATCCAGCTTTTTCTCTTTATTTTGCTCGCCAAAATAGCCTGTTATGGCGCCTTCTGTAAACTCAATTTGGTACTTTTTATCTTTTCTCCAATTATATCGAATATGGTAGATATTGGTATTCGCTGTATCAACGGCAAGTTGGTAATTGGTTCGGACCAATGAGTCTTCTTTGAATTTCAACTTGGTTTTATCGATATTCTTGATCGGTGTAAATGCAGATACCTGAAGGTGCGTAATCCGATCGACTCGCCCATTATTTGGGGTAAAAATTGGCTCAATTGTCTGCTCTATTTTTACATTCCCTTTTCTGATTAGAATGGTGTCCAATGGTCTTTCATTTTCTGTCAGAACTAACTTTAGGGAGTCTATTTTTAAATTTGGAATAAACAAAGTAGCGGAGTCTGATGTATTTGAAAAGCGTACTATTTTATCCTTGTTGTTTACTTCATCATTTAGGATATTGAGCTTGGGTTTGTCCACTCGCCTGTTAAAAATAAGAAGAATACTTCCATTTTTTTCAAATTTCTTTTCTTGCGTTCTAAACTTTTTTGGGGTTCCTTTGAATATCTCCAAATTGATATTGTTTAAGTCCCGCGCTAGCACGATAGAGTCTTTTAGGAAACCTATTTCTTCATCAGCGCCATTATAGATCCTGTCATTGTTCTTTTCTTGAAGTGCGTAAATGCGATAGGTTCCTTCTCTTAAATTGTTTAGTTTGTAATTGCCTGCAGTATCCGTTGTCGTAAATATATTAGCTTTCTTCTTCCCGAAAATGGAGTCTTGGCTAATGGGGATCAATAAGACTTTAACATCTTTTTGGACCTCTTTGGTCACAGCGCTTTTTACATTACCAGATATACTGAGTGAATCTATTTTGTCTCCTGTTGCGAATACATAAGCATAATTGACCAGTGCATTTCCTGCATTATAGTCCACTAGTCCTTTACCGAAATATATGCTGTAAGTTGTATTTTTTTCTAGGGAATCAGGTAAGGTAATTTCTAGATTTTTTTTCTTGACCTTGAATTCTGGGTTACTCCCCATGTCTGGTGTGATACTAAATTCTTTTTGTTGATTTGCCAGTTTGATATATTCGTCGAAGGTAATAACTATTTTTTTTGCTGTAAAATTCTTCGAAAAATTCGTAGGGCTTTCCAGTAGTATTTTCGGCGGAATAGAATCTTTTGGTCCTCCCGTAGGTTGCTGTATGCTTGCACACTGTATAGACAAGCCAATAAGCATAATAAACATGCTTAAAATAAGTAATCTTGTTTTTAAGCTACTTTTTAGCCTTTTTGAACCACTTTTATTTTCTCTTAAAGAAGTTGTCATAAAAAATAGAATATTGTCTTAAATCGCTTATTTTAAGCTATGTGATGTTTTGTGTGTAAATATTTGTATATCAGTTATTTAGCTCATGTGTACCATCAATACTGTGATATCAGAGGGTGAAACACCCGAGATTCTTGAAGCTTGCCCCAATGTACGTGGTTTAACCTTTGACAGCTTTTGTCTCGCCTCAATGGATAGTGATATTAGCAAGCTGTAGTCGAAGTCGGGGTTTATTTCTCTATCTTCCATCTTCTTCATACGATTGACTATTTCCATTTCTTTATCGAAATAGCTTTCATATTTGATATTGATCTCTGCTTGTTCGATGGTATCGTTATCAAATTGGGATACATAATGCGCAAAGCCTTCGTCTCCTTTCAGAATATCTTGGATACCAACTTGTGGTCTCGCAAGTACATTACTCAGCCTTGTTTTCTGAGGAAGTGCGCTCGAACCAACTTCCGCTAAAACAGTATTCATCTTTTCGACATTGGTTGAATTTTGTTTTAGATACTCGATTATTTTAGTTGAGTTATCAATTTTGTCTTGTACTTTTTTGAGTCTTTCTTCTCCTACTAATCCCAATTTGTAAGCTAATGGGGTTAGGCGAATATCAGCATTGTCCTGGCGTAAAAGTAGGCGATGTTCTGCTCTTGATGTAAACATACGGTACGGCTCTTCAGTTCCTTTTGTTACGAGATCGTCGACCAATACACCTATATAAGATTCGGATCTTTTTAGAATAAGTTCCTTATCATCGTTGATGCGTTGATGCGCATTAATCCCTGCTAGGAAGCCTTGAGCAGCGGCCTCTTCATAGCCAGTAGTCCCATTGATTTGTCCTGCAAAAAATAGATGCTTCACCAATTGGGTTTCTAGGGTTAGATCCAATTGCATTGGTGGAAAGTAGTCGTATTCTATGGCATAACCTGGTCGGTACATCTTCGCATTTTCGAAGCCAGGAATTAATTGCAAAGCTTTTAATTGTACATCTTCCGGCAATGAGGTCGAGAATCCATTGACATAGATTTCTACTGTTTTAAAACCTTCGGGCTCCACGAATATCTGATGTCTTTCACGCTCGGCAAAACGATTTATTTTATCTTCTATTGAAGGGCAATAACGCGGGCCCAATCCTTTGATACGTCCCGTAAACATAGGTGATTTTTCAAACCCAGTACGAAGCATTTCGTGAACTTTATCATTTGTGTAGGTAATCCAACAACAGCGTTGTTCAGTAGGTATTTCTACATCTGTATAAGAAAACCGCCCTCTTTTTTCGTCGCCCCACTGTTCTTCCATCAATGCATAGTTGAGGCTTCTTCCATCTATACGAGGTGGTGTCCCTGTCTTCATTCTTCCTGATTCGAAACCAAGGGAAACAAGTTGTTCGGTTAAACCTGTGGCGGCCTTCTCTCCTGTTCTACCGCCTCCAAATTTCTTATCGCCAATGTGAATTACACCATTTAGAAAAGTTCCATTGGTTAGTACCACAGCGTCCGATTCTATTTCTATTCCCATCGAAGTGATGACACCGCAAGCTTTTCCATTTTTGACGATAACTTCTTTTACGGTATCTTGCCACATATCTAAATTTGGAAGAGACTCCAATTGTAACCTCCATTCTTCAGCAAAACGCATTCGGTCATTTTGTGTACGTGGACTCCACATAGCTGGACCTTTCGAAAGATTGAGCATTCGGAATTGAATGGTTGATTTATCTGCTATGATACCCGTATACCCGCCCATAGCATCAATTTCTCTTACAATTTGTCCTTTTGCTACACCACCGATAGCGGGGTTGCAACTCATTTGGGCTATCACCCCCATATTCATTGTGATGAGTAAAGTGGACGAACCTAAGTTGGCTGCTGCCGCCGCTGCCTCACATCCGGCATGCCCTGCACCAACGACAATTACATTATATTTTTTAAACATTGTTCTATTCTTGTTCCACGTGAAACGTGGCGTTTTTATTTCTTTGTAAATTTACGTTTTCTTTATGTTTCACGTGAAACCTCTGATGAAATTTTACATAAAATCAGCAAGATATAACCATCTTTCGGATTTGTCGTCTATCTGTTTTTGGATAGATTGAATTTCTTCCGCTAAGGAAGAAAGTTTCAGATGATCTGTTACCTGGTTTAGTTCCTCCGTTTTTAATATTACTTGTGTTTCCAGTTTTTCGATTTCTTCTTCTAGTTTATTATACTCCAATTGTTCCTTGTACGAGAGTTTTTTCTTTTCCTCTTTTACAATTGGCTTTACCTGTTCTTGGGTTATCCTTTTTTGTTTCTCCTTCTCTAATTTTTGGATTTCCTCCTGTTCAAGTTTAAAGTCGGCATAATTTCCATTGTATATCTGTACGCTCCCCTTTCCTTCAAAGATGAAAAGTTGATCGGTCAATTTATCTAATAGATACCTGTCGTGTGATACTAATATGAGTACCCCTTTGTAGTTGTCAAGAAAATCTTCCAGCACGTTTAATGTATCAATATCAAGATCATTGGATGGCTCATCCAGAATTAGGAAATTAGGATTCTTCATTAAAACTCGCATGAGCTGAAGTCTTTTTTTCTCTCCTCCGCTTAATTTGTTAACGAAACCAAATTGTTTTTCAGGAGGAAATAAAAAATGGGTTAGCAACTGTGAAGCCGTAATTACTTCCCCATTTGCCATTTCAATATAGTCTGCTATATTTTTTACAACATCTAATACTCGATCGTTTTCATTTACTTCCAATCCACCCTGTTTATAGTAGCCATATACTGTGGTTTCCCCTACCGCTATAGATCCTGTATCAGGTTTTTCTTCTCCCGTGATTAAATTAAGAAAGGTTGATTTTCCAGTGCCATTTTTTCCAGCTAGACCAATACGATCACCTTTTTTAAAAGTGTATGAAAAATCATGTATGATTTCTTTTGCTCCATAACGTTTGGCAACATGTTCTAGTTCGAGTATTTTTGAGCCCTGTCGGCTTACTTTTACACTGAGTTGTACCGAGTCGTTTCCTTTAATTGCTTTAGATTTTTCTTCCAAGTCATAGTATGCTTCAATACGTGATTTGGATTTGGTACCACGTGCCTGTGGTTGACGACGCATCCACTCCAATTCACGGCGAAGTAGATTTCTGCTTTTCTCAACCATAACCGCATCAATAGTTTCGCGTTCGGACTTCTTTTCTAGAAAATAAGAATAGTTACCTTTATAGATAAAGAGATTGCCCCTATCCAGCTCTCGAATCTCAGTACAGATATTATCCAAGAAGTAGCGATCGTGCGTTACTAAAAGAACGGTTTTGCTACCTGTTGTTAGTAGTTTTTCAAGCCATTCAATAGTCTCTATATCCAAATGGTTGGTGGGTTCATCTAATATATAAATATCCGGCTCGTCTATCAAAAGCTTGGCTAGCGCAAGGCGTTTTCGTTGGCCTCCTGATAGACTTTTGATGTCTTGATGGAAATCCATAATATTTAAACGATTAAGAATCGTCTTAATATTATGCTCATACTCCCAGGCATTCAATGAACTTATTTTTTCTGTAAGATCTTCTAATTTTTTCTGATCGATATCAGTCTCCAATAGCAGCTCCTCGTACTCTCGGATAAGACGCTGTTGATCGTTGTCTGTACTATAAATAAAATCATTGATTGATTTTAATCCTGTGAAATCAGGATCCTGTTCTAAGAAACCAATTTTTATACCTTTTTCTTTTACAACTTTTCCTGAGGTTGGTAAGATTCGCTCTGCTAAAATGGCGAGTAAGGTTGATTTACCTGTGCCATTGATTCCGACCAAGGCCACACGGTCACCCTTTTGGAGACCAAAATGTAAATCTTTAAAAAGCCATCGATCATGGAAGGAATGGCTTACTTGTTCTGTAGCTAAAATACTCACGTTATATCACCCTAAATTATATTCAGTCAATTTACACGTCAAAACACGACCAAGAGGTTTCTTCCCTTGGTTGCGCATATTGTGTTGATAATCAGCTATTTGATACTTTATTGTTGATTATCAGTTATTTATATATTGAATCAATAATCGTTTTGATTGCTGACTAATTTAATCTATCGGGTGGCATACGATCAAATGCTAGCATTTGCCATCGGGTAAAATGATAATACCCCGAGGTTAGCTTGTTCATTTGGAATGCTCGCAAAAATAAAGAAATAGTTTCTTATTCGATGCGAAAAAAGCTTCGTTATTTGATTAATTGGCAATAATGATACTGCCTTGATAAAATTAATTCAATGCGTAATCAGCTATCAGATTGAAACGTGGTATTTCAACTTGAAAGCTGCCGTTGTCCAGTGTTCGGATCATATTGTAATATCCTTCCATGAATCCGAATTCGCTATTGAGATTGCAACCTGAGGTATACTGATGAGTCTGGCCAGGTTCTATAATAGGTTGTTCACCTACTACCCCTTCTCCAGATACCTCTCTATAGTCTCCTTTTGCGTCAAAGATTTTCCAATAGCGACTTATCAATTGAACCGTGTAATCGCTGAGATTTTCTATGCTGATATGATAAGCAAACATGAAATGTTCACGGTCCGGATTCGAATACTCTGATTGATAGATGGTTTCAACCGAGATTTTTACGCCTTCTGTAATTTGTGTGATCATTTGAATGATGTTTATTGTTGCAATGAATATTTACGCTAAAATACTAATAATGAGTTTAAAAATCGAAATTATAATCATTTTAAAAGGTTAAATAATGCTAAGTTTAAAATTAGTATAGCCAAATGGACCTTAATTAGTAGGTTTGTATTATGGCAAATGGTATCTTATATTTAATTCCTGTTCCATTGAGTGATGACGCAGCTTTCCAATCGTTTACTGCATATTTAGTGGAAACAATTAATTCATTGGACGAGTATATTGTGGAAAATGAAAAAACGGCTCGTAAGTTTTTAAAACTTGCAGGTTTAAAGATTCCGCAGAGCGAACTAAAAATTCATGATTATGGAAAGCATGTGCGGGATAAAGGAAATATAAATGATTTTTTTGGAGGCTTGAAACAGGGCAAAAATGTTGGTTTAATGTCTGAGGCAGGATGTCCTGGCGTTGCTGACCCTGGAGCTTCTATTGTAGCACGGGCACATCAATTGGGTATTAAAGTCGTTCCTCTTGTTGGACCAAGCTCTATTTTACTAGCGCTTATGGCTTCTGGATTTAGCGGTCAGAAATTTGCTTTTCATGGGTATTTACCTATCGATAAAAATGATCGAGCTAAGGAAATTAAAAATCTCGAACAACAATCAGCACGCGAAAAGCAGACTCAGATTTTTATTGAAACTCCATTTAGAAATAATCAGCTTTTGGCTGATCTACTAAAAATATGTAAACCTTCCAGCTTACTCTGTGTTGCGTCAAATGTAACTGCGGCCGATGAAAATATCCAAAGTTTGACGGTTGCTGAGTGGAGAAAACGATCGTATGATTATCATAAAAAGCCTACTATTTTTTTACTTTATGCATGATGTTTTCATAGTTCCCCCCTACCCTATCTTCATTGATGAGGCTTAGTTGAGAAGCTAAAAGCTGTTTTTAGTAGATTGAATCATGTTTTAGTAAAGTAAGTAAGTGCTTACGTCTTGTTTTTGGATAAAAATGTAAACTGGGTTATCAATATATTTTCTCAACAGATTTTGTTAAGTGTAAAGGATGTTTTAAGATATAACACAATGAATTACTGTAAATTACTGTTTATTATATTTTTCTTTTCATTAGTTGGATTCGGTAAAGATGTTTCTGCGCAGTCTTCTACGTATGTGATCGTCCATGGAGCTTGGGGTGGAGCTTGGCAGTTTAAAAATACTGCTGTTGAGTTAGCGAAGAAGGGAAATGAGGTTTACCGCCCTACACTAACAGGCTTGGGCGAGCGTTACCATTTAGCAGATACTTCTATTCGATTGCAAACTCATGTCAATGATGTTGTAAATACGATTCTGTTTGAAGATCTTCATGATATTATACTGGTGGGACATAGTTATGGTGGTATGGTAATTACGGCTGTGGCCGATAGTCTTCCGGATAGAATACGTAAATTGGTTTACTTGGATGCTATACTTCCGGAGGATCAGCAATCGGTCATAAACTTAATGGGGAAATCTACAGCAGCAAATGGACTGTTAAAATTAGAAAAGGATGGTTATATTTTTCCGTTCTGGGTGAAGGACGTTAAGAAGCTTCCTAGAGATGTCCCCCACCCGCTAAAAACAATGACAGATAAGATTAATTTAAAAAATCCGAAACGACTTAAGATCCCAAGTACATACATTTTGACTTATACGGATGGTACAGCAATTGAGGAGGACGATTTTTACCCGTTTTATAAGAAAGCTAAAACCATGGGTTTTAAAACAATTGAATTTGTTGGAGATCATAATCCACAAATAAAAAGGTTGAAAGAATTAGTAGATTTGTTGGAACAGGAATAATAAATAAGCAATAAATAGTTCAATGACGCAAGAGGAATTAATAAAAGAGTTAAGTAAGCCCGAAGTAATTTATACCGCTATGGCTATTGTGGCTATACGTATTATTGTATGGCTTTTATTTGCGAATACAATTCGAAAGACCTTAAAATTGGTCGCCAAAGAAAATAGATTAATGACGCCTAACCAATCCTGGTTAGTTGCCATTCCGCTGGTTAATATTTATTGGAATTTTCAGGTTGCGTCGCGTCTAAGGGATTCTTTGATCAATGAGTTTTATGATCGGAAAATAGCTGTGGAAGAAAACCCTACGTTTAGGAAAGGATCGCTATATGCATGGATTTACTTGGCCACAAATATTCCTCTCCCACTTTCCATTTCCGGTGTACTGATCATTATGCATTTTGTGACCTTGGCTAATTATTGGTTTGAAATTAACGCGAATAGAAGAATTTTGGAAGAACATAATAAATTTAGAGAAAAGGAGGTAATTGTAGACCATGAAAATTAAAGAAGTCATTGATTATTTGGAGCAATTGGCTCCTTTAGATTTGCAGGAGTCTTATGACAATGCTGGGCTTATTGTGGGCGACGCCAATAGAGAGATTACAAAAGTGCTCATTTCTTTGGACTGCACAGAAGCTGTTGTAAAAGAAGCCATTGATAAAGGATGTAATTTAATTGTTTCGCATCATCCTATTGTGTTCAAGGGCCTAAAAAAATTTAATGGAAAAAATTATGTGGAGCGTACGGTTATTAAAGCAATTGAACATAAAGTTGCATTATATGCCATTCATACAAATCTCGACAATGTTACCGGTGGAGTGAACACGAAAATTGCCGATAAATTGGGATTAGAAAATCAGGCTATATTGGAATCTAAAACAGATATATTGCGGAAAATGGTCGTTTTTGTACCAAGGAGTCATGTTGAAGATGTCCGACAGGCATTGTTTGATGCGGGTGCAGGTAAAATCGGAAAACACTATGATCAATGTAGTTTTAATACGGCAGGTTATGGTAGTTTTAGACCTTTAAAAGGGGCCGATCCTACCATTGGAGAGATTGATGTTCAAGAGCGTGTAGAGGAAACACGAATTGAGGTTATCTACCTGAAATCTAATGAAAGGAAGCTACTTTTAGCACTCTATGAAGTTCATCCCTACGAGGAAGTAGCCTATGATTTGTTTGATATTCAAAATACGGCTACCGAAATTGGTGCTGGAATGATTGGAAATTTGGCTGAACCAATGGCTGAATTGGAATTTTTAGCTTATCTTAAGGACAAACTGAGGTTGAATGTCATTCGTCATACAGCCTTATTAGATAAAAAAGTTAGTCGTGTAGCTGTCTGTGGTGGCTCGGGTGGATTTTTACTTGGTGCAGCCAAACGTTCTGGCGCTGATTTTTTTGTTACAGCAGACTATAAATATCATGAATTTTTTGATGCTGAAGGTGAAATAGTGATTGCAGATACGGGACATTTTGAGAGCGAACAATTTACGCAAGAATTATTGTACGACATTATTACGAAAAAATTTCCTAACTTTGCAACCTTAACAACAGAAATAGATACAAATCCTATAAAATACTACAGTTGATGGAACAAACCGTAGAACAAAAATTGAAAGCATTATGGCTTTTACAAGCCATACATACTAAAATAGACAAAATTCGCCAAGTTCGTGGTGAATTGCCTATGGAAGTTGCAGATCTTGAAGATGAGATTGCGGGTTTAGAAACTCGTATTGAGAAGATCAGAATAGACTTAGACGATTTAGAAGATTCGATCGTTAAGCGTAAAAACATGATTAAGGATGCCCAAGCTGCTATCAAAAAATATGAGTCGCAGTTAAATGAGGTAAAAAATAATCGTGAATACGACGCTATTTCGAAAGAAATCGAAATTCAAGGTCTTGAGATTCAGGTTTGTGAAAAAAGAATTAAAGAAGCAGAATTCGAAATTCGCAACAAGACAGAAAACTACGATACTACTGTAGGTAATCTTGAGTATAGCAAAAACGAGCTTGAGGGAAAAAAGAAAGAATTGGAAACAATTACTTCTGAAACTCAAAAGGAAGAAGATGCATTATTGGCTAAAGCTGCTGAAGCTGAAGCTAATATCGAAGAACGTTTGGTAAAGGTATATTACCGTTTACGTAACTCGTTCAAAAACGGACTTGCTGTTGTGTCGATTGATCGCGATAGCTGTTCAGGATGTCATAATAAGATTCCTGCTCAAATGCAATCAGAAATACGTCAACGTAAGAAAATCATCATTTGTGAGCACTGTGGTCGCGTTTTGGTCGATGAAGGAATTGTGTTAGAAATCGAACAAGAGTACGGTTTCTAATCTTCAATAGCTAAAGAAAAGTCCTGCTGAAAGCAGGACTTTTTTTTTATCATATTTTTTATGCAACTTTGTGGATATACTAACTAGGTCCACTTTACAAAAGTGTAGTTTTGTGTGTGGTAAATTTAACCGTTAAACGTTTATGAATAAAACTCATTTCAAGTTATTTGCTGCCTTTTTGCTCGGGACATCCTTTCTGCAAACAAAAGCGCAAGAAACCCTATTACTTCGAAACCCAAGTATCAGCGCCAACAATATCGCTTTTGTGTATGGTGGAGATATTTGGATTGCCGACAAAACCGGAGCAAATCCGAGACGCCTTACAACAAATCCAGGGGTGGAACAGAATCCAATGTTTTCTCCAGACGGCAAAAAAGTAGCATTCACAGGAAATTATGATGGAAATACAGACGTATATGTGATCCCTGTAACGGGTGGAGAGCCAAAACGTATCACTTATCATCCCTCTTCGGATGTATTGCGCGGATGGCTCAATAATGATGAAGTATATTATACTACATCTCGTGATTTCACCTATGCTTTAAGTCCACGGTTATACAGTTCCAATATTCAAATGTCGGGAATGGACAAAGCGCTCATTATGCCTGAGGCTACTCAGGGAAGCCCTTCTGCCGATGGTCGTTATTGGGCTTACATCAAGAATACTGACCCTACTGAAAGGGATCGAGTAGCCTTTAAGCGTTACCGGGGTGGTGGTATGCCAACCATTTGGATCTTTGATACCAAAACAAAAGAAATCGAGACTATTCCGAATGTTAAAAGTAATGATGTTAAGCCATTATGGTTGGGAACGAAGGTTTATTTCCTATCTGACCGCGATAAAATTGTCAATATTTTTAGTTACGACACCAAAACTAAAAAGGTTGAAAAACTAACAGATTTCAAAGATTATGACGTACGTTCCTTGAATGGGAATGGTAACGACTTGATTTTTGAATATGCTGGAGTATTGAATATACTGAATCTAAACGGAAATAAAATTACTCCTTTGCACATCACTGTGAATACAGATGTCATGTACAAAAGACCTTATTATAAAGATATCAAGGACGATATACGTTATGCTACATTATCTCCTACAGGTCAGCGAGCGTTATTTGAAGCACGTGGGGAGATCTTTACCGTACCAAAGGAAAAAGGAGAAGCTCGAAATTTATCTAATTCACCAGGTTCGCATGAACGTTTTCCAGATTGGTCTCCTAATGGCAAATGGGTCTCCTATATTTCAGATAAGAATGGGACCTATCAGTTGGTACTGATGGATCAGTTCGGAAAAGATCAGCCCTTATACTTTAATTTAGGGGAAACCAATTTCTATTTTGAACCGACTTGGTCACCAGATTCAAAGAAGCTTTTTTACAATGATGCGCATCTTAATCTGTACTATATTGATATTGCTTCCAAGGCTGTTGTCAAAGTCGCTGATGACAAATTAAGTGGTCAAACCGGGCGTGTATCCAATCATTTCCAACCAAGTTGGTCTCCAGATTCAAAATGGATATCCTTTATACGTACACTGGAAAACGGGGCACCTGCTGTGTTCATGTATAACTTAGATACAAAGAAAACTCAGCAAATTACGGATGGTATGAGCTCTGCCCGCAGTACTGCATTTTCGCAAGATGGTAAATATTTATTTTTCACGGCGAGTACAAATACAGGTTTAACAAATTCTGGTTTACATATGTCCGCTGTACAGCGTAATGTAGATTATGCAGTCTATGCTTTTATCCTGTCTAGCAAAACACCATCATTCTTTAAAAACGATAGTGATGATGAGCAAATCCGTGAAGATAAACCTGATAAAAAGGAAGAGGGAGAGAATAATAAAAAGGAACGTGTAAAAGAGAATGATAAAAAAGCTCCTAAAAAGGATAAGAAGGAAGAGTCAGTTGCAAGCAAGCCGGTTGACAAATCTATTCAGGTAGATTTCGATCGCATCGAGAATCGAATTGTTGCCCTCCCTTTGCCAGCCGGTCCTTACTGGAATTTAAATGGTTTGGTTCCAAATCAATTGACTTATCAACGTGGTGGAACAATCGGTGCATATGATTTTAAGGATCTTGAAAATAAAACCTTAGTGGAGAATGCACGTAGTTTTGTTATTAGTGCCGATGGTAAAAAGATGTTATATCAAACGGGAAATGGCTTCAATATTGTAACAGCTGGGCAAAAAGTAGCCTCTCCTACTGCTGGCGAAGTTAAGCTAGGTGGAATTCAGCAATTGGTGGATCCCGCAGCCGAATGGAAACAAGTATTCAATGAAGTTTGGTCGATGCAAAAAGACTATTTCTATGTAGAAAATATGCATGGTGCTGACTGGAAAGCGATGAAAACCAAATATGAAAAATTCTTACCTTTTGTAAACCATCGTTCCGATCTTGGTTATTTATTGAACGAAATGATGGGAGAAATGGTCGTGGGACACAATTATATCTATCCAGGAGATCAACCTTCCACGCCATCAGTTTCGGTTGGTGTGTTGGGAGCAGATTATACGCTAAAGAATGGTTATTATCAGATCGCCAAATTGTTTACGCGTCTTGAATGGAATCCATCGTTCAAAGCCCCATTGGCTGAACCGGGATTAAACATAAAAGAAGGAGACTATATTGTTGCTGTTAATGGTACTGAATTGACTGAGGATAAGGATATCTATAGTTTATTTGACAATACTGTTGGTAAACAAGTTACGTTGAAGATCAATTCAAAACCTTCTTTGGTTGGTGCACGTGAAGTAATCGTTAAACCGATCTCGTTTAGTGATGAAATGAACTTGCGTAACATGGAATGGGTCGAAAGGAACCGTAAAAAAGTAAATGAATTGAGCAATGGACAAATAGCTTATGTGTACATGCCGAATACCGGTCCTGAAGGGTATACCTATTTCAATCGGTATTACTTCGCTCAGATGGATAAAAAGGCTCTTCTAATGGACGAAAGAAACAACGGTGGTGGCTGGGTTGCCGATTATGTGATCGACCTCTTATCTCGCGAGTTGATCGCTGGCTGGGGAATTCGTGATGGAAAAGGATTTACAACTCCGGGAAATGGCATTTATGGACCAAAAGCCATGATTATTAATGAAAATGCAGGCTCAGGTGGGGATATGATGCCTTATATGTTCCGTTTTAAAGGACTTGGTAAATTGGTCGGTCGTACAACAATGGGGATTTTGGTTGGCATAAGCGGTTACCCTCCTTTGTTGGATGGAGGCCGTATTACTTCACCAAACTTCGGTGTCTATGACCTAAAAGGAAATTGGATTATCGAAAATGAAGGAGTCGCTCCTGATGTATTTATCGAACAATTGCCTAAAGATCTTTTGGAAGGCCGAGATCCACAGCTTGAAAGAACGGTGAAAATATTGTTGGAAGAAATGAAAACATATCCGTATAAAAATCTGCAGAAACCTGCTGATCCAATTCGAGTGAATTAGGATAATGACTAGTCCTGAAAAATCGATACAGGTTTTCAGTGATTAAAAATAAATAATTTAAACAGTAGTAGCCGATAGGTTGCTACTGTTTTTTGTTTTATAAGTTCTGAAGTTCATGTTTGATTTCATGTGCATCTGATTTGGAGTTAGCATATGATTAGACCAATGTGGTCTGTCATTATTATAGATATCGATTGCTTCAGCTACGATCTGCTTCATCAAATGTAGATCTAAATGATAGGTATCAATCATGAACTCTTGTTTGAGTATACCATTGATTCGTTCAGCGATGGCATTTTCATAAGGATCAGAGTTTTCTGTCATACTGCAACTGAGCTGGTACTTGCTTAGGTAATATTGGTATTCTTCTGCACAATATTGTACTCCTCTGTCGGAATGATGGATTAACGGCTCGTTTGTTTTTCTTTGTTTTTGTGCCATTTTTAGTGCATTTACAACATGCGGTGTGCACATGGTCTGTGAGACCTCAAAGCCAACAATTTTCTTCGAATAGGCATCTGTAACCAAACTCAGGTAACAGGGGCTTTCTCGCTTTCCTATATAAGTGATATCACTTACCCAAACCTGATTGGGACGGCAAACAGCCACTTCTTTAATAATATTCGGATATTTTCTAAATCTATGATGTGACATAGTGGTCGTATGATAGCTTCTTTTACGTGTAATTAACAAATGGTTGGCGCGTAAAATATCAAAGAATTTGTCTCTACCCACCTTTAATGCCCGTAGCTCCCTTGCCAACATATGGTAAAGTTTCCGTGTACCTATTCTTGGCTGGGTAGTGCGTATTTCATGAACTAAGTCCACAATTTTCCCGGCTATACCCTGGCTCCTGGCTATACGTTTGATCCTTCGATAATACACCTGCCTGTCTAACCCGAACAATCCACAAGTAAAACTTAGGCTTTCTTGTTTTTCTTGCCGGAAACGATTGATTGCGCGGGTTTCAAGTTTTTTCTTACGTCGATTTTATATTCTTTTTCTGCAATATCGATCATCATGTCAAAGATGATCGCTTTGGAATCAGCGATGTGATTCTGATGCTCAAGTTGAGCCTTTTGCTTCTCCAGCAGTCTGACTTTGGCTTCCAGTTCTAAAATGCGCTGTTCTGGTGACTTTGCCATATTGGATGGTATTTGATTCTCCCAATCAAAGTTACCATATTTTTTTAACCAATTGCGAATAGTGCTATCTCCCTGGATGCCATACTGTTTTTGAGCTTGGGAGAGTGTCAATTTCCCCGATTCAATCTCTTTAACGACATTCAGCTTCAATGTTAAAGTGTAATCACGCTGAGTCCGCTTTACATAATTTGTTCCTTCTTCCATAACGATTTTTTTTTGTGTATCGATATTTCAGGACGAGACATAATCTATATTAAAAAAAGGCTTTGGATTTTTCCAAAGCCTTTTTTTTGATCATATATGCTGTGTCAAATGTATTCGTATTCGGGATGATCGAATACCTCTGTTGGAGTTTTTACTGTATTTGGATGATATCGCACGTTGCCATTCGGCTAGTACAAACTAGACGGCAGAATTTGAATGAATGCGACAATTTTAATAAATCTTGCTTTTATTGCTATCTTTAACTGATATTTAATAGCTATGTTTCCTGAACAAACACCCCATCCGTTTCAATCTTTGTTACGATTGATCTTAATGGTTATCGGTTTTACCATTCTTTCGCAGATTATTGCTATTCTGATTATTGCAAGTTATTATACATTCACCAGGCAGGTCTTCTCATTGGAATCCTTAATGAATGGATCGGCCAATGAGATGCGCTTTATGTTGTTAATGAGCAGCTTGGGATCTTTTGTTGTGCCAGCTTATCTGATGAATACACGCGAAGGATATGGCATTACATATTTTAAACTGAAAAAATGGCCTAGCGGAATGCAATTTGGCTATATATTTTTAGCAATGCTTTCTTTTATGCCTTTGATGAGTCTGATCGGTCACTGGAATGAATCCTTACAATTGCCCGATAGTATGCAATCGTTGCAGCGTTGGATGGAGCGTAGCGAAAAGGAATCGGGTGATTTAATTAAGGGCATAATTATGGAGTCGAGTATATCCGGCTTTTTGTACAATATTGTTGTACTGGCCTTAATTCCGGCCATAGGTGAAGAATTGCTGTTTCGTGGTATTTTGCAAAAAATAATAGGAAGATGGTTGAGCAATCAGCATGTGGTTATATGGCTCGTTGCTATTATCTTCAGTGCGATACACCTGCAATTTTTTGGTTTTGTTCCCCGCATGTTATTGGGGGCTTTTTTTGGCTATCTTTATGTATGGAGCAAGAACATCATATTGCCCATCTTTGGGCACTTTGTCAATAATGCCGGAGCCACAATTGGAGCATTTTATTACGTAAGACAGGGAAAGAGTTATGATGAACTCAATGCATTTGAGTTACAATCTTGGTGGATATATCTTGTAGCCTTCATTTTTACTCTTATTTTTGTATTCTTATTTTATCGATCAACGCAAAAAGAAAACAATGGAGAACGATTGGAAAAAAATTAAAACATATACAAATGCTATTCAAGCCGAGATAGTCAAACAAATGTTGGAAGAGAATGGTATTCCGGCTGTCGCGTTGAATAAACAAGATTCTTCTTATCTGTTTGGAAAAATTGAACTTTATGTCAGCGAAGGATCTATCGAAGCAGCCGAAAGGTTAATTGAGGAGTCGGAGGGGGATTTTAGTTTATGAAAACAAGAGCAATAACCGGAGTAATCTTTGTGGCTGTTATGATAGCGGCTACTCTTTTGGGAGCTTATGTTTATTCCATCTTTTTTACCTTGCTAAGTACATGGTGTCTTTATGAATTCTATGGAATCGTTTCATCCGAAGAACGCGCTCCAAATAAAGTGATTGGTATCGCCCTGGCCTTGGTACTGTTTGTTTTGGGATCCTTAATTTCGATGGATCTGCTTGCGGTAAAATTTTTAGCACTGATTATTCCGTTTATAAGTGCGACTTATATTATTTCACTTTTTCAGAAGAGAGCTTTTCCTTTTAATGATATTGCCTATACTTTTTTGGGAATAGCTTATGTTACATTACCTTTTTTCCTGTTTTCCAAATTAGGGTTTATGCAAGGTACTTTTAACTATGTGCTGCCTTTAGGTTTTTTAATCTTATTGTGGACAAACGATACAGGGGCATATCTCGCTGGACGAAGCTTTGGAAAACGTAAACTATTCGAACGAATCTCACCAAAGAAAACATGGGAAGGTTTTTTCGGTGGATTGATTTTGGCAATTGTTGCTGCAGTGAATCTAGAGAAGTATTTTGGTTATCTACCGCTCTGGAAATGGGTAAGTATAGCGGCTATTATCAGTATTGTTGGAACATTGGGAGACTTAGTTGAGTCGATGTTAAAGCGTAGCTTGCACGTAAAAGATTCCGGAAATATATTGCCCGGACATGGTGGTTTTTTAGATAGATTTGATGGGTTGTTATTAGCGGCACCTATGGTCTATGTTTTCTTAATTTTAATCAATTGATTGTATTATGAGTCACATTCAAAAATCTACATTTGATTTTTTAACGGAATTGAAAGCCAATAATTCTCGGGAATGGTTTGCCGATAACAGAGCTAAATATGAAGCTGCATTGGTCGATGTGAGAAATTTTTTGACAGACTTAATTGCCGCTTTGAGCGAGTTTGACCCTAAAATCAATACTTCCATACAGGCAAGTAAATGTTTGTTTCGTATTTACCGTGATACCCGCTTTTCAAATGATAAAACACCTTATAAAAGTTGGTTTGGGGCAGGAATTTCAGTTGATGGAAGAAAGTTGCAGGGACCAGAGTACTATATTCATATTGGAGCAGAAAATTCATTTATTGCCTGTGGATATTGGCGTCCAGAAAAGCAACATTTGGAGGCAATAAGACAAGAAATTGATTACAGTGGTAATAAATTGGATGAAATTTTAAAAACAGTATTGACAGGCGGTAATATTGCACTTTTCAAAGAAGATTTACTGAAGCGTGCCCCTGCGGGCTATAGTGAGGATAATCCTTTTATTGACTTTATCAAATTGAAAAGTTTTGTGTTGGATAGATCTTTAACTATTAAGGATTTATCTGCAAAAAATGCGTTAGATAATATCGTGGCTTCCTATAAAAGCATGCTTCCTTTTAAAGAGTTCTTACAAGAAGCCATCGATACGGACTAATTATTCCGGTAAGCTGATTTTGCCCATGCAGACTGCGGGCGAATCTTTAATTTGTGCTACATTGGATTTGTTGCCTACCAACGTTTCATTTGCTAACAAAGCAAAGAGGACGGCCTCTTTTGCATCTGGATTGATACCTAATGTTGCAAAGCTTTCAACTTTACAGGTAGGTAAGCTCCTTTTGATGTAATCAAATAGCAAAGGATTGTGCAGTCCACCACCACTTATATATACAGCTACATCAGATAGTCCTTCTGACTGCTTTCGGATGCCATTGACCATCGCAAGGGCCGCAAAGCGATTGAGGGTCGCCATGACGTTTTCATGTAGAATATGAGTTGTTTTCGAACGCTCTTGCGCCTTTTCGAGATAAGCGAGATTAAATAGTTCGGGCCCGGTGGTTTTTGGAAAGGGCAGTGTTAGAAATTCTTCTGTTAATAATTGATTTAATAGCGCATCATTTACTTGTCCCTTTTTGGCCATATAGGCATCTCTATCCATCTCCTGATTAAAATTGGCCTTCATGTATTGGTTCATCATCGTATTGCCTGGACCGAGATCTGTTGCATAGGCTTTCAATTTTGTTTGATGGCTTGGGATAAATGTGAAATTAGAAATACCGCCAATATTCAGTAAGAATCGATTCTCTGTTGCATGCGAGAAAAGTAGATAGTCGCCATACGCCGCTAAAGGTGCCCCTTCTCCGCCCCCAGCAACATGTTTCTGTCTAAAGTCAGACAGGGTTATGATGCCGGTATTTACGGCAATATGATCTCCATCGCCGATCTGTAAGGTACTATTGGGCCAGTTGTGGTCTCTGGTCAATGATTGGGGAGCATGGTATACGGTTTGCCCATGGCTGGCTATACAATCAATCTCGCTGCTTGGTATATTCCATTGTTGTAATGCTGTATTGATTAATTTGGCATGCGTGATACCAATATAAGCATTAAGCCCCGAAAATAATTGTTGGTCGATATTTCGTTTTGCAAAGACTTCACGGACTCGTGCTCTAAAATCATCCTCATAATCCATTGTAGTAAAATGCTCTAGCTGTATTTTTGTTGTTTTACCTGCATTTTCTATGCGGCATACTGCGATATCAAGTCCATCCAGGGACGTTCCGGACATCAGGCCAATAATACGACGATCTTTCTTTTGTGAAATTTGATAAAGTCTTTCGATTTGAGGATTCATAGCTTAAAAATAAACACAAAAATGTTATGATGAATATCATTTTTGACAATTAAAGATATTTTGTAACTTCACGGCATTAAAAATCAAAAAATTAAATACAATGAATTTTCCAGCAGAATTGAAATACACCAAAGATCACGAATGGATTCGTGTTGAAGGTGATGAAGCAGTTGTAGGGATTACCGATTTCGCTCAACGTGAATTGGGTGACATCGTTTTTGTTGACATAAACACTGTAGGTGAGGAAGTTGCCGCTAATGAAGTTTTCGGTACAATTGAAGCTGTAAAAACAGTTTCTGATCTATTTTTACCTGTATCAGCTACGATTTTATCGGTTAATGAAGCTATTGATGCATCTCCTGAATTGGTCAATTCTGATCCTTATGGTGAAGGTTGGATTGTTCGTGTTAAATTGAACAATGTTGCTGATGTAGATGCTTTGTTATCTGCTGATCAATACAAAGAAGAGATCAACGCATAAATTTGATATATAACAAAAAAAATAGGGGCCTATTGGCCCCTATTTTTTTTGTTATCGTCGTTTATTGACTTTTTAATGTGGTCTTTATTTTTGCTTCAGGCATATCCACGGCACTTGTCATTTCTGTTATCTTGGTAAGGCAGGTTTTTTTATCCAAGACATAGAAACCCTGTACGTTGCCTACCTGATTTGCATCCGGTCCGAACATTTTTCCTTCAACATTTACTTTGTAGCCTAGTTCATTTGCTTCTATTAAAGTCATTGTGCTCTCCACCGAAATGCCTGAATCATCAGATTCCGTTTTGGAAGTCCACGAGTCACCGATTTTAACAGGCTGTTCAGGTAATACGGTACTTATATTTTCGAACATACTTTTATCAAATGGCATATTAATACCCTCAGGTAACTTGATATCAGAAGATTTGCCAAGTTGATCAACATTAAAGCTAATGCTATTTTCTAGTAATTTGCCTAAGGTAGCATGCATCTGTTTGGAAAACTCATTGGCTTCGGGGTTTTTCGAGTCGTAGGACATGTCCATTCCCGCCATATTCATTTTCATGTTTATTCCGGTATATTTAAGATCAAAGGCGAAGGTATTGTCTTTTTTCGTTGTATTGGTGATATCAAAGCCCATATTAAGGTCTGTAACCATTTTTTGGCCAGCAGCGTCAATATCCATTGTCATCACAAGGTTTTGCGATATTTTTTTCCCTGAATCGGGATTTACACGTAGTGTGTATTTCTTTTGTGCGGAAGCAGATATCACTAGAAATACAAATACGGCCATCAAAGAGGCAATTCTTAATTTTTTCATATATGGAATTTTAATTTTTTTAATAAGCAACAATCGGCCAGCTTAAATATAAAAAAAAATCCCTTTTACAGGGTAAAAGGGATTTTAATTTTTTAAGAATGTAATTCGTATTACTTCTTGATATAAGATACTTCTTTCACAGCTTTAACAACTTTCTCAACGCTAGGTAAAGCAGCTTCGATCAATGTTGGAGCATAAGGAAGAGGTACATCTGCACAATTTACGCGGATAACAGGGGCATCTAAATAATCAAATGCGTTACGTTGTACATTGAATGCTAAATCCGTAGAAATAGACGCCAATGGCCATGCTTCTTCCACGATTACCAAACGGTTTGTTTTCTTAACAGACGCGATGATTGTAGGGTAATCGATAGGACGTACCGAACGCAAGTCAATTAATTCAACGCTGATACCTTCTTTTTTCAATTCTTCAACTGCAGGAATGACAACGCGAGGAAGCATTTTACCAAAAGATACAATAGTTACATCTGTACCTTCTTGGATAATATTAGCTTTTCCGATTTCTAAGTAATATTCTTCTTCAGGAACTTGTCCTTTATCACCATACATGACCTCAGATTCCATGAAGATAACAGGATCTGGATCGATAATAGCTGATTTCAATAAACCTTTAGCTTCATATGGGTTCGAAGGAACCACAACTTTTAAACCTGGTGTATTTGCAAACCAGTTCTCAAAGTTTTGAGAGTGTTGTGCTGCAAGCTGACCAGCATTTCCTGTAGGACCACGGAAGACCATCGGAATAGAGAACTGTCCACCACTCATCGAGTGGATTTTAGCTGCTGCATTGATTACTTGGTCAATTGCAACAAGTGAGAAGTTGAATGTCATGAATTCAACAATTGGCTTCAAACCATTCATTGCAGCACCAACAGCAATACCAGCAAAACCAAGTTCCGCAATAGGTGTATCAATGATACGTTTTGCGCCGAATTCATCAAGCATACCCTGACTTACTTTGTAAGCTCCGTTATACTCAGCAACTTCTTCTCCTAATAAAAATATTTTGTCGTCTTTACGCATTTCTTCGTTCATTGCTTCACGAAGTGCTTCTCTGAATTGTATTTCTCTCATCAGTTGTAAAATAGTGTCAATTTTTAGATCACAAATCTACTATTTAAAATTGATATTTTGAAGATTTGAACCCGCTAATTCTATAGTTTTATGTCATTTTTTAATAAGTATATGACTTTCGTATTAAATTTTTGAATATAAGCTGTTCAGATATTCCATTGTTTTTATAAGTGCCTTATTACTATTCATTATCGCTAACGGAATGTTCCACGTGGCACGGTTCCTTCTTTCCACGTAATTTGAAATACCGCGAATCTCAATCACGGGAATTGTCATTTTATCGGCGGCATAGAAAACCGCAGCCCCTTCCATACTTTCAACAAGGCTATTAGGATGCAGTTTTTTAATTTTTTCGATACTTTCTGTGCTACCATGGACTTTGTTTACGGTAATTCCTTCCCCCTGTTTTAGAAAAGGAAGCCTAAGCTCTTTGTCATTCAGTAAGCACGAGTTAAATGTAGACCTTCCATAGCCCAATTGGTCTATTGGAATAAAATTATGACCGTCTTCCGCGCCTAGTTCAACAAATGATTCCGAAACAACTTGAATAACCGAGCCTATTTCAATCGTACGATCCAAACATCCTCCTATCCCGACATTAATAAGGAGATCATATTTTTTTTCGTGTAGCATTCTTCCCAGCTCAAAGGCTGTGGCGACCATGCCTACACCAGTTACTAGGGTATCGCATTGATCGTAATTTGATACCACTTCCAGAAAAGGCTGCAATTCAAATGAAGTAGCCGCAATAATTAATATTTGCATGACGAGCTCGTTTTGGATTGAAAATTACAAATTATCTTGCAAGCGCACCTCTTTTTAGCATAAAAATAACATGCTTGCAATGCGTCCTGCATAGAAACCCGAGCTTGATGTTAATAGGGCTAACAGTTTTTTTGCTACGATCTCCTCTTTTATAATGCTGTACGAACTGTATAGTTTTTGTCCTGATGCTATTGGAAACAGTACTAATCTGTCGATATAATCGCTTGAATTAGTTTAGATTTTATATACTCTTAGTTTAGGGTTTAGTTAGGGATACTATAGGTAAAATCTATGTAAAACCTAAACTAACCCTAACTAAACCCTAAGTAAACCCTAACTAAAGGTAAAAGAAATTTGCCTTAAAAATCAGCCATCGTTGTCGTTCTTTTTAAACAAAGAGTGTTTACACTCCGCTACAAAATTTTATATCAAATCATTCTTGAAAGCGAGTTATGAGTAAGGATAAAGTGCTTAGATTTTTGCCTGTTTGTTCAATAAGAGAAAAAGCACTTCATTATATTACTATATTCTGACGGCATTCCTTAAATTGAGATGTTTTAATTGCACTTAAAGCCTTATCTTTGTATCATTATGGTATTTATAACTCGTCGTGAACGTTTCTGTGCTGCGCACAAGCTCTATCGTGAAGACTGGAGTAAGGAGCAGAATGAACAGGTATTTGGTCTTTGCTCCAATCCAAATTGGCATGGACATAATTATGATCTTTATGTAACAGTTAAAGGAAAAGTAAACCCGGAGACTGGTTTTTTGATCGATTTAAAGATCATGAAAGAAATAATCAATCGTAGTATCATTGACAAAGTCGATCACCGTAATTTCAATTTAGATGTTGATTTTATGAAAGGAGTCATGGCTTCTACGGAGAATATCGCAATCGAAATATTTAAGATCTTAAAACCGTTATTTGATGAACAGGGTGTGGTCTTGCATAGTGTCCGTTTGCATGAAACAGAAAATAATTACGTCGAATATTTTGGCGATTAATCTTTAATACATTTAAATAGTAGAAACTATGAGTCAACACTCATTTGACAACGAAGAGTTGGATGGATATATTAAGATCGACAAATACAATACTGAAAAGGTAGATCGCATCGCTGCTCATTATACAGATATATTGGAATGTCTGGGGGAAGATCCAAAACGCGAAGGTTTAGTGAAAACACCAGAACGTGTTGCAAAGGCACTGCAATTTCTGACACATGGCTATGATATCGATGCTGCGGAGGTATTACGTGGTGCTATGTTTGAGGAAGACTATAGTCAAATGGTCGTCGTTAAGGATATTGAAGTATATTCTCTTTGTGAGCACCATATGTTACCTTTCTTTGGTAAAGCCCATATTGCATATATTCCAAATGGCCATATTGTAGGTTTAAGCAAGATACCACGTGTCGTTGATATTTTTGCGCGTCGTCTGCAGGTTCAGGAACGTCTCACCAATGAGATCAGAGATTGTATTCAAGAAACTTTAGGCGCTCGTGGAGTAGCTGTGGTTATGGAATGCAAGCACATGTGTATGGCGATGCGCGGAGTTCAGAAACAGAATTCCGTAACGACTACCTCTGCATTTACTGGAGCATTCCAAAATGATGTGACAAGATCCGAATTTTTACGCTTGATCACTGCTGATCTTGCTTAGTATATTTGTTGTTTAATAATAAAAAAAGCCCCCCCTAAAAGATCATCTCTTAGGGGGGCTTTTTTTTGATGAAATTTGGAAACAAAATAGAAAATCAAAAAATGGCAATATGGCTTTTTTATGCATCTGACGCGATTTCCGAAAAATGCTCTTTACAAAGGGATAATTGTATTTTACTGGTATTCAGCTTTTTGTAAAAAAAAGTTTTTATCATAAAAATGTTTTTTGGTACCTTTGTGGTTATGGAAATTGTTGCCGACGATTTAGAGTCCTATTTGGAACATACTACAGACGAGGAAAATTCGTTACTGAAAAGGGTAAATCGGGAGACATATTTGAAGGAAACAATGCCCCATATGTTATCTGGACACTACCAGGGAAGAGTTCTTTCTTTATTGAGTAAATTGGTTGCTCCGAAACGTATCTTGGAGATAGGAACGTTTACGGGATACGCAACGTTGTGTCTCGCAGAAGGGCTGCAGGAAGATGGGATATTACATACTATCGATATCAATGCAGAGCAACAGGAACGCGTCCAAGGTTATTTTGATGAATCGGCATTTGCTGATAAAATCAGATATCATATTGGAGATGCAGCGATAATACTACCTACATTAGATGAAACATTTGATCTGGTATTTATCGACGCGGACAAAAAGAGAAATTTATATTATTTCGAAACGATAATAAATCAAGTTCCGTCTGGGGGACTAATTTTGATTGACAATGTCTTATGGAAAGGTAAGGTGTTAGATTCAAAACCAGACAACCAAACAAAGCAGATCATTGATTTGAATGCACGTTTAGCTCAGGACAAGCGCGTAGAAAAGGTAATATTACCGATTCGAGACGGACTTTTTGCCTTACGCAAGAAGTAATTTGTGAACTAAAACATTCTTCATGAATTTAAAACAATTTAAAAGCTTTGTACTGTTACTAGCTTTGGGAACTTTTGGATTAACAAAAGTTTCAGCTCAAAGTAATGCGGCATATGTCGATAAGTACAGTCCAATAGCAAAAGAAATGATGGAGGAACACGGTGTTCCAGCATCGGTTATCTTAGCCATCGCTATGCATGAAAGCGGAAATGGTGGTAGCAGGGTAGCAAAAAATTTGAATAACCATTTTGGTGTCAAAGGAAAAAACAACAGTACCGTTATTCGGTCAGCTTACAAAGGTTATCGGTCTGTAATGGACTCGTATGATGATTTTGTAGGAATAGTAAAAAGAAAAAAGACTACTCAGAGTCTTTTTGAAAAACATCCTGGTGAAAAATACGAAGCTTGGGTAAAAGCGATTGCTCGTTCGGGTTACTCTACGAGTAAAGGTTGGACAGCAAAAGTACTCGCTACTATTAGACAATATCATTTGGATATGTTTGATAATGATGCTAAGCAAAATAGATTCTCGTCAACAAAAAAATAAGCGCGACATTATTGCATGAAGAAGTTTTTTTATGGCATGTTTGTATTCATGATGTTGATTACATCATGTTCAAGCCGGAGAGGCACAATATCCTCCTCTAAATCTGGCTCCAATTCAAAAACTTCTTCATCCTCTTCTGTGGGACGACCGACCATGGCTGGCAACGACTATATTGCTCATTACAAAGATGTGGCCGTTGCAGAAATGAATAAATATGGTATTCCTGCGAGCATTAAACTTGCTCAGGCTTTACTGGAATCCGGTAATGGTAACAGTTATCTTGCGCGTGAGGCTAATAATCATTTCGGTATTAAATGTGGCGGAGTTTGGAAAGGAAAATCCGTGACTCGTCCCGATGATAATATCAATGACTGCTTTCGGGTTTATGAAAATCCCGAACAATCTTTTCGGGATCACTCAGAGTTTCTGTTACGACCGCGATATGCGGCACTCTTTAAGTTGGATAAGAACGACTATAAAGGCTGGGCCAAAGGCTTGAAAGCGGCTGGATACGCCACCAATCCGCGTTATCCTGAATTGCTGATCGAAATGATCGAAAGATATCATCTTGATCAATACGATCGCGGTGAATCGCCACGTGAAAAGGTTGTACGTGAAGAGACTGTTCAGGTCGAGATCGTACAGAATGTACAAGAAACCCCTCCTACCGTCGTAAAGACAGAAGAAATCAAGAGCCCGGTAGCTATGCGTATTCATGAGGTTAAAGCTCAGGATACGTTATATTCGCTCAGTAAGCTGTACAATGTATCCGTTGATCAGATCAAATCCCTAAACGGTCTTACCGATGATGCCTTATCTTTAGGTCAGCTATTGGTTATATCTAAATAGTTACGCTTTAAAAGATGTTAAATATTTCGCTTTTGTACAGCGATATAGTAGTTTTACGAAAGTGATACTATTGCGATATATTTTTCTACTTATTGCCCTTACGGGCTTTACTTCTCCACTTTTTTGCCAAGATAAAAAAGTCGAGGGTATCGTTTTTGATAAAAATACCAAACAACGTATTGGAAATGTAAAGCTGGCCAACTTACGTACCGGGGAGGTCAATTATAATACTATTAAAGGCGAGTTTGTCTTTAATGCACAACTAGGAGATCCTATTGTTGCGATATGTAAAGGCTATTTTCCAGATACTCTTCAGGTGGATAACCGTGGATTGTTGCTGTTTCATTTGGTACGTGAATCGTTTTATATTGATGAAGTTCAGGTTTTTGCACGCAAGACGCCAGAAGAAATTCTGAAAAAAGCAAAAGAGGATTATGAGAAAGCGTATCGTCTTGCGGGTTATGGAGACGTATTTTCTGTCGGCCCCAACGGTGCTGGATTAAGCATCAATTCAATTTATAGTTTATTTAGCAAGGAGGCTAAAAGAGCACGTCGACTAACTAAAACCATTGAAAACGATTATAAGGAAAATGTGATCGATTACAAATTTACAAAAGAGCTTATCAGTAAGATTACAGGATTAAATAGCGAAGAGGCTGAACGATTTAGAAGGATATTTAGACCCTCCTATTTCTTTGTTCTCTCAGCGAGTGATTATGAATTGGTGAATTATATCAAAGATTGTTATTCACGGTATCAATTGAACCCTTCGCAATATTTTATTGAGCCTTTTCCAACAATTAATTATAAATTAGTACCGTAAACAAAAAATAGACGTTTTCAGAATGAAGTTATTCAATTTTGTCGGCATGGCTCTGCTTTGCCTTTCTATTACCAGCTTAAAAGCACAGGATCTGAAAGATCTTCGAGCAAAACCAGATACCGTAATTTCTGTACAGAAAGAGCAACCATTAAATATTAAAACGATTCGTCCTATAGTTCCAAAACTAAACTTAGAGGTAGACTATTGGAAACATTGGACAAAATTCGGGATCAATTTAAACCAGGCGTCATTTAATGATAATTGGAAAGGTGGTGGTGTTGGTTCTATTGCTGTAGGATTGAATGCGAATCATAAATCGGATTATACGAAGGACAATTTCAATTTTGTGACCGAAGTTGATTTACGTTATGGAAAGATAAAGAATACCAATAATATTGCGAAGAAGAATAATGACCGTATATTTTGGGATAATAAGCTTTCTTATAAATTGTCTGCCAATTGGGCATTGTTTACGTCGGTGACATTTGAGTCACAATTTGATGCCGGTTATAGGTATAAAACGGCAAATGGTCGAGATACGATTGATTATATTGAAAATGCTTTTATGGCACCAGCTTATCTGACAGAATCTTTCGGTCTTGAATATAAGCCGAGTAATGAGTTTTCCCTACGTTTCGGTACGGGTACTGCACGCCAGACTTTTATCTTGGATGAGCGAGTTAAGCCTCGTTCGGCAGAAAGTTTCTATCAGAAATATGGCTATTATCTTTTGCCTGATATGAGTAAGCCAGAATCTGAAAGCAATAAGCGAAAAGGTACTGGTGAACGATTTGGTGTAAAGGAAGACCGTTCTTTTGCCAATGCACTGGCATTTCAGCTAACGGGTAACCTGGACAAAAACTTCACAGATAAACTGAATGTAAAAGCTCGTTATAACCTTTTTGCTGACTACGAGAAACTTTCCAACCCTACACACCGTTTGGATGTAACTGTAACGGCAAAAGTCACGAGAGTCATCAATGTGAACTTAAATGGTATCATGATCTATGATCCAGATGTCATTTCAAGAGTGCAGTTGAGCCAGTCATTGGCGATGGGTATAGTCTATAGTTTACCAAAATAATGTTTAGGCCTGTGTCAATAGGGATATTGCTTTGTTCATTGCTGTCTTTGGCAAGCTGCAAGTCGAAGATACAGCCGGTGGTTGCAAAACCGCTAGTTGCGTCATTTGCTTCTGCATTGGTTGTGGAAGAAAAGGTCGAAGCTAAGCCAGATACCAATTTATTGACACCGGAGGAAAGAAAGGTTGTTTTTTTACAGAAGTCTGGAAACCATCCTTATTGGCGCCAGGAGGAAGCCATACATTATGATGTTCGTAAACCTAACTATGTCATTATTCATCATACAGCACAAGATAGTATTGGGCAGACGATCAAAACCTTTCAGATTCCAAGAACTAAAGTGAGTTCACATTATGTTATTGGCCGGAATGGGGAAATTATACAAATGTTGAACGATTATGTTCGGTCTTGGCATGCAGGGGTGGCAAAATGGGGTTCTATTGTCGACATGAACTCCTGTTCTATAGGTATAGAATTGGATAATAATGGTAGGGAGCCTTTTCCTGAGGCACAAATTAATTCATTGATGACTGTGCTTGATACCTTGAAATCGCGTTATTTAATTCCAGCAAATAATTTTATTGGCCATGCCGATATAGCTCCATCACGCAAGAATGATCCAAGCGTTTTTTTCCCATGGAAAAAGCTTGCAGAACGGGGTTTTGGAATATGGTATGATGAAGGACAGCTTGTAGCCCCTCCTGATAGCTTTAATGCGATAGACGCGCTTAAAATTATTGGTTATGATACGTCCAATCTAAAAGCCGCTATCGTTGCCTTTAAACGAAAATTTGTCGTTCGGGATACAACCCCCGAATTGACCATATACGATAAGAGTGTATTGTACAATATCTATAAAAAATACTGAGCCTGAGCAATCAGGCTTTTTTATTTTATTCAAGATCCTTTTTGACCTCTATAGGGCGAGGTGTTTTCGTCCCCAGTTGCACGATATAGGCGATTAACATGACAGCTAGGCAGCCAATAAGATTTAGCCAGAGAAAAGGAATCTTATTCATCGTCCATACTGCTATCACGATAATTTCGGAAAGAATGGCTGCAAGAAAAACAGCTTTGCCTTGGATTTTCTTCATGTAGAAGGCAACGATAAAAATCCCTAGGATAGTACCATAGAATAGTGAGCCCAAGATATTGACCGCTTCGAGGAGATTACCCAATCTATTCGCATACAAAGCTACAATAACAGTAAATGTACCCCAGATCAACGTAAATAAACGCGACCACAAAAGGTCTTGTTTTTCAGATGAGTTAGGATTAATAAATCTTTTGTAGATATCAATGGTCGTTGTTGAGGCCAATGAGTTAATAGCACTTGCTGTAGACCCCATGGATGCGAGAAAAATGACCGCTATGAGTAGTCCAATTAGGCCCTTTGGAAAGACGCTTGTCACAAAAGAAAGAAAGACATAATTATTGTCATTCGTTTCCGCTGTTGGGTTGTTTTTTTTGATTAAGTCCACAGTCCCTTCTTTTACGACTTGCATTTTTGCATTAAGTTGACCGAGTGAGGATCGATAATCAGCAATTCTTTTTTCATCGCCGTGATCCAATGCTGTATTAAGCTGCTGAACAACGGATTCACGTGTTTTAAATAGCTCACTATGCTTTTGTTCGAGAAGCTGGTAGTCAGGAGCATATTTGCTTTCTTTGAGCTTCTTGATCTCGACTTGGTTGAAAAAAATAGGCGGTTGATGGAATTGATAATAGGCAAATACAAGAACTCCAATCAACAGGATAGCAAATTGCATAGGGATTTTCAATAGACCATTCATAATTAATCCCATGCGACTTTCTTTGATCGAAGCCCCCGTCAAATAACGACCTACTTGACTTTGGTCGGTCCCGAAGTAGGAAAGCTGTAGGAAAAAACCACCGATTAGTCCTGTCCAAAGTGTATAGTTATTATTGAGGTCAAAAGTAAAATCCAATGCATTGGTTTTTCCTGATTTTCCTGCAATATGAAGTGCTTTTGATAATCCAATAGACTCTGGTAGCAGATGGATAACTAATATACCTGCTACGAGTAATGATCCAAAGATAATGCTCATTTGAAGCAACTGTGTATGAGACACGGCTTTGGTTCCTCCATAGGTCGTATAGATAACAACAAAACTTCCTATGGCCAATGTGGTCCATGTTAGATCGATATGAAGGATGGTCGATATAATTAAAGCCGGTGCAAAGATGGTAATACCCGTTGATATCCCCCGCTGTATCAAAAAAAGAATGGCAGTGAGCCCTCTGGTTTTGACATCAAACCGCTTTTCTAGAAATTCGTAGGCTGTAAATACTTTTAGCTTATGAAAAATAGGAACAAATGTAATGCAGAGCACAATCATGGCCAAAGGAAGACCAAAGTAGAATTGGACAAAACTCATTCCTGAGGAATAAGCTAAGCCGGGGGCAGATAAGAAAGTAATGGCGCTCGCTTGCGTCGCCATTACCGATAATCCGACGTGATACCAAGGTAAAGAACGATTACCTAGAAGATATCCGTCAATATTTTTTATACCTCTACTCTTATAAACGCCATAAATGACAATAACTAAGAGTGTCAGAAATAACACGATCCAATCTGCTGTACTCATGAATAGTGGTTCGTGAAAATGTACAGAAAAAGGATGAATACGAATAGCCAGATAACGACCAACCAGTAGAAACGCTTCCAGCTATTCATCTTTCTTATCTATCTGAAGGCTTTTGAGGATAGATAACGCTATTAAAAATAGCAGCGATAATCAATCCGACAGCGGCACCTCCAAAGATGCTTAAAAATGTCTCGTTTGCAGTGAATCCAATTAATGCACCAAATACTACAGCAACTAAAAGAATGATTCCTTTTGCTTTGCCAGCATCAATTGTCGTGCAGCTGTTGTCAATCTGATTTTCCATTATTATATTATTTTGATTTTGATAGCAAATTTACGAATAATCTGTAAGCTCCGGGAATGCCGGCAGGCAATTGTCTGAAAAAAGACAAAGATGTATAAACAAATTTACCTTTTCCATATTGAGCAATGAGTAATGAGCCATTATGTAACGGTTCGCCGGGATCTTGCATGGTGATCGGGGTGCGATATTTTTTATCAATATCATCCGCAAAGTAGAGTCCCCGCTCCTGCACCCAGTGTTCGAAGTCGGCGTCGCTGATTTTGTTCGGATAATTAAAAATCGGGTCATTTTTATCGAAATGTACCGTTGCAAGTTCGTCTGTTACACGGCTTCTTCCGATGCTAAAAGGAAAAGGACCAAAGTTTTTTGAGAACAGTCCATTGTTTACATTGTACTGTTCCAGGACCGTTCCTCCCATGTTCACATACGCAAGTAGTCTGTTTTGGAGCTGCGCAATTTGCTTGTTAACGTTGAAAATTCGTACACCCAAGATTACAGCATCGTAGCTAGAAAGGTCTGCTTTTAATGCCTGTTCGTTACTTAAAACATCGACTTTAATACCAATGGCTGCCAGCGACTCCGGAATTAGATCCCCTGCCCCATGGATGTATGCCACTTTCTTTACGTCGTTGATCAGGTTGATATTGCTCATTTTTATAGCGACATCTGGAAAATAAACAATATTAGGGATATGATTGTAATCGATGGATTCTATCTCTTTTAAACGTTCTTCGTTTGCCAAGAGGAACCCAAGGGTATCAATGGAAGATTGAGAATCATCTGATGGTTTTATGCTGATCTCTTTGGAAATTGTACGTTCGCCTTTGTCAAAAGATAGCTCAAAAGATGCCGGTGAAACTTCCCAGCCTTTAGGTACATGCGGTCTGACGTTAAACGTGGTTGTGTTTGCTTGTCCGTTTTTCTGAAAACTCAGATTCACTTTGACAGTGTGGGCATTTTGTGTAAGTGCCAAAGGGCTGGAACTTTTTGCCGTCAACTGTGGGACGATCACAATGGGTTCGTAGATTTCGCCACGAACAGGATCGGTATATTTATATTTTATGGGCTGACTGAGTGTGATATTTTCACCATTGATCCGGAGTTGGAAGGATACCTCTGGAGCATAAGGGTTTTCTGGATAGCCAGTCAGGTTAAAATCACTGACGTTAAATTTGCCTTTTCCATGTGGTTCAATCAACCAGTATGGTTGTGTCGTCCTGTCGGCATGTATAAGAACAGAGTCTCTTTGTAGCTTGTTTATTTTTAGTGTTTCATGAATGCTATTTCCATTTATTTGGGTCAGCTCAACGGTTACATTTGGACGCCGAACAATAATGGAATGTTCCACTTTGATCTGATCTTCCAAGGCGTAGGATGGATTTTTAGCGATACTTTCGAACCAAATTCCACCACAGGCAAGAATTAGCTTTTCAACCTCTTTTTTCTTTTCAGTTTTCCAGTATTCATCATCAATTTGATCCAGTGCTTTGTACAGTTGGATCAATTCAGCAATGATCAATTCGGGTTTATCAATTTGATATGTTTGATTGATGTGATCAATCAAGGATTCAACTTTACTGCCGTTTTGAATTCTTTTCCATGAGGTGTCAACACCATCCAAGAGTGTATTTTTGGCAGGTGCACCGTCTACATACTCAAAGTATTCGATTGATGAGCCACGTTGGCTTGCCGAACCAAAGCCTTGGCTTTTGTGTGATGAACGGCTGTGTGCGGCAATTTCTCCATAAGAGGCTCCTAGAAGAGAATTGTAATCCCCGATATCTATTTTTAACTGATCTTCACGTGTATTGTTTTGACCTCCGAAGTTAGCTGTATTCCAAAGCAAGCGTTTAGCTTTCCAGGGGCGTACAAATTGAAGTTGCTCTGGAAATTGATTCGGATCAGCAGCAGCTTTAAAGGCTTCATGTGCTAAAATTGCAGAGGCTTGATGATGACCATGTCCGCCTCTTGGATCTGGAGGGAAACGTGTGATGATGACATCGGGTCTAAATTTACGGATAATCCATACGGCTTCGCGAAGAACACGCTGTTTATCCCAGAATTCGAAAGTTTCTTCTGGGGTCTTTGAGAATCCGAAATCATATGCCGAGGAAAAAAATTGCTCACCCTTATCGATTTTTCGAGCAGCCAGTAATTCCTGCGTTCGAATCAATCCAAGTTCAATACCTTGTTCTGTTCCGATGAGGTTTTGTCCGCCGTCACCTCGAGTTAGGGATAAATAACCTGTTTTATATTTTTTTTCCTGAGCTAGCCAAGCGATTAGCCGGGTATTTTCATCATCCGGATGTGCCGCAAAATAAAGGACTGAGCCCAACACGTTCAGTTTTTCTAGATTAACTTTAATTTCAGCAGCATTCCACTGTGGATTCTGTGCTTTAACGATTGAAGTTGACAAGATACCAGCCAAAATAATAATAACAGAGAGAAAAGGTCTTCGCATGTTTAAAGATAAAGATTTTGATGAACAACGGATTGTTGGAGATTGTAATTTTATTGACAGTCTTTAAGTGGTGCGTTTTTGACGTTGGTTTATTACTTGGGCGTAAGGAAATCGTGCTGATTAAGCTTAGGAAATAAAAATAATCTGGATTTAGCTATGAAGTAAGAGATCGATCATTTAAAGGTAAAATATAGGTATAAATAAAAAACGGAAATCCCAATCAAGTTGGAATTTCCGTTTAACAATTAAAATATTTTTTCCTGAAACGAATTTTTAGAGAATAGTTATTTTGTCGCTTCGCTCCAAGTGGCAACCTTTAACATAGTAAATATATGCAGAAAATATTTAGTTCTGTCAGATTACTTTAATTAGTTTTCCACATTGCTAAATTTTGTCAACATTTTAGCTTTTGGAGAACATATAATATATAGGCGTTATGCGTTTAAGATGCTGCAATACAACGATCTTTAGGATAAGATAGATACCCTCCTACCTCCAGAAAAAATCTGGATTGATCTAAATCCAATTGCTTAGTTGTTTGACAAATTTCAATTGATGTTAGTTTCTATGCATCAAATGCTCAAAAACGACAGGAACAACCTTTAAAGAAAGTTTCACACGAATGCTTTTTTTGCAAAGACTATTTATCAATAGCACCTAAAACACGCTTCATAAACATATTTAACGCGTCTTTTTTTGAGTTACCTTCTTTAATTAATTTATCAACCTCTACAGCTCCGTATAGGTTTGAAATCAATTCACCAAGAACGTCAAGTTCTTCATCTTTCAAAGGAGCTTCGGTTAATGCTTCCAGTGTCTCGATTGTTTCCAAGACATAATCTACATCATTCTGCTCGATGAACTCTGTCAAATGCTTAATTACTGGTAGTTTCATTGAATAATTCTACTAATGCGTCTAACTTATTGGTTTGTACCTGATTGACTAATTTACCGTTCTTAAAAGCGGCAAAAGTGGGTAGGTTATTGACATTTGCCAGTTTGCGGGATTCAGGAAATTTTTCTGCATCAGCAATAACAAAAGGTACGCTATCATTTTCGCCAGCCAGTTTTTTGAATTTTGGTTTCATGATTTTGCAGTTACCACACCAAGTGGCAGAGTACTGAACCATAACAATATCGTTATTGTTTACAATTTCTTGTAAATTATCGTTTTCTAATTCTTGTAACATGATTTTATTATTAAGGTGATTGTTGGAGAAATCAACAGGAGCCGGGAAAAGCTCCTGTTGATAAGACACTATGGTCTTGTATTGTTAGTGTTTCGCTAAATAATCAGCTACACCTTTTCTATCTGCGTTCATGGCATCTTTACCTTCTTCCCAGTTTGCAGGACACACTTCGCCAAATTTCTGTACGTGAGCGTAAGCGTCGATCAAACGTAAGTATTCTTTAACGTTACGGCCCAAAGGCATGTCGTTTACTGATTCATGGAATACACGGCCAGTTTCATCGATCAAGTAAGTTGCTCTATAAGTAACTGCAGAACCTTGCGCTAATATTCCGTATTCAGGGTGTTCAACTTCTTGAACATCTAAGATTCCCAATATACTTGATAAGTTGCGGTTGGTATCTGCCAAAATAGGATATTCAACACCTTCAATTCCACCGTTATCTTTTGCTGTGTTTAACCAGGCAAAGTGTACTTCATTTGTATCGCAAGAAGCGCCGATCAAGACTGTATTGCGTTTTTCAAACTCAGCAGCTGCTTCTTGGAAAGCGTGTAATTCAGTAGGACATACGAAAGTGAAATCTTTTGGATACCAAAACAAAAGCACTTTTTTACCTTCTTTAACTGCTTTTTCAAAAATGTTGATTTGTAAATTATCGCCTAAATAATCAATTGCATCTACTGTAATGCTTGGAAAACTTTTACCTGTGAAACTCATAATATATCTTTCTTTTTTTTTGTTGACACAAAGATACAGCAACTCGATCCAAAAAGCGAATTGATTTTACCAATACACTATCGTCAAAATCTATTATGACTAGATTATAACAATAAGTTTTTATTATAATAATGATAACTTGATCTGGCGAAGAACAGGCCATTTGAATATTTCTTGAAAATAAATGAATTCATACTGCGGTAGTTACAAATTTATGGTCTGAAATAATTGCAGTTTTGCATATCAAAAGCTACTTTTGCGACGTTCAATTCTAGAACAACACAATGCTGGAGGGGTTCCAGAGCGGTCAAATGGGACGGACTGTAAATCCGTTGCTTCGGCTTCGAAGGTTCGAATCCTTCTCCCTCCACCATTTTTCATTTTCTAAATCCAGTTTATCTTTCAGGTTCTAAATTTGCGTTTGTTCGGGACTATTCCATCGTACATGAAACGGCTTTAATATAGATTTTTTGCTATTGTGGATGTCAATGGCTTTAGTAAAACTAGTCTATACAGCGGTTACCTCTCTTTTTGAAAAAAATATAACAGGATTTTAGACTAGCTATTGACTTATATATAAAATAAACCTAAGTTTGGCTTCTGAAAAGGCCCCGTAGTTCAACGGATAGAATAGATGTTTCCTAAACATTTGATAGCAGTTCGATTCTGCTCGGGGCTACTGAGAAAAGCGATGGATTTCCATCGCTTTTTTTGTTTAGCGCCTAGTAGTTTTTCTTTTCTTATCAAAATAAATACGTAATAGAATTGTAAATTTTTAATATAATTTTTATTTTCGGATCATTATTTACACATACAGCAATTTTATTTTTGGCCTGTAATCCTGTAACATAGATTGAATGGGAAAATTTTTATTATACCAATTTAGAAAGGTATATGCAGCTAATCCTGCTTTTTTTGTTTGCTTTGCCATTTGGATGGCCTTAATGACAGCCATAGTTGTATTTATACCGAAGGGAGATGCATTCCATTTTGTGAATACACGTCATGCATTTTGGGCCGATATTCTTTTTACAATACAGACCTATTTTGGAGATGGTCTTTTTGTTATAGGTGTATTTATTGCTTACTGCTGTACACAGCAGTGGAATTTTGCTCGAGCTATCCTCGGGACATATATCTTTTCAGGGCTGATCTGTTGTGTATTGAAAAACCTCTTCGATGCCGATAGACCGGCAACGGTATTTCATGGAGACCCAACATTCCATGTTGTTTCTTGGTTGCGTGTAGCGCACTTTAACTCCTTTCCTTCTGGACATACAACGTCGGCCTTTGCAATGGCAGCTACGTTAGCCATTATCTCAAAAAATAGAGCTTTTGGTATAATTTTATTTGTTCTCGCTGTATTAACGGGTTACTCTCGGGTGTATTTGGGCCAACATTTTGTGGAAGATGTATGGTTTGGCTCCATCTTAGGGACAGGTACAGCTTGTTTTTATCTATTGGCAATGCCTTATGTTTTAAGAAGTAAACGTATGTCATTTAGCCTGAGATTTCTTCAGGTCAAAATCTAAAATGCAAATTCGGTAAAAATGTGCTTTGATAGATTAGGCTGCGCGTACTTCTTTAAATAAAGATAATCGCCCAACCATCACAAACATCAATAGGCCGAAACAGGCAAAAACACCGTAGGAATAGCGTAGGCTAAAAGCTTCAGCAATATATCCAATTAAAGGCGGTCCCATTAAAAAACCCAGGTAACTGATGCTTGAAACCATGGCTAAGGCTACTCCAGATGGTACATTTTTGTTCTGCCCAGCAATGCTGTAAATGGAAGGGACGTTGCAGGCCACACCTATACCTACTAACATAAAAGCGAGGGTGCAGATGATAAATTCAGGAAAAATAACCGATGTCATCATTCCGACAAACATCAACAGGCCACTGTATTGCAGGGTTCTTTTTCTCCCTAATTTGCGAATGACAGCATCACCAAAAAAGCGTCCAGTGGCCATCATAATCATAAAAGAAGCGTAGCCAACGACAACAAATTTTTCTGGAGCTTGAACGATCTCCTTGAAATAGACCCCACTCCAGTCAAACATTGCCCCCTCTGTTGCCATGCTGAAAAAGCCGATAATGCCGAGTTGAAGTAGGCCACCTTCCGGTTTAGAGAAAAAACTACGCTTTTCCTTTTGAGGAGATTTGCCTGGAACCAAATACTTTTGGTTGATTAGTGTATTCGCTGTGACAATGACTAATATGATTAAAAAATGATAAAAGGTGTTCAGACCCAAATTCATCGTCAACAAGCCGACTAGTGCACCTGTGAAGCCAGCGATGCTCCAGGCTCCATGAAAAGAAGTCATTATTGATTTTTTGAAAATCTGCTCAGTTGCAACGCCTTGCGTGTTAACGGAAATATTACACATATTACCAGTGACACCAAACAGAAATAATATGCCCCCCAACTGCCAAGCATTCTGAGCAAAGGGGATGGAGCACAGGACCAAGGTATAAGCGATGGGCACAATACGCAAGACACTTGCACTGCCATATTTTGTGACCAGCTTTCCTGAAAGAGCCATTGTTGCAAGCTGCCCAACAGGAAGCATTAATAAAATTGTACCCAATTGCCCTTCACTTAAATGGAGATGAGCTTTAATAACGGGAATTCGACTTGCCCAAGATGCAAACGCGATCCCTTGGCAAAAAAAGAAAAGTGATACCGCGATTCTTATGCGATTTCGTTTGTTATAAAGATCTTCTTCTGAGTGAGTTAACGTTGCGTCCATAGTTTCTGATTTGAGGGTGCAAAGTTAAGGATAAGTATCCCATTAAAAAATATAATGATTCAAAAAATACTTCAACTTTTAGGTTGCAATAGGAATACAGAAATATGTCCATATTTAAATTGCTCATCGGCTTGTTGATAATTATACGCGATTAATTCGATAATTATCTTCTGTTTCAATCTTTCAGTAAGAAAATAAGACGATGTCCTTTTTGAATTTGGCTAAAACATATGTATTCAATATGATATGTTTTGCATAACCATTCCTTGTATAAGAACCGGAAAGACACACATTTGTTTCAGTCTATTTTCAAGCATGGTTCAATTTAAAAAGATATTAGATGTGGAGGTCAAAAATAGGCCGAGTGGGAGCTTCTACTTCTTTAGAAAATAAACACCAATGAATAAGTGGAATAGGTCTACGATTAAATGCTGAAATAGTGAAGAAATAAAAATATAAAATTCTTCACGCTTTCATATTGGTATTGTTCAATACCTATTCTACCTTTGTGTTGGCAAACAATTATTAGCCTCCTAGATAAAATGATAAAAAAACTAATCTTAAGCACAGTACTAGCTTATGCTGGAACTACCTGTGTTATTGCGCAGCAACCCACATTTTTGTCCCATCCGACGTTGAGTCCCGATGGTAAGGAAATGGTTTTTAGCTACGAAGGTGACCTTTGGAAAGTAGGGAGCCAGGGCGGTGTTGCAGTTCGGCTGACAGGAATGGAAGGAAATGAGATCAATCCACGAATTTCCCCTGATGGAAAATGGTTGGCTTTCTCGGCCAATCAAAATGGTAACATGGACGTCTATGTGATGCCTTTGGCTGGTGGAGATATACGACAGCTTACATCGCACGATGCTTCGGATGAAGTAGACAGCTGGAGCTGGGATAGTAAGACGCTTTATTTTACGTCATCGCGTTACAATAGAATGAGTGCTTATCAAGTCGCTTTGGATGGCGGAACGGCAACAAGGTTGTTTCCTCATGTCTTTAATTATATCAGTAATGTGGTGCCAACACCTTCAGGAGAATTATTATTCAATGACAGCTGGGAAGGCTATAGCTCGGCCAACCGCAAGCGATATAAAGGTGCTTTCAATCCGGATATAAAGTCCTATAATCCCAAAACAAAAGCTTTTCAACAGTATACAGATTATATAGGTAAGGATTTTTGGCCGACAGTAGACCAGAAAGGAAACATATTCTATGTGTCCGACGAAAGCAATGGGGAATACAATCTTTATCAGATAGCTGGAAAAGCGAAAACCCAATTGACCTCTTTCCCAGAATCAATCAAACGTCCGTTTGTCGCGGCAGATGGTAGTAAGATCGCATTTGAAAAAGGGTACCAGCTTTATATTTACGATGTCAATGCAAAGAAAACCGTGCAGCCCAACATCGCACTTAACCGTAATCAGGTCCTAGGAAAGCTGAAGGAGTTCAATATTTCAGGTAACATCAGTAATTTCGACGTTTCACCGGACGGGAAAAAGATGGCATTTGTATCCCGTGGGGAATTGTTCGTTTCGGATATCGAAGGAAAGTTTGTTCGTCAGATGCCAAGTCAAGGTGAGCGCATCATGGAAGTTAAATGGCTTAAAGACAGTAAAACATTGCTCTATAGTCAAACGTATCAAGGGTATCAGAACTGGTTTTCACGCACAGCAGACGGTAAAGGAGAGGTAAAACAATTGACGCAAGATCTGCGTAACAATCGGGACATTACATTCAATGCAGATAAAACAAAAGCGGTATATCTCAGCGGACGTGATGAAGTTCGTCTATTGGATTTGACAAGTTTGAAGAGCCAAACAGTAGTTAGAGATGAAATATGGGCATTTCAAAATTCTTCACCCTCATTTTCTCCCGATGGAAATTATCTTTTATTCACGGCTATACGCAATTTTGAACAGGATATCTTTGTGTATAACCTGAAAAATGAGCAAACGACGAATTTGACAAATACAGGTGTTACAGAAGCAGCACCATATTGGTCTCCTGATGGTAAATACATTTATTTTGCGAGTAATAGAACTAAACCTTCTTACCCTACTGGTATGCAAAACTCAAGCATTTTCCGAATGGCATTGACCAACTTTGACCAACCTTATCGTAGCGCAAAGTTTGATGAATTATTTGTTACAGCTGAAAAGAAAGATACGACATTAAATAAAACCGGTGCAACTAAGAAGGAAGATGCTGCTAAGGATAAGAAGAAGAATGATACCGACAAGGTAAAGTCAACCGCAACACCAGCAGCCGAAGCCAAGAAAGCTGTTTTGGTCCAATTGGATTTAGAAGGATTACGTGACCGAATTGAGCAAGTCAGTCCAGCATTTGGAACACAATCTGATCCTTTGGTGATACAAAAAGGGGATAAGTCCTATTTGTTCTATGCTTCCAATCATGAAGGAAAATATAGTACATATCGTACCATATATGAGTTATTTACACCAGCCAAAACCGAGAAAGTCACTGATGGAGGCATGGGGCAATTTGTAGAGTCTGCAGGCAAGTACTTTGTGTTGAGTCGAGGAACAATTCAGAAATATAATCTTGATTTGAATAAGCTTGATGCGGTCACCATGAGTTTTAAATTCAATCGGGATCTTGAGAAAGAGTTCAATCAGATGTTTTATGAGACATGGGCCAATCTGGAGGAGAATTTCTACGATAGCAATTTCCATGGTGTAGATTGGACCGCTGTTAAAAAGAAATATGAGCAGTATCTTCCAGGTATCAACGATAGGACAGATTTGCGCATCCTCTTAAATGATATGTTGGGCGAACTCAATTCGTCACATTTGGGTTTCAGTTCAATGGGGCAGGAAGAACGTAAGCCGTTTGGTTTTGTAACGAATGAAATCGGTGTCATCTATGATACAAGCAACCCTTATCGGATTAGCTATATTGTTCCGAATGGCCCCGCAGCAAAGAAAGAGGCTGATATTCAGGTGGGTGATATTCTCATAGCGATTAATGGAACAAAATTGAATACGCAGGCAGATCGCGATAGTTATTTTACTTGGCCTTCACTGGAAGAAGAAATCCAATTGACCTTGAATCGTAATGGCAAGGAAATTCAGACAAACATTCGTCCGGTATCAAGCGCCGTGTTTAGAGACCTACTCTACGACCAATGGATTAGAGATAACCGAAGTCGAGTTGATCAGTTGAGTAGCAATAAGATAGCGTATTCACATATGAAAAATATGTCAGACACTGAATTACAGCGGTTCTTGATCGACATGGCTGAACAGGAGAATAACAAACAAGGGATTATTTTAGATTTACGTTATAATACAGGCGGAAATGTGCACGACGAAGTTTTACGATTTCTGTCACAACGTCCTTACTTACAATGGCAATACCGAGGTGGTAAACGTGCACCACAAAGTAATTTTGCGCCATCTGCCAAGCCTATTGTTTTATTGATTAATGAGCAATCGCTGAGCGATGCTGAAATGACGGCTGCGGGCTTTAAAGCCCTTAAATTGGGGAAAATCATCGGTAATGAGACCTATCGTTGGATTATTTTTACTTCTGCTAAAGGCTTAGTCGACGGATCAAACTATCGACTTCCGTCTTGGGGATGTTATACGCTTGATGGTCAGGATCTCGAACAAACCGGAGTTGCCCCAGATATTCTTGTAAAAAATACAGTACAAGATCGGATGGAAAATAAAGATCCGCAATTGGAAAGAGCGATAAAAGAAATTCTTGACAATATAAAATAGGGAAGTAACTGTTAGAATTACTTACTGTAAATAGGCTGTCTAATTTTGTTAGACAGCCTATTTTTTTTAACGTCTCATGTTTTTATGAATACGACCTTCTAATTTTTGCTATTTATCGCTCTTCAGCGTATAATTTGCCTCATTCGGTTCATTTACTCCATTTGGTCCCACCCTTTGCTCAGTGGAAGTTAATAGACGATTTTAAGTAGTTTATTTTTTTAAGTGCCTGTTTTTCAGTGTTTAGTTGTTTTTTGCGCTGTTTCATTATGAAATTGGCGATTTTTCTGCATCCCTTCTCAAAATATAAAGCAATATGGAAAAGATTATATTACAGGTAAAAGAATCTTGCTCTGCAGATTGGGGTAAGATGACGCCACAAGAACAAGGCCGTTTCTGTGGTCAATGTGAGAAGATGGTTGTTGATTTTTCACAGATGAATGATCAGGAAATTGTGGATCAAATAAAAAAAGCCAGTAGTGGGTTATGTGGTCGATTTTATGAAGATCAGTTGATGCGCGAATTGGATGCTACTATTTCTTTTTCTAAAAACCCTATTTGGCAAGGAAGATGGACAGGGATTGCTGCGGGCCTCCTATTGGTTGGGTCCTTGAGTTTTCATACTGCCCAAGCACAAAACAAACTGACTGGAGAAGTTGTCGTTGTCCAAACAAAAGCGAAAAATGATCAGATAAAGAAGCAAGATCAGGGCAACTCATCAACAAATGATATTTCAGCGTTAAAAGGGAGCCATGATAGTACTAAGGTAAGCATAAAAGGTAAAGTTGTTTGCGCTGGAAACGATGTGAGCATGGTGGGCACAGAAGTATCCTTAGGAAATTATCGTACGAAAGTGGATGAAAATGGAAATTTTCAACTTTGGGTACCGCAATCTTTGTTTCGAGTAGATCAAGAGCTCCGTGCACAGATGCTTGGCTATAAAACTGTTGTGATTCCATTCAAAAAAGGAAGTAAGATGCAACTGGATAAACCAATAGAAATGGAAGTTAAGCCAATGATTATGGGAAAGATCGCTGTGGTGGGAACACAAAGCAATATAGGGCGAAAGAATAAGTAGTTTAATTGGCTTATTTTGGTCTGTTTTTTTATCGAGCAGCTGCCAAAAATCTCGCTTGAATGTCATAAAAGTCAAAAAAATATTCTTTTCCACTTGACTTTTTCTGCGGTGAACCTTACATTTGGATTATCGAATGACTTCGTAGCTCAGTTGGTAGAGCAACAGACTCTTAATCTGTGGGTCCTGAGTTCGAGCCTCAGCGGGGTCACTTTCAAAAAGCCATTTTGCTTAGGTAGGATGGCTTTTTTCGCTAATCTAAGTTAGGGATTGTCTTCGGGCAGTTATTAACCTTAAATCGTTTTTCCGGCGTCGGCTGCTATAATTTTCGGACAACTAATCCATTATTTTATCAGAGATCAGGTATTATTTCTGCTAGGAAAACATAAAACTCTTTAATCTGTTATTAATTCAGCGAATTTATTACGTAAATTTGTATTTCAGACGATAAGCTTATGGAAGACAAGAAGATTTCGATATTGTACGTTGACGACGAAGAAAACAATCTGTTTTCTTTTAAAGCGACATTTCGACTAAAGTATAAAGTGTTCACGGCAATTAGCGGTGCCGACGCAATCGATATTGTCAAAAACAACCAAATACATATTATTATTACTGATCAACGGATGCCGGAAATGACCGGTGTGGAGTTTTTGGAAGAGATTATTAAAATAAACGCAGCCCCAATGCGTATTCTTTTGACAGGATATACAGATATGGCAGCTGTTGTTGATGCCGTTAATAAAGGAAAAATCTTTCATTATCTCAACAAGCCGTGGAGTGAAGAGGAGCTCGATCAAACGATTCAACGCGCTTATGATGTCTATGCTGAGCGTCAAAAGATTGTGGAGACCAATTCTCAACTTGAGACTTCGAATGATCAGTTGGAGTTTTTGCTTCGCCAAAAGCTGCTTTCCTAAAAGAATGTTTTTTTAGGAAAGCAGTTTTTATTTAAAATGCCTGTTTGCGTTGTGATAACACTCGCTTCCATAGGATATGCTTGGCAGCGGTGAGGGCTTATTTGCTCGGTATAACGACTGTAAACGTGGTGCCCTGATCTGGTTGTGACTGCACGTCAATTTTTCCATGTAACTTCAAAAGCGCATTCTGGACATTATAAAGTCCAAATCCCATCCCCTTAGCTTGATCACTAGCCCTGAAAAATAATTTGAAGATATCTTCAACATACTCCGGAGATATCCCTATCCCGTTGTCACTCACAATAATTTTGGCTTTTCGTTCTGATACCAAAACCGAGAGTTTGACATACTGGTTCTCCTGCCCTTTGCGTTGGTATTTAAAGGCATTAGAGAGAAGGTTATGCAGAATGAGTTCTAGCAGTGCTTTGTCTCCATTAAAGATTTCCTTTTGGTCCACTGAGATTTCAAAAGCAACATCTTTATTTTGCGTATACATGCTGTAAAACTGGCGTATGTTGGCAAAGAGTTCTTCGAAATTTATCTCTGACAACATAAGTTCACCTCTTCGTAGGAGATAATAGTCCCGTAGACTGTCAATATAAGCATCTAAACTGACCAATGAACTATCCATTAGGGCCAGTAACTCATGAATGCGGTCTATACTGTCAAACTCCAGTCCAAGTTTTACAGCAGAAAGAACACCTGTTAATGGATCACGAAGGTCATGACTGACACTATAAGCAAATTTATCCAATTCATCATAAGCTTTTTGTAGCTCTTGATTCTTAACTTCAAGCATAGAGTTGGCAATATAAAATTTATTTGCTTCTTCTATTGCGGAAACGATCTCTTCATTCATCCATGGTTTTCGGACAAATCGGAAGATATGGCCCTTATTGACTGCATCAATTACAGTTTCCATATTCGCATAAGCCGTTAAAAGAATACGAATCGGTTTCGGGAAGTCTTTTTTAATGCGATGCAAAAAATCGATGCCCATCTCATCAGGCATACGTTGGTCACAGAAGATAATACGGATATCAGGATGACTATGAAGTATCTTCTCAGCTTCGCCCGTGTTGGATGCTGTAAGGATAGCATAATCGTATCTAAAGTTTGCTTTAAAGCTAACCAAATTGTTTACTTCGTCATCGATATATAATATTTCAAGCTCCCTCTGCATAATTTTATTATATGGTTTATTCCCTTACAAAAGATATGAAAAAATAATAGTTAATTGAACTATTTTAAGTTTATAGTGGTACTAATTATTCTGTTGAATCGGAATGATGAGCGTAAAACTTGTTCCCGCTCCCACTTCTGAGTCTACAATAATCCGACCGTGATGTTTCGCAACGGTATTATAGGCAATGGACATCCCTAGACCGGTACCCTCACCAACGTCTTTCGTGGTAAAAAATGGTTCAAATATCCGTTCATGGATTTCTTTAGGAATGCCGATTCCATTGTCGGCTATTTTGATAAACACTGATGTATTATCGCTATAAACTCCGGTCTCAATCCATATTTTGCCACCCACATCGTGATTAAATTTTTTATTTACAGCGTATATAGCATTGGTCACAATATTCAGGAAGACTTGATTTAGCTTTCCTGCATGGCACTCGACCTTTGGCATATCGCCATAGATCTTATCAACTTCAATCGTGTTATTTAATAAGCTATTGAGGATAACCATGGTTGACTCCAGCCCTTCATTTAAATCGGCAAATTTTAATGTATCCTCATCTACGCGCGAGAAGATCCGCAAACTCTTTACTATTTCAGCGGTCCGGTGGGCTCCATCGTGCATCCCTTTTAATAGAAAATCTACCTCTGTTTTTAGATAGTCAATATCCAGATCATCTTTGAATTTTTTGATCTGAGACTGCTTTTCAGTATCGGATATCCCCTCTTTAAAAGCAATACGCTCTACTTCCTCCAGCGTTTCCCAGATCATCTTAATATCACGTTTTAACGGAGCGACATTAGACGTAACGAAGTTGATTGGGTTATTGATCTCATGCGCAACCCCAGCAGTCAATTGACCTAAGGAAGCCATCTTCTCGGCTTCAACAAGTTGAGACTGTGTTTCCTTCAAGTGAGTAAGTGTAGTTTGTAGAGACTCATTAGACTCTGTTAACTCACGTGTCCGCTCATCCACTTTCTGTTCCAGTACAATATTTTGCTCGCGTATCAATTTTTCGTTTTCTAGTGAGATCGCTAATTCCCTGACTTGTGATGCTTCTTTCTCTTCTTTTAAGATATTGATACTATAGGCTAGACCGAAGGACAATAAGGCCATTTCTATCACAGATGCAATTTGTACGGCATTGCTTGTGAAATCGTTATATTTTAAGATGCCATAGTCTTTCAGTAAAAACACGACAGAACCTAATAATAAAATTGTCCAACCGTAAACAAAATATTTAGCCGGTTTATAACCATTTATCATCACACGATAGGATAGGTAAAGGACAAATAAAGATCCGGCCCCTGTTGTTAGCTGCATAACCATGAACGCTGGTTGTGTCAGGTTGAGCAGTGTAAGAAGGCTGCCAATGACAAAAAAGATGATAAAAACAGTAATTACACGTCTTGACCGAGGTGCATTTTTCCGTAATTGAAGAAATGAATCTGCAAAAAGCAGGGCGCATAAGCCCGATAAACAGCCAAAGATAATAGGACCCTTTGTTGCGAAATAAGTCCAATTTGGCCACAAATATTGAAAACTGTAACCTTTAATACCCATTTGTGTTATTCCTGCACAAAGAACATAAAGGACATAATACAGATAGCCTCTTTCACGAACAGAAAAAAACAGGAATAAATTATATATCGCCATAATGCCGACAATACCAATATAGATGCCGCTTAACAAACTGTCGTCATTCATCTCTTTTAAGAAACTGCGCTCGTTACTTAAATAGATCGGGAGAATAATCTGTTCCGTACTTTTTATGCGAAGAAAAAAGATGGTCTTCTCATTTCCAGGCAATTGAATGTCGAATGCATAATTAGGGACCTTATATTTTCTCGCCGAAAAAGATTGATGTTCGCCCAGCTTGATCGAGTTATAATGCCCGTTTGATGACGGTACAAAAAGTTCGACCTCATCCAAGAGGGGATAGGCGATTTCGAGCAAGAGTTCAAGCTTTTCTTTGCCCTTGTTTGTTACGGGCAATCGAAACCAGATGTCAGCGGGTGATATGCCCAAATTGGGGACCTTGCTTTCTAACGATTGAAAGGAGGAGGCCGAAGTATCTGCAAAGTTAGGCTCTCCTTTCCCGGTATAACGCTCCAGGCCGTATCCGATCAATACACGCTGTGTCGGTTTATCGATAATAACCTCTCCAAAACAAGTTGAACTGCACGTAAAAATAAATAAGAGGATCAAGTTAAGCCAGCATTTCATCACTATATGCTATTTTTTTGCTTCGGCAATAACTAAATTCATAGAAACAAGGAAACAACCCGCTTCATCAGCGTGGTCTAATGTATTTTGAAATTCCTCCATTTCAGCTGTACTCAATTTCTCTTTCTCAACCATCTCCAGAAGAATTTTATCTAAGAAAAGATAGCGATTGGCCTCTTCTTTCGAACGGGCTACCATACAGTATGTTTGCAATTGAACTTGTTTAAAGCCTTGAGTCAATAGGTCTGAAGTTAATTTATTCCCAGCCCAGCCATTCTTGACTTTCTCTTCGGTCAAATAATGACATATTTTCGCTTCAATGTCAACATGTTTGCTGTAGAATGTCAGGCTATTCCAGATCGTCTCAACAATTACCAAAGGTTGACCTTCGCGCAAAACACGATGAACCTCAGCAAACATTTTTGGTGCTTCCGATAGATGTTGTACAACGCGTTCCATTCTAATGCCAGAAATGGAATTATCTGTAAAGCTAAGTTGATAAACTTCACCCTGAACAAAGTCGACATTCTTTACCTCTACACTGCTTGTTTTGGCATGCTCGATTAAGGCCTTATCATGATCCAATCCAACGACAAGTACATTATGGCCCAGCATATTAGCCAAATTGATGGCATCCATTCCAGTTCCACAGCCAAGATCGACGACAACCCCCTCTTTAATCGTATTAAAAGGAGTATATGAATGTATTTTTAATTGTTTTAGAAAATCACCGGTATCCATTAAATAGCCGGCACCATAATGTTTAGTGTCCATTATAAGATATTTAAATTACGATCATCTGGTTTATGATCTAATGATGTATGTTTCAGATTTTTAATAATTTCATTTAAATCCCATTGATTGAGATTCGGAATATCGATTTGATAATGAATTTCAATCTCCTTATTCCGTAAAGTTTCTATGCGGACAATATTGGAATTATTACGAAGCGACAAAATTGCATCTTTGTTTTCCTGATCGGCTTCGGTCAAGGTGTCTAGATTGCGCATAATCATTACGGTAGCCAGTAGATCCAGCTTCGGATAATAGAATGTGCCATTATTTCCAACACTTGTATCAATACGGTAGCCAACACTTTCTGCTAATTTCACCGTGTAAGGAGCACATAGAGCAAAGAGCGATTTAATGCCAACCTGTGTACTGATGGCGGCACCAGCTCTCGTCAAAAATATGCTGCCAATGCCATATCCAGCAATCTCCCTGGAGTTCCAAAGGCCACAACCTTCACCTGTCCCCTGTTGCGCATAATCATAAACAAGGTCTAAGATTTTAGCGTCCATCGCTCCCGTGGCCTGTTCAATGGGAAGTGGTTCGCTCCCTCCAGATACGTGTATACGTACTCCTCCATAGACTTTATCGCCATCAAGAGACTCTACGATCAATACGAATGATGCGGGATTATACATCCAGTCATTTTTAGAAGAAGTTACTTTCTTTACGCCTATAGCAGTTAACACATGCGCGTGTCCTTCTATGAAACGCTCACAGGTTTGGGGATCGTCGATAGCCCGAAATGCTCTTAGTCTTACTACTGGACGCCCGTCGTTGAATAATAATGCCACCGGATGCTTTGATTTATCGTTTAAACGCAAAACTAATCAATTAAATGCAAAGGTGTTTACTCTTCAACTAAATTATACCGTAATGCAACCGCCAGTGGCAAGTAATAGTAAAAATTGTTTGATTCTTTTTTCACCTTTAAGGGCCCAAATGGCCCCATTTAACTGATGTCATCGAAAATACATTTGATCATCTTAATATGTTGTATTTTCGATATACAATAAATTTGACCTTGGAAATATTAACGTTTCTGAAGGCTATTTTTATGAATCTGACCGTCTTTCATGATTAACAGAAAGTTTTTTTCTGGATCTGCCAATAGTTTTAAATTCTTAAGAGGATCTCCGTCTACAAGGATTAGATCTGCCAACGCTCCTTCTTCTACCGTTCCCAGCTTGCCAGGATAAGGACTTCTTAATCCCGAAAGCTGCAGAAGCTCGCCATTGTCTTGGGTAATCATTTTAATGATTTCGGCATTTGTAAACCACTTTTGAAGGCGCAAAATAAAAGTATTCTGCAATTTATTCAGGTCCGGTTCAAAAAGGAAATCTGTACCCCAAGCTAGTTTTACTCCATATTTCTTAGCCATAGGCCATACTTTTTCTTGACCTTCAATGACAGGCTTACGCTTGATTCTTCGTTGTGGATCCATATCGGGTGTATCTTCCACAAGATTCTGTAAACTAAGCCAGATATTTTTTTCTGCAATTAGCTGTAAAGTTTCTTCATCGAGCAATTGTCCATGCTCTATACATTTTACGCCAGCTTCGATCGCTCTTCGAATTGCTCTTGGCGTATAGGCATGTACGGTGACATAGGTTCCCCAGTCTTCGGCTGCATCTACTGCTGCTTTCATTTCGTCTAGCGTATATTGGGTGACATCCACAGGATCATATGCTGAAGAAGTTCCTCCGCCTGCCATGAGTTTAATTTGACTTGCCCCGAATCTTAGATTCTCTCTTACTGCAGTCAGGACCTCATCACGACCATCGGCGATGAAGGTTGCTCCATATCGCTCCGCACGAGAGACAACGCCGAAAAAACGACGCGATTTTTCCTCCGGTGTCCGAAAATCTCCGTGGCCTGCAGTTTGGCTTACAACGGCACCAGAAGGCCAGATTCTAGGCCCTAAAAGCTTGCCTTTGTCGATCGCTGCTTTTAATGGAAATATGGGGCCACCGACATCACGTACACTTGTAAAACCCCGCATTAACATCTGTTGAGCTGATAGCCCCACCGTCTTGATCAAGAATTCCTCGGATAGGTCATTTGTCATCATTTGAGGCATTGTCAAAGCTCCAAATACCAAATGGACATGTACATCAATCAATCCAGGTATCAGTGTTTTGCCTTTAGCGTCAATTCTGACGATATTCTTTCCTTGTGCGTCAATAGGGGATGTACTGATGGTCTGAATTGTATTTCCGTTTATTAAAACATGTTTTGGTGGAGTTAAGGTTTGAGTTGTATAGTCGAGCAGTTTGACATTTTCTATTAAAACTTGGCTTTCCTGTGCTTGGATAACATGTACAAAAGCCGAACAAAGAAATAAAGTAAGTAGTTGACCTAAACGCATAGCTTGGAGAATTACGTTAAAATATAATATGACAAATCAATTTTAATTCAAGCTAACTAATGCGCTTGAAAAAATATCTTCTAAGTTAAATTATAAATTCAATATATTTCAATTTCTTCACTATAAATTTTTGCTCTGCCAGCCTTTTTTGAAGAAGTCTTTGTGTAATGTACGCTGTTAATCACAAGAAAAATGCTAAATTTATCCAATCATGATATGTAAAAAATCTATTCTAAATTATTTAAATATCGTTATCCCCAAAATTGTCTCCATAAGAGAGCTGCTCACCTATGCCTTCTTACTTGGCTTATCAGCTTATGTATTCCTACTGGTTTTTCAGCCATTTGGAACGTATAATTTTGAGAATGCCTATAAATTTAGCTTGTTATCCGGATACGGGGCCATTTTATCCATTGCATATGCCTTAATTTCTATCGTCTTGCGTAAAAAAAGAGGAACAGTTGCGATAGAACTATTTCGTATTTTTCTTGTGTTCCTATTATCAAGTTTTTTAAATTTCGTCTATCATGGTTGGTTCATCAATCAGGCCCCGTTGCAGTGGAATAACCTGCCCTATATCGGATGTTACACGCTTTCACTTTATAGCCCTATTGCAGCGATTTATTTTTTGCTTCGAGTTGATAGACGTCATTCGAATCATGAAAAGGATAACCCGTCGATGGAAAGTCTTTCAATAAAGCCGGCTATGATATTGAGCCAAGCGAATGACTGCCATTTAGCCCTGGTCGATATTCCCAATGGTAATCAACCGTTAAAGTTGCTGCCAAATGATTTTATTTTTGCAAAATCGATGGATAATTATTGCATGATCTACTTTAGGAAGGATGGTATGGTAAAGAAGCAGATGGTACGAATTACGTTGAGTCGCTTATCTGAACTGTTGAATACAATGTCTATTCACCGATGTCATCGGTCCTTTCTTGTCAATTTTGAAAAAATCCTTGTAAAGGAAGGGAATGCTCAAGGTTTTTTGTTACGTTTTGCAGATACTGAAGATTGTGCTGTTATTTCGAGGTCTGCTTTAGAATCAGTTAGACCCTATTTGTCGGACTGACCACCCACGTTTTGGTCAATCGTCCCTAAATCTTGCCATACGCCACATAACTTTGTATACCCGTCTTGGGTAGCATAATTTTGTTCAAAAAAAAGATGAACACAAAAAGTTTAAACCTGCTGGTATTATTTCTCTTCTTCGGAATATATTTTATCCTCGATTATTTGTTTTTTGCGCCCCTTCAATCCATGATAATCAACTATGTCCAAAGTAGATTTTTGGGGCATGTACTGACCTATTCAATTAGCCTTGTACCGTTGCTTTTGGGGGCAATGCTGCTTAAACCGAAAGGGCAGAATGAAATCTTGGAAAAATTTGGGTTGAAAGGCAATTTTTTACAGGGGCTTTCTTTTGGATTAATAGCTACTTTACCGATGTTCTTGGGTTATGCCTTTGTTTTTACCTTAAATCGGAAAATAGATCCAAACACCCTATTAATAAATAGTGTGTCATCAGGATTCTTTGAAGAAATGATCTTTCGTGCCTATTTTTTTGGTTTAGTTTTTCGCTATACCCGACTAGGTTTTATTCCATCCATTTTAGCTACATCACTCCTGTTTGCTTTACTACATCTTTATCAGAGTCAGGATTTGGGAGAATTGGTCCTGATTTTCGGTATGACTTTCTTCGGCTCTATCCTATTTTCGTGGTTGTATGCTGAGTGGAAGTTTAACCTTTGGATACCGGTAACACTTCATGTTTTGATGAATTCGGCTTGGATGATTTTTGATGTTTCGGACAATGCTGCGGGAAATGGATGGAGCAATTTTTTTCGCTTCTTGACCATCATTGTAGCAATCATAATGACCATTGTCCATTCAAGGAAGTCAAATGGCGGTCTACAAATTGAAAGGAAAAATTTGTGGCTAAAAGATTAGAAATCCGGCGTTTTTTTAATGAATCTTCATAGCTGTAGATATGTGTTCTTCAAATGATCTCGTCCACATTTGGAATGAGCGTTAGATTTTAGGTTGCTAAAACTATGAACCTTATTGATAATAGTATTGGTTCTCGAAGAACCCCTGAAAACCAGTATTTTTTTTTGGCATGGGAATCGCTACCTTGACCTTTATGAATAGACCGTTATTTTCACCCCTATTTTTATTCCTAGGAGCGACGTTATCCATGGCAATCTTGAGCTGTGGACACAATACAAAAGTCAACGGTGCGGATTTAAAGGATTCTGCTGAACTTAAAACAGTCGCTGTGAAGGATACGATGGCTGCTGCTAAATTCCCTCCTTTGCCAATTGACTTTGACAAGACGAAGGTTTTAAAAAACACCTATGTTGTTGATCGAGCTGGAGCCGAGCTTAGACAAGGCGCGGATAAGGCGGCCCCGCTATTAGGAAGATATCCCTATGGTACCAAGCTCGATGTGATCGGTGAAGAAGGAGAATGGATTGCCGTCATGGATCGTATCCAGCGCGATTATAGCGGGAACAATGGCGAAAAAGGTGATGTAACACGATGGGAAAAGGTCTATGTAGCGAAGTCCAAGCTGGGGAAACAAGATAAAATTACAATCTCTCCCAAAGATTTAAATTCAATCGTTTCACTGACGATAAATGGTAAAGAAATGCATTACGAAAATGGACATTCTTTAGATAAGTATCTCCAGCTGGAGTTGATTGATGAGCAAACGTTCTTAGCCGCCCGGAACACGGCTAAAAACTACTTGATTAAGGATACCCTGTCTTATCCGAAAAATGGAAAGATTTTGGAATTGCCGTTGACAAATGGGAAAAAGCTAACATTTGAGGATAAGGATATCGATAATGAATTAGAAGCCAGCTATTCTTATAAAGGGCATTACGATTTTTTAAATGCTTTTGCTGTTGATGGGCATTATTGGGAAAGTGCTGATGTGCGGCTTTTTGATAAACAGGATGGTCATCTTATTGTGGAATGTGGGGATTATCCATTCTTTTCTGCCGATAAAAATTACTTAATGACCTTGCACGCCGACCCCTATGAATCGACGGGCGACCTGCAGCTCTTCCACGTGAAACAAGGAAAGGTGACTCCTTTCGTTTTTATCAGTTTTAAAGAGTGGATGCCAACCTGGAAAGAAGAGTTAATGTTCTGGGGCAAGGACGGTTGTATCTATACTGCTGCCAACCATGTAGACGGTTACTGGGGCGAAGAAGGATCGCTGAACGAAAGATCACAATTTATCAGAATCAAGATATTACCCCATTAAACAGGCACAAACCATATTTTTATTGGTTTACTGCTGGCGTATATATTTATTGTTTTTCTGTTTTAAGTAAAACTATTCTGGCATGCACCTGTTGTATTCCATAAAATAGATTATAGTTTGTAATTTAGCTGGATGAAACTAAGAATATTATCGTTATTTATTATCCTTCTTCTCTTTTCCACGTTGTCTATGGCACAAGATAAGCCATGGAAACAGCATAATAAATGGATTTGGGGTCCTTCAGTAGGGTATCAGTATCAAAGTGGTAATTTCCTGAAAGTTTCGGGCTGGGGATTATTTGCACCGAATGATTTTCAATATATGAAAATTGATGCCGGAGCCAATTTCAGCTGGATGGAAGGTAAAACGACTGTTATTCCAGAGCTGGGGTTTACCTATTATCTAAATGATTTTGTTGTTTTTCCTTTTGTAAAAGCAGAGTTAACACCTTATACCATAACGCCAAAAGTTGGTGCCAGTCTATTCTCTATTGTGGATCTGGGAATAGGTTATGGATTTGATTACAATACTAAGAAAAATTTTAAGCCGATTGACGGAATTACCGTTTCAGTAGGGGTAAATATTCCGCTCAATTTTCATATTTATTAATTGAAAAATGCGCAGTAAGACGATTTATAAGCTCCTGGGGTCACTTGTTGTGTTGTTAGCTATAGTTAGCAACCTAAAAGCGCAAGACCACTTAATCGGTCCAACGTTAAGCTACCAGTTTCAAAAAGGGAGTATAATAAAAACTGGTGCTTATTTCGCATTTCCTTTTACAGGAGATCATATTCTCCGAGCCGATGCCACAGCCAACTTTACTTGGACACAAAGGAAGTTTGCCGTGATACCTGAGGCTGCAGTAACGTATTATCCTCAAACATATGTCTTAACTCCCTTTGTTCGTGCAGAGCTTACTCCGTATACCTTTACGCCCAAAGTTGGAGCGAGTTTGGCCACATTGGTGGATATTGACTTTGGTTATGGATTTTCCATCAATGAAAAAAAAGATTACAACCCCATAAAGGGGTTTGCGGTGTCTCTTCGATTTAGTATTCCGTTAAATTATCGAATCAATATGTAGCTTTGATTAATGGATCCAACATCTGCTTGGTTTACCTTCCAAAAGCTAAACTTGACAGGACCATTTTTTATGATAGTCTATTTCGCTTGCAAAGTAATTGTGCTAAAGCACTTTTATGAAACGACTAGACTAATTGTCAAGCCAGTTTTTGAAGGCCGTGACTTTCTCCCTTGAAACAATAAGCTCATCCGATTCATAATGCTTAAGGTATATTTTCAACCGGGCATTAGAATGTACGGCAATATTCTTGATGGCATCAAATTGAACAATCGTGCTTCGGTTGATCCTAAAGAAATCTTTAGGAGATAGTTGTGGCATCAGCGCATCCAATGTTTGGTCCAAAAGATAAATCCCATTTTCATTTGTGTAGAGGTAGGTACCCTTATTTTCGCTGTAAATACATTCGATTTGCTGAGTAGTCACTACTTTTAGGTTTTGGCCTAGTTTGATGGTAAAGCGTTCCTTATATGTTTGGACAGTGTTTCTAAATAAAGCTTCAAAAGATGCCAGATCGAATTGTGGCTTTGGGTTCCTAAATTGGCGGAATTTTTCAATTGCGTTTTCCAATTCTTCATCTTCAATTGGCTTCAGGAGGTAATCGATGCTATTTTGTTTAAATGCCCGTAACATATATTCATCGTATGCGGTGGTAAAAATAATGGCCGAACTGGGCTTCACCTGCTCAAGGATGTCAAATGAAATCCCATCGGCGAGCTGAATATCCAAGAACAATAGGTCAGGTTCGGTATTTGACATAAACCATTCGATAGATTCTTCTACAGTCTGCAGTACAGCAACTACCGTGTAGCCGAGGTTCTCCAGTTTTCTTTGAAGTAGTCTAGCTGATGGGAGTTCGTCTTCTATAATTACTATTTTCATTGTTTTTTTGCATGCTTATCGATCATCAGACCGTTTTATTGTTTAATGTGTCGAGCATCGTTGTGCCTATGCTATTAGTTTTGCTGCGATTACCGCTCGTATGTTTATTTTAAGAACAAGTTACTTTTAAGAGACTATTTCATTGATGATGGGCAGTCCGACAGAAAATAATATATCGCTTTCCTGAATATGCACAGGTCGATTGGAGAGGATAGCATAACGTTCTTGAATATTTCTTAAACCAATTCCCGAGCGACCGTGGAGTACTTTCTTCTTTTGGAGGTTGTTTTCAACATAGAGATAATCGTTCTTTCGATAGATCTTCAATAAAAGAGGTTTTTTAAGCGAAATAACGTTGTGTTTGATCACGTTTTCAATAAGTAACTGAAGTGAAAGCGGTAAGATAAAGCCTATATGTTGCTCCGCATTAATCTGTAAATCGATCTGAATGCCCTCTTCGAACCGCAGACTCAAAAGATTTAAATAAGCTTTGGAAAACGCGAGCTCGTCCTGTAATGAAACAAGGCTTTTATCTTTCTGCTCCAGTACATAACGATAAATTTTAGAAAGATCAGTCGTAAACATGCTCGCCTTTTTGGGACTTTCATCAATTAATCCATTCAATACATTCAGGCTGTTAAACAAAAAGTGTGGATCTAATTGATTCTTCAGGGACTCAAATTGGGCCGTTATTTGTTCTTTCTCCTGTTGTGTCTCTTTTATCTGATAATCTCTAAACCGCTTGTAAAAGTGAAAGCCAAAAAACACGATAGAGATAAATAATGCGATAACAACGGTTTGGAAATAATAAGCAACATGTTGCTGAGATACAAAGTCATGAAATCTTACCATGAAACTTTTATTTCCATGGAATAAGCTGGAGAAAAATGCATTGACAGTAAATATCACCATGATAGTGAGTGTGATATTACAAGTAAAGAAAAGGACCATTTTCCTTCCTAAATCTTTTGCCTGTGGGTATTTTGCTGATACCCATTTTGCTAAATAATCATTGCCCAAAAAAAGGAAAAAACCATATAGTATTCCTTTTTGCATGCTTGGATGAAGGATAATTGCCTTCCAAGAAGTGTCTTTATATTCAAGTTTTGCGACGAGAACAAAATACATGCTAAGGGCTAGGCTTGAAAGAAATGCCCTGATAATGGATTTTAAATATGGTCCTTTCACGAAAACTATTATTTACATTCTTTTATCAACTGTTCTGCCCGATCTTTGCCCCATGAAGGTGCAAATGGTGTAGTAATTTTCTCTTCACCGAATAAAGATAGTGCTTTCTTGACATCCTCACATTCTTTGTTGGTATCCTGGTTGAAATATTTTTTTGCGTTTATTTGGAATTCCGCTAATCCCAATACCGCACGTGGATTATTTGGCGCAAGGGTGATGGCTTTTTTATATAGACCTATAATCTTAGGTGAAAGCTCTTTGGCTTTTGTCATCGGATCTGTAATCATCAATGCCGTTTGGTTCATCGCTCTCAGCACAAGCCATTCTGAATTATTGTCCTGGGCGCTATTGCTTAGTATTTCTTCTGCAGACTGTATATATTTTGCTTGTGCCTCTTTATTTTTCTCCCTGAAGGATGCTGTTGTCAGTACCATGGCCTGATAATAGGCAGGAATCCAATTGTCCTTTTCTGCCTGTGAAATACGTTCTAAAAGAGCGGCCGCTTTCTGCGTCTCACCCGATTGCCATAGGCTCATGGCTTGTCCCATACTTTTTTCAAAATTGCTTTGTGCAAATGTGCTGCCGCTTATAAGGCAGATGAGAGTGATAATAAATGATTTCATGATCTATCGTTTTTAGTATTAAATATTTTTCTAAGTTATTGCTGTTGTGTTTGATGTATGTGATATTGAATGTTATTGAAGTTGGTAATCCTTTTCTGCAAACAGAAATAATTCTGGATGGACCGACGTATTTCGATGATGAGTTGATGTTTATTATAGATTGTCCAATTGATTGTCTTTTTCATTTTTACTGATTGTCCAAAAATAGCCTAGAAATACAAAGCGTTTGGCAGTAGGGACAATCGGTCTACGGTCGTAGATTCCTTGTGAATTTGGCCGGTCTGCATATTGATACCCATAGATTGGGCTAGCGCCAAGAACATTACTGACGGAGAAATGGATAATTTTTTGCTGGCTGTAAAGAAACGACCAACTCATAGACAGGCTATTGTAGCCTTTTGTACGGCCATTCATGAATACTGTTTGGTTGGGATCATTGTAATTTCTGCCGGATACAAACGAATTTGTCAAACTGAGCTGTGAACGTAGGCTTGATAGCCAGTATTTTCCAACGATATAGAAACTGTGTTTGTAAACATAAGGGGGAGTGACTGTCGTCGGATAATTCGCTTCATTTCTCTTACTGTCTGTATAGGAATATGAAATCCAGTATTGGAGGTTTTTGATGCTACTGCTGTTTTTATAAAATAAGTCAAAGCCTTTGACCTTACCGCTTCCGTTATTGTCATATTGGCTGTCATATTTTGGAGTTATACTGTTGTATTTTGCCAAATTGTTATATTCTTTGTGATAGGCTTCTAAGCGAAGTAAGTGCCCTCCACGCGAATAGAAATAATTTGCGATATAATGATTGGCCTCCATCCAGTCAAGTTGTGGAGCATATTTTAATAGCGGTGTTGGCGCCTGCTGATGGAAGTTCCCGTAAGCAAGTGATAGCTGCGTATATTTATTTAATGCATAGCCCAGCGAAGCCCTCGGTTCTAACGTGCTCTTCGCCTGCAAATTGGAGGAAGTTTCTCGTAAGCCGATCTTTCCGATTAAGTTCGGGAAGATGCCGAAGGTAGTTTCCGTAAATACAGCGGTCATCTTGCTATGATAACCATAGCTATAGCCAAGGGTTTGCCGGTGATATTCTTCTTGATAATTCGTGTCGAAATATTCTATTCCTCCGATACTTTTAATCTTATTGTTCCAGCTCTTACTTAGCGTTCCTTTTACGTGAAGACTCTTTTCTTCATTAGGGAGGTAAACGTCATCGTAATGCAGCTTATCGGTCAGGTAGCCTAGGCCAATACCAGACTGGAGTGTCCATCGGTTCCCCAAATTCTGACTGTAGCTGATGTTGGCGTAGGCATTGTTGGATTTCTTTTTCAATGGGACGGGTTGCTCATAATTGATGTCCGCTTGGTAAAGTCCCATATTTTCGAAATTGTAAGCCCCATAAATATTTAGAAAACCTTCTTTAAACTGATGGCGATAGATCATTTCTCCAGAAGCGTTTTCATAGGGTTTCGTCCATTTTATATCTGGTGTAATAATTTTGGAATAGGGTTTTAAGTTTGTATAACTGCTGTTGAAGGTGAGGGAGTTTTTGCCCCATTGTAAGGTATGTCCTAGCCCTAATCCAACGGAAGATAGCGAAAGCTCTGTTTTGGGCTGCTCTATGGTATTTTCGGTGTTTAGCGCTAGAATGCTGGACAGCGCATTACCAAATTCTGAATAATAGCCGCCTGTAGAGAAATTCACGCCTTTAAAGAGCATGGGCGAAAACCTGCCCCTTACAGGAACCTCGTTTGGTGTTGCGGTGTAGGGTTGGGCTACTCTGATTCCATTGATGTAGGTCTGTGTTTCGGAAGCATCTCCACCGTGAACCATAAGACGTCCATTCTCTCCCCCAACCTGTGCTCCGGGCAATGTTGCCAGTGCGCTGATGATGTTTCCCATACTGCCTGCCGTAGTGACAATATCCAATGGACTCATTACCGTGTTTTTTCCGGAGCTATTGGCTTGTAGTACCCCTGCCTGAATCGTGACTTCCTGTAAGCGATTCTCACTTTCTTGCATTTGAATAATCAGCAATTCTTTTTGAGGTAGCTGGATAGGCCTGTGATATGTTGGGAGGCCCACAACAGACGCTTTAATGATTTTAGTACCTTGCTCACTGGTCTCAAACACGAAATTTCCAAGCGAATCAGTGGTGCCACCATCATAGGTGCCTTCAATATAAACATTGGCTAAATATATAGGTTTGCCGTTTTTGCCCAGCACTTTCCCTTTCAAGATGGACTGCGCCGATACGATGGTAATACTTAAAAATAGTAAGGTTAATAACAGCTTCATTTTTCTTTAATTTTATTCAAATATCAGCGGGTGTAAGTGTTCCTGCGAAAAAGAGTGGATGGAATGTCAAAATATCATGACGAATTGCAGGATTCCAACTTTATGCTGTAAATTGATATCGAAAAACAAAATTTCCTCCATAAATAAGTTCCGCAATGGAACATGGAGAACGCGAAAAATTGCTTTTATATGCGACGTACTTATAGCGGATATAAAAGTCATTTTACTTTCGTTTGATATTGAAATTAAGAGTTTAAAATTAAGTCAGTAAAAATGCGAATAACCATTTTAGATGACTATCAAGACGCTGTCCGAAAGTTGGACTGTTTCAAAATTCTTGATGGTCACGATGTCCAAATATTGAAACAGTCCTATTCAGATCCGGCTTTACTGGCCGAAAAATTGAGCGATACGGAAGCGCTAGTGCTCATCAGAGAACGGACGCGAATTACAGAAGACCTGTTGTCTCAGCTTCCCAAGCTAAAGTTAATTAGCCAGACGGGCAAAATTTCAAACCATTTGGATTTGGCTGTTTGTAGCCGTTTCCATGTGGCTGTTGCTGAAAGTATGGGCTCTCCTGTTGCTCCGGCTGAATTGACCTGGCTTTTGATCATGAATGCCCTCCGTGGTTTACCTAAGGCTCTTTCAGATATGGACAAAGGCCTCTGGCAAACGAACATAGGAGATTGTGTCGCCGGGAAAACAATAGGGATATGGAGCTATGGAAAAATAGGGAAGCGAATAGCGCAATATGCAAAGGCTTTTGGTGCACAAGTAATTGTTTGGGGAAGCGAAAATTCCCGAGAGGAAGCTGTAAGAGACGGCTTTTTAGCTGCTGCCAGTAAATCCGATTTTTTTCATTTTTCAGATGTTGTTACTTTACACCTGAGGTTAGTGCCTGAGACGCGAGGTGTCGTAAAGCTCGAAGATCTCCGGTCTATGAAGCCGACAGCGCTTTTTGTCAATACCTCTCGTGCTGAGTTGGTTGAAGAGGGGGCACTATTGACCGCGCTCGAGACGGGTGTTCCGGGGATGGCTGCGGTAGATGTCTATGAGTCCGAACCAATCTTTGACCCGAACTATCCATTATTGCAGCTGCCAAATGTACTTTGTACGCCACATATTGGCTATGTGGAGAAAAATGGTTACGAACAATTATTTAGACTTGCTTTTGAGAATATTGTAGCCTTTTCCGGGGGCGATCCACAGCATATCGCTAACCCCGAAGTTTTGACCCACTAATTAAATGAATCGGCTATACATAGATGAATAATTTTACGCATTTAGAACAACCAACAGGTCGCGTTATTGTGGTCGGCGGTAAGGAATATCTTTTTTTTGGTGGAACTTCCTATCTAGGGCTGGCAACAGATAAAGCATATACTTCTATTTTCATAGAAGGTATACAGCGCTATGGTATCAACAACGGCACTTCACGAAATAATAATGTGCAACAGGCCATATTTGATCAAGCCGAAGAATATGCAGCAAAGCGTTTTGGTTTTGAAGCAAGCCTGTTGCTCTCCAGTGGATATCTGGCAACGCAATTTCTTGTAAGAACCTTGGCAACCGAAGGAGAAGTATTGTATGCTCCCGCTTGTCACCCTTCTTTATGGCTAGATAAGAAGCCCGTCGCAACTGGGCATTTTGTTGAGTGGGCCAATGCAGCGATCGAGTATATCAATCATTCTGCCCAAACATCATTTATCATCGTTAGCAACAGCTTGGACAATATGCGGCCAGAATTGTACGATTTCACTGTTTTCAATCGTATTGATCCGGACAAAAAGATTATACTGCTCTTAGACGATTCTCACGGAATAGGAGTTTTGCGCAAGAATAGCATTTCATTGGACAAAAGTATTTTTCAGCAAACTAATATCGAACTGATCGTCGTCGCATCCTTGGCAAAAGGCCTGGCAACAGATGCTGGATTGATTTTGGCCGATGGGGAACGGATCAAGTATCTCAAGCGATCAAACTTTTATACAGGGGCTTCTCCAAGTTCACCAGCGAGCTTATATGCATTTGTTCATGGAGAGCAGATCTATCTACAGCAATTCGAAAAGCTGCAGGATAATATTGATTCCTTCAAAGCACATATGGAGTCTGGATTAAACGCTGTTGCTGATTTTCCGGTCTTTTCTTCAATGGATACGGGCCTTTATGCGAGGCTGATGAATGCTGGAATACTGGTTTCAAGTTTTCCTTATCCCCTCGCTACAGACCCCCTATTAAATCGGATTGTGGTAAACGCGCACCATACCAAAGCAGATTTGGACCAGCTGAGTCATGCAATTGGCATATATTGATTTTTATATGACAAGTAATAAGTCAACATCTTGTAAATTAGATAATTGTTTTTATTTTTGAGGTCTATTTAATGGTTGGTTGGACGCAATGTCTCGTTAATTGATTGTAAATGTTTGGCTTTTGGAAGCTTATTTATCAAAAAAGTATTTAAATAATTTCCATTACTCATTTTAAAACAATACTTTTGCATCCCCAAACATTAGTTGGCTTAAGGGTTGAAAAATAAATAATTACAGTAAAATAGATATGACTAAAGCAGAAATTATTGCAGAAATCTCTACCAAAACTGGCTTAGAGAAGGTAGATGTTCAAGAAACCGTAGAGGCGTTCTTTAAAGTTGTCAAAAACGCAATGATCGGAGGAGAAAATGTATATGTAAGAGGTTTTGGTAGCTTCGTAGTCAAAAAAAGAGCTGAGAAGACTGCAAGAAACATTTCAAAAAATACAGCAATCATTATCCCTGAACACTTTGTTCCTAGTTTCAAGCCAGCTAAAATTTTCGTAGAGAAAGTAAAGAATGGCAATAAATAATCTTTAAAGTAGATTAAAATGGCAAAAACCAAACAGATAATAGTAATAGGATCAGTAGTAGCCTTGGTTGCTGTGCTTTTAGCACAGCCTATTAAAGGTTTGGTGAACAAAGAAAAACAAACTGCTGCAGCATCTGAGTCGAAGCCTTCCAATGAAGTAAATTTGGAAAATATATCTTCGATGACAAAACAAGGTTTAGATGCTAGTTTAGTCAAAGAAATTTCCGATATTGAGGGCCAAGTTGCAAAAGCTTCTGGAGAGGATAAGATAAAGCTGTTGCAACAGTTGGCAAATAAGTGGGATGATGTCGCAAAACCAGCCCCTCAGGCTTTCATCTATGAGGAAATGGCAAAGGTTTCACCGAAGTTTGAATATTGGTTGAAAGCAGGTAATGCTTATCGTGCCGCTTATACAAATTTGCAAGATTCTACTTTAGCCCAAGCGTTAAATCAAAATGCTATTCATGCATATGAGGCTGCGTTAAAAGCGAATACAAGTAGTTTGGATGCAAAAACAGGATTGGGTGCCGCAATGGTATCAGGAACGAACAACCCTATGGCAGGTATTGCCTTATTGCGAGAAGTCGTTGCTGCCGATCCTAAAAACTTAGAAGCAAACAAAACTTTGGGATTGTTTTCATTACAATCCCGTCAGTTTGACAAAGCCATCGAGCGTTTTAAGACCGTTATCGATCAAAAACCCGATGCTGAGTCATACTTTTACTTAGCCACAGGCTATGAAAATATTGGGATGAAAAAGGAAGCCGTTACAGCTTTTCAAAAAAGTAAGGAACTGGCAGCCGATCCTTCCCTATCACAATTCATCGATCGAAAGATCGCGGAATTGAGCAAGTAATTAATTTATTATTTTATAATCATTAAAAAATTTAGCTATGCCAAGCGGAAAAAAAAGAAAAAGACACAAGATGGCTACTCACAAACGTAAAAAACGTTTAAGAAAAAATAGACACAAGAAAAAATAGTCTTGTGATAAGCTTTTAAACATCTTGGCCCATTTTGCTGAGATAGCTTTACGAAACGATCTACATGTCTGTGAAGGGGATGTAGATTGTTTTTTTCGTAACAACGTTCTTTAAATGTTTAATCGGATACCCAAGATTGCGATAGGATATTGCATAGGTATCAAAAATGAGTAGCTTTTGGTAAAGGAATTAATTATCGATTCAACTCCTGATAAAGGGGTAACTATTGCTTTACTACAAGATAAGCAGCTTGTTGAACTTAACCGCGAGCCCGCAAATAATAACTTCGCCGTTGGGGATATCTATCTCGGACGTATTAAGCGAATTATGCCTGGGCTTAATGCAGCTTTCGTAGATGTAGGCTACGAAAAGGATGCTTTTCTACATTATTTAGATCTGGGTCCTCAAGTTCAATCTTTGCTAAAGCTTACGCGTATAGTGAAGAATGGCAGTTATCAAGAGAAACTGCTCAATAGTTTAAAACTTGAAAAGGATATCGATAAAGCTGGTAAGATCTCTGATGTCTTAAGCAAAAATATGCTCGTGCCAGTACAAATCGCCAAAGAACCCATTTCAACAAAAGGACCGCGTCTGAGCTCAGACCTTTCGATAGCGGGTCGTTTTGTCGTTTTGGTACCTTTCTCAAGTACTGTTTCCATTTCCAAGCGTATCAAAGGTAGTAATGAACGCAACCGCCTAAAAAAGATTGTCGAAGGAATTAAGCCAGCTAATTTTGGCGTTATCATTCGCACAGTTTCCGAGGGTAAGGGTGTTGAAGAACTACAACGTGACTTATTGGACCTGATCTCAAAATGGGAGCTATTTACCAAACGTCTTCGTAATGCTGAACCGCCTCAAAAGGTTCTTGGCGAAATGGATCGTGCATCCACTATTCTACGAGATATTTTGACAGACGAGTTTTCGCATATTTATGTTAATGATCCTTCGATCTTCGAAGAAACAAAATCATATATACACGATATATCTCCAGACTTGGAGAAAATTGTCAAACTTTATAAACATAAAGAGCCAATTTTTGATCATTTCGGAGTTGAAAAGCAAATCAAGGCAGCTTTTGGCAAAACTGTAACATTGCCGGGCGGTGCGTACCTCGTTATAGAGCATACCGAAGCCTTGCATGTCATTGATGTCAACAGTGGTAACCGTTCTGCTAATAAGGAGAATCAGGAAGACAATGCATTGCTGGTCAATATGGAAGCAGCAAAAGAAATTGCGCGTCAGCTGCGTTTGCGTGATATGGGCGGAATTGTAGTCATCGATTTTATCGATATGCATAAACCCAATCATCGAAAAGAGTTGTATACGTTCTTAAAAGAATGTATGGTAGCGGATAGAGCGAGACATACAATTTTGCCTCCAAGTAAATTTGGATTGGTTCAAATTACACGTCAGCGCGTTAGACCTGAAATGAATATCGTCACAAACGAAAAATGTCCGGCTTGTGATGGTACAGGTGAAATCCGATCAAGTATTGTCCTCATGGATGATATTGAAAATAATTTGAGCTTTATTCTTCAAGAACAGAACGAAAAGAAGGTGACCTTATGTGTTCACCCTTATATAGACGCCTACATTAAGTCTGGTTTGATTTCTAAAAGAATGAAATGGTTCATGAAGTACGGAAAATGGATTAAAGTAAATCCAATGACGTCATATTATCTAACTGAATTCCATTTCTTCAATGCGAAGGATGAAGAAATCAAGTTATAATAGAAAGAGATTAACGAAAAGGGTTAGTAGTGATACTAGCCCTTTTTTGTTTTTATATCATTGTATTATTTATACCCAATGGATAATTATGCCGTCTTTTTCCATTTTGCGGAAGTAAGTCATTTGTCTTTTGGCATAGCGATGTATTTCTGTCTCCAATTTTGTGGTAAAAGCAGGATAATCGAGCTGTCCAAGGAGATGGAGTGACGCATATTTATACTCCAAACCATAGTATTGAAGTTGCTCGTGTGTAATACCTTCTGTCAAGAGCCCGCACACTTCTTCTAAGAAGCCTTCATTCAATCGTTGTTTTAATCTTTGGCTAATGTGTTCGCGTCTGATTTCCAACGGGGGATTTAATCCGATAACTATGCTATCTACTGCTTGTTGCTGGACGATGTGATCGGGGTGATTCTCTAAAAACGCTAATATTTCTATTGCTCGGATGATACGTTTTTTGGTCGAAAGATCGATTTGAAAGTTCACAGGTCGCGTATATTCCTGAAGACGCGTTAACAGCTCCGTCTCTGGATATGCAAGTAATGACTCCTTGAAGCCTTCGATTGATGGGATCAGCGCATAGGGATTTTGTTGGATTACACTTTGAATATATAATCCTGTACCACCACACAGGATGGTATGTTTTCCCTTTTCTAGAATGGATTGTTGGGCTTGACGGAAGTCAGCAATAAAATTTCCGAGATTGTAGCGTTTTCCCGGTTCATGTATGTCGATAAGATGATAGGGAATATCTTGGTATTCCGATAGGTCTTTTCCCGTACCGATGTCCATCCTTCGATAGATTTGGCGGGAATCAGCACTGATGATTTCAGCATCAATGTGTTGGGCCAGCTGGACGGCCAGTTTCGTTTTTCCAGAAGCTGTAGGCCCTAAGATAACGATAACTTTCTCTTTTGGAACGGTTTGCTGTTCCAAAAGAGAAAGTGTATATTTTAATCTGTCTATCACAGAACAAATTTAGTCCATTTTTCTGTTCCTTCGTTATTTTTTACGACAGTATCGATAAAAGCCATGCCTCTTACGCCATCGTAAACTGTTGGAAAATCCTGTTGTTCAGCTGTAGGAGTTTTTCCTTCACGTTTGGCTGTAACTGTTGCCGCAAAATTACGGTAGATATTCGCAAATGATTCTAATAGCCCTTCAGGGTGACCCGCTGGTACACGGGTATTATGTGTTGCAAACGAACTCAACGTATATGGCGCTGCGTAAGCATTGCCTGTGCGATAAAGCTGACGAGGTTGATCAAGCATTTTGATAATTAAATTGTTCGGGTCCTCATTCGCCCATTCCAATCCACCTTTTTCACCATAGATACGGATACGAACAGCATTTTCTTCTCCGGCCGAAATTTGCGAAGCCATCAATACACCTTTAGCACCATTTTCGAAACGTAAAAGCACCGACCCATCGTCATCCAATAGACGGCCTTCAACAAATGTTGTTAGGTCTGCACATAGTTCTTGGATTTTTAAGCCCGACACATATTCCGCTAAATGCGCAGCATGGGTACCGATATCACCCATAACCAACGATTTACCCGAGCGTTTCGGATCTGCACGCCAAGCGGCTCCAGCATTACCCTCGCGTTCCGTTAAACGACTTAACCAACCTTGTGGATACTCAACAACAATCTTTCTGATCTTACCGAAGTGACCTTCTTTGACCATTGCTTTGGCTTGTTTAACCATTGGGTAGCCTGAATACGTATGGGTAAGGCACAGCGTACGACCAGTACGTTCTACCGTTTCTTGTAATTCTTTTGCTTCTTCAACAGATACTGTCATTGGTTTTTCAACGACAACATCAAAACCTTTTTCTAGCGCTAATTTAGCGGGAGCAAAATGTAAAAAATTGGGTGTTACGATCGTTACAAAATCCATGCGTTCGCCTTCGGGAAGCAAAGATTCTTTTTCGATCATCTCTTCATAGTTTAGATAGACACGCTCAGGAGCTACAAATAAGTCCTCTCCAGATTGTTTTGAAATCTGTGGATCAATACTAAATGCACCACAAACCAGTTCAATCTTGCCATCCATAAAAGCAGCAATACGGTGTACAGCGCCAATAAAGGCATCGTTTCCGCCTCCGACCATACCCATGCGAAGTTTTCTCTTCATAACATTATTATTTTTGATTATTTATTTTTCAAACTTTTACAGTGTACAATATACACAATTTAGCTTATTTTATGTATAAAATCATCTTTGTACTACCCATATTTTCTTTGGGAAAGCCTTGGGGGAGCTGCTCCCTAAGCACCTTTAATTCATCTGTATTTCGATAGGTATAGCGCTTTGTTCCTGTGATCCAAAAGTTAATCGGTGCCGTAATTTCTTTAGCAACAAACCCAATTTTTTCGAGCGAAGAGTGTTGGCTCCAATCACGATCGGTGAAAGTCATAATGTCTCCTGGCGAGAAATCGCTACAAAAAGCTTTAATTAATTTGCTTAGGCCTCCTATAACATTAATACCTGTTTTATTACAAAAGCGTAATAATTCAAATGAGCGATAGTCTTCATCTTTATCCAGCATTCGGCGTCCTCCAGAGAATACCGCGAGGGCCACAAGCTCTCCCTGTTCATAAAGGCCATAACGATACTTGCCGGGAAGAGCGGTTTGTAAATGATGTTCCACGAGGAACTGTAAACTCGTTCTTTTGTCGATCCGGGCAACTACAGTATTACGTGCGTAGATGCGTTTGTCATTTTTTGTTCTAGAAACAATGCGCCTGACGATCAAATCAAACTTTGTTATTAATTGGTCCTCATCGATATGAATGCAAGGGTCGGAAGTATCACGTCTAACGGATTTGTTATGAGGGTATAGTAAAATGTTAATTGCTAATTCCGGAGAGGATATTTGTATAAATCCATCATCCTGGCAAAGCCCTAATGGGGCTTCAAGGGCTTGCTCGAGCCTAAGCTTGAACTGTGTTGACAAATTTATAAACGAAGGATCCATAAAACAAAAGTAACTTTTATGGAAGTTTTGACGAAATATTCACTTTTAATAATTATCCGTACCTTTGTACACGAAAATATAATGGTGCTATAGCATCTCCTTGTTATAAAAGCTAAGATCAGGGGCATAAATTAGTCTGATATGATCTAAAATTTAATTGTGCTAAAAATACAAGCGGGACTAAATAACCGTTAAAAACAAACAATGTGTAATGAACTCACATAACAATGAGTATCGGCACTTATAAATAATTATTTACATATGAAACTTCCGATAGTGGCGTATGGCGATCCTGTATTAAGAAAGGTCGCTGAAGAAATAGTTGAAGACTATCCAGATTTAAAAAAATTGATTGATGATATGTTCGACACCATGTATGCAGCTCATGGTGTTGGGTTGGCGGCTCCGCAGGTAGGCTTGCCGATACGTATGTTCGTTATCGATGCAACTCCTTTTGCGGAAGATGATGAAGAAAACAAAGAAATGCTCCAATCGTTCAAAAAAGTTTTTATTAACCCGATCATGGTTGAAGAATCTGGTGAGAAGTGGGCTTTCGGAGAAGGCTGCCTGAGTATTCCAGATATTAATGAGGATGTATTGCGTCACCGAAATATTCGTATCAATTACCTGGACGAGAACTTTGAAGAACACGAAGTGGATCTAACAGGTTTGGCGGCTCGTGTGGTACAGCACGAATATGATCATATTGAAGGAAAGCTCTTTACCGATAAATTGAGTGCGTTGAAAAAGACGATGTTGAAAGGTCGTTTGGATGCCATCTCGAAAGGAAATATTCGCGTAAGTTATAAAATGAAATTTCCTCAACAAAAGAAAAAGCGTTAGTCCACACTAACGCTTTTTCTTTTATAATGGTTTTCAGTATATTAATAATTCCAGTAAGGTTCAAACATCGTCGTTTTTTTAATCATTTTCAACTGCTTCTTCCAGGATATTGAAAACAAATCGAGTCTCATGCATTTTGACCGGTTTCAAAGGAACGTACGCTTCCCTGAGCTTTCACTCAATCCAACCGGGGTAAATATAAACGATATTTAACGGCAGTCATCCGTATCAAAAATACAACAGCTGCTCCGATAAAAGCCGCCCAGGAAATATCGAGATCAAGATGTACCAGCAAGATATACATTAGGCCACCACCTAAACAGGCCGTAGCATATACTTCTTTTTTAAAGATGAGCGGTGTTTCATTAAGTAGGACATCGCGTGTCATCCCCCCACATACTGCGGTGAACATTCCAAAGATAATAGCCGCATAGGTGTTGCTTTCGTAGTTGAGTGATTTTTGTACCCCAAGGATAGTAAAAAAGCTAATTCCGATGGCATCAAAAAGTGTCAGCGTGCGATAATAACCATACAACTGTTTATTGAAGACAATGGCAATTAAAATTCCGAGGAAAATAGCGATGAGGTAATTGCTGTCATTGACCCATACCGGGCGCAGATTCAAAAATACATCCCGCATCGATCCGCCGCCAATGGCTGTCACAAAGCCTAAAAAGGCTGCCCCAAAAATATCAATATCTTTACGTTTTGCCGACAGCGTGCCTGATATTGCAAAAAATAAGGTGCCAAGCAAATCGCTTAGATAAAAATAGTTGGCATCAGTAATCATGGTGATTTTATTTAAATACGTATATTATATCTTTTATGCTGATGAAAAGGCACTACTGCCAACATCAATCATGAAAATTTTTCCCTTTCAATGACAAATTTAGGAGAAATCTTGATAGTTTAGATTCACCGAAAGGCGAATAGCTTTCAAACCCGCGATTCCCTGTACATCCTCCAATTTTAAATGTTCGATGGCATGCTCAATGATGCCCATGTCGTAGATTGCCTTTATACTCAACATGAGGTCCTCCAGGATTTCATCCGATAAATAGACAATAGCAATTTTATTGACCTGGGTAAGTCGTTCTTTGGTTCGCTTTATCCGAATTTTGTCTATCCTTTTTTTGATTATTTCATAACGGATATTGAGTGATCCCTCTACATCAAACCTCCGTTCATCTTCCCGGAAGCTGATATCAATGCTATGTGGATTGATAAAAATCAACTGTGTTGTTTCTAAAGCCAAAGGCAGAATATTTTTCGCATGGTAAGCTTTCAGCGCAATTCTTGCCATAGAAATAATTTGCTGACGCCTAAATACATTGATAAATTCGTAGCTGAATGGCTGTTGTGGCGTAATGGATTCGCCGATATAAATGTCATATTCAATACCGTCTGTCCTGAATTTTTGAAAATACGATGGGTAATTCCCCTGGATGAAGCTATTGAAATGGTCTAGTTCCTTACCGATCAATTGATTGATCTGGCGTAAAGAAGTTTCAAATTCATTCCTATAAAATTCACCGGTTTCTCGATTGGTGAAAAAATGCTTCGCGTAATGTTCAATCACCTCTATTTTTGATGGAAATTGCTTTCTGGCTTCTTCTAAAAATGGCTGTACATCTTTTCTAAAAAACTCAATAATCTTGACCATAGACTCATCAAACGAAATACGGTCAAGAGATTCTGTAATTTGATCAACACGTGCTGAAAAAGTCATGATCAACTTGTGTTTTCCATCTAAAGAGAGTTCATCAATAAGCATTGCGAGCTGTTTGACCTTGAAGCTAAAGTCTTTCAGAATGGAGGCGTTTCTTATGATAGTGGAGTCTTTGACATCGACAGCACCATAGAGCGGATAGACTTCTTCAAATACAACCGCTTTGATATGTGCATCCGGGCTGTCGTTTTCCAGTTCCTGGATATACTGGGCCGCTATATGGTTAAATTTCCACTGAACCGAAGGCTGTATGGTCGTAAATCGGTTGATGATGATATCGTCGATACGTTTTTTAAATTCTAGCGTAATATCCTGAGATAATTGTGATAAAAGCGGGACCAAAGAACTTAAGGCTTGCATTGTCTCATTGTCGAGCTGATCTTGTTCACGGCTGTATATTTCCAATATGCCTGAGAGGGAATGATTATGGATAAGTGGAATACACAGATAGGTCGTTACGCCCGAGTGGCCAATCCGCTCGTCAAAAATGGATGTGGTATTTCGGAGGCCATTCGTTTCATTATTGGTATAAAAGATCACATGCGGATGTTTTAGGTAGCCCGCAAGTTCAGGATTGATCTTGAAGGGTTTATTTGCGGAATACGCTTCGGCAATCAAGACGCTCTTATTGTTGATTGAATAATCGAAAAATGGTACCCCATTTAATTGGAATAACGGAAATAAACTAAACACGGTATCAGCCCCTTTTAATAGCGGTGTAATGATTTTCTCTAAATCAGCTAAAAAGAGATGATAATTGTATGTCGGCAAGTCCAAAAGAATGGACTGAATACGGCGTAAAATATGTTCCGTACTGGTCTTTCTGAAGGTTACAATACTAAAGCCCGATAATTCAAAATCTTCCAGTTTAACAGTATTGATAACGGTGTTCCAATCAAAAAGCGAATCACTCGGATTTTCCGATAATCGTCCTATATCAAGGGCAGGCAATGTTTTTTTTGCCTTGATCTCCACAAATTTGAAATCGATGTCCAAATCGTAATAATCGACGATCTCCCCCTTATCATTGAGTTGATGGTAAACAATACTGCTGTTCTCATTGGAAGAAAAGCCATAGAGCCGCTCGAAGATGAGAGTATAAAAGAGCTTTTCTTGATTAGTAAGAAGGCTGCCGGTAGGCATCTTCCCTTGAATTTCTTGCTCCACAAGCTGATGACTAGCTAGGTCGAAAAAGGCTTCCGTGCCATAGAAGGCTTCTTCTGCTAGGGCTGTTGTGAGTGCCCAATATCTTTTTGGAGCAGTGTCAAGCAACGATACGGAGAGGCTATAAATCAATTGCAGAATATCTTTATAGGCATTGAGGTTATGCTTGCAGAGTTTACCGTTGAGATGCTCTATTTCTTTGATGCGTTCCAGCGCAAACAAAGGAATCATGTCATCCGATGAAGTGCCATTTTCAATAAAAGACTCCAGGTATTTGAAAAATGGTTCAAAGTCTAGCCTGCCATCATACGTATTGGCCGTTTTCGCCGTTGTGAGTTGTACTTTCTTTATCTCCATAGATCGAAAATTTTAAAAGCGGAAACCTGTGCTGAAATAGGGATACCAGCCTTCATTGGATTTCGTCATGACAAAATGCAAAGGAAGCGCATTGGCGACGATGTAATAAATGCCACCACCCACACCTTGATGAAACTTATCGCTGTTATAGCCCTTTGCCCACACTTTTCCAAGATCATACATACCCATTAGTCCGAATTCACCCGGAAGAACATAGCTTTTGACATCAATTACTTTGATACGAGCCTCTAGGTTATTGTAAAGCATCTGTTGCCCTGCAAATCGGTACTGGCGAAATCCTCTGAGATTTTCATGGCCGCCTAGAAATAGATATTGATAAAATGTAGGGTTCCCGACAACGGTGCCCCCTCCTGTTCTATTGGCAAATATAATACCTTCATTAAATGCACTAAAATAGCCCGTCATAGCAGCACTTAACTGCGCTGAGTTTTTTGAATACTGATTGAGTCCAAAATAAGAATTCAAAGCGGCTTCAATATATAGCCCTTTACTTGGGTTAATCTTTCGATTACGGGAATCTTGCGTTAAAAAGGCATTGATACCTGCAAAAGCTTTGTCTTTGGTAATCGATAAACTATCGTAAGAATGTAAAGCTTGGGGATTTAAAATAAATCGATCTTCATTTTCAATTGGATCTAAGTGGTAAAATTGGATATGCGGACCTACGGCAAAGTTTAATGTAGCTGAAGGTTTCCACCGTAACTGTGGATTGATATTGAAAATATTGAATCTACTTCTGTAATATTTTGCACCATACTGTTCCTTTAAGAAGAGCGAGTTATTACCTACGCCGAAGAAATTCTGGGTGTTGTCAGGAGCCTTTGCTAGTGCATCGACAACAAGATCCGCATCTCCGACAACAGCTATCCATTCGCCTCTATAGCGGATTTTATAAGCTCCGGTTCGGAAGGCTGTTGCTACAGTAAGTTGTTGCTTATACGTAAAAGGGCTTTTTCTAAATCCACGCTGATGTGTGTAAGCAGCCCCTAGCCCCAGCGAAAAACCGTCATCAGCATTATAGCCCGCAGTCACCAAGGGTAGCCAGGTGTTGTACAGGTTTACAGGAACAAATTGCGTGTTGGTACTATCTTGTGCATAATGAAGCTTTATTTTGTTCTTTTCACCCAGTAAAGTGGAATTTTTGGTGTTTTCGTAAAGCTGTATTTTCGATTTGCTTTGGTTGATCACATAAGTCTTTGGCGTGTTATCGCCAATAATTCGGAGTTTTATAGGAGAATTTGTGTTATCGATGACAACAGAGTCTTTCCCTTCAGCCAAATAGAGGCGAATTTCTTTTGTCAGGGAATCTTTATAGGTTTTGTCCATCAATGCTTTGGTGACTTTACCATCTTTATTGATCTTCGAAACTTTGACTTTTAAGTTTTTATTTGCTGTGCTGTATATTTCTACTTTTTCGTTTTTGTCGCTAAGATGAATATCGACAATGTTATTAATGAAATTGTAATACTCTTCCATCGCCATGGGAAGTGCATCACGACGGCTTTGAAGTGTTTTAAAAATTTGCTCTCCACGAATAGTAATGGACGATTGCGGTAGGCTATGTACCGACTCCCATAATACCGAATCTGTGAGACGTGCTACAAATTGCTTGACCTCTTTGGTCCATTCCTTGTGAGGAAGCTGGTTGCTCGGATGAGCATTTAAAAAGCGTGATTTAAATAAAGAATAGCGAATATCGGGAATACCGGTCGTGAAACCTTGCATGACTGGGTTGACAAATTGCTGATAGATATCTTTCATTAGAAAACCTTGTGTGACACGCAGTGCCTGATCCCGATCGCGGGGAATAGGAATATAGTCTTTATCGTGATCTGCGCTATCCTGATTTTCATTGTACCAACGCCATTGATCCTCGTGTCGATCCCAGTCGCTTACCAGTACATCCAGCATTCTTGCGCGGAGATATGCCTTAGCCTTAAAGTTATCGTCGTTATCTTCCTGTAGTTTTCGTACAGCTTTTGGGCTGTTGTCTGAATCACCAAGAGGTTCGCGTTCTTCTAGTAAAGCCACCGTATGCTCAAAAAGCGGCGCATATTCACCCAATATGCTGTCTTGTGCAACAACGCCGATGATTGGATGGGCATGTGGGACGTTCACGGCATTTGCCAAAGCCGGGATCATAAGCGCGGAATAGGGATGCTGCGCGCTAGTGGCATCGTCCAAGACATCCTGTACAAAGGTGCCATGTAGCTCTTCTGGTATAAGGGATTCAGTCCTTTTATTGACTGATCGTAGGGCCCATTCCCGACCGCTTGAATCTGTAAGTCGTAGAGAAACCGATTGCATCCCGCCCCCTTGTTTGACAGGACGCAGTCCCCCGTATAAGGTTGAAAGTTGGAGCAAAGGTAAGGTGGTTTCTGCAGCCCATTCTTTGCGGTAGTTTTCGCCAAGGAAGAACTTTTTGAATTTACTGGCTTTACCATATTTTGCATTTGCAACGATACTTACACTGTCCTTGATGACGGTTTTAGCAAAGGACTTACCCTGGTGTGCAGGTGACTGTGTATGTTTTTGTTGTGAATAAACATGACTAGCAAGAAAAATAAGAAAGAATGGTACAACCTTTTGCATGCCTATTTTTGTTCAAATTTATAAATGATCCCTTTATCCTGATTACCGGCTTCGCTGCTGACGTAAAGATTGAATTTTGAATCAAAGTTAATGCCTTCAGGTTGAGGGAAGATCTTCGGATCTAATGGAGAGAGCGATTTTACACGAAAATTCTCATCGGTGACCACAAGGGTTTTGTCGACAGAAGATAAGATATACCATTCCTTACTGTCTGCTTTTTTAGCTAACGCGGAGGGTTTGAACGTTTTCTTAATTTTAGCATCAAATGCCTGAAGTTGATCAAGCTGGATGGCAAATTCTCCTTTCGGCTGGAATTGACCATGCTCGTCAATTGAAAAGACATAGCCAGAGGTTTGCGGTTGTTTTCTATCGACCTTGCATTCTTTGCATAATACGTATGCCTGGTTACTTTCGCGGTCAACAAAAAGTCCCTCGTACTCTCCTTTTGGGAGTAAATTTTTCTGTTCAACAACATTTTTTATATCGTCCTTTTCGGCAATCGGAAAGGAATAGATGCTGCCATTGCTCTTTAAGATAAAGAAATGTGTATTGCTTATCGAAATATCCTCATAGTCGCCATCTTTTCCGAAAGGGTTGAACGTGACTTTTTGTGTCGGTTGGTTAAACTTATAAAGAAAGCCCTGCTCGTCTTGGATGGCATAAATATCGTCATCCTGTCCCGCGAGGAAGGCTATTCCGGATATTTCTAACAATTCGTCTGGCAAACTCATTTTTATGCCCGAAGATAATGTATAGGGTATTTGTTGCGGTTTTTCAGCTTGAACATGAGCGAGCTTGTTGTTATTTTCCTTGGCTGTATTATTCGGGTTGCAGGCGAGAAAAATAGCGGAGGCTAAGCCTAATGCTATCGTTGTCAATATCGTCGGGTTTTTCATCATTATATGATTAAATTTAAATTGATGAAGTCATCAGATTTCTGAATGAGCTTACGTGCAATGATTATTTTGTTGGGCTTTCAGGCTGGTCATGCTTTTATGGGATGCCCTGCTGAATAGTCCTATTTTTTCATTTTACCTTTCAAATAATTAAAGATTTGTTGCTGAGAAACATTCTTCTGTTGTGTTTCTATTGCCTGATTTTGCCCATGTTCATCCAGGAAAGTTGCTTCGGTGTCGTCCGCAAACTGAATATCGAACAGCTCCTGTATTTGATATGCTAATGTCAGATCCAACAGCGGAAAGCAAGTTTCTATACGTCGGTAGATATTGCGGTTCATCCAGTCTGAAGAGCCTAGATACACGTTGCTTTGGGCTTGATATTGAAAAATAAATATTCTGCCATGTTCTAAATATCGTCCTACAATCCGTTTCACGACAATGTTGTCGCTCAATCCAGGTACTTGTGGTTTTAGTCTACAGATTCCTCTAACCAATAACTGCAGTTTTACCCCTGCCCGGCTTGCTTCATACAATTTATTGATTAACGATTCTTCTTCCAGATTGTTTAATTTAATTTTTATTGTAGCTGTGTCTCCGGCCTTAGCAGCTTGGATGGCCTGGTCGATCAGGGATAAAAATGTATGTTTGAGGTTGAACTGTGCAATCAGTAGATGACTAAAACGCAGCTCATTTGGACTATGGGGTTTTCTCCGGGCTGGTAAAAACTCGAATAGCATAGCTAATTCGTTGGTTAATAGCTTATTTGAGGTGATGAGGAAGTAGTCTGTGTAGACCTTCGCCGTTTTTTCATTTAGATTTCCTGTACCTAGCAATGCACTTTCACGACCTTGTTTGCGTTTGACCAGCGCTATTTTGGCGTGTACTTTTAAATTGGGGATACTATAGGTAATTTTTACCCCCTGTTCTTTCATCAATCGAGCCCAATGTATATTATTTGCTTCATCAAAGCGCGCTTTCAATTCGACAAATACATTGACTTTTTTTCCATTTTTTGCTGCGGTAGCGAGTGCTTGTGCAATATGTGAATCACCGGCGATACGGTATAAGGTTGTGTAAATCTCGTCTACGGTTGGATCTATCGCCGCCTCGTTAAAAAAACGCAGTATGGGGTCGAACGATTCATAGGGAGTACAGATTAACAGATCCTCTCGGTCTATTTGGTCAAAGATAGATTCCTTAAAATTCTGATTCGTATTAATTTGCAGCTGTTTTGGATAAGAAAGTTCCGCTATTTTAATCGGAAATGAAAATAGATCCTTGAGATTGTGGTAGTTTCCGCCTTCGACAATGCTACTTTTCCGCAGATCAAATAGTGTTGCCAGTGTTTCTATCAACTGTTTTGGCAGATTTGGCTGGAATAGAAAGCGTGTCGCATAGCCAAGGTCACGTTTATTGACTTCCGTCTCGATTTTTTTGGCAATATCACCCTCAAATTCATCTTGGAGATTTAATTCCGCATCCCTTGTGATTTTAAAGGAATAGAAATTTAATGATGTATTTCTTATGGCTTCAGGAAAAAATGCTTTGATAATATCATCTATGAGCAAGACATATTTATTCCCATTGGTCTCACAGGTGAAAAAGCGACCAATATGATTTGAAGGAACATTTAGAAAGTATACCGCTCCAGTATTGTCGTCTGTAACGGCGAAGTACAGCTGGTTGTTGACCGGAAAAAAAGAAGTATCCTCAATTGGGATAATTTGGAGGTAGGAGGCAATTGTACTAAAGAAGTATTGAGCTGCCAAATCTTCTATTTCCGTTGGAATAGCTTGATTGTAAATAAAGAGTATATCTTCTTTTGCTAATTCTTGGATAATATCAGCTAGTATTAGGCCAAATTTTTCCTGTTGTTTGTTGATGGTTTTTGATGCTTTTTTATACGTCCCAATATCTATGTTCGGAATGAGCTCTCCAGGAGTTTGCTTCATTATTTTTTTCCAAGCCATCAGTACAGGCATTCTAACCCGATAAAATTCATCCAGATTGGATGAGAAAATAGCGAGAAACTGTAGTTTTTCCAATAAAGGGACCTCCTGGCGACCAGCTTGGTCAAGTACCCTATCATTGAACGACAGCCAGCTGATGTCTCTGTTGATATAAAGATCTTTCTTCTTCATCCGTATAAATTTATGGTTATGGCAACATGCTTACAACAACATCAATTAAATGATGCAGTCTATTGGTCGCTAATGATTGATTTAAAGGCCGCATCTTTTTAAACAAAAGAAAGTATGGACATCATGACACCGGTATATTTCGCGTGTTTATAGGATCGCATTTAAAATATCATATTAAAATATGGTTGCGAAGACAAAAGAAACAACGGATATAACAAGGCCAAACATAAAAATTCCATATGCGTATCGTAGAAGTTTGTATTTTCGGCCTAATACCACACCTTGCGAATAAACATCCTTAGTGAGCATACCATATAGAAATTCCGAATCGACCATTACCTTCTGCATGCCCTCGTTGTAGTCGTCGAGTTTCATCTTGTAAAAGTTCCCAAAAAAGAGCAGATTGACGGATTTTTGTTTGATTTCCTCCTTTGAGAATTTGCCAGAGGGAATTTTGGGTATTGTTGATAGTATTGCCATGACCATGGTTGCTACCACGGCCGTTGTTAAGATAATTGTTGGGATAATAAGGTGCTCGTTGGCATCTAATTTCCGAAATAAGACAGCAATCACGACGGAAAGGATAATGGAATTGACCGTTAATAAGATGTTGGCCTTATTGTCTGCCATGTCGCTTAATCGCTGATTGTTTGAGGACGTAATCCGGAACATCGTTTCTATCCCACGTTCTGGCTTACCGCCTTTCTCCTTTTCTTTCTTGCCTTCTTTTTTACTTTCTTTATTTTTTGAGATGGATTTCTCCTGTTTTTTCTCCAGTTCTTCTAGATTCATCTCCTTTTTGGCATTAAGCTTTTGTTGCGCATATTCAGTATGGTAATGATGGCTCTTTAATAGTTTGATTGTGCCCGCCCGCCATACGTCTTTATCGATCTCCTTCCCGAGTACTGCTTCGGCTTCGGCTTTCATGAGTTTGTTTCTGTTAACGAAATCCTCATTCCCAAAATGAAATAGGTCCGCGTCACAGAGAATTTGTTCCAGCAGGTTTTTTGGATCCTGAGGCATTCTCGTTGCTAAAATGCAGCCTTTGATTTTTTCTTGTATGGCTTCCGGTATTCCTTTGTCCTGGAGAAAATTGAGCGCAATTTCAACACTGATCTTCTCATGACCGATGGCATTATCAGATTTAACGTAGCCAAGGTCATGAAAGTAGGCAGCACTAATAACGATAAAGTGATCCTCCTCTCCTAGTTTATAGTGCGATGATATCTCCTCCGCAGCACGGACAACAGAACGTGTGTGTATTGTATTGTGAAAACAATGGCAAACTGAAATATTTTCTGTAATATAAGTTTCAGCATATTCTTCTACCTGTTTTAAAAGCTGAGCATAATCTATCATGGACCAATATGGTTTTATGTGCAGTAAAAGTATTTAATATCTTTAATTTCTTAAAAATAAGGTCTTCTTTTTTGTTATTTATTAACCTAGATCAAATTTACTCAAAAAAGAATTATTCCAATAGTTGTAAAATTACCTGTTATATAAGTAGATAGTTGATTGTTAAAACAGATCGTTAATCGGATAAGATTTTTCAATATAAGCCATGACGCTCAGGCCGACTGGGTTTGGATCGTTTTATGATGAGAGAGACCTCATGGTTCCTCCCTAAGGGAGGAAGAATTCTGGATTGCTTATCATTTAGTTTAGTTTTTACCTAGAGTTAGTTTAGCCTTAAGTTAGGGTTCGTTTAGCTATTACCTAAGCTATACCTAAACAAACCCTAAGTAAACCCTAACTAAACCCTAAGTAAAGTGGTAAGAAAGTATAGCTATAAAATGGGTAAATCAGGAGCTCTGTATGCTGTCATCCTTTTATAAGCTGTGCTGCGGTATCCTTGGGTGCCATCTTTCCGGCGGCACAATTTTCCCGTCTTTCCGGTACGGATTCTATCCGAGGGGCCGCGCAGGCTTTTGGCAGAAGATCCCGACCGGATTATGCAGCCTGATATTTCTGTTGTCTTGTTGTTGTTCTTTGACCTTTTGGCTGCCATCTTCCCACCCTATCCCCGTCCGTCTGTTGTGCCCGGCTCCCTGTCGCGGGTATTGGCTGTGCTGGTATTCCCGGCCGTCACTTAGTACTCTTTTGCGCAAGCCCCCTCTTTTCGGTGTCCTGCGCGGTTGCGGTTCCTGATCACATCCTATCTCTATTATACCTATCCTATCCGGGGTATTAAACGCTGCATAGCTCTGTTGTTCTCTGTCGGCTACGTTTGCGGTTCCCAGTCTCCCTTTTCAATGCTGCGTCGGTGGGGGCAGTAGATCCGGCAGGAGCATTTCAGGATGTTTTTGCGGCCAGATGCCGCTATGTGGCCCAATCTGGCGGCCGGATCAGCCATTCCAGCCTTCCGACCACCTATTTTACAAAAAGAATCTCGCACCGTTACAGGCAGTTAAGGGGAAAATGAAATAAATAAGAACAAAAGGCTTGGAAGTTTGTTCCTAAACTCCCTATCTTTGCACCACTCCGCAAGGGAGGGACGGTTACCACGAAAAAGGGAATCCTGAAAAAAGAAGGGTTTAAGAGAAGTCTGGCAGGATCTAAAATCCCGTTCAGTTTATTTTAAACGCGGAAATCAAAAAAAAAGGAAAAGAAAAAAAACTTAAAAAATTTTTTGGAAGTTCAGAAAAGATTTCTACCTTTGCAGTCCCAACGGAAACGGAGGGAAAAACAAAACGATAAAGAGTGGCGCAATGCCCATCGGAATAAAGCGGATACGGAAGTTGAAGCGACAAAGTTCTTTAAGAAAACACAATCATGTAAGCGTGACGAGTAGACAAACGAAAGTCATGAACAAATTCAAGTAATTCGTTCAATTCGATCCAAGATCAGAGATATAAAAAAGAATTCTGATTATTATAAATAGTTGGAATCAAAAACTTCATTTTACAATGGAGAGTTTGATCCTGGCTCAGGATGAACGCTAGCGGCAGGCCTAATACATGCAAGTCGGACGGGATCCATCGGAGAGCTTGCTCGAAGATGGTGAGAGTGGCGCACGGGTGCGTAACGCGTGAGCAACCTACCTCTATCAGGGGGATAGCCTCTCGAAAGAGAGATTAACACCGCATAACATCAACAGTTCGCATGTTCAGTTGATTAAATATTTATAGGATAGAGATGGGCTCGCGTGACATTAGCTAGTTGGTAGGGTAACGGCTTACCAAGGCGACGATGTCTAGGGGCTCTGAGAGGAGAATCCCCCACACTGGTACTGAGACACGGACCAGACTCCTACGGGAGGCAGCAGTAAGGAATATTGGTCAATGGGCGGAAGCCTGAACCAGCCATGCCGCGTGCAGGACGACTGCCCTATGGGTTGTAAACTGCTTTTGTCCAGGAATAAACCTAGATACGTGTATCTAGCTGAATGTACTGGAAGAATAAGGATCGGCTAACTCCGTGCCAGCAGCCGCGGTAATACGGAGGATCCGAGCGTTATCCGGATTTATTGGGTTTAAAGGGTGCGTAGGCGGCCTATTAAGTCAGGGGTGAAATACGGTGGCTCAACCATCGCAGTGCCTTTGATACTGATGGGCTTGAATCCATTTGAAGTGGGCGGAATAAGACAAGTAGCGGTGAAATGCATAGATATGTCTTAGAACTCCGATTGCGAAGGCAGCTCACTAAGCTGGTATTGACGCTGATGCACGAAAGCGTGGGGATCGAACAGGATTAGATACCCTGGTAGTCCACGCCCTAAACGATGATAACTCGATGTTGGCGATAGACAGCCAGCGTCCAAGCGAAAGCGTTAAGTTATCCACCTGGGGAGTACGCCCGCAAGGGTGAAACTCAAAGGAATTGACGGGGGCCCGCACAAGCGGAGGAGCATGTGGTTTAATTCGATGATACGCGAGGAACCTTACCCGGGCTTGAAAGTTAGTGAAGAGTGCAGAGACGCACTCGTCCTTCGGGACACGAAACTAGGTGCTGCATGGCTGTCGTCAGCTCGTGCCGTGAGGTGTTGGGTTAAGTCCCGCAACGAGCGCAACCCCTATGTTTAGTTGCCAGCATGTAGTGGTGGGGACTCTAAACAGACTGCCTGTGCAAACAGAGAGGAAGGTGGGGACGACGTCAAGTCATCATGGCCCTTACGTCCGGGGCTACACACGTGCTACAATGGATGGTACAGCGGGCAGCTACATAGCAATATGATGCTAATCTCTAAAAGCCATTCACAGTTCGGATTGGGGTCTGCAACTCGACCCCATGAAGTTGGATTCGCTAGTAATCGCGTATCAGCAATGACGCGGTGAATACGTTCCCGGGCCTTGTACACACCGCCCGTCAAGCCATGAAAGTTGGGGGTACCTAAAGCATGTTACCGCAAGGAGCGTGTTAGGGTAAAACCGATAATTGGGGCTAAGTCGTAACAAGGTAGCCGTACCGGAAGGTGCGGCTGGAATACCTCCTTTCTAGAGTATCGAAGATCGGTACTCGTCACGTTACATATGATTGCAGAAGAAAAAACATCAGAAGAAAGTGCCCGCCCCTAAGGGAGCAGGACCGAGAGAAAGAGATGAACAAGATAAGCTAGTCCCGTAGCTCAGTTGGTTAGAGCACTACACTGATAATGTAGGGGTCAGCAGTTCAAATCTGCTCGGGACTACGAAAACGTTTGGGGAATTAGCTCAGCTGGCTAGAGCACCTGCCTTGCACGCAGGGGGTCAACGGTTCGAATCCGTTATTCTCCACGTCTCCGGGGAAGTGTATAGCGATATACTTCATATATACCGGAAAAAGAGTTCTTTGACATATTGAAAGAGAAAAAAAATTACAAGAGAAGACAACAGTATAGAGACAATACGTGTATGTGTTTGATGTAAAGAGGAGACCCTCGGTCAAGGCCGGACGAATCTTTACGTAGCATAGGTGTATATATATCAAAAGCAGCCGCATAGTAGCAAAAGGCTATGCCGGTGAAGAAAGTAAATAAGGGCACACGGGGGATGCCTAGGCTCTCAGAGGCGAAGAAGGACGTGATAAGCTGCGATAAGCTTTGGGGATTGGCAAATGCGACTTGATCCAGAGATTTCCGAATGGGGCAACCTGACTATTTGAAGAATAGTCGTATAAAACGCGAACGCGCTGAACTGAAACATCTAAGTAGGCGTAGGAGAAGAAAATAACAATGATTTCCCAAGTAGTGGCGAGCGAACGGGAAAGAGCCCAAACCGATCATGTTACGGCATGGTCGGGGTTGTAGGACCACGACATTGTACAGCGCTATGAACTGGAAGCAGGTGGGAAACTGCGCGACAAGGGTGAGAGCCCCGTACAGGTAAAGAATGTTGACATAGTGGTATCCTGAGTACCGCGGGACCGGAGAAATCCTGTGGGAATCCACCAGCACCATCTGGTAAGGCTAAATACTCCTGAGAGACCGATAGTGAACCAGTACCGTGAGGGAAAGGTGAAAAGAACCCCGAACAGGGGAGTGAAAAGAACCTGAAACCGTGTGCTTACAAGCGGTTGGAGCAGGCAGGTCCTGTGACAGCGTGCCTTTTGCATAATGAGCCTACGAGTTACTCTTGTCTGGCAAGGTTAAGTCCTTCAGGGACGCAGCCGAAGCGAAAGCGAGTCTTAATAGGGCGCATAGTCAGATGAGGTAGACGCGAAACCTTGTGATCTACCCTTGGGCAGGTTGAAGTTGCAGTAACATGTAATGGAGGACCGAACCGATAAACGTTGAAAAGTTTCCGGATGACCTGAGGGTAGGGGTGAAAGGCCAATCAAACTGGGAAATAGCTCGTACTCCCCGAAATGTTTTTAGGAACAGCGTCGGCGTAGAGTTTGATAGAGGTAGAGCTACCGATTGGGTGCGGGGGAGTCAAATCCTACCAAATCCAGACGAACTCCGAATGCTATCAAATATAGCCGGCAGTGAGGCTTTGGGTGCTAAGGTCCAAGGCCGAGAGGGAAAGAACCCAGACCATCAGCTAAGGTCCCCAAATTCGTTCTAAGTTGAACTAACGAGGTCCGGTTGCCCAGACAGCTAGGATGTTGGCTTGGAAGCAGCCATTCATTTAAAGAGTGCGTAACAGCTCACTAGTCGAGCGGCCGGGCGTGGATAATAAACGGGCATCAAGAACGGTACCGAAGCTATGGATTTGTACTGAAAGATGTGCATCTGGTAGGGGAGCATTCCATCGCCGGAGAAGCAGTTTGGCAATGAACTGTGGAGGTTATGGAAAAGCAAATGTAGGCATAAGTAACGATAAGGCGGGTGAGAAACCCGCCCACCGAAAGACCAAGGTTTCCTGATCAACGTTAATCGGATCAGGGTCAGTCGGGACCTAAGGCGCACCCGAAGGGGGCAAGCCGATGGACAACTGGTTAATATTCCAGTACTCTTCATAACTGCGATGTGGTGACGGAGTAGTGACACTGCCGCGAACTGACGGAATAGTTCGTTGAAAGGCGTAGGTATAGGGACGGTAGGCAAATCCGCCGACCCTGCTGAACCCCAATAGTACAGCAAAGCTCCGGTGGCGCTGATAGAGCAGGTAAACAGACTTCCAAGAAAACCCGCTAAGCTTCAGGTTATGAAGACCCGTACCGCAAACCGACACAGGTGGTCGAGGAGAGAATCCTAAGGTGCTCGAGTGAGTCATGGCTAAGGAACTCGGCAAAATGGCCCTGTAACTTCGGGAGAAGGGGCGCTGTCTCGTAAGAGCAGCCGCAGTGAAAAGGCCCAGGCGACTGTTTAACAAAAACATATGGCTTTGCAAAATCGCAAGATGAAGTATAAGGCCTGACACCTGCCCGGTGCTGGAAGGTTAAGAGGGGATGTCATCGCAAGAGAAGCATTGAATCGAAGCCCCAGTAAACGGCGGCCGTAACTATAACGGTCCTAAGGTAGCGAAATTCCTTGTCGGGTAAGTTCCGACCTGCACGAATGGTGTAACGATCTGGGCGCTGTCTCAGCCATGAGCTCGGTGAAATTGTGGTATCGGTGAAGACGCCGATTACCCGCAACGGGACGGAAAGACCCCATGCACCTTCACTATAGCTTAACATTGAGATTGGGTACAGGATGTGTAGGATAGGCGGGAGATGTTGAAGTGGCTTCGCCAGGAGTCATGGAATCAACCTTGAAATACCGCCCTTTCTGTATTCGGTTTCTAACTCCCTTATGGGGAGGACATTGTTTGGTGGGTAGTTTGACTGGGGTGGTCGCCTCCAAAAAGGTAACGGAGGCTTTCAAAGGTAAGCTCAGTACGCTTGGTAACCGTACGTGGAGTGCAATGGCATAAGCTTGCTTGACTGTGAGACCGACAAGTCGAACAGGGTCGAAAGACGGACATAGTGATCCGGTGGTTCTGTATGGAAGGGCCATCGCTCAAAGGATAAAAGGTACGCTGGGGATAACAGGCTGATCTCCCCCAAGAGCTCATATCGACGGGGAGGTTTGGCACCTCGATGTCGGCTCGTCACATCCTGGGGCTGGAGAAGGTCCCAAGGGTTGGGCTGTTCGCCCATTAAAGTGGCACGCGAGCTGGGTTCAGAACGTCGCGAGACAGTTCGGTCCCTATCTGTTGTGGGCGTTGGAAGTTTGAGTGGATCTGACCTTAGTACGAGAGGACCGGGTTGGACAGACCTCTGGTGAACCTGTTATGCCGCCAGGTGTACGGCAGGGTAGCTACGTCTGGAATAGATAAGCGCTGAAAGCATCTAAGTGCGAAACTAGCCACGAGATGAGACTTCCTTATAGGGTCGTAGAAGATGACTACGTTGATAGGCCATAGGTGTAAAGGTTGAGAGACCAAAGCCAAGTGGTACTAATAGCCCGAAGCTTTCTCAAGCAGACAGACACTGTTGTCTTCCTCTTTAATTTTTAAGAAACAAACAGAAACGAACCTCTTTCAATAGCTATGTCAGTTGGCATGAATAACATGATATGAATATCATAGATCAGCCAATAAAGATTTTTAGGTGCCTATATCGGCGGTGTCTACCTCTTCCCATTCCGAACAGAGCAGTCAAGCCCGCCAGAGCCGATGGTATTGCCGTAACAGGTGGGAGAGTAGGTCGGTGCCTTTTTTTACACGGAAGCCCTTGCTGGAAACAGTCAAGGGCTTCTTTCGTTTGGATACTTCCATGGCCATAACACTTCCGCCACTGACCATCACTGCATATCCTCTATATATTGTTTATCGCAGCACTCTGAAAGATAGCAGCTATTTTACTCAGGAGCTGAAGGTCAGATACCGCTATAATACCTATCGGTGGGAATATGCCCCGCTCTCCTGCTATAAAATGATGGCTTTGAAATGGTTCCTGGCGTGAGTCTGTGGGCTTTGGACGACGAACTACCTATTTCGGTTATTTTTACAGTTACATATCGTTAGCCACCGATTTATACTATTAATTATTGTAACTATCTCCCCCATTTTATATTCGCTACAGGGATACGGTTTTTTCTAAAGATATAGTGCCTTTCGATCGTTGTAATTGCCTATTGTTTGTTATTATTAGTCTCTATTATCAAGCAGCTTATAAAAAGAGTAACTTGTCTGAGAGAATGTACGAATTATAGAGCTGGGGTTGTTGTCGGATATTTCATCAGGGTTAGCCGTAGAATTAAACGATGATGGAGAAATTGTAGTTACCTTAATTAACTTATTTTGACAGCAAAACTACTCCTAAGTTTAAGTGTGAATTATGAATGACTGTTGGCTATATGGGAAAGTAAATGCGGGAAGAAAAACTAAGAAAAAAGGTATCTGTATTGCCAATGGTCTATAAGGAATACAAATACCTCAATTTTTCGGTTATTATCGTATTCCTGTAAAGAATACTGGTATTGTTTTAGTCTTCTTCAGTATAAAAGTCGATCAACGATGAGACATAAGGATCTTCCCACCCATCCGAAATGTTTTCGAAGTCTTCATCGGGTATATTTGTCTGTCTAATTTCCAAGGATGTTCCTTTTTTATGTTCATGCAGTTTTAGTGTGACAATGGAAGGGGTGTCTGTTTCACCGAAATACCATTCCTGTACAATTTTTGTCGATGGTTCCAGTTCCAAGAATCGGCCAGTTATAGCACCATCCCACAAAGAGAATTCCCCATTGACAGTAGCGTCTATTGACACAAGGTCGCCTGTCCAAAGACGCGCGGTAATTTCGGTCGTTAATGCAAGATACAGCTCCTCTGGAGTTGCAGGAATAATAGCATATTTCTTGAATTCTTTCATGGTGTAAAGTTACGCTTTCTTGTAATTTACCACTTATTTTGACTTCATTTTTATTTATCTTAATTTTATCGCAAACTATTAGCGCAACATGAGTAATTTTCTGCCAAATTCTTTAGTGAAAAAGTTAGGAGTGAATCCGTTATTTGATACTGATGCATTTATTAAGATACATGAGGAAGGTATTCGGGCGACGGCAATACGCCTAAACCCTAATAAATTAGAAGATTGTCCGTTTCCTAATGCAGGGCGAGTTCCCTGGTGCAATATGGCTTATTATCTTCAGGATCGTCCAGTATTTACATTAGACCCTTTATTTCATGCCGGAGCTTATTATCCACAGGATGCTTCTTCCATGTTCATAGATCATATTATTCAGCATTTAAAGTTACATACAGATAGTATTCGGGCATTGGATTTATGTGGTGCTCCAGGAGGAAAATCAACATTATTAAACAGTAGCTTACATCCGGAATCGCTCTTGGTTGCGAATGAAATTATTAAGACTAGGGTTACAATCCTGCAAGATAACCTAATGAAATGGGGTAATGCTAACACAGTAACTACAAATAATGACCCAGCGGCGTTTAATTGCCTTCCTGGATATTTCGATTTGATAGTTGTTGATGCCCCTTGTTCTGGATCAGGCATGTTTAGAAAAGATACCGATGCCATAGAAGAATGGTCTGAGGCTAATGTTAAGCTTTGTAGTGAAAGACAACAGCGGATTTTGGCCGAAAGTTTGGCTACGTTGAAAAAGGGTGGATATTTGTTCTACTCAACCTGTTCTTACTCTCCAGAGGAAAATGAGGATATCGTCGATTGGCTATTGGATAGTGGTGATTTCGAATCTGTTGAGGTAGCTATTGAAGAGCATTGGGGAATTGACCATACAAATTCTAATAAGCATCGTGCACACGGTTATCGATTTTACCCGCATAAATTAGGTGGAGAGGGCTTTTTTATTGCTGTCCTTAAGAAGGTTGGTGAGCAGGAGACATTCAATAGAAAGCGAAATAAACCGGAGAAATCAGATGTACCCAAAGGAATTTTAGATAATTGGATTTCGGATAGTGCTAGTTTTCATACTTTTCTTCATCATGAGAATGTATATATATTCCCAAAAATGTACGAGCATGATCTAAAGTATCTACAAAATGTACTTTATCTTAGGAACGCTGGAACAAATGTGGGAAAGCTCAACAGGAAAGAGTTAATACCAAGCCACGCACTGGCTTTGAGTAATCATTTGACCAAAGGCTTTCAATCGATGGAATTATCGCTTGAAGAAGCACGTAATTACCTTAGAAAGGAAAATGTAGTTGTGGATATGATCGGCGAAAGTCTCCAAGGATGGACAATAGCAAGTTTTAAAGATAAACCTTTGGGCTGGATGAAGGTGTTGACCAATCGAATCAATAACTATTACCCAAAAGAATTGAGGATTGTAAATTTGTAAAATTTATTTTTAGATATATGCGGGTTGAGCTTCGGAAGTACTGCTTATAAAAGTTTTTGCTTAAGAAAGGCTGATGATAATTGAACAGATATCTTTTGCAACTTCTTCTTTGGATTTTAGACTAAACTCATGGGTATTTCCCGATCGATCGATTATAGTGACTTTATTGGTATCGGTTGCAAATCCAGCTCCTTTATCCTGCATGGAATTAAGCACAATAAAATCCAGGTTTTTCCGAACTAATTTGTCTTTCGCATTCTCAAGCTCATTATTGGTTTCCAATGCAAATCCAACGAGCAATTGATTCTCTTTCTTTTTAGCGCCTAAAGTGGCCAAAATATCTGTTGTTTTCTTCAGTTCGATGGAAAATTCGCTTTCTTTCTTTTTTATTTTTTGGGTGGCGACCTTAACCGGTGTATAATCTGCCACAGCAGCGCTCATCACAACGATATCTGCCGCTTCAAAATGCGCTTCGCAGGCATTTAACATCTCTGCCGCAGAGGTTACTGAGATTGCATGTACACCTTCAGGTATTTTTAAGGCACTTGGCCCCGAAACTAAGGTCACATCTGCTCCAAGTACCTTAAGTTGTCCGGCGATAGCATAACCCATTTTTCCACTAGAATGATTACCAATGAAACGAACAGGGTCTATAGCTTCATAAGTTGGTCCTGCAGATACCAACGCTTTCTTTCCTGCTAAGGGCAAGTTTCCCTCCGAAAACTTAACTAAGAAATCCAGTATTTCTTCTGGTTCCGCCAAACGTCCCTCACCCACTAAGCCACTTGCCAATTCCCCTTTTCCCGGGGGAATTAGGGTATTACCATAAGAAATAAGCTTATTGATATTGCATTGTGTAGAAGGGTGTTTCCACATATCTAAATCCATTGCTGGAGCGAACAGCACCGGACATTTTGCGGATAGATATACAGCAGTAAGGAGGTTGTCGCAAAATCCATTGGCCATCTTAGCAAGTGTATTTGCTGTCGCTGGTGCGACTAAAATGTAATCCGCTTTTAGTGCAATTTCGACATGATTATTCCATTCCCCCGTATTGGGCTGATAGTAATCTATTAAAACAGGATTTTTGGAGAGTGTAGAAAGCGTAAGCGGGGTGATAAAGGCTGTCGCTTCTTTTGACATGATTACGTTAACCTGGGCATCTGCTTTTACCAACAGCCGAATGAGGGTTGCAATCTTGTATGCGGCAATACTGCCGCATACAGCAATTACAATATTTTTCCCAGCTAAAGCCATTGTTTAAGGATTAGTCCTGCTCTTTTGAAGGATTTCTGTAGTACACTTTATCGTGTAAAAATTCATCAATTGCAACCAAAGTAGGCTTCGGCATGCGTTCGTAATGTTTTGAAATCTCTATTTGCTCACGATTTTCGAATACCTCTTCTAAGTTATCGTTGTTACTTGCAAATTCTGCAAGTTTTCCGTTCAATTCTTCTTTAATGTCTACTGCAATTTGGTTCGCGCGTTTAGAAATAACTACAATAGATTCATAGAGATTGTCTGTGCCTTTGTCCAATTGTCTCAAGTCACGTGTAACTGTAGAGTTTGGAATTGAATTGTTATTTTTTTGACTCATCTTTTTGGGTATTTTCTTTTTCTTTTTTCGCCTTTTGTTCTTTGATATAAACTTCCTGTTCTGCAAGGGCCTTATTATACTCCTTCACTTGAGAGAGAGCGGTTTTAATTCCTTTCTCAGAGTCTTCGCGAAGAGATTCGGCCTCTTTCATATGTTTGCTATTTGGAAAATTACTAGCGAAGTTACGGTAATAATCCAAGGCTTCATCAAATCTACTTTCTTGTTTCAGGAAGATACTTTTGGATGCATATATGTATTGTGCTTTTAAGGTTAAAAACTCAATCTCTTCTGCATATTTTGTATCAGGATATTCTTTTAATACATTCTGTAATGCAATGACAGCGGCCCTATAATCATCATTAAGCCCCATGTCATAATACAGTCTCGCATTGGCAAATGCTTTAAGCTCAAGCTTATCTCTTAATTTCTGAATAAGATCGGCGGCTTCTTTGGACCGTTCCGATTCGGGATAGAGATTGACAAAGAGCTGTAATGCATCTATTGCCTTTCTTGTATTTGCTTGATCTAACGTCGATCTCGGGGAATCCAAGTAATAACAATAGGCATGCATAAATCTACATTCCTCTGCTCTTGCACTATTTGGATAAACATCCGCAAAATCTTTAAAGTGAAATGCTGCAGATGTATAATCTTTTAGACGGTAATTGGCAAATGCCAAATAATAGTAAATATTTTCTGCTTCAGCTTGTCCACGGAACTTGGTCCGCAAGTCATCAAACAAAACTAACGCCTTTGTATATTTCTTTTTCTCATAAAGTTTTACGGCCTCTTCGTACTTTTGAGCGATGTTATTGCTTGCGCGCAATTTCTCAAATTTACTTTTACAACCAGTAAATACCAATAGAAACATCATGCCGGCACAGATAGCCGCTATACGCCTATTTAAAAACATTTTACAAAGATAAGTGAATTTGTTATACTAATCAATTAAATTTTACTGCGCAATATAGTTTAATAATTATTTGATCGCAAAAACAACATTTCTTATTAACATTCTTTAACTCGATTGGAGCTAAGAAAAGGATATATTGTCATCTACTTGTTGTTTTTCCATTGGTAGCGAGGCCCAAAAATATACAATTTAAAATATTTGATTATCTTTACATATTACAATCATTGAATAGCATTAAGAGTATGACTTTAAAAGAAAAAGTGGAGCAAGCATTAGATACCTTGAGACCATATTTGGAGACTGATGGCGGAAATGTGAGTGTTGAAGAGATTACAGCGGATAATGTCGTGCGTTTAAAACTATTGGGAGCTTGTGCTTCATGTTCAATGAGCATTATGACCTTTAAAGCTGGTTTGGAGCAGGCGATTAAGAAAGCTGTTCCTGAAATTACAGCAGTGGAGGCTATTAATTTGACGGATCCCGATTCCCCAGAAGCAACTTTACCCCCTGTTAATTAGTTGTTCTATTAACACAATTTAACGGCTAGTTCGGCTACTTTTGTTTAAATTTGTTCTATGAAGTTGCTGGTTTCTATATTATTTGCTGTATTCCTGTTTTTTTATACCTCTGCTTTACATGCTCAGGAAAGGAAGATTATTCAGTATTCCGGTATCGTAACAACGGTTGGGTCTGGACTTCCTGTCGGTTATGCGACTGCCACAAATTTATCTTTTCGGAATGAAGCATTTGCGGCAAATAACGAGGGCTATTTTTCTTTTGTAGCGCATGTTGGAGACACCATTCGTTTTACTTCCGTCGGTTTTGATCCTTTAATTGTCACTATTCCAGAAGTTCCTGGAGATAAATATACCGCAAATATCATTATGCAAAACCTGGTTACGGAACTCCCGATGGTAACACCCTATCCATGGGCAAGCATCGAAGAGTTTAACATTGCATTTATGAATCTGGACGTTTCTGAAGATAACATCGTAAGAGTAAGGAGGTCCCTATCTTATGAGTCTTTGGCAGCTATGGCTGCTGTGATGCCACGTGATGGAAATGAAATGCGTTCAATTAACAATGCGCAGAGCTTTAATACGATGAATAATAAAGTCATCAACCAACGTTACGCTAATCCATTGTTAAACCCTTTCGCATGGGGCAGTTTAATCCAACAGATTACAAAAGGTAGTCAGAGCAGAAAAAGCTCCAGTTATTAATCAGTCGCCTTTAATTTATTTAATTCTCTGACACTTAATTTTGCTGAGAAATAGGAAACTAAACCAGAGATACTAGTTACCGTTACAAACACCAAAATGTAGTCACTCCAACTACTTACCATAGGATAGCTATCAATAATTGTATTAGCTCCATCTTCTACACGTATAATTCCATAGGCCGACTGGATATAATTGAATATGCCACCTATTAGTAGGCCTAATACACACCCAATAACGCCGATCATAAGGCCTTCATAAAAGAAAATACGTTGAATTAGATCATTTCCGCCACCTAGGCCTTTGAGGATTGTCATATCCTTTTGTTTGTCTAGCACAAGCATGGTTAAAGAGCCGACAATATTAAAGATCGCAATCACACTTATCAAGGTAAGTATAAAAAAGACTACCCAGCGTTCGACACGTACATTTTTATATAAAGTAGGATTTTGTTTTTCTCTATTCTTTACGATATAATCTGGCCCAACTTTCTTCTGTAAGGCTTGCCCAAATGAATTAATATCTACACCATCTTTTAGATAAAATTCAATCGATGAAACGCGATCATATTCTCCAAGAACTTCTTTCGCAAATGAAATCGGTGTAATAATCAAATTATCAAAATCTTGTTGATAGCGTAATACCCCTCCTGGAGAAATGGATCGGATATTGAACTCCTCAGCTGGATTTGAAGAATTTTTTACTCCTTTTCTTGGGGAATACACTTGAATTTGTTCCGTGGAGTTCTGCATGGGAATTGCCAGATTTGCCTGGACGCTGGCTCCTAAAATGGCAAGGTTAGTAGAATCATGGCTAACTTCGTATTGGCCATCTACGATAATACTGTCTCCGGTCTTTCTACTTAACGATTGGGGTTCGATGCCTTTTATATTTGCAATAAATTGTCTATTTGCATATTGTAGCAAGACCTTTTCTTGTAACACTTCGGTGTAATGAATCACGTTGGTATCTCTTCGTAACTCGGTGAAGACATTCTGTTTGCTGTCAAAAAGTTTTCCTTTTTGGGGCTCAATCTTCAACTCAGGGGCAAACTTACTGTACATCGAAAGGATCAACTGTTCCATACCATTGAAAGAAGACAGCAAAATAATCAGTGCTGCACTACTTACCATTACGCCGATAACACTAATAGATGAGATGATGTTAATGGCGTTTACTGATTTCTTAGAAAACAGATATCTTTTAGCAAATAGAAATGGCAGATTCATGGCTCCTATCCTCGGATAAATGGATTAGAATTCTTTTCAAAGCCAATCGTTGTGGATGGCCCATGCCCAGGATAGACGATCGTGTTGTCGGGTAAGGTATAAAGTTTTGTTTTTATGCTATCTAAAAGCTGCTGGTGATTTCCACCAGGAAGATCGGTACGGCCAATGCTATTGCGAAATAGGACATCTCCCCCGATCAAGAATTTTTGATCAGCTGAATAAAAGCAGATATGTGCTGGAGAATGTCCAGGTGCAAGAATGACTTTTAGCTCATCATTATCCAAATAAACGGTATCATCGTCATTTAGAAATGTTTCTCCAATTGGTGAAATGTCGTATCGGATGCCCATTTGGGGAGCGTAATTCTGAACCGCTACTAAAATCGGGACTTCACCTTCGTGGAACTGTGGGAGCAAGCCAAATTTTTCATGGACAAAACTATTCCCTAAAACATGGTCAATATGGCAATGTGTATTTAATAGGAGTGTCGGCTTGAGGTTATTGTTTGCCATGAAAGCTAATAGTTCTTGCTGATCTTGCTCGCCATACATCCCTGGATCAATGATAATAGCATTTCCTGACTCGTTATAGAGCAGGTAAGTATTTTCCTGATATGGATTGAACGTGAATGTTTTTATCGTAAGCATAGTGGTAAAATTACAGTTTTTATTGATTTCTAACTATTGAAAAGTCAACTATTCCAGATTTCCCAATTCTTTTCCGCCTGTAGAACCAGCATTTCATATCCGTTTTTGGTTCTGGCGCCTTTTTCTTTGCTTTTACGTAAAAAAGCTGTTTCCTCTGGGTTGTAAATCAAATCATAACAAAGGTGCCGCTCATTTAAATACTCGTAGGGAATGTTCGGAGATTCAGCTGTATTGGGAAATGTGCCCACTGGAGAACAGTTGATAATCACTGTATAGTCTGCTAGGATAGAAGCATTAAGTTCATCATAAGTGAACTGGCCTGTCTGTTTGGTTCTGCTTACTAAAGTATGTGTTATTCCAAGTTGATTCAGGGCATAAATGACAGCCTTTGCAGCACCCCCATTACCTAAAATCAAAGCCTTTTTATCCACCAAGGGATTTAGTAGCGGCTTTAGCGATGCCTCAAAACCATAGGCATCAGTATTGTAGCCTTTTAGGTGTGTTGCGCCATCTGAGGTATGACTGATTCGAATACAGTTTACAGCTTGTATTGTCCGAGCTTCTTCCGAGAGCTCGTCCAAGTAATCCATAACCGCTATTTTGTAAGGAATAGTTACATTGACTCCATAGAAATCTTTATTGGAAGCAATAGTTGTAAAATCGGCTATTTGAGCAAGTGGATATAAATCGTAATCCACATCGATAATATGTTCTTGATGAAATTTTTCTAAATAATATTTTTTTGAAAAGGAATGCCCTAATGGGTATCCTATTAAGCCTAATTTTTTCATTTGAATTGCGAAAAGTGCATTGTGGGAACAGGAATATATCTTCAATTTAATAGCCGGTCGTTGCCACGCAATGACCGGATAGTGTGCCTATGCTGTGTTAATCTTTCGGCTTTGTATATTTTTTTACAATTTCAGTAATGATCTGATTTCCTTGTAGCTGGGGAAGGTAATCAAAAAGAATATGATGCTTATTGGGATCAGTCGCTAAGCCAAGCTCTAAAAAGTTAAGCGCTTCATTGTATTGTCCATTGGCAAACAGATAAGCAACCACACGATAGTACAGTTCTGCTGCATTTGGATTTTGTGTGATGGCATCGGATATTACATTAATAGCTTCTTCAATTTTACTTTGTTCAAATAGAATTGAGGAATAATCGAGCCACGCATCTATATCTGTTGGGTTTAAAGCGACGACCTTTTTATAGGCTTCTTCTGCAAGATCTATTTGTTGTAGTTTGTATCGGGCATCAGCAATCGCAAACCAGTAATCGGGGTTTGTATCCTCCAGTTCCAATGCTTTTTTATAAAAATGAAGTGATTCAAAATAGCGTTCTTCGAAATCTAAGGTCACCCCAATACCGAACCAGGCATCAGCAAGCTCCGCATCCAATTTTACTGCCTTTTTGTAATAATTGCGGGCTTCTTCCATCTGCTCAAGTTTTTCATAACATTCGCCTATCGCACAATAAGTATCAGCACTTGGTTGTTCATACTCAAATGTTTGTTTGTAAACATCCAATGCTTCTTGATAGCGGTCTAAATTGACAAGAGCGTTACCCTTATTGAAATAAGCTGAAGAAAAATCTTCCTTAATTAAGATAGCATAGTCGTATGCATCTAAAGCTTCCTCAAACCGGCTGATTTTATGGTAAGAGTTTCCCAAATTGTACCAAGCATAGTAGGAGTATGGGTCTGAATCAATGTACTTTTTATAAAAGGAGATGCTTTCCTCTTGTCTATCCAATACATCATAACAGTAGGCCAATTCATAGAGTGCTTCCTGGTAATCCATGTTGAGCTCAAGTGCTTTCTTGAGATAAATTATTGCTTTGTCATAATTCATCTGCGCTTGAAAGATCATGGCAATATGGAAATAGACCTCATCTTTATTATCTAATAGCGGAAGTGCTTTGAAGAGCTGTTCCAAGGCATTATCAAACTGGCCGATGCTGCCTAATATGCCGCCACGGATCAAGAAAATGTCACCTTCAGACGCTTCTAATAATTCCGCTTTATCAAGCGCCGTGAGTGCATTCTGATATTGTTGAATCGATGAAAACAGCTGTGCCTGTTTCAACAGAAATGTAATATCAAAAGGGTGTTGGCTGATCGCAAATTCGGTAACCTGTAGAGCCTTAACAGGGTCATTTTTTTCAGCATAGTAATCAATAATTCCTTCAAAAGCTTTGGAGTCAAAAAAATACTGATCCTCGTTTCGAAGCATTTCCTCATATCTGTCTACCGAGATTTTCCTTTCCTCGGGGTTTTCATATTCAAAATCCTCTTCCATTCTCAAAAGTTTAAAACCAGTATTCTGTTCCTTAATTCAAAATACTAATTTCTTATCTAATTTGTTCGAACTAATTTTCCACAAATTGGATATCCTCTACAAAGTTAAGGATAAATACGGGTAAAATAAAAAAGCCGGCTTTAAAGCCGGCTCTTATTATAATGTATAAGTTATATACGATTATTTTTTGATCTCAACACGACGGTTTTGAACACGACCTTCTTCAGTAGCATTAGAAGCAACTGGGTTTTTCTCTCCGTAACCTTTAGCAGTGATGCTTGATGAAGAAACACCAGCGTTTACTAAATATTGTTTTACAGAGTTAGCACGGTCTTTAGATAAAGTTAAGTTATAAGCTTCAGAACCTTCAGCAGATGCATAACCATCTAATTGTACAGCAGAGTTGTTATCACGTAACTCTTTAGCCAATTTGTCTAATGTAGAGTAAGATGAAGTTTTCAATACTGAGCTATCAAATTCAAATTGAATTGGAGCGTAGTAACCGTTAGATGTAACGTTGTTAACAACTGGCTCTGGGAATTTGATTGGACATCCTGAACCATCTACTGGAGTACCAGCTGGAGTACCAGGACATTTGTCAAATTTATCAGAAACACCGTCACCATCAGCATCAGCGCTTAATGTGTTAACAGTACCTTCTAAAGTGCTTACACGTTGTTTCAATGCTTCAACTTCGTTTCTCAATGAAGGATCTTTCAACTCATCGTACAATGTAGCAACTGGGTTAGCAAAAGTCAAGTTTTGTTTGTCTTTCGAACCTAAAGTGAATTCTAAACCAGCCATAACTGTAGAGAATTTACCTTTGTAAGAAGATTGACGAGCTGGACCGTAGATTTGATCATCAGCAAAGTTCATTGTATAACCTAAGTTCAATGCTACTACTTCAGATAATTTGAATTTAGCACCAACACCTACAGGAACGAAAGCTGTCAATTTGTTGTCGCGGTCACCTTTTTTCTCGCGATCACCAACGATATCCTCTCCCCATTTACCTTTGTTATCATAAACAACTTTTCCGTTGAAGTCATTTCCATCGTATTGAACAGGGTTGTAAGCCATAGCTCCCAAACCTACTTTAGCATAGAAATTAACTGCATTTTCTCTTCTCAAGAAATCGATTGTACCCAATTGGAATACACCGTTTAAGCTAGCAGCCCAGTTTACGTCAGTTTTTACTGAGCGAGCGCCTAATGCGTTTTCTGCAGCAGGACCAGAAAGATCATGGTTGTAAGTTTTGATCTTACCACGGTTTGCTTCAACTTCTAAACCAAATAAGTGAGAGAATTGCTTACGTACTGTCAAACCATAGTACTCACCTACTTTATTTTGGAAGTAACCTACTTTTTGACCAAAAGCGTTACCACCACCGATTACGTTGTTCGGTGTAGTAATACCACCTTGCACTCCGATAGACCAAGTTCTGTATTGTGATCTACCACCGAATACTTGTTGAGCTTGTGCTGTACCAGCGAAACCTAAAGCGGCAACTAATGTAGCAGCAACAGCTGTTTTTTTAATTGTAGAATAGTTCATACTCTTGTTTTTAAGGTTATTATTAATTTTAATTGTTTTCAAATTTAATTATTGTATTAACACATGGAACAGTACAATTGCCGTGCCAAAGTCTTAAAATTATGTTAAAATTTTGTTTTTGCTATATTTTGTACTAAATTAAGTATTTAATGTGAAACAACAAAACAAAAATCCGCTACGAAAGTACCAAATTTTTGTTTTGTTTCAATAGGTTTAAGAAAAAAATTAAGGTTTTTTTTTCTAAAGCAAATAATGTACGATCAATAACGACAATCCACCCAATACCGCTGAAACTGGAATTGTCAATATCCAAGCCCATAATAAGCTGATTGTGACCCCCCAACGTACTGCCGAAACACGTTTGACGACCCCTACACCGATGATTGCACCGGTAATGGTGTGCGTTGTTGAAGCTGGGATCCCAAAATGTTCGGTGATACCTAATGTTACAGCTCCTGCGGATTCAGCACAAACACCCTCCAAAGGAGTTACTTTTGTGATTTTGGTTCCCATTGTTTTTACAATTTTCCATCCGCCACTCATTGTTCCAGCGGCTATTGCTGCGTAACAAGTCAATGGAATCCACTCTGGCATGTGTTCAGTCGTTGGGACATAACCACCGGCTACCATGGCTACAAGGATAATTCCCATTACTTTCTGTGCATCATTACCTCCATGCGCAAAGCTCAAGGCTGCTGATGAAACAAGTTGCAATACCTTGAACCATTTTTCGGCAACACTTGGACGGGAGTTTTTTGCTAGGTTGATTACAATCAATGTGATGATAACCGATATCGTCATACCTATAATAGGCGCAAGTACGATAAAAGCAATAATCTTTAATGTCGCATCGATATTGATTGCATGAATCGGATCTGCGCCCAGAATAAAAGCGTAAGCCATACCTGATCCGGCAAAACCACCAATAAGTGTATGGGACGAACTTGATGGTACACCATAATACCATGTAAATAAGTTCCAGCCAATCGCTGCAAGTAACCCCGCAAAAATAACTTCCAAGGTAATGTATTCTTCCAATACCGTTTTTGCAATAGTATTGGCTACTTTATGATCGGTAAAGTAGAAGTAAGCTGCAAAGTTGAATATTGCAGCCCATAAAACCGCCATTGCTGGCGTTAAGACTTTTGTTGATACAACTGTCGCAATAGAGTTGGCTGCATCATGGAATCCATTGATGTAGTCAAAAGCAATTGCAAGGACAATCACAACAACGAGTAATGTTGACATCATAATCTCGTAGAATTTTTGTGCACTTAAATCGAATGATTATGCGTTTTTAACTAGAATGCTTTCTAATACGTTAGCAACATCCTCACATTTATCGGTTGCATCTTCCATTGCAGACAACACTTCTTTGTGTTTAATTAATGAAATTGCATCTTTTTCAAATTCAAAAAGGTCAGCTACAGCTTTATCGAAGATATAATCGGCTTTGTTTTCTACGCTATTGATGCGAACACATGAATCCGTAATATTCCGGATATTTTTCAAATCTCTAAGCTCATGAATAGCTTTTGATACATGTTCGGTAGCCTCAACCAATAAGTCCGCAATTTCAATCATGGGCTCAGTGGCCTTTTCAACCTTGTAAAGGTCCATTCTATTGGCGGCACCGTGTATAAAATCTGCGACATCGTCCAATGAACTTGCCAAAGAGTGTATATCTTCGCGGTCAAAAGGAGTGATAAAGTTCTTTCCCAGCTCCAAATGAATTTGATGCGTAATGTTGTCGCCTCTATGTTCCAAATCTTCCACTTTGCGTGTTAATTCCTTTTTCTTTTCAGGGTTGCTTGAGTTAACAATATCTTTTAACAACTTTGACATCTCGATCAAGTTGTTGCCGGCTTGTTCAAACAAAGGGAAGAATTTTTTATCCTTTGGAACGAAGTATTGAAAAATGCTATTTAAAGACATATCTTAAATTTATTTTTGCAAAAATAATACCTTAATGTTAAGTTAATGTTAACATTGATTTTGTTTAAACACAAAAGTGTCATCAATTGTTTAGTTTCCCGCCTGCACTTTTTGTAAAGTAAAGCCAAATGTTGTTCCAATGCCTTCTGTACTACGAACATTCACGTTCTGCTGATGTGCTTCGACAATATGCTTTACGATAGCCAGTCCCAACCCTGACCCGCCGATATCGCGCGATCGGCTCTTGTCAGTTCGAAAGAAACGCTCGAAGACTCGGCTGAGATTTTTTTCTTCAATACCATAACCATCATCTGTAATCTCGATAAGAACCTGTTCAAATAGCGGGAAAATCTTGATCTTCGTTGTTCCGCCTTCTTTTCCATATTTCAAGGAGTTGTCTATCAGGTTGTAAAGTACTTGATGGATTTTATTGCGGTCGGCTTTAACCCAATGTGGTGTGCCCGCTTTGGGTTTGAATTCTATTTTGATATTGTGCTGTTTCGCTTTGTCTTCCAAGGAATAGGTCGTGTCTTTTATGAGGTCGACAATATCGAATTTCTCTATATTCAGGACCATTTTCCCAGATTCCAATTTGGATATCTCATCAAGATCCTGAATCAGGTAATTTAATCGGTCTAGATTTCGGGCAGCCTTATCTAAGAAGTTCTTTGCCATTTCCATATCTTCTTCCATAAGGCCATCTTGCAAGGTCTCAATGTAACCTTGGGTGGCAAATAGCGGCGTTTTGAATTCATGGGAAATGTTGGAGAGGAACTCCCTGCGGAATTTTTCCTGAGATTTTAACTGCTCTATCTCGTTTTTTTTATCTTTTGCCCATGCTTTGACTTCGTTTTCAGCATCCGTAATCGGATCCTCACTGACATGTTCTCCGATAGCATCCTTAAGATCCTTGCCGAGTTTAAGGTTATGAATTAATTTATACATCGTATTGAGTCTACGATATATGTATTTTTCAAATAGATAGTTAAATAGAAGGAAACTCGTTACCACAGCAACAAAGAAAATGATCAATGCTGTCTGTAGGTCATGTTTATAATAAAAGCTGATCGTGGATATCGCAATACCGACAGCTGCGGAGTTTGCCAATAGTAATTGTCTAAAATTCATTTGCAGAATAAAAAAGGCCCCTGATTTGGAGCCTAAGTTACTTATAATGATATTAATAAATTGTTAAAATTTTCCGATAATCGTTTTTGCTCCAGTAACCTTATCACCAATGTTAACATTGATTTCAGTTCCTAAAGGAAGAAACAAATCTACGCGAGAACCGAATTTGATAAAACCAAACTCGTTACCTTGTACGACTTCATCTTTTTCTTTCACATACCATACAATACGGCGAGCTAAGGCTCCTGCAATCTGGCGGAAGAGAACCTCTCTCCCTGCTTTATCTTTGACAACGACTGTGGTGCGTTCGTTATCTGTGGATGATTTGGGATGCCAGGCCACTAAAAATTTCCCGGGATGATATTTAAAGAAAGTGACCAAACCACTGATTGGATTTCTGTTGACGTGTACGTTAACCGGGGACATAAAAATCGACACCTGGATACGTTTATCGTGGAAATACTCATTTTCTTCGGTTTCTTCGATAACCACAACTTTACCGTCAGCCGGGCAAAGGATTACGCCATCTTGAGCGGTAACCACTTTTTTAGGGCTTCTAAAAAACTGAACAACTGTAATGAATAAGAATGCTGATAACGCATAAATAAACCATTTGGCATATTGCGGAGCATCATAATAATCCGCAACGGCGTTGATAATGAAGATAAAAAGTACAGCGATTGCTAATGTGGTGTATCCTTCTTTATGAAATTTCATATCTATTTATTTCTGCAAAGATAGTTATTTACTCGAATTGTCTATTTGTCTTTCGATTTTAATTGAATGGGCATAAATTTTTCCATCATTTCCCTGGGTAAAACCTCCAGAAACTTTAATGAGGTCATCCTGTGGCTGATTCCCTTTGTACGTAGGGAAATAGAAGTCAATGCTTTTTGCAATCCGGCTCAAAATACCATCGAAAGATTCGTTGCCGGAATCCGAAACGAGCTTGAGAGTTTTTAGATTCGCTATTCCGGTTTTCTTTACTTCCACGAGATAAGAGAAATTGACTTGTTTGTTCACGTCGAGACCAGTTTTATTGAGGTTATCGTTGAAACGTTTTGCTAGGAAGGCATAAAAATTGGAATAATCATCGAAGCTACAGGACTTGCTATTAAACAATTCTGCACGAACAAAATAATCGTACGGTAAAATGCTCAGTGATATGAAATCCTCATTATTTAAATCTCCGTCCTCATCGTAAGTGGTCGTAAGCGTGCCATTTGTAAAACGTTGTGTCATGGCGTAAACCGGTTGCTGGCCGACATTGTAAAAATAAGTATTCCAGTTTCCCTGTGGCCTACCATTTTTTACTTTTCCTTTGCGTAGATAGAAATCAAAGCCGAATTCGGTAAAGCCTTCAAAAGGAATGGAGAAGTCATAATTACCTTCACCATCTATTACCTCTTGCTTACCTCTGTTGTCCCAGTAATCTTTGATGAAATAACCGTTTTCACTGTAGGTAATTGTTAGTAGTGGTTTGCCGTCCGGATAGTAATATTTCCAATCGCCGATAGGGAAATTATTTTGAAAATTTACTTCCCATTTTAATACACCATTTGGATGGTAGGCTTGGAATACCCCTTCTTTCTTACCGTCTTTGTAAGCGCCAACGAGTATTCTGCTCCCATTGGGAGCAAAGTCGCGAAACTCTCCATCAAAGACCTGTTTGCTAAAGTCAAACCTGCTAACACGCTCAATTGTTTTAAACTCACAGTCTTTTGAAACCAGATAATAATATTTGTCAAAATAAAAGCGAATCATTCCCTGATCTAGTTTTTCGTAGAATACAGGTTTATCTTCCTGTGCATAAAGATTTGTAAAACCACACACAGAAATAAATAATAATAAATGGACGAGTTTTCTAATCATAGTATTAATGCGCTTCAAGCCAATTTCTGCCTTCTCCAATTTCTATCACCAAAGGAACAGTTGTTTTTATTGCATTTGTCATTTTGTCCTGAATGATTTCCTTAAAGGCCTCAACCTCCTGTTTAGGAACATCAAAAACCAATTCATCATGAACCTGCATAATCATTTTTCCAGCAAAACCTTGTTGCTCAATTTCCTTTTGGATGGCGATCATGGCAAGTTTAATTAAATCTGCTGCTGACCCCTGGATCGGAGCATTGATGGCATTTCGTTCTGCAAAGCCACGAACCGTCATATTTGCCGAATTTATATCTCTAAGATAACGTCTCCGTTTTAGAATTGTTTCAACATACCCATTCTCTTTTGCAAATTCTAAAGCATCACTCATGTATTTTTTTATTCCTGTATATTGGTTAAAATACTCATTGATAATATCAGAGGCTTCTTTACGTGATATGCCGAGATTTTGAGAAAGACCAAATGCCGATTGGCCATAAATAATTCCGAAGTTAACAGCCTTCGCATTGCGGCGTTGTTCGGAAGTAACAGCATCAAAATCCACATTATATACTTTCGCCGCTGTTGCCCGATGGATATCATGGCCTTGACTAAATGCTTCCATCATATTTTGATCTCTACTTAGCTCGGCAATTAGGCGCAGTTCAATCTGTGAATAATCGGCTGATAGGATCACATTCTCTTCAGATCGTGGAATAAAAGCTTTTCTGACTTCTCTGCCTCTTTCGGTACGTATCGGGATATTTTGTAAATTCGGGTTGGTCGAACTGAGGCGGCCAGTTGCAGCAACAGCCTGATTATAAGATGTATGAATTAAGCCTGTTTCGGGATTTATTAATTCTGGCAGCGCATCAACATAGGTTGATTTGAGTTTTTGCATTTGCCTAAAGTTTAAGATATCTTGGACGATGTCTGATTTATGAGCGAGCGCCAATAATACATCTTCACCAGTTTTGTACTGTCCCGTTTTGGTTTTTTTCGCTTTAGGATCCAGCTGGAGTTTGTCAAATAAAACTTCTCCCAGTTGTTTTGGTGAGGCGATATTGAAGTTTACACCTGCTTTTTCAAAGATAGAGGCTTCGAGATTTTTTATATCCTGTTCCAATGTTTTTGAAAATTCACCAAGTGCAGGAACATCTATTTTTACACCGTTTCGCTCAATTTCTGCAAGTATATAAACTAAGGGGAATTCCACCTCCTGAGCGAGCAACATGGTGTTGGTCTCGACAAGAAGAGGTTGAAATATATTTTTTAGTTGTAGGGTAATGTCGGCATCTTCAGCAGCATATTCTTTTATTTTGTCGATTTCGACGTCGCGCATATTACCTTGCTTTTTTCCCTTTTCACCGATAAGTTCGGTGATGGATACGGGGCTATAATTCAGGTAATTTTCTGCAAGTACATCCATGCCGTGGCGGGTATCTGGATCAATCAGATAATGTGCAAGCATGGTGTCAAAAAGGCTACCTTGTACCTTTACACCATAACGTGCTAATAACAAAATATCATATTTGATGTTTTGTCCTATTTTCTCAATGTTTGGGTTTTCTAAAGCTGTCTTGAAAATATCGACTATGGCCTGAGCACGCTCACGGTCTGCAGGTGTTGGGACATAATATGCTTTTGCGTTTTCAAAAGAAAATGATAATCCCACAATGTCGGCAAGGTTTGCATCCAAGCCTGTTGTTTCTGTATCGAAGCAGAAACTATTTAAGGAAGCTAGCTTTTGGGCAAGCTCCGTCTGTTTTTCTGTTGTGTCGGCTAGGATATAATCGTGTGCTGTATTGTGGATGTTGTTGATTGCCGCATTTTCGACGCTATTTTCAGTAACAATTTCGGTCGTGGTGATTGTCGTTGTTGTTGTTGAAAATAGATCCATTTGTCCAGTGGTGGGAATGCTCTTGTCAAGAACAGAGAAATCTTCCCCAAAAACACGTTTTCCAAGCGTTCTAAATTCGAGCTCTGCAAAAAGGGGTTCTAGAAGGTCCTTATTAGGCTCTTCGAGTTCAAGTGATTTTTCATCCAAGTCAATTGGTACGTCCAATAAAATAGTCGCCAGTTTTTTAGAGATAAGTCCTTGTTCGGCGAAATTTTCTACGTTTTCGCGCATTTTTCCTTTTAGCTGATCAGCATTGGCGATAATACCTTCGACAGATCCATATTCCTGAACGAGTTTTTTTGCGGTTTTTTCACCGATACCGGGGATGCCGGGGATGTTATCGACAGCATCGCCCCAAAGCCCTAATATATCAATCACTTGACAAACATCGGAAACTTCCCATTTTTCGAGAATTTCTTTCACCCCCTGCACTTCAGCTCCATTGCCCATACGCGCGGGTTTATAGATAAAAATGTTTTCAGACACAAGTTGTCCAAAATCTTTATCCGGCGTCATGCAGTAAACTGTAAAGTTTTGTTTTTCAGCTTTCTTAGCCAGTGTTCCGATAATGTCATCGGCTTCATAGCCATCCATGGTAATGATGGGGATATTGAATCCTTCGATTAAACGATTGATATAAGGAATGGAGGCAGAAAGATCCTCCGGCATTTGCTCGCGATGCGCTTTATAAGCTTCAAATTCAATATGTCGAGCGGTAGGAGCTGCTGTGTCGAACACTACTGCTATGTGAGAAGGTTGTTGATTTTTCAATACGTCCAAAAGCGTATTGGTAAACCCCATGATTGCTCCTGTATTTAACCCTGTTGAGGTAATTCGGGGAGTTTTGCTCAACGCAAAATAAGCTCTATATATAAGAGCCATTCCATCTAGAAGAAATAGTTTTTTCACAAAATTGAATTTTAGTCTCTATTACAAAGGTAAGAAATTCATTAAAGGGTAAGTTTAATAAATTTTTCCGATTTTTGCAGCATGACACATTTAATGCAACAGGAGTTATGAGAGGATTGGTAACGAAATCCACGGGTAGTTGGTATCAAGTTTTGGGCGAAGATAATCAAAGATACGATTGTCGGATCAAAGGGAAATTTCGTACCAAAGGAATAAAAACAACAAATCCTGTTGCTGTGGGAGACTGGGTCCATTTTGACGTGGAGCCGGATCAGGAGAGTGCCGTCATTTATGAATTGGAGCCTCGCCGAAACTATATTATCCGTAAATCGGTCAATCTCTCCAAGCAAACTCAGATTATAGGAGCAAATTTAGATCAGGCATTTTTAGTGGTGACTTTGGCCTCGCCACCGACTTCTTTAGGATTTATCGATCGTTTTTTAGTGACCACAGAAGCATACGGTATTCCGGCAATAATTATATTCAATAAATTAGATTTATTTAGTGATGAAGGATTAGAAATCTTGGCAGATTATAAATCGATCTATGAAAGTATTGGATACCCCTGTTTCGAGGTTTCTGCATTAACAGGAAAAAATATAGACGTGGTTAAGCAATTACTTAAAGATAAAATAACTCTGGTCTCAGGCCATTCAGGAGTAGGGAAGTCAACCCTGATCAATGCGATTGTTCCTGCATATGGACTAAAGACCGGTGAGATATCAGATTGGTCCGACAAGGGAAAGCATACAACCACTTTTGCTGAAATGTTCGATCTGCCCTTCGGAGGCAAGCTGATTGACACACCTGGCATTCGTGAGTTGGGTATTGTTGACATAGAGAAGCAAGAACTGTCCCATTTTTTTCCGGAGATGCGTGCCATGATGAACCAATGTCGATTTAACAATTGCAGACATATCAATGAGCCTGGCTGTGTGATCATGGAGGCTGTGGAAGATGGGCGGATTGAAAGTTCGCGGTACGACAGCTACCTCAGTATGTATCACAATGAAGATAGTAGAGCATAATAAATATAAAAGGCTTCCCATGTAAAGGAAGCCTTTTAAGTGGAGGTGATTGAATCCTGGTATAAACCTCTAGCGTATCGCTTCTGTTAAATTTAAAAAATCGCGGAGATAGGTACACTCCCGCGAAGCGATTGTAAAGAAAGGCGTATCCTTATATTGTGTGCTCAATTCTTTGAAGTATTTATTTTGCATCGAAAAACGATAGAAAGGATTCTTTAATGGCGAGTCATAGTATTGCCAACGCGATTCATTGGTATAGACAAAATCTTTCTGTTCGCATTTGGCAAGCATAAAGGTACATTTCGCTTTGAACTCTTTGTCTGTGCTCAGCGAACGCGCTTTGCTGTACCATTCTTTTGCTGATTTTGTCTGTAGATAATTTCGTTGCCAGTGAAGTGTCGAAGCTGCGTGGTTGTCTGTGGACGACCAGTCATAGGACACCAGCGACCAAGCATTTCCATAGGTACTTGTTTGGTAGATTCCTGTTGCCATTTGGAAATAATACTCGGCTTTTTTCTGATTGTTCTTTTCCGTTTTTAGGGCACTTTCCAAGCGCGCCATGCGTTCAGCATATTTTAGCTTAGTGGTGGACTCTTTACCATATTTTTTGGGGTAATCATTTATAGTAACAATAAATGGATTCGGTGTTATATTGCTTTCATCCGCATCGTACCAATTTTTAATTTCTTTTATTTTGTGATCCTTAGGAAGTCCCGCTAAAGTTTTTGCTGCTTTTTGGAAATCCAGTTCACGCAGGTAGGTTGTACCCAGTAATTCTGTGAGATAATCTTTATTGAAATGTTTGATATCTTTCAATAAGAATTTAGATAGAGTATTCTGTTGAGAATTGTCCGACAGTAAATTTCTTATTTTTAACAGCGTTTTAGGTGTAAGGCTATTTTCCCAAAAATGCATTGTTGACCATTGCATATTATCTTCCAGCGAGTCTTTTACAAAGCCATAGTTGTAAAAAGCATCTGCCTTTACAGCAGCTAAGCTAGCCATGGCCGTATCTTGTGTATTCAAATAGTGCTTTACAACGAGATTTTGTAAAATGTTTCGACAGATTAGACTATAGTTGCTGTATTCAAAAGCATTATAACCCCAGCTTTGCTTCCTGGTATCCTCTTTGCCGTCAAGTTTGGCCTTTTCTTCCAACCATGATAAGGTTTTGGCCAACTTAACCTCATCCAGTTGCTTACTGTTTTGCCAGTCAGTTAATTGCGTAAGCAGTCGGGTAATCTGAAGTTGGTCAATTAATTGGGGACTTAGGTCGGCCTCTTTTATTTCAGAAAGGTAGCCCTTTGCCAATGTATTTTCCTTATTTATCCAGCTTAGGTAGGCAGCGGTAATAAGCCCCAATTGAGGTTGCACATATTTTTTATCGCGATAAAGCTGCAAGGCGAACGTGCGAACAGAATCCAGGTATTGTTTGACGGTGCCTTTGTCCTCGTTTCTCGAATAATAGTTATAGCTATCACTGTTGAGGTAAAAAGACTCGTTCATTTCCGCTTCAATTTTATTGACCTCACGACCTAGTAATACTGCGTTTACGGTATTTGCTGGATCAAGCTGATAACAATCGCTTAGATATTTCAGCGCATGACCACTGTTGCCAAAACCTATGATTGCATTGATATTGAATTTATCGGCATCATTTTTAGCGTACTGAAAAATCTCGGCGTCACTTGCAGTGATATAATGAAAATTGGAGTAAGCTAGGATACGTCGTTCGGGGCTGGCGGTAAAGAGTTTCGAAAAGAGGTATGCAGCTTTTGCTCCATCACCATTCTTTCGGACAGCACCGGCATAATTGGAAAGTGCCCAATTAAGGATCGCATCATTCCCTTTTACATTCTGCAGATACTTTTCATAGATTGCGATACTTTTGGCGTACTCCTGCCCAAATAGGTATAGACGGGCAGCCTGATAAGCGTAGCGGATATATAAGAAGCTGTTCTTTGGATATTTGGCAATCTGTTGTTCGGCAAGTTCGGCAAATTGTGAAATTTCTTTAAAATTTCGTGTATCAGGATCCCAGTAGTTATGCTGAATATTGGTAATAGGTTCCTGTTTTTTTGTGAACATAAAATAAGCCCGCTCGGCCTCATGTTTTCCATCAATCAATGTATTCAGAAAGGTGTTTCCACGAACGGAATCGGGCAAGTTTCCCCAAGCAGATTTTTGTTGATTGCTCGCTAAATTGGCTGTTTCAGCATTGCTGTTGTACATCAATTGTTCGACATCTTTAACTTTTACAGCTGATCCAAGATGCTTAACCCAAGCCTCCGCATTAATCAGGCTTTCTTTGATAGGCTCTTCATCGGTATAGAGAAATTGATAGGGTATAAATTGAAAGGCCGAAAATCCCTTGTCTTCCAAATTCGGCAAATAATAGGTTGTTTGATTGTCGTATGGGTCTATTTCTGGACCGCAGGCGATATTGGTTGCTATCTCTCCAAAGAAGAAAGCAAGTGTTGTGCTAGAAAGCAGCAATAATTTTTTGTAATTCGGCATTGCCATGGTTTGCTAGTGTGGCTTGATCTAAATGATAAAAAATAATCCGATGTTCTTTTCCTTTCAGTTCTCCCTTCAAAAATTTTGCCGTTTGTAAAAGATCTTCCTGATTTACGGACTCAAAACGGATAACATCGTCCTTTTTAAGGTTGGCTTTGGGAAGATCTCTTGTTAAAATATAGAGATTTGTGTTAGGGTTATGTGTGAATAGGGCGCTGTCTTTGATATCTTCTTCATTGATATGTTTTGAAATACCGATGTAATTATTGTTTCTAAAAACGACAAACCATTGAAATAAGGGCAGGGCAATATCCATCTCCATAGGATAGTTGCGGAGTGTTCCGCTGAGGTACGTTTTGAGGTCCTGTTGGTTTAAAATGGAATTCTGTGTTCCAAATTGCCTCAGATTTCCCATGTTATAACACATCAACATCGCCTTCTTTACAGGAGGGATTCCACTTGTGACGATATTCTTAACCTGATGCAATCTTAAGGTTGAACTGACTAGGATGTCTTTTAGTGCCGGTAATTCCTGTAAGTAAGTGAGTAAATAAAAGAATTTGTCTCGCGAAGTTTTTGTCCAATCGCAGTCCAATTGAAGTTCCGTGAAATTTTCTTTTCCTGCCTGTTGTATTTTGGCTGTAACAAATGGTACAATTTTATTGGCCAATCCACGAATCTGTAGGCTGTCCATTTCTGCAAAAACACGCTGATTGACAAACACAACGGGGATTAACTGTTGCTCTTTTGGTACAGGTTGTGTAAATGTAACAGGACTAATAGGGACGGCCTGTACGCCGGATGGATCGAAATCAATATCCATTATTCGCACATACAGAGATTTTGTATTGATTTCTTTTAAAGCACGACTTTCTACTGTATCCAACTGGAATACTGTCTTCCAAAAGTAGAAGCCTGTTTCATGCTTTGTTTTATTGCAGGAGCCTAAAAAAAGTAGAGATAGTGGTATAAGAATTAAAAATAGTTGTGTTTTACGCAGCATATTCGCTTTATTTAGTCGTAATTCAAACAAAATGGGTTTAATTTTGTTTGTTATTCAATAAAATAAAGACGAAATTACAAAGAGATTGTGACTTTATGAAGCCTATTTTCAAATGGATTCTTGGTATTATAGCATTTATCCTGTTAGCATTGGCTGGCGGGATATGGTATTTTAGTAATAAATGGAAGCCATTGTTGGACACCAAAATCAAACAGCTGGTATCACAGGCAACAGATGGTCTGTATTCGATTCACTACGATGATATTCACGTTAATTTAATTCTTGGAAATGTAACAATAGATAATTTACATCTGATTCCAGATAGCACAGTTTATAAAAAATTAGCACAGGCCAGAAAAGCACCGGACAATCGCTTTGAAATTGGGGTTAATAAGCTAAAGATAAAAAGCTTCGGGATTCGAAGAGTCCTGATGGATAAGGAACTTTTTTTACATGATATCACGGTTGAAACCCCAACCATTCATATCATCAATGAGGTACATAGTTATAACGATACGGTGAGTCGTGGACCTAAAAAGCCCTTGTATGAGAAGATCAAAGACAATCTTAAAAAAATCCAGGTACGCGCTGTTAACCTCAATGATATTGATTTCAAATATACGCAGGTTCAAAAAGGCGTTTATCAAGATTTCGAGATCAAAAAAGTTAAGGTAAGGATAGATGATGTTTTGATTGATTCGACCTCAGAACAGGACCGGCAACGATTCTATCATAGTAAAATGGTTGATATTGAAGTTCCTGGTTTTACGTATAAAACTCCGGATGGATTTTATAAAGTGAACTTCGATCAGTTGAAAATTAATAGTAAAAGCCGCAACGTTCTGTTGACGAAAGTCGCTTATCAGCCAACATTGAATAAAGCTGCCTATTATCGGAAAAAGGGTGAAGGCGGAAGTTATATGGTGTTAAAAATGGATACCCTTCTCCTGACAGGGTTCAATTTCGCAGAACTTTCCCGCGATAAAAAAATATATGCACAAAACGCGCGTCTAAAAAATGGGACACTTTCAATCTATAGTGATAAGCATTATAAGAGTGCGCCCAGCAGCCAAATTGGAAATGCTCCGCATATGAAGTTGATGAAAATGTCAACCCGGATGGGGATTGATTCGTTGATTTTGGATAATATCGGCATTTCGTATTCAGAAATGAGCGATGAATATAGCCAGATTGGAACGATTACGTTCGACCATACTTATGGGACAATATTGAACGTTACGAATGACTCCACAAAGCTGCAAAAACAGAAGCTGATGCGGGCAAATTTGAGCAGCAATTTTATGAATGCGGGAAAGCTATCGACCAACTTCGTCTTTGACATGACTTCCAAAGTTGGGGCATACACGTATAAAGGGACGCTTGGGAAAATGGATTTGACTGTTGTCAATAAGATGATTCGCCCATTGTTGAATGTCGAAGTCAAATCGGGAAATCTCAGTCAGATCAGCTTTGATATATGGGCCAATGATTATCGCAGCAAAGGAACCTTCAAAATGGACTATGATGACCTTAAGGTCAATATGCTCACAGAGCCCGGCGAAGATGGGCGGCGCGAAAAGAAGGGACTGCTTTCCTTTATGATTAATCAGGTCTTATTTAATCCAGGTAATCCCGATTTATATGGTAAATATACGGTAGGGCATATTAATAAGCATCGAGATCCCAATCATCCATTTTTTAAAGCGTTGTGGCAGACCCTGTTGGTTGGAATTAAACAATGTGTGGGGCTTGGTCCAGAACGTGAAGCTAAATTGATGAATACAGCAGGAAAGGTTGAAAAGGTCGTTAGTGGTGTAAGTAAGGCTAAGAAAATGATTTCAAGTATATTTAAAAAGCATAAAACTCCCGAAGAGTTATTGAAGGAAGAAAAAGAAGACGAGGCCAAAGAGGCGGCAAAGATTGAGGAAAAAAGAAAACGCGACCGAGAGAAGGCTGAAAAGGAACTTGAAAAAGAAGGGCCGGGTAATTGATCATCGGTTTCACGTGGAAAGGTTCCCGAAGAGATACATTTGGCATGGTTTGAAGGATATTTATAGCGAGGTATTGTAATCCTATTTTCACGACGAGAAAAGAAGGATTATAGTGCTGGTTTGTTAATCAGTTTTTAGCGCGCTATGAAATGCATAAAAGATGAATTTGCATTTATTGGCAGATTTATCTTAGTTTGAGGTATCATGATAGAGTCGATTTTAAGTTTTATCCGATTTGTTTTCAAATATAAAAATGGTCTTGTGGACAAGATCATGTTCTATGTGAGCATGATTTGTGCTGCAATAGTCATCTTTAATGTGGGGTATGTCACAGATCCAAGTCTGGGCGAGATGCTGGGCAAAACCATTCATTATCTTTTTTTTGTGCTCTTTTTCATGATTGCTCTACGCGAATCGTCCTCTATTTATGCGCTTCGGAAAATTGCTGTGGAGCATTATTCGGGATTAGTTATTCTTTCTTATTTCATATTTGTTCTAGTCGCACGTTTTGCTGGTTTAGACGCCCTAGCTGTGTTTTCCAGAGAACAGTGGATTTATTTGGGAATCTATTTAATTTTCATTGCCGAACTGTCCAAAAGCACACTTTTCTTTGACAATTTTTATTTTAATCCAACCATATTATTTATCATCAGCTTCTTGGTGCTTATCTTAATTGGAACAGTACTGCTCATGCTGCCGCGGACAACGGTAGAGGCACCATTGAGCTTTGTTGATGCATTATTTATGGCAACAAGTGCTGTTTGTATCACAGGCTTGTCTGTTGCCGATATTTCAACCAATTTTAGCATGTTCGGACAAACCGTGGTCATTGTTTTGATACAGGTTGGCGGATTGGGTATTATGACATTTACAGGTTTTTTTGGCTATTTTTTCTCTGGCGGATTTTCTTTTAAGAATCAATTGATGTTTGGTGAAATTCTTGGTGAAAATAAAGTAGCCTCTGTCATTAAAACTCTATTGACGATGATATTTATTACGCTGCTGTTTGAATTTTTGGGAGCTATACTGATCTTTAGTACCTTAGAAAGTGCTAATTTCCCAAATTTAGGGAGCATGGTTTTCTTTTCGATCTTTCATTCTATTTCTTCATTCTGTAATGCTGGATTTTCGATCTTATCTGGGGGTATTACCAATGAAGCCTATAAATTCAATTACCCATTCCAGCTGGCGTTATCTTCGCTTTTCATTCTTGGTGGTTTGGGTTTTGGAATTGTATTGAATTTCTACACCTATATTAAAGAATCCATATTGCTTTACTATCACCGATGGATCACAAAGAAAAACTATAAGCATAAAGCATGGAGCTTTAGCTTTAATTCTAAATTGGTGCTGGCTTGTAATGCGATTATTATTGTAGGTGCAACATTGTTTTTCTACTTTTTGGAGCGGGGGAACACTCTTTCGCTTGAAAGAGGAATCGATGGAGAATGGGCAACTTCCTTCTTTATGGCCAATGCAGCGCGTTCGGCAGGTTACAATAGTGTCGATTTGAGTTTTGTCGGGCCACCAACAGTTTTTTTGATTATGATTCTGATGTGGGTCGGGGCTTCTCCCGGATCTACTGGTGGGGGTGTTAAGGTAACTACCGTTGCTGTTTCGCTGTTGAATATTGTTTCTCTAGCTAAGGGAAAAGAATATATTGAGATTTTTAAAAGGAGGATAGCCGGCGAATCTGTTAACAAGGCTTTTGCGATTATTTTGTTGTCGCTATTCGTCGTTGGGTTCAGTTTTTTTGTGCTCATTTTTACAGATCCCGATAAGAGTATGAAAGCACTCCTCTTTGAATCACTATCAGCCTATACAACATGTGGATTAAGTTTGGGGATTACACCATCACTCAGTATGGGCGGAAAATTGATTATTGCCCTAACGATGCTGGTTGGGCGTGTGGGTATGCTGACTCTGCTGGTCGCTTTTATTAAAAATACAACACGGAGAAATATTGTATTTCCAGAAGAAAAGATCTTGTTTTAGGTAGATCGACAAGCGTATTGACTAACTTTTGATGAAATTATCGGAGTAAGATGAGCAGGTAGATAAAAAGAGAGCTTGGAAATAACACTAAATTTATTTTAGTTTGAGATATGAAGTATATTGTTTTAGGATTGGGGCATTTTGGACGTTCTTTAGGAATACATCTTACTGAGCTCGGACATGAAGTGATTGGGGCAGACCGAAATCTCAGCATCGTTGAACAGCTAAAGGACAAGATAACGCATACGGTATGCCTAGACACAACCGACCGAGAGGCGGTTTCTTCATTACCGCTGAAAGATGCCCATGCTGTCATTGTTGCTATTGGAGAAGATGAAGGAGCTTCACTCATGACAGTGGCGCTCTTAAAACAGTTGAAAGTCAAACGGATCATTGGGCGCATCGTTTCAGATTTACAAAAAACTGTTCTGGAGGCAATGGAAATCAACGAGTATATCATGCCCGAAGAAGAAGCTGCCGAACGGCTGGCCATGCGCTTGGACAATATTGATATTGTCGATTCGTTTAAGGTTTCGGATAAATATTCCATTGTGGAGACTAAAGTGCCCGTTCGTTATGTAGGCATGACATTACGTGAAGCGAACCTGACCAATTTATACAAGGTTATCGTGTTGACAACCGTGAAGATCACGGAAACGAAAAAGGACGGTGTGACCAAAGAACAAAAGGAAGCTTCTGGAATTGCTGCCTCGGAAACGATTATGGAAGAAGGCGATATTTTGGTTGTTTTTGGAGAATTATCCAATATTAATAAGTTAATTCAAAAAGGAGAATAAATTATGTTATTGACAACAACAGGTACTATTGAGGGGCATCAAATAGAACGTTATTTGGGGATAGTCTCTTCCGAAGTGGTTCTGGGAGCGAACGCAATCAAGGATATGATGGCGGGTTTTCGTGATTTTTTTGGCGGAAGATCCAATTCTTATGAACGTGCATTCCAGGAAACCCGTGAAGCAGCGCTACGCGAACTTGAAGACCGCGCCCGCGCATTGGGGGCTGATGCTGTCGTTGGCGTCCGACTGGACTTTCAAACGGTAGGAACAGGGGGCATGATGATGGTAGGCGCAACGGGAACGGCCGTAAAAATGAGATCTTAATTACTTAAAGCCCTAAATAACATAGGGCTTTTTTAGTGCTTAAAAGACGTGACATGGATCGATCGGATTGAATACCTTTTATAAACTTTCCGCTAACAGCAATCTGAGCGATAATTATAATTGTATATAAAAACAAATTTATCTAAGTTTGGCTTTTAAGACTTTTAAACAACCTAAGAGGATAAATGAAATCATCGGAATTTATCAAAATCGTGTGTAATGCGTGCATAAATACAGCAAAAAACCAGCTGTGAATGAACAATATAGCGTGAGTTGAATAAATGAGATAGCTTCATCACCTTTAAATGACAAATTTATACGGATGAAAAATTGGTTTAAGGCGAATTCGGCACATTTGATTGTTATAGCGATATTCATTGTGCTCGTGTTTTTTTATTTTACCCCTGTTTGGCAAGGAAAAACGCTTGCGCAGTCGGATGTGGTACAGGCGCAGGCAGCACAGAAGGAATTATTTGATTTTAAGGCAAAGGATGGCAAAGCCCCTTTATGGACCAACTCCATGTTTGGTGGAATGCCGACTTATCAAATTTGGCAGGAAAATGAGAATAACATTGGTACCTATTTCTTAAAAGCGGTTAAATTTGCTTTTCCGAGCCCAATGGATACGGTGCTATTTTATTTGCTGGGGGCTTATTTTCTTTTCAGTGTCTTACGGATCAAACCCTGGCTTGCTGCGGTAGGTGCAATCGCCTTCGCTTTTACCTCGTATAATTTTATCTATATTGAGGCTGGGCACATTACCCGGGCAAATGCAATTGCATTTATTCCACCTGTTATTGCTGCGGTCATTATGTGTTATCGGGGAAGTAAATTGTGGGGGCCTGTGTTATTAGCCTTGTTCCTTTCGCTGGAAATTCGCGTCAATCACTTGCAGACAACTTATTACCTGTTGATAGTCCTGATGGTATACGTGATTTTCACTTTCGTAGATGCATTTAAACAAAAACAATTAAAAGGTTTTTTTATTGCATCGGGTAGGCAGATTATCGCAGTGGTCATCGCTTTGATGGTAAATGCATCAATTTTATTACCAACTTGGGAATATAGTAAATTAAGTACACGTGGACATGCTAATATCACCAAGGTCGATAACGCCAATACCAAAGAGAAAGGACTAGATAAAGAATATGCTTACGAATGGAGCCAGGGGATTGGTGAGACTATTACCTTTTTGATCCCCAATGCTTATGGCGGCTCAACTGGCGGACAATTGGACGAAAAATCACATGTCGCTAAATTCCTAATGGAACGAGGCGGGGCGTCGGAGATTCAAGCTGGTCAGATGGCACAAGGCATGCCAACCTATTGGGGCGACAAACGTTTCACTTCGGGACCATGGTATTTTGGGGCCGGAGTTTTCTTCCTATTTGTTTTAGGCCTTGTTATTGTCAAGGACCGCTTCAAGTGGTGGATTTTGGCAACAACCATTTTAGCATTACTTTTGTCATTTGGAAAAAACTTTACACTTGTATCGGATCTGTTCTTCGACTATTTCCCAATGTACAATAAGTTTAGGGCTGTTGAATCCATTCTTGTTTTGGTTTCCATTACAGTACCTATGATGGCAATTTTGGCTGTCAACGAGCTTTTGACACGTGCTAAGGAGATACCAAACTTAGATAAAAAAGTGCTGTATACCTTTATTGGTGTCGGCGGCGTCTGTCTGCTTATTGGTGTGATGCCCGATCTATTTTTAAACTTCGGAAATGAGGCCCATGGCAATTTGATAGAAATGTTAGAGCGTAACGTAGGCGACAAGGCCTTTGCGACGGAGTTGGCAAATCAATTGGTTTTGGATCGTAAAGATATTGCAAGTAAAGATGCTTATCGTTCTTTTTTCATTGTCCTCTTAACTTTCGGATTCGTTTGGGTCTTTTTAAAGAAAAAATTGAGTGAGGGTGTACTACTGGGGGCTTTATTGGTCTTGTTCCTGATTGACTTATGGAGCATCGATAAACGCTCCCTGAATGATAAATCTTTTATGGAAAAAGGAGCTACTGCGCAGCAAGTATTCCAACAACGTGAAGTGGATCAATTGATCTTAATGGATAAAGATCCGAGTTATCGCGTGCTGGACCTGACGTCAGATCCATTTTCAGATGCCCGTCCGTCCTATTTCCACAAATCTCTAGGTGGATACCATGCTGCAAAATTAATGCGATTCCAGGAAATTTTGGAAAATCAATTTAATGGTGCGCTCAATGAAGATGTGCTGGATATGTTTAATGTGCGTTATCTGATTACAACAGATCCTCAAAATCAATCACAACGTATTGTGCGGAGAAGTACCGCGGCAGGAAATGCCTGGTTTGTGGATCGGGTAAGTTTTGTGAAAGGAAATGCCGAGGAGATGCAGGCTATCAGTTCGTTTGATCCGCATAAAGAAGCTTTTGTCAACCAGCAATATCAAAATGAAGTAAAAGCGAAGACTTCGAATGCGTCGACAACAGGCGAGATTAAACTGACATCATACCACCCGGATAAAATGCAATATGAATATACAGCGGCTAATGATGCCTTTGCGGTATTTTCTGAAGTGTTTTATGATAAAGGTTGGACAGCTTATGTGGATGGAAAGGAAACGCCGATCATTCGTGCCGACTATATCCTAAGAGCATTACAGTTGCCTGCAGGTACACATAAGGTAGAATTTATCTTCGATCCTGAATCGCACAAAATGGGTAATCTATTGACTTTGATCTCCTCTATCATCCTCGTCGCAGGATTGGGAGCCGCTATATATTTCTCGTTTAAAAGAAATAAAAAAGAAACAGCGGCTTAAAGCTGTTTCTTTTCGAAGCATTTTAGAGCTTTAGAATAATTTGAGCTGCGGATCGGTTATTCTAAAGCTCTTTCTATGATGCGGAGTGGAACCGTGTGCCAATACGGCTGTTCGGTGCTTAACTGTCGGATACCCTTTGTTGTTGAGCCAGTCGTAGTCGGGATAATCCAAGGCGATGTTGTCCATGTATTCATCCCGGTAAGTTTTAGCCAGAATCGAAGCTGCGGCAATCGATAGATATTTCCCATCGCCCTTGATGATACATGTATGTGGTATTTGCTGATATGGAATAAACTTATTCCCATCAACAATAATGTACTCGGCTTTGGTCTTTAAGAGATCAAGTGCTTTGTGCATCGCCAGGTAGCTCGCATTGTGAATATTTATGCGATCTATTTCTTCTGCTGAAACGCTCGCAACGGCATAAGCAAGGGCTTCGCGCTCAATGATGGGGCGTAAAGCCATCCTCTTTTTTTCACTAAGTTGTTTGGAGTCATTAAGAAGTTCGTGATGATAGTCTGTCGGGAAAATCACTGCCGCAGCGAAAACCGGGCCTGCAAGACAACCCCTTCCGGCTTCGTCACAGCCGGCCTCTATCCACTGCTCCTGATAATATGATAATAGCATGTTCAGTTCTTTAAAATAGCCGAAAATACAAATAAATTTAGAGTTATCTATTGTAACTTCTGTGTGAATATCGCCTGTTTACATTAATTAACACTAATAATGTCTTCTTTTGTAAAGATTTAGAGCGCTAGACTATTAAACGGTGGGAATAATCTCCATTAACAAAATAAAAGTTTGTTCTTGTCTAGGCCATATTGTTTCAAATTAAACTTGAGCAATAGTTTTAGAGTCAAAGATTTATCAATTATAGAAATATAAAAATACGTATTATGAGAGGCTTTATGCTTTTTTTGTTTAGTATGTTGATGGGATGGACCGTTTACGGCCAGACGAAGAGCGTACAGGGAATGTTGAAGGACGACAAGAATCGAATTGTTGCTGGGGCAACGGTGAAATTAACGTCAAAATTGGATTCTATGACGACAGGATCCAATATGGCCGGAATCTTTATCTTTGATAAGGTCAAGGCCGATACCTTTAAAATTACGGTTTCAAACCTTGGATTCGAACGTTTTGAGCAGGAATTTAGTATCCCCAAAGGCGAATCAAAACACATTATTCCAAGTTTGACTTTGCAACAGAATTCGCAGATGCTGCAGGAAGTCGTTGTTGATGGTGTGCCTACGGTGGTTGTCAAAAGTGATACCCTCGAATATACGATGAAAGATCTGAAGTTGCGTGATGGGGCAGTTGCCGAGGACGCTTTGAAAAAATTACAAGGGGTCGAAGTCGATAAAGACGGTAATGTAACGGCACAAGGGGAGTCTGTCAAGCGAGTTCGTATAAATGGAAAGGATTTCTTTGGTGGGGATGTCAAGACAGCAACACAGAATCTACCGGCAAATATTATCCAAAAAATGCAGGTGATTGATGATTATGGCGATATGGCCAATGTCACTGGCAATAAAACGGGTGATTCAGAAAAAGTATTAAATATTCAGATTGATCCAAAATACAATACAGGACACATGACTACCCTACGGGCTGGCGTGGGAACCGAAGATCGCTACCAGGCTACAGGGATGTGGATGGGAATGCGCGAAGGCGAACAGATTTCTGTATTGGGAAATTTAAACAATACCAATGCGCCTTTATTTGATTTTAGTACTGTAGGTGGCGGTGCGCGTCGTGGCCAAGGTGGCGGCGGTCGCCGTGGCGGCGGTATGTTTGGCGGTTCGGACGGTTTGACAAAAATTGGTTCCATAGGACTGAATTATCGCAAAGACTTTAGTGATAAACTGACCGTTTATGGTAGCTATAGTTTTAGCCATAGCAACAATACAACACTATCCCAACGTTTTCAGGAAAATACATTACCTAATATTATGCAGACGGACAGTGTGACATCCAATTCGAACACGGTTGGCGATAGCCATCGTTTTGAGGCAAATGTCGAATGGAAGCCTACAACAAAAGATTATATCAAAATTTCGCCCCAGTTTGGTTACGACAATAGTGATGTAACGACAGGAACCAATTCAATCACTTACCGCAGTGGAGTATTTAATAATTCACAAGTCCAAGATATTGTTGCAAATTCCTCCGCACCGAGATTTGGAATTAGTGGATTGTACAACCATAAGTTCAATGATAAAGGGCGGAATGTTTTTGTCAATATGAACTTCAACAATGCAAAAACAACGAAAGATCAAAATGCAATTTTAGACAGATTATTGGCAGATCCCAACAATGCAAATACTCCTTTAGATTCGATTTATGAAAAAACGATTCTAGAAGCAAATAATAAAAGTTGGAATGGTGGGGCTTCGGTGAATTATACCGAACCGGTTTCTGAAAAGGGAAAAGTGGAATTTACCTATGATTTCAACAAAAACAAGTATGACAATTCGAACAAACAACAAGGATTTGATCGCGATGGAAACCTTATAGCAGAAGATCCGAAGTTGAATTTTGATTACAATTATGATTACTCCTTTACGACACATAAGATAGGTGCAAACTATTTGTATAGCGGCGATAAAATAACCTATTCCATTGGGGCAGCGGCCCAGCCTTCTCAATTGAGAGGCGATGCGATCAGTTCGGGATTAGTGGTTCCAATTCATCGGAACAACATGAACTGGATGCCTATTGCCCGGTTTGAGTATAAGTTCTCCCGACAATCGAATATTTCCGTCAATTATTCGGGAACACCTAACGAGCCTTCGGTAACCCAGATCCTGCCCTTTGATATGAGTACAAACCGGACCAGTATTGTGATCGGTAATGCAAACTTGAATCCAGAGTTCAGCCATCAATTGAATATACGGTTCCGTAAGAATGATTTCCAAAAGGGAAACAATTTTTTTGCGTTCGTTAATGCCGGTTTGACTAACAACAAGATTGTGAGCTTGAGCAAAAGCTATTTTGATGATTTAATGGATTATCAAACAGGACAGACAAACTCAACCCTAGTTTCTGAAACACGTTACTTAAATGAAACAAGTGATAAACCTTTTAATGTGAATTCTTTTTACCACTATGGAAAATCATTGAAAGAAAAAACATATAATATTATGTTGATGGGGGGGATATCCTACAGCAAAACTATGGGTTATATATCTACTGACAAGGACGATAACATCGGCCAAAAGAACGTAGCACGAAATATCGTGCTGAATCAAGGTTTGATGTTTAGATATAACCCTTCGGAAAACCTAGAAATTAATCCAGGAGTACGTTATCAATTTAATCATACGGAGAACTCATTGACTAATCGTAATACGAATGTTTCGTCCTGGACACCGACCTTAATTGGATCGGTCAATATTACAAAAACAACCATTTTCGGAGCAGATTTATCCAAACAATTCAATAATGGTTATGGTGCCGGCATTAATGCAAATCCTTTTGTCATAAATACCTACCTCGAGCAGAAGTTCTTGAGTCAACAACGTGGTACTGTACGTTTACAGGCGTTTGATTTATTAAACCAGCAAACGAATGTTTCCAGAACATTCAATGAATCTATGATTACAGATAGCCGTACCAACCGTTTGGGACGATATTTTATGATTTTGTTTACCTATAAATTCCAGAAATTTGCGATGGGAAATCCAGAAGGAGAGAACAGATTTCCGGGCGGAATGAGACCTCCGCGTATGTAATCTGGTTTAGATAGCTATAAAAACGGTCATAGTGATTTCGCTATGACCGTTTTGCATTTAAAAATGCCTAGTTTTGTGACGGCTTCATGTGTCCTACGATTTGAAGATTGAGCAGAGTGGTGAAAAATGTAAGATTTTATATTTTTTGTTTTAGGGGAGATCGTCAGGATTAATGGGCGCACAAAAATAGATAAACTAAAAGAAGCTACAGCAAGTTTGTACTGCATGGAATACGAAATTATTAGACTTTCAAACGGAATACGCGTAGTATTTCAATATCAAAATTTACCGGTTACTCATGTCTGCATGGTCATCAATGCGGGGTCTCGGGACGAGTCTGCTGGAAAATATGGTGTAGCCCATTTTATTGAGCATCTTCTATTCAAACGAACAGAAAGACGCTCTACACAACAGATTATAAATCATTTGGAATCGGTTGGCGGGGATTTGAATGCTTACACGACAAAAGAATATACCTGTGTGCATGCCTCTATTCTTCAGCCATATTTAAGTCGTGCGTTAGATCTTTTTGAAGATATCTTTTTTCATTCCACTTTTCCTGAGATAGAATTGGATAAAGAAAAATCTGTCATTGTAGATGAAATGGCGTCTTACCTGGATAGCCCGGAAGAGTCTATTGTAGATGATTTTGAAGATCTGGTTTTTCAGGGGTCAGGTTTAGGACATAATATTTTGGGGCTAGAAGATCAGCTTCTTGCACTGCAAAAGGATGATATTGTTGATTTCATGCGGGCAAATTATGATACAAATGAAATGGTCATTGGTATCACGGGCAATTATACGCTTAAAGAAGTTGAGCGATTGTTATACAAAGTATTTGGGACGGTACCTTCAAATACAATAGCCCGTCTTCGTAATGATGTCAGACCGCTTATTGAACAGCATGTTGCCGTAGGTAAGCCAATTAATCAGGTGCATTATATGCTCGGTTCTTTAGCCTATAGCTATCGTGATGACCGTAAGACGGGGCTGCTGCTTTTAAATAATATGCTTGGTGGAATGGGGATGGGGTCAATCCTAAATCTTTCCATACGGGAGAAATATGGAATTGCCTATACCATTGAATCTAATTATACTATTTTTTCGGATACAGGGTTATTTAGTATTTACCTTGGTACGGATGAAGAAAAAGTTGAAAAGGCAAAAAAACTCGTCTTTAAAGAACTTACAAAGTTAAGCGAACAACCACTATCTGAAACTGCGGTAAAAAGGGCGAAGCAGAAATTTATTGGGCAGATAGCTTTGACCGAAGAGAACCGTATGAGCATGATTATCTCAGCGGCGAAAAACGTGATGGACTATGATCGTGTTATCTTATTGGATGAAGTAATTGAAAAGATCCAGCACTTGACGAGTAAAGAGCTGCTGGAAATAGCACAAGATGTATTTGATCCGAAGAAGATGTTGTCGCTTAGTTTTGTTCCCGAAGATTGAATTTAAGGCCTTACATTATTCCTTAAGAGGCGATGAATGGTATTGGATCGATCGGCCGAGGATGGGAATAATAGCTGGCTGAAATGAATTTATATTGCATATAAAAAGCAATTTATCTAAGTTTGCGCTTAGGGGAATTCGTTCTCATCAACCATTGACTGCCAAAGGCAGATTCAATACCTATGGTAGCAGACAAATAAACGAATAAAAAATATAAGGGATGAAAACAGCATATGTATTTCCTGGTCAAGGTGCCCAATTTGTTGGAATGGGGCAGGACCTGTATAATTTAAATGACGAAACGAAAGCTTTGTTTGAACAGGCTAACGATATTTTGGGGTTCCGTATCACGGATATCATGTTTTCTGGTACAGATGAGGAATTGAAACAAACCAAAGTAACCCAACCGGCTATTTTCTTGCATTCGGTTATTTTGGCGAAAGCGTTGGGCGACTCTTTTCAGCCGGACATGGTTGCAGGTCACTCATTAGGTGAGTTTTCGGCTTTGGTAGCGGCCGGTGCATTGAGCTTTGAAGATGGCTTGAAATTGGTTGCACAGCGCGCTAATGCAATGCAAAAAGCATGTGAGCTTCAGCCTTCGACGATGGCTGCGATATTAGGTCTGGAAGACGCCATAGTGGAAAATATCTGTGCTCAGGTTGATGACGTCGTGGTAGCTGCAAATTATAACTGTCCCGGGCAATTGGTTATTTCGGGATCTATTGAAGGGGTGGACAAGGCTTGTGCTTTGTTGACCGAGGCTGGTGCTAAGCGCGCATTAAAGCTAAATGTTGGTGGCGCATTTCACTCACCATTGATGGAATCTGCTAAGGTGGAATTGCAAGCAGCTATTGAAGCTGTAGATATTTTGTCGCCTAGCTGTCCGATCTATCAAAATGTTGATGCCAAGCCGCAGACAGATCCAGCGGTTATCAAGCAAAATCTGATTGCGCAGTTAACCGGTGCTGTTCGATGGACACAAACGGTACAAAATATGTTGGCAGATGGTGCAACGGCTTTTGTTGAGGTTGGTCCTGGAAATGTATTGCAGGGATTGGTTAAGAAGGTTGACCGTCAAGTTCAGACTTCAGCAGCATCAGTGACCGCGTAACAAAATATTCAGTATAAAAAGGATCTTTTTGCAGCCTCCAAAAGTGTTTAACTTTTTGGGGGCTTTTTTATGAACGAGAAATCGAAATCAACTGTAAAGTAAGAACCGTATTAGACCAAATGTAAACCTATTTCAGTATAAGACAACCATATCACTTTCGGACTTTGGTCGGTGCTTGTTCGGTGCTTGTTCGGAGCTCGTTCGGTACTTCTTCGGTTGCAACCGAAGAAACACCGAATGAGTTCCGATGAATATCCGTTTTTTGCCCGAGAAAATATTGGATCAGGTAGAGGGTGAAACTTATTTATCCTTAAACATACTATAATGATCTTTCATGACCTGCAAGACAAAATCATTGGGAGTCATTTTTTCCGGATGTTTAACCTCCATCACCGTTTCGAGGCGTTGTACTAAAGCGGTTAAAATTCCGACATCCCTTCTGTCAAAAGCGGTTTGATAGATTTCTTTGACAGAGTTGGCATCTTTGTCACTCAGTTTGATTACTTGAGGAAATAGAATTGGGTGATTATCGAACGTTTCTTCGTAGATCGTGTCCCTCAATTTTAAAGTAGGTTTGAGACTGATTACAGAGGTTTCTCCTGCAATATCTCCAATGCGCTGTCCGTTTTTGGATAAAACTATAGCGGTAATTGCAACCCCGCCCATCGTCATCCAGATGTCGATAATAGACAGGCTCCATCTAGACAAGTATTGATAGAAGTTGGCCCGGGAGCCGTCGAGTTTGACAACCTTTATTTTCATTATTTTCTTGCCGACTGTTTGGCCGCCAAAAGCGGTTTCAGTAATTAACGTATAAAAAAATGCCGGCAAAGTCAGGGCCATCATAACCCCATAGAAAAGATAGGGATCTCCTGCGTTCATGTTTATACTGTCCAATAGAAAAAAGCAAAAGAAATAATAACAGACTATAATAAAGTAATCTATTGCAAATGCGATCATTCTTGAGCCAAGACTGGCAAGATTATATTCGATTTTTACATTTTGCGCCGTATTTATCTCAAGCTTATTCATATGCAAATTAGTTGAATTTAATGTAATATAGCATATCCAGGTTATTTTAGCTCCAATTTGTGCTTTTCAATCATGGATATTTCCTATATTTGGTTCAGCCAGTTAAAAAAATTAATGAGAGAAGCATCCTTTGTAGAACGAAATAAAGAAAAATGGACGTTAATTGAAAATAATTTATCAATTAATATGCAGGTTGATCCAGATGAACTGGCCTCAAATTACATTGAGCTCACAAACGATCTGGCTTATGCACAAACTTTTTATCCTGAAAGTAAGGTAAAGGCTTATCTGAATGAATTGGCGGTGACTGTCCATCAGAAAATTTATAAAGATCAAAAAGCTTCCAATAATAAATTTAAATCTTTTATCACCGAAGAGATACCACAAGCAATTTGGGCTATCCGCAGACCGTTGTTGTACTCCTTCTTAATTTTTGTTTTGGCTTCGGTTATCGGTTTTTTATCCGCTATGTACGATATCGATTTTATTCGGCTTATTTTAGGGGACTACTATGTAGATTCGACGATAGAAAGTATAAAGGCCGGAGATCCTGCTGCGGTATATGGAAAGGGCAGTAACTTTGGGTCTGCAATTTGGATTACGATTAATAATGTGCGGGTTGCTTTTATGGCTTTTGCTGCCGGGCTATTTTTCAGTGTAGGAACAGGTTATGTCCTGTTTAGCAATGGCATTATGCTCGGTGCATTTCACCATATGTTTTTCCAGTATGGCGTTATGGGGAAAGCCATGTCGGCAATTTGGATTCATGGCACTATTGAAATTTCGGTAATCATTGTGGCAGGGGGATGTGGATTGGCCCTAGGTAATAGCATTCTATTTCCCAAATCTTTCACGCGTTTAACATCTTTTGTTCGTACGGCAAAGATTGCGATGAAAGTTCTCGTCAGCACAATTCCTTTTTTTATTATTGCCGGTACATTGGAAGGCTTTGTAACGCGATATTATAACGTGTCAATTTGGTTATGCTTACTAATTATCATTTTATCCTTACTGGCCATCCTTTATTTTTATGTTATTAATCCTTATCGACTAGCAAAACGATTTCAATGGAAATAGACTTTGAATTTCAAAAAGAACGGAAGGTAGGGGACTTTGTCCAAAGTTTTATAGATCTTTTTAAATTGATCTATAAACACTTTGTTTCTACTATTTTTGGTTTATCTGCTGTGCCACTGGCGGGTATTGCATTGGTCTATTATTTTTTGTCTACAAAAATTACGTTCTCTGCCAATAGTGATTCTTTTGAGGATATCGATGCTTTTGCATGGGCCGGATTACTCATTTTAGCACTCCTAGCTTTGGGGCTGTACGTTTATGGTATTTCTATCGAATATTTTGTGCTGCTAAAAGAGCGCAAAAGCACAGCATTTTCGGGAGCGGAAGTGCTGAAGAATTTCAGATCAAACCTAGGGAAATACTTTATGTTTTTGATTGCCATGATATTGGCACTAATTGTCGTTTTTATTCCCCTGGCCATCGTCGCTGTAATTTGTGCATTTATCCCTTTCATCGGAAGTTTTGCGATCGGTATTTTAGGGTCCATGGTTGGCATTTGGTTATTTTGCTCATTTTTATTTTATCGGGAAGGTTATTCGGATCTGGGGAGCTGTTTTACAGATGCCTATGTCATGCTGAGCAAAAAATTGATTCAGTATGGTATTGCCACTTATATCGTGAATTTTATTTTCCAAATGGCTGTCATGATGATTTCCATTGTACCATTGATCATCATGGGGCTTTTGTCATTCAACTTCCTCGGTATAGATGCCGCCTTTTTTGACTCATCCTGGGGGAAATTGCTGATGACATTGGGTGGCTTATTTATCACGTTATTTACACTCTTTCTGTACATGTCTGGGGTTCTGGCCAATGGTATTATTTATGAAACAGCCAAGGATCTCAAATTTGGCGAACGTATTTATGGCATGATCGAAAAGATTGGAGGAAAAGATGAATAGACTCTTCTTTTTTTTCGGTATCGCCTTATTATCCGTTTTTTATGCCTGTGATCCGAAACCAAGGGATGCAGATTCCAATAGTGATAGAATCGATTCGCTCAATGTGAGAATAGATTCTACCTTGGTGGGAACAGATTCTGTCCGCATTGACTCAATAGCCGTAAAAGCTCCTAATGGCCAACAGGAAAAAGACGAAATTGATCTGTGGGATCCAACATTATTTGATTCGATTCCAAAATACACCGAAGAGCGTTCGTTTAAAATGGATCCTTATCAGGATATTATCAAACGTTACGAGACCGATGATTTTGTTTATTCAGAAAATATTAAAGATCGCGTTGGTGTATTACAGCGCATTCTTGCCCGGCTCGCGGATTGGATTGGAAGCATCATGCCCGATAATCCTTATAAATTCCGGGAAGAGTTTGGTTATGTATTTGCCTTTTTAGCGGTCATCGCATTAGCCTTTATCCTCTATAAAGTGCTCTACAATAGGAAACAATATTTTATTAAACACGATGAAGAAGAGGGAGAGCTTGATGCTTTAGCGTATGTAGAGCGAAATCTAATGAATAGTAACCTAGAACCTTATATTCAGGACGCTATTACAACTAAAAATTATGCATTGGGAATTCGGTACTTACAGCTGTTAAATATTCAAAAGTTGGCTCAGACCGATCATATCAAGTGGAAGCAGAGTAAGACAAATGCTGAGTTTGCACAAGAAATACAGAACGAAGAACTCCGTCGGGGATTTCTGGAGTGCACACGGATATTTGATTATGTCTGGTTTGGTCAGTTTGAATTAATGGAAGCTAATTTTGCCCAATACCAGCAATTGTTTACCCAATATCAAAATCAAATTAAATGAAGGGATCGGTAAAATTTGGATTGATATTATTGGCTGTTGTTTTAGTGCTCATTGCGCTTATCGATGCAACAAGTAAGAAGCCGATTATCTGGGATCGGACCTTTGATGCAAAAGATAAAAATCCCTTTGGAGCTTATGTGTTACGTCAGGAACTAAAACATATCATTGACCAGAAGAATACAACGATTGAACGGCCATTGTACGAGTATCTAGACAGCGCAAAGAAAACAGACGTTAACCTGTTTTTTTACACCTCTTATTTTTCAATGGGAGAAGCCGCGGAGGATAAATTATTGGATTATGTGAATCGGGGCGGGAAAGCAATGATTGTGGCCGAGGAAATTGATCGTTATTTTTTGGATTCATTGGGTGTGGAAACGGATAGTTTTTATGGTTACAAAAAAGGTGTAAATATAAAAAGTCAGGTGCGCGTTCGACTGATGAATGATAACAATAAAATTCATTATGGTAAATCGGATCTTGGGGAAGTATTTAAAAAACTTCCTAAAAATACGACCATTTTGGGCGCGATTACCTATAAAGATTTTGCGTTACCTAACTTCGTGGCGGTTCAATTTGGTAAAGGGACAATCTATCTGCACCTGACTCCCGATTTATTTGGGAACTATTATTTGCTGAATTCTGCTTCGCAGTATGCTTATGTTGCGAAATCTTTATCTTATTTAAATGATAAGCCGCTCGCGTGGTATGATTTTAAAGCAAATATGGATCAATATCGTACGCCTTTGCGTGTATTGCTTATGAATGATGGTCTTCGGCAAGCCTGGTATGTTTTGTTAGCGGGACTGGTGCTTTTACTCGTGTTTAGAAGTAGACGCGAACAGCGTGCAGTGGCGGTCGTGGCCCCGGAGCCGAATCTCTCGAAAGAATTCTGTGAGACGATTGCTACCTTATATTATGAAAATGGTGCGCCAGGGAACATGGTAGCCAAAAAAATAGATTACTTTCTTCACGACCTTCGGAGTCGTTTTCACTTAGATACACTAACGTTGCGGGAAAATGAGTTCAGTGAAGAATTGGCCGAACGGTCTGGCGTTTTTCTTGCGGAGACACAGGCTTTGGTCAGGTTGATTGTTCGTATGCAGGATGCGAAAGAACATGACCTAGCTGATCTTAAATTGATTAATGATACTATAGAAGAGTTTAAACATAAAGCAAAAATGATATGAGTGACTTCGATAAATATATATCTTTTGAAAACCGAATAGATGTATCGGTTTTGTTCGATAAAATGGCTCAGGTAAAGGCAGAAGTTAAAAAAGTAATCGTTGGGCAGGATCAATTGATCGATATGCTCCTGATTTCCATTTTAGCGTCGGGACATTCCCTGATTGAAGGATTGCCAGGGGTTGCAAAAACATTATCTGCAAAATTGATCGCCAAAACCATCAATAGCGAATTCAAACGGATTCAATTTACACCAGACCTAATGCCTTCGGATGTAACGGGATCTTCGATATTGGATCTGAAAAGCAATGAATTTGAGTTTCGCAAGGGGCCTATTTTTGCAAACATCGTGTTAATCGATGAAATTAACCGGGCTCCGGCAAAGACGCAGGCGGCGCTTTTTGAAAGCATGGCCGAACAGCAAGTATCAGTCGACGGAACTACCTATCGATTACCAGCTCCCTTTGTTGTTTTTGCGACACAAAATCCGATCGAACACGAAGGTACTTATCGATTGCCGGAAGCTCAGCTCGATCGTTTCTTGTTTAAGATCAATGTGAATTATCCTGAACTTGAACAGGAACTGGAGATATTAAAGGAGCATCATGCTCAAAAGGCACTCAATAAAGAGGATCAGGTTCAGGCGGTAGTTTCCGCAGCAGAAATTTTGGCATTCCAAAAATTGATCAAGTCTATTTTTGTTCATGAGGAGTTGCTGACGTATATTGCTCAAGTTATTATAAAAACACGCACTAACCCAAGTTTGACACTAGGAGCTTCACCAAGAGCTTCGATTGCTTTGTTGGAATCCGCAAAGGCTTCGGCTGCAGTGAGTGGCAGAGACTTTGTTACTCCTGAGGATATTCGGAGGGTAGCATCGGCTGTGTTAGGACATCGCGTTATGTTGACTCCAGAAAGAGAAATGGAAGGGTTTACCACTGCCTATGTCATCGACCAAATCATTAATTCTGTAGAAATTCCAAGATAATGAAGAAATTAAGCCAGCTCTTTCTAACGAATCAATTCTTCTATTCACTATTAGGTATAGCGACACTCTTTACATTGTCTTTTTTTGTTAAAGGATTGTTGATTGTGTCTTGGATTGTTTTTTGGCTATGGCTGGCAGTTTTGGCTTTTGATTTTATTGTCTTGTTTTCAGGAAAGGGGCGAATCGAAATCACAAGGGTCTATCCGGAAAAATTATCTAACGGGGATGAAAATCCGATGCGGCTGATAGTGAGTTCTTTTTATCCATTTAGTACGAAAGTGGATATTTTGGAGGAGTTTCCGATACAGCTTCAAATTCGGGATAAGGATTTTTTGACCCATCTGGCGGGTTTTCAGCAATCGGACATTTCTTTTTCACTTCGGCCAACCCAACGAGGGATCTATACCTTTGGCCGTTGCATGGCATTAGTGATGCGTTTTGGTTTTTTTAAAAGAAGGTTTGTTACCAATCAGGAACAAGAAATACCATGTTATCCGTCTTATATTCAACTCCGTAAATATCAGCTTTTGGCCACAAGCAACAGACTGAATGAACTCGGAATAAAGCGTATTCGACGGATTGGTTCGGCCATGGAATTTGACCACGTTCGAGACTATGTTCAGGGGGATGATTATCGGCATATGAATTGGAAAGCTTCTGCAAAAGTAAAAAAGTTGATGGTCAACCAATATGAAGAAGAGAAATCACAGCCCATCTATTCTTTTATTGATCTAGGGAGGGCGATGCGCATGCCCTTCAACGACCTGACCTTATTGGATTACTCCATTAATGCTGCGCTGGTGCTTTCGAATGCAACCATATTGAAGCAGGACCGTGCAGGCTTATTAACCTTTTCAAAGGATATCAATGCATTTATACCAGCTGAGAAAAGAAATAATCAGATGCTCAAAATTTCAGAGACGCTCTATCAGGTGTCGACCAAATTTGAAGAATCAGAATTTGGAAAATTATACAGTTATGCCAATGCACATATCAACAAACGTTCGCTTATCTTTCTTTATACCAATTTCGAGACCTTAGACTCCTTGAGGCGTCAGATGAATTATCTATCGATGCTCAATAGAAGTCACATTATAGTTGTTGTCGTCTTTAAAAATGTCGAGGTGGAGGATTTAGCCAAAAGCGCACCGAAAAAAACGATTGACATCTATAATCAAATCATTGCTGAAAAGTTCATCTATGAGAAGCAGCTTATTGTACAAGAACTGATTCGTCATGGATTTCAGACCATTTATACTGCACCGGAAAATCTAACCATCAATTCCATTAACAAATACCTTGAAATTAAGGCACGTGGCCTTATTTAATGATGGAGGTATCTTTGACCATTACTTTTGTCCAGAGATGTTGATATTTCTCGATCGCTTTTAAATGGATTGGATGCGTTTCGTAAATGGTAATATCGTTAAGATCTTTGAATGTCACAAGTAGCGTGTAATCAAAGCTGTTGTCTACGACAGGTCTCGGGTTTGTCTGCGCCGGAATGCCATAATTGAGTGTTTTAATGACGTCGATCTTACGAAGTTCTTCAAAGAATCCAACAAAATTCTTTTTTTCTTTTTCACTAAGATCCTTTTTTAGCCAAAAATTAACAACATGGACAATGGTGCTGGACTCGATATGCTCATCCGATTGAACTGTATTTGCCCATGTGGGAGCAGTTACGAGCACCATGGGTGCTAGAAGAAAGTTGCGTCTTTTCATGATTGAAACGGTTTAGAAGCTTTAAGATACAAAACCTTCGTGAATTCAACAATACCAATGACGCTGATCGTGGGCGAATGGTTTTTGTGGTTAACGAAAAATAGGCGTTTTCAGCCAACAAAAAGGGAGACGTTATGCCTCCCTTTTATATTTTGATGGATGTTGGATGCTATATTCCAAACTCTGCTTTTACCTTGTCAATATAATCTAGTTTTTCCCAAGTAAAAAGTTCGACCTCAATTTGCTTTTTCTCGCCTGTTGAACTTTCGAACTCTTTGGTTACTTTTCTTGGCGTTCTTCCCATGTGACCATAGGCTGCCGTTTCTGAATAAATTGGATTTCTCAGTCCCAAACGCGTTTCAATTCCGTATGGAGTCATGTCAAATAAATGGGCAATTTTTTCAGCAATCTGGCCATCGGTCAAATTTACTTTGCTCGTTCCATAGGTATTTACATAGATTCCCATTGGATCTTTTACACCGATTGCATAGGAAATCTGTACGAGAATTTCATCTGCAACACCTGCTGCCACTAAGTTTTTAGCAATATGGCGCGTTGCGTATGCTGCCGAGCGGTCTACTTTAGATGGGTCTTTTCCTGAGAAAGCACCACCACCATGTGCACCTCGACCGCCGTAGGTATCGACAATGATCTTCCGTCCGGTTAGTCCTGTATCTCCATGTGGTCCACCGATAACAAATTTGCCGGTGGGATTAATATGAAACTTAATTTCATCGTTAAATAACAACTGAAGTTCTGGTTTCAATTGTGCTTTAACACGTGGAATTAAGATCGTTTTGATGTCGTGTGTAATTTTATCCAACATGGCTTGCTCGGTATCAAACTCATCATGTTGTGTAGAGATGACGATTGCGTCAATTCTTTTTGGTTTGTGATCATCGCTATACTCAAGGGTAACCTGAGATTTTGCGTCGGGGCGCAAATACTTGATTTCGTTATTTTCGCGACGCAGCTCGGCCAGTTCATACAGTAAGCGATGCGATAGGTCCAATGCCAACGGCATGTAGTTTTCGGTTTCGTTGTTTGCATAACCGAACATGATACCTTGGTCACCCGCACCCTGTTCCTGTCTTGTCTTGCGGTCTACACCTTGGTTGATATCAGCAGATTGCTCGTGAATCGCCGAAAGAACGCCACAGGAGTTTGCCTCGAACATATACTCAGATTTAGTATAGCCAATTTTCTGGATCACCGAACGGGCTATTTTCTGAACATCGAGGTATATGTTTGATTTAACTTCCCCCGCAAGGACAACCTGTCCTGTGGTTACTAGTGTTTCAATAGCGACGCGAGAGTCCTCGTCCCATGCTAAAAAATTGTCTATTAATGCATCTGAAATTTGATCCGCAATTTTGTCTGGATGCCCTTCAGAAACAGATTCTGACGTAAATAAATAAGCCATGCTTTACGTAATTTTTAATATTGGATTTGCGCTAGAATGAAATAACAGCAAAGTGATAAGAGCCGTGATAGCGAAGGGTTTTTAGCACTTTTTTACTGTGGTTGCAATCTCCTTGTCGTTGCCTTGTTATGCAACAGCACGCAAATCAGTCCACATTCTATTTTTTGTGCGACAAAGCTACAATACTTTAAGGATTATTTAAAATCAAATTTATATTTTAACTTTTAAAAGCTCAGCGAAATGCGTTAATAGGTATAAAGATTACATTATTTTAAGAAATTGGTAATTTCCGCTATCTTTGGATATGTCAGAACGTAAACAGATATTGTTTGTTATTAATCCTATTTCAGGAGGAAAAAATAAAACTTCCTTTAAAAAACAGGTGCTGGATGTACTTGATCTACAGAAGTTTGATCCGACCTTTCAACAAACTGCAAGGCCGAATCATGCGTATGAAATTGGACTGAAAGCGGTCAAGGAAGGCTATGATGCAGTTATAGCAGTCGGAGGTGATGGGACGATCAATGAACTGGGCTCCGCTTTGGTGGGATCTGGAATTCCATTGGGAATTATTCCTGAGGGCTCTGGCAACGGCCTAGCGCTCTATCTAGGGGTTCCTATGAATGAAGCGGCTGCTATTCGTCGGATTAATCGTTTTGAGTCGATTGAGGTTGATTGTGGTTTAATTAACGATAGACGATTTTTTAATATCGCGGGTTTGGGTTTTGATGCTTCCGTGAGTGAAAATTTTGCGAATGAAAATATTCGCGGACCTTTGGGCTATATGAAATCGGTCTTTAATGTGCTCAGCAAGTATCAGCCTGCACATTATAAATTGACGATTGATGGAAAGGTGTACGAAAGACAAGCCTTTATGATCAGCGTGGCGAACTCTCCTCAATATGGGAACAATGCCTATATCGCACCACAGGCTTCGGTTAATGATGGTATTTTGGACGTATGTATCGTGCACAAATTCCCACTTTATATTCTGCCGAAGATGATTTTTCATCTTTTTAATAAATCTGCAGATCAATCCAGTTATGTCGAGATTATTCCGGGAAAAAATATTCAGATCGAGGTCGATAAGGTTTCACCGGTCCATGTGGATGGAGAACCGATCGAGCTTGGCGATAAACTGGATATTTCCATTATACCAAAAGCACTAAAGATAATTTGTTAAGATCATGAGCAAAAATAAAAAACAGTCCTACGAGGGCGTAGTATATTCAACAGATGACAGTTTCAGCTATCAGCTGGCTGATTTTTTTCAGGAAGCTGATACTTTACCGGTCAACCAGCAAAACTTGAAGGTACAACTGGATCGTAAAATGCGGAAGGGGAAAGTTGTTACGTTGGTTACGGGGTTTGTCGGAAAAGCGGAAGATCTAGAAAGCTTAGGTAAATTGTTGAAACAGAAGTGCGGAGTGGGCGGAACGGTAAAAGATGGAGAGATCATCATACAAGGAGAGTTCAAACAAAAGATCTATGAGTTGTTACTTAAAGAAGGGTATCGCGTAAAATTAGTCGGTGGTTAAACAAGTATAACAAGGATATTCGTATTAAATCTAATGAATTGTTTATTAGGCAAGTATGGTTTTAGTCAAGACTATGCGATTGTTTGAAAACATGAGTAATCACTTACTTTTTGTCGTTTAAAATCCTTGATTTTTTTGCATATCAAAAAAAAAATGGCTTTCATTGTAAAATAATTATTGCGAATAAGCGATTTAGCATAGAGTAACAATGATTATATAACGGGAACTGCTGAGAAAAATAACACTGTTAATGGTGTATTCAGTTTTAAAAAACAAATTTGATTTTTTTTATATATTTAAGAGGAATATTTTAAATTTGACATTAAATATTAAATTTGCTTTGCAAAATTGGTTTCAAAAGCAAATAAGAGTGCATATAATTTAAACAACATTATATATTTAAACAACAGTAAAAAACTAAAAATTAGAAAAATGGCAAACGCACCTAAAACTGCTGCAAAACAAGAGAGCAACAACGGAGGATCTTTCTTCGCTCAAGCTGCAATCATCATCTGTTTCATCGTTGGTTTCTGTTTATGGAAATTTGTAATGGGTAACCCTGCAAACTTTGTTGATGGAAATCATGAAAATGCACCAATCCCAGGCGGAAGTTTAAGCTCTTACTTAGGAATGGTTTACCATGCTGGGGCTATCGTACCTGTTTTGCTTGGTTTATTCTTGATGGTATGGGTTTTCTCAGTAGAACGTTTTATCGTTATTAACAAAGCTTCTGGTAATGGTAACGTAGGAAACTTCGTTCGTAAAATTCAAACGTTAATTAATGGTGGAAACATCGATTCAGCTATCGCTGAGTGTGACAAACAAAAAGGTTCAGTAGCAAACGTAGTAAAAGCTGGTTTATTGAAATACAAATCAGTATCTGCAGATCCTGAAGTAAACACTGAAAAAGCTGCTATTGCAATTCAAAAAGAAATCGAAGAAACTACAGCATTAGAAATGCCAATGTTAGAGAAAAACTTAAATGTTATCGCTACATTAGTTTCTATCGGTACATTATGTGGTCTATTGGGTACAGTAACAGGTATGATCAAAGCCTTCTCGGCATTGGCAACAGGTGGTGCTCCAGATTCAGCTAAATTGGCAAACGGTATCTCTGAGGCCTTGATCAATACAGCAACTGGTATCGCGACTTCAACATTCGCTATCGTATTGTATAACATCTTTACTGCAAAAATCGATAAATTAACTTACTCTATCGACGAAGCTGGTTTCTCAATCGTACAAACATACGCTGCAAACCACAAATAAGAACTATGGTGAAAGTTTTTGATTTTATTTTATGGAAATCAAAAATCAAAAGCATCATAGGATAGAAGATTGAGTTTTTAATTTAAAAGGAAGAATTTAAAATGGGTAAAGCAAAAGTAAAAAGAGCCAGTACGTCGATCGACATGACAGCGATGTGTGACGTATCGTTCTTACTGCTTACGTTCTTCGTCTTAACGGCGACTGCGCGCCAACCAGAGGCTTTGCAAGTAGATACCCCAGCATCGACTACGAAAGATAAGTTACCTGATTCAAATGTAGGTATGATCACAATAGGCGATAAAGGTAAAGTTTTCTTCGGTACGACTGATCAACAGGTTCGTGTAAAAGCACTAGAAAGAATGTCAGCAAAGTATGGCGTTGGCTTTTCACAAGAAGATTACGATCGTTTCAAATTGATGGAAAACTTTGGTGTACCAATGTCTAAATTGAAAGGGTTGTTGGCCTTGGATGGAAGTAAGCGTACAGAAAAAGGTCTGCAGACTGGTATCCCGGTTGATAGTACAGAGAATACTTCAAATGAGTTGTATTACTGGGTTCAAAATGCCCGTCTTGCAGCTGAAGAAGTAAATAAAGAAAAGGAAGCTACTGATAAGAACTTCGTGCACCCTGGACCTCTGAAGATGGCTATCAAAGCAGATGCGAATGAGAAATATCCTTCGGTTAATTTAGTTATTGAAACATTGCGTAATCAAAAGCAAAACAAGTTTAGTTTCATAACAGGCATGCGTGCTGAGGAGAAATAATTGACGATTTAATAAGAACAAACAATGGCAGAATTAAATCAGGATAGTGGTAAAAAAGGCAAAGGCGGGAAAGTAAGATCCAAGAAAAATGGTGGTAAGGTCGACCTTACAGCCATGGTGGATTTGGCGTTCTTGTTGATTACCTTCTTCATGTTGACCACGTCCTTAAATAAACCGCAGGCAATGGATGTGGCTATGCCAGACAAAAATAAAATTAAGGAGCAACAAAGCGATGAATTGCTTACAGCAGATAATCGCTCCCTGACAATTTTATTGGGTTCTGACAATAAAGTCTCTTGGGTATATGGTCAAGTTGCTCGTCCGATCGAAGGTCCTACTGTTGCCGGTTACGGTGCAGATGGGATTCGTAAGGTCTTGATGGAGAAAAAGGCTTATGTACCTCGCGTTTCAGGCGGCAAAGACATGATCGTAATCATACGTCCTAGTGAAAAATGTACACAACGTAATCTGGTTGATATTCTTGACGAGATGAAAATTGTAGACGTCAAACGCTATATGATCGGAAAGATTACACCTGAAGAAGTCGAAGTGTTAAAACGTGACAATATCTATAATGATTAGTTATTAGATTGACACAAAAAACTAAAATAAAATGATAGGGTCAAAATTAGATATTTTTAAGAAAGAATGGCTTGATGTCGTTTTCCAGGGCCGCAACAAGGAATATGGAGCTTACGAGCTTCGTAAACTTGCGCCTAAAGCGACTAACCGGGGGCTTCTTGTCGTTATCGGCATTGTAGCCATAGCTAGTTTCCTTAGTGTATTTGGAAGTAAGCTGTTCCCGAAGAAAGCTGTTGAGGCACCTCCGGCAGTAACCGAAGTTACTTTGGAAGACCTTGAAGAAATCAAACCACCAGAACCACCAGAAGAGGAGCCACTTCCACAAGAACCGGAAGAAAAACCTCAACAAGTGGCCATGGATGTACCAAAAGAGGATTTGGTTCGTTTCCCTGAACCTAAAGTAGCTCCTGCAAACAAAGTTGTAGAGGAAGTTGCTTCTCAGGAAGAATTGAAAGATCCAAATAAAACGCCAGCGCGTATTACTTTGAAAGGTAGTCCGACAGGTACTTCTGTAGCACGTGGTGAATTTGGTTCGAAGAAACAAGATGGTGCTATCACTGGAGCCGCAAAAGGTGATCCAAATGGTAATGGGGATGAAATCCTTCCATTTAATGCCATTGAAGTTCAACCAACACCGATTGGCGGTATGCCTGCCTTTATGTCTTGGGTTGGTTCCAACTACGAGTATCCAGCTGCAGCAACAGAAAACGGTGTAAATGGTGTCGTTGAGGTATCCTTCGTTGTAGAAAAAGATGGTAGCTTGACAGACATCAATATCAAACGTGATTTGAAATATGGTACTGGTGATGCAGCCGTTAGGTTGCTTAAAAAAGCGAAGAAATGGAAACCAGGTATTCAAAATGGTCGTCCAGTTCGTGTCGCGTACACTTTACCAATTCGATTGAACCTTCAAAATTAGAATGACAAATTTTAATTCGGATAATAGTTCAAATTATAGACGGAAATCGCCTCTGAAGCGGTTTCTGTCTATTTTAGGACTTTTTATGTTTGGCTTTTATTTTGTTTTGGGCCTTTTGATTATATTCTGGGATAATTTCCCCATTGAGATTAATCCAACTTACAAAACAATCTTTGGTGTTGTGTTGATTCTGTATTCTTTTATGCGGTTTGTACGACTCTGGCAAAATAATTTTTAATTAACTGCCCTCTTCTTTTTGGCGACAACCAATTCTCTCTTCAAAAATTAAACTATTTTTTAATTAAACTGTCTTATTTTATGATGTATCATATGAGAAAATATAAAATGATTCTTGTGATGCTTGGCATCTGTATGGGCATTTTTGTTTCCTGCGAAAATAAAACAAAGCAAACGAAAGAGAGCGATGATATTCTAACGGGTAAATTACCCGTCATTGTCGATCAGACTTTGTTGCCTATTATTCGGGAGTCTGCGGATGTTTTTGAAAGTTCTTATCCAAACTCGAGTTTGGAGCTCATGGCACGGCCCGAGATTAAAGCGGTGAATGCCTTATTGTCTGATTCTGCTTATGTGGTTGTGTTGACCCGACAGTTGACAAATGAAGAAGATAGCTACTTTAAAAAACGTGGCATTCAACCTAAAATATTCCAAATGGCTTCGGATGCCGTTGTATTGATTAATAATCGTAACAGTACTGATACTATAATGCAGCAAAAAGACGTTAAGTCTTTGTTGGAAGGTAACTTAGGGGGACAGCGATTGATCTTCGATAATGCCAATTCAAGCACACTGCGCTATTTGAAAGATTATTTCAAATTGAACAAAATTGATCCGAAAGCTGTTTCTGCTTTGAAAGATAGTGAAGATGTCATGAAATATGTCAGTGAAAATGCCAATGCAGTAGGCGTTATCGGATACAATTGGTATTTAAAAGCGATAGAAAAAAATTCGAATTTATTGGATAAAATTCGTACATTGAGCATCGAAAGTGTTGGTAAGGAGGGTGAAAAGGCGAGTTTTTATCGGCCGTCCCAATCGACTATTGCTGATGGCTTATATCCTTTTGTAAGGCCTGTCTACATTATGAACTATCAGCCAAATATGGGCTTGGGGTTAGGCTTTAGTGCCTTCTTGACAGGGGATCGTGGACAGCGGATTGTATTAAAGGCTGGATTGGTTCCTGCTACAATGCCCGGACGAGAGATCATTATTAGAGATGAAAGTTATATTAAATAGATAATAAATAGTACAAAAATAGATTATGACAAACAGTAAATTATTATTTAGTCTTTTATTGGCTGGATCTGTGGGCACAGTGAGTGCACAAAGTTTGAAAGATGCTAGAGCAGCCATCGAGGCTGAAAATTATGGTAAAGCGAAAACTATCCTTCAACAGTTAGTGACTAAGCAACCTAAGAATGGAGATAATTATTTCTATTTGGGTCAAATTTATTTGGTAAACGACAGAGCGGATTCTGCCGCTGCGATTTTCAACCAAGGTTTGGCTGCTGATCCAAAGGCTACAATTAATAATGTAGGTTTGGGTTATGTTGACTTAATGAAAAAAGATAAAGCAAGCGCTGAATCTAAATTCGCTTTGGCAACAGCAAAATTAGGAAAAAAGGATTATGAGCCATTATTGGAAATCGGTCGTGCATATATTAATGCTCCAGAGCCTGATTATGCAAAAGCGTTGGAATACCTGACACAGGCGAAAGAGAAAAATAAAAAAGACGTAGCTGTTCCTATCGCGTTAGGTGATGCGTACCGCGGTTTGAAAGAAGGTTCATTGGCCTATACAAGCTATGGTGAGGCGACGGATATTGATCCAAATTCAGTACAGGCGAAAGTTGGACAAGCTGTGATTGTACGTGGCGCTCAAGCTTTTGATGAGGCTATCACACAATTGGAAGCTATCGCAGCAGAAACACCGGCATACGCACCTACTTACCGTGAGTTGGCTGAAACATATAACCAATGGTCTAGATTGCCGGGTACTTCTGACGAGAAATATGTCGAGTTAAATAAAAAGGGTGTTGAGCAATACAAAAAATACCTAGAAGTAGCGGGTGATAATTCATTGGAAGCTAAAATCCGTTATGCCGATTTCTTGGTTTACGCGCGTCAATATGACGATTTGAAGGTCGTTTCTGAGGAATTAGCGAAAAACCCTTCTGTAGATCCAAAAATCTACCGTTATTTGGGTTATATTGCCTTCCAAAAAGCTAAAGATTATCCGAAAGCCTTGGAGTACTTAAACCAGATGTTTAGCAAAATGGAAAAAGATCGTGTAATTCCGTTGGATTATATGTATCTAGGTATGTCTGAGATTGCTGCAAATAGCCCAAAACCAGCAGCTGCTGGTGCAGATAGTACGGCTACTGCGGCTCCGGTATTGACAGCAGAGAATACAGCGAATATTCAAAAGGGTATTGCCGATATTAAGAAAGCAATTGATTTAGACAAAGAATTGTTGGGAGAAACAGCTGAGTTAGCTTTTGCTAAATACCAAGAGCAAGAATTGCAAACAGCAGCCTCTTTATTCGAGCTAGTTGCTTCTTATAAAGATAACAAAACATATCTGTTTGATGCAAATTACTATGCTGGAGAAGCCTATTACCAAATCGGTGCTAAAGAAGATGCAGCTAGTAAAAATGAGGAACAAGTTGTGGTTAATCAAGAATTGAGAGACAAAGCAATTGCGGATTTACAAAAATCACAAACTTTCTTAACTGTGATCGAAACAACTGATAATAAAGAAGCACAAGATAAATATTTGATTAATGCGCTTTATTACAAGGCTTTTGCTGCATTGACGGCTGATAATTTGGAACAACCAAAAGGTGATTTCGTAGCATCCTTCCAAAAATTGATTGAAACAATCAATCAACGTGGTGCGCAAGAGAAAAATAAAAATTATTTAATCGATGCGAATACCTATATCGGTCTTTACTATTATGTAAAACAGGATCTTCCTAAAGCGAAAGAAAGCTTCCAGAAAGTATTGGCAATAGATCCAGCTAATGAAGCGGTTAAAGGCTATTTACAAGGTATTAAATAGGCTTAAGTAAAATCATTCTAAATTAGGCGTAGATAGTAATATCTACGCCTTTTTTGTTTTGTTTTTTACCTTGGAATCTCTATATTTAAAGACAGTTACCAATATAAATTTAATTGAGATGGAGCAAGCCAATAGTATGCCGATCGACTACTTGCCTATATTTATACAGCTTTTAGTAGCTGTAGGATTTGGAGTAGGTACCATAATTATTACACACCTTATCGGACCAAAAGTCCGCACAGAAAATAAGCTTGGAGCTTTTGAATCGGGAATTGAAGTTGTCGGAAATGCCAGGCAGCCTTTCTCCATAAAATATTTCTTGGTCGCTATCCTGTTTGTCATATTTGATGTTGAAGTTATTTTTATGTATCCATGGGCAGTCAACTTTCGGGAAATGGGACTACAGGGCTTGATCGAGATGTTTATTTTCATGGGACTGCTTTTGTTGGGCTTTATCTATGTGATCAAGAAAAAAGCATTGAGTTGGGATTAGATATTCCCGTGATGGTTGGCCTTTGGGCCAGCAATACTTAAACCTATAAATCGACTTTTCATGAGTGATATAAAATTGGCAGAAGCTCCTCCGGGAGTAGAAGGCGCAGGTTTTTTTGCGACAAGTTTGGACAAAGCCATTGGCTTGGCCCGAGCCAACTCGTTATGGCCTTTGCCTTTCGCCACATCCTGCTGTGGTATCGAGTTTATGGCAACGATGGGCTCTACTTACGATTTGGCTAGATTTGGTGCCGAACGCCCTAGTTTTTCGCCGCGTCAGGCAGATATGCTATTGGTGATGGGTACCATTGCTAAGAAAATGGCTCCGGTGTTAAAGCAGGTGTATGTGCAAATGGCCGAGCCGCGCTGGGTAATTGCTGTTGGGGCCTGTGCTTCTAGTGGTGGTATTTTCGATACGTATTCTGTCTTACAAGGAATAGATGAAATCATACCGGTTGACGTGTACGTACCTGGTTGTCCTCCCCGTCCAGAAGCAATTTTGGATGGCGTGTTGCGTCTACAGGATATTGTAAAGAATGAATCATTGAACCGGAGAAATACACCCGAATACAAAGCGCTGCTTGAGAAGTACGGAATACATACAAATAAATAGATGATGGAAAACAGTTTTTTATTGGATAAGCTCCAAGGAAATTTTCCGGCAAAGATTAACGAAATTCAAGATGCACACAATTTATTGACGATTGTCGTGGATACGGAAGATGTGATTGATGTACTTCGTTTCTTGAAATCGAATAAGGAGTTGCAGTTTATCCATCTGACCGATATTACGGCAGTGCACTATCCGCATTTAGAAAAGGAGTTTGCTGTGGTTTATCATATTCATAGTCTCGTTCATAATATCCGAATCCGGGTGAAGGTCTTTTTGTATGGACCGAATCCTGAGATTCCAACAGCAACCGTCGTTTGGAAAGGTGCGAACTGGATGGAACGTGAAACTTTTGATTTTTTTGGTGTCAATTTTATAGGGCACCCCGATTTGAGAAGGATTCTGAATGTAGATGATATGGAGGTGTTTCCAATGCGTAAGGAATATCCTTTGGAAGATCCAAATCGCGTAGATAAGAAAGATTTGTATTTCGGCCGTTAATTTATACGATATGAGCGAATTTATAAGCAAGATAACATCTAATCAGCCTGTCTTCGAAGACAACGATCCGCAGGACGAGCTGATTACCCTAAATATTGGTCCCACGCATCCCGCTACGCATGGCGTATTTCAGAACGTGGTACAAATCGATGGCGAGCGTATTGTGAGTGGCGTGTCCACGATCGGTTATATTCACCGCGCATTTGAAAAAATTGCTGAACATCGACCTTTTTATCAAATAACGCCTTTGACTGATCGTCTAAATTATTGCTCGTCTCCAATCAATAATATGGGCTGGCATATGACCGTTGAGAAACTGCTCAAGATAGAAATTCCTAAGCGGGTGCAATATATGCGTGTTATCGTTATGGAGCTTGCCCGTATTGCGGACCATATTATTTGTAATGGTATTTTGGGGGTAGATACGGGTGCTTTTTCGGGCTTTTTGTATGTGATGCAGGAACGCGAGTTTATCTATGAAATCTTTGAAGAAATCTGTGGCGCTCGTCTGACAACGAACATTGGTCGTATTGGAGGCTTCGAGCGTGATTTCAATGCTATAGCCTTTGAGAAAATACGTGAATTTCTGAAACGCTATCCTCCGGTCTTGCGAGAGTTTGAAGAGTTGTTTGTTCGTAACCGCATTTTTATCGAACGAACGTCGGGTGTTGCTGCTGTAACAGCAGAAGATGCCCTGGATTATGGCTGGTCTGGTCCTATTTTACGGGCGACAGGTGTAGATTACGATGTGCGCGTACAGAATCCTTATTGCTCGTATGAAGAATTTGATTTCGATGTACCTGTTGGTACAACAGGGGATGTATACGATCGTTTCATGGTTCGGAATGCCGAAATGTGGCAATCACTTCGGATTATTGAACAGGCATTAGCGAAAATAGAGAAAGAACCTAAAGGCGTTTTCCACGCGGAGGTTCCTGATTTCTATTTACCTCCGAAAGAACAGGTGTATACCAATATGGAAGCGCTAATTTACCACTTTAAAATCGTCATGGGTGAGGTGGACACCCCTAAAGCCGAAGTTTATCATGCGGTCGAAGGGGCAAATGGTGAACTTGGTTTTTATTTGATTCATGATGGTGGACGGTCACCTTATCGTCTGCATTTCAGGAGACCTTCTTTTGTCAATTATCAGATGTTTGCGCCAATGAGTGCAGGAATGCTGATTTCAGATGCCATTATAAATATGAGTAGTCTTAACGTTATAGCTGGAGAATTAGATGCTTAGTGTAAAACAACATAATGAAAATGTAACGTTTTCTCCAGAATTGTTAGCCAAGTTTGGAGAAGTGGTAAGCCGTTACCCCGAAGGAAAGCAGAAATCGGGCTTATTGCCCATTTTACATTTGGTTCAGGCGGAATACGGCTGGGTCAGCGCAGATGCGATGGATAAGGTTGCTGTTTACCTGAATATATTACCGATTGAGGTGTATGAGGTGGCAACCTTCTATACCATGTTCCTGTTACAGCCTAAAGGAAAATATGTACTGGAGATTTGTCGTACCGGGCCTTGTTGTTTGGTCGGTGCAGAGCGTATTATGGGGCATTTAGAGCAAAAGCTCGGTGTAAAGGAGGGCCAGGTCACAAGCGATGGGCTTTTCTCTTGGCGTGGTGTAGAATGTTTGGCTGCCTGTGGTTTTGGACCCGTCTTACAGATCGGTCCTGAGTATACATTCTATGAGAATCTGACAGAAGATAAAGTCGACGAATTGATTGATAATTTAAAAGCTAAAACAGAATAATATGGCACGTAAACTTTTGTTGACTCATATCGATGTTCCGGGCATCAATACCTTTGAGGTCTATCGACAAAAAGGTGGTTATGTTGCTGTTGAAAAAGTATTAAAGACAATGTCCCCTGAGGACGTTGTCGAAGAGGTTAAGAAGTCTGGATTACGTGGTCGTGGGGGAGCTGGTTTTCCGACGGGGATGAAATGGTCCTTTTTGGCCAAACCTGAGGGGGTGCCGCGCTATTTGGTCTGCAATGCCGACGAGTCTGAACCAGGGACATTCAAAGACCGTTATTTAATGACACATATTCCGCACGCACTCATTGAGGGAATGATTGTATCCAGCTTTGCTTTGGGGGCTCATACCTCGTATATCTATGTGCGTGGAGAGATGATGCCACAGATCAGAATTCTGGAGCGTGCTATTGCTGAAGCTAAGGAAAAAGGGTTTTTGGGTAAAAATATTTTAGGTTCGGGGTATGATCTGGAGATCTATGTTCAACCGGGTGGTGGAGCGTATATCTGTGGAGAGGAAACGGCTTTATTAGAGTCCTTAGAAGGTAAACGCGGTAACCCACGTATTAAACCCCCTTTTCCAGCGATAGCGGGTTTATATAACTGCCCGACAGTGGTGAATAATGTGGAGTCTATTGCAACCACAGTTCCCATTATTAATTTGGGGGGTGAAGAGTATGCTAAAATCGGTGTAGAGCGTAGTACCGGAACAAAATTGATTTCCGCTAGCGGAAATATTGTAAAACCTGGTGTCTATGAGATCGAACTTGGTCTGCCCGTTGAAGAGTTCATTTACTCGGATGAATACTGTGGTGGTATTGCCAATGGGAAACGAATGAAAGCGGTCGTAGCCGGCGGCTCTTCGGTGCCTATTTTACCGGCTAATCTGATCTTGAAAACTGCTGCTGGAAATAGCCGGTTGATGACTTATGAGTCATTGGCTGATGGTGGCTTCCAAACCGGTACAATGCTTGGGTCAGGTGGTTTCATCGTATTTGATGAGGATCAATGCGTGGTGCGTAATACCTGGAACTTTGCGCGATTCTATCATCATGAAAGCTGTGGCCAATGCTCGCCTTGTCGTGAAGGAACAGGTTGGATGGAGAAGGTACTGCACAAGATCGAGAGCGGTCATGGTGCTATGGAGGATATTGATTTACTGTGGGACGTTCAACGAAAAATAGAAGGGAATACAATTTGCCCATTGGGAGATGCTGCGGCATGGCCAGTGGCAGCAGCAATACGACACTTTAGGGATGAATTTGAATGGCATATCCTTCATCCGGAAGAGTCACAAACAAGAAATTATGGACTGGCACATTATGCTGATCCTTTACAACCAATAGTATCATAATAGAAGCTGTAACGATAAATTAATCATATCATGGCAGAAGCGGAAGATATAAAGTTTAAGGTCACCATTGATGGTATACCTGTAGAGGTTGCTCCTGGGACAAGCATATTAAATGCAGCGAGGCAGATCGGCGGCGACATAGTCCCTCCGGCAATGTGTTACTACTCCAAATTGGAGGGAAGTGGTGGTAAATGCCGTACCTGCTTGGTAAAAGTATCCAAGGGATCTGAAAAAGATCCGAGGCCTATGCCCAAACTGGTTGCTTCTTGCCGTACAACGGTGATGGACGGTATGGAGGTGCAGAATATCACTTCGCCGGAGGTGGTGGAAGCGAGAAAAGGGGTTGTTGAAATCTTATTGATTAACCATCCGTTGGATTGTCCAATCTGCGATCAGGCTGGTGAATGTAAATTGCAAGATCTTGGTTACGAACATGGCAGTGCGCACACACGTTATGAATTTGACCGACGTACCTTCGAACGCATTGATTTGGGCGATAAGATCCAATTGCATATGAACCGTTGTATTCTCTGCTACCGTTGTGTTTATGTCGCCAATCAGTTGACCGACCAGCGTGTACACGGTATCTTAGGACGAGGAGATCATGCTGAAATATCTACGTATATCGAAAATGTAATCGATAATGATTTTTCCGGAAACGTCATTGATGTATGTCCTGTGGGTGCTTTGACGGATAAAACCTTCCGTTTTAAGAATAGGGTATGGTTTACCAAACCAGTCGATGCACATCGCGATTGTCCGACATGTTCGGGTAAGGTAACCTTATGGTATAAAGGCGAAGAAGTTATTCGGGTGACTGCTCGAAAGGATGAATATGGTGAGGTGGAGGATTTTATCTGCAATACCTGTCGCTTTGATCAGAAAAAAACGAGCGATTGGGTGTTGGAAGAACCGACAGAAATAGATCGCCATTCCGTCATTTCTGCCAATCACTACGAGTTATTTAATCCGCCGAAAGTTGTTAAAGAGAATCCGATACTGCAGGAACAAAATCGCGAACAGTTGGCTAGAACAGAAAAATTGAAATAATCACAAACATGGAGTGGTCTTTTGTCATCGAAAAATTAATACTGGTGTCCATAGTTTTCGTTATCACCTTGGTGATCGCGATGTATTCGACACTTGCGGAACGTAAAATTGCAGGCTTTATGCAAGATCGATATGGGCCTGATCGGGCTGGTATCTTCGGGATCTTACAACCCTTGTGCGACGGGGGGAAGTTTTTCTTTAAAGAGGAAATTATCCCGGCAGGCGCACATAAGGTGCTCTTTATTTTGGGACCTACAATTGCGATTATAACGGCATGTATTAGTTCAGCCGTTATTCCATGGGGGCAGGAGCTACAGATTGGAGACCGAACGATTTCTTTGCAGGTTGCACAAGGAATCAATGTAGGGGTGTTGTATATGTTTGGTGTGATTGCACTGGGTGTATATGGTATCATGTTGGGCGGCTGGGCTTCCAATAATAAATTCTCACTTATGGGGGCAATTCGTGCAGCATCACAGAGTATCAGCTATGAGATTGCAATGGGATTATCACTTATTGCGCTATTGATGGTAACGCGCACTTTGACACTCGAAGAAATCGTTGCACAACAGTCGGGTTTTGTCAATTGGAATATCTGGTCACAGCCCTTGGGCTTTCTCATTTTTATGGTCTGTGCTTTCGCCGAATGTAATCGGGTTCCTTTTGATTTGCCAGAATGTGAAACGGAGCTTGTTGGTGGCTACCATACGGAGTACTCCTCCATGAAATTGGGGCTTTATATGTTTTCCGAATACATCAATATGTTTGTTTCCTCGGCGCTGATGGCATCTCTTTATTTTGGCGGATACAATTTCCCTTTTATGAATGATCTGGGATGGTCGGCCAATATGATCACGATCGTCGGGGTGGTTGCATTCTTCATTAAAATATTGCTGTTTATCTTTTTCTTTATGTGGGTGCGCTGGACTTTACCACGTTTCCGCTACGATCAATTGATGAATCTGGGCTGGAAGATGTTGATTCCATTGGCGATTGCCAATATTGTACTTACAGGTGTATTTACATTGATTAAAGATACTTATTTCTCATAAGAAAGGACATTTTATGCAACTAACCAATCGTAAAAAAGTAATTGAACAAAAACCGATGACATTTTCGGAAAGAATTTACTTTCCCGCTATTATCAAAGGTTTACGCATTACATTAAGGCATTTTTTTAAGAAAATTCCAACCATTAAATATCCGGAGGAAATAAGACCTTATTCGAAAAACTTCAGGGGCCAGCATTCGCTCAAACGTGACGAAGAAGGGCGTGAGCGTTGTACAGCCTGTGGATTATGTGCCTTATCCTGCCCTGCGGAGGCGATTACAATGACCGCTGCGGAGCGTAAAAAAGGGGAGGAGCATCTTTATCGCGAGGAAAAATATGCGTCAGTATATGAAATCAATATGTTGCGTTGTATTTTCTGTGGCTTGTGTGAAGAGGCTTGCCCGAAAGAAGCGATCTATTTGGATGGACCACATGTGACAGCAGATTATCTCCGTAAGGATTTTATCTATGGAAAAGACAAATTGGTCGAACCAACTTTTGATATTACCAAGTTAAAGAGCTAAACCAAGAAATTATGACAGTATTTTATTTTGTAGCCTTCTTGTCTATTTTCTTTGCGCTGATGACCATTTTTACAAAAAATCCTGTGCACAGTGTATTGTATCTGGTCATTACGTTTTTCACGTTTACCGTACATTATATTCTTTTGAATGCGCAGTTTTTGGCTGTGGTGAATTTCATCGTATACATGGGAGCCATCATGGTTTTGTTTTTATTTGTATTGATGCTGCTCAACCTGAATAAGGATACCGAACCCATGAAATCCAATTTGGTTAAGTTTATGGGCGTAATCGCCGGCTGTTGCCTATTGGTGACTTTCTTCGGTGTATACCGCGTATTTGATATTTCTAATCCCTTGACTGTTGTTAATCCAGAAATTGGGTTGGTTAAGAATCTGGGTAAGGTGTTGTTTAACGAATTTTTGCTTCCTTTTGAGTTATCATCATTATTGTTATTGACGGCAATGATTGGAGCAATATTATTAGCTAAGAAAGAACCTAAACAAATCTAATGGAAACAGTTGTTCAACAGTTGCAGGGGGTGCCAATAAATCATTATCTGATTTTTTGTGCGATTATTTTCGTTATTGGTGTTATTGGTGTTCTTATTCGCCGTAACGTCATTATTATTATGATGTCTATTGAATTGATGCTTAACGCGGTAAATCTTCTTTTGGCTGCTTTTTCAGTGCAGCATGGCGATTCATCCGGGCAGGTGTTTGTCTTCTTTATCATGGCATTGGCGGCGGCAGAAGTTGCCGTTGGCTTGGCGATTATTATTATGGTATATCGGAATACGAAGTCTGTGGATATCGATTCCTTAAATAAACTGCGTTGGTAGAACTTAAGAAATAAATACGATGAGTGAATTAGTCTGGTTGATTCCCCTTTTGCCCTTAATCGGGTTTATAGTGAACGGATTGGGTAGGAATACCTTTTCCAAAGGTATGATAGGCGCTGTTGGCAGCGCTGTAGTGCTTATTTCTTTTGTATGTAGCTGTCTTCTGTTCTCCGAAGTCTACCAAGCGAGACAAGCTGGACAAGCAGGCATCATTGAACAACATGTATTTGATTGGATTGCAGTGGGCAATCTCAAGGTTGGATTGTCTTTTTTGGTAGACCCGTTAAGTGCGATCATGCTCTTAATCGTTACGGGAATTGGTTTCCTTATCCATGTCTATTCCATTGGTTATATGCATCATGATAGTGGATTTGGTAAGTTCTTCGCTTATTTGAATCTCTTTATCTTTTTTATGTTGCTATTGGTATTGGGTTCCAATTACCTGGTCATGTTCATTGGCTGGGAAGGTGTAGGACTATGTTCTTACTTATTGATCGGCTTTTGGTACAAAAATAGTTCCTATGCAAATGCAGCGAAAAAAGCATTTGTGATGAATAGAATAGGTGATTTGGGTTTTCTACTTGCGGTATTTTTAATACTCGGAACCTTTGGGTCTTTAGAATTTTCAACTGTATTTCCAGCAGCTAAGAATTTCGCTGTCGGTGATATTACTGTCGTTAGCATTACCATTTTATTGTTTATTGCTGCGACAGGTAAATCTGCGCAGATACCTTTGTTTACCTGGTTGCCAGATGCCATGGCTGGCCCGACACCCGTGTCGGCCCTGATCCATGCGGCGACGATGGTTACAGCCGGTATTTATATGATTGCACGTTCCAATGTATTGTTTATTCTTTCACCGTTTACCTTACAACTCATTACAGTCATCGCTATTTGTACAGCACTACTGGCTGCTGCGATTGCACTGACGCAGAATGATATTAAGAAAGTATTGGCTTATTCAACCGTTTCACAACTTGGGTATATGTTCCTTGGCCTTGGTGTCGGAGCATTTACGGGAGCGTTTTTCCATGTATTGACTCATGCCTTCTTCAAAGCTTTACTATTCTTAGGGGCTGGATCTGTTATACATGGTATGAGTGAGGAACAGGATATGCGTAAAATGGGCGGCTTGAAGAAAGCAATGCCTATTACTTATCTGACGATGTTGATGGGGACAATTGCGATTGCGGGAATTCCGCCATTCTCAGGTTTCTTCTCCAAAGACGAAATATTGGCGGGCGCTTTTGCCGCTAGTCCGGTCTTATGGGGTTTAGGGTTTATTGGTGCATTAATGACGGCATTCTATATGTTTAGAATGTTGTTTATGACATTTTCTGGCACATTTCGTGGCACGGAAGAGCAAAAGCATCATTTGCATGAATCTCCAAAGAGTATGACCATGCCACTCATTGTATTGGCTATACTTTCTGTGGTTGGAGGTGTGATCAACTTACCAGCTGTTTTGGGCGGTAACCATTGGCTTGAGGATTTCCTGGAGCCAGTGTTCTCAGAGGGAAAATCGATAATACCTGCAACTCATCATTTGGAACACAGTACTGAATATGTATTAATGGCCGTTTCTGTTGTTGGAGTATTGATTATGGTTGCTTTAGCCTTTAATAAGTATGTTAAACGACAACAGTTACCTGAAGCGGGAGAAGGTACCAGAAGTTTCTTGGCGAATCTATCTTACAATAAGTTTTACGTGGATGAACTTTATGATAGCATCATTGTACGTCCGATCAATTGGCTCTCGGCTTTCTTTGGGAATGTCGTGGATCAACGTGGGATTGACGGTGTTGTTAACGGTGCCGGGAAAGCAACATTTGATACAGGAAAAGTATTGCGTTTGCTCCAGAATGGTAATGTTGGTTTTTATTTATTGATGATGGTAATTGGGGTGATTGCCATTTTCATCTATGGATTGTTGAGTCTTTAATTTTGGTATAATCGATGGATAACTTGTTTTTACTTATTTTATTGCCGTTAATAAGCGCATTGATTCTAACATTCTTAAAGACCAATGCTGCAAAGTCTATTGCCTTGATTTTATCATTACTGTCTTTGGCTTTGACTATTCCTTTCCTTTGTACTTTTGACGCGAATGGCGGAATGCAATTTGAACAAAATTGGCTATGGATTTCTTCATTGCATATTCATTTTCATATCGGCGTTGATGGAATTAGCTTGCCGTTGATCTTATTGACGAATGGGCTGATGCCTTTAATTATTGCAACAACCTTTAAGAAGGATTATAAAGGAAACTTTTATGCATTAATGGCTTTTATGCAAGCGGGATTATTGCTCGTATTTATGGCCTTGGATGCGTTTACTTTTTATGTGGGTTGGGAGATTGCCCTGATTCCGATTTATTTTATTTGTGCACTTTGGGGTGAAGGAGATCGTATCCGCGTAAATTTGAAATTCTTTATTTATACTTTTTTGGGTAGCCTTTTGATGTTGATCGGTATTCTTTATCTCTATCAACAAGTGCCCAATCGTGATTTTGAATGGACTTCATTTATTGCATTAGATTTGGGGGAAAATACACAGCGATGGTTGTTTTGGGCTTTTTTTGTTGCTTTCGCCATCAAAATACCAATTTTTCCTTTTCATACTTGGCAACCCAATACGTATACAAACGCACCTGCAGCAGGTACGATGTTGTTGGCGGGTATCATGCTCAAAATGGGGGTTTATGGTTTAATGCGTTGGCTATTGCCTATCGCACCAGCCGGTGTTGCTCTATACGGACATTTTGCAATGATCTTATGCGTTATTGGGATCGTTTATGCTTCCATTATTGCAATTAAACAAGATGATGTGAAGCGATTGATCGCATATTCATCAATAGCCCACGTTGGCTTAATTAGTGCTGGTGTCTTCACATGGAATACGAATGGCCTGAGTGGAGCAACTATTCAAATGTTAAATCACGGTATTTCTGTGATAGGGCTTTTTTATGTGTTGGATATTATTCAGCAACGCACACAGACACGTAGTCTCACTGAGCTTGGTGGAATAGCAAGCAAGGCACCTCGGTTGGCCATCTTCTTTATGATTATTTGTATGGGAGCAGTGGGGTTACCATTAACGAATGGGTTTATTGGTGAGTTTTTATTATTGAAAGGCGTTTTTCAATATGGATTTTGGTTTGCTGTTTTTGCGGGTTTAACCTTAATTCTGGGTGCAGTTTATATCCTTAGGCTTTATCAAGGAACGATGCTGGGAGAAACGACCGAAAGAACTATACAATTTGAAGATGTAAAAGGAACGGAACTTATTGTATTGACAGTGGTCTCTGTCTTGATCCTTTATATTGGTATATTCCCTAATTTCCTATTGAACCTTTCTGCAGGTTCTGTGGAAGTTTTAAGTACATTTTTAGGCAGATAATAGATATATTTAATTGTATGGGTGCAATAATTACACTTTCGATATTAGCATTAGTCGTCCTTTACCTTGGCTTATTCAAGATGAAATCTATGCTGCTGCCTGTTTCTATTCTTGGCTTCTTGGTCGCAATTGGTTTCTTATGGAATGACTGGACTTCTACCAGCGGACCTCTCTATAGTGGGATGGTTCATTTTGATCATTATGCTATTGCTTTCTCGATCTTATGTATCGCAGTTACCTTGTGCATCTTTGTAATCTCAAAGGGATATTTTGATGAGGAGGGACAAATTGCGGAGTATTATTCATTATTGATTTTCTCGCTCACAGGTGCTGTTCTTGTCAATAGTTATCATAATTTTTCAATGCTTTTTTTAGGTATTGAAATTATGTCTGTAGCGCTTTATATTTTGGTCGGTATACGTAAAAGAGACAAAGCATCAAATGAAGCTGCATTAAAGTACTTTTTAATGGGAGCTTTCTCTACTGGGTTTCTGCTGTTTGGTATTGCCCTGTTATACGGTGCTACTGGATCATTTGATTTAAGTGAAATCAAAAACTATGTCGTCAATAACCCGCAGGCAATTTCACCTTTGTTTTATGGTGGAATATTGCTCCTCATTGTGGGATTGACGTTCAAGGTGGGCGCTGTTCCCTTTCATTTCTGGACACCTGATGTTTATGACGGGGCTCCGATACTGATTACGAGTTATATGAGTACGGTCGTTAAAGTTGCTTCTTTTGCTGGATTGTTACGTTTATTCAGTTATAGTCTATTGCCTTTACAAGATTTTTGGACGCCAGTTTTCTTAGTGATCGCCATTCTCACCTTATTTGTTGGAAATATTTCTGCATTAATGCAGTCTTCTTTCAAACGTATGCTTGCTTATTCAAGTGTTTCGCATGCTGGGTATATGTTATTTGCGATTGTTGCAGTTGGGGCTACTTCGGCTAATAGTATCTTTGCTTATGGCCTTGCCTACTCGCTGGCAACCATTGTTGCCTTTACAGGATTGATTCTTGTCAAGAAAACGACTGGATCTGAGCATTTTGAAGCTTTCAATGGTTTGGGTAAACGAAATCCTTTGCTTGCATTTGCCATTACAATAGCCATGCTTTCTCTTGCGGGAATACCGTTGACAGCTGGATTTATTGGTAAGTTTATGATGTTTTCTTCCGTTATGGAAAATTATCATATTGTTTTGCTGGTATTGGCAGTAATCAATGCGGGCATTGCTGTGTATTACTACTTGAAAGTTGTCGTTGCGATGTACTTTAGAGACAGCGACGAGTCTTGTGTTAATGTGCAATGGAACTATTCATTTGTCCTATTTCTTGCTGTTGTGCTTACAATTTTGATAGGGGTATACCCAGACTGCCTTTTAAAATTAATATAAAGTTTCTGTTAAAATACTTGTTGTTTATTAGAGCATGGCGATTTCGCCGTGCTTTTTTTATTTTTATTGGTATAACTCTTGCATACAAATTGTATATTGTAAAAAAGAAATCCTATCAAATTACAGATGGCGTTTAAAGTGTGTGTTAAATCTTTTTCGATTCGTGTTTTAAGTGTGTTACTTTTCCTCGTTATCTGCGGACAAGTAATTGCACAGGACTTTATTCGTGGAAAGGTCGTTGATGCGCAAACAGGCAAGGGTATTTCAAGGGTTTCAATTAACTGGCTTGGGGAAGATCGTGGTGGCACGAGCGATACCCTTGGATATTTTAAGATTCAGGATGCCAAGAAATTCCGACAGCTTGTATTTGGAGCAGTGGGCTATGAGCGGAGGACAGTGGATGTTCGTCGGTTACAAGATTCTATGCTGACGGTGCACTTAATTGCCTCGAATAATACATTAGAGGAAGTCATCGTCAATAGAAAAAACAAAAAGCCTAAAGATCCAGCTATTGCACTGATTGAACAGGTAATAGCACATCGACCACAAAATCATTATACCCGTATACCTGAAATTCGTTTTGACGAATACGAGAAGACGCAATTTGGTTTTGTCAATCCTGAAGATAAAGCGAAGAAATTTCCGAAACCATTCCGATTCCTCTTTGAAAATGTCGATTCTACAGCTTTTCGGGGACTGACGATTGCACCGTTTTATTTAGAAGAAAACTATGCTAATGTCTATTCATCCCATAATCCAGATCGTAGTAAGAAGATTGTCATCAGCCACAATCAGACCGAATTAAATCCACGCTTTTTTAACAATGATAATTGGCAGACGCGGTTTCAGACAATACTCCGCGATGTTGACCTCTACGATAATACGATTCAGGTCACAAACAAGGGTATCTTAAGCCCTATCGCTACCGGTGCCACGGCTTTTTATAAATACAAAATTCAAGATACGATAAAGATTGAAGGGAAGGATTATATTGAGCTCCATTTTGAAGGCAAATCGGCTATTGATTTGCTCTTTTACGGCGATCTACTCATCTCCGACGATACAAGGTTTGCTGTTCATCGCGCGACCTTGAATATAGGCCGTACTGCGAATATCAATTGGATAAATGACGTGCAGATAGAGCTCAGCTATAGCGAATTTAAAAACGGTAGTATGCTTCCCGTTCATGCAGACCTGAAAATGTTATTTGGCGGGAGTAAGTCGGATGTATTGTATGGACGTAGGGAAACGCAGTACCTCGGACATCGCACAGATTCTATTTCGAACGAAAATTTTGCTGGGGTACCTGTCGAAAAAAGATATCTCCTGCAATCTGCGTCAAATGTACCAATCGTCGGCGTCAGACCAAGCCCATTAAGCCATGCTGAATTAGGGGCATATCAAAAAGTTGATTCGGTGCAGAATATGCGGTCTTTTAATCAGTTGGTAGCATTGGGTTATTTATTGGCAAAGGGGTATTATAATGCCGGGAAGGTTGAGTTTGGACCACTGGAATATCTTTATAGCCGTAATAATTACGAAGGAAACCGTTTTAGGATGAGTGGTCGAACGACACGCTTGTTTTCGGAAAAGGCCTATATTGAGGGGTATACAGCCTATGGCGATAAGGACAAAGCGCTAAAATACTACTTGAGTACGGCATTTACATTAAATGGAGAGCGTATTGTTCAATTTCCCGCGAATTATTTGCGCTTTACCGTACAGCACGACGTTATGGAACCAGGGCGAGGTTTGGGTTTCTTAAAAGGAGATGGTTTTTTCCGTTCGTTTGGGAAGAACAGGCCTAATAAATGGCAGTTTAACGATATCTATCGTCTCGATCATTTGATTGAATTTGGGAATCATATTAGTGTAGGAACGGCATTTACACATACGCGCAGGCAACCTCGCGGTGATTTGTTTTATATCAATAGCCTACCTATACCGGATACAGTTCGTCAAGTAAATACCAATGATCTACAGTTGATTTTGCGCTGGGCTCCGAATGAAGAATTTACCTATCATAACCTAGATCGGGGAACGGTAGAGAATAAATATCCCATCTTTACATTGCAATATAATAAAGGTTTGAAAGGCTTTTGGGGGGCAGATTATAGTTATGATGCGCTGCGGTTCAGTGTATTCAAACGATTGTTCTTATCGCCAGCAGGACAAGCTGATTTTGAATTCTCCGGCGGGAGAATTTGGGGGAAACACCTGCCTTATACCTTATTGGAGCTTCCAGAGGTCAATAGAGATAAGCAGGGCCCCTTGGTGAATTTTGATTTGATGGCTACCTCCGAATTTGTTTCAGACCAGTTTTTGAAATTGACTTATTATCACAATTGGAACGGTTTCTTTTTTAATAGAATACCTTTGTTCAGAAGACTGAAGTGGCGTGAAGTGACGGGATTCAAAGCTTTTTATGGCAAATTAAGTGATGCCAATAATCCCTTTGTTACGCCCGAAAATATTCAGTTTGAGGCGGACAAAGATGGTATTATTCAAACAAAAGCCCTGCGTAACAAACCGTATGTCGAAGGACTTGTGGGGGTGGATAATATCTTTAAATTGATTAGATTAGAGTATAAAAAGAGATTAAGCTATAAAGGTGGTGAAGGAGTTCCTTCTGACACCTTTACGGCATCCTTACATTTTAATTTTTAGCAATTATGGTCCAATATTCAAATTTACAGTACGCTATTAAAGATAGCATTGGCTATGTCATCATTAATCGCGAGCCGCAGCTGAATGCCCTAAATCAGGAAACACTTGATGAATTGCAAGATATCTTTAAACATTTCAATTCCGACGATCATGTAAGGGGTATTATCCTGACTGGTGCTGGACACAAAGCATTTGCCGCAGGCGCAGATATTAAGGAATTTATGGATTTGTCTGTGATTCAGGCACGATGGCTTAGTGAAAGAGGACATATTATTTTTACGGATCTTATCGAAGCTTCCCCGAAGCCAGTTATTGCCGCTATAAATGGATATGCTTTAGGTGGAGGGCTCGAGATGGCTTTAGCTTGCCATATCCGCATAGCTTCTGAAAATGCTAAGATGGGACTTCCGGAGGTTTCTCTGGGGCTGATTCCGGGTTACGGCGGTACGCAGCGTTTGCCCAAATTGATCGGAAAAGGACAGGCGATGCAAATGATTTTAACGGGCGATATGATTGATGCGCAGCAGGCTTATGAAATAGGACTGGTCAATGAGGTGATCGCACAGGATAAACTAATTGCCCGGGCGGAGGAAATACTCCAAAAGATATTTACGCGCTCGCGTGTTGCCATAACAAATGCCATTGCGGCCATTAACGCCGCTGAAGACAGACAACAGAATGGGAATAAGGTGGAAATGGACGCCTTCGGTCATTTGTTCGGAACAGAAGATTTCAAAGAAGGTGTGTCGGCGTTTTTAGGGAAAAGGACACCCAATTTTGAATAAGGCCGCAATACTTCGCTAAACGCTATACGTTGTGTATTGGCAGGTTTGAATGTCGATGAAGAGATGAGATAGCACCAAGAAAAGATGTTCGAATGGAGAGCCAATCGTTTATAACCAATTGTTTAGAGGTAACTGGTCTGGATGGCTTATGAATCTGAAGGGTTTAACCGACATTATTTTTGATATTTTTTGCGATATTCTTGGGGGGACATTTTCATTTCTCGTGTAAAGGCCTTTGAAAAATGAAAGGGATCATAAAATTGGAGCTTAAATGCGATTTCTTTAATCTTGAGTAGCGTAAATTGCAGGTAAGAGCAAGCTCTTTGCATCCGTAGTTGATTGTAATACACCATGGGGGGGTAAGACGTTTTCTGCTTGAACAAGTTAATAAGATGTGATTTAGAATAGTTGAAATGTGCGGCAATCTCTTCCAAATTGATATTGTTCTCCAGGTTGTCTTTCATAAATATGATGATGTCCTGTATAATATTGTCTACTTGAATTCGGTTACTTTCTCTAAACTGTGTCTGATATTGAATGGAAGCTAAAAAATATTGAAAGCAAAAACTCGTATACTCCAAATTTTCTGGGCTGTACCCCATTTCCAGATTTTTGTAGATGCTTTCGAAGAGCTGGATGCGGTTGGCATGTTTGTTTGAATCCGCGTCATCTATATGAATCACTTGGCCCATGATATGTTTAAAAAGAGCCGCATCCGTCCCGGCGAAATGAATCCAATAGATGCTCCAGGGATCATTTGATTTTGCGCCATAGCAATGGGCACTATCTCTCGGTATAATAAATACATCGTTTCTTTTAAGGTTGTGCGTTGTGTCATCCTGTTTTATCCAACCACTTCCTTTTTCGCAATAAATCAGAATATATTCCTTGCATCCTTCTGGACGATCACGGTAGTGTTTTTTTGCATTGGGATAATAGCCGATATGTGTGATGTGTAATTTTGTTGTGATGTTGTTGTCTGCCTGGTAGTTGCATACGGCATAGGGAAGGACAATCGCCTTTTCTCCTTTGAATCCTTCAGCGATGACATCTTGGTTTTGTTTCATAAATCGAGCTTGTTTTTGGTTATCCTTATAAAAATAGTAATATTTTACATGTTTATCGTGTTCACTTACATGATTCTCCCCAAGTAATCCATTACTTTTACCTAAGTAAATCTAAATATGTAAACTCTTATGCAAAAGACTGCGACAACCTATCTGTTATTGATCACTTTTGTGGCTGCTATTGGTGGATTTCTATTTGGATATGATTGGGTAGTTATTGGAGGTGCGAAACCATTTTACGAGGCTTATTTTCATTTGGAATCCGATCCTGCATTGCAGGGATGGGCCATGTCTTCGGCGATTGTGGGAAGCTTTGTTGGTGTACTGCTCTCGGGGGGACTGGCAGATCGCTATGGTAGAAAACCACTGATTTATACAGCCGCAATTTTATTTATAATTTCTGCATTGGGAACCGGCATGGCGTCCGAACTTGACACTTTTATTATTTATCGGATTTTGGGCGGGATAGGGATTGGTGTGGCCTCCAATTTGGCTCCGATGTATATCGCGGAAATTGCCCCCGCAGAAAGTCGGGGAAAATTTGTATCGGTCAATCAATTAACCATTGTACTGGGCATACTTGCAGCGCAAGTAGTCAATTGGCTCATTGCAAAGCCGGTTTTAGCTGGAGAATCTATTCTAGAAACCTGGAATGGGCAAGAGGGTTGGAGATGGATGTTTTGGGCAGGAGCGATCCCAGCGGTCGTTTTTTTGGTGCTGCTTTTCCTGATTCCCGAAAGCCCCCGTTGGTTGTATTCGAAAGGGAAGCACGAACAGGCAAAGCGTGTGTTTTTACGCATGGGCGGAGATGAATATGCAGCAGAAAATATTCAATCTATTGCCGAGGCGGCTGAACAAAGTCAGGGTAAAACCCGAAAAAGAAATTTATTTCAGGGCAAGTTGCTGCGGTTGTTGTTGCTAGGGAGCTTTATTGCGGTCTTTCAGCAGTGGTGTGGGATTAATGTTATTTTTAATTATGCCCAAGAGATTTTTACGGCTGCCGGATATACAGTTTCCGGGATGCTTTTCAATATTATTATCACTGGAGTGATCAATGTAATTTTTACATTCATTGGCATGTATCTGGTCGATCGAATTGGTCGTCGTGCATTGATGCTCTTCGGATCGGCAGGACTTTTTGTGATTTATATTGCCTTAGGAGCATGTTATTATTTCAATTGCAGTGGCATTTTTGTGCTTCTCCTTGTGCTCGCCGGAATTGCGGTGTATGCAATGACCTTGGCACCTGTTACTTGGGTAATTATCGCCGAAATATTCCCTACCGCTGTAAGGGCGCAGGCTATGGCGATTGCGACATCATTACTATGGATTGCATGTTTTGTGCTCACGTATACTTTTCCTTTACTGAATCAAAATCTGGGCGCAGCTGGTACATTCTGGCTGTATGGAGGAGTCTGTTTTATCGGTTATCTGTTTCTATGGAGCCGACTGAAAGAGACCAAAGGAAAAAGCTTAGAAGAAATTGAACAAGAACTGGAAGGATAATTGGCACTAGAATAATCAACTCGACCTATATAAACCTATTAGCGTATTAAGAAAATGACAGAATTGACTCGTTACCTTATAAAATCAACAGTTGACCAGAAAGGGATCGTAAAAGCATGGGAGGAGCAGGTTGCGATTCCAACATACGAGATTGGGACGATGGAGAAGAATCCCATATTTGCCGAAAAGCGCGTATACCAAGGTAGCTCGGGGGTAGTATATCCCTATCCGATCATAGAGAAAATTAGCGATCAGAAGCGAAACAAGATCTATCAGGCGCTATTTCTTGAAAATGAATATATCAAGGTAATGATTCTTCCAGCTTTAGGTGGACGGGTTCATATGGCTTATGATAAAGTTAGAGAACGACATTTCGTTTACTATAATGAAGTTATCAAGCCCGCTTTGGTTGGGCTCACTGGTCCTTGGATTTCTGGAGGGATTGAATTTAATTGGCCTCAGCATCATAGACCGACTACTTTTATGCCTACAGAGCATTTAATCGAACACAACAGCGATGGAAGTATTACGGTTTGGTGCAACGAAATCGAACGTATGTTTCGGATGAAGGCCATGCAGGGATTTACTTTGCATCCCGACAAAGCGTATCTGGAAATCAAGGTTCAGGTGTATAATCGGACAGCATTGCCACAAACTTTTCTGTGGTGGGCCAATCCGGCTGTTGTTGTGAATGACGACTATTATTCCGTGTTCCCTCCCGATGTCAATGCCGTTTTTGATCATGGAAAGCGAGAGGTTTCTTCTTTCCCGATTGCTACTGGGACCTATTATAAGTACGATTACTCGGCAGGTGTTGATATTGCACAATACAAAAATATTCCTGTTCCGACATCCTATATGGCCATTCAATCGAAATACAACTTCGTTGGCGGCTATGAGGCTGGTGCTACCAATGCGGGGATGTTGCATGTGGCCGACCATCACATTTCACCGGGGAAAAAACAGTGGACCTGGGGAAATGGTGACTTTGGTGTCGCTTGGGATAGAAACCTGACAGATGAAAATGGGCCATACATTGAATTGATGGCTGGTGTATATACAGATAATCAGCCTGATTTTGCTTGGTTACAACCTTACGAAGTGAAATCTTGGTGTCAGTATTTTATGCCTTACGCAGAAGTTGGACAGGTGAAAAATGCAACAAAAGATGCGGTGCTCAATATGGAGGTTAGGGAGCAGACCGCTCACATTGTTTTGTATACAACAGGGAGGCATGAAAATATACGTGTTTTGTTACGTAATACGGCCGGTAAAATCTATTTGGACGAACAAGTGACTTGTTCTCCTCGGAATATTTATACCCAACGTGTTGCTGGACTGGAGAGTGTACCAACCGAACTCATATTGACTGTGTATGATAAAAATAATCATGAAATATTGGTTTACCAGCAGGAGCAGGTGAAGGATGCTAAAGATGTACCCAAACCGGCACAGGCAGCATTGTTGCCCGAAGATATTTGTTCTATCGAAGAATTGTTTTTGACAGGGCAGCATCTGGAGCAGTACCGGCATGCAACTTATCATCCATTGGATTACTATAAAGAGGCGCTACGACGTGAACCGAACGACATCAGATGTAATAATGCAATGGGCGCTTTCTTGTTGCGGAATGGTAAGATAGAGGAGTCTATCACTTATTTTGAGACCGCTATCGCTCGCGCTACGGAGCGTAATCCCAATCCTTATGATGGAGAACCTTACTACAACCTTGGTGTAGCTCTGCAACTATCTGGGGATCTGAATGGGGCTTATGCAGCTTTCTACAAAGCAACATGGAATGCCGCATGGAAGGATTCTGGTTATTTTGGTTTGGCACAAATTGATGCGAAGAGAGGCAATTGGAAAGCTGCTTTAGAAAAAATAGATCAGTCATTGAGCAGAAACTGGTATCACCATAAAGGAAGGCAACTAAAAGCTTCTATTTTAAGAAAAATCGGGCCAAAAGATGCTGCTTTAGCATGGATTCAAGAATCAATGGAATTGGATCCGTTTAATATGGGCTGTCGATTCGAGTGGTACCTGTTAACACAAGAAGAATCGATATTTTCTCCTATTCTCGATTTAGCGCGCGTTAATATTCATAGTGTGATGGAGTATGCATTGGATTTTGCTCATGCCGGTCTGTATGAAGAAGCATCTTTACTCCTGGAAAAAACCATTGAAGACGTAACCTTAGTTTACCCAATGGTATATTATACACTCGGTTATTTCGCGACTCTTTTGGGCTTGCATGACAGGGCTAAAACTTATTGTGATCAAGCCGTCGTTATGGATCCTACCTATTGTTTTCCAAATCGCTTGGAAGAGATTGCAATTCTCCGACATGCCATAGTTTTAAATAGTGCTGACGCAAAGGCATCGTATTATTTGGGCAATCTTTGGTATGGTAAAAGACAGCATCAGGATGCTGTAGACTGCTGGGAACGTTCTATTCAATTGGATGGACAGTTTCCTACTGTTTTTCGCAATTTGGCCTTAGCTTATTATAATCGGATAGACAAGAAGAAAGAAGCCTTGCCCCTATTGGAGAGCGCATTTTCATTGGATGAAACTGATGCACGTTTGCTCATGGAGCTTCATCAGCTCTACAAGAAGGAGGGACGCTCTTACAAAGAAAGGTTGGCCCTGCTCGATCGATATCCGGATTTGGTGACGCTTAGGGACGATCTATTCTTGGAGCGGATCACCCTATTTAATCTCTTGGGTGAATATGAGGACGCGAAAACGTTGCTTGCTTCCAGGCAGTTTAAGCCCTGGGAAGGAGGGGAAGGTAAGGTCTCTCGTCAATACACGATATGTCAGCTCGAATTGGCCAAAAAATCGATACTGCAAAATGAACTGCAGCAGGCGCTTTCCTTGCTGAAGGCGCTTGATTATTATCCACATAACCTGGGTGAAGGTAAGCTTATTACAATGGAAGAAAACGATGTTCACTATTATAAGGGACTCGTCTATCGTTTATTGGGGATGGACGAAGAAGCTAAAGTTTATTTCTATAAAGCAACAGAAGGTGCTGATGAACCCCAGCAGGCCCTTTTCTATAATGATCCACAACCAGATAAGATATTTTATCAAGGTTTAGCCTGGCATGAGCTTGGTGATCCAGTGCGAGCTGAACAACGTTTTCAATGTTTAATAGATCATGGAAAGTTATTTATTGACAAGCCTTTTAAAATAGATTATTTTGCAGTTTCCTTGCCTGATATGGATATTTGGGAGGAAGATCTGGATCATAAGAATAAAATACATTGTTTGTATGTCATGGGATTGGGGTATTTGGGGAATGGAGATCGTGCTTTGGCAATGGATTATTTAGCACAAGTCCAGCAGTTGGATCCCAATCACCAAGGGAGCCACGCTATTATGTATTCTTTCTTAGGTGAAACTTCTTTAAAGAATTAATTCAGTATGTATCGCTATATCATTGTATTCGTCGTTCTATTTCAAAGTTATACGGTCTGGGCAGATGGATTAAATCGTCTTGACCTTGCAGGTGAGTGGAAGGTTCGGCTTGATCCGGACGATGTCGGTATCGAGCATGGTTGGGCTGGTAAATCGTTCGAAACATCGATCAGATTACCAGGAACAACTGATGATGCGGGTTTAGGAACCGTAAATACGTTGACACCTGCTCTTGCCAAACCTCAGCTTTCGCATCTAACGCGAGCACATCGTTATGTGGGGGCAGCATGGTATACACGGGAAATTTCAATTCCGGCAGGTTGGACAGGTAAGGAGATCATTTTAAACCTCGAGCGGGTTCTTTGGGAGTCTAGGGTTTGGATCGATGGGATAGCGGTAGTACAAAAGCAACGTAGCCTTGTCAGTCCGCATGAGTTTGACTTAAGTTCGCTACTGAAAGCAGGAAAGAAACATCGGTTGACAATCCGCATAGATAACAGGAAGAAGCTCCCAATTAGCGTTGATGATATGGCACATGCTTATACCGATCACACCCAAATTATTTGGAATGGCATTCTTGGAAAGATAGCTATTCAGGCCTACGATGCGGTGCGTCTGAAGTCTGTGTATGCGAGTCCTAATCTAGCGAAAAAGGAAATCAATCTGCAGATCAATCTCCGTAATAGACTTGCAAAGGCCGTTGTCGGTAAACTGAAAATAAAGGTAAAAGACAAAATGGGGTCGCTACCATCCGTTGAAAGAATCATTCAGCTGTCGCCAGGGGATTCAGCAATTAATCTAAACTACCTTCTTGGTGACAAACTGAAACTTTGGAGCGAATTTTCACCGCATTTGTACGACATCAATCTGGAATTGACAACCATAGATGCCGTATCAACATTGAGTACCTCAATAGGTATGCGTGAGCTTTCTACGGATGGGACCATGCTAAAAGTCAATGGTGAGCCTTTATTTTTGAGGGGAACATTGGAATGCAGTATCTTTCCGTTAACGGGACATCCGCCGATGGATAAGGCCGGTTGGAGAAAAGTCTTTGTGACAGCGCGCGAATGGGGGCTAAATCATCTGAGGTTTCATTCATGGTGTCCTCCTGAGGCGGCCTTTGCTGTTGCTGACGAATTGGGATTCTATCTTCAAATTGAGTTGCCAATCTGGGAGAATAATCTTGGTAAAGATGAGGGAGTGATGAATTTTCTCTATGAAGAGGCCGATCGAATAATGCAAACCTATGGAAACCATCCGTCCTTTTGTTTTTGGAGCATGGGTAACGAGTTGAGTGGTGATTTCAATGCGCTGAATGCGCTGGTAAAATACATAAAGGAAAAAGACAAACGGCATCTTTATACCGCAACTTCTTTTACATTCCAGCAAGGGCATGGTGTCAAGGAAGAACCCTATGATGATTATCTGATTACCCAGTGGACAGCCAAGGGCTGGGTACGGGGACAAGGTGTATTTAATAGCGAAACACCTACATTCAATAAAAACTACAGCAATTCTTTGGAAGGAATTTCGATTCCGGTCGTGACGCACGAAATTGGACAATATGCTGTCTATCCCAATCTCGCCGAAATCAAAAAATATAAAGGTGTTTTAAAACCGTTAAACTTCATTTCTGTAGCAGAAGATCTAAAACAAAAAGGATTATTACATAAGGCCAGCGCATATACGATGTCCTCGGGAAAATTGGCAGCTATTCTGTACAAAGAGGAGATGGAAAGAGCGTTGAAGACACCGGGTATCAGTGGTTATCAGCTCCTTGATCTTCACGATTTCCCTGGTCAGGGAACGGCATTAGTAGGCTTATTAGATGCTTTTTGGGACAGCAAACATATTCTCTCTGCGGCAGAATTTCGACAATTTAGTGCTCCAGTAGTGCCTTTGCTTCAGTTTGCGAAAGCTGTATATACCAACGATGAAACGTTCAAAGCTTCTATAGATGTGAGTAATTATGGACAGGAGATTTTGAAGAATCAGGGGATTAGTTGGTTCCTGAAAGATGCGGGAAAAATAGTCGCACAGGGACATTTTCAGTCAACCATTGGAAAAGGACATCAAGGCAATGTGGGGCATTTAGAAGTACCATTACAAACAATTGGACAGGCGAAGAAATTGACGATTCAACTTAAACTTGAGGGTACTTCATACGAAAATCATTGGAATATTTGGGTGTATCCTCAGAAGGTAGCCGTTAATTTTGGGGAAGTTAGCTATACGCGCGAATTGGAGGAAGCAATGCGTTGGTTGAAAGAGGGGAAGAAGGTGCTTTTAAACCCCAACTGGAAGAAAATAGATGGTATTGAAGGGAAGTTTGTTCCTGTGTTCTGGAGCCCCGTACATTTTCCTAAACAGGCAGGTACAATGGGGTTGCTTTGTGATCCTAAACATCCTGTATTTGCCGATTTCCCGACAGATAATCATACGGATTGGCAATGGTGGGATCTCCAAATTAAATCGACTACGATGATTACGGATCAGGTCAAAGGTGGACATGCAGTTGTAGAGCTCATTGATAACTTTGCCAATAATAGAAGATTAGCATCTCTTTTTGAAGGGACGGTAGGATCAGGCAAGCTGATGATCGCTTCGTTCGATATGGAGGCGGATCTAGCCAATAGGCCCGTTGCAAGACAGCTGTTGAGCTCCATATTAGCGTATATGAACAGTACAAAGTTTAGGCCTAAAGTGATCGAAAATCCGGCAATTCTATCGCAGGTATTGCGCTACAAAGAAGCGCAAGAAAAATCCGAACCCAAAGCGATCTATTAGTTAGAAGATCGCTTTGGAAAAATTTAATATGCTTGATTTTTTAAAATAAATATGTTGAAATAATTGTTAACTTGGCCTTGTAATCTAATTGTTACCTGAAAAGCACAAAGACCAATAAACTGAAGATTGGGCGCTTTAGTTATGAGAAAAGAAAACGATGAAGCCAATTTGATCCAGGCGCTCTCTATAGGAAAGCAGGCTGTTTTACCAAAACTTTACGAACGATATGCAGACCGCATTTTCGATGTATCTTTCCATTTGTTGAAAGATACAGGTTGGAGCGAGGATGTCGTGCAGGAAGTTTTCGTGAAACTGTGGACCAATAGAGAAAGTATAAAACAGGATGTGGATCTCTGGCCGTTTCTCTATGTATTGACTAAAAGAGAGTGTTTTAATAAACTAAGAAGTATTAAGCGTTCTCATTCGGCCTTTGAGCTTCTATATTACCATATTGAACATCATTCGGATAGCGCCGACGGTTTAATAGAACGAAAGGAACTTGCTGGTGAAATAGAAAATTATCTTTCCCTACTTCCTGAACAACAAAAACTTGTTTTTACATTAAGCCGAATCGAAGGGATACCTCACAATCAAATTGCAGAAGAACTAAATCTTTCTAAGAATACTGTAAAAAACCATCTTGCCAGAGCATCGAAACATTTAAAACAAGTCCGTTCTGGACGAAATCCGCTATTAACCCTATTTTTTTATTTTTTCTAAAAAAGGATCTCATTTCTTAATGTATCCGTATTGACGAGCCGTTGTCATCCCCTTGGTTAGGACTTGGAGTCAATTAATAAATTTTTACGACGATAGGGGATCCAGTAGGTATAAAAAAAAATAAAAAAATATTTTTCGCTGTAGTCCTTTTCTGTTTTTGCGGTGTACTGTCTAAAATAAATACTTAGAAAGTACGAACCAATTTGACCATGCAAGAAGAAAGACTACGCTATTTGCTAACCCATTATTTTAGAAATACAATCTCTCGTTCGGAATTGAAAGAGATGCTCGATCAATTAGATCAGCTGGAAGAAGCTGAATTCTCTGATCTTTTTGAACGTATGGGCGAAAGAATTCCTGAACGCTCAGAGTTGTTTAACAGGGATCAGGTTTTAAATCAGATCTCAAGTCGAATAGGGGAACATCATGAAGAGATAGGAAATGAAAGAAAATCAAAGCTGCGCTACATCAAATGGGGGGGGATTGCTGCCGCAATTGTTGTCTTTTGTTTTTCAATTCTGTTTTTGGTCCAGCAAAGCGCGCAGGAAACAACGTCTCAACAAGCCATCTCGCCAAAGGAAATCGCCTTGCCGGAAAACGGTGCACCTATACTTAAACTTTCAAATGGTGATCAATATTCAATTTCAGAAGAGCATCCCGAGACCTTGGATAAAAACGATCTGAGCATCGTTAAAGCAACAGATGGCACAGTAGTGTATCAGATAAGAAATAATGGCAAAGGCAAATCCGAGATGAGAACTTTCCTTAGTCCAAAAGGTAGTTCATTGACCGTGAAGCTGATTGATGGCACACAGGTTCAACTAAACTCTGGCGCTAGCTTGACCTATCCCACGCATTTTGATGATCACACTCGCACAGTATCCTTGGATGGTGAAGCTTATTTTGATGTCACTCACGACAGTCGCAAACCTTTTGTAGTTCAGACCAAGCAAACCAAGATCAGTGTGTTGGGGACGCAATTTAATGTTGCTTCTGATTTAAGCAAAACTAAAATATTGACCACTTTAATCAAAGGTAAAGTCGCTGTAAGCGCCGGACAGAATCAACAGATTTTGAGCCCAGGGATGCAAGCACAAACTGATCTGCGTACGAAGCAAATTGTGCTGCAAGAAGCTGATCTAAAAGAGGTGCTTGCCTGGCGGGATGGTTTCTTTCGCTTTTCGGAAGACAATATTGAGACTGTTTTGAGAAAGGTGAGCGAATGGTACGATATTAAAGAAATTAAGGTGCAGTCGTCCTCAAGAGATACATTTACGGGGATGATAAAGAGAACTAAAAAGCTGTCGGATCTGTTCGGACAGCTGGAGAAAATATCTAATTATAAATTTAAAATTCAGGATGGGAGGGTCCTTGTTATGTAATGATGTGACCTTCAGCTAAAAGTAATCGGAAGTGCTCGCAACACTCCCGATCGTTGTTTAGCAATTAAATAGACCTAATTGAGTTATGAACCATTTAACACCAAACCTATACAAATGTATAAAAGGAATAGCAAAAGTTGCTTTTTTACACAAAAATTCTTTGTAAAAGCATTTATCAGGATGAAAGTATGCATACTAATCCTCATCATCTCCATGGTGCACGTCTATGCATCTAGCTTTGGTCAGCAAGTGACATTGGATATAAAAAACGGACGTTTGGTGGACGTCCTGGATGAGATTCAAAAACAAACGGGGTACGAGTTTTTGTATAATAACAGTTTGATTAATAAACAGAAAAGAGTAACCATTAAAGCGAACCACAAAAACTTTAAAGAGCTACTTCAGGAATTCTTATCGGAAAGAGGCCTGACCTATGAATTGACGTTGAATACCGTATTGATACGGGCGAAGCAAATTTCTTCGCCAATTGCGCCGGTCAATATCATTCAGATACAGCGAAGGAGGATTACCGGTGTTGTGTCGGATGTGAAGGGAATGCCATTGGAAAGTGTCACGGTTTCGGTTAAGGGGACAACTATTGGAACGAAGACCGATGCGCAGGGGCAATTTGCTTTGGAAATTGAAGATCAGCACAAGGTGCTACAGTTTTCTCTGGTAGGATTTCAGTCGTTCGAGCGTAATATTAGTACGTCAAATCAGCTGAATGTCACTTTGGAGCCCGCAGTAGCTGATCTGGAGGAGGCGGTAGTTGTTGCTTATGGAAAACAACGAAAAATTAGTGTGGTAGGAGCGATTAGCAGTGTTTCTCCGCAGCAGTTAAAAACTCCCGTAGCTAAAATCAGTAGCGCATTGGCGGGGCAGATGGCGGGAGTTGTTACGGTTCAGGGCTCTGGCGAGCCGGGGTCGGCAACTTCATTCTGGATACGAGGGGTCAGTAGTTTTGCAGGAAGTAACAGTCCATTGATTTTAGTCGATGGAATCGAGCGTCCAATGGATCTAGTTGATCCTGAGGATGTGGAGTCTTTTTCAGTTTTGAAAGATGCAACTGCCACAGCCGTGTACGGAGTAAGGGGCGCCAATGGTATTGTGATCATCACGACAAAAAGAGGAAAGAAAAGTGCCAAACCAACAATTAATGCTCGTGTTGAGCGTGGTATGTTGGAACCTGTTGTCTTGCCTAAATTGGCAAATGCCGCTCAATGGTTAGATTATTATAACGATATCAATTTTGAAGCTTCTGGAAAAGCACCATTGACACAGGAAGAGATAAATAAATATGTGAATAAAGTTGACCCGGATGTATATCCAAATGTAGATTGGATGCAAGAAATCTTTAAAAAGAGAACATCAAATGAGCGTTTGAACGTGAATGTAACCGGAGGAGGTGATTTTATTAAGTATTATGTGTCGGGTTCCTACATGAAAGAGAATGGAATCTTTCAGCCTCGAAAAACATCTAATTATGATCCGTCGGTAAATTTCGATCGGATCAATTTTAGATCGAATGTCGATATCAGACTTTCTAAATCGACAGAAGTAAATCTGAATCTCTCCAATCAATATGAAACAAAAAATCGATTGGGTGTCAATTTAAGCGATATGTATGAAATGGTGCTGCATACCACTCCGGTCGCAACGCCTATCCAGTTTTCCAATGGAGCTTATGCACAGCCCCAAGGCGGGAGAAACCCATATTATGCACTCAATACCACTGGATTCTCGAAGGATTTTTGGAATAATGCACAGTCATTGATTGGTATAACGCAGGATTTTTCGGAGCTGATAACTCCCGGTTTGAAAGCGAATGTCAAATTCTCCTGGGATGCAAAGAACTCTTCGACCTTAGACAAAAGAAAGGCTCCGACCACTTATTATGTTGACAAAGCAAATCCACGTGACAGTGAAGGGAATCTCATTTTAAAAGATAATGGTAATGGCAGTGATTATCTTGCTTTAGCGGATTATCATTCTGGAGAGCGTGCGACCAATTTTGAAAGCTCTCTAATGTATGACCAGTTGTTTGGTGAAAAACATCGTGTGGGCGGGTTGTTCCTGTTTTCTATGCGCGAGCGAACAAATAACTTTCCAGAACGGGATTATATTGCAGCGTTTCCCTATCGCAATACGGGGATTGCTTCACGTTTGACCTATTCCTACCAAGACCGCTATTTTATAGAAGGTAACTTTGGCTATAATGGTTCGGAGAACTTTGCGCCAAAGAAACGCTTTGGTTTCTTTCCTTCCCTAGCTATGGGCTATGTTATTAGTAATGAGTCCTTCTTCAAGTCGCTTTTGCCTGTTGTAAACTTCTTGAAGATCCGGGGATCCATTGGTAAGATTGGCAGTGATAAAATCGGCGGTTCCCGTCGGTTTGCCTATAATTCCGAAATGAAACTCGATGGCGGTTATTCTTTCGGCATTGGCGGTAAAAATTATATTCAAGGTATAGCAACTGGTTATCCCGGTAACCCGTTGGTTGCCTGGGAAAGTGCATTAAAGCGTAATATTGGTCTTGAACTAAGTCTGTTTAATAAGCTGACTATACAAGCCGATTATTTCGCCGAAAAGCGCGATGGAATTTATATTCTTCAAGGTAGTGTCCCTTCAATCGTGGGAATTAATGTAAAACCTTACGTTAATATTGGGCAGATGCAGAATAAAGGAGCCGAAGGTTCATTGGAATTTAATCATCGTCAGGGGGAAGTGGGAATACAAATTCGTGGTAACCTGACCTATAACCGAAATAAAAAATTATTTGATGATAATCCAGTTCCGAGATGGGCTTACCAGTCTGAGATTGGACAGCGTTGGGGGCAACAGCGTGGCTTGATTGCTTTGGGACTGTTTCAGTCGGAAGAAGATATCGCACATAGCCCAATTCAGCGTTATGGCGACATTATACGCCCTGGAGATGTCAAATACCGTGATATCAATGGTGACGGTGAAATTACGGATGAAGACAAAGTGGCTATAGGAAACACAGAGATGCCACAATGGAATTATGGGTTTGGAACCAGTGTATCTTGGAAGGGATTTGATTTATCGGCCTTTTTCCATGGTGTTGGACAAATATCGCGGATTATTGCAGGTGGACCTTTATATGGTCAAACCGGAAATATTTGGGGTTATGGACAGATTTATTCGGATGTAGCTGATCATCGCTGGAGTGCAGACAATCCAGATCCAAATGCTATTTACCCACGATTGTCATTTAATATTGCCAATAACGCTCAGCCTTCAACCTTATGGCAGCGCGATATGAGTTTTATCCGTTTGAAGAATCTAGAACTAGGCTACACGTTGCCAAAGCTGTTGACCGAAAAATGGAAAATGTCCATCGTGCGTATTTATGCACAAGGCGTGAATGTATTCACGTTTAGTAAGTTCAAACTATGGGATCCCGAATTGGAGACGGTCTCGGGTAGCAGTTATCCCCAAATGCGTGTATTTAATGTTGGTTTAAGTGTGACACTCTAATCTGAATGAAAATGAAAAAGTATATATACTCGGTTTCTTGTCTTTTGTTGTTACTTTCCTTCGGGTCATGTAGCAAATACCTGGATGTAGATCTGGAAAATCAGATGACCTTGGAAGAGGTGTTCAATAAACGGAAAACCACTGAGCAATACTTAGCTCAGGTATATGGTTATTTGCCCATAGAACATGACATGTTTAGCGGTGAGGGTGGAAATGTGCCACTAAGTGATGAAGCCTTGTTTTCTTGGGTTGCCTGGGTTCCATGGCTCAACTTTACGAACGGTGCCTGGGGAGTTACAACACAGGATTATACAACTTGGGAACAGAATTATAAAGGGATTAATCAGGCAACCATTTTTATTGAAAATATTGATAGAAATGTAGAATTGAGCGCTGCTACTAAAGATATCATGAAAGCTGAGGCCCGTTTTTTAAGAGCCTATTTTTATTATCTGCTATTAAAAAGATATGGGCCCGTATTTGTATGGGGCGACCGTGCACCTGATAGTAAAATTGATCCCACAACAGTGGACCGTATGTCTTTGCAGACGAATGTGGATTTTATACTTTCTGAATTTGATAAAGCAAGTGCTGTCCTGCCACAAGAAATAACTGATCAGGCTTGGTACGGTCGTCTGACAAAAGGAGCTGTGATGGCGGCAAAATCTGAACTGCTCCTGTATATGGCCCGACCGTTATTTAACGGGACGAAGCTATATCTGGGAATAAAGAATAAAAGTGGTGAATTCTTATTCCCACAGGCAGCGGATCCCAATAAATGGGAGCTTGCGGCGAAATCAGCCAAAGAGCTAATTGATCTGAATTTGTATGCCCTTTACCAAGATAACAAGGAGACGAACGCTTTCCGACGTGCGATCAAATCCTATATGGGTATTTATTTTGATAAATGGAATTCGGAAGTTATCTGGGGAAGATGGTCCGATGATGGCTTCAATTATAATGTACGAACCGCACCACCACGGGTTGTGACAATGGGCTGGGGTGGTTATGCGCCTTCCTTAAAATTGGTAGACACTTATCCAATGGCAAGCTCTGGACGCTACCCGATTACAGGTTACAGTAGCAATGGACAGCCCATAATCGATGAAAAATCAGGGTATAAGGAAACAGGATTTACAGATAACTATGTACATCCACTGGATAATTTTGCCTCCTTTAAAGCACATAACAGTTGTGTCGGAAGGGATGCTCGTTTTTATGCATCTATTTTGGCCAACGGGATGTATTGGACCAACCCAAAACCTCAGCCTAGGCAGGTGACATTCTTTGATGGCGGAACTTCATCGTATACCAAAACAGGCGACTGTGTGAAATCAGGCTATTTGTGGCGGCGGATGAGTGATCCAACAAATGATATAGAATCTGGAAACTGGGGACAGTTTGCCTGGCCTTTTTTTCGTCTTGCAGAGATATACCTCAATTATGCAGAAGCATGTAATGAAAAACCAAGTCGAAATGAAGCTGAAGCATTGAAGTATGTGAATCTCGTGCGACAACGCAGCGGCTTGAATAAATTGGAGGAGGCTTACCCTGAAGTCTTGGGAAATAAAGAGTTGCTTCGAGAACTTCTTCGTAAGGAGCGCATGGTAGAAATGGCTTTTGAGGGGCATCGCTATCCAGATCTAAGAACATGGATGATTGCAGAACAGGAAATGAACGAGCCTTATTACACACGCAATGTCGCAGCTACAACTTATGAAGCTTCCTGGGAACGTACAAAAGATGTTTTTCCTGGAAAGAGAAGTTTTCAGGCAAAACATTACTTTTTCCCCATACAGCAAAAGCAACTGAGCGAGATGATAAACATAACACAAAATTATGGATGGTAGTACGTATTTATTAATACTGAAAATGATGAGAAATTATATATCCTGCTGTGTTGTCTTTTTGGGCCTATTTCTGTTGAATGGATGTCAAAAGGATGACCGGATGAATAACATGGTCGATGACACCATTTATTTCAGAGATTTCAAAGAGAATAAAATAACCGTATTTGACTGGGGAAAGTTTGATTATAATGTTACTGTTGTGAAAGCAGGTATCGGGCAACAGGCTGCGAAGGTCAACTTCAAGATTGACGAAGCTTATCTAGCAGCATATAATGCGCAAGAAGGGACAAACTATAAGCTGCTCCCCGCAGATTGCTACAAAATTGATCAAACAGCATTAGCATTTGAAAAAAAGGATTATCTACAAGATATTGCCGTTATTTTTGATAGCGAACGTATAAAAGCGTTGCAGGGAAAGTATAAGGAGTTGTATGTTATTCCTTGCCGTATTGAAGCTGAGGGCGGAATATTGCATGCGTTGAAACCTGAAATGGCAACTACATTGCTCATCCCCAACGTTAAAGATCCTTTTTTGGAGTTTACATCACCAGGACTGCAGCTGGATCAAATCAAATTAAGCCCCACAGGTGCTGAACAAGCAGTAGGCGAAGCAACATTAGGCACAAACTACCCTAACCAATGGGATCTTGACTATGAGATTGAAGTTGATCCAACCGTTTTAACTGTCTACAACGGAGCAGTCAGCGAGGATAAGAAGTTGAAATTGCTTCCAAAAGAAGCTTATCAACTCTTGCCTGAACCGTATAAAATTGCAGCAAAAAAGAATAAAACGAGCTTTTCCTATACAATTTTGAAAAAGGGGCTTATTGATGGAACAACCAATTTATTCGGAGAATATGCTTTGCCTTTACGAATTAAGTCGGTTTCAAAAAATGGGATTAACCCCGTAGCTTCGACAATATTAGTTCCTGTTTCATTTCAGCCGCCAGATATTGCACGAAGTGGCTGGAAGGTCATCGCTGCTTCTTCCGAATGGATTGGCGGTGGTGAAAAGGAAAATATACTCGACGGAAACCCGGATACCTTCTGGCATAACGTATGGATGGGCGGAGAACCACCATTGCCACATTACGTGATTATAGATTTCGGCAAAGAATATAATGTGATGATGGTTGAATTGACACGGCGACTTTGGAATAATGATTTAAAAGTTGTTGAGTTTTCGGCTAGTAATGATAACAAAACCTATGTTCCATTAGGAAAAATTGATTTTGGAACAAATAGTGCCAAATCGACGTTGGCCGTTAATGTTCCAACGACAAAAGCACGTTATTTAAAATGTACGGTTACAGCAAGTAATCGTCCTCCTTCATCCGCTATTGCAGAAGTATATGTCAAAGGGCTATAATAGCATACATCCTATTTTAGGCATGATATAGCTTAACGTACAATCTGGTAGAGCTGAAAGTCACTCCGGAAAACGGAGTGACTTTTTTATCTAAATGCCAGTTTAGAAAACAAACTAACAGATTTAAGAAGGACTTGCAATAAAATTTAATTCTTTAAAATTTTCGCTTTTTCTGCGTCAAATTCCTCCTGATTAATGATTCCCGCGTCGAACAGATCTTTTAGATCAAATAGGGCCTTTTTCTTCATTCCCATATCCACGTTTGATAAGGGTTCAGTGAATACTTTTTTCTCTGGAAGGACAGGCGCATCTTTAAGGGGATCGGTCTGTGCTCCGAAATCAATCAACAATGCCGTTATTTCATTAAAACCCTGCATATTGGAATAATCTATTGCTTTCTGTTCCAATACATTCGTTATATCTGTAACTGAGCCGTTAGATAGGAGATACCGCAACACATCTTTTTTACCATAGGCAGCAGCATAATGAAGTGCAGTATTGCCGGCAGCATCCTGTTTATCAATCGTTGCACCACTATCTAAAAGCTGTTTGACCAAAGACAGATAACCCATTTTTGTAGCTGTATGCAGTAATGTTTCTCCAGCATAATGAGGCTCAAAACCCAGAATAAAGATACGTCGCCCTGTCCGTTCGATCAGCTTTTCTAAATATTTACCGTCCTTTCCATCAAATGAATCTACGGGACGAGCATAATCCGCAGAGAGGCCTCTTTCTAAAAATATAGCAAGAAGCTCTTTTTGATTGCTGTTACAAACATACCACACAGGAGAAATTCCTTCGGCAGATTCGGCAAAAATATCGCTCCCCTGCTCCAATAACTTTTGAGCAAGAATACGATTCCCATTTTTTACAGCGAGGAGCAAAGGCCCTTCGCTTAAATCATTCAGGATATTGACAGATGCACCGTTATCCAACAACATATTGACAATAGGAATGGAGCCCAAAGATACCGCCAAATTTAAGGCCGTATTGCCCTCCTTGTCGGTAATGTCTACACGAGCACCATTTTCAACGAACAATTGTACCACTGGCGGATATTTTGCCTGCACAGCCAATAGTAACGGTGATTCAGCACTATTATTCAATGCGTTTACATCTAAACCTTGTGCGATCAGCTTTTCAGCCATTTCATGTTGCCCGGTGCGAGCTGTAATATGGAGCAAGCTATTTCCCAAAAAGTCGTTGATCATAATATTGGCATTATTTTCCAATAGATAGACCGCTGTTTGTTTTTGCTTTTGTAACAGGGCAAAATATAATGGAGTTTCCCCCCGATGATCCTCGTAGTCCACTATGGCTCCAGCCTGAACCAACTTCCTCACCAGATCCAAATAACCTCGATGTGCAGCATAATGCAATGCTGTTCGTCCCATTTCATCGGTGTAAGATACATCGACTTGATTTTTCTCTAGTAATATTTCCGCTATTTTACGTTTTCCGCTTTCACACGCAATTATAAATGACTGAGACATAAAGATTTTTTTCTGTTTTTATTGTTTTAATAACCATTCTACTGTCTTTACCTTGATATTTTCCTCCATGGCATAATCAACGGCCTTTTTGTCCATTATATTTTCCAATTGGGGATCGATGCCTTTACCTACAAGATATTTTGCTTTTTTATAAAGGTCTCGGGCCCTAGTTTCATCGTAATTGAGATTCACCTGGCAAATCTTATGCAAAAGCGTGTTACCCTCGTTATCTGCATAATTGTGATCTAGATATCCTTTGTCCATAATTTCTTGTACAACTAGGACCGATTTTTCTGCTAGCCAATCTACACCTGTTTTTTCTTTCTGATACCAAACTGAGGCGGCTGTCAGATCTGCACCGTGTTCCAAAAGCAAGATCAGAACGCTCAAATTAGTTGCACTATCGGTATGCATCATGCGAAGAAACGCATTGAGCAGATTTTCCCCCTGTTTGTTGACGCTATGAAAATCTGGCTTTCCATATTTGAGAAGAGACACCAGCAAATCTGGATTAGAATGCCTTACTGCCGCATAATAAAAGGCACTTTCCCCGTGCCAATCTTTTAAGCCTGGGTCTGCTCCTGCGTCCAGTAATCTAATCACAATGTCAGTTTTCAATGTGTCAACAGCCATATGCAGGGCTGTTTTTTGTTCAACATTGCCAATATTAGGATCTAGACCTTCAACTAATAGCCAGTCTACTAGCTCGTTAATACGCTCATTGGGCTGCATCCGAAGACTACAAACTTTAAAAAGCAATGTTTGTCCATACTGATCCATCCGTTGCAAGTCGGCACCCGACTCAAAAATAAGTTTTGCGAAAGGAATAGCTACATTCTCCTGTAATGCATATTCCAATAAAGTAATACCGCCTACTTCTTCGTTAATATCATCAATCAGTGCTAAATAGCTTTTCATCCAAATTAAATGGGCTTCAAGCTGCACTTCGGATGCAATCTGAGGTTTGAATAGCGTATTAATAACGGATGTGCTAAAGCGATCGTAATCGTATAGATCAGTTGAGATTAGTCCTTTTTTTACAAAATGATCCAAGATTCCATACTGTTGAGCTGTAATCAATTGGTTCACTACACTATTCAATTCGTAATCATGAAAGTCAATTCTACTGTTCGCAGCGGCAACAATCTGCTCCATCTCCGCGATTTCACCTTTACGTGAAAATTCAGTAAGCCTTTTTAATTCGTTATTTGTCATTTTTTGCTTTTGTTAATCGAAAGAAAATAAATCAGCATGGTTAAATGAAAAACGATTTAACTAGGAAAATAGTATGCATTCCATTTCATAGAAACAACAGAACCACCCTAAGCCTGTAAGAATATAAAAAAGTCACTCCATTTTCAGTCGTGACTTTTTTGTTTTTTAATAATTGTTCTTATTTGATACATTTGCACTGAATTGGGTAATGCTGAATAGCGTAAACCAGAAGTTTCGACTTCCCTGGTATATTTATTTGTCAAGTAGCTATCCTTTATACCGAGCTGTATTATTACATTATAATGAATAACTTTTTAGAACTCAATAAGCATAAATTCTTCTTCGCATTCAAGATAATATCGTTAAGTTTTACCCTACTCTTTGTTATCCTTCCCATGGCAATTTCTATTGCGAATGGAAATTATCCTACCTGGACTCTTTTCATCAGCGTTTTTCTGTTAGCGTCCGTTATATTCCCTCTTTTGTTAGTCGGAATGACTTACTTGGCCTGGCTGAATAAAATATGGGTTAAGAAGAAAGTACTTAATATACAGCCATTCGATGAATTGGATCGGATAGGATTTGCTACAGCCTATATTAATGAAAAATCGAAATGGAATTTAACCGAAGAAATCAAAGAGATTGTAATTGATGGTTATCGTATACAGTTCAATGTAATCATGGGATTTCCGAGTAATATTGAATTTAGGGCTTTAGTTAAGTATCCAATACTAGGAAGAGAACGATTTACGGCTTTCGTGGCAAGTTCCAAGCAGGATAACATATATTTAGACATTGATTCATTAATTAAAGTTTATTCGCCTAAAAAGGTCGACAATTTGACGATTGAGCAATTAGAAGCTGAACTGATACAATTTGCACAGGTAATGCGGCTTGAAAATTTTGAACCTTTGGATAGGACGTAAAACAACTAGGTCATATGCTTTTGACTACGCTGGTAATAAATTTCCATTGATTTTTTCGAGAGGCAATATGCTTATCAAAGGCACTAAATTGGTAACGGCTTTAAATAAAAAAAAGCGACTCTTTTAAAGTCGCTTTGTGTAGCCCGTAGGGGAATCGAACCCCTGTTTCAAGAATGAAAATCTTGCGTCCTAACCCCTAGACGAACGGGCCATATCGTTTTCGATGATGCAAATATAGAAGCTTTTTCAAAAAGCACAAAAAAAAAGTGCTGTCTGTGTGCTAATTCATTGAAATTGAGAAAAATTATTTTTTTAAAGGACCTATTCAACAGCGTATGCGAGCATATATTCATTGAACTTCTCGTAATGGACATCATAAATATGTTTGTCTTGATCGCTGTCGAGTTCAAGTTTTAATATGCCTTGTGTTTGATATTCGAATGGTTGTATGCTCATGTTATGCAGAAATGAGACACCTGCATTGCCTTGAAGTTTATAAATCGCTTCTTTGGCGCACCAACAAGCATATAGCTGCTCATAGCGGCTATCATCCTGAGCGATGAATGCAAGCTCTGTAGGTTTTAGAAACTTATGTTGGATGCGCTCTACTTTTGTTTTGATGATTTCCATGTCGATACCAACCTCACCTTTCGTACTGATCATTGCTGCAGCGTAATCAAAGGAGTGTGAAAGTGATATTTTTTGGGGGAAATTAGCCAGATAAGGCTTGCCATTTGCATCCGAAGGACATTCTATATAGCGGGATGTATTCAATAAGGTGCGCAACAGCACACGTGTGGCAAGCCAGTGCAACCGTCTTTTCCCCTTATTGAACGATCCTAATTTTGCTTTTTCACGTTCATCCAATTGAAGTTTCGACAATAAATCGTCGTCCGATTCCTCAATTCGCCAAATTGCAAATTTGGTTTGGTTATCAATTTCACGTAGATACACTAGACTCATACCCAAATTTAAAAAACAAATCGCAGATTTTTGTTTTGAAAAATGAAGTAAAATTAGTGGGAGAACTGTATTTTTGAATTTGTATAGCATTGCCTGATGCTTTTGCTATTTTGATACACATGATTTTATCTGATAAAAGAATTCTCGAAGAGATTGAAAATGGCAGCATTGTCATTCAACCATTTGATCGTAAGTGTTTGGGCACAAATTCTTACGATGTGCATTTGGGGAAATATCTGGCAACGTATGCAGACCGTGTACTGGATGCCAAGAAACACAATGAAATTCAGCATTTTGAAATACCGGAAGAAGGTTTTGTATTGGAACCCAATACCCTTTATTTAGGCGTTACGCAAGAATACACCGAAACGCATAAGCATGTTCCTTTTTTAGAGGGCAAATCGAGTACTGGTCGCTTAGGGATAGATATCCATGCAACTGCAGGGAAGGGTGACGTCGGTTTCTGTAATACCTGGACCTTGGAAATTTCGGTTGCCCAACCTGTTCGGGTTTACGCGGGAATGCCTATTGGACAATTGATCTATTTTGCTGTAGAAGGCGATATCGAGACATTTTATAATACCAAAGGTAACGCAAAATACAATGGCAAGACCATCCGCCCGGTGGAATCCATGATGTGGAAGAATAATTTCTGATGCGGAATATGGGATGGATTATTTTAGGGGCTCTATTGATTGTTCTCATCAGTGGAGTACTCTATTATTTTGTTCATCCAATGTTTGGTGGAAATTTCAAAGGAGCTCGACTGGAGCGGATGAAACAGTCACCAAATTTTAAAAATGGTATTTTTCATAATCTCGAAGTAACGCCGTCGTTGAAAGGCGATGTCAATATGGCCTCTTTGCTGTGGGATTTCCTTTTCAACAAAAATCCCCACCTGAAGCCGATCAAAGTATTGCCTGCTATGGAATGCGATTTAGCACATCTTCCCGCAGATGACGTTCTGATTTGGTTTGGTCACTCCTCCTACCTGTTGAAGTTAGATGGGAAATTAATATTGGTTGATCCGGTGTTCAGCAAAAATGCTTCTCCTATCCCAGGGAGCAATAAAGCATTTAAGATGTCTGTCGACTATGCGACGATGGTTTTTCCGAAAATTGACTATTTGTTTATCTCTCATGATCATTACGATCATCTGGACTATGAGACTGTTTTGAAATTGAGGGATAAAGTCGGTCGGGTGATTTGTGGTCTTGGCGTGGGGGCGCATTTTGAATCTTGGGGATATAAGGCGGATCAGATCATCGAGGGTGATTGGTACGACCAGATAAAACTGGCGCCCGATTTTCAGGTAACCTTCACACCCGCAAGGCACTTTTCGGGACGAAGATTTACACGGAATAATACCTTGTGGACATCCTTTGTGCTAAAAACTTCCCAGTACACTATTTTCTTAGGTGGAGACAGCGGATATGGTAAGCACTTCAAAAAGATAGGTGACCAGTTCGGTCCATTTGATTTAGCAATCTTGGAAAATGGCCAGTATAACGATGCCTGGCATTATATCCATTCCTTACCTGACGAATGGGCTGCTGAAACGAAGGATCTGAAAGCTCAAGCTATTTTGCCCGTTCATTCTTCTAAGTTCGCGTTGGCTATGCACGACTGGAGAGAGCCAATGGAGAAATTTTACGAGACAGCGAACAAAGAACAGATCACTCTCCTTACGCCAAAAATAGGGGAAATGATCCATTTTAATAGATTAGATACAGTATACGCGCCTTGGTGGCGTGATGTCAACTAAAGATCTATTTATTTTTTTCCTCAATCCATAAAGACATATATTTTGTGCTCTGCATCGTGTGGTGCAACAATATCTGACTAATAAAGTTTTGTTGGCGGTGCCTGTCAATCTGCGCTTTTAACAAAGATAGATTCGTCATAAAGTCAGCCTGATACTTTCGTTTTTCATAACGCTCGTTGATAATACGGATACCATGTTCTTGGGCTGTTTTCCAAAGATCTTCGTTTTCGTAAAGCTCGACAGTCTTTCGGCAGAAAGTTTCGGGATTGTCTTCGATAAACCCATTCCAGTCCAAATTACCCTTCATGGCTTCTGCTCCAACTGTCGTGGTAACAGATGGTGTGCCGGTTTGCATGGCGTCGATAAACTTTCCTTTTACGCCGGCACCAAATTGAATTGGAGCGACCAGTACACGGTAGTTTTCCATGGTAAGGCGAGCAGATTCCGCCCGTCCCTTGATCAGGAAATTCTCTTTAGAGTTGTTTAACTGAAGTACTTTTTGGGTTGCATAGGCACCATAAATGTGCAATTCTACTTTGGGAAGCATCTTCCGTAATTGGGGCCAGATTTGTGTTTTTAGATATTGAACCGTATGCCAGTTCGGCTCATGGATAAAATTTCCGATAAATAATAAGTTCTTCCGCTCTTCAAAGGGCTTCCATTGATTAATTTCAGTAGAACTGATCTCATTTTCCAGGAAAGGGAGGTAATAGAGGATGTCGGGTGAAATTCGAAATTCTTCGATAAGAATCTTCATTTCGGATTCGGAGATAATCAAGGAGAGGTCACTTCGCAGAATAGAGGCAATTTCCCGTTTAGCGGTGTCTGTAAATAACTCTTGAAAGGAGAAATCACCTTTATTTTTGACGGATGCCTGTCTCGCCTGGCGTAAAAAATGCAAGTCTTCCGTGTCGAGTATGCGGAGTGCATGGGGACAATACTGTGCGACACGCCAACCATATTGTTCTTCTACCATAAAACGATCGAAAACAACAATATCGGGTTGTAGTTGAGTAATAAAATCGTCAAAGCTATCGCTATTGAGCACAATTGCTTGCTCATGCACACCAAGAGATTGCAAAGGGGCACTATAAGGTGACTTCGCAGCAGCCGAAGCAAATGTAATGTGATAAGAGCGGGTCGTGAACGTTTCAATTAATTGCATCATGCGAAAGCCCGCTGCTGAAGATGTTGGCTCTGGCCACACAAGTCCGATGAACAAAACCTTTTTCTCTTTCATGCAGGAAAATTACTGATTAATGTGAAAAGAATTGACGAAAAATTAACAATTAGTCATTTTCAAACGATTAGCTTTATTTTAGTGTTTATACTATATTTAAAGGTTATTCATCATTAAACGATCATATGGCCAAAACTATTGCCCAGCGGATTCGACATTTTTCGCCAAAGACTTATTGGAAGGAATTAATAGCTGTTTTGGTTATCTTATTGGCCTTCGTATTTTTTAGAAATGAGCGGAAGGAGCTTGCGGCAATTATTCCGCAGTTGCGCGCAGCCAACTTAACCTGGGTTTCGGTAGGCGTTGGAATTACCATCGTCTATATTGTGCTTCAGGGATTGATGTATGTGCAGAGTTTTAAAGCGATCGGCCTTTCTATTAATCTGAGAATCGCCATTGATCTTTTCCTGAAGAGAAATTTACTCAGCGTGTTTCTACCTGCGGGCGGGATTAGTTCTTTGGCATATACAACAACGGAGTTGCGGAAAAGAAATTTGAATACAACGCAAATTCACCAAGCAGGGGCGCTGTATGGCTATGTCGGACTACTGACGGTCTTTATGATTGGTGTACCTGTTATATTGTATACGATCTGGCATAATAAAAATTTTGGTGATGCCTGGATCTCATTGGTGGTTTTGGGACTGCTCCTGGCTGCCGTATTTTGGCTTGTTTGGTCTTTTCGAACACACAAAGGCATTTATCGTTGGGTCGAATTAAAGTTTCCTGCTGTAGCCTCTAACATCGATGAAATATTTTCAGGGGAAGTCAAGCTAAAATATTTGTTGGGTACCATGTTGGCGTCCATGGTCGTCGAATGTTGCGGTATTGCCCATGCTTTTGTTAGTATGTATGCTCTTGGTTTGGACCACTCCTTCGAGGCTGCGGCTATTGCCTATACTGTTTCGGTCGTATTGATGATTGTTTCTCCTTTTCTACGGGGCCTTGGGGCTGTAGAGCTGACCATGCTGTATATTTTTAAAGCGTACGGCTACTCGCAGGCAGAAGGATTGGGCATTACAATTCTCTATCGGGCATTCGAATTTTGGCTTCCATTACTCTTGGGAATCCTTGCCTTTGCATGGCGTGGTAAGCAATTGCTGGCACGTATTGGACCGGCGTTGCTTATATTTTTCTTAGGCGTGGTAAATCTTGTTTCCGTATTGACACCACCATTGGCTGATCGTATGAAACTTGATCGTTTTTATTTACCGCTAGAAGCAATTCATGCTTCTAAATTTATGGTATTGGTTTTGGGCTTAGGACTATTGGTTACTTCAGCCTACTTGATTAAAGGTTTCCGTATTGCGTTCTGGATCGCCGTGGTGTTTAGTGCCTTGTCGCTGTTTGGACATGTGTTTAAGGCATTGGACTATGAAGAGGCATCGGTTGCTTTATTGACCTTGATTTTATTGGCAATGAGCTATAAGCAATATCGCATCAAGAGTAATATTCGCTGGGTAAGAATTGGGTTTATCACATTTTTTGTCGCGCTGATAGCGATATGCCTGTTTGATGTGTTGAGTTTTTACTTCATTGATAAGCAACATTTCGGGCTAGACTTTACATGGGGACAATCAATATATCATACGGCACGGAGTTTTCTGTTGTTTGCAGACGATGAATTGATGCCCCAAACAGCTTTTGGTCAGGAATTCCTACGCATTACTCAAGTGCTTGGGCTTTTTTGCTGGTTCCTCTTGATATATGCCCTCGCACGACCTCGTCTCATTGATGGTGAAGATTCCAGTAAATCTGAAATCGACCGTGCGGAACAATTATTGCTCGAATTTGGGCAGTCTCCGATGGATTTTTTTAAACTGGGAAAAGATAAGAGCCTATTTTTTTCGGAAATATCGGAAGGGTTTACGGCGTATCGCCTGGCTAACGAATTTGCTATTGTATTAGACGAACCTGTGTGTGAACAGGGAGATAAGGAAGAGTTGGTTCAGGAATTTGATGCATACTGTTATGCAAATGGATTAAAAGCTGTTTATTATCGTGTGGATGAGAATAGCTTGGTTCATTTTTCTTCCCTGCGCAAACAAAAGATTACCATTGGGCAGGAGGCAGTACTCGAGCTAGATACATTTAAGCTAGAGGGGAAAGACCGTAAGTCTTTGCGTAATGGCCTTAATGCAATTCAAAAGAAAGGTTTTACCACGGAAGTGTTGAAAGCACCTCAGAAGAAAGAAGTTATTGATGAATTGAAGGTAATCTCCGATGAGTGGTTGCGAGCGTTTGAAAAAAAAGAAATGGTTTTTTCTCAAGGCATGTTTGATGAAAATGAGCTTATTTCACAGGATATTATTGTGCTGAAAAATGAAGTAAACCATATCGTTGCCTTTCTGAATATTATTCCCGATTATGCGAAAGATGAATGCACTTATGATATGATCCGGAAATCTCTTGAAGCTCCGGGCGGAAGCATGGATGCCTTGATCGTTGAGCTCATCGCGTATGCTAAAACTCAAAAATATGTCTACTTAAATTTGGGAATGGTACCAATGACAGGTTTTGGTGCGACCGATAGTCCTGCAGAAAAGATTATGAAATTTGCTTCAACCCGGTTGGGCAACTTTAAACATTATCATAGCCTGCGCGACTTTAAAGAGAAGTATGCGACTTTTTGGGAAAATAAATACCTTATATTTGATAACGATTTTGATCTCTTACAACTTCCGGTAGCAATGGTCAAAGTGATGAAACCGAATGAATAGCTTCGTGTAGATCTCATACAGATGAAAAAATTAGCCACTTTATTTATAATTGGTAGCATAGCATTTCACGCTTTTGCTCAACAACGTTTAATTGACATGAAATACTGGAATAATAAAGCGGCACTCCCCCTGGTTCTCTATCTGAGTGGAGATGGAGGATTCAATTCGTTCTCAAATAAGCTCTGTGAGCTGATTGCTGGAGCAGGATATACGGTGGCAGCTATCGATTCTAAAAGCTATTTCTGGAAGAAGAAAAGCCCGAATGAAATAGCAGGAGATATTTCTAATACCTTGAAGACTTTGCTATCCTCACGGCAGAATATGCGTCTTTTCATCGTTGGGTATTCATTTGGAGCAGATGCGGTCCCTTTTATTATTAACCGCTTGGATCCAGTTGTTAAAAAAAATGTAAAGAGCGTTGTGCTTTTGGAACCATCCGTGTCTACAGATCTGGAGATCCATATAGCTGATATTTTAGGCCGTAGTAATACAAAGCGAAGTCTTGATGTCATTTCTGAAATCAATCGCATGGATGGAGTCAAAACGGGCGTCATTCTCGGTGACGACGAAGCCGATTTTCCTGTACAAAAAATAACACTTAAGAATTTTACAAAAAAATACCTCTCCGGGGGCCATCATTTTAGTGGGAATGCAGACCCGGTAGCGAAGAATACAGTCGCACTTTTCTAATCGGGCGGGGTTGTTGTCTGCTAGCTTTCTTTTATGGTGGTTATACAGTCGCGATAGTCCTTTTCCCGTATTAAGATCAGTGAAAGCTTTAATTCGATTCATATTTCTTGTCCTACATCAAGTGAATTAAATAAAGAAGATCTTAATTTTGACTTAGAATTTAAATAGACAATTATGGAATTAGGAATAGGAATGTTTGGTGACTCGAGGATAGATCCTGTTACAGGTCAGATCCAGGCGCCACAGGATCGAATGAAAGAAATCATTGAAGAGATTAAGCTTATGGATCAAGTAGGCTTAGATTTCTATGGAATAGGGGAGCATCACCGTGCAGATTATGCTGTTGCTGCACCCGAAATTATCTTGGCTGCAGCTTCTACAGTTACCAAAAATATTAAGTTGGGTAGTGCGGTCTCGGTATTAAGTTCTGCCGATCCCGTCAAATTATTCCAGGATTTTGCTACGGTCGATCTTTTATCCGATGGACGGGCTGAACTGATGGCCGGAAGAGGTTCTTTCATTGAGTCCTTTCCCTTATTTGGTTATGATCTGAAAGATTATTCCGAATTATTTGAGGAAAAACTTGAACTTTTGTTACGTTTAAACAAGCAAAATCCGATCACTTGGCGTGGTAAATTTAGAGCGTCACTAATCAATCAAGAAGTCTTCCCACGGCCGAAAAATGACTCATTGCCAATTTGGGTTGCCGTAGGTGGTACGACCTCTTCAGTTATCCGTGCGGGAAAACTTGGTTTACCAGTCATGTTTGCTATCATCGGGGGTATGTACGAAAGCTTCGACCACTTATTTGATATGTACCGCCAAGCTTATGAAGATAATGGGCATGATATGGCTAATTTTCAAGTTGGCGTGCACATGCATGCGTTCTTTGGTGACAATAGTACCCAAATAGCCGATTATTATTATCCTGTTTACTCTTCTCAAATGGATCGCATAGGGGCGAGCCGCGGATGGCCTTCGTATCAGCGTACACAATATGACTTTGGCCGTTCTTCAAGGGGGCACCTCATTGTTGGGGATGCTAATTATGCCGTAGATAAAATCTTGCAAATACAGGAGAAATTCGGATTGACACGTTTCTCTGCACATATGGATGTTGGGGCTCCTGGGCATAAAGAAATGCTCCGTTCTATAGAGATCTATGGCGAAAAAATAGCGCCTGAAATTCGAAAAGCTTTACATAAAGATGCCTAAAGAGCGATTATCATTTTTTTAACGCTGAGATATTCGCTACCTTTGTGGCGTAAATCATTTTGAGAGTAAGATGCTTGGATTAAAGTTGTTGACAGATCCGCGATGGGCAAACATCGCAGAAGGAAATTTAGAAGAAATTTTGACTGATCATGCCTGGTGTGAACAGAAGGCTGCTTCGAATGCAATATCATTAATCACAAACAACTCAGAACACGAAGATTTAGTGCATGAACTGACAGCAATTGCTATCGAAGAGATGGAACATTTTAAGATGGTTATTGATATCATCAAAGAACGTGGCTATACCTTGGGTCGTGAACGGAAAGACGATTATGTTGGTCAATTGATGAAATTCTCTAAAAAAGACGGCAGTAGAAATATGGCTTTTATCGATCGTTTATTATTTGCGGCAATGATCGAAGCCCGTAGCTGCGAACGTTTTAGAGTCCTGTCGCAAAATATTCAGGATAAAGATCTTGCGAAGTTTTACCATGATTTAATGGTGTCTGAGGCAAATCATTATACGACATTTTTAAATTTTGCACGCAAATATACCGTAGACGTTGATGTAGAAAAGCGTTGGAATGAGTGGTTGGATTTTGAAGGGAAGCTGATACAGTCGTACGGAAGTAAAGAAGCCATTCATGGCTAATTGGATCTTGCTCCTACCTATTTTAAAACACATACATAACAGTTGTCCCGTTCTATTTCTTAGAACGGGATTTTTTGTCACTTATTTATTCTTATCTTTGTACCGTGATTGAAAAAAGTAAAATAATAGATATCAGGAGTTTGTCTTTGGATCAGATCAAAGATCAACTTACAGCGTTGGGGGAGCAGGGCTTTCGTGCGAAGCAGATTTATGAATGGCTCTGGGTAAAGTCCTGTGTAGATTTTGATCAGATGAGTAATTTGAGTAAGCCCCTTCGTGAGAAGCTGAAAGCGAATTTTACGATCAATGCAGTTACAGTTAAAGAATCTCAGATCAGCTCAGATAAAACAATTAAAAGTAGTTTTTGGCTGTATGATAACAATATCATTGAAGGGGTGTTGATACCCGCTCCGGAGCGAATGACAGCTTGTGTCAGCTCACAGGTGGGTTGTAGCTTGACCTGTAAGTTCTGTGCAACAGGCTATATGGACCGTAAAAGGAACCTCAATGCCGATGAGATCTACGATCAAGTCGTTCTGATCAGCAAGCAAGCCGAAGAGAACTACGGGCAGCCTCTCACAAATATCGTTTATATGGGGATGGGTGAGCCTTTGTTGAACTATGCCAATATGATGAAGTCGGTTGAACGCATTACGGCCCCCGATGGATTAAATATGGCTGCCAAGCGGATCACTGTTTCCACTGCCGGTATCGCAAAAATGATCAAAAAATTGGGTGATGATCAGGTACGTTTTAATCTAGCACTTTCTTTGCACGCGGCAAATGATAAAAAGCGGAATGAAATTATGCCGATCAATGAGCAGAACTCACTAAAAGCTCTGGCAGAAGCCCTCAAATATTTTTATGCGAAGACAAAGAATCCAATCACATTTGAATATATTGTCTTTAACAATTTCAATGACGAATTGGAGGATGCAAAAGAACTTGCTAAGTTCTGTAAACACGTTCCTTGTAAGGTCAACCTGATTGAGTATAATCCTATCGCACTGGCCGATTTCCTAAATGCTGAAGCGGATAAAATCGAGGTATTCGCAAATTATCTAAAAAGTCAAGGTATCATTACGAATGTGCGACGTAGCCGTGGTAAAGATATTGATGCAGCCTGTGGGCAATTAGCAATCAAGGATGAAAAAAAGGAGGAATCCGAGGCATAATCTGGCGGAGAGTTCCTATCTTTAATAGGGGAATTAACCAGATGAAATCCGAATTAAATAAGCTTTTTGGCGATTTTCTAGCTATCTTTTTTCCAAGAGAATGTGGCTGTTGTGGCTGTGTGCTAAAATATCAGGAAAAGTTTATCTGTATAGCATGCGACTTCCACTTGCCTTATACTAACTTTCATGAATATTCAGATAATGATACGGCAAGACAGCTTTGGGGGAAAGCTCCAGTGGAAGAGGCCTGTTCTTTTTTGTTCATGCAAAAGGATAGCCGTGTAGAGCACCTCATTTATCAGATTAAATACAATAATCAACCCTTTCTTGCGGAATATTTTGGCTATCTATACGGCTTAAAATTAATAGATGTAAAGGCCTATCAGGATATCGACTGTATTGTTCCTGTGCCGTTACACAGGAGCAAACTCCGAAAAAGAGGCTATAATCAATCCACTTACTTTGGAAGGGGGTTGTCTAGAGCGATGGAAATCCCACTGCGTGAAGATATTTTGGTAAGAAAGAAGGCGACAATTAGTCAAACAGGTAAGGGACGACTCGACCGTTACGAAAATGTAAGTGATATTTTCGATTGTCGGGCCACTGGGGTGCCGGCCAATGTACATATTCTATTGGTGGACGATGTGCTAACAACAGGCGCTACGATTGTTTCCGCGACATTAGCACTCTTAGATGCTATTGACTGTCGGATATCTATTGCCACTTTAGCGAGGGCCTAGACCAAATTTGCCCATAGCGTTTAGATTTATTTGGTAACACGCTCAATAAAAATGAAAAGGTCAAAACTAACGCAATACGGTGTTTACTACCGTCTGTTCACATAGTTTAGCAAATAGGCAAACCCGGCCATACCTATTCCGATTGTGTCTGCAAATAAATCCCACCAATCTCCACTGCGATAAGTAAAAATATAAAGTTGAAGCAATTCTGTCAGTCCGGCAAATAAAAATCCGAGGATAGAAACGATGAAGATGGGTAGCCAACGGGTTGGTTTACCGCTGAATTGCTGGATCACACCATTGTATAACAACGTACAGAAAACAAAAAACATACCGCAATGAACTAATTTATCCATACCCGGATAGGCGGGAACTGCGTCAAAATTATTGCCGGGGAGCGTGCATAAAATAATAACTATTATGGCCCAGATAAAAGACCACTTATAGTCTAATAAGATTTTAATCATGGCGTTAAATATCTAAAAATTTCCTGATAGAAATAAAAATATTATGAATTTAAAAATTATTCACCTGTAAATCAGCTTTTTAATAAAATTGTCTTGTCTTGTATGGTACTATGTATTGCATGGTACCATAAAATACATATATCTTTGTATTGTTATGATAGCTGAAAATACACAAATCCAAATGAGGAAGGGGATACTTGAATATTGTATCCTATCCATAATTTCTCGAGGAGAAATTTATGCCTCCGATATTATCAGCGAACTGAAGAAAGCTCAATTATTGGTTGTGGAAGGAACCTTATATCCGCTTTTAACACGTCTAAAAAACAATGGCCTGTTAAGCTATATATGGAAGGAGTCGACTTCAGGTCCGCCTAGAAAATATTATGAAATTACCCAAGAAGGGTTAGAAGTCCTTTCGCGACTAGATGTTACCTGGAATGAGCTTGTGTTTGCCGTAAACACGTCATTGGTGGGTAGAAACAATGATTCAACTAAACCAGTCAAAGATAACAACGATGAATAAGACAATAATTATCAACATAAATAGTATCGTCTTCCATATTGAAGAGGATGCTTATGAGGTGCTTCGCTCCTACATGATTGATATAAAGAAACACTTTGGACAATCAGAAGATAGTAAGGAGATTTTAGAGGACATCGAAAATCGGATTTCAGAAATGTTTACTGAAAAGATTCAGGCCGGCAGTAAAGAAGTTCTTAATATGGATGATGTTAATGCTGTGATTGAGCAGATGGGGAGTGTTAGCGATTTTGAATCTGAAGATCAGGATGGTTATGGGGCTTTTCAGCATCAGCCAAATGCAGATGGGTTTAAAGTAGGGAAGAAGCTGATGCGCGACCCTGATGACAAAGTTTTCAGTGGTGTATGTAGTGGACTGGGACATTTTTTGGGGATTGAGGCCAAATGGGTGCGCTTGCTCTTTGCTTTATTTGTTGTAATTGGAGGATCGGGCGTGTTGGTCTATGTCATTCTATGGATTGTCATGCCACTCGCTGTAACTCGCGCAGATAAGATGGAAATGCGAGGGGAGGCTCCCAACATCCAAAACTTTAAGCGTTCTTTCGATGAAGAAATGAGCGGGGTAAGGGATTCGTTTTCGAGGGGAATGGACCGTACAGGTGATAGTGTTGCTAAATTATTGCAGGTCTTTGTGAAGGTCATCGGCGTGTTCTTTGTTATTATTGTTGGGTTGACACTCATCGGGTTGATTATTGGACTTATCTTCTTTGCCTTGGCTATTGTAAACGTAATTCCTAACGTCATGGATGATTCTGGTCCTTTTTATCTCATGAATCCGAGCGATGTGCCTTTTGCATTGATAGCGGGTTTCTTGGCTATTTTTATTCCCTTTGCCGGATTGTTCTATTTGCTTCTCCGCGTTCTTTTCGAGAAAAAACCAATGAACAATTATTTAACAACCACTTTGTTTTTGGTTTGGTTGGCATCAATAGGTGCTATTATCTACTACGCTACATCGGTAGCGAAGGAGTTCAAAGAGTCCAGTACGATTGTTGAAGAGAAGCCACTGCAAAAACAAGCTGCTTATTACTTAAATGAAAATGATATTCGGGTAATTCATTTAAAAAATGGTGTAAAGAGCGGTTTGGGTATAAGAAACGAAAACGGCTCTACTTATCTGAGACGTAATATTCGTATCCGTGTCGAGCGTATCGATTCTCTACAGGAGCCTTATGTACGTTATGAGTATTCGGCAAAAGGAAGTACCTATAAAGCGGCCACGGATAGAGCCGGTAAAATTAATTATTCCTTGAGACAGGATAGTACATCATTGACCTTCGATAATGCTTTCCAATTGAACGAAGGCGAACTTTATCGGGATCAAGAAGTTAATATTACCTTATTCCTGCCTGTGGGCACAAAATTGGTCATTAATGATCGTCTGGAAGATAAATTAAGAGATATATCATTCTACGAGTGCAGAGATCGTTATAAGGAAAATGTAAATGATGTAAAGGACGTTCAATTTGTAGTTACTTCCCTTGGGTTGAAATGTGCATTGCCACCCAAAAAGTCAGATGACAGTGACGAAACAGATGCTGAAGGCAATGAAGTAATCGCAAATGATACGTCTGTTGTCATCCGCAGAGATACCATTATCAATGTCAAAAAAGATGGTGTTACTATAGTGACAAAAAAGAAATAACATAAACCAAGTCTTCCGCCTTTAGGCGGAAGACAAATTATTGAAGCTGTAACCAATCGAAAATCACTACTGAACCTCGTGTGATAAGCCTATTTAGTACCATCAAAAGTAAATGCTATTACACCTATTTATAAACGAATGAAAAGATATTTTTACCTCTTACTCTTAAATTTTTTGATAGTTACATTTGCCCATGCACAAGTAAAAATTACCGGTAAAGTGCAGTCGGCAGACAATTCCGCTTTGCCTTTGGCAACTGTATATCTAACGAAAACGAATACCACTGTTATTTTGAAAGCGGTGGTTACGGACGAAAATGGGGAATACGAATTTTCGGATGTGCGTGCCGGAAACTATCGTATTGATGTCAAAATGGTTGGATATACATCCAATAAAAGCAATGTTTTTGAACTCGGTACATCCGATTATAAAGTTCCGGTTATTCTTTTGAACGCAGATGCACGAAAACTGCAGGAGGTTGCCGTGGAAGGGAAGCGGCCTATGGTTGAGAGCAAGCCTGGTAAACTGGTTTTAAATGTCGAAAATTCTCCCTTGGCCGCAGGGAATAATGCCTTAGATATTGTACAGCGCGCCCCTGGAGTGAGTTTAGATAACAATAATAATCTACAGTTGATGGGTCAATCGGGTGTTTCAGTCACCATCGATGGGCGGCAGACCTATATGTCTGGTGAACAGTTGGTGAATTTTTTGAAGAGTACGGATGGCAACCAGATTAAGTCCGTCGAAGTTATCACTACCCGGGCAGCAAAAGATGATGCGGAGGGGGCTGTGGGGACAATTAATATTGTGCTCAAGAAAAATCGGATGGAAGGTTTTAACGGAACCTTTAACATGACGGCAGGTAGAGGAGAAAAATTTAGGGGGAATAGCTCTTTATCCTTAAACTATAAAAAGAACAACACGACAGTATTTGGATCGTATGCGTATTCGGATGAGAAAAGTCACCGGAAGCTCCTGCTTGACCGTGTTATTCAGAATAAAGGGGAAAAGACCTATTTTAAACAAAGGTCGATATTGGATGAAAAGGAACAAAACCATTCCTATCGATTCGGTGTTGAGCAAAGGACATCAGCCAGAAATACCTTAACCGTGCAGTTTAATGGTTCGAATAATATCGAATACAATGATAACGATAGTAAGACCAATGTCGGAAAGTCTTTTACAACATTGGATTCGCTTTTGATTTCGACATCGCAATTCAAAGAGTTATTTGATCGGTACTCTGCTAATTTAAACAATGAGTTTAGAATTGATTCCAATGGCAGAAAACTTACCCTTGATCTGGATTGGAGTAAATTCAAAAGCAGTAAGCGCGTGGGGTATAATAATCAATATTTTGATGGTCAGATGAATGCGATTACTCCTGAGGAGATCCAACGGAGTAGAATGCCGATCGGAATCGATATCTATGTTGCTAAATTGGATTATGAACAACCGCTATCTAAGGTATCCAAACTTGAAATGGGAGCTAAATATTCTAATGTGACGTCGGATAACGACTTAACCTTTGAAGATTTTTTGGACAATGCTTGGATGAATAACACAAAGCGTACAAATCATTTTGTGTATAAGGAACAGATCGCAGCTGGATATATAGACTATAATAATACGATAGGAAAATGGGGGCTGAAGATCGGAGCGAGAGGAGAATATACATTTTCTGACGGAAACTCATTGACCTTAAATAAGCAGGTGAAGCGGAACTACTTTAAACTTTTTCCGAATGCAAATCTGACATATACCCTCGATGAGAATCATATTTTTTCCCTAGGTTATGCAAGGAAAATCACCCGTCCTAATTACCGACAGTTGAATCCTTTTGATTATTTCATTGATAAACTAACCTTCGAACGTGGCAATCCTTATCTGAATCCGCAATTCTCCAATGAATTCACCTTAAATTATACGTTGATGCAACGTTATAATGTGACATTAGGTATTAACGATGTGCGGGATGCGATTGTAGAGAGTATGGGGCAAGATTCGGTACTGAAACAGACTTGGGTTATACGTGAAAATTTAGGTAAGAATTTGACAGCTTATCTGAATCTGAACATTCCGATTACGGTATCCAAAATTTGGAGCATGAATAACAATATTACGGGCATCCATTTTAACTTTGATGGCATGGTGGGTGGTCATCCACTTAAAAGGAAATCCTTTCTTTTGCAAGCGACATCAATGCACAATTTAAAGTTGGCGAAAAGTCTGTCGGCTAATCTGAATTTGAGGTATTTCTCTCCTTTCAAATATAATGTATACGATATGAGGGCCCGTTGGGATATGGAGGTTGGAGCGACAAAGACATTTAAGGATCAACGTAGTTCTTTGAAGCTGGCCGTGAGTGATTTGTTTAATACAGGGAATCAGAATCTGAAAACTAATTTTGGAGATTTTGACTCCAGTATCAGGCAATACCAAGATCGTCGTGTGGTTCGATTGACCTATTCGTATAAATTTGGAAATTTAAAAAATAACTATCGTAAGAAAGATACGAGTAACGAGGAAAAGGAAAGAGCACAATAGCTACTGACCATTATGTCGTTTCAAAAGGCCGTAGGAATATTTTTGCTTACGGCTTTTTATTTAGTCATTGATGACTAGCTCGGTAGGTAATACACGCGTTTCAAATTCTTTAATCGGATTTTTGGCCTCTATTAATTTGATAAGAAGTTCCGTAGCGATTTTCCCCATTTCGAAAGCAGGTTGTCTTATGGCGGTTACTTTAGATGAGAATAGTTCGACAACATTCGAGTTTGTAAATCCGGCAATAGCAATATCGTTACAGGCTTCAAAATTTCTTTTTTTCACGATATGAAGATAGCCTGTAGTTAACTTATCACCAGAAATAAAAACAGCATCAAAACCAAGCCGGATAAGCTCTTCAATTGCACTTTCGATCTCTTCCAAATGTAGCCCTCCATATTGACAATATTTAACCAAATCTGGATCAAAATCAATATGATTAGCCATCAGAGCCTTTTTATAGCCAATTAATCTGTCCTTCGTTATAGACAACGATTTAGAGTTTGTAAGATGTGCAATTTTCTTATTTCCAAGTTTTATGAGGTGCTGGGTGGCATCATAGGCTCCTTGCTGATTGTTTACGATGACTTTGTATGTGTCGAACTGCTGTGGGATCCGGTCAAAAAATACAATTGGAAATCCACGTTCTTTTAATTGGTGGAGATAAGAAATATCCTCGGTTTCTGAGGACAACGCAATTAATAACCCATCCATGCCTCTGGATGTAAGATACTCGACATTCAGCCTTTCCCTTTCCGAAGACTCATGTGTCTGTGAAATGATGATATGAAAATTCTTGTCATAGGCAATAGATTCGACACCGTTTATGACTTGGGAAAAAAAATTATTGGCTATTTCGCTGACAATGATACCAATGGAGTGGCTTCGACGCTCCTTTAAACTCCTTGCAATGGGATTCGCACGATAATTGATTTTTTCGGCATATTCCAATACAATCTTTTTTGTTTCAGGACTTATTTCATAACTATCTCTTAATGCTCTGGAAATGGTGGACGTTGATAAGTTAAGTGCTTTAGCAATATCTTTGATTGTATAGTTTTCGAATCTCATAATTGGCAAAATAGAACCTAATATTAATCAAAAAAAATTACAAAACCTAATTAGCTCCCCGGTGCAAACGTTGCCGGCAACGTTTGCATAACTTTATTACTGATAATTGCATCAACAAGTGAAATATGCTTTGTAAACTTGGTTATTGGATAGCCAGTTAAATTTCCCTGCATTTCATGCCAGAGTGATTTAGCGTGCTACAATGAAAGCGAACTGAAGGTTCTTTCTAGCCAATAAAATCAGACACTTTCAGAAACAAAAGCGACATCGATTATTTCGATGTCGCTTTTTGATATCAGCCGTATACTAGAAAATGTATTTCGTACTTAAGAAATTTGATTCATTTTCACTCACGATTTCATTTAATAATTTCTTGTTTTCCTCTGTGAATTTTGTAGCCACTAGAGAACGTATAGAGAATGACCGTAAAGCATCAACTACTGACAGTGTTCCTTCAGCACTGTCCTTTCTGCCTGTAAAAGGGAAAGTATCTGGGCCGCGTTGGCATTGACAATTGATGTTTACGCGGCTCACTTGATTGACCAGTGGATCAATAAGCGAAGAAACAACCGCTGCGTTATTACTGAAAATACTTACTTGTTGTCCGTGCGAAGATCCGATTAGGTACTCGATAGGTTCTTCAAGGTCATCAAAAGGAACGACAGGAATAACAGGACCGAATTGTTCCTCCCGGTAAAGTTTCATCTGTGAATTGACAGGGTAGACAATTGCCGGGTAGAAAAATGATTCTGCAACTTGACCACCATTCTCATTGACGACTTTTGCACCATATGCTTTTGCATCTTCAATGCATTCAGTCAGATAGGCCGGTTTATTGACTTCAGGAAGCGGGGTCAATGATACACCCTTTTCCCAAGGCATTCCATATTTCAATTTTGCGACTTCAGCAGAGAGACGTTTTAGGAACTCTTGCGCCAAGCTGCGATGCACATAGATAATTTTTAATGCGGTACATCGCTGGCCATTGAAAGAAAGTGATCCCAATACGGTTTCAGAAACTGCGAGGTTCAAATCTGCGTCTTTTGTAATAATTGCTGCGTTTTTTGCGTCCAAGCCAAGAATAGCGCGAAGGCGATTCACTTTTGGATGCAATTTTTTAAGTTCATCAGCAACGCGGCTTGAACCGATTAACGTCAAGACATTGATCTTTCCTGATTGCATTAAGCTAGGTACAATCTTATTGCCACGGCCATAGATTGTATTGACAACCCCCTTAGGGAAGCTGGTTCTAAAAGCTTCTAATAAAGGATAATGTAATAAAGTACCATGTTTAGGTGGTTTGAATAACATGGTATTCCCCATGATCAACGCTGGAATCAATGTCGTGAATGTCTCATTCAATGGGTAGTTGAATGGTCCCATACAAAGGACTACGCCTAATGGAGATCTTCTGATTTGGGCGACGATACCTTGTTCGATTTGAAAACGTGAAGAATCGCGGTCTATATCTTTCAATGCATCGATCGTTGCATAGATGTATTCTACAGTACGATCAAACTCTTTTACGGAGTCTGCGTAGGATTTGCCAATTTCCCACATAATAAGCTTGACAACAATGTCCTTTTTGGCAATCATCTTTTGTGTGAAATTTTCGACACAGGTAATACGATCGGCAACGCTCATTGTCGGCCATTCTCCACGGCCATTGTCGTATGCTTTTACAGCAGCTTCCAAGGCTTCCATGGACTCTTTTTCAGTACAAACAGGAAAGCTACCGATGCGCTTACGTTTCAAGCCATCCTTAGTCTTCACACAGATTGGTGAAAAAACCTCGTTTACTTGACCCGTCCAAGAAATCATTTCTCCATTGGAAAGGAACTCTCTTTGATCGACCTGTTCGTCTAGTGTAAATTCTGCGGGAATGTCTTGCTCCTCGTAGAAAATACTTTCTAAGTTTAAGCTCATTGTTTTTAAAAATGGTTTAGATTGATATTTATAAAGATATTGCTAATATACTATAAATTTTGCAATATATGTTAGTTTTTTATTAAAATAAGTTTAGGTACTAGTGTTTTCATTACAACCCATGCAATTAAATATGCTATGGCGCAGAAAGAAAAGATAATGAAATATCCTGCCTCTTCTCCTTTGAAGCCCATAAAGACCAGCTGAGTTTCTTTTGCAAAATCAAATAACCAGCCGGACGTTTTGTTGATGATAAAGGCTCCTACCCCCCCGGCAAGTCCTCCGATTCCTGTAACAGTCGCAATGGCACGTTTGGGAAAAGAATCACCAATAGTGGAAAAAATATTCGCAGACCAAGATTGGTGTGCAGCTCCGGCAAAACCGATCAAAATGACAGGTATCCAATAGGAAATATGACCTAGGGGTTGGGCGAGAAGTACAACCAAGGGTACAAAGGCAAATAACAACATTGCTTTCATACGGCCCTCATAAGCATTCATTCCTTTTTTGTCAACAAAATAGGTTGGTAGCCATCCGCCATAAATAGACAACATGGTAATGCCATATAAAACAAAGATAGCCAACTGCCCTTCGGTATCTGATGATTTGATATCGTATACAGCAGAGAGATAGGCCGGCATCCAAAATAAGAAGAACCACCAAACACCATCAGTCATGAATTTACCAAATACGAAAGCCCATGTTTGCTTGTATTTTAAACATTCCGATATGGTAGTTCGCGGTTGTTTGGTTACTTCGGTCTGTTCTGTTTCATGATCATCTTGATGAATGTAAGCCAATTCAGCAGCATTTACTTTCGGGTTTTCGTGTGGCTTTTTATAAAGAAAAATCCAAAAGCCCATCCAGACAAATCCTAGAGCACCGATAATGATAAAGGACATCTCCCAGCCCCAGTGTGCTGCGATGACAGGAATGGTCAATGGGGCGGCTAATGCGCCAATGGTTGCTCCTGAATTGAAAATACTGGTAGATAGGGCACGGTCTTTCTTTGGGAAATACTCTGCCGTAGCCTTAATCGCGGCAGGGAAGTTACCGGCCTCGCCGACAGCTAGAACGAAGCGGGCAAAAATAAATAGATTGACGCTAACACTCATGACTAAACCCACGTTGTTAACATGAGAAATTGCCTCTTTTGCCCCTTCGAAACCAACAAACCATTCACCGGCAACGATACCTGAAGTGGCTATACCACAGAATGCATGTAATATCGCGCCAATCGACCAGATTCCGATCGCCCATAAAAAGCCTTTTTTGGTATCCATCCAATCTACAAAGCGACCTGCAAAAAGCATACTGATGGCATAAAAGATCGAAAATAAAGCTGTGATGTTGCCATAGTCCGTATTTGTCCAATGAAATTCAGGACTTATAAAATCCTTCCAAGTTAAGGATAGCACCTGACGATCCAGGTAATTGATGGTAGTAGCAAAAAATAGTAGCGAGCATATCACCCAACGGTAATTACCCTTTTTCTCCGTGTTTATCATAATGGGTTTATAGTTATTTTTAGTGTACGTGTCTGTTTTGTATGCCAATAATATTCCCCTTCAAATGTTTGCCTTCTATGCAGTATCGAAAGGGGAATGGTTACCGTGCCTTTGAGACAAAGTCAAGAGCCTTTTTGGTGTTCTCGAATAAATTGCTTGTGTCTTTGGGGTCAATTAACTTACTGCCCATACCTACGGCACATACACCTGATTTGAACCATGTTTTTAGATTTTCCATTTCGATCTCTACGCCCCCCGTCGGCATAAATTTCTGACCTTTAAAGAGATCTCGTATCGACGACATAAATGCCGGTCCCAGAATGTTTGCAGGAAACAATTTTATAAGCGCTGCCTCTTGCTGCTGCGCAGTATAGATTTCTGTGGGTGTCATGCAGCCCGGGATCCATAGCTTATGTTGTTCATGCACAAGTGAACCGACCAGAGGGTTTACAATGGGAGAAACAATAAAGTCCGCCCCAATTTGTAGAAATTGTTGGGCTTCGTCAACTGACTTGATGGTGCCAATACCTAAATAAAGATCAGGCATTTCACGGTCTCTGGTGTCAATTAAGCTTTCAAAAACACTCAATGCTTCGGGGCCTCGATTTGTAAATTCAAAAACACGTATACCTGCCTGGTATAGGGTTCGCAGAATCTCGATACTTTCTGCTTTATCGTGATGGAAGAACAAAGGAAGTGTCCCTTGCTCAATAATTTTATCTAATACAATCTCTTTCAAATTCATGCTATCATTCTATTTTTTATGTCTTCCACAGTACTTGTTGTTGCATCGCTGGCGATGAATAATTTATCGAACGCTGCGAGCGTTGCAAACTCTAGGGTTTCTTTTGGAGAAAGGTTGGAGTATAATCCATAAATCAAGCCTGCCATAAAGCAATCTCCACTACCGACTTTATCCAAAATTTCTTCGGAAGTATATTCCGTTGATTTAATTAAACTGTCTTTGTCAAACAGGGTGGTGTAATACTTGATTCCCTTGCTTCTATAGTCAAAACGAAAGGTATTGGCCACATATTGACAAACCGGATTCGCGGAAATAATTTCCTTGCTTGTGCGATCGGCCTGTGCCAGTAGATCTTCTTCCTGATATCCAAAAGAAGAAGTTAAGAACTGTTCTTCTAGTTGGGTTCCGAGCATTTGATGAGCAGCCCATATATTGCCCATAATTAAATTGCAATACTGCGCAATTTCGGGCATAATCTCCTTCGGTTCCTTTCCATATTTCCACAGCTTAGCGCGGTAATTAAGGTCCAATGATACGAAGATTGACTTCTCTTGTGCTTTTTTTACAGCTTCCAGACATAGATCTGCAATATCTTGGCTAATTGCGGGACAGATGGCTGAAAAATGAAACCATTTGACATCGGCAAAAATTTCTTCCCAGTCAATGCTGCCCACTTTAAGGTTTGCAAAAGACGAGTTCGCACGATCATAAATAACACCTGCATTTTTTAGATCTTTTCCTTTTGGGAGATAGTAAATACCTAACCTCTCGCCAGTCCACTGCATTGCTGATGTGTCTATATTTCTGCGCTGCAGATAGCTATCAATCCCTTCACAGATCGTATTTTTGGGAATTGCAGATAGATAGGATGACGGTACATTCCACAGCGCTAATGCTGTGGCTACATTCAGCTCCGCCCCGCCGATGTAGAAAGGCAGCTGATGTTGTTCAATCCAATTCTGTTCGATGTCGGGACAGATCCGCAACAACAATTCTCCAAAGCTTAAAACTTTCCCCTGCATGTTCATTAAAATTCAAAATATTCTTTTGCGTTATTATAGCTGATATCCTGTATGATTTTTCCTACCCATTGAATATCATTTGGTATTTCCCCATTCTCGATATCTTCTCCAAAGATGTCACAAATTAATCTTCGGAAATATTCATGTCTTGGAAATGAAAGGAAGCTTCTAGAATCTGTCAACATACCAACGAGACGGCTCAATAAACCCATATTTGAAAGCGTATTTAGCTGCTTTGTCATACCATCTTTTTGGTCTAGAAACCACCAAGCCGAGCCAAACTGAATTTTTCCCTTGATTGAGCCATCATTGAAATTCCCGATCATAGTGGCAATAAGTTCATTGTCGGCAGGATTGAGATTATATAAGATGGTCTTGGTTAGCTTATCTTGATCGTCTAATTTATTCAAAAATTTTGATAATGCACGTGCCTGGCTAAAATCTCCGATCGAATCCCAACCTGTATCGGGCCCAATCAAACGATGCATACGGGCATTGTTATTACGCAATGCTCCTAAGTGATATTGTTGAACCCAGCCTTTTTCATGATCCCATTCTGCAAAATAAATGAGCATAGCGGATTTGAATTTTAGATTTTCGGTCAAGGAGATTTCCTTTTTTGTTCTAATCTTTTCAAAGATTGTCACGATTTCCTGTTCGGTATAATCTTCTGCATAGATTTGTTCCAATCCGTGATCTGATACTTTGCATCCGTTGGCAGCAAAGAAATCATGTCTTGCTTTTAACGCATTTAAATAATCTCCAAGGCTATGGATCTGCATGTCGCTGACCGCTTCGAGTTTATCGATATATTGATTCAATGCAATGATATCATCCGAGTTCATCGCTTTATCCGGACGAAATGCGGGAAGCATCTTGAACGATTCTTTTTCCTTTGCGAATTGTTGGTGAAATTCCAGGCTATCGATAGGATCGTCAGTGGTACAAACGACTTCAACATTCATCATTTTAAGCAGGCCACGTACGGAATAGTTGTCCTGGCTTAATTTGGAAGCCGTATCAGCATATATTTTAGAAGCTGTTTTTGGAGAAAGTAGGTCGGTGATCCCAAAATAGCGTTGTAGTTCTAAGTGTGTCCAATGGTAAAGTGGATTGCGAAGGGTATAAGGAACAGTTTCTGCCCATTTCGCAAATTTTTCCTCATCTGATGCATGCCCTGTAATAAAATGCTCATTGATACCATTGGCTCGCATGGCCCGCCATTTGTAATGATCGCCATGTAACCACACCTGACTAATATTGTCAAATTTTACATCATTTGCGATCTGCTCCGGAATCAGATGATTATGATAATCAATGATGGGCAGGTGTTTTGAATAATTGTGATACAGATCGATAGCTGTATTGGTGTTCAATAAAAAATTGTCGTCTAAAAAAGTTTTCATACTCTATGCTGATTTATAAGCTTACACCTCTTTTCCAAGGTATAAAATCATCCTGATTTAATAAAACTGCTTTGGGAGTTATTTCTCCACTCGCAGCCTTGATACAATATTCTAATATATCTTCACCCATATTTTGGATGGATTTCTCTCCGTCGATAATAGCGCCAGTATTGATATCGATAATGTCTGCCATTTTGGTTGCTAGGACATTGTTCGTCGCTACTTTGATCACTGGGCATATCGGGTTACCAGTGGGCGTACCTAAACCCGTCGTGAACAAAATAAGTGTTGCGCCTGCGGCAGCTTTCCCTGTGGTCGCTTCCACATCATTTCCTGGCGTGCAGACGAGGTTAAGCCCCGGCTTCGTTGCTTCTTCTGTGTAGTCCAAGACATCAACAACAGGGGAGGTTCCGCCTTTTTTTGCTGCTCCATTGCTTTTTATCGCATCCGTAATAAGTCCATCACGAATATTTCCTGGAGATGGATTCATGTAGAACCCAGAACCGACAGCTTCCGCGGCATTACTATAGGCGGTCATCAGGTCAATGAATTTATTGGCAGCTTTAGGGTCGATTGTACGGTCTATTAAGTTTTGCTCGGCACCACACAATTCTGGAAATTCAGCTAAAAGTACTTTTCCGCCTAGAGCAACCAAAAGATCGGCGGTATAACCAACCGCAGGATTGGCGGAGATCCCACTGAATCCATCACTGCCACCGCATTTTACACCCAAGGTTAATTTGCTCAATGGTACGGGTTGCCGCCCTAGTTTGTTAATTTTTGTCAGCCCGATAAAAGTTTGTAGTATCGCTTCTTTCAGCAGTTGCTCCTCACTTTTTGATTGTTGCTGTTCAAATAAGTACAAGGGTTTGTCAAATCCCGGATTACGCAGTTTGATGTCATTGACGAGATCGTTCAGCTGCAGATTTTGGCAACCCAGACTCAATACCGTAATACCTGCGACATTGGGATGGTCAGCATAGGCGGCAAGTAGCTTACTCAATATGGCTGCATCTTGTCGGATTCCGCCACAACCACCCTGATGATTCAAAAATTTGATCCCATCTACGTTTCTGAATACACGATCCGATTGCTCCGTAATTGTATTTAGCTGCCCAAGTGAGGATAGGTCTAGCGTTTCACCCTTTTCATAGGCTTTTAACAGCTGATGGGTGAAGTTCTTGTATTTTCCAGTGACTGAATAGCCAAGCTCATTGTATAATGCCTCTTTGATAACATCAAGATTTCTGTTTTCGCAGAAAACGGTTGGGATAAATAACCAGTAATTTGCGGTGCCGACACGGCCGTCCGGACGGATGTAACCATTGAAAGTTCTTCCTTCAAACTTTGCAACATCAGGCTTTTCCCAGTGGTAATGTGAAGGCCTGAAATGGTAAGGTTCGGCTGCATGTTTAGTGTTGTCGGTATTCATGATGCTTCCCTGTGGAATATCAAATTGCGCTTTTCCTACGAGAACACCATACATATAGATTTCGTCACCAAAGTGCATATCCTGCATAAAAAATTTATGCTTGGCCGGAATATCTTCCTGTAGTATATAATGTGCACCCTCAAACGAAATGGCATCACCTTTTTTGAGATCTTGTAAGGCGACTAAAACATTGTCTTTAGGATGTATCTTTAATACGTTGTTTTTCATCTTTAGTGCTATTTATACCGTTTTATTGTCAGGAAACGATGAGATTTCGAGGGCCTTTAATGCCCCTTTTTCAATGATCTGTTGCAATTTTTGGTTCACTGTTTCTTCAAAATGAGGAAACTCCGTTAAATTGATCCCCCATAAGCCCGTATCTGAAAGCACGGTATGGACGAGTGTATCTGGATTGCACCAAGCGGTATGTAATATTGGTGCAGACTCATCCTGAAGTACAACTGTTCGTCCATGAATCAATTGCTCATACTGACCACCGTTCAGCTTGGATTTTAATAGATAGAGGTAAGCCGCAAATCCAAGCGCGAAGAGCTGTGGCGCTTTATTGTGCGTTGTATACCATTTTCTTAGCAGCGGTATATTGCGCATTGCCATTTTTGAGCTATAGTTTAAAGCGATGGATTCCCATTTGTGTTCCAGATATGGATTGGCAAAGCGGTCGATGACTTTGGATGAGAAATCGTTTATATCCGCAACAGAAATGCTGTCGCTTAAAATGGCGGGACCAATTTCGTCTTGCATTAAAAGACGTATAAATTGATTGAATGCTGTATTGTGCATCGCCTCCTTTACTGTTTCGAAGCCGGCAAGAAGGGCAAGGGCACAACTTAAGGAATGTGTTCCATTGAGGAGCCTTAATTTGATTTCCTTGTACTTTTCAATTGATGGAACCAACATGACATTCGGATCTGCCAATGCAAAGGAAAGGCGTTGTTGCACACGTTCAGAATTGGCTTCTATCGCCCATAAGCGAAAGGGTTCGGCCATCATCATCAATTGATCTTCGTAGCCCAATAAAGCGCAGGTTTTCGTGTATTCCGCTAAAGGCAATGCTCCGGGGACGATACGATCGACTAGCGTGTTACAAAAATCATTAGCGATATCAAGCCAGTCTATAAACTTTTCTGGGAGTTCATTCAGCTTAGCCAAGGCTGTGACGATTGATTTCAGTTTAGTTCCATTGTCGGGAATCAATTCGGTCGGGACGACGGTTAAGCCCTTATTTTTATCCGCATTGAAGTAAACAAATCTCCGATAGAGGATCGCTAAAAGTTTTCCAGGAAAAGAAGCAGGGGGGGCGTCATTGATGGTGTCTTCGCTCATCACAATGCCAACTTCGGTCGTGTTGGAGAAAACAATTTCCAGATCCGGATTTTCAGCGCTTTTTAATATGTCTGACCAATGTTGGTTGGCTGCCAATACACGAGAAATCGAATTGTTGATTTCGTAATGTGAAATTTCTTCACCGTCTTCTACGCCTTTAATAGCTAGTGTGTATAGGTTGTCCTGTTGTTCGAAAGCATCAGCGCCGGACGAACTTGTTGACTTAACAACTAGGATTCTACCGCAAAACAAATTTTTTTGATTGGCTTTATTGACGAAATAATCTGGTAGGCCTCTGAGCAATACACCAGTGCCAAATTGAAGAATCTTTTCCGGATAAAGGAAGGAGGATTCTGTCGGCTTGCTGATGAGATCAGAAGTGATTGTATGTATAGTATGTCGTGTCAGTAACATCTGCTCGTTTTATTATTGAATTTTGTATTGTTTTTTCCATTTTGGATAGTCCTTTTGGATCAGCTTTTCCGGCCAGTTGCCGAACCAAGCATAGCCATTTCTACGCTCCTCTGAAACCTCCTCAAAGTTGTATTTGATTGTGTTGTCCCGATCTCCAAACAATGGACGGTTGTCTTCGAGATTATAAAATCGCGCCCAAATCGTGGAAGTCCGATCAGCGACAAGCTGCCGTTGATATTTTCCAGTCACCCTATCTTGTATGCGGTCGAAACGGTAACCCTCAATATCATGCTGTTCGAACCATTGTATTGCATGTTCGATCGCTTGCTTAATTTCAGTGGTTGCAGGCTGTAGCATGAGAAAGCGAACGATGGAAACAGATTCACTAGTGCTCAATGAAGCTGGTTCAAACTTTCTTGCCTGAGCAGGTTGTAAAGTGTTCTGATCGTATTGCGCAGCCCAAATACTCCTTTTTCCGTCTTGTATGACCTGTGTTTTTAGGATACAGGTTATACCCTTTTCAACTGCTTTTTGCGCTTTTGACACAAATATGGGATTGATAGCCTCAAACCCCTCTCGCTTATTGGCTACTTTGTAAAGCACTAGTAATGCATTGATCATCGCATCATCGTTGTATGTTATCTCAGCTCTATAGTGTAATTTATTTGGGTAGTATTGTGGAAATCCGCCATTCTCATATTGAGCCGATAAAATATATGCAATCCCCTTTTCTGCAGCAGTCAAATATGCCTTATTTTTAGTGTCCTTAAAAGCCTTGATCAATTCAGTTATTTCCCGGGTTGTCGCACTGTTGTCGAGCGTAGCATGATCAATATCTGTTTTCTTGATCTGCTGTAGGCGCTCTTTCGTTAATGGAAGACTGTAATCAACGACACTTTTGTCTACCAACTGTTTGGGCCAGGCGCCATTTGACAACTGGTACTGAAGCATCTTTTCGGCCACTGAATTTTTGGTGGACGCAGTCTGCCCTGTACAGTAATTATGAAACACTGATACCGCGATGAAACTTAACATAATTATTTTTCTCATGGTCTCTAGTTGTTGATCTGTTTGAATAACCAGTGAACTAAATCATTCGCTGCAGTAAAGTTCTCATATTCCTTAGGTAGCTTTCTTCCATCGGTATATTCATTATATAACCAAGGGTCCCCAATGGCAAATACGGTACCTTTTCCATATTTTGCCGTAGCAATAATGGTATCACCATGGTCTTGAATCAATGCTTGGGCCGGAGCCTTCGCCTGTAATGTTGAAATTTCCTTGATGTATATTTGGGTTGCATTCGGAAAGATAGCATTCCCTTTTGGAATAGCAATTGCTCCTGTCTGAAAGTCATTTCCTTTCACCCGATTGCGACTATCCTCATTGAATGTGATGCCAAACTTCTGTGCAAGGGTATTGAATTTGTTGATTTCGCAGTTGCCACTATCATTTAAGAAAAGAACGAGTACACCGCCCTGTTTAACCCACTGTGAAATCTGTTGGGCGTCGGTTTCATTCATAAAATGCGGATGCTCAGTTTCTTTTTCTGTATCGGGGTCTACGATGATGTAGATATTAGATTTTGAGAGATTCTGTAATGTTGGTGCTGTTTTTAATGTGTTTAATTGACCACCATTTTTTTCAAATACCCTACCCAACAGGGAAAATCCGTTGTTGTCGTCACCATCCCAAAGATAGTGGTAGGGTTTAAGTTGTCCGGATGCAGTCTTTTTATATTCGTTGTTGAAATAATTGTCCAATGTAACAGTGCGTCTTTTTTTGCCCTTTTGTGCTTTCGCAAATTCAACTTCGGATGCTGCAAGGATAAAAGCACCGACTCCTTTGGGATCATTGGTAACGACTGGTTCGCTCATATAATACGCAAAGCTGCCATCGCGATAATTTTTCCCCCCCAAACCAGAAACTTGAACAGTCTTTGTAAGATTAACACGGTTTTCTCCAGCAGGGACGATGAATTCTTTTACAAGCCCTTGGTAGCCCCGATCCAGATTTTTCTGAAATGAAACCGGAATATAACCTTTGCGTAGTGATTTTGCCAATGCAAATACAAACATGCTTGAGGCCGAAGATTCTAAGTAATTCCCTTTTCTTGTTCCCAAATCCACGATGTCGTACCAAACACCGGTTTTGACATCTTGATACGTGACAATTGCGGATAACGTTCTGTTTAAGATGGCAAGGAGTTCTGGTCTTCGTGGATGCTCTTCTGGGAAATAGTCCAATACATCGACAAGTGCCATTACATACCAGCCCATACCCCTAGCCCAAAAGTGCGGCGATAAACCTGTTTTCGGGTTTGACCAGCGTTCCTTTCTTGATTCGTCCCAGCCATGATACAACAGACCAGTTTTCTTGTCACGGGCGTTTTTTTCCATGTAGCTAAACTGGTTGGCGATATCGTCAAAAGCAGCAGGAATATCCATTAGGCTTGCATATTCTGCGTAGAAAGGTTGTCCCATGTACAAACCATCTAGCCACATTTGGTAAGGATAAATTTTCTTATGCCAAAATCCACCTTCATGTGTACGAGGCTGCTTTTGAAGCTGTGCATATAATTGGTGGCAGGCCTTTAGATATTTTTCTTTACCGGTTACTTTGTAGAGCGTTAATAGTGCTGTTCCATTTTTGATATTGTCGATATTGAAGTCGTATGCATCATAGTTTTTAATGGAATCCGGAATGCTGAGATAAGCATCCATTCGCGATTGCATATAATTAAAATAGGTAGCGTTTGCCGTATTGCGCCATACATCTGTTAGGCCTTCAAAAATAACCCCCATATCGTATGACCATTTTGGAAATTTGTCGGTCCTGTTGAATAATGAATCAGGATAGAGCTGTTCAAGTACAGTGTTAGCCATCTGCTCAGAGAAAGGTTTTTGTTGTCCAAATCCTGAAAATGGAACAAATACTACAAGATTTATAAGAATTAAAAATAATTTTCTCATCGCGTTCCTAATTTTTGATCGTTAAGGATTTGTCTGTACTTCCGGCTATAAATTGACTGACCGTCTTGGCAGTCCTTATCTACACCATCGCCATTTTGGCCATACCAGGGGTTACGAACCGAAAGCTTGCGTAAGGTTAGATCTTCACATAGCAAGGGGTGTATATTCCAGGCGGGAGAGTTTTGTATCGTTACTCCTTCCAACAATATTTTTTTACAGTTTGTAAATACCAAAAGATTTGGTCTTAAAAAATCTTTGACTTCTTTGAAATTCTCAACTGTTGTGCCGGGACGAATAACCCCGGCTTTCTTTTCTTGCGAACCTTTCAGGGAACTTGTGGAGGGGTACCAGATCTCATTGGTGGTGTCGACAGTGCCGCCCGATGAAACGAGATTTTTCCATTGCGATGCGGTTAGTTTGTTTTTTTTAACCATCCTCCAGGCATTTCCATTGCCATCGATAATGCCATCGCCTGTAATGGCGATATTATATAGGTTCTTGCCCGATATCGGATTTTGATTACGCCAAGCCGGCTCACCTTCCCAATTAGATTCAACAAGCTTATATTGATTAAAGTCCTTGGTGAAAAGCAGTACGGCATCTCGTTTGAGGTGCAGGTTTACATTGCTCTGCATTTCAATAGGCCCCGTCAACCAAATTCCCGGAGGGATCAGTACCACACCGCCGCCACGTTCGCTACACGTGCGGATCGTTTGGTTGATTGACGTTGTATTAAGAAATTGACCGTCACCTTTAGCGCCATAATTGCCAATATTTAACGTGTCTTTCTTAAATTCGACCTGTTGTACGATAGGACGGGCAGGCTCTTGGGCGATACTCAGCTGTGGTAGCACGAGAAGCAATCCAAGAACGGATTTCAATGTACGTGAATAGTGCTTTTTAAACGAATTCATTTTTTACATTTTGGTTTAAAAATGGTTATTTGTAAAAGCAATTGTACATTCTTTGTCCCTAACTTGGATGAAAAACTTATGCAATCGTTACCAGTCATTACTTATCTATCAAATGCAAGGCTTGGTACCCAATCCTTGAATACACGTTGAAAATTAAGGCTATCGGCCTCTCTATCTGTTAACAGGCGACTCCATTTGACACGATTTTGTGACACTGAGCCTGCGCCTTTGTTTTTATATTCTGCGAAATAAGCTGTTTTTTCATTTGACTCTTTGCCCCAGTTGTGCCAACCTTTATCTTCAATAAATTGGGGAAGGTTGCATTGCATGAAGATTACTTTAGCATAAGGTCGCCAAGGGCGTCCCAGATAGAATGTTTTTGTGTCTTTATTTCCTGTGATGTTGCAGTTATTAAAGATATAGCCAAAATCTACGTGCTCGGGTGTAGATGCTGCGGTAATATAGCCCTTGTTTTTGCAGTGCAGTTCACAATTCTCAAACCAGGCCGTGGAAGCGCCAAAGATAAAATCTACAGTACCTTCGATATAGCACTGATAATACAGTTGTCTTGTCCCCTTCCCGAAAGTGTATAGGGTGTCTTGAAATCCTAAGAAGCGACAATTGAGAAACAAATTACGGTCTCCGGAGATCCATGCCGCCACTGCCTGGCCCACTGGGCCGGATCCATTTTCAAAAGAAAGGTTTATGGCCGTAAAGTCGTCCCCATAGCAATAAAAACTTGCTGAGCCAGAAGTACCCATTTCTTCACCAAAACGATTTTTCTTTTGCGCATAATCGTCATAACTGATAATCGTTTTAAATTTATCTTCACCGACTAATGTAACAAACTGCTTGCCCCCCGGGAGTATGATTTTTTCGCGGTATGTGCCGTTTTTGATATATATTTTTGTTTCCTTTTTTCGATAATCTGGGACAGCATCAATGGCATCTTGAATTCTTGTGAAGTGTCCCGTACCATCTTTGGCCACGACAAAATCATAACTCTTTACTTCCGCAGCAAAAAGAAAAAAAGGAATTAAAAAAAGAGAAAGTATGATCGTCCGCATTCCAAAGTGTTTAATTGGTCAATGAAATTACCAATATTAAAGCCTTCCTTAAAGGAAATCCACCAAAATAAATGCGCAAACGTTATCGGTCACGTTTGCGTGAGCCGATTGAAACGACAATTCTAGCATGCTACCATGGCGTGTAAAGTATGTTTGTATCTTGAAATATTGCCTGTATTGGATATATTTGATTGAGTTGATATAGCCATAAGGGGATAGTCAGAACGAAATAAGGTTCCTAAATTGTCTATATGGAGTTTAATTGTATTGCATATAAAAAGCAATTTCTCTAAGTTTGTTCAACAAATTTCTCAACATGGACATCCAATCGCTTTATCAGATTTATAAACAGTATCCGAATATCACCACTGATACACGTAAAATTGAAAAGGATAGTATATTCTTCGCTCTCAAAGGGGCCAATTTCAATGGAAATGCTTTTGCAGAGAAAGCACTTGAAATGGGCGCTAAATATGTTGTTATTGATGAAGAGACTTTCCAAAAAGGAGAACAGTATATTCTTGTTGATGATGTTTTAAAAGCATTACAGCAACTGGCAAATTATCACAGACAGCAGTTGCATATTCCAATTATTGGTGTGACGGGTACAAATGGAAAAACGACTACGAAGGAACTGTTGTATGCTGTTGTTTCGCAGAAGTATAAGGCATATGCGACAAAAGGAAATTTGAATAATCATATTGGTGTTCCCATAACATTATTGGCGATAGATGATTCCGTTGAGCTCGCAATCATCGAAATGGGGGCAAACCATTTGGAAGAAATTGCTTTTTTGTGTGGGATTGCCGAACCGACACATGGTTTGATTTCTAATGTTGGTAAAGCACATCTAGAAGGTTTTGGGTCTTTTGAAGGAGTGAAGAAAACCAAAGGTGAGCTATACGATTGGCTGCAGGACCATCAAGGTGTATTATTTTTGCAGGCCGATAACCCACATCTCAAAGAGATGGCTTCCGCTCGTAAGATAGCTAACATCATTACTTATGGTTTTTCGGAAGATAATGACGTGATTGGAAAGCTTCTTAAAGCAAATCCCCTTTTACAAATTGAGTGGCAAAAGAAAGGGGCGGCCGAATCTTATGTAGTTGATACGCAGTTAACAGGCTCTTATAATACCGAAAACTTTCTTGCGGCAATTGCAGTGGGTCTGCATTTTGGCATCTCTCCTGCGGCGATCAATCGGGGCATTGAAGGATACACACCTACCAACAATCGCTCGCAGATTATGAAAACGGCCCACAATACGCTGATCTGCGATTATTATAATGCCAATGCAACGAGCATGGCCGCTGCACTGGATAATATCCGGATTATTGAAGCGGATAAGAAGGCTATTGTATTGGGTGATATGTTTGAATTGGGAGCCGAATCCTTTGAAGAGCATAAAAAAATTGTTGAAAACGTAAGAGCTATTCCTGCAGATCGCAAGATTTTTGTCGGCAAAGAATTTTTCGCACATCGGTATGAAGGTGGGGAGTTTTATGAAACTACTGCCGAAGCAAAACAAGCAATCAGTGCAAAGCCGATAACTGATGCCACCGTTTTATTGAAAGCATCACGTGGCATGGCTTTTGAAAATCTGGTCGATTTACTATAGCCTTTTTAGCTTTGTGTTATGCACAACTAGGGGATAAGTTCGGGGTGCGACCATATTGCGACCATGGTGCTCCCGCATTGAATGTACTTAAAAAGGTGGACTCAACGTGGACTCACGGTGGACTTACCGTGGTCGCAGGGCGAAGATAGTAGGTGTTTGCTGTTGCTTTGGTGCCGCTGAATACCAAATTACCCATCAGGCAGGTTCGAGTAAAAAGGAAGGGCAAAACAAACAGTTTTGTCATGTAAGGATTAAATAATGAGTAAAATGAGCAAATTCGTTCCGCGAAGAAATGATGCTCATTTGGAAAAACGTACCTTTGTTGCATATAATGGATAAAAGACGTTTTTTTTTGGAAATAGCCTATTTTGGACAGGCTTATCATGGTTGGCAAATTCAGAATAATGCAATTTCCGTGCAGGAAGTGCTGAATAAAGCGCTTGAAACCCTGTTGCGGGAGCCCATTGAAACAACAGGGGCTGGGCGTACAGATACGGGTGTTCATGCCAAGCAATTGTATGCGCATTTCGATGCAGCCCCCGTGGGTATTCTGCAAAATGCTGATCGTTTTATTCATTCGCTCAATGCCTTATTGCCCTTTGATGTGGCTGTGAAGCGCTTGATCGAAGTGGAACCCGAAGCACATGCTCGCTTCGATGCAACGCAAAGATCATATGAATACCATCTTCATTTTCATAAAGATCCTTTTATCTATCCCTATTCATGTTTTATGCGCGATCGTCCGGATGTCGAAAAGATGAATGAAGCTGCGCAGTTTTTATTGGGTAAACAAGATTTCGAATGCTTTAGTAAGTCTCATACGCAGGTGTTTACAAATATTTGCGATATTCGTAGAGCCGAGTGGGTATGGCATACTGAGCAACATCTGGTTTTTCACATAACTGCAGATCGTTTTTTGCGCAATATGGTGCGTGCCATTGTAGGGACATCGTTGGAAATAGGGATAAAAGGCAAGCCGGTTTCATTTATGCAAGATGTTATTCAAAGTAAAAACCGCGGAAAAGCGGGTGTTTCTGTTCCTGCACATGGTTTATATTTAACAGAAGTAGCATATCCTTATATATAGAATTTAATAGATATAGAATTTAACGTGAGTCAAGATAAAATAACTGGTAAAACCTACGATATCAATTTAGTGAAACGCATGAGTCGCTATATGCGGCCTTACCATGTGTCATTTTGGATATCGGTCGTTCTAACGATCTTGTTGGCCGCCGTGGCGCCCGCTTTGCCTATGCTAATTCAGCATACATTAGATAACTATATTTTAAACTTCGATACCAATGGGTTGTCCCTCATGCTGATAGCGATGTTGGCATTGGTTATCCTGCAGACCTTGATTCGTTATTACCATACCTTAATGACAAATACCCTGGGGCAGTCGGTCATTCGCGATATCCGGATTCAGGTATTTAACCACATTGTTCAACTCAGGCTCAAGTATTTTGATCGTACGGCGTTGGGCAAACTGATTACACGCACCATTTCTGATCTGGAGACTCTTTCCAATATTTTTTCTGAGGGCTTGATCCAGATTATCGGTGATTTATTGCAGCTGATAGTTATTCTGGTTGTGATGTTTTACTCCGATTGGAAGCTAACATTGATTGTTTTAATTCCCATGCCTTTGATGGTGGCAGCAACTTATGTGTTTAAAGAGGCGATGAAATCTGCTTTTATTGATGTGAGGAAATGGGTTTCCAATTTAAATACCTTTTTGCAGGAACACATTACGGGAGTCGGGATTATCCAATATTTTGCGCGTGAAAAGCAGGAAATGGATAAGTTTAAAGAAATTAATGCGCAACATCGAAATGCACATATTCGAACCAATTGGTACTTCTCCATCTTTTTCCCAGTTTTGGAAATTATCATGGCTATTGCTTTGGGATTATTGGTTTGGTTTGGTTCCAAACAAATTATGGGTGATGTGATCTCTCCGGGTGTAGTTGTAGCCTTCATCATGTATATCAATATGATCTTTAGGCCCATTCGGGAACTTATTGACAAGTTCAACACACTTCAAATGGGTATGGTCAGTGCTGAACGGATTTTTGAAGTCTTGGATACCGATGAAAAGACACCTAATTTGGGTACTTTGAAACCTGCCCATATCAAAGGAGAGATTGCGTTTCGCGATGTTTGGTTCGCTTATAATGAGGAAAACTGGGTGCTGAAAGATGTTAATTTCAATGTTAATCCGGGCGAAACCTTAGCTTTAGTTGGGGCTACTGGTGCCGGAAAATCTTCTACCATCAATATTCTAAGCCGGTTTTATGAAATCAATAAGGGTGAAATTCTATTGGATGGTCGTAATATCCGGGATTATGACCTTGATTATCTGAGAAATACCATTTCGACGGTATTGCAGGATGTATTTCTCTTTTCGGATAGTGTCATCAATAACATTACATTAGGTGATCCTGCAATATCTAGAGAGCAGGTGATCGAAGCGGCAAAGGAGGTGGGCGCGCATGATTTTATTATGCGACTGCCCGGGGGCTATGATTATGATGTGAAAGAGCGGGGAGCAACCTTATCTGCGGGGCAGGCACAATTGATTTCTTTTATACGGGCTTTGGTACACGATCCTCGGATTCTTATTTTGGACGAAGCGACTTCTTCGGTAGATACCGAAACGGAAGAAATGATCCAACATGCCATTGATAACCTCATGAAAGGAAGAACATCGATTGTTATTGCCCACCGCTTGTCCACCATTCAGAAGGCGGACAAGATTATTGTGTTGGATAAAGGCGAAATCAAGGAAATCGGAACGCATCAGGAATTGCTATCTTTTGATGGTTATTATAAAAAACTATACGATTTGCAATTTCATTCCGCGGGGATTTAATTAAGCGATAATACTCTCTTTGGGGATAGTTTCTTCGTCTTCGATACGTGTATTTGCTTTGATTTCGGAACCTCGACCAACTAGAACGTTTGCTCCGATTGAGACATTTGGACCGATGTTGACAAAATCTTCAATAATGGTGTTGCTCTCGATAACGGCGGAACCGGCAATAACGCAGTGGTTGCCTATTTGTACATCTGGAGCGATCGAAGCGCCAGGGAGAATAATGGTGCCTTCACCAATTTCGGCTCTTTTTGATACGTAGGCTTTAGGATGGATGAGGGTCTGGAAGTTCCAATTTGCGTTTTCTGACACAATCCTTTGGCGAAGACCAGGATTCTTGACTGCGACAAAGAAATTTTCTTCCGTGCCTTTTGCTTCATGATGAAGTTGAACCTCGTAATCGAATACATCTTCAATTAGTAGCGATTTGTCGATAAGACCACCAATTTCAATCGCTAAATCTTCTGCTACATCTACCGCAGTTTTAGCATGTGCGGTTGCTCCGTATATATATAACATGGTATTTTTTTTCGCAAAGATAAAGCTTTCTAAAAAGAAGCCCTTTGGTAGGATGTAAAAAAATACAACAAAATGTCAGGTTTGATTGTTTTGGTGTTTATAGAGCTGTAAGGTTGGTTGTTTTTTCGGTCGCAATTATATTGCATATGAAAATCAATTTATCTAAGTTTGTTGATATACAAAAATTAAACTATGATTCAACGTATCCAAACTGTTTATTTGCTGATAGCAGGATTAGTCATATTTGGCTTGTTTCTATTTCCCTATGTTAATTATAGTGATTTAGTTGGCTTAGGGAAGAATGTGAAGGTAACCGGTGTGTATAGTGTTGCTGCAGGTCAGCCAGTACACGAGGGAGGATTTGGCTATATTCTCCAGACCGTGGCCACTGTAATATTAGGAGGACTTCCCTTATTCACGATATTTAAATTTAAAAAACGTAAAGTTCAACTTTTGCTTATTTGGGTAGAGATTGTGGCGATTATCTTATTTGCGGTATGGCTATACTCTTCTGCTAGTGCTCATCTCGCTACGGTGAGCCAATTTTTGGGCGCAGGGAATATCGGTGTAGGATTCTTCTTGTTACCAATTTCAATTATATTCTGTGCGTTAGCTATGGGCGGAGTGCGTAAAGATGAAAAATTGATCCGGTCTGCCGATCGATTGCGGGCATAATGTTGAGACAATAAAACAATACGAGTTAAAGCCACGATCTTCGTGGCTTTTTTAAATATAATATAATATGAATGTTTTTTTTCGATATGTTGTCCTCTTGATGTTCTTTCTTGGAGGTGGGCTTGTAAAGGCTCAGTCAGCAGATTCATTGCTGGTTGTTGACGATATTCAATTCGATGTAAAGGAGTTTCATCTGGATGAGCGTAAGAATGAGCTGGTGATTAATCTGTTTGCGATATCTTATAGTACCGATCCCCGTGAGTATAAAATGAATACCTTCTCCACGCAAGTGTTGGATCAGAAGAAACAGCCTCATTTTTTTTCAACGATTCAGATGGGGAATGTTTTGGTTAAATTTGAGGATAAGCAGAATTATCTGCACTATTTGTTAGAAGAAGATAAGCCTGTGGATATACAGGTTGTCGTCAAGGATTGGAAGAAAACGGATAAGCCGGATCTGATTAAACTGGTATTTGAGAGCAGTACGGAAGAGGGTGAGTTTTTGGAAGTTCCTATTCCGTTAAAGAAATAATAGATTTTGGGGATTGATCAAAAAAAAAGCTTCGGTGCGATAGCGCCGAAGCTTTTTTTTTGATTGGTCAATATTATCGATTGTATCTGATCTGTTGTTTGTCCATCATGACCATCTGATCTTTCATCATTTTGATCTGATCGGCCAATAATTTGTTTTTATCTGCTTTTTTCGCTTCCTGAAGAAGTTTTTCGGCTTCACGCTTGTTGCGTTTTGCCATTGCTACACCAGCCAGGCTTAATTTTGCTAAAGCGATATTATGATCCATATGTAAGCCCAACGCCAATGCCTTCTTAAAATATTTTTCGGATTGCATAGGTGCGCGTTGTGATTCGATCAGTCCGATCAGCATATTGTAGTAACCGTGCTGTTGTGGGATCAATTGCTTTTCGTAGTTGGTGATTTTACGTAGCCATTTTTCAGCTGCGGCCATATTTTGTTTACGCATATACCATTGCGCAATCAGCATATATTCGTGGAAAAATACAGTAACAAAGCCTAAGATCGTGATCAGGACACCTAAGATTCCCCATCCCCAATTTCCAGTCCAGAATAAGGCAACTGTTCCGATCAGCAATGCACTGCAAATAATGATTCTAACGAGATTTGACATAAATCTTTGTTTAAAATAGTTGTATTCAATTTAATTCTGCAAATATCCGTTAATTTCACCGTTTAAGCAACTCGTTCAGGTGGTTATTTTGTAAAAATGTGTTTTTCCCCCTGAAGAGGATATGGATAAGCAACATGTGCTCGTGTTTTTTGCTGTAATGTTTTTTGCTGTAGTCCCTTAAGAAGAGCTTATGTGGATAAATTTGCCTTTATATGCAACTTTATCTATGTTTGGGGTATGGAAAAGCAATACGATGATTCTTGGGCTCCTGTGCTAAAGCCTTTGTTTGGTCAGCCTTATATGAAACAGCTGTCTACTTTTGTGCAAGAAGAGCGGCAGAAAACGAAAGTGTTTCCACCGGCAGATCTGGTGATGAATGCTTTTAAGCTGACGCCATTGGACCAGGTAAAAGTAGTTATCTTAGGGCAGGATCCTTACCATAATGATGGGCAGGCGCACGGCTTGTCTTTCTCTGTGCCAGAAGGGATTGCTTTGCCGCCATCCTTAAAAAATATCTTTAAGGAATTACAAGACGATATACCCGGTTTTGTTGAACCACGTGCTGGCGATTTGACCTATTGGGCCAAACAGGGTGTACTCTTGTTAAATGCGACATTGACAGTACAGGCGCATTTAGCAGGCTCCCATCAGAAGAAAGGTTGGGAGATTTTTACAGATAGTATTATTCATGCCATTTCGGAGCGTTGTGAACATGTGGTATTTCTGTTGTGGGGAAGTTATGCCCAAAAGAAAAGTGTGCTTATTGATGCGAAGAAGCATCTTATACTAATGGCGGTGCATCCATCACCGTTGTCTGTCTATCGTGGTTTTTTTGGTAGTAAACATTTTTCACGCGCAAACCAATATTTGATGGAACATGGTAAAGCCCCAATTGATTGGCGCCTGGTTTAAGTTTTGTCTTGCGTTAAATAAACATCATTGCCGGTGATCGTCGCATGGAGCAAATACGTCCAAAAGCGAGATTCCGGTAATGATATTTTTGATCGACTTATTCCATCGTTTAATATTCTAAAGGAATAATTGGTTCTTTTTTGCTGGTTGACATAATCATCATGGTTTGGAATGTCTTTACAAAAGGTATTTTGGAGATTTTTTCCATGATGACACCTTCATAAGCTTTAATATCTTTTACGTAAACCTTGAGGATGAAATCACAATTGCCTGTAACGTGGTGGCATTCGGTTACCTCGGGTATCATTTTGACGGCAGCAACAAACTCAGGGATAGCGTTATGTGTATGGAAATCGAGTGAGATCTGGATAAACGATTTGATTCCTAGTCCCAATTTCTCCTCGTCTACAAAAGCATGGTAACTTTTGATGAAGCCAGAGTTTTCCAGTTTTCGCACACGCTCTAAAGTTGGTGCGGGAGATAGTCCGATGCTAGATGCGAGTTGCAAATTAGTTATACGACCATTCTCTTGTAATAGTTTAAGAATTTTTAAATCTGTTTTATCCGGTGCAAAGGGCATATCTTAAGTCTTAATAATCAATAGTATTTGTAAATATACAAAATTATATTTGGAAATTTAAAAATATACAAAATTATTGATGATTAATAGATTTTAGCTATATTAGGATTGCTTAGTTATAATTTTAATCGATGTAAAATCATTTGACTGTCATAATCGATTGAAATGTGCTCATTTTAATGAAATGGAGTGATAAATGTCATTTTTTTATTAAAAATGCCTTCGTAAGGTGCTATTAAATGCTGTTTTATTGGCTTTGAAATTGTAACTTTGCAGTTCGATAGGTGCGGAGGTGAAGCCCTCCCAAATTAGTTAAACCGTGAGAGCGCAATATGAGTACTAAAGACGACGATTTGTTAAAAGAGCTGGAGCTCGAAGAATATAAATACGGGTTCACGACAGATATCGAAATGGAAATTGCAGCCAAAGGCCTTACTGAGGATACGGTTCGTTTTATTTCGGCAAAAAAGAATGAACCTGAATGGCTATTGGAATGGAGGTTAAAAGCTTTCCGTCATTTCTTGACGTTAAGAATGCCTACTTGGCAGAATTTCAAAGCTCCTGAAATCGATTTTCAAGAGATTTCCTACTATGCAGCCCCAAAAGCAAAACCACAGCTTAATTCGATGGATGAAGTTGACCCTGAGTTGATTGCTACCTTTGAAAAATTGGGTATTCCTTTGGATGAGCAAAAAATATTGGCAGGAGTTGTGGCGGTAGATGCTGTCTTTGACTCGGTATCTGTCAAAACAACGTTTCGTGAGAAATTAAAAGAACAAGGTGTTATTTTCTGTTCATTTGGTGAGGCCGTGCAAGAGCATCCTGACCTGGTGAAAAAATATTTGGGTACAGTGGTTCCACAGACGGATAACATTTATGCGGCGTTGAATTCTGCAGTATTTTCGGATGGATCCTTTGTTTATGTTCCAAAAGGGGTTAGATGTCCAATGGAATTATCGACCTACTTCCGTATCAATGCACAGAATACCGGACAATTTGAACGCACGTTGATCATTGCCGATGAGGGAGCTTATGTTTCTTATTTGGAGGGATGTACTGCACCTATGCGTGATGAAAACCAGCTGCATGCAGCGGTAGTAGAATTGATTGCCGAACGCGATGCTGATATTAAATATTCTACCGTGCAAAACTGGTACCCTGGTGATAAAGATGGAAAAGGTGGTATTTATAACTTTGTAACCAAGCGTGGAATCTGTAAGGGTGATAACAGTAAAATCTCCTGGACACAGGTAGAAACTGGTTCTGCAATTACATGGAAATACCCTGGTGTGATTTTAAAGGGTGATAACTCTATTGGCGAGTTTTACTCTGTAGCCATGACGCGTAATCATCAGGTAGCTGATACAGGAACGAAGATGGTTCATTTGGGTAAAAACACGAAATCTAAAATTATTTCTAAAGGTATTTCTGCCGGTAAGAGCCACAACAGTTATAGAGGTTTGGTGAAAATCGGTCCAAATGCAGACAACTCACGTAACTTTACCCAATGTGACTCCTTATTGATCGGTGATAAATGTGGGGCACATACATTCCCTTATATCGAAAATAGAAATAAGACAGCCAAATTAGAGCATGAGGCGACTACTTCCAAAATCGGTGAGGACCAAGTATTCTATTTGAATCAACGTGGTATCGATTCTGAGAAAGCTGTTGGTTTAATTGTCAACGGGTATGCAAAGGAAGTATTAAATCAATTGCCGATGGAGTTTGCTGTAGAGGCTCAAAAATTATTGGCAATTTCATTAGAAGGTTCAGTAGGATAGATAAAAAATCATTGGGAATGTAGTTTATGACGCTACATTACACCATACTCAATACGAATAAAATGTTAAGCATTAAAAATTTACATGCGTCTGTAGAAGACAAACAAATATTAAAAGGGTTAAACCTAGAAGTAAAAGCTGGAGAAGTTCATGCGATTATGGGACCAAATGGTGCTGGTAAAAGTACATTAGGTAATGTATTAGCCGGACGTGAATCCTATGAAGTAAGTGAAGGTTCTGCACTATTGGACGGTGTAGATTTATTGGATCTTTCACCTGAGGACCGCGCACGTGAAGGGCTGTTTTTGGCTTTTCAATATCCTGTTGAGATTCCGGGCGTATCGAATATCAATTTCTTGAAAACAGCTGTAAATGATATTCGTGAATATAAAGGCCTTCCTCCAATGGAAGCGAAGGAATTTTTACAAATGGTAAAAGATAAGCAAAAATTGGTTGAATTTTCGGCTAATTTGGCTAACCGCTCTTTAAATGAAGGATTTTCCGGTGGTGAGAAAAAGCGTAACGAAATTTTTCAATTAGCGATGTTGAACCCGAAATTATCTATTTTGGATGAGACAGATTCTGGTTTGGATATCGATGCCCTTCGTATCGTTGCAAATGGCGTGAATCAATTGCGCTCTAAAGACAATGCTTTTATTGTTATTACACACTACCAACGTTTGTTGGATTATATCGTTCCAGATTTTGTTCACGTATTGTACAATGGCCGTATCGTGAAATCGGGACCTAAAGAATTGGCTTTGGAGCTCGAAGAAAAAGGATACGATTGGTTAAAAGAATATGATACACAAAACGCCTAATCTTTTACCTGAGTAAATAGGATTGGAAGAGAATTTTGGCGATTTGATTAAAAAATAACATGAGTACATTAGTTTCAGAATCATTACTTCAACAAGTGTTGGGAGCTTTCAAAGAGCAAGGCGTTTCAGACGAACCTTCGTTTTTCGTGGCGGCCCGCCAACTTGCATTCGACCGTTTCGAAGCAGCAGGCTTTCCCACCGTTAAGAATGAAGAATGGAAATATACAAACATCCACAGTATTATCAATAAGCCATATGCGCTTGATGTCGATGTGGATATCGAAGGCTTAGACTTTAGTGCAGGAGAGATTCCTCAGTTGGATGCTTACCGCATTATCTTGGTGAATGGTCAGTATGTTTTAGCAGTAAGTGAATTAGAAAATGTGAAGGGACTGTCGGTTATTCCAATGGATGAAGCCACTTCAGAGCCTGCATTCGAGAGCCATTTTGCGAAATATGCGGACAAGTCAGACAATATTATGGTCGCATTGAATACGGCTGCTTTTACAAATGGTGTTTTTATCCATTTGAAAAAGGGAGTTGTACTTGATAAACCAATACAGATTATTCATGTCGCTACAGGGAAAGAGGATTTCTTTGCACAAACACGTAATTTGATCGTTGTCGAACCAAATGCAGAACTTGAATTGATCGAAAGCTTTATCACTGCAGAAGGTACCGCAAATAATGTGCACAATAAGGTCTCTGAGATTATCGTCAAAGAGAACGCTAAAGTACAACATTATTATTTGCAGCTCGCAGAATCTGTAAGCCGTTACTTTAATCATACAGAGGTATATCAAGAAAAAGATAGTCTTTATAATAATTACAACTGTAATTTTCCTGGCGCCTCGTTTATCCGTAACAATATCAATGTTCGCTTGGATGCAGCGCATGTGGAGAGCCATTTATATGGAATCAATTTAACAGCAGGTGATCAATTGGTCGATAATCATACCATCGTAGACCACCTTAAGCCACATTGTGAGTCTTACGAATGGTATAAAAATATTACACAGGACAAATCCGTTGCAGTTTTCAATGGAAAAATCTTTGTGCGTGAGGATGCTCAAAAAACAAATGCTTTTCAGCAGAACAATAATATGTTGATGTCAGACAATTCGGCGGTTTATACCAAACCGCAATTGGAGATCTTTGCAGATGACGTAAAATGTTCACACGGATGTACCATCGGCCAGTTTGATAATGAAGCCTTATTTTATTTGAGAGCAAGAGGAATTGGTGAAGAGTCTGCCCGCATCCTGTTGGTACATGCATTTGCATTTGACGTAACTACACGTTTCTCTAATGAGGTTGTTCGCAAATATGTGGAAGAGCTTGTAGAAGAAAGCCTGAGAACAAATTAAATCCATTTAGGATTATATAGCTTTTAAGATGGCGTTTACCGATGCGGTGAACGCCATTTTTTATAGAAACAATTGTATCTTTTGTACGACCATGTACATGTCTTTATATACAACTTACGCTTATAAACCTTGGGTTTTATAGCGTGTTCGCTTTTTTTTCTTTTTAAGACCTCTATCGATGAATAGATAGGAGGGCCTCTTTATATTAGGATATTGGGGTATTATCTTTTTTCAATGGTCCAATTAGAAGGCTGGCAAGAAAGAAAGTATAAATTATGCTATAAAACAGAAAAAGCTTCCAAATTTTGGAAGCTTTTTTAGAGCGAAAGACGAGATTCGAACTCGCGACCCCAACCTTGGCAAGGTTGTGCTCTACCAACTGAGCTACTTTCGCGTTGATGTTACAAAAGTAAGGCATTTATTCGTATTCTGCAAGAGAAAAAACAAAAAATGTTAACTTAAATTGATTGCATCAACACAATTAATACCGTCTATAGCCGCTGAAATGATGCCTCCGGCATAACCTGCACCCTCACCACAAGGGTAAAGTCCTTTGACCTGAGGGTGTTGTAAATCTTCTTTATTTCGAGGAATCCGAATTGGTGAAGATGTCCGTGATTCTACACCAACCAAAATTGCTTCATTGGTATAATACCCTTTCATCTTTTTGCCAAAGATGGGCAGTGCACCGCGTAATGCTTCATGAACGAAAGCAGGTAGCACTTCGGTGAGATCTGCAGAAGCTGTTCCGGGTTTGTAGGAGTTTTCTGGCAGATCCATCGATACACGCCCTTCGACAAAGTCGACCATACGTTGTGCGGGAGCAACAAGTTTACCACCACCTATAGCAAAAGCCTTTCGCTCGATCTCTTTTTGAAAATTAAGTAATGCAAAAGGATCCTTATGTGCATTGGCAACGTCTTCAAGGTTAATCTGAATGACGGTACCTGAATTGGCGTGCGGATTATTTCGTTTGGATGGAGACCATCCGTTGACAACGATTTCATCCACATCTGTTGCACAGGGAGCGATAACGCCACCCGGGCACATGCAGAATGAAAATACCCCACGGTCATTAACCTGTTCAACCAAACTATAATATGCAGGGGGTAAATGCTCGCTTCTAACCTGACAATGGTATTGCGCCTGATCAATGATTGACTGCGGATGTTCGATGCGAACACCCAATGCAAAGGCTTTGGCCTCGATCAGCCAATTATTACGGTGAAAAAGCTCAAAGATGTCCCGTGCAGAGTGTCCTGTTGCTACGATGACATGATCGGCCTTAATTTCTTCGCCACTGGCTAACTTGACGCCGCGCACATGACCGAAAGATTCTAAAATGTCGTCGACACGTTGGTCAAAATGAAATTCACCCCCAAATTCAAGAACACTCTCACGCATTGCTTCAATAATATGCGGTAGTTTATTTGTACCAATATGTGGCCGTGCATTGACTAGAATATCTGTCGTAGCACCATGGGAGACAAAAAGATTGAGCACTTTGTCTACATCACCTCTTTTATTGGAACGTGTATATAGTTTCCCGTCGGAGTAAGTTCCGGCTCCACCTTCACCAAAACAGTAGTTTGATTCGGGATTTACGATGCCTTCCCGGTTCAGCTTTGCGAGATCGCGTCTACGGTCCTGTACTTTCTTACCGCGTTCGATTACAATTGGTTTGAGCCCACGCTCAATGCAGCGGATAGCCGCAAATATGCCGGCAGGGCCTGCACCAATAATAATCACTGGTTTTCCGTCTTTAACGGATTTGAAATTATTCGAATAGATTTCAGGAACAGGCAGTTCATCGATATAGTAGATAACCCTTGCCCGGTAGACCACCTGTTTGCTTCGGGCATCAATCGAACGTTTCCGGATTTTATAACCTTTGATTTGCTGGGGTTGAACGCGTAAAGCTTTTATGCCCTGCTGTATAATGTACTGTTCGTCCTCGATCCTTTCTGGAAGTATCGCAATTTCGATTTCTTTTTGCATAGTATGAGGGCTGGGTTTTTATCCCAAAACCGACACAAAGTTAATGAATATTGGCTATTTGGAGATTTGGAAATAAAAATATTCTTATCTTAGTAAGAGCTTGGTATATGCTTTGATAGTGTAACCGTATAATTTGAATAGTATTTAATTCTTTGAACAATGAAAATTAAAAGATTTTTGGTCGCCCTATGTGGTTTATTTGCATTAGTATCATTAAACTCCTGTGGCTACAATACGATGGTCTCACAAGATGAGAATGTGAAAGGAAAATGGGCACAAGTTGAAAATGCGTATCAACGTCGTGCGGATCTAGTTCCAAATTTGGTTAATACGGTAAAAGGAGCGGCAAAACACGAAGAAAGTACATTGACGGCCGTTGTAGAGGCAAGAGCTAAAGCAACTTCGGTGACGATTAATGCCGACGATTTGTCTGAGGAGAATATTGCCAAGTTTCAAAAAGTTCAGGATGAATTCAGCGGTTCGTTGAGCCGTCTTTTGGCGTCGGTTGAAGCTTATCCTGATTTGAAGGCGAATCAGAACTTCCTGGAATTACAGGCGCAGTTGGAAGGTACTGAAAATCGTATTTCAACAGAACGTAGATCTTACAATGAAGCGGTACAGCAATATAATACCACCGTACGTAGTTTCCCGAATAATTTAATGGCGGGTATGTTCGGATTTAAGGCGAAAGGTACATTTACTGCAGCCCCAGGTTCGGATAAAGCGCCAACGGTATCATTCTAATAGTAAATTGTTAGTAATGAACAGGACGATGGATGATGCGGCTTTCGTAGAAGCACATCATCCATTTTTTTATCGTGTTTTAACTAGTTTTAGATACTTTGAATCTGGAATAACCGTCTGGTAATCTGGTCTTGGAGTGCAAACGTATACAGACTATGGCATTAAATTCTGAAGAACAAGAGAAGATCGTTCACGCCATTAATGTGGCTGAAAACGAGACTTCTGGTGAGATTCGTGTAGTGGTAGAAAATCATTGCCCCGATGAGGTACATGATCGTGCAACCTATTATTTTTCCAAATTGGGCATGCATAAGACCACGTTGAAAAACGGTGTTCTTATCTATATCGCGCTTGAGGATCATAAATTTTCCATTATCGGCGATAAGGGAATCCACCAACGTGTAGAAAGTGATTTTTGGAACAGTACCAAAGATCTTATGGTGGCGGAGTTTCGGGTGAACCGTATTGTTGAGGGCTTGGTCAAGGGGATCGAGCATGCGGGTAAACAATTGGCAAAATTCTTTCCGCGTGAACACGATGACATCAATGAGCTTCCAAATGATATTGTTTTTGGAGACCGTTAATTGTTAAGTGAACAGCAAGAACCCCGAGCTGCTATTGCCTGTCTCGCAAATAGATTGATAAAAATTGTGATAAACCCGACTTCGGGATTCACGGAACGCCATTAGAAGCATGAAGACTGCTTAAGGCAAATAAAAATGAATAAAAGAGAATAATAGGATGAAATTTGTATCGAGATTATTTTCCCGGATTCGAATCCCTGCTATGGCTATGTTGCTTTTTATGCTGTCGATAGCCACAGTATTGGGTCAAGATTTCCCAGAAACATCAAACAGACTTGTCAATGATTATACAAACACATTGACAGCAAGTCAGAAGGAATTATTGGAGCAGAAGCTATTGGCATTTGAGGATTCCGCATCTACGCAAATTGCTGTGGTTATGATGAATTCTACCGGCGGCTATGATATTTCTGATTATGCAGTCCGTTTAGCGAAAAAATGGGGTATTGGGAATAAAAAGTATAATAACGGTATTCTGTTGTTGGTAGCCCTGGGAGATCGTGCGGTAACTATTCAAACAGGTTATGGTATAGAAGGGGCTGTCCCCGATGCTATTGCCTATCGTATTATTGAAAATGATATCAAGCCGGCTTTTCGTCAGGGAGATTACTACAAGGGAGTCGACGATGCGACAAGTTCCTTAATTTCCTACACAAAAGGCGAATACAAAGCGGATCCAAAACAACCGAAAGGAAAGGGATCAGGCTCGGTGATGTTTGTGATTATTATTGTGATATTCTTGATTGTTATTTTCTCCAATCGTGGTGGCCGCGGTGGCGGTGGTGGCGGTCGTGTGATGAATGGACGTGGCGCTTCTGATATCTTTTGGTGGACATTGCTGAATGGTCTTGGCGGCGGTGGCGGCCGAGGTGGCGGCGGTGGCTTCGGCGGCGGCTCAGGTGGCGGTTTTGGCGGTTTCGGTGGCGGTGATTTTGGCGGTGGCGGTGCTTCAGGACGTTGGTAACAACTTTGCTAAATAATGTTAAATAGGACGACAGTGAAACGGAAATGTTTTACATTTATGGGAAGTATATAATTATGAAAAAGGGAATATTAATGGGTTTAAGCTTTTTACCAGCCTTGTTAATGGCACAAGAAAGCTACACAGTTACAGGAAAGGTAAACACGACGTCAGACAAAGCGAAAGTGTTTATGCAATATCCGGCTAACGGAACTCGTCAGACAGATTCTGCCATGGTCGTAAAAGGTGAGTTTAAATTCAATGGACAAGTGGCTTCGCCAACTAAGGGTATGATGATCTATTCACCGGAAGGCTTATCTTTCGCTGAACTTAGAAATAGTCAAAAGCAGCCTGAAACAGCACAGCTGTATCTTTCGAAAGGAGTGATCAAAGTCGATGCAACCAAAGGATTCAAAAATGCAACGGTCTCGGGTACAGCGCTCAATGATGATCTGACGCAGTACAAGGCTTTTGTGAAACCTCATACAGATGCGTTCGAGGCGTTGAACCAACAATATTACTCGGCTTCGGAGACTCAAAAACAGGATCCTAAATTCATCGAAGGTTTGCAAAAACAGGCTGGTGAGATTTCCGAAAAAATGGAAAAAGCAGATGCTGAATTTATTAACAAAAATCCAAAAAGCTGGTCCACGTTGGATTTGCTATCTGAGAATGTCAGCGGTGAGAACGTCAATGAATATGTGACTTCTTTTGAGAAATTGTCTCCTGAATTGAAAAATTCTGAAAAAGGGAAGGAATTGGCTGAGCGTATCCAGAAATTGAAAGCAGTGGCAGTTGGTTCTGTTGCGCCTGACTTTACATTGCCTGATACAACAGGAAAAAATATTTCATTGTCTTCATTAAGAGGTAAATATGTCCTGTTGGATTTTTGGGCAAGCTGGTGTAGTCCTTGTCGCCACGAAAACCCGAATGTCGTTGCGGCTTTCAATAAATTTAAGGAGAAAGGATTTACCGTATTTGGTGTTTCTTTAGACAATCCTGGTAAAAAAGAGGCATGGCTAAAAGCAATCCATGATGATAATTTACAACAATGGCCACACGTTTCGGACCTACAGGGCTGGAAATCGGCTCCGGTCAAGTTGTACGAAGTACGTGGTATTCCGCAAAATTTCTTAATCGATCCTTCAGGTAAAATTGTCGCATCAAATTTAAGAGGTGAGGCTTTGGAAGCTAAGTTAGCTGAATTGCTGAAATAAATTGATCATTTATTGCCATTAGGCATTTAAAATAGACCCCTAATTGTTAAACTCATGTAAGGTGAGTGTGCAATTAGGGGTTTCTTTTTTAGCGCCGCTACCAATTGACAACTCTGAAAGGCGAATAGCGTGACGACTGCTAAACATTGAATGAATTTGCTAACTTCGCCTGCTGCGATGGCAAATGAGCGCATGAAATTACTATATCCTCATATACAGCTGGACTAGGGGATATTGGGTAATGGGGTTTTAAAAAAGATTAATTAATGGAGCGCGCGCTATGATGGATTTAAAAATTATAAAGATGAAGAAAGTAGCAATTTTGGGTATGTTTTTGGGAACGGTGGTTGCTTCCTGTAGTGGCGACCAAGATAAGGGGATTCCCGTTGTCAATTTAGAGGCTTTGCATGCCATTCCTTTAGATCATGCTATTGATCAATTGGCTAAAGACACGACATTTATCGATGTTAAGTTGCCGCCTAATGCCCGGATCGATCAGTTGTCGCAACAGGAGCTGGGCCAGTTAAAAGCTGCAGCATATCGTTTTTATCAGCACGTTACACTGGAAAATAATCAATACCGAGTTGATCTCAAAGATCCTAAAGTGTTGCACTTATCGGAACAGGTTGTTAAGGCGTATGAACAGGCGATCAGCAACACGAATCACTTTGCTGACTCGATGGCGAAGGTAGGCCAAGCCATTCAGCTGCCTCCGGTATCTGAAGAGTACCTCAATAATTTGCTTAAATAGGTGATCTTGTTGGATAAGGTGCTATTAAGCCTTTTATCTAGCAAGGCAGATTAGGTCCCTGGTTTTGATTAGAAAATTTTGGGAAGTCAAGAAAAGGAAGACATAAAAAAACGAGTATACTTCACCGTGTATACTCGTTTTTTATTGTGTTAACAATAACTTATATCACTTACAAAGAAAGGATCTCAATAATACGAAGCAGATCTTCATTCATTTTTACGTTATGTTTGATCGCGCTTTTAAAAGGAGTGAATCTTACTTCACTGCAAATCAGTCCGGCCATTTCACCTCTGCGACCTTGTAATAAGGCCTCCACAGATGCAACTCCAAGCCTGCTGGCTAGCACGCGGTCCATGCATGTTGGGCTTCCGCCACGTTGAATATGTCCTAAAATTGATAATCTAACATCGTAATGCGGGAAATTTTCCTTGATTTTTTCCGAAACTACCATTCCGCCTTCTTTGTCACCTTCAGCGACGATAATAATGCGGGATGATTTATTTTTACGGCTTTTGTCAAGCCTTTTCATGATTGCATCATAGTCTACCTCGAACTCAGGAACCAGAACTGCTTCAGCACCGGTACTGATACCAGAACGAACAGCGATAAGACCAGAGTCGCGCCCCATCACTTCGATCACAAAAAGTCTATCATGAGACTCAGCAGTATCGCGAATTTTGTCTACAGCTTGAATAACGGTATTAATGGCTGTATCATAACCAATCGTAAAGTCTGTGCCGGCCAAATCATTATCAATTGTGCCTGGAAGCCCAATGATAGGAAAATCGAATTCTTCTATAAATTTGGATGCTCCGGTAAAAGTACCGTCGCCGCCAATGACAACCATGGCATCAATGCCATGACTACGCAAATTCTCATACGCCTGTTTGCGTCCTTCAATAGTTTTGAAGGCCTCGCTACGCGCAGTTTTTAGAATAGTACCACCACGTTGTATGATATTGGCTACAGATTTAGCATCCATGGGGATAATCTCACCATTAACTAGACCATCATAACCTCTGCGTACGCCAAATACTTCAAGATTATTGTAGATACCCGCTCTAACAACAGCGCGGATACCAGCATTCATTCCTGGAGCATCTCCTCCAGATGTCAAAACAGCAATTTTTTTAATGTTACTCATACGTACTCAAACTTAGCTATTTTTAAGCGTATATACAATTATATTTCCGTTATTAGAAGTCGCCGATAACGCTATTAAGAACAAGCAATAGCTTTTTTAAGTGCAATTCATCTAAGCGTGAGCTAAAGATAATGCAAATTTAATAATTGCTTTTTCTCATGTATCATTCAAGACGGATATCTCCAGCGTATACAGACTATTTTTTTGCCTTAAAGGCGTCAATTCCGCTCTGTAAAAACGCAGTATATTCCGCGACATTATAGTTTGCGCCCGTTTTTGGAACTAATACTGTTCCTGATGCATCGACGATAACATAGAGTGGTTGCGAATTACTGTCGAAAGCTGATGCTTGGAAATCACTGTTTTTATTACCTATAGTTTTAATTTTTTTGCCACTATATTTTGAAACGAATTGTTCGTTTGCCGGTAATTCTGTTTTATCATCGACAAACAATTCGGCCATAATAAATTCTTCCTTCAGTAGTTTGGCAACCGCGGGATCAGTCCAGACATTTGCCTCCATTTTTCGGCAATTGACACAATTCCAGCCCGTAAAATCAATTAATACCGGTTTATTCTGTTCTTTTGAAGCTGCGAGAGCCTCTTCATAATCATAATAAGGATCAAATCCTTTTGGTGTACCACGTTCGTGAAAAATCTCCGCGTATTTTTTAACCTTACCATCATTGTGTGAAGGGGCGGCTGCTATTCCTGCCGACAGGTCAAAGTCCTGTGTTGCCGAAGGTGGCAAGAAGGCTGAAATTGATTTTAGCGGAGCTCCCCATAGGCCCGGTACCATATAGATAACGAAGGAAAATACAATGATAGCGAGAATAGTTCTCGGTACAGAGAGGAATTTTAATTCGCTGTCATGTGAAAACTTGATCTTTCCAATAAGATATAAGCCCATCATACTAAAGATAGCAATCCATAGCGATAAGAACACTTCTCGATCTAGCCAATTCCAATGGTAAGCCAAATCTACATTTGATAAGAATTTCAGCGCTAGTGCGAGCTCTAAGAAGCCAAGTACAACCTTCACCGAATTTAGCCAGCCACCTGATTTTGGTAGGGATTTTAACATCGAAGGGAACATCGCAAATAAGCCAAAAGGAATTGCAAGAGCTATAGAAAAACCAAGCATACCGACTGCTGGACCTAAGCGTTCTCCTTTCGAGGCCGCTTCGACCAATAAGGTGCCAATAATGGGGCCAGTACAGGAGAAAGAGACCAGTGAAAGGCTGAATGCCATAAAGAAAAGTCCCACAAGACCACCTTTGTCGGATTTGGCATCCATTTTATTGACGAAAGAACTTGGTAACGTGATTTCAAAAGCACCAAAAAAGGACGCGGCAAAAACAACCAATAAGAGGAAGAATAGGAAATTAAATACCCCGTTTGTCGATAAAGCATTCAAGGCATCCGAACCGAAGGAAATCGTAATAATCATTCCTAAAGCGACGTAGATCACAATAATGAAGAGACCATATAGGAGTGCCTTGCTGATACCGCTTGCGCGGCTTCCGGCCTGTTTTGTAAAATAACTTACGGTAAGAGGGAGCATTGGGAATATACAAGGCATGAGTAGCGCTGCGAAGCCGCCAACTAATCCGGCGATAAAGATACTCCAAAGTGATTTTTTTCCTGATTCTTGATTCCCGGAGGAAGCGTTTGCCTTAGCTGGAGCGATTTTACTGCTATCCTGACTAACCATTGTGTCAGGTGAAGCTGTAAAATTTAGATCCTCAGGTACCGCTTCAACAGTGGTACCTGTATCCGGTGATGATTCAAATTGAAGCCCTTCTGTACTTGTTAAACTATCTTGTGCTGAGGCAAAAGTTGCTGTAGTTAGAGAAAGGCTGAAAAAAGCAATTAAAAGTAGAATGAATGTGTTTTTTAACATGCGTATGAATTTCTGATGTTATGGTCAAAAATAAAAAAAGGCGATGAGAATCGCCTTATTAATTTATCCGTGTAGAATCATTTTTACTATTTGATTGTCACAGCAAAAGCATATTCGTCTGGAGGAAGACATTGTGATGCATCACATGCTTGCCATTCGACAGTACCTTTAACTGTGGCAGTTCCTTTGTTTAAAGTTACTTTTTGTTGGAAAATTACCTCGTTTGTAAAATAACCAACATCCATCTTGAATACATCCTCATGTTTTACTTTTGGTTTTGGCTCTGCAGTTTTACCTACCAGTGCATAATCAGCAGCTTTAGCGAAGGTGAAGGAAGTTGGAATTGGCCCGCCATCTTTCACATTTTGTGAATAAATGTGCCATCCATTTTGGATTGTAGCTTTTACATAAACTACAGCTTCTTTATTATTTAACTTTTTGCTGGCCACAGTCCATTTTACAGGTTTGTGAATCTGAGCGAATGCTCCCGTAACTGCAAAAATTACTGCAGTCATTAACAGTATTAACTTTTTCATCCGAATTTAATTTGTTCTTTTCCTTTTCTGCTACAATGATTGCAGTGTGTTATTGTCTTTGATGCTTCGTGTGAATAAAGGTTTAATCACGCTATTGACAAATTTAGAACAAAGGTTTGACAATTCTAAAATGGGCTATCCTTTTTTTGTAAAGATTAGGTAATAAGATGTGTAATTTCTTTGATATCAAATTCGCGAAGGGTGTCTTCCAGGAGAACGCATAGTTTCCCCTCGCCAGATACCCGTTGAATGATACCGGTTTTCTTGATGCCATCGATAAGAAATGGCTTTTCTTCGCCTTTCCAGAACAATAATTCGTTGTATCGGCTTAGCTGATGTTTTGGGCCTTGATCGTGAAGTATCTGATACTCTTGTTGGATAGCCTGAAACAATTCATGCGCGAGGTCCCTAATGTTGTAGTCTTCTCTGCCGGTTAAGCTCGCAAGCGAGGTTATTGTTGTTGCTGTGTCAAAATTAATTTGATTAATATTGACGCCGATGCCTATAATCGATGCCTCGATTTTACTGCCTTTTAATTTATTTTCTATTAAAATGCCTGTGATTTTCTTTGAGTTGACGTAAATATCATTTGGCCATTTCACTGTTACGACTTGCTCTGTTTTGCGTTTTAACCAATTGACTGTCGCGATGGCGATTGTGGCTGAAAGTGCGAATTGCTGCGCTAACGGAAGGAAATGAGGCTTTAACAGGATCGATGTTGTTAGGTTTTTTCCTCGTTCACTCACCCAGGAACTTCCTCGCTGCCCCTTGCCTTGGAATTGTTCTTCTGCTAAAATGGCAGTTCCTTCTGCTAGTGGCTTGAAATTTGACAATAATTCCCTGAGATAATCGTTTGTAGAGGCGACTTTGTCAAGATATATTGTATTTTGACCGATGATAAGTCCCGAAATATTGTTATTTTGCAAACTGAAAGTATTAAATAAATATTAAGTCAAAACTATCATATTTTTTAATGAGTAAAAATAAAAGTTCAGAATTGTCCCAACGTCTATCAGAAATTATCGTTTACGGTATGCAAGAAAAGAAAGCAAACGAGATCGTTCGCTTGGATTTAAGAGATCTTCACAGTTCTGTTTCTGATTATTTTGTGATTTGTCATGCCGATTCTAATATTCAGGTCAATGCGATAGCAAAGAGTGTAGAGGAAGAGGTCTATAAGGCATTTGGTCAAGAACCCCAATTTAAAGAAGGACAATCAAATGGAGAATGGTTGATTTTGGATTTTGTGGATGTGGTTGTACATATCTTTAAGACCGAAAAAAGAGCGCATTATGGTATCGAAGATTTATGGGGAGATGCAGAGATCCAGCATTTCCAAAGCGCTTAATTGCCTTCAATAAAATAATTTATAAAGAAAATATAATTACGATATAATGAAAAAAATCCCGAGTAGTAAGGTGACCCCAAAACCACCAAAATTCAATTTTGTGTGGCTTATGATTGCCGTGTTGTTAGGTTTTTTTGCCTTACAATATGTTATAGGAGAGAACCCGGCTAAGGAAGTTAGCTATAGCGATTTTGAGACACGCATGTTAAATACGGGCTCTGTTGAGCGCCTTGTTGCCTACAAGAAGAATGATCTTGTGGAGGTTGAGGTGTATCTGAAAAAGGGCTGGAAAGATAATCCAAGTTTTAAGGATGCTACAAAAACTGCTGATCCACTTCCAAGTTTATCCGGTCAAGAAGATAAGGGACCACAATATATTTTTAAGGATGCCTCTCCCGATGTTTTGGAGAAAAAGCTAGCTGCTTCGCAAGCGGATTTGGCGCCTGGTACACCGAAGGTCCAATTAACTTATGACGATCGTTCCAACCCTTGGGCAAGCTGGTTTGTTACGTTTATGTTGCCATTGTTGGTGTTGGCTGCGATCTGGATTTTCTTGATGCGCCGTATGGGTGGCGGTGCCGGCGGTGGTGGTGGCGCTATCTTCAATATTGGTAAGTCAAAGGCTCAGCTATTTGATAAAGAGTCTCAGATCAATATTACATTCAATGATGTTGCTGGTCTTGAAGAGGCAAAACAAGAAGTGATGGAAATTGTGGATTTCTTAAAAAATCCACGGAAGTATACGAATCTTGGTGGTAAAATTCCAAAAGGAGCTTTACTTGTAGGGCCTCCGGGGACTGGTAAGACTTTATTAGCCAAAGCTGTAGCCGGAGAGGCTCAAGTGCCATTTTTCTCACTTTCGGGATCCGACTTTGTTGAAATGTTTGTGGGGGTTGGTGCATCACGTGTTCGTGACTTGTTTAAACAGGCGAAAGAGAAAGCTCCTTGTATTATCTTTATCGATGAGATTGACGCTATTGGTCGTGCTCGTGGTAAAAACTCGATGATGGGAGGTAATGACGAACGTGAAAATACATTGAACCAATTATTGGTGGAGATGGATGGTTTTGGTACTGATTCGGGGGTTATTATTTTAGCCGCGACGAACCGTATTGATGTACTGGATACAGCTTTGTTGCGTCCCGGACGTTTTGACCGTCAAATTTCGATCGATAAACCAGATTTGATTGGGCGTGAGCAAATTTTTAAAGTGCATTTAAAGCCGTTGAAGTTATCGGCTGAGGTCGATGCAAAAAAATTATCGGCACAGACACCAGGTTTTGCCGGTGCTGAAATTGCCAATGTATGTAATGAGGCAGCGCTTATCGCTGCCCGTAAAAATAAGCCCGAGATTGACATGCAAGATTTTCAAGATGCAGTTGATCGTGTGATCGGGGGGCTGGAGAAGAAGAATAAAATCATTTCCCCTGAGGAAAAACGCATTGTTGCTTATCACGAGGCTGGGCACGCTATTGCAGGCTGGTTTTTAGAGCACGCCGATCCTTTGGTAAAAGTGTCTATTGTACCTCGTGGTGTTGCTGCTTTGGGTTATGCACAATATCTTCCCCGTGAGCAGTTCTTATATACGACAGAGCAACTGATAGACAGTTTATGTATGACTATGGGTGGTCGCGTCGCTGAGGATATTACTTTTGGAAGAATTTCAACAGGAGCTCAGAATGACTTAGAACGCATCACGCAGCTTTCTTATGCAATGATCGCGATCTACGGTATGAATGATAAAGTTGGAAATGTTTCTTTCAGAGATAGCTCAGAAGCATCTTTCCAAAAACCATATTCTGACAAAACGGCAGAGTTGATTGATGCGGAGGTGCGCAACTTGATTAATGACGTCTATGCACGTACCAAGCAATTATTGTTGGACAAACGTGAAGGTCTGATCAAAATCGCGGAGAAGCTATTGGAAAAAGAAATTCTTTTTCAGTCCGATCTAGAAGAGATTTTAGGCAAACGTCCATTTGAAACCAAAACTACGTACGAGGAGTTTGTGAATGGTGCTGATGGAGGCGGAGTACCTCAGACTGATTTACCGTTGGATGTTCATCCAGATGAAGCCAGATCCAACGAAGCGAGTAGTTCGGAAACTCCGTCAAATAACTTGAATTAATTTGAATATTGCAGCGCTGGAGCCATCTAGCGCTGCATTTATATCTTACTGCGCCATGAACGTGAAGAACGCAACTGCGAAGGAAGTAATGTTAAAACGGATACGTCAGGCATTACTACAAAAAAACGATAATCCACATCCAAATTTTAAGGAAACAGCACTTTATAAAGAAGAGGATGAGCTGGTTGATATTGTTTTTGTGCGTGAATTGACCGCTGCGGGGGGTAAGTTTCTGTATTGTGATGGTGAGATCGGCCTCATTGAAAACCTGATTTCTTTGACCGAAGTGAATGAGATTAAAAATATATATGCCTGGGAACAAGGGATTCAAAATCTACTCAGCCCTTATGGTTTTCCTTTTTTGAAAACGGAGAAAGATTTTGAATTGGCAAATGCCAGTATCACATCTTGTGAGGCCCTAATTGCGCGTAATGGTAGCGTTATGGTCAGTAATGCAAATGCTTCTGGGCGCAGGTTGAGTATATATCCCCCAATTCATATTGTTATAGCCAAAGCTTCACAATTGGTTTGGGATTTGAAAGATGCTTTGGCTTATATGCAGAAGCGTTACGGTCAGGAAATACCCACGATGATATCTACCGTGACCGGGCCCTCCAGGACGGCTGATATAGAAAAAAGATTGGTATTGGGAGCACACGGGCCAAAAGAACTTTACGTTTTACTTTTAGAGGATCGATTCTAGGAATTACTATGCTATTATTTTATTTAACAGAGATGCCTGTTGCGAGTATTATTTTCTTTTTTACAATCGCTACCAGTATCTATACATTTTCACATGAGCAGCTTTACGGCAAGCTGATGCTACATCCATATAGTATCGCACGTAATCAAAATGTGTATACTATTCTGACAAGTGGTTTTATCCATAAAGACTGGGGGCATTTGTTGTTTAATATGCTCACCTTTTATTATTTTGGTTTTGGTTTAGAACGTATACTTGCAGACGCTAGTCCTTATGGACATCTTTTATTTGCTGTAATCTATATCGGTAGTTTAATCCTGAGTGATATCCCAACGATCATTCAGCAAAAAAATAATCGGGGTTACCATAGTTTGGGAGCTTCAGGTGCTATCTGTGCGGTCCTGTTCAGCTACATTCTTTTTGATCCGAAAGTGACCATTGGTGTGATGATGATTATACCTATGCCGGCTTACTTATTTGCGTTTTTGTTTTTGGCTTACTGCGTGTGGGCATCAAAAAAAGGGCAGGATGGTATCAATCATGATGCCCATTTCTTTGGTGCATTGTCCGGGCTGATCCTGACAATTCTCTGTTTTCCCTGGGTTATTAAGCATTGTCTGGCCCAGTTCTAAAATTTTCCGCCCCAGGTTTCCCGGTCTAAATTTCTGTATTGGATCGCTTCAGCCAGATGATGGTTCTCGATCGTTTCGCTGCGTTCCATATCAGCAATTGTGCGTGCAACTTTCAGTATTCTATCGTATGCTCTCGCCGATAGGCTAAGACGTTCAATCGCAGTTTTCAGCAATTTTCTCCCGGACTCATCAATTTGACATATTTCTCGCGTTAATTGGGTGCTCATTTGTGCATTACAATGGATGTCGGAAAAGTCACTAAAACGTTGTTTCTGGATTTCACGTGTTTGAATGACCCGATTTCGTACAGTACGGCTGTCTTCGGTGGCACGGGTCGTGCTCAGTTCGTCAAATAATACCGGTGTAACCTCGATATGCAGGTCGATCCGGTCTAAAAGTGGTCCGGATATTTTACTTAGGTAGCGTTGAACAGTGTTTGTGCCACATATGCACTCCTTTTCGGGATGATTGAAATAACCACAGGGACAGGGATTCATAGCGGCAATCAGCATAAAACTCGCCGGATAATCCACGGTCAGCTTAGCTCTTGATATGGTGATCTGACGTGATTCAAGAGGCTGTCGCATGACCTCGAGTACACTGCGTTTAAATTCAGGTAATTCATCCAGAAACAGTACGCCATGATGCGATAAAGAAATCTCCCCTGGTAATGGATTGGAGCCTCCTCCTACCATAGCCACATCGGATATTGTATGATGCGGAGAACGAAAAGGTCGTGCCGTCAAAAGAGCGTCCTTGGCTTTTAGGTGTCCGGATACAGAGTGTATTTTGGTGGTTTCCAACGATTCATTCATAGTAAGCGGGGGAAGAACCGTCGGTAGTCTTTTTGCCAACATTGTTTTTCCGGCACCGGGCGGACCTATTAAAATAAGATTATGGCCACCTGCCGCTGCAATTTCCAGTGCTCTTTTGATATTTTCCTGCCCTTGAACATCTGAAAAATCGACATCATAATTCGTTGTATTGGCCTGAAAGAAAGTTTGAATATCAACTTTTGTTGGTGCAATTTTCAGTTTATTATTTAGGAATTCAACCACCTGGGTGAGGTTTTCGACTCCGATTACGTCAATCCCCGTAACAATAGCGGCTTCTTTAGCGTTCGCTTGTGGCAATATGAGGCCCTTAAAGCCTTCTTTTCGGGCTTGTAATGCGATGGGTAAAACACCGCGGATGGGCTTAATGCTACCGTCTAAGGATAATTCCCCTAAAATAAGATAATCTTCCAGAAGATTATTTATAATTTGTCCGGAGGAAGCTAATATGCCGACTGCTATGGATAAGTCATAACTAGAGCCTTCTTTGCGGATGTCTGCAGGTGCCAAGTTGACAACAATCTTTTGGCGCGGCATGTGAAGTTGACAGGAAGTAATGGCACTTTCGATACGTCTTAAGCTTTCTTTGACGGCATTGTCAGGAAGCCCTACAATATAATAATGCAGGCCCGTAGATACGATTACCTCAACGGTAATTGTGCAGGCATTGATGCCATATACAGCACTGCAATAGGTTTTATTTAGCATAATTTTTATAATGGGTTGATTTAAAGATACTAAAAAAGTAAACGCGTTAATAATTGTTTGGGGAATTATTGAGAGTCAATCGAAATTTATCAAAAATTGATTATATTGGAAAAGGTAGATTCTTGTAAATAATGGATTAAATGCAGGGTTTGGCAAACGATTTGCTTTGTAAATTGTATTATTATCGAGGACTAGATTCATCGTAATAGAATTAGAACTTTAAACGAAAAAGAAATGAATGACACAAGTAAAGTAGCTTTGGCGTTGTTAGCAGGTCTTGCTGCGGGTGCAGCTTTGGGAGTTTTGTTTGCTCCGGACAAGGGATCGGATACGAGAGATAAAATCAATGATTCGTTAAGCGATTTGAGTGATGCTATTCGTGAGAGAGCGGAAGAACAATTTGATCAATTGAATGATTTTAAAGAAAAGATTGTTTCTACATTGAAAGGGAAATTAAATCAGACCGAAGAAGTGCTGGATGATGATATCATCGAACATGCATAGTTCGCAGATTATTCGTATGGATAATTGCTTTAGAATACATATCATCAGGCTATTTCTAGGATAGATTTTACGATATCAGTTCTCTTTTTAGGATAGCGGACTGAAGTGTCGGACGTTGAGCCGAACAGGATTCGTTTTGTAAACTAGACACTGAAATAGCCTGAATAATTTTAAGATGCATGGAAGAAGAAAAATTTTCACTTAGCGGTACTTTTCAAAAAACCAAAGAGTACATTGACTCCCAGTTTAAGCTTGTCAAATTAAAGACAATTGAGCGTTCTTCTCGATTGATAGCTAGCCTTGTGGTTGATGCGACAAAGCTGATATTCACGTTATTTGTCCTGTTTTTTTTATGCTTGGCACTATGTTTTTGGCTGGGAGAATTACTGGGAAGTTATTCCTTGGGTTTTTTGGCTACGGCGGGTATTTTCTTAGTGATTATTGTCGTAATACGGGTTTTTGAGCCGATGTTAGAGTCCAAATTTATGGATCTTTCTATCCGCCGTTTTTTGGCTAAATGGAACGATGAGATTGAGGAGGAGGAAGAAGATTTACATAAGGAAAAACTTGATAGAGAAAGGGCTACAAATGAGCAATAAACATACTAAAATACGTAATCTACACGAGCTTAAAGCTGAGATTTCCCGTTTGAAAGCCTTAAAGAATGAGCAAGAAGTCTATCTTAAGACTCAATTTACCTTGCTCAACAATAAAATAGAGGCTCCAATACGTTTTTTCAATACACTAAAAGATAATATACCGGGGGTAAATATTGTCCAGCAGCTGTTCTCTAAAAGTAGCAATCCAGATTCCGATTGGTTAACAAAGACCTTACGTATCGGCGTGCCTTTTGTTATGAATAGGTTGTTCCTAAAAAATACCGGTGTTTTCAAGAAAGCATTGATGTTGCTGTTGTCAGAGCGTGCTGTAGGCCAGATCAATCAAGATAAAATCAGTGGTCTCCTCAGCAAGTTAACAAAATTTATCCGTCCCAAAAAGAAGAAAAATAAAGCTGCTCAAGCAGAAAATACGATCATCAAGGATGAGGTCAACGAGTACGGAATTCCTTCGTATAGCGAAACCTACTAATGCGATCGCTTATTCGGAAGCATTTGCTTCTTTTTTCAAAAAATCCGCATAAGCTAGTTGGATGCCTTTCCGAAGGTTAATTTGGTGTTTCCAACCCAGAGCATGTAGTTTTGAGACATCCATGAGCTTTCGTGGTGTTCCGTCAGGTTTTGAACTGTCGAAGGAAATAGTTCCCTTGTATCCAATAACGTCTTTAATCAATTCGGCGAGGTCCTTAATGCTTAGATCTTCGCCAATGCCAATGTTGACAAATTGTTTTTCGTCGTAATTATTCATTAAGAAAACGCAGGCATCTGCCAGGTCATCGGAAAAGAGAAATTCCCGTAAGGGGGTTCCTGTTCCCCAGATAATAACTTCAGGGAGCTTATTGATCTTAGCTTCATGAAATCTTCTGATCAAAGCCGGTAACACATGTGAATTCTGTGGATGATAGTTGTCGTTAATTCCGTAAAGGTTTGTTGGCATAACGGAGATATAATTACAACCATATTGATCCCGAAAAGCTTCTACCATTTTTATTCCCGCGATTTTAGCGATTGCGTAGGGCTCATTTGTAGGTTCCAGTGTGCCCGTAAGTAGCATATCTTCGTTCAAAGGTTGTGGTGCCATTTTTGGATAGATACAGCTTGAGCCTAAGAACATTAATTTTTTAACCTTATTATCGTAGGAAGATTTGATGACGTTATTCTGTATAGCCATATTCTCGTAGATAAAATCTGCGCGATAGGTGTTGTTCGCCATGATCCCGCCAACTTTGGCTGCAGCTAAGAAAACATAGTCCGGTTTTTCCTGATCGAAAAAATCAGCGACCGCTTGCTGGTTGCGCAAATCTAATTCGGAAGATGTTCGTGTGACAATATTGTTGTACCCAAGCTCCGATAATTTGCGATGAATTGCCGATCCGACCATGCCGCGATGGCCTGCTATATAAATTTTAGCGTCTTTCTCCACGATAAGTTATTGATTCCTGCAAACTTAGATAAATTGCTTTTTATATGCAATATAATTCGCCCTTATGAAGTCGATTTGTCCGTGCATATTTCTTTAGTCTATTGGTTTCTTGAACATTTCACGAGTATTGGTATCTGCTCAAGGATAAGTTTTATTTTTTTAAGCGGGAATATAAGGTTATTTTTGCGGGATATTTATTAAAAAATGGGAAAGGACAAACTACGTAAATTTGCTGAAGTTGCTACTTTTGAAAATGTAATCCAACTCGACGCAGGCAAGGAATATAAAGGAAAATGGGCTGAGAAGCAATTTGGTAACAATAATCCAGTTGTTTTGGAGCTTGCTTGTGGTAAAGGAGAGTATACTGTTAATCTAGCGAGATTGTTTCCGGAGAAAAATTTCATCGGTATCGATTTTAAAGGTAATCGTATTTGGCGTGGGGCCAAGACAGCTTTGGAAGATGGAATTCGGAATGTTGCTTTTCTTCGGATACAAATTGAGACTATCCTTGAACATTTTGCTGAAAATGAAATTGATGAAATCTGGATTACCTTTCCAGATCCGCAACCGCAAGATAGTCGTGAAAAGAAACGGTTGACAGGGCCAAAGTTTTTGGATCGTTATAAATTCATTATGAAACCTGAGGGGATGATGAATTTGAAAACAGATAACGATGGTTTCTATGCTTACACATTGGAGCAGATCGATTTACAGCATTTGAAAAAATATAAAGAGACGGTAGATCTTTATCATTCAGATTTGGTTGATAACGTTTTATCCATTAAAACATACTACGAACGGAAGTATTTGGCGCATGACAAGAACATTAACTATGTGAAGTGGAGTTTTGAAAAACGATAACGAATAAATTTACTTTAAAATAGAAAGTCTAAACGAAAGTTTAGGCTTTTTTTGTTTTTATGAGGTTTTACTGTTTTTTAATTGTATTCTATTAGTTTTCAGTTGATTCAAGGTTATTTTTTTCGGCTATATTTTTGTTTACTCCGATGTTTAAATAATTTCGATTTATTTCGTTTTTTAAGTATTATTAATTATTTTCGATTTGAAAATAAAAGATAACCAAGGAAACAATGCTTCAAAAGCGTGCCTAATGCGTGAAAATCCTTTTTTAATGGACTTCAAGGCATTTTAGTAAAATTTTAAATCGTAATAGTGCTGTTAAAAGAAATGCTATTCGAAATAATTGTTAACAAAAAGAAAACATTAAGTTAAAGCAAACTTTTTGTTAGGGATATATTTTTGTGCCAAATTGAAAATTAACAATTTACACCAATAACTATGTTTAGTATTAACCCTATCCAAATTAATCTGAGGCACTCCTCCTCGAAAGTGCTATTTGCGGCATTAGCAATTGCCTGCAATATGGATGTAGCTGGGGCAGCGGTTCCGTTAGAACAGGGCCACGGCGTTTTTCATTATTTTAATCAAGGGAAGATTAAAATCAAAGGAAAAGTTGTCGATAATAAAACCAAGGAGCCACTGGCTTCAGTATCGATACTTTCAGGTGGAGTGACGAAGGGTTCTACGGATCGAAATGGTAATTTTGAGGTAGATATAGAAGTAGGGGGGAAAATCCGTTTTCAGATGATCGGTTATGAGGCCCAAACGCGTACTTACGAGGCTGCTCAAGGCAATGTCCATATCGGATTAAATCCAACATCTGAAGCACTTGATGAGGTTGTGGTCACTGCATTGGGGATTAAAAGACAAGAGAGAGAGTTAGGGTATGCGACAACAGTCGTGAAAGGCGAACAATTAACTGATGCGCTTTCCAATAACTGGAGTGACGCGTTGTCGGGAAAAGTGGCTGGATTGAATTTAATGCGTTCAAATGCTGGTCCTACTGGGTCTACCAAAATTATTTTGAGGGGTGAAACGAATTTGAATGGTGACCCTGGGGCATTGATCGTTGTTGATGGTGTCGTTGTAAATGAAGGAAGCGGACGTAAGACGGCAAATTTGGGCGAAAGTGCTTATGGTACAGGATCCGATAATATGCCTGCTGACTACGGGTCAGGTATAGATGATCTCAATCCGGAGGACATAGAAAATATAACGGTGCTAAAAGGTGCCAGTGCTGCGGCCTTGTATGGACAACGTGGTGCAAATGGGGCTATTATGATCACAACTAAGTCTGGTGCAAAAGGTAAAAAAGGTATCGGGGTTACAGTAAATTCCAATACTTCGCTTGAAGCCATTAACCGTATGCCTGATTTACAGTATGAATATGGACAGGGATTGGATGGTGCTGATTATTATTCTTATGGTACAACAGAAGATGGCACAAGCACTTCGGGGACAAGTTCCTCCTACGGGCCGAAATTTGATGGTCAATATTTTTATCAATATGATCCGGTTACACAAAAAGTCGGAACGGAACGAACGCTTTGGCGTCCATATAATAACTTGAAGTCATTTTTTGATGTCGGAAAAACATTCACCAATTCGGTGAGTATAGACGGTGGAACAGATAAAACATCAGCCCGGTTTTCAGCGACCAATGTAAATAATACCTGGATCGTTCCGAATACGGGTTATAAAAGGAACACCGTAGCGTTGTCGGTGAATTCAAAAGTAAGTGATAAGCTTCAGATCAATGCTAAGGTAAATTATACGAATAAATGGTCTGACAATCTGCCGGGAGCTGGATATGGAAACCAATCTTTGATGTATTGGTTTATTTTCTGGCAGCCAAATGCGGATATGAATTGGTTGAAGGATTATTGGGTACAAGGGGCAGAGGGACAGAAAATCAAGTATCCATTTTCTTCCTATCCCGAAAATCCGTATGCTATATCTCGAGAGTTTATCAATGGTACTGATCGCCACGGTGTAACGGGGAATGTTCAAGCCAATTATCAGTTTAATAAGCATTGGAATTTGATGTTGCGGAGTTCTTTGGATATGGCTTATGAGAATAGAGAACAAAAAAGGCCTTACGATGCGGGGGCGAAAATGCCCTATGGTAGTTACCGAACCCAGTCCATTTCATCGCGGGAAACCAATTTGGATTTCTTATTAAAATATGAAAATGAGATAAACAAAGATTGGAAAGTGTCTGGGACAGTTGGTGGTAGTACGAATGATAATCGTTATCATAAAGATGAAATGCGTGCAGACTCTCTCACTTATCCAGGAGTTTATGTGATGGCCAATGCAAAAGGACCTATTCTTAACTTACCTTATAAAAGTCATGTGCAAAGAAATGGTGTCTATGGACTTTTTACCGCAGCTTATAAGAACTTTTTATATTTAGACGGGACTTATCGTATTGACTGGGCAAGTACATTGGCGTCTGCAATGGCACCAGATAAGAAAAAATATTTTACTTACCCATCCTTAAATGCAAGCTTAATCGCTTCAGAATTATGGAAATTGCCAAAGGCTATTAATTATGCGAAACTGCGGGGCTCGATTTCAGGTGTGGGAAGTGGCGGAGATGATCCTTATATAATTGATTTTTCTTATGAAAATGCTGGTGGCCAATATCCTGGCGGGCTACAGGTTCCAACATTGATTGTAAATCCTTACTTACAACCGTTGCGTACACAATCCATCGAATTTGGTACAGAGGTGCGTATGTTTAAGGATAGATTTGGTTTTGATGTTGCTGTTTATCAGAGTAATACACGGAATCAACAATTGAAAAGAACTATTGATGCTTCTACCGGTGGTAGGCAGAAAGTTGTCAATGCAGGGGAGGTTAGAAATAAAGGGATAGAATTGGCCATGGATGGTACTCCAATTAAAATTAAAGATGGGTTTAATTGGAAAGTATTCGCGACATTCTCTATGAATCAGAATAAAATTATGTCATTGGCCGACTCGGCTATGATTCTTCAGACAGGACCTGTAGCTGGTGGCCAGTTAGTGGCGAAAGTAGGTGGGTCAATGGGCGATTTATATGGTATTGGTTATAAAAGATCCCCAGATGGACAAATTATTTATGATAGTAAAAGCGGTGTAGCTTTGTTGACCGATGATGTGGTTTACTTAGGGAATACGATTCCTAAAGGAAAAGTAAGTTTAGGTAATGAATTTAGATATAAAGGTTTCCGACTAAATTTATTGTTTGATGCACAATTTGGTGGGGTTGCCCATTCCTTGACGCATTATAAATTGGCCGAACAAGGAAAAACAAAAAATACCCTACCTGGACGTTATAGTGGAATTATCGGAAATGGTGTCGTGCAAAATCCGGACGGTACTTATCGCAAGAATGATGTCATTGCAACCAATGTGGATGAATATTACCGCTCTCATTACGGGCAGGATAATGCGGAAGGAAGTACTTTTTCTACAAACTTTATCAAGTTTAGAGAAGCTCGATTTGATTACTCCTTTTCAAAAGCTTTTGTTAATCGCTTGAAATTACAAAAAGCCTCAGTTGGTGTTTATGGAAGAAATCTTGTGATTTGGTCAAACTGGCCGAACTTTGATCCGGAATTTGGTACGTTGTCGGGGACAGATATTGTCAAAGGATTTGAAATTGCTCAATTCCCTTCTACGAGAACTTACGGTTTTAACTTAGTTGTAGGCTTTTAATATTATACACAATGAAACAATCTTTCAATTTCATAGGCATGATCCTAATCGCCCTTGCAATGTTTTTGCAATCGTGCGATAAAAATTTCGAAGACATTAATACAAACCCAAATAACAGTGTAAACGCTTATCCATATCAATTAATGCAGCCTGCATTTAGGGATCTCGTTGCATCTAATATGTCTCGTAATCGCTCATTAAATAATGAGTTGATGCAGATAACGGTCAGTATAAGCGATGGTGAGTACCGCATATTCCGTTATGATATACGTAATACAGTTTCTGATGGTCCCTGGAATTCCATCTATCCAGAACTAAAAAATGTGAAAGAGATTTACAGATTAGCGGATGGTGGAATCAATGATAATGCGTCCTACCGTGGGATATCTTTAATTATGCAGACTTGGGGATTTTCTATTTTGACCGATACTTATGGCGATATCCCTTACTCGGAATCCTTAAGGGGATTGGGCGAAGACATCTTAGAGCCTAAGTTCGATACGCAAAAGGAAATTTATTTAGATTTCTTTAATAAATTAGATTCTGCCAATGTATTGTTGTCAAAAAATATGGCAATCAAAGGAGAATATGATCCCATTTATAATGGAAATGTTAGCAAATGGCGCAAGTTTGGAAATTCGTTATTTTTACGATTATTACTCAGGGTCTCCGGACAATCAGATCCGGCAGTTGCTACATTTGTCCGTTCAAAAATTAAAGATATTCTAGTTGATAATGCATCTTCTTATCCTGTTATGTCAAGTAACGATGATTCGGCTATTCTGCGCTGGACGGGTATGTCTCCCTTGATTTCTCCATTCATGGATGTCAGAGCACAGGACTTTCGCCAAGCATCTTTAGCAAATTATTTTATTGATCATCTGGTTGCTTGGAATGATCCACGGATTAACATTCCTACATACGGTTCAAACGGAGTGAATCGATTGGGAATAGCACCGGTGAGTGGAAATTTTGTCGGTATTCCAAGTGGTTATGCTGCGGGTGAGGGGTGGGAACGTCAGTCCTATTTCTATTCGTATGATCAAACGGTGAATAACCTTCCAGTAAAGACCATGATGAATGATCCGTTGACAGGAATGATTATGAATTGTGCAGAATTGCAGTTTATCAAAGCGGAACTCGCATTGAAAGGATTCTATACGGATAAGGCGGGCGATCTTTATAAAGACGGTGTTATGAAAGGTATTACGACTTGGCTTCCCACTTATACCGAATCTATCGAGGATTACTTAAATAATGGCGATATAAATTGGGACGAAAGCTACAGTTTTGAGAAAAAAATGGAAATGATTCATCTACAAAAGTATTATGCCCTATTATTTGTAGACTGTCAGCAATGGTTTGAATTTCGGAGGACAGGCTATCCTTTGTTACCAAAGGGAACTGGCTTAAAAAATGGCGGGGAGATGCCTGCCCGTTTGAAGTATCCAATTTATGTCCAATCGGCAAATCCAACAAACTATAAGCTAGCTATCGCACAGCAAGGTGCTGATGAGATTAATACGAAAGTATGGTGGCAGAGACGATAATGGCTTTTATAATTTTAATGCGTAGATAATGAAAAAATATATTTTTTACATAATAACGGGATTCATGAGCGCGCTAGCTCTCGGCTCTTGTAGCAAAGACGGAAATTATCCAGGTGGGGTAGTTAGTTCGTATATCGGTATTTTTGACGTCAGGAACATTTATAAAGGACAACCTGTACGAATCAATCAAGATAATTTGGATGGATCTACAACAATTGCAGGTGTTGTTGTTTCCGATCATCGAGAGGGAAACTTTCCTGATGGCTACCTGGTTATACAGGACCGTAGACGCTTGCGCCAATTGCGGGGTATAACGATCCCCTTAGGGAAGGCTGCGGAAAATTATGTGATAGGAGATTCCTTGGAAATTAATATCGTTGGTAGTGAACTGACAAGGGAAAATGGCATTCTTCAGTTAAAAAACGTTGCGGAATCAAATATTGTAAAGATCGCTTCGGATCTGCCAATTCCCAACAATCGCGTAACAGCAAAAGATATTTTGGCAAATCCAGATAAATATGAAAGTACGTGTGTTGCGATCGTAAAGGGCGGTTTTAACCCATTGCCCGCCGCTGGAGATATTCTAGAAGGGCAGAAAACCCTGAATGATGGGTTTGGTAATTTAAATTTGGAGACCAAATCATCGGCAAAATTTGCTAAAAGGAATTTAAGTGTTTTGGCGAATTATTTTGGCGTGATCTTTAATAAACAGGATGCTGAAGGTAAACTCATTCCTTATGAGGTTTTGCGTAAAGAATCGGATATTCAGGAGCTGAGTTCGGTGATTGAACATACCGCTGTGGCTATCTCTGGTTTTGCCAGCGATGTAAAAGGTGGCGATGGAAATTATGAGTATGTTCAGCTTTTAGCAATTGAAGATATTGACTTCTCGAAGACGCCGTATGCTGTCATTGTCAGTAATAATGCGAATGCATCCACGCCGACAGGTGTTCCTGCCAAAGGCTGGGCAACTGGAGGAATGCGGACGTACAAACTGAATATTACTTCTGGAACTGTGACAAAGGGTCAATATTTCTATGTAGGCGGGAAATATAAATTGATCAATGGCTCAAGCTCAACGGATATTTCTAATGCAAAATGGGTCGTCAATTATGATTATGTTGCAAAAGATGGTTTTGATGGTATAGGAACCAAAACCGGTGGACTTATGGCGAATAGTGGTAACGCATTTGGTATCGCCGTATTTAATACCACAACGGTGACGGAAGCAACAAAACCGGTAGATGTGATGTATATCTCAGGGGGCGGTGCATTGACGGATGGAACGAAAGGTTATCGTATTACAAATAATGATTTTTACGATGTTATCGATCCACTATCTTTAAAGTCCCAACCTTTTTTTATGGCGGGAACCAATAATATCTTTCTAAAATATAATACAGCTGATGTGGGTTATTTTGTGAGTTTGGGAGGGGTATATAATACGTCATTAGCGAGATGGACATCTGCACGGTCTCAGAATAATATAGAGATGACCAAGGCTTCCACATTGAGTGAAATCGAAAATGAATTGTCAACTAAAATTGAACAATAAACGATATAAAAAAAGGGGCTGCGGCCCCTTTTTTTATGGTATAGATGGCATGCCGTTAGCTAAATATTGGTAGAGCTAAAACATATTTTTATTATCTTCATTATATAACTATAAACGAAGACTTATGAACTTAACAGATTTAGTTACAGGTGGAGTAGGCTCTAAAGCGATAGAGACTATTTCAAAAATTACTGGTGTCAGTGAATCTAAAGCAAAATGGATCGTAGCGGCGGCAGTTCCTTTGATGATTGCAGCATTGAATTACAATGCGAAAAACAAAGGCCAGGCGGAAAATATTGACAATGCCATTGATCAGCATAGCACTAGCGGGATACTCGATAAAATTGGTGATCTATTCGGACAGGGAGGAGCGGAGCAGAATGGATCTGAAGATGGCAATAAAATTGTCAACCATATGTTTGGCCAAAATACTGAAGTCGTGACACAGAATATTGCGGATAAAGCGGGCTTGAGCTCTTCTCAGGTGACAGGGGTACTGGCCACACTTGCTCCAATCGTAATGGGGTATCTAGGACAACAAAAGCAGGCTTCGAGTGGCGGAGGGATTGGTGATCTAATCGGTTCTGTATTAGGTGGCGGAAGTCAGCAAAGTGCTGGTGGTGGTATGTTGGGCGGTATTTTGGGGTCTTTTTTAGGCGGTGGGCAAGAAGAACAGACTCAAACAACAGCGCAGCCAGCAGCAGGGAGTAATATTACGGACATGTTGGGCGGATTGGCAGGCAGTTTTTTTGATAAAAATAACGATGGACAGGCGAAGGGAAATATTCTTGATTCGATCGCCGGTATGTTTGGAAAATAAGCTGTGTTAGGATATTATTTGTCTTGATAAAGAGCTCGTATGGGATTAAGCTAAGATGACGCAGATCCTAAAAGTGATGAGGTCGGAAGTATGTAACTTCCGACCTCATTCTTTTTGTCCAATTCGTATTAATCTTCGACCGATACTTTCGGTGGGAAATTTTTATGTTTTCTTTTGCTGATTTTGTCAATATTGACGGGTTGAGGTACTTTTACATAATATCCTGTTCCGTCATATTCACGTTTGTTGGGGTTTTCTTTACATGCTGTCGAGCAGCATCCGTCCATCTCCCAGCCGCACTCATCACATTGTGTGAAATGTTCATTACAAGTCGGGTTGGCACAGTTGATCATTTTAGTGGTTTGCTTACCGCAATTAAAACAGGTCGATACCACGGAAGGGTTGACAGAGTTTACATCAACTGTAACACGATTGTCAAAGACGTAGCATTGGCCTTCGAAATCTTCGCCACCAGCTTCCTTCCCGTATTTGATAATTCCGCCATGTAATTGATAAACATCCTCGAAGCCTTCTTTTAACAAAAGAGCAGATGCCTTCTCACATTTGATACCCCCTGTGCAGTATGTCAATATTTTTTTTCCTTTATATTGTTCAAGCTCTTTAATTTTCTCAGGGAACTCGCGGAAATTGTCAATATCTAAGGTAACAGCATTTTTAAAATGACCAACGTTGTGCTCGTAATTTGAACGTACATCCAATACAACCACATCCTCTTGGTCCTTCATGGCTAAGAAATCTTTCGGTTCAAGGTGAATACCGGTTTGACGGTTTGGATCAATTTCTTTCGGATCACGCAAACCGGAGTGAACGATTTCGGCTTTATAGCGGCAGTGCATTTTAATGAACGACGGTTCATCAACATGGTCAATTTTGAATTCTGTTTTATTGAAACGACCGTCGGCATAGATGGCATCCATATAGCTTTTACATGCTTCTACAGTTCCGGAAACAGTCCCATTAAGACCTTCATCAGCTACGATGATACGACCGACCAGGCCCAGTGATTTACAAAATTCTAAGTGATCTGATGCAAATTTTTCGGCATCCTCGATAGGGCTGTAACAATAGTACAGCAAAGTTTGATATTGTGTCATGATATTCATTGATACCGCTGCAAACGGCGTTTAATGCTAAAAATAAATTTAGTGCAAAGCTACAAAAAATAATAAGTGGAATAAAATGACCGTCGTCACCTTTTCTTTAAAGGTTCGAGCAGGTATTCCAAGCCATTAAGCTTTATTTCATAGAGTGTCGCTAACTGCTGGCCTAGCTTTCCCTTTGGAAAGCCTTTTTGGTTATACCAGACTAGATAGGGCTCAGGAAGGTTACATAAAGTGTAGCCCTGATATTTACCAAAGGGCATCTTTACTGTAACAAGCTCGGTTAAAATTTCAGGATTTAACATTAGTCTTGAGGTTTTCCATAATTAAGACGGTACCAAATAGCTTTTAGTGCAATGATGCCATGATTAAATAAATTGGGAATGGTCCCATAGTAGTGTTTGAAGATAGCAAAGCGCTCTTTCAAGGATTCCTTATGTCTTTGCTTTGACATTCCGCCCACGAGATATCGGGCTACATATTGCTGTGCATTGATTGATTTTTTCGCCTTTTTGGCACAACGAATAACCCAGTCAATATCAGCACATAATTTATAATTGAGATCGTATGGCTCGGCGATGTTCCGCTTGATATAGATGGCCTGATGGCATATATTCATACCATATCGAAAGCTTTTCCAGTCGAAATGAGCCGGAACTTTATGCCTCCGTTCACCGATAATATTTCGATTGTCATCTACGAGGATAGTTTCACCGTAAAGAATATCCGCATCATCGCTCAGTTTGGCAAGATTCTCAATGCTGTTGAGATCATAGATCTCATCGCCGGAATTTAGAAAAAGAACATAATCGCCTGTTGCTAATGCTAATCCCTTATTCATTGCATCATAGATCCCCTTATCTTTTTCGGAAAGGAGAACGCTGATTTTATCCCTGTATTTTTGGATGATCTCTAAGGTTCCATCGGTTGATTGTCCATCAATGACAATATACTCTATATGATCATAGCTCTGATTGACAACAGATTTCAGGGTGTGTTCTATGTCACGCACATTGTTGTAAACGACAGTTATAATCGAAAATTTAGGATGAGCAGACATGTTTTTTATGTATTGAATTTATTCATTTTCTTCTTCAGGAATCGGATGCCACGGTTGAATAAAGATCCTTTCCGATGTGCATAGAAATACTTGATGGCCTCATAAGCTTGCTTGTTTTCTGAAATTTCCGTCGGAAAATACCGTACAGGGCTTTCTGCTAGTGTAACCTGATAAGTTGCTTCCGCAGCTGTATGTGTACCCGAACCATCGTTGCCAATATTCTGTGTCATCGAATTCCTTGGATACAAAACTAACCCATTTTTTTTGAATACAGAAGCATACCAGCGTATCGCCCAAGAGTTGATCTTTCCGGCCTTAAATTCCTGCACTTGTTTCCAGAAGTTTTCTTTACCCTCGATACTGAATTGATGTATCTGCTCGGCCGTAAAATCCGATACAAGTTCATCAATATTCGGATTGAAATGTTGCCAGGCGCGGTCCCAGGTTGCCCAGCCCCAACTATTGGCGACCCGAAAAAAGAAGGTCTCAGGCAGTTTATTTAAATCTTTTAGCGGATAACCATAACCGCTGATCTCCATGACCTGATCTTGATCTTTATAGCGCTCCAGTGCCTGATTGAAATAATCTAGGGCAAACACAGCAGTTTCCAGATCATCTTCCAAAACTATAATCTTTCCATGTGCATTAACCACTTTTGTAACTCCGTCGATCACATTGGCTGCCAAACCCCAATTTTCTGTTCGTTCGACAATAATAACCTCTTTGAAGTTCCAGGACCTGGTGATAATCTTTCGGACTTCAGTAACAGCTTGAACAGATTTTTCGTTTTTTGCAGCATCCGAATAGATGTAAAGTGTAGTCTGGTCCGCAAGTTTATTCTTTTCTAAAGCTGAGAGCGTTCTTATCGTATGATCAGGACGATTGTACACAAAAAGTATGACTGGAGCAATACTGTTCATTTATCAATAGATTTTGTTGTATGCTTTTTTGTTGCTAAGACGAGTACGATAAACTGCTCCCGATTTGCCCAGCAATCTAAAAGCAATGTTTAAGTAGCTTTTTGCTTCAAAAATATGCCCTTTAAAAATTGAAGCTCCCATTTTCTTCAGACTCGCCAATACGGCCATCGAAAAAGATCTTACAAAGGTATAATTGATATTGCAATACTCTGTCAAATGATAGACAAATTCGCTTTTCAGAAAGGTTTTTCGGTCTGTTTTACGCTGTTGTCTATCGTGATAGGCTCTGGCTCCTTCGGCAAGAACAATGCTTAATCCGTAGTACTTGATGCGGTTGGCATAATCCTTATCTTCTCCATAATGGAAAAAGATCGGCGCGAAACCACCGACTTTTCTGATCACCGGATTAGGGATAAACCAAAATGCAGCGTTGACGAAAGAGCAAATGCGATGTGAATTTTCGGTAGTAGCATTTTTTGTATATACAGCAAAACCATGGTCCAGCGTTTTTTCGGTTCCATCGTAGTGAATAGGCGAGATAATTCCGATATCGTCTGTGTTTATCTTCACTAAGTTGGCAATACAGTCCCGATCCAGCCAGGCGTCCTGATTAACCAAAAATGCATAATCATATTCTTCCTTCAAAACAATGTCAAGTCCGATGTTGTTGGCCTTTCCAAAACCCAGATTTTCGGAACTTTCTATTAGTCTTATTGTCGGATACGTTTCTTTTATGATCTGTGTGGTATTGTCTACCGAATTGTTGTCGACAACTAAAATATCTGTAGGGTAGCTCGAATCCAATAGACTGGGTAAGCACTTGTGGATCCAAGGCTCAAAATTATAAGAGACGATTATGGTGAGAATCCTGGCCATCTATTTTTTTCGGATAACTGTTAGGAAATAGTGGAATAATTCCAACAAAATGCTGGGTTTAAAGATTCTATTGACAATGATATATGCACATACGGCCACTCCAATTGTACTTGCAAACCTAAGGTAGAGATTGGCGATAGCTGCGGTAGCATAATGGGCTGTAATACAACTGGCAGCTGCCAATAGTGCATAAGCAAAAATATCTGCCAGAAGATAACGAAATGAATAACTCATATAAGGTTTAGCAGAAGCATACCATACGAATATCCAGAGCGCATTTAATGCTGAGGTTAATCCAATGAGCAATTCAAGACCTAATGATTTGCCGAAGAACAGAATAGCGATTTGGAGCAGACCAAACACGATGATATTCCGCATATAAACTTCGGGTTTTCCCTTGCTAATGATAAGGTTGGAAAAAACATTGCTTACAGAATCAAATGCCGCGCCAATACAAAATATTTGGAGAAATATGGCACTTTGTGCCCATTTATCGGTGATCGCAATAGTAATGAAATCTTGTGCTACAGTTGTTAAACCAAATAACATTGGAAAGGCTAAAAAGGCCGTAAAGGAAATTAGCTTGCGAAAAACCCGAACTTGTCTATCCTTATCATCTTCTATTTCCTTTAAAATAGGCTGTGTCACATTATTAACCATATTGGTCAATATATTCTGGGCCATGATGCTCCAACGATTAGGATTCACGGTATATCCCAGTTCTTCAGCGGTATAATGCCGGCCTAAGATCGCGGCATATATATTTTTGTTGATGTTGATGAAAATATTGGTGACTAGTATTTTACTGCTAAATCCTAAAATGTCGCGAATAGGTCGGAAATCGAACTGGAAAGTAGGTCTGAATTTGGAAAAATACCAGAATCCGAGCATATTGAAACCACTATAGGAGACAATTTGGATGGCGTATGCCCAATAGGCATAGTCCTTATAGGCTAAATAAACCCCGACTATATTTGATGCAATAAGCGCAAAGGTACCTGTGATGACTCTTTCTTTGATTTTTAAATTGCGGAAGAGGTAAGCATTGTGCGCAATACCAAAGCTGCCTAGCCAAAAGGATAAAAAGGTAAATCTACTAAGTTCTACAAGTACTGGTTGATTATAGTATAAGGCGATAAGAGGAGCCGCAAAAAATAAAACAATATAAATAAATGTTCCAATTCCTACACTTGTCCAAAATACCGCGTTATAATCTTTATGTTCGACTTCTTTTTTATTGACAATTCCATATACAAATCCACTTTCTTGAAAAGCAGAAGCGAGAACAGAAAAGATGGTGATCATAGCTACTAAGCCATAATCTTCTGCTGTTAGCTTACGGTTTAGTAGGATGCCGAAGCCGAAGCCCAAAAACTGCTGGATGATACTGGCCATACCACCCCATAGCAGTCCTTTTGTTGTTTTTGATTTTAAAGAGTCATTTTTCGTTTGCGATGACATGCTAAATTAAATGAGCGGCAATATTAAAGTATTGCAATTGTATTCGCAAATTCTTTTAGGGAAACATCAGTTGGATTGACATCGGTAATCAAATAAGAAATATCACGTAGCGGCACAACTTTCATTTTTTGAACTGAATTTAGTTTCTCAGCAATACTTAAAATAGCCACTTTTTTTGAGCATTTAATCATCGCACGTTTGATTTGTACCACCTCCCAGTCAGAGTCGGTCACTCCGTCTTCTACGGAAAGAGAATTTGTCCCCAACAAACAAAGATCGACTTTAAGATCCGCCAATTCATTAGCTACCTGGGCTCCGGAAACAATGTTTGTATTGCGTGAAAGTTTTCCGCCAACTAAAATGACTTCAAGATTTGGCTTTTCGGCCAATTCTAGTGCAACTAATGGACTTATAGTAAAAAATGTACACTGAAGATGATCGGGTATTGTTCTCGCTAATTCAATTAAGGTTGTCCCGCCGCCGACTAAAACAGTCATTCCATTGGAGATTAAAGTGCTTGCTTTCTTGGCAATTTCTTTTTTTGCCTCCTTGGCATATACGTTTCCATCCTGAAAAGGGAATTGAAAAGATTTTGATAATGCCCCACCATAGACTTTTAGAACTTTTCCATTCTCGGCGAGTTCGTTTAAGTCACGTCTAATTGTATCTTCAGACACATTCAGTTGAACACTTAGATCTGACGATAAAACTTTGTTATGTAGGTTAATCTGATGTATAATGAATGCTTGTCTTTCTTCCTTTAACATTGGTCTTTGGTTTTTAATCGGAATTTAAAAATAATTAAAAAAATCAGTCTAAATGTAGTGAAAATTATTCTTCCTTTTTGTCAATTTTTGTTACGCCAGCTTTGAACCTCGGTTTGAAGCCTGTGGGTTTACTGGCAGCGGCTTCCTGTGTTTCTGTGCTGCTGTTTTCAGGTTCAGCCTTTACGTTGGTATCTAACTTAATTTCATCTTTCGTATCGGGCAGCTGTGTCTGTTCAGAAGTTTCCGTTTTGGTTACGCCAGCTTTGAACCTCGGTTTGAAGCCTGTGGGTTTACTTGCAGCGGATTCCTGTGTTTCTGTGCTGCTGTTTTCAGGTTCAGTTTTTACGCTGTTATCTAACTTAATTTCGTCTTTCGTATCGGGCAGCTGTGTCTGTTCAGAAGTTTCCGTTTTTGTTATGCCAGCTTTGAACCTTGGTTTGAAGCCCGTGGGTTTACTGGCAGCGGATTTCTGTGTTTCTGTGCTACTGTTTTCAGGTTCGGTCTTTACGCTGTTATCTAACTTAATTTCGTCTTTCGTATCGGGCAGCTGTGCCTGTTCAGAAGATTCCGTTTTGGTTACGCCAGCTTTGAACCTTGGTTTGAAGCCTGTCGGTTTACTGGCAGCGGATTCCTGTGTTTCTGTGCTGCTGTTTTCAGGTTCAGCCTTTAAGCTGGTATCTAGCTTAATTTCGTCTTTCGTATCGGGCAGTTGTGCCTGTTCAGAAGATTCCGTTTTTGTTACGCCGGCTTTGAACCTTGGTTTGAAGCCTGTGGGTTTTGGAGCGGAGTTTGTTGTCTCGTCCGTCGTTTCTTCGGATGCAGATGTGCTTGCGGCTGCGTCAGGAGCTTTTGTTACTCCAGCTTTGAACCTTGGTTTGAAGCCTGTGGGTTTTGGAGCGGCTGTTGTTGCCTCGTCGGTCGTTTCTTCGGATGCAGATGTGTTTGCGGCTGCGTCAGGAGCTTTGGTTACACCAGCTTTGAACCTCGGTTTGAATCCTGTGGGTTTTGGAGCGGCTGTTGTTGCCTCGTCGGTCGTTTCTTCGGATGCAGATGTGCTTGCCGCTGCGTCAGGAGCTTTGGTTACTCCGGCTTTGAATCTCGGTTTGAAGCCTGTCGGTATTGAATCAGGAGTGGATTCCGCTGAATCAGTTATTTCCTTTTTGGATGTTGCCTCGACTTCATCTTCTACGGCTGTAGGCGGAGCCTTGAATCGCGGTTTAAAGCCTGCTGGTTTTGCCGTATGAATACTGGAGGTCTCGGATGCTGTATCAGTGATAACCTGCTTTACAATAGGTTTTGCAATGACAGTTTCCTCCTCTGCTAGATGGAAACTTTTTCGGAGCTTGTTGAACCAAAACTTTTTGCTGTGGTCAAAACTCTTTTCTCCCATAGCAGAGTAATGTGCTTTGAACTCTTCAAATAAAGGTCCATCTGCAGCTTGTAAAGCTTTTAAATCAATTTTCTTTTTTATGAAAAATTCTTCAAAAGTCATCCTGTTATGAGTTTAATATAGTCTATTACAAATGTAGTAATTTTTCTGACGCAGCTGGGAGGCCTAAAATAAAAAAGAGCGACTAGCGCTCTTTTTTATTGTTTTATAGGTTCAATAGCTTAAGCCATGTTATGGTAAACTGCTTGAACATCGTCATCTTCTTCGATTTTATCGATCATCTTCAACACATCAGCAGCTTGTTCCTCTGTAATATCTGAATGCGATAAGGCAATACGTTCCAATTTCGCAGATGTTACTTCAATTCCCTTTTCTTCAAGTAATTTTTGCATATTACCAAAGTCTTCAAAAGAAGTTTGAACGACAGCAATATCATTGCCTTCTTCATCAGCTTCTACGTACAATTCTTCTAAGCCTCCATCGATCAACTCTAATTCAAGCTCTTCTAGGTCCAGTTCGTCTGTTGCAGCAAAACGGAAAATAGATTTACGATTGAAAATAAAATCCAATGATCCTGTTTTTCCCAATGAACCACCTGCTTTTGTAAAATAGCTACGGATGTTTCCTACGGTGCGGTTGGTGTTATCTGTTGCAGTTTCAATTAAAACAGGTACACCATGCGGACCATAGCCTTCGTATACATATTCTTCGTAACCTTTTGAATCTTTTTCTGAAGCACGTTTGATTGCGGCTTCGATACGATCCTTGGGCATATTTACTGCCTTGGCATTGTGTATTGCTGTACGAAGTCTCGAGTTGGTTTCAGGGTGAGGGCCGCTTTCTTTAACCGCCATGGCGATTTCTTTACCTAAACGTGTAAATTGAACGGCCATTTTGGCCCAGCGTTTGAATTTCCGCTCTTTTCTGAATTCGAAAGCTCTTCCCATTGTTATATTTTGTTTTTAAGATTTTCAATCATGTCGACTGTCATCTTCTGGATGTCAAATTCCGGCGTCCAGTTCCAGTCTTTTCTTGCATAAGAATCATCTAGACTAGCAGGCCATGAATCGGCAATCTGTTGTCTTGGATCGTTCTCGATGTAAGAGATTGCAAAATTAGGAAGAATTTTTTTAATTTCTTGTGCAAGTTCTTTTGGCGTAAAAGTAATACCACCAAGGTTATAACTGTGACGAATGCTTAGGCTTTCTTTCGGTGCATCCATTAATTCGAGTGTACCACGGATGGCATCCTCCATATATAACATGGGTAATGCTGTGTTTTCAGATAAGAAACAGGCATAAGTCCCGGTTTTCAATGCTTCATAAAAAATATCGACTGCATAATCTGTCGTTCCACCCCCTGGTTCAGTTTTCCAGGAAATGATGCCCGGATAACGGACACTACGAATATCCAGGCCACGGTGTTCCTGATACCATTCGATGAGGCGCTCACCTGCGAGTTTGCTGATGCCATAAATCGTGTTCGGATCCATGACGCAATATTGTTCGGTATTTGTTTTCGGAGAATGTGGCCCAAAAACAGCAATAGAGCTTGGCCAGAATATCTTGGAGACTTTATAGTTCACGGCTAGATCAAGAACATTCAATAGACCATTCATATTCAATTCCCAAGCCTTTTCAGGGTATTTCTCACCTGTAGCCGAAAGCATGGCAGCTAGTAGATAGACTTGAGTAGGTTTGTATTGTTGAAATAATGTCTCGAGTCCGTTTTTGTCAAGAACATTAGCGATTTCGAAATTTTCGTCAGGGCTTTTAATCTGTGGTTCTCTAATGTCAGTGGTTACAACATTGTCTGCACCAAATTTTTTGCGCAAGGCGATAGCTAATTCTGTGCCGATCTGGCCATTTGCACCAATGATAATAATGCTTTCTTTCATTTGTAAGTTTTATTTTATGAAGCTCCCGCTTTCACTATATTGAGGATCTATACTCAAGAATATAAATGAATCGCTTCGCTCGTTTCTTCCTATCGATATAATAGGATCTAGCCTGACATAATTTACGTTTCATCATGTAATGAAAAATGAAATTTCAACCATGGCGGTTTATGATGCAAATATAAAGGCTTTTCAGTATCTATCAACTTTGATGGCTTTGGGGGGGAAGGGAAAAAATGCTAATTTATAGACTCTCTTGGCTGTTTTTATGAGATTTTAAACTGTTTCAATCGTTTGTTCTTTTTTTTTGAATAAGCAGCGAAAATTTTTATTTTTTTTGAATTGCATTGATCTTGATTTCTAGCAATAGTTATGGGGTGCAGGGATTCCTTTTTTAGCAATTATGGTGGAAAAATTCCTAATGTTGTGATATTTTTAGTAGAGGGTGTAATATTTTGTTATTTTAATAGCGGAATTAGGGAATATTTTTTAAATTTGAAGAATTCATTCTTCGAGAATCAACTAAAAACAAAATCAAATAACAATTTTATATACACAATTTAAACACAGACAAAAATGAAAGTGGCAGTAGTCGGCGCAACAGGCCTTGTAGGTACTGAGATGCTAACCGTGTTGGCGGCGCGAAATTTCCCAGTAACAGAATTAATTCCAGTAGCTTCAGAGCGTAGTAAGGGTAAGGAAATTGAATTCAAGGGAAAGAAGTATAAGGTGGTTACACCATCTGAGGCTATTGCTTTGAAACCTGATGTTGCGTTATTTTCTGCTGGTGGTGATACCTCGAAAGAATTCGCACCTAAATTTGCTGAAGCTGGAATTACAGTGATCGACAATTCTTCGGCATGGCGTATGGACCCAACAAAAAAGTTGGTTGTTCCAGAAGTAAATGGCGATGTGTTATCTGCTGAAGACAAGATTATTGCAAACCCGAATTGTTCAACTATACAAATGGTGGTGGCTTTAAAGCCATTACATGATAAATATAAAATCAAACGTGTTGTAGTTTCTACTTACCAATCTGTAACAGGTACTGGTGTTAAGGCCGTTAACCAGTTAATGGATGAGCGTGCCGGAAAAGATGGTGAAAAAGCTTATCCTTATCAGATTGATTTGAACGTTATTCCGCATATAGATGTTTTCCAAGAAAATGGATACACGAAAGAGGAAATGAAGATGATTTTGGAAACAAATAAAATCATGCGTGATGATTCTATTAAAGTAACTGCAACGACAGTGCGTATTCCGGTTATGGGAGGACATTCTGAATCATTGAATATTGAATTTGAAAATGACTTTGATTTGAATGATGTACGTGCAGCTTTAGCGGCACAAAGTGGCTGTATTGTTGTTGATGACCCTGCGTCACTACAATATCCAATGCCAAAGGATGCGCACGGCAGAGATGAGGTTTTTGTAGGACGTATCCGTCGTGATGAATCTCAGCCAAATACCCTTAACATGTGGGTAGTAGCAGATAACTTACGTAAAGGCGCTGCAACAAATGCAGTTCAGGTAGCGGAGTTATTGGCCGAAAAAGGATTGATCTAACTCAAGTAGATTCCATAATAAATATGGAGCCCCCACGAATACATTCATGGGGGCTCTTTTTGTTCTATCGTAAAATCATCAATTTATAACTGATGATTTGGCCCTTGATACAGGAGCTAGAAATTATGGCGTCAATGTTTTGGGTTGGATAGAAAATTCAATCTTGTCATTCAACGGCGCGTAAGCTTCTTTGCTTTGCTCTTCCAGCCGATCTGGAAATAGAATGCCGAAAAGATGATCCGTTTCGTGCTGAAAAATAACAGCAGTAAAACCCTCGATATTTTCTTCGATCACTTTACCTTCTTTATTGATGTATTGTAGGCGGATAGCATAACTCCGTAATACATCCTCTTTACGATTAGGGATAGAAAGACAGCCTTCGGCGCCTTTGCGTTTCAGTTTGGAGCGCCATAGAATTTTAGGATTTACATAAAATTCAAATGGTTGATCTGGTTTGTCAAATCGCTGTACCCAGATTAGATTTTTATTTATACCGATTTGTGGCGCTGCGATGCCTACACCGGGGTGATTGGGATCACGTACAGTCGCGAACATTCTTTTGGAAAGTGATTCAATCAATGGGTCGTTGTATTTGACATCACTGCTTGTCGCTTTTAAAACTTTCAGATCTTTATCGTCTGTTGTTTGCAATACGCGAAGAATTGCATTTTCATCTCCTGATAAAATGATTTTCTTGTCGGCAGCACTGAACTCCTGTCCTGCGTTAAGGTTGACTGGTCTTTCATTCTTTGACTTATGAAATGCTTTTTCTCCGGCCATAATTTTTGTTTCTAAATTGTTCTCAACTGGGGGGACTGGGCAGCGGTAGCCATTGCTATAAGCGCAATACGGATTATAGGCTTTGTTAAAGTCTATCTCAACATTGTTTCCTTTAATGTCGTCTGTTGATAAATCGATATACCGGCCCCCGCTATAGCTTTCCTGACCATTTGTTAAATCTAAAAATGGTAAAAATAAATGGTTTTTGTATGCAGGATTTTGAAATAATGCGACACTTTGGTAGATATTCAACGTATGTTGTTTTCCATGAAGAGTAAAGGTTATGATGGCGTAACGTTTGTACTCGTTGCTTGTGCCATCGTAGGTCGGCATCCGGAATACCGGTTCGTTAAATAAAACATCAATTTTGGCGTTGACTTTATACCCCGCATCTATAGGAAAGTAATCCAAAAACGCTACTTGATCTGATTTCAATGGACCATATTGTTCTTTCGCTAATTCAGAGGCTTTTTTTTCACGAAGAGCCGTAATTTGTTGCTCATATTTACTTTGAGCATGCGTATTTAAGCATAAGGCTAAAAGGAAACTGGCAATAAGTGTTTTTTTCATTTGTGTAAATATTTATTCTTCCGATTTCGCACAGCCAAATGCTGCATCGCCTCTGGTGTTGCCTTGATCAGTGTGCCTATAGGACAAGTCTATTGGCCCGTAATAACCGGATTGAATTCGGTGATCTATTGCCTCAAAAAGCAAGTTAGCTTGTTGTTGTTAAATAGTCTATCAAAGTTATAGTTTTTTTGGTTAAAAAATCAAAATTAAAAGATCAAAAACGAGAAGAGGATGTATTAGAAAGCGTAGTCCAGTTGAAATATTAAATCTTCCTGTGTAATACTCAGGACTACTTTGTATTTTTGTGAAAAATATATATCCATGAGATTGATGGCCTTTGATTACGGTACAAAACGAATAGGGGTTGCGGTGACCGATCCAATGCAAATTATCGCTACAGCATTGACGACAGTACATCCGCAAGATATCTGGACATACTTAGCCGATTATTTACAGACAGAACAGGTGGAAGCGTTTGTTGTAGGCAAGCCACGGCAGCTGGATGGGACTGACTCTGAATCCGCACAACATGTTGTCGGTTTTATTCGGAAGCTGAAGAAGACTTACCCCACGATTGCTGTCGCCGAAATAGATGAGCGTTTTACTTCTAAAATGGCTTCTGCAGCGATTGCACAAAGTGGAAAAAAAAAGAAGGACCGTCAACAAAAAGGACTGATTGATACCGTGTCTGCAACGATCATTTTGCAAAGCTACATGGATAGCCGTAATTTTTAGATACACAACGACTGATAAGTCAAACAAAAATGAATAAAAAGATAGAAGGATGAAGAGCATATTATTTTTTACCGAGGATACGGATTTCAAATTAAAAGAAAAGGGAAAGATTCGTCAATGGATTGCTGATGCTATCAAATCCGAAGGATTTAAACGTGTTGGCGAATTGAGCTTTATCCTTTGCTCGGATGCTTACTTACTAGAAATCAATAAGCAGTATTTAAATCACGATACCTATACTGATATCGTGACCTTTGATTCTTCCGAATATGATGACACCATCGCTGGTGATATTTTTATCAGCGTGGAACGTATTCAGGAGAATGCTGCGAAATTTAAGGTTGATGTGCGTGACGAGCTTCATCGGGTTATTATTCATGGTGTGATGCACCTGTGTGGCTATCCGGATAAAAAGCCGGCAGATAAAGCCAAGATGACCGCCAAGGAAGATGAGTATCTAGGTAAAAGAAACTTTTAACATACTCCATCGTACGCTTATTAAGGCCAACAGTTCGGTGAACTGGTTGAGGGTTCTATTTTCCGCGAGAGTGAGAAGGCAACAACATAAAAAAAGCGCTTTACAATTTGTAAAGCGCTTTTTTTATGTTGTTTCTAACGACTAGAATCTTTCAAATTGAGAGAAGAAGAAGTTTCCTTCGATAGCAGCATTCTCATCTGAATCCGATCCATGGATAGCGTTTGCGTCAATAGATTTAGCATATTTGTTACGGATTGTACCTTCCGCTGCATCAGCAGGATTAGTCGCGCCGATCAATGTGCGGAAATCTTCAACAGCATTATCTTTTTCCAAGATTGCAGCAACGATAGGACCTGAAGTCATAAATTTTACCAACTCACCATAGAAAGGACGCTCTTTGTGTACTGCATAGAATGCACCAGCTGTCTCTTGAGAAAGTTGGATGTATTTCATTGCAATGATTTTAAAACCACCAGCAATGATATCGTTTAAGATTGCACCGATGTGACCATTCGCTACTGCGTCAGGTTTGATCATCGTAAAAGTTCTGTTAGTTGCCATTATTTTAATTTTTTTGCAAAATTAGATAAATTGCTTTTCATATGCAATATCATTAGGCTTCATATAGACACAATTATTGAAAATCCAACCGGCTGATGCAACCCTTGTTGCTAAGTTATTGCCTTCTCGTCCCAAATCTATGCCTATTCTGAAATAGATGTTTCCCTATGTTCCTGGTCCAATGTTTTTTGACGATATGTAACAGGGCATTGTGTCCGACCGTTTATAGAAAAGTAAAAAAACAATTGATCTAAGTTCAATACGAATATGTAACTTTGTGATATTATGGCATTAAATCTAACAGTAGACATCGATAAAGACTCAGGCTTTTGCTTTGGGGTGGTATACGCTATTGATATGGCGGAGGAGATCTTGGAGGAGGATGGATATCTTTATTGTTTGGGGGATATCGTTCATAATGATGAGGAAGTTGCTCGATTGAAAGCAAAAGGCTTACGTATTATTGATCATGCCGCTCTGCCCACCTTGCGTAATGAAAAGGTATTGATCCGTGCTCATGGTGAAGCTCCCGAAACTTATCGTGTTGCTTTGGAAAACAACATTACCCTGATAGATGCCTCTTGTCCAGTGGTGCTCAAGCTGCAGAACCGTATCAAAACGTCGTTCGATCAAGAGGAGAAAATTTTAATCTTTGGGAAGCATGGACATGCTGAAGTGATCGGCTTACAGGGGCAGACAAATAATGAAGCCTTAGTTTTTCAGGATATTGCCGAATTGGATCAAGTCGAATTGCCGGCCTCATTTACCCTATACAGCCAAACAACAAAAAGCGTGGATAAATTTTATGCCATCAAAGACGAACTGATTAAGCGCGGGTATGAAGTGAAGGCCAATGATACCATCTGTCGACAAGTTTCCAATCGATACGAGGATCTTGGCGCTTTTGCCAGACAATACGATAAAATCGTCTTTGTATCGGGCAAGAAATCCTCCAATGGAAAGGTGCTGTTTGAAGTTTGTCAAAACGCCAATCCCGCGAGTTATTTTATTTCTGATCCAGCTGAATTAGATGCATCGGTCTTTGCTGAAAACGATCGTATTGGTATCTGTGGCGCTACTTCTACGCCAATGTGGTTGATGAAAGACGTAAAAGCAAGTTTAGAAGCATTATAGACACAATTACCCGTCACAGATATTTCATAATTCCGCGGTTTAGATCCCGAGTGCATTCTTTTTTGCTTAGCTTTGTAAGCTATGAGCAATAAAGGTAAAAAAGGTATTCTTTTAGTACAATTGGGTACACCTGATAGTCCCACTACTCCAGATGTAAAAAAGTATTTAACGGAGTTCTTAATGGATCCACGTGTCATTGATATTCCCTATTTTCAACGAACCTTATTGGTGAAGGGAATTATTGCACGTACACGTGCTCCCAAATCTGCAAAAGTATATGCAACGATCTGGGATAAAGAAACGGGATCACCTTTGATGCATTACAGTATTTTGCAACGTGATCTGCTTCAAGAAGCATTGGGGGAAGAATACCATGTTGAATTAGCGATGCGTTACCAAAACCCATCGATTGAGGCTGCATTGAAAAATATGGAAGGCTTATTTTTGGAGTCCATTCGCGTAATCCCTTTATTTCCACAGTACGCTTCGGCAACATCGGGCTCGGTCATTGATCGTGTCATGGAACTAATCCGCAAATGGAATTATCTGCCGGAAATCAGTTTCGTAAGCAATTTCTGCACAGACGATTTGATGGCAGAAACTTATGCAGATCATGCCCGCAGGCACGATCTGGAAAGTTTTGACCATTTTGTCTTTAGCTATCATGGCCTTCCTGTGCGACAGCTTGGCAAAGTGGATCCGACAGGTCAGCTCAAATGCCCCGAATCAGGTTGTGATTCCTGTAAAACAACTGCCAATTCATACTGTTATCTCTCGCAATGCTATGCAACAACACGGGCGATAGCTGCCAAGCTTGGGTTAAAAAAAGAACAATATTCGCTTTGCTTTCAATCCAGGTTAGGTAAAGAGCCCTGGATACAGCCATATACCTCGGATTTGTTGCACGACCTTGCCGCGAAAGGTTATAAGAAGTTATTAATTTTCAGTCCTGCTTTTGTGGCGGATTGTATCGAGACCATTGATGAAATTGGCGTGGAATATGCTAATGAATTTAAGCAGTTGGGTGGAGAAGAGGTTTGTTTGGTAGAAAGTCTTAATGATGATCCCAAATGGATCGAGTCTTTAAAACAATTGGCACTCAATGCCAAAAATTAAAATAGGTAAAAGATGTTGTTGATAAACGCGTGTGTATTACTCATATTGGATTTTTATATTTTCGTTGCGCTCCGCGCAACGAAAATTAAATTTCCCAAAACAAAAGTATTTTCCATCCTCTGGTGGTCTTATTCTGTTTTACTGCTATTGGGAGTTTTTATCTCAGCACAATATAGTATTCCCTTAATCGTACGGTCGGTTATTTTAGTCGCCTTTTTTCTGACTGCCGCATCAAAGATATTTTTCTTTTTGATTTTATTGATTGATGATATCAGGCGCGGAGGTGTGTGGTTAAAACGGCTATTCACAAAAAAGAGATCTATTGAGGACTTAGTTGAAGATGCCGGAGACCCTTTACCGGAAAATCCGGTTAAAGGAATTAGCCGATCCGAGTTTTTGACCAAAGCCGGTATTCTAGTTGGTGCCTCACCCTTGATACCATTGAGCTGGGGTATTATTTCAGGAGCCTATGACTATCGTGTAAGGAGAGTGCCGTTGTATTTGCCAAATTTGCCCAAAGCATTTCATGGAATGACCATCGCGCAGATTTCAGATGTGCACTCGGGATCTTTCTACAATAAAAAAGCTGTCAACGGTGGTATTGATATGCTTTTAAAGGAAAAAGCTGATGTGACATTTTTTACCGGTGATATTGTGAACGCCCAAGCTTCTGAAATGCGGGGCTATCAAGATATTTTTGCTCGTGTGAAATCTGATTTAGGCGTGTTTTCTACATTAGGTAACCACGACTATGGTGACTACTATTATGGTAAAGAAGATTCTCCTGCAAAACGCAAGAACCTCAAGGATGTAATCGATGTTCATAAAATTATGGGCTGGGATCTTTTAATGGATGAAAATCGCAAGATTAAGGTCGATGGCGAAGAACTTTGTATTGTTGGGGTGCAGAATTGGGGGACAGGTCGTTTTCCGAAACATGGTGAGATCAAAAAAGCGTTAATGGGTACCGAAGAGCAGCCTGTCAAATTGCTGTTGTCTCACGATCCGTCGCATTGGCGGGCACAAGTATTGGATACCGATGTGGATGTGATGTTTGCCGGACATACACATGGTATGCAATTTGGTGTACGATCCGAGATGTTGCAATGGAGTCCGGTACAATATATTTATAAAGAATGGGCAGGGCTTTATCGTGCACAACAGAACAAACGATTATACGTGAATGTAGGCTATGGTTTTTTGGGTTATCCAGGACGCGTTGGAATTCTACCTGAAATTACCATATTCGAATTGTTAAAAGCGCAAGACCCAAAGTTTAAAGCCTAAAAAATCTGCTTTGACTTTTGAGTTAATATAGCTATAATTGTGTATTCTGTACACCAGTTATACATAACATGCAATCAACTTTAAACTTTGGGGACTCTCCCCACACACGTGTTAATATTCTTACCGGGGAAAAAGTACTTGTCTCTCCGCATCGTAGTAAAAGACCATGGCAAGGACAGGTAGAGGATCTTCCGGGAGATAATAGACCGGAATATGATCCGCAATGCTATTTGTGTCCAACCAATAAACGGGCAGATGGTGATGTCAATCCAGATTATAAAGAAAGTTTTGTCTTCGTGAACGATTTCTCGGCTTTATTAAAAGATACAAGCCAACAGGAATTTAATGAGGATGAATTATTTGTCGCAGAGACTGAAAGAGGGATCTGTAAGGTAATTGCGTTCACGCCACGCCACGATCTTACACTACCCGAAATGGATCAGGCCGCAATCAAATCGGTGGTTGATCTTTGGCAAAAGGAATTTGTCGAACTCTCCAAGGTTGACTGGATCAAATACATCCAGATTTTCGAAAATAAAGGCGCGATTATGGGCTGTAGTAACCCACATCCACACGGACAGATCTGGTCACAAAATCATTTGCCAGTAGAAATACAAAAAGAATGCGTTCAGCAACAGCAATATTTCAATAAATATCAACGTACAATCCTGTCAGACTATGTTAAAGCGGAGTTGAGAAAAGAGGAGCGCATTATTGACGAAAATGATTCTTTTGTTTCTCTAGTTCCTTTTTGGGCCGCATGGCCTTACGAAACGATGATTGTCAGCAAACGATCTATCCAAAACATTGCCGGGTTTGACGAGAAGGAAAAGACGGATTTTGCCGCTATCCTCAAGTTATTGACGACGCGATATGACAATCTCTTCAAAACATCCTTCCCCTATTCTGCAGGAATGCATCAGGCCCCGGTAAATGATGGTGACCACCCCGAGTGGCATTGGCATATGCATTTTTATCCACCATTACTGCGTTCTGCGACGGTTAAGAAGTTTATGGTCGGCTACGAGATGTTAGCAAATCCGCAACGTGATATTACACCGGAAGTTGCCGCAGAACAACTGCGAAATTGTTCGACAGTTCATTATAAAGCTAAATAAGATGATAACAAAAGATACAATTGTAAATAAATTTAAAGAACACTATCAAGAAGAACCTCTTGTCGTTACTTCCCCCGGACGGATTAATATTATTGGAGAACATACGGATTATAACGATGGATTTGTATTGCCTGCTGCAATTGACAAAGCAATATACGTTGCTGTAAGTAAGCGATCGGATGATAACATTGTATTATATGCAGAAGATTATCAGGAACGTCATGAGGTAAAACTAACAGATATTGCTATCTCAGAAAAACATTGGCCAAATTATATTCTCGGAGTTGTGGATCAATATCAGAAACGTGGTGCAACTTTAGGTGGATTCAACCTGTATATCGATGGTGATGTGCCACTGGGGGCCGGATTATCGTCTTCAGCAGCCGTTGAATGCGCGGTTACTTTAGCGCTTAGTGAGCTTTTTGAGCTACATGTAGAGCGACTTGATATTCCACAGATTGCACAAAAAGCTGAACATACCTACGCTGGTGTGATGTGTGGTATCATGGATCAGTTTGCATCAGCCTTTGGTAAAGAGAAAAATGTTATTAAACTGGATTGCCGTAGTTTGGGTTTCGAGTATGTTCCACTTGATCTTAAGGGTTATGAAGTTGTGTTATTGAATACAAACGTAAAACACTCATTAGCTTCTACGGCTTACAATACACGTCGTGAACAGTGTGAGCAAGCTTCTGCATGGGTTCGGGAAAAATACCCGGAAGTCAAAAATCTGCGTGATGTAACAGTGGCAATGTTGGATGAATTGGTGAAAGACAAAGATGCCGATATTTATGCGAAAGCTAGTTTTGTGGTTCGTGAGAATGAACGCGTAGAGAAATCGTGTGATGCACTACGTTCAGGAGATGTTGTTCAGCTTGGACAGTATATTTTTCAGAGCCATGAGGGATTAAGTAAAGTGTATGAAGTCAGTTGTCCAGAACTGGATTATCTAGTGGATTACGTCAAGCAATTTCCTGAGGTGATCGGTGCCCGAATGATGGGGGGCGGTTTCGGTGGCTGTACGATCAATATCGTCAAAGAAGGTGTATTACCTTCAATTTTGCCAACACTCGAAAAAGAATACAAACAGAAATTTGATAAAGAACTTTCGGTCATTCAGGTCAGGATTGCCGACGGTACCCGCGTACTTTGATGAACAAAAAATAAGGGGAATAACATATTCATGTTATTCCCCTTATTTTTTGTCTTTTTTGATTACGACTTACTAAACAAGTCCTAGTTAAGCTGGTCTAATGCCTGTTTTAAGTCGGCGATTAGATCATCGGCATGTTCGATTCCAATAGAGATGCGCAACATCCCTAGCGTGATTCCGGAAGCTTCTTTCTGTTCCTTCGTATGATGACCGCCCCACATACTCGCGGGGTGTACAATAAGCGATTCGACCCCGCCCAAACTGGCCGCATTGATAAATATATGCAGCCCATTGATGAGTTTCTGCGCATTTAAAAATGCCTCCTCTTCATCTTTACCGTTGACATCGATGCAAAGCATACCCGAGAAACCGTTCATTTGCTGGGTAGCGAGCTCATGTTGTGGGTGATTGGGTAATCCGGGATAACTGACTTTTTTGATTTTTGGATGTTGATCCAGAAATTCGGCCAGCTTTAGCGCATTTGTATTGATTTGTTTGACGCGTAGACTTAATGTTTTCAATCCCCGTAATAGTAACCAGGAATCAAGCGGTGCGAGTGATGCTCCCAAAGCAACGGATCGTTTCCATACGCTGGCGATATAGTCCTGCGTACCACAGACGATACCTGCAGTGAGGTCGCTGTGTCCACCCAAATATTTCGTGGCGCTGTGGACAACGACGTTTATTCCAAAATCTGTCGGTGTCTGGTTGATAGGGGAGGCAAATGTATTATCGACCATACTCTGAATCCCATGCTGTTTGGCGAGTTCACCGATCGCTTTTAGGTCTGTGATATGGAGATTTGGATTCGATGGGGTCTCTATATAAATCAATTTGGTATTTGTTTGAATCGCCTTTTCAAAAGCTGAAACATCGGTTTGGTCCACAGCTGTCACTGTTATTCCATAATCCGTTAGGAACTCTTTAAAGAAAATAGCTGTTCCGGAATAATGTGCATGTTGGGCGACAATATGATCCCCCGATTTAACGATGGCCAATATGGCTGTACTGATGGCAGCCATGCCTGTTGCAAATACCAGTGCATCCTCCGTTTTTTCCAGTTTTGCTAGGATGGACGCTACCTGGCTATTCGTTGGATTACCATGGCGATGATAAAAATAAGGGTGTTTTGGTTCGGTAGCAGCTTTGATATATTCCGTTGGGTCAGGATCTGCAATGTAGGTGGATGTCTGATAGATTGGCGTAGTTACTGCAGATGTCTGGTTGAATTGCTGTCCTTCATGGACGAGTATCGTTTCGGTATTGGTAGCCATACTAATAATATTGATTGATGCTTGTATCGCCTTAAGTATCCATAACTCGATCTTGTCGAATCTTTGATCGTAAGGAACCCTTAGCTCGTTTGAAAGCACTCTTGGTGCTAACAGCTCGAAGAAGGTTTGTCTTGTATATCAAATATAAATAAAATCTACTCAATATGTAGATTTTATTTATATCGGATGCATCAATATGTCCTACAGCATTTCTTTCAGAAGACTCAACGCATAACCAATGGTATTCACATTGTTTAACGCTAAACGAAGCTGGCCTTTGACTTCTTTGAGGTTGCTGATCTCCGGATGGCTTTGTACAAAGGACAATACGCGGCCGAATTGATCGGATTCAAAGTAGCTCGACTTAGGGTTATTGACAAAATAACCTTTCAGTGTATGCTTTTTATACGCTATTTTTTCGAATCCTATCGTTTTACCAAACCACTGTAAACGGAGTGTATTGAATAATTCGAAGACTTCTCGTGGGATAGGGCCAAAGCGATCTTCAAGTTCTTTTTCAAAAGCTGCCAATTGCTGCTCATTCTCTAATTTAGAGAGTTCTGTATACAGATTATATCGTTCCGTGATATTGGTTACATATTCATCCGGGATCAATACTTCGAGGTCGGTGTCGATCTGCGTAAAGGATACATATTTTCGTTCCTTCTCATCTGCAAACACTTCCGAAAATTCATCCTCTTTCAGTTCCTGAATAGCTTCGTCCAAGATTTTGTGATACATTTCGAAACCGATCTCGGCAATAAAGCCCGATTGTTCGCCTCCCAAGAGGTTCCCTGATCCACGTATATCCAAATCGCGCATGGCAACATTAAATCCAGAGCCGAGTTCAGAGAATTCTTCTATCGCAGAAAGTCGTTTATAGGCCTCCGGTGTTAAAGTCGATAATGGCGGACTCAGTAAATAACAGAAAGCCTTTTTATTGGAGCGACCGACCCGACCCCGCATTTGGTGCAGGTCACTCAGTCCGAACATATGTGCATGATTAATAATAATCGTATTTGCGTTTGGAATATCAAGACCCGCTTCAATAATCGTAGTTGCAATTAAGACATCGAAATCGTGATTGATAAACTTAAGCATCACATCTTCGAGCTCATCACCCTCCAATTGGCCATGTGCAACACCGACCCGTGCTCCCGGAACCAGCTTGCGAATCAAATTACCCAGCTGTGGAAGATCTGCAACACGATTATGGATAAAGAATACCTGTCCACCACGATCAAGTTCGTAACTGACGGCCTCTCCGATCAGTGTTTCATTGAAAACGTGGAGTTCGGTCTGTACAGGCTGGCGGTTGGGCGGCGGAGTCGAGATGATACTCAGATCGCGGGCTCCCATCAATGAAAAGTGTAATGTTCTTGGAATTGGCGTTGCTGTCAATGTCAGCGAATCTACATTCGCACGCATGACTTTCAATTTTTCCTTTACAGCGACCCCAAATTTTTGTTCCTCATCAATAATCATTAGACCAAGATCTTTGAATTTGACATCTTTGCTAACAAGGCGGTGTGTGCCGATGATAATGTCTATTTTTCCTTCAGCGAGCCTGGCTAAGGTATCTTTGATCTGTTTGCTCGTTTTGAAACGATTGATATAGTCGATCGTGCATGGAAGGCCCTTTAGACGCTCCGAAAATGTCCGGTAGTGCTGTAATGCAAGAATGGTCGTCGGTACCAGGACAGCAACCTGTTTACTGTCTGCGACAGCTTTGAAGGCCGCACGGATGGCAACCTCCGTTTTTCCGAAGCCAACATCCCCACAGATCAATCGGTCCATCGGATGTGGCGATTCCATATCCTTTTTTACATCGGCAGTAGCCTTTTCCTGATCGGGTGTATCCTCATAGATAAAGGAGGCCTCCAGTTCATTCTGTAAGTAGCTATCCGGTGAGAACGCATTTCCATGCTGAGCCTTTCTTTTGGCATAAAGCATGATCAGGTCGCGCGCAATATCCTTGACTTTTTTCTTGGTCGTCTTTTTGAGTTTGTCCCAGGCGTCGGTGCCCAATTTATTCATTTTGGGAACAGTACCCTCTTTGCCGGAATATTTGGAAATGCGATTTAAGGAGTTGATGTTCACATACAAAAGGTCATTGTCCGCATAGATCAGACGGATCATTTCCTGAGATTTACCGTTGACGTCCACTTTTTCCAAGCCACCGTAGCGGCCGACACCATGGTCAATGTGGGTAATGAAATCGCCAGGTTTAAGATCCCGTAAATCTTTGAGCGTAATTGCCTGCGAACGCTCGTAAGCCTTCTTGCGTTTATATTTATAATAGCGGTCAAATATTTGGTGATCCGTGTAACAGGCCAACTTTAAACTGTCGTCTCTAAAACCTTCGCGTAAAGCTTTATGAATTGGAATAAAGGTCGCTGATTTATCGAGATCTTCTAGAATCGTATAGATACGTTCGACCTGTTTGGTTGAATCTGAAAAGATCAGATTCTGGATCCGCTGGCCCTCATTCTCCTTGAAATTATGGATTAAGAGATTAAAATCCTTATTGAACGAAGGTTGCGGATGGATATCGAACTTGAGTGTTACTTCAGCTTTATAAAAGAACTGCTTGCCGAATTCGACGATCGGGAAATCAAAGAATAAGGCATTGAGGTTTTTCTCATCTGTAAACTCATGGGCTGGGTTATGCCATTCGGGATTATCCTTTTTTTGCTTATCTGTTAGCCCCGCCCATAACTTTTCCGCTTTTTTTAACCCATCTTTTACAATATCTAACGTAAATTGAGCGTCTTTGATCCAGATCGTAGCGTCCTGATCTACATATTCCAATAAGGAAATGTGTTGGGATGTTAGGAATTTCGCTTGGACATTCGGTACAATGGTTACTTTGTGGATTTTTTTGACAGACAGCTGGGACTCAATGTCAAATGTACGTATGCTTTCGATGTCATCGCCAAAGAATTCAATACGGTATGGGAGGTCATTCGAAAAGGAAAAGATATCTACAATGCCACCGCGTATCGCAAATTGCCCAGGTTCATACACAAAGTCGACACGTTCGAAATCATATTCGATCAAGAATTCGTTGATGAAATCAATACTTAGAGCGGTGTTTTCTGTTATTTCCAACGTATTTTTATCCAGGTCGTTGCGGTTGATCACTTTCTCAGCAATAGCCTCCGGATAAGTCACAACCATTTTCGGTAATTCCGAAGTATGGTTGAGTGAACTTAACGTCTCCGCACGTTGCAATACATTGGCAGAGTCAGTTTGTGTAAAATCAAAAGCTTTGCGATAAGACGACGGGAAAAAAAGAACCTGCTTATCCAACAGGCTTTCCAGATCACTTAAAAAATAAGAAGCGTCTTCATGAGTCGGTAAGATAAAGACCATTGGACGTTCCTGTAAGTTGTAAGATGATACGGCTATGAACGCATCTGAAGATCCGATAAGCCCTTTCAGCTGAATCTTTGGGTTTTTGGATTGCATAGCCTTGGTAAGCGACTGGACGGATTCGCTTTGGCTGTATTTTTCTAATATTTCTTGAATTCCCACGAGCAAAAATTTCGAATAATTGCGAATTTAACGAAATAGTATCAAGTATTAGGTATGATGTACTAAATTTTTTGGTAAAAAATAGCTGAATCCCTCGTTAAGAAGGCATGACTTTAGCAAGCCCAAAAGCTATAACAGATTGATCTGTGCAGGACTTTATTTCGCGAGGTAAAAGGTGTAGGCAAAAGCGAGCAACACCAACAATGTGGCCAAGTAAATTAATTTATATTGCTCGTAAGCTGTAACATGAAAGGATCCAATTTTAACGCGGTTTTTGCTATTTCTCATGACTAATTTAGGTCGAGGTCAATCTTCTGTTCACTAATATAGCTTTTAAGTGTTGTATTACCAAAAGCATCCAGTGTATTTTGAAAATCTTCCCGGTAGTCAAACTGAAAGTCCTCATGAAGTTTACTGTATTTACCCACCGCGTGCTTTATACGCCCTGTTATATATTTATGCAATTTGTGGGCGGCAGACTGATAAGAGGAGTCGAAAAGCCTGTCGTAATCAGCAATGGTTCTCTTCAGGATATAGCATCTAAATTCTACTTCACTGATTTTGTCTTTGGTGACTTTTTCGTGTTCATTCACTAAACCGCTTGCTTGTTTCACCAGCTTGCTAAGTGCAATAAAATGACTGTGTTGTGGCGTATTGCCAATTTGACTTAAACCAATATCGAACAATTGTGCCAATTGCTTTCGTAGTTTTTCAATACGTTCCTCTAAATCGTCTGCATTTTCCAGTAATTGGAAATGCAATTGTTTGATCAGCATTTTGTCCTTGCTTATCAGGCGTACAAGGAGTTTGTCTTTTTCCTTCTGCGGTAGGTCAAGGACAGCTTTCTTTAATTCGGCATCTTGATGTAAGGACATAATCTGTGTTTTTAGTGTAAAAAGAGTTGTTGAGCGAAAAGTCAGGCACACTTTCAGCGTGCCTGAATAAATTCCTCGTTTCATAAGCCGGAATTGAAGCAGGCAATAGCTGCCGCCCCTATTTACGGCTGTTTGCTATTAATACAATATTCTGAACTTAATCGTATTGTCGATCTGTTTGAGTTGTTTCAATAGATCTTTATCATATTCACCTTGTATATCGGTTACCGCATAGCCAATGTCACTTTTGGTCATTAGAAATTGGGCAACAATATTGATGTTATTTTGGGCATAGACCTTATTGATCTGCGCCATAATTCCAGGAACGTTTTGGTGGATATGCAGTAATCTCGTTACCTGTTTTACTTTTGGTAAAATCAGATTTGGGAAGTTGCGACTTAAATAAGTATCACCATTGTTGATAAAATCGGCCATCCGCCGAGGTATAAACTCGGAATTTTTCTTTTTATTTTTCTTATCATCGAAAACGACAATACCTTTAGCATTGCAGATATCCTTATTGATATGCCCTCTGATATCACCCAAATATCCGATCGTTTTTAATTTGTCAGCATGTTGGAGTTGCTCATCACTGATATCGATATTGTCCCCCAATAGAAGCATCCCTACATCTTTCACATACTTTTCTTCGAACGTATCTTTTGTGCGGATTGAAAAACCGTCTCTTTTTAGGATATGAGCCGCTATTTCTGGTACATCACCCACGATCAAACAAAGGATACGGTTTTTAGGATAGGATATTGCACGAGGCAGATCATTTACATATAAGAACTCATCAAAACTAGGTGTGATGAAGTCTGCTTTCTCAGTGACACTTTTACGTTGGATATTCTCTGTAAATGCAAAGAATTTTTCAATCAATCCCGATTCTTTCAGTTGAAAATCTGAATAACCGTCACCAATGCCAAACAGTCTACCTTCAATATTTAACTGTTTTAATAATTGCACTTTTCCACCTTCATTTGATAATGGATTCTCTTCATCAAAACCGATGATATTACCTTCTTCATCAAATCTGAATGTATTGGCATAGATATTTTCAGTCTTGATATGATACGGCGTCACAACTGGAGTAATAAATTCCTTAAAACCTCCTGAAACAATCCATGCCGTGTCGGCGTGTTTCTTGAAGAATTCACGATTCCGGGAAAAAGAGGTTGAAACCTTTTTCTTAAGATGTGAAACAAGTTTATCCAGATGAGATTTATTGGCATTTAAGAGTTTTACGCGACCAGCCAATGCTTCGCGAAAGGATAGTTTACCCTCCATGGCAAGATTGGTGTACCGCTCAATTTCGTGGTAGATAGCCTCTCGGTCCGGATGGTTCTCAAGGGAGATTCGTGCAAGTTCATCAAGTGCCTCTACTTGCGTAAATGTACTATCAAAATCAATGATGTAATAGTTTTTCATCTTATTCTTTTTTATGAAACTATCATGAGTCATACATCTGAATGCTGCTTACTGGTACAAGGTCTGTTTCTTCCACTTCTTCTTCCAAACATATATTGATTAGAGGAGACGAAACTAGCCTCGGGATCGAGCTTTATTTAAGGATTGAAGTTACTCACGATGAGATCAAGGTTTGGTTGTTAATTATGTTATAGTTTTACTGTTTGTTATATAAGTCTGCAATTTCTTTTAATGTTTGTTCCAAAGGCCGATAACTGTGGTTTAGGAGTGCTTGGATTTTCGCATTGGAATACTGTAATTTGGCACTTGAAGCAACCGCAGTCTCCTTCGTTAATGTCGCGTCTGATTTTTTAAATACAGCAAGCATACTTGAAACTGTGGAAGCAATTTGGAGTAAGGTCTCAGAAACTTCAATTGTGGGTTCAGGCCTATTCATTAATACACTTGCTACGCTCAGCAGATCCTTGTTGCTTATATTGAGATGATTGATGATATAGCGCTCAGCCGTGATATCATCTCTTTCCATCAATTGAATCATGATCGCAGCAACATCTTCAACGTCAACAACGCCAACACTTCCTTTCGGGTAAAATCGTAGACCTTTATTGATCATCGAAAAAATAGCGCCAGAGCCTTTATCGTTTGCTGCAGCACCTAAAATTACCGAGGGGTTGACAATAATTGCACTTAAGCCTTCGGTAATACCCCGCCAAACCTCCATCTCTGCCTGATATTTTGAAAGCGAATAATTGGATGTCAGTGAATTGTGTTCCCAATGGTCTTTCTCGGATACCGGCAGGTTTTCTCTATTTGTTCCTAAGGCTGCGATCGAACTGACATGGAGCAGGCGAATACCTTTTTCAAGGCAAAGATTGACCACATTTGTCGTCCCTTCCACGTTCACTTTAAAGAGTGCCTTAGCGTCTTTCTTTTGGTAGGAAACCAATGCTGCACAATGGAATACTTTAGTAACACCTTCAAGAGCATCTTCTAGTTCAAAATAGTTGTTGATATCAGCGTCGATCCATTGAACCAACGAAGAAGATAACAACGAGGCCGGAATAGTCGATTGAGCTCTTTTTATGGCAATGACGTCAATTCCTTGGTCTATCAACTGTCTGATTAGTGTAGACCCTAAAAAACCTGTTCCTCCAGTTATTAATATCACTTGATAAAGATACTGTTAAAAATAATGTTTTCAAAAGTTAGTTAATAAATGGATATTTGTGTGAATTGCATCCTGGAAAAACTTCATGTTTTCGGTGGTACCAAACGCTATCGAAGCTAAGGAAGCTTTTTTCTGTCCAATTAAAACAGGCATTTTCAGAAAAAATAAGAGATTTTACAAATTATAGCTTATGTCATCACTGTCCGTATTCTTTAGCCCCATTTCAATTACAGGTTTTGCACCAGAACATGGGTTCTTGGGCTCTCAACTAGGAAATGTTATTCAAGCCTATGAAACAGATTTTCCGAGCTGGGAAGCGGATAAACAGCCTCAATTGGCTATTGTCGGTGTGGAGGAAGATCGTGCATCCATAAATAATAATGGGACAGATAAAGCGCCAGATGCTGTGCGTAAGCATCTCTATGCACTATATCAGGGCGATTATAAGATGAATATCGTTGATTTGGGAAATATCAAAGCAGGTAATACAATTCAAGATACCTATATCGCTTTAAAATCTGTCGTAGAGGAACTGGTCAAAGAAAATATTCTTCCGATTATCATTGGCGGTGGGCAGGACCTGACCTATGCACAATATTTAGGGTATCAAAATTTAGAACGAAAAATAGAGCTAGCGATTATAGATGCACGTTTTGACCTTGATCAGGAAAATGCTGACAATGTAAGCTTGACATCTCGCTCTTATGTGAATCATATCATCTTGCATCAGCCAGACTATCTGTTCAATTTAAATGCAATAGCTTATCAAACGTATCTTGTAAGTAAAGAGTCTATCAATATGTATGATAAACTATTTTTTAATGCGACACGGGTCGGTATGATTGCCGGTAAAATGGACCAATCAGAGCCTTTGATCCGAGCCGCAGATTTAATTAGTTTTGATATCGGAGCCATTCGAGCGTCTGAAGCACCCGGAAATGCCAATGCAATGCCCAATGGCTTATTTGGCGATGAAGCTTGTCAACTTGCCCGTTACGCCGGGATGTCGGATAAATGCTCTTCCATCGGTTTTTATGAATTCAATCCAACATTTGATCCGATGGAGCAGACGGCTATGTTGGTCTCCCAAATGATCTGGTGCTTTATTGATGGTTACTATAACCGTAAACAAGATACGCCGCTGTACCCCAAATCATCTTATATCATTTATCGCACGACACTGGAAAATGAAGAGCATGAATTGGTCTTTGTGAAAAGTAAAAAATCAGACCGCTGGTGGATTCAAGTGCCTTATTTTGGATCTAAATCAGTCAATGAACGCTATTATCTCGTGCCTTGCCGTTATGAAGATTACCAATTGGCTGTTTCAGGTGAAATGCCTGATCTATGGTGGAAAACACACCAAAAGTTACAATAATGTACCAGTAAGCCGGACATTGGTATTACACCTTATCATAAAGAAGTGTATAATATACCAAGCAAACTAATAACAGATTGGTTTTATCTGTTTTTTAGTTGTGCAGATCCATTAAGTTTGAGATGTTATAGGTTTAATTAAATGCAATGATGGCAAAATAGACCTGCTCAGGTAAGCATAGACCATCTTCAGAAAATACAAATCATGGAAATATTTTTCTTTGCGGGAATCGTGTTGTTATTGGTCATTTTGATCGTATTGGTACTAAAAAAGAATACCGATACCAGTGCTGGTCCTGCGTACAATAAAGAAGTTGAAACACTAAAAATTGAACTCGCTAGATCGCAACAGCGGGAACAAAGTTTGTTGGAAGAACGTCTTATGCTAAAAAATGAATTGGATAAAGAACGGGAGAATCTTCTGGTCGCCGAGCGGTCTTTAGAGAGTACACGTTCTTTTTATGAGGCGCAGCTCGATAAATTTCAGGAACAGAAGAATGAAATCGCCGAGATTAAACGACAATTCAATAACGAGTTTCAGGTCATTGCCAATAAAATATTGGAAGAGAAGACACAAAAGTTTACAGAGACCAATCACCGTTCCCTGGGCTTGATCTTGGATCCATTGAAAGAAAAAATCAAATTGTTTGAAGAGAAAGTCGATAAAAATTACAATCAAGAGGCCGCGGAAAGAAATTCTTTAAAGGGAGTTGTCCTTCAGCTGGTCGAACAGAGTCTTAAAATTAAAGACGAAGCCAATAGCTTAACCAAGGCGTTAAAAGGGGATACCAAAAAACAGGGCAATTGGGGCGAGGTAATTTTAGAGCGGGTTTTGGAGCGTTCGGGACTTATGCGCGATCGCGAATTTAGGTTACAGGTCTCTCTGATGGATGCCGATGGAAGAAGAATGCAACCCGACGCGATTATCGATCTTCCTGAAGATAAACATCTGATTGTGGATTCAAAAGTTTCGCTGATTGCCTACGAACGTTGGGTCAATGCGGAGACAGACGAAGATCGCGCAATTTTCGCAAAACAACACGTACAGTCCGTGGAGAATCACGTGAAGGAACTTTCCGCAAAAAACTACCATGAGTTATATGGTATCGAATCGCCGGAATTTGTCCTGCTGTTTATGCCGATTGAATCGGCATTGAGTATGTCCGTCGCTGAAAAACCGGATCTATTCAGCGACGCCTGGGATCGTAAGGTTGTCATCGTTAGCCCCTCGACACTATTGGCTACCCTTCGTACCATTGCCAGCATCTGGAAGCAGGAACGCCAGACCAGGAATGTAATTGAAATAGCGAAAGAAGCAGGGAGCCTTTACGATAAGTTTGTGAGCTTTCTGAACGATATGGAACAGGTGCAAAATCAGTTGGAGCGCGCATTAAAAAGCCATGAAGATGCAACTAAAAAGCTCTCCACAGGCGCTGGGAACGTGATCGGAAAAGTGGAGAAATTAAAACGTTTAGGAGCCAAAGCAAATAAACAGATCGATTCCAAATTTTTAGATGAGGAAGATTAACAAAAACGGGCTTGCCAAAAAGTAAGCCCGTTTATAATTTTTAACCGTGCAAAGCAGAGCCTGCACTGCTAACTTATGCTCGTGGTTCTACTAAAGCTCTTTCATCCGTTTATTGATGGAAACATCCACATAGGTATCCTTTAAACGATCTACAGCTTCTTTTTGAACAGTGACATTGGTGTCTGATTCGTAATCATGAATAGTCCTTTGGTTTTGGACTTCGTTGTCATAAGGATCCTTTCCTGCCAAGAGCTTGACGATTACCGGAAGACACTCGAGGAAGACAAAAAGCAACGCAATAAAAAACACAGCATTTGCATTGGATTCGTTGACCTTTCCATTGGCATCGTACCTTAGATTACCCAGCGCAGAATTGCGGTCTGCAAAACCAGCGACATTGACAGCGCTGTCCAACGAAGCGTTGGATAAGACTTTTTGGTCCAATATCCCCTCAAATTTCTGTTTCTGACGTATTGCATTTTGCTGGGTCGTTATCTTGTTCCGTAAAGTATCCAAATAACCTTCTTTTTTCTTCAGCTCTTCTTCTTTCATTTTGGCATAAGGGCCATACCCCATGACACCTGATGTTTCAGTTGTTTTGTTCCCGAATATCTCGTAATTCAATTTTGTACGGTCATTTTTAATACTCGCTTCTAATGAATCACGTTCGACCGTAATCGCTTTTAAAAGCGAAACCTCATTGGCATATTTCTTATTGAAAGTACTGTTGAGCGTGTCGATTTTAGCGCGTTGATCTGCGAGAAAACGTACACGGAGGTTTTCTCGAATCTCTTTATCGAAGATTTTTAACTCCAACGGCCTAGAGATAACCAAACCAATCAAAATTGCCAATAAAATTCGAGGAAGAGCCTGCAGAAGCTGCATAAGGCCACTTTTTGATTTATTTATACTGAGTACAATATAGCGATCCATATTGAATATCGCTAAACCCCAAATGATGCCAAATACAATGGCCAAGAGCCAGTCAAATGCCCCACCACTAAATACGAAATACATGGCATAGCCACCCGAAAGGCTGGCAAACAATCCCGTAAAAAAAATAGTAGCACCTATGGCTGTGTACTTACTATGCTCTTCCGGATATTTTTCAAGAGTTTCTTGATGTACCCCCGCACATCTCCAAAAGAAACGGTTAATATCGCTCATTAAAATATTTTTACCCAAATTGACAGATTATTTTTAACAAGGTTTATGAATAAGTTTTTGTTTTACAATACGATGACTGTTTTTAGGTTCCTCTGTAACCCCTTTCCAAGAAGGCCGACCATTTGCCTAATTTTATTATCTTTGAAAAAAAATCAGGAATAATCAGATAATATGAAGAAAAGACAACTTTTGCCATTTTTTGCGATAGTGGCAACTGCATTTGTTGGTTGTGAGGAAAAAAAAGTGATGACAGATAATCCTCTTTTATTGGCTTACGAAACCCCATTTAATGTACCACCTTTTGACAAGATCAAAACAGAGCATTTTAGGCCGGCTTTTGATGAAGCGATAAAAGTACACAATTTGGAAATTGACACGATAGTCAACAATCCGGATAAAGCAACATTTCAAAATACGATAGTCGCCCTAGAAAATGCAGGTGGATTATTGAATAATGTATCTACTGTATTTTATAATCTAAATAGTGCCAATACAAATGACAGTATTCAGGCGATAGCAAAAGATTTGGCCCCCATCTTATCGAGTCATTCTGATGAAATCTCGATGAATACCAAACTATTTGACCGTATTAAAACAGTTTGGAGCAGTCGAAATACACTTGGATTAGATGAACAGGACAATAAACTGTTGGAAGAAACTTATAAGAGTTTTGTACGTTCCGGAGCGAATTTAAAGGATGCTGATAAGGAAAAAATGAAAAAAATTAATGCTGAGCTTTCAACATTAACAACGCAATTCGGACAAAATTTGCTTGCTGAAACCAATGCTTATACACTGGTCGTTGATTCTGCTAGCCAATTGGAAGGCTTGCCTGAATCGTTGAAAACGGCAGCAGCTGAAGAAGCCGTAGCAAAAGGAAAGAAGGATAAGTGGGTGTTTACCTTACAGAATCCTTCCATTATGCCCTTTCTTCAATATGCAAAAAATCGTGAACTGAGAAAGCAACTTTGGGAGGCTTATCAGCTACGCGGTAATCAAGATAACACCAACGATAACAAGGCGATCATTCAAAAAATTGTAAACCTTCGCCTTCAAAAAGCAAAATTATTAGGTTATTCTTCACATGCGGCCTATGTACTTGAGGAATCAATGGCGAAGAATCCAACCAATGTCTATGCACTCTTAAATAAACTTTGGACTCCAGCACTCGCTAAAGCAAAAGGTGAAGAGGCAGATATAGCAAAGGAAATTAAGGCTGAAGGAGGTAATTTTGCCGTGGCTCCTTACGATTGGAGATATTATACAGAGATTATTCGTAAAAAACGCTTCGCATTGAATGAGGATGAAATTAAACCTTATTTGAGCCTTCCTGCAGTTCGTGAAGGAGCGTTTGCTGTCGCTAATAAATTATATGGTTTGACATTCGTTGCGTTAAACAATGTCCCAACTTACCATAAAGATGTAGAAGTGTATGAAGTTAAAGACAAAGACGGTTCGCATTTAGGTCTGCTATATGCCGATTTCTTCCCACGTGAGTCAAAACGAGGGGGAGCCTGGATGACTTCTTACCGTAACCAGTCGACAAAAGATGGCAAACGTGTTGCTCCAGTAATTTCCATCGTATGCAATTTCACAAAACCAGTGGGAAAAAATCCTGCCTTGTTGACATTTGATGAAGCGACTACCTTGTTCCATGAGTTTGGACATGCTCTGCATGGTCTTCTTTCCAATGTGAGATACCGCTCAATGGCCGGAACTTCTGTGCCCCGTGACTTTGTTGAACTACCTTCACAAGTGATGGAAAATTGGGCAGCTGACCCAGAGGTGTTAAAAACATATGCTAAGCATTATAAGACCAAAGAAGCAATGCCAGATTCATTGATTCAAAAAATGGAAAAGGCAGGTACCTTTGATCAAGGATTTGCAACCGTTGAATACCTTTCTGCTGCGTTGTTAGACATGGATTATCATGCTACCACAAAAGAAATTTCAAAAGACATTAATGGCTTTGAAAAAACAGCAATGAAAAAAATAGGTATTATTGATGCTATTATTCCGCGCTATAGAAGTACATATTTTCAACATATCTTCGCTGGTGGATATTCTGCAGGTTATTATGCCTATATCTGGTCTGAAGTATTGGATTCAGATGCTTTCGCAGCTTTCAAGGAAAAATCATTGTACGATCAAGTAACCGCTGATTCTTTCCGTAAAAATATCCTTGAAAAAGGAGGTACTGATGATCCTGCTAAAATGTACCGTACATTTAGAGGTGCAGATCCAGATCCAAAATATCTATTGAAAAAGAGAGGTTTGAACTAATGCTCTCTAATTAAAAAAAGGCGATATAGAAATATATCGCCTTTTTTTTGTTCCGGTACTTGTTATTCTAAAAACTATTCTTACATTTGAATATTATTTATAATGAGTCTAAATAAATGTAGATAGTATGTGTGACACAAAAATTCTAAGCCAAAGAGGAGATACCCATATTAGTGTTTGCCATAAGTGTCAAACGTATTATATCTGGCAACAAAGTTTTGTACTGACATTTACGAGGAATAAATTCTTCGATTTCTTGAATATTACGAAAAGTAATGGTGATGAGCTCTTTTTTAGCACATTCCCAGATGGTGAATTTCGGTTGATTATGAAAACACCTTATCCAGATATCGTATTTTCATTTGATGAAGAACAATGGCAGAATTTCAGAGATGCACTCCAAGAATCTTATTACATGAATGAGTTTTATGGAATGCTGAATAATTAAGATAAAAAGTCCTGTTGCATCGCTTGTGTTTCATCTCTCTTTCCTTACGCGTTGACAACAGGCACAAACAAAACCCTCAGTTATAGTTGCATACACTTATGCGACTATATGCTGAGGGTTCTTTTTATCTATATATTGATTGATTACTCGCCTATTGCGTAATATTTAAAATCAAGGTCTTCAAGTTCCTTACGGTTCAATAGTTTACGGCCATCGAACACAAATGCAGGCTTTTTCATGTGCTCCTTAATTTTAGCCCAGTCATAACGTTTAAATTCATCCCATTCAGTCAATACTGCAATTGCATGTGTATCATTGCAAGCCTCATAGGCGGTATTGACAACCTTTACCAAAGCTCGGTTTTCTTCCGAAGAGCGCGTATTCAGATAATCGAGATCGGCATAGATGCGTTCAGCAGATACTTTGGGATCATAGACCGTGATTTCAGCTTGTTCACTCAATAGATAATCTGCAACATAGATCGCTGCAGATTCACGCGTATCATTGGTGTCTTTTTTGAATGCCCAGCCTAAGAATGCAATCTTTTTGCCCGATACAGTATTATACAATGTTTGGATAATGTTGTCCGCAAATCGCTGTTTTTGATAATCATTCATCAAAATCACTTGATCCCAATATTCGGCAACCTCTGTGAGACCGTAACTTCGTGCGATATAAACCAGATTGAGGATATCTTTTTGAAAACAAGAGCCACCAAAACCTACAGAAGCTTTTAGAAATTTGGATCCAATCCTGGAGTCCATGCCAATCGCCTTGGAAACTTCATCTACGTTTGCCCCTGTTTTCTCGCATAGTGCCGAAATGGAGTTAATGGAGGAGACACGTTGTGCTAAAAAGGCATTTGCTGTTAGTTTTGAAAGTTCAGATGACCAGAGGTTTGTTGTGAGAATTTTGTCACGACTTACCCAATGCGCATAAATGTCTACTAATGCACCGATGGCTTCGTCATTTTCTCCACCGATAAGTACACGATCTGGATTGATTAGATCCTGTATTGCTGTACCTTCAGCCAAAAATTCAGGGTTGGAAAGAATATGGAAATTAACACCATTCCCCGTGTTATCAAGGATACTTTTTAAAGCTGCCGCAGTGCGAACAGGTAAAGTCGATTTTTCAACAACAATTTTGTCATTTTTGGCAACCGCTGCGATCTGCCGTGCACAAAGTTCAATATACTTTAAGTCTGCAGCCATTCCCTTGCCTTTTCCATAATTCTTAGTCGGTGTATTGACCGAAATAAAAATCATGTCGGCCTCGTCGATAGCTTTTTCGATATCGGTTGAGAAAAACAAATTACGATTACGTGCTTCTGCAACAATCTCTTGTAAGCCTGGTTCGTATACAGGAAGGTTGTCTAGATTCTCGTCGTTCCAAGCCGCGATACGGGCGGCATTGACATCGACGATCGTAATCTCAATATGTGGACATTGCTTTGCAACAACTGACATGGTAGGTCCACCGACATAACCAGCACCGATACAGCATATTTTCTTGATTGTTTTGCTCATTTTGATTATCTTAATCAGCTATAAATTGAAGAACAAACTTAGATAAATTGCTTTTGATATGCAATACAAAGCACAGCATATCAAAACAATTTATTTAGGGGAACTGGCTCATCCATTGTTTTTCCCTCTATTTGTTTCATGGCGCTTCTGCAATGCTATTAAAGAAGTCATTTCCTAGTGGAGATGCAAAAGATTTATTCTAATTTTACATTAAAAAAGAAACGGTTTGATAAAGCAGGAAGTTATTGATAAGGTACTGGAAACAGCACGGATAGAAGAGGTGGTGGGAGACTTCGTTGATTTAAAGAAACGGGGAACTTCTCTGATTGGAAATTGTCCTTTTCACCATGAAAAGACGCCTTCCTTCCACGTTTCTGTGTCAAAGGGTATCTATAAGTGTTTTGGTTGTGGTGTTGGTGGAGATTCCCTTAAATTCGTCATGGAACTGGAAAAGTTCTCTTACCCGGAAGCCATCCGTTATTTAGCCGATAAGTATTCGATTCAAATTGAAGAAATCGAGCGTTCTCCGGCCCAGCTTGCTGCGCAGGATAAACGGGAAAGTCTATATGTCCTAAGTGCTTGGGCCAGTAAATTCTTTGCCGAACAACTCTGGAAAACTGAAATGGGTCAGGTTATTGGACTCAACTATTTCAAGGAGCGTGGCTACCGAGAAGATATCATCAAAAAATTTGAATTGGGTTATTCGCCGGAGGAATGGACTGCATTGGTCGATAAAGCACAGGTAGCGGGTTTTCACCCAGATTATTTGGCCGCGAGTGGTTTGGCTATTGAACGCGATGATAAATCTTTATATGATCGTTTCCGCGGCCGGGTCATGTTTCCGATCCATAACCTGACAGGACGTGTTATTGGCTTTGGTGGTCGGACACTAAAGACGGATAAGAAGGTCGCCAAATATGTAAACTCTCCCGAAAGCGAAATCTACCATAAATCCGATGTGTTGTATGGATTGAATTTTGCCAAAAAAGCAATTATGGAAGAGGATAATTGCTACTTGGTAGAGGGCTATGCCGATGTTCTTTCGGTACATCAAGCTGGAGTCGAAAATGTTGTTTCCTCCTCGGGAACGTCTTTGACAACAGGTCAGATCAAGCTTATTTCCAGATTCACAAAGAATGTGACCATACTTTATGATGGGGATGAAGCAGGGATCAAAGCCTCCCTACGCGGTACTGATATGCTGCTCGAAGAAGGTTTAAACGTTAAAGTACTGCTTTTTCCCGACGGTAATGACCCCGACTCTTACGTGCAAAAGTTTGGTGCCACGGCTTTTAAAGATTATGTCAAATCCAATCAGCAGGACTTTATTTTCTACAAAACGAATATCCTGCTTCGCGATGCCAATAATGATCCAATAAAAAGGGCTTCGGTAATCCGTGATGTCGTCGAAAGTATTGCATTGATTCCCGATGAAATTAAGGTTTCTGTTTTTATCAGGGAATGTAGTAGCCTTCTGGATATCGAAGAGCGCATTTTATTGGCTGAACTCAACAAGATTAGGCTCAATCGGGCAAAGAAGGCGGATAAGGATGCTGCTCGTAAACCCCAGAGCCCAGCACCAAATGCAGGAATGCCACCTTTTGGGATGGACGGTCCTCCTCCGGATTTCTTCATGACAGACGATGAAAGAGGGGGAGTAGCTCCTATGGAGAATGTCGAACAACCGGTTCAACTGACTTCCGAAATTCTTCAGGAACGAGAGATTGTCCGTATTTTAATCAACTATGGGGATTATCTGGCAACCTGGGAAGGTGACGGGGATATTCCCGTAGCAGGAGTACTCCTAGGAAATATCAGCGACATCGAATTTAAGGATAAAGCTGCGGCCTATATTTTAAAAGTCTATAGAGATGCTGCAGAAAATTACGAAATTCCAGATGCCAAGCAGTTTTATTCGAATTCGGATGCGTCAATATCCGAATTGGCGATTAATAGCGTTGCCAGTAAATATTCACTCAGCGAAAATTGGAATGACGATAAGCGTAAAATTTATGTAACGCAAGAATATGAGCATTTAAAACAACTCGTTGTTACAGCGATCTATCGGATCAAGAAGCGTAAGATTGAGGCAGAAATGCATCATATTCGTGAAGAAATGAAACATGAACAAGATGTGGCAAACCTGGAAGTCCTTATTTTTAAATATCAGAAACTTAAAGAGGCCGAACGGCTCTTGGGAGGCTTTCTGGGAAATACGATTGTTAAATAGTACTGGATATGGCCAAGCATCTTAAAACGGGCGAATGGGGTGAGCAAATGGCTATGGAATACCTCATGGAACAAGGCTATAAAATAGTGTTAAGAAATTGGCGATTTAAGAATTTAGAAGTAGATTTGATTGTCGTGGACAGGGATACCTTGGTATTCGTTGAAGTAAAAACACGGTCAGGAACGGATTTCGGCGAACCCTACGAATTTGTAGATCGCAAAAAACAGCGACTACTGATTCGTGCAGCACAGGCTTATATTCTTAAAACAGGTTATGTCGGTGAAGTCAGATTTGATGTTGTCGCAATAACAAGATCCCCCAAAACAGTACTCAACCATATCAAAGATGCGTTTTGGGATAGCTAAGGATACGTACTTATAAATAATTATACATAGATGAGAAAAATCACTTATTTTATGGCAATTGCAGCGCTAGCTTTTGCTTCTTGTAAGTCAAAAAAATCAAGTTTGGAATTTGCTTCCCCCGGAGCAAATCAAGCTGTTTTAAAAGGTGCTCAAGTCCAGTTGAAATTGAAATTTGAATCAGTATCAATGGATTCTGTGGCTTATTTTGTCGATGATAAACATGTGGGGTCATCAACTGATACTACGGCAATTACGGTAGATACCAAAGACATGGCCTATGGTACACGTAATATTTCCGCCTTGGTATACAATGCTGGAAAACCCGATTCTGTTTCAAGTACATTTTATGTTGTACCTGAAAATGCGAAGAACTATGGTTTTGAGGTTGTCAACAAATACCCGCACGATACGACAGCTTTTACTCAAGGGCTACAGTTTGCTGATGGTATTCTCTACGAATCTAATGGCCGTTATGGTGAGTCAAACTTGAGAAAGGTCGACCTAAAAACAGGTAAAGTACTCAAGGAAATCAAATTTGATGAAAAGACTTTTGCCGAAGGAATGACATTGGTCGGTAATAAGTTATTTATGTTAACGTGGCAACAGGGAGAGGGATATGTCTTTGATAAAAACTCTTTTGTAAAGGAAAGTTCCTTTAAATATGAAAATAGTAAAGAAGGCTGGGGCTTGACCTACGACGGGCAACATTTGATAAAGTCTGATGGATCCAATAAATTGTTCTTTTTAGATGCAACGACCGGTAAGGAGCTAAATGCTGTCGGAGTTTACGATGAAGCTGGACCAGTGGATGAACTTAATGAACTGGAATATATAGACGGCAAAGTCTACGCAAATGTCTATCAAAAAGATGTTATTGTTATAATCAACCCGCAAACAGGAGCGGTAGAAGGACGGATTAATCTTGTAGGTATTTATGAGCATACTTCCGCTTATGACAATGAATTGAATGGAATTGCTTACGACCAGACTGGAAAGCGTCTCTTTATAACAGGTAAGTTGTGGAATACATTATTTGAGATCAAGACCGTTGAAAAGTAAACGAACTTCAGATCTTGATCCTTCTTTGTGAGGGAGACAGTATTTGCACATTCGAATAAAATGGAAACCTTGTCAGAATTATCTGACAAGGTTTTTTATTGCGCCCCCATTCTTCTTTGAAGTATGGCTGTTATTGTGTGAGGTTTTCAATTCCATCTTTTTTATAATGACGACCTGTTCATAATGACGGTCTGGGGCTGAGACAGATCACTTTTAAAACTGTATCGGAAGCCTTTAAAACTGCATGGAGAGCATGAAACATTATGACGAGCAGATCTTTCGTCACGTGCATCTCTATTAATGAAGAACAAGAGGGTTGCCCTATATTGGTAAATAACAGCCGGATGTGCGCTATTGTTGATGACTGATTTCACTCAACGGACAGCCCTAAAAGGGAACTAGAAATCCTTTTTAGCCAATAGAAACTAAATGTTTTAAACAAAAAAAGGAATGAAGCTCAAAACTTCATTCCTTTTTTTATATTGATTTTATTTCGATTAATAAATCGGAGTAAACATCCAAGTATCGTCAAAACGGGATGAACCGTTAAGTCCAGTAGTGATGTAACCGTTGTTTCCTACAGCGAAACCAACAGCATCTTGGCGTGCTGAACCAGCGAAAGCGCCGTTATCATTTGTCCAGTAGTCACCAGAAATATTATATTTCCATGTGCTGTTGATTACTGCATTTTTGTAACCACCAACAACGAATGGAGTACCATTGATTGCGAAAGCAGAAGCATTTGAACGAGTCAAATCGTAAGTATATGAATCATCTGCTCTATTTAGATCGTTCAATTTAGTCCATTTGCTACCATCAAATTTATAGAAATCTTTTGGGTAAGAACCGTTAGAGATACCACCACCTACATAAGCGACATTATTGACAACAAAAGAGAAAGCTGCTTTTCTTTTCGCTGAAAAAGGAGCATCACTGATTGCTTGCCAAGTATTAGCAGCTGGGTCATATTTGTAAAACTCATTTGTATTCGTTGTTCCACCGTTAACAACAGTTTCACCTGTTCCAACATAAGCAGCACCATTTAAAGTAAAAGCTACTGCATTTGATAAAGCGATAGGAAGTGGAGCAATGCTTGACCAAGCACCTTTTCCGCCGTTAGCTGTAGGATCAAATTTGTAGAAATCTGTTAGGTTGTTTGTTCCGTCATTTCCACCACCAACATAACCGATATTACCAATGGAAAAACCGATGGCACCGTTTCTTTCAACACCCGTGAAAGGTGCCTTTTCAGCCCAAGTATCTGATGCTGCGTCATACGCATACGTATCTTTCACACGGAAAGGCTTACCGCCAGCATTACTAGCTAGACCAGTAGTGACATATGCAACATTATTTATCAAAAAGCTAGCAGCAGATGAAGTTTGTGGGCCTTTAAAAGCAGCTTTTGCAAACCATTCGTCTGATTTGGTTGAGCTGTCGTCACTTTTTTTACAAGAAGAGAAAGTTGTAACTGTAAATACAAAAGCTAATAAAACGAGTAGCCAATTTTTCTTGTTCATAAATTATTGAAATTTAGTATAAAGGATGTTTAATTTAATTTTCGGATCATTCTCATTATCTTTTGCCAATATTAACCTATTTCCAGTTGAAAACAAACCCGATGTCGGTAAAGATAGATATAATGAAGTATTATTGTATGCTGTTGTTTTAATTTTTGTTAAATATTCAATCAGATTGAATGTATATGTTCCATTCGAGCCAAAATCATTTCCACGCACTAAGGTTGCTTGTTGCGTTGTTGTCGAATAAGGTGAAGTTAACAAGCTAATCGGATTTCCATTATTACTTGCCACCATTAAGACTAAACTTTGAGGCTGATCAAAAATACTGGAAGCTCCGTTAGGGACTTCAATAACAAGTTCAGCCTTATTAATCGCAATTGATGGATTGTTCACCAATTCTAATAACGTAGGGAACTCAATTTTTGCTACAACGCCGGTTGAGCCTTCTAAAAACACATTTCCATCCGTTTGTTGACTCGTAATTTGAGGGTTTTTTAATGTCATAGGGGCAAACTTTGTTGCCGAGCGATCCGCTTCAATTTGATTGTACTGGTAAGCCTTGTTGTCAATGGAAAAATATTGTTTGCCAACAGATTTTGTTCCTTCATTATTCAGGAATGAATAGTGCACCTGTAAGAAAACAGTATCCTTGAATCCGATAACAGCTGTGTTGCTGTTGTCAGGAACAAGCGCCAATCCTTTGAAATATTCCTGAAAACTTGTGCTGTTCTGAATCCGGTTGTCATTATTTTTGATCATTGTAAATAGCTCATTGCTGATGGTACTGTTGAATCTAAAAAATAAAGAATCTGCCGATTGTATACGTGGTTTAAAGGAAAGGTCTGCCAATGGTGTATTTTCATAGGCAAACTTTTGTTTACTGAAGATCGCTGCCGAAGTGACAAAAACAGGACGTTCATCTACAGGTTTGGTTAAATCAATCTGTGTTTGTGTAATTTCCTCCGTAACACGGTGTACCGATATCTTTTGTACTTTCGTTGTATCACCGTAAAAGTATTTGTTTGGCGTTAATACCAAGGTCACCGAATCCAATACCGCATCATCTGGTATAGAAGCATTGCTTATTGTTCCCACTCCTAGGCGCATATAAGCCGTAGACTTCATGCTGCCCGTGACAGCATTGCTATTCTTTCCGACAAGCATTGTTCCTGTAGCGGAAGTCGGAATATCGTCCAATTGATAAGTCGAAACTTTGGCGGAAACAGTATCAATTGGTACTAAACCGATTGTTTCATCTCTTGAACTATCCAATGAGAGCGAAATGTCTTTATTACAACCAACGAAAGCGGCCAATGTAAAAAGTGGAAGTAAAAATTGAATACTACGTCTCTTAAAGTCTTTAATCATATTAATTTTTGAATAGTGCAAAAGTAATCAATGCCAACTGTTAATCAGTGTTATATTTTGTTAAATATGGTTAATTACCACAGCGATTGCAAATCTAGTAATTTAAATTTGTTTTAGTTATGGGTAGAAGATTTAAATTATTGATCAGTTTGATCGTTGTAATCGGGGCAGGAATTACCGTAGTACTAGGCTTTTGGCTCTATGGAAGTTACACCAATCGTCGTGACCTGTTTCTATCTACCGCTGAGCGCTCGCTCTTCAATGCTGTTCAGGAAGCCTACCAAGCGCGTAATGGTGATCGGCAGTTAGATGGCCCGGAGGCTGATCGGAATCGACTCCTGCAAGATGTAAAACGCGAGCTTTCAACCTTACTGCCCGCTGCTGAACTAGATAAGGCTTTACAACGTGTGAACGTCGAACGGCCTAAAACCGAGCGATTTGATCGCGAGGGCCACGGTAGACGAGAGAAAATGTTTCCCAAAGATCGCGAAGGGCAAGGCGCAATTATCCCGCCCTTTCTGTTCCGGGACTTTGAGATGAACAAAGCCAATCTGGAGTTAATCGAAAGAAAGTTTAAAGAATCTCTGAGCAATAAAAGTATATCAGTACCATTTGAAATGGCTATTGTCACGATTCCACACGATCAAATCAAAGATGTGCGCCGCAAATACCGCGAAGCAAATCTGGCTTGGACCAGACCCATGATGGTCAATCCCTCAAAAAACGAATTTCTTGTGATCAAGTTTCAGGAGGATTGGAAGTATCTGCTGTATAGCTTAAGCTGGCAGCTGCTCATCTCACTACTCTTGATTGGACTGCTGCTCGGGACGTTCTTCTATTTGATGAAAACCATTCTCAACCAAAATAAGATGGCCGAGCTGCGTAAGAACTTCGTCGATAATATGACGCATGAACTCAAAACACCGGTATCTACGGTTATGGCAGCCATAGAAGCGATACAGTTGTATGGTGTACAGGATGACAGGGAAAAGATGAATCGCTATCTGAATATCTCCAAAAAAGAACTGGAACACCTGTCCAATATGATTGAAAAGGTACTCCAGATGGATATTGATGCAACAAGAGGAATTGTATTGCAGCGTACTGACTTCGATCTTGTCGCCATGGTGAAGGGCGCCATTGAAGTTGCTCAGTTGAATAAAACTAAGCAAGTGGACTTTAAGCTTATTGCTGTTCCAAGTGAAATAAGGATCAATGGCGATGAAGCCCATCTAAAGAACGTGATCAATAATTTGTTGGAAAATGCGATAAAATACGCTGGACAGCAGGTTTATATTGAAGTGGAAGTGAAGGAAATGAAAGAAAATGTCCATATTCGTATTACAGATAATGGTAAGGGAATTTCTTCAGAATACCATAATCAGATTTTTGACATGTTCTTTCGGGTTCCTTCCGGTAATCTACACGATGTAAAGGGTTTCGGTTTGGGGCTTGCTTATGTGAAGCAGGTGGTAAAAAGGCACGATGGCAAGATTACCGTCGATAGCGTGCTGGAAAAAGGAAGTACCTTTAGTATCCGATTGCCGTACGAATAAACGGCATTATTTATTTTTCTGACAGCAAATAGGACCTTTTGTCGGTCAGCAATTAGGCTGACTTTATCCGAAAGATGTCTTTGAAACAAAGGCGAAATATATTTTGATTGAATCAAAACATTATGATTGAAATTTTATATGTAGAAGATGAGCCGAGTCTCGGAATGATCGTTGCCGATAGCCTTGAGGCCAATGGATTTCGTGTCACCCATTGCAGTAATGGTTACGAAGCCTTGGAAGCATTTACAGCGGCTCGGCCGGATATTTTGGTCGTCGATGTCATGATGCCGGTGATGGATGGCTTTACATTGGCAACAAAAATACGCGAATCAGATACGCAGGTGCCCATTATCTTCTTGACCGCCAAAGTGCAGACAGAGGATGTTGTGCGGGGATTTCGTTTGGGCGGGGACGATTATGTCAAAAAGCCGTTTAAGATTGAAGAGCTCGTTGTGCGGATAGAATCCTTGTTGAAAAATAGTCCTAAGATGTTATTCGGTCAGAAGCTGATGATAGGAGACTATAGCCTCGATAGCTTAAAACATCAGTTGACTTATCAGGGTGAGGTACTTAAGCTGTCTTTCCGCGAAAGTGAACTGCTGCGGAAGCTGTATGAACAAAAAGATAAAGTCATACCGCGGGAGGATATCATGCGGGCCTATTGGAGCCATGATAAATATTTTACGGGACGAAGCTTGGACGTGTTTATCAGCCGTATACGGAAATATCTCAGCCAGGATGAGCGCATCAAGATTACCAATGTCAGAGGAGTGGGGTATATGCTTACAGTCGATTGATTGACGTGTTCCACGTGGACAGACATTAAGGGCGCTGTGGTTAACGATGATTTTTCATGCCCGATTTTCCGCCAAGCCCACGAATATGGTACGTAAAACTTAATATGGCATAGCGCGTTATTGCATTTGATTGGGATACACGTACCCAAAGATCGTTTACCTGCTGATTGATATTTTTATTGTCATTAAAGATATCAAATACCGTAAGATTGATTTCGGCATTCCTGCGTTTGAATAATTTCTTACCGATAGAGACATTCCATAACAAACTTGTTGTACTTGGTGAATTCAGGATACTACCATTGTAAAGGTAATTGAAAGTCGAATTGAGTGTCCATGTTTTTAGTAGCGTCAACGCGATAGAATTGCCTATGGTATGTCTATAAACCGAGTAATTTGATTTTTCCGTTGCTGAGTTCTTGGAGAATGCTATATTTCCATTGTAATCCAAACCGATGATAACATCTTTGCTGAATGCTGTATTTACGCCGAGGCGTTGACTCATCCCATAGGTCTGCGCATCGACCTTTTCCAGATTCAATAAGGTGTAATTCTGGTTGAAATACATATTGTTGTTGAGGTTGACGTTAAGTTTCAATGGCTCAAATCGATATCCAAGGCTATTTTGCCATTTGAGGTTATAGACACCATCGAAATTTTCGGGCCTAATGTATTGCCCCCCTGGCCCCAGTACAACGTCCTCGGTGATTGTAAAAGCTGAGTCTGTGGTGAAAATGGTATTTGATATTTTATGTTCAATAAAATCTGCTGTAAGCTCAGAGGTGAAGCTTCTACCTGTTCCTTTATTGATGGATCTAAACTGAAGCACGACGTTGTGGTCATATTCTTGCTTAAGATCCGGATTTCCCGAGCTAATGCGCAGTGGATTTTGATTGTCTATAAAATCCTGCAGTTGCTCAATAGAAGGAGTATTGGTCTTTGCATTATACCGAAACTCGACGCGTGTATCCTTATTAAAATTATATTGGAAATTTAGATTGGGCAACAGACTGTTAAAGTGGCCCTTTGTGGTCAGTATATTGGGGAATAATTTGTCATTTACCTGGGCAGCTGTCTGATAATCTAAGCCAATCTGAAATCTAATGCTGTCTTTTTTGTTAAATAGGTAGGAGACACCACCGCTATGGTAAACAAAGTCATTTCGGAATTCATTGGAAAGACGGTTTTTTAATTCCCCTAACTGACCTGTTTCGGCCAGAAATTCGTAAGTTTTGCGGTCCGAATAGCGTGCCGTATTTCGAAAAGTATAGTTCCCCTGTAAGCGGGAGTATTTACCCAGCATCTCTGTATAGGCCACCTTGGAACGAAAACCATTATTATCACCAATGGAATAATTCCTATTGTTGACGGTGTCGACGCGGTTAAACAGTCCATCTTTATAGTAGGAATTTAGTGCAAAATTCTCCGCATGGCTCTTGTTGCTGCTAAAAGAGCCATTCATATTAAAACTGATTGTGCGGCCAGGTTTATTGAGTCTCCGCATGTACGTAAGGTCTCCGCCCCAGTTAAAATTTTCTCCAAAACTGTTATTTTTACGGTCAGAGCTATTGAGTATCTCGGCAAGATTTAATAAGGTATTGCCTTTGGAACTTGTATTTCTGTCGTTACTCTGATAGGAAAAATTAGGTTGAAAGTCCAGTTTCTGTATGGAATCTATTTTCCAGTTCGCGCGGATAGAGAGAGCATGATTGTTGCTGTAGATGCTGTTTATTTGATCCTGATTGTTGATTTGGTTGGCCCGATTACCCGCAGTATATTCTGTTTTGCTTTGGCTGAGGATAGTATTGTCCGTATAGTTGTAGGTATAATTCGCATTGAAGTCCATCTGGTTATCAAAAAACCGATCCAAATAGTTGAACCCCGCATTAAAGCGCGTTGTCACTCCCTGTCCGGTACGTCCTCTTGTATTTCCCCGGGTGGCGAAACCGTTGGGCTGGTTGACGTTGTTGGTATTGATGTCGATCGAGTACTGACGTTTGGGATTCATTTTGGTCACCTGAGTATTTATGGCATACTTCTGGTCAGGACCGACTCCACCGGAGAGCTTGCCAAAATATGACTTTCTTTTGTCGGGTTTGGTGACGATATTGATCACCTTCATGCGTTTTCCATCATCAAAGCCACTAAATTTGGCCTGCTCGGTTTTGTCATCGATAATCTGGATTTTGGCAATAACATCAGCCGGAAGGTTTTTTAAGGCGACCTTAGGATCTGTACTAAAGAACTCACGACCGTCAATAATAATTTTATTGACTGGCTCACCCTGTGCTTTGACGTTGCCATCATCATCAATTTCAACGCCAGGAATCTGCTTTACCAATTCGTCGGCATCGGCAAAATCCTGTGTAATATATTTCTTGGTGTCAAATTCAAGGGTATCTCCTTTAACTTGTATACTGCTCGAGGAAATATTGATCTCATCCAATACAATTTCTGCATTACTGAGTTTAAAAATTAGGTCGACGGTCTTGCCTATGAGCTTTACCCGACGGAGATCCATGGTATAGCCCATCGGTTGTACTGTGACCAGATAATCACCGTTGGAAAGTGCTGTGCTGCTGAACTTGCCCAATATGTCTGTAGGTACCTGAGATTTACTGGAATCTTTTACCGCGATAATGGTGATGCTTGCACCCCTAATGGGTTGTGAAGTTGTCTGATCAAGCAATTTGCCTGTAATATACTGTTGGGCAAGCGCGTTTGTTCCCAATAAGGATAAGCTAATAAATAGGAGCAAGACAGTCCATAGATTGATCTTCATTGGTAGCGACGGAAATATGTTTTAATGTACAGTTGACGGTTATATAATTTTATTTTTCAAAAATAGGGCACTATTTGTTACGAATTATTATCATTTTAGTTACAATACCCCCAAGGGAACGGAAAGATTAGATATATTTGCAGTAGAATTAAAAAATCAACTGAACAAAACCGTGTGAGGATCTGATGCTATACGGGGATAGATTAAAAAAATAAAAGATGAAAGAAAGTGTTTTGAGTAGAAAAGAGCGTATTATGAAAGAAGCATTGTTGCTTTTTTCAGAGCAAGGCTATACGAATACCTCTACCAAAACGATTGCCCAAAATGCGGGGGTCTCCGAAGCATTAATCTTTAAACATTTTGGAAATAAAGATGCCTTGCTGGTGTATTTAATTAAATCGGGCTATCGCAAAGTTCTTACGCATCACCGCGGAATGATGACCTATCGTGAACCAAAGGAATTCTTGCGTACAATGATCAATCTACCCAACAAATTGGTTACCGCCGAACCCTTATTTTGGAAATTGCAGGAGCGCTTGTCGCATCACCCTTTTTCCAAACAGCAGCACGAACAGTTTATGAAACCCGTGCAACCTATTATCCATCGTGCTTTTGAAGATCTGAACTATGAAAATCCAGATCTTGAAACACAATTTCTCTTACTAGTTATCGACAAGCTATGGAAAAAGGAAGCGATAGGTGAATTGGAAAATGTGATGGAATTGACGCTCTTTCTAGAGAAAAAATATAACCTGATTTAGCTTTCAAAGCTAAATTAGAGGATTTTTCTAACCATCTTTTTTTTGTAAAGTTCTTTATTACTCGTCGAACCGGCAATTGGGTTGCAATCGTTGGATGGTCGGGGCGTTCCAAAGCTGTTATTTTTCCATATATCGAATGTTCTATTGCTTCCAATATTTACATGCCGCATTTTTCTGCTTTGCTACCTAATATAATGCTGTTTTGTGCGTTTTTATATTAAATTGTTGCAAAAACAATTTCATATTGTCCAAAATAATAACGTTCTTAGTATTTCTATTTTAAATACATTATACAAACTAATTTATGTTCAAAAAACTCGGTCTGGGAATATTGGCATTAGTCGGCACAATTTCTTTTTTAAAAGCTCAGGATAAAAAAGATTTTGTGAAATACATCAACTCCCAACATGAATGGGTCGATGCAGTATTCAATACTTTGACACCAAAAGAAAAAGTAGCGCAGTTATTTCTGGTTAGGGCACACACCAATTTAGGGCAGAAATATATTGACTCCGTAGCTCAGGTTATACAAGACCAACATTTAGGCGGTCTCGTTGTTTTTCAGGGTGGTCCTGTTCGTCATGTCGATATGTTCAATCGCTACCAGTCCTTGTCTAAAGTACCTCTGATGGTGACTTTTGATGGCGAGTGGGGATTAGGCATGCGTATGCCCGATTCTACCTTGTCGTTTCCTTATCAGATGACTTTAGGAGCCGTTCAGGATAATCAGTTGATCTATCGCATGGGACGTGAGGTTGCCTTAGATTTCCAACGTATAGGTATGCATTTCAATTTTGCTCCCGACGTGGATATCAACAATAATCCTAAAAATCCAGTAATCGGTATCCGTTCCTTTGGTGATAATAAATATAATGTAACCCAAAAAGCCAAAGCGTATATGGATGGTATGGTGGATGGTGGTATTTTGGCTTCCATTAAACACTTTCCAGGTCATGGAGATACAGATGTGGATTCTCATTATGATCTGCCGCAACTTCCTTTTGACAAAAAACGCCTGGATACCCTGGAAATGTATCCGTTCAAAGAACTTATTAAAGCTGGAGCACCCGCTGTCATGGTGGCACACATGAATATCCCGAGTTTGGACGATACACCTAATATGCCATCTTCCATCTCTAAAAAGGTAGTTACGGACCTTTTGCGCAATGAACTTGGTTTTAAAGGACTAACAGTCACTGACGCCATGGACATGAAAGGTGTAAAGAAGTTTTTCCCAAATGGGGAAGCAGACGTACAGGCGATTATCGCGGGTCATGATTTACTTGAAGTGTCAGAAAACAGTAAACGTGCAATCGATTTGATCGTAAAAGCCATTGAAGAGGGACGTATCGCACAGGCAGATATTGATGCGCGTGTTAAAAGAGTGCTGGCAGCCAAATTATGGCTTGGTTTAGATAAGTATCAGGCTACAGCACAACAGAATCTATACAATGATTTACATCGTGCCTCGGCGGTTCAGCTCATTGACGAGCTGTCAGATGCAGCGATCACCGCATTAAATTCTACCGAAAAAATAAAATCATTCAAGAAAGATTTACCTACCGCTATTATCAATATCGGCATTACGGCTAATCAGACTTTCCAGCATGAATTAGCGAGTGCGCTGACGAATGAAACACAGTATTTCATCACAGACAGCATGAGTAAGGATGATATCAAACGTATTACCAAAGAAATCAAGAAAAATAAACAATTTATTATCGCCGTGCATGACACGAGACTTCGTCCGCGTCCTACCATGGTATTGAATAAAGATGTTCAGGGCCTGATGAAGAAATTTGCGAAAAAATCGATCTTGACCTTATTTACCAATGCCTATGCTTTGGACGGTTTTGAAGCGACGAAAAAAGCAAAGACAATTTTGTTGGCTTATCAAAATGATGCCTTCATGCAGAAAGCAGCAGTAAAAACGATTTTGGGGCAAAATACGCCGAAAGGAAAACTTCCGGTTACGATCAACAAAAAATTTAAATACGGACAGGGGAAATAACGCATTATAAAATCACACAAACAGGATACCTCTTCTGAAATGGTCTCTTGCGCGAGCAAGAGACCATTTCAGAAGAGGTATTTTTTTAAGCCTTAAGTTTCTTCGTTTGTGGCTCTGCTATCTGATGGCTTACTTTCATTTTTTATACGATCAATAGCAGTAACGACATATTTGTACTGTTGATGCTGCTTGATATCGTCATCCGTATATTGAAGCTTATCGCCATCAAAGGTGATAAAGATGATTTTTCCTGGATCCTTAATGTTCACTTTTTCATCGAGATTGAACCGATAGATCACATAGCCATAAGCAGACTCCCCATCAGTGGCCACATCTGGTTTTTGCCAAAATAAGGTGTTCATTTTACCATTGGCCGAATTTTTAACCAGAAGACCGAAAGGTGCATTGGGTGGGATACTATCTAACCACGGCATTGTAGGGGGTAATGCTGGTGTACGATACAGGTCATTCCGCATCGAGTCTTGCAATCCAACAAGATTGTCCGTGAGTGATTTGGAGCTAAAATAAATGCTTCCCTCCACATCGTGCTCCTCTCTTAAGTGGCGTACCTGTCGGGGAATTTGGCTGCGGTCTGTCCAGCCGATTTTATTTTCGGTAACACGATAAGCCCCATGCCCCACATAAAAGTGACGGCCATAGGTGTGTTTCTGCCACCAGTCAACTAAGATCTCATATGCTGCAGCGCGATTTTTAAAAGGAAAGTAGATCTGGGGATTGATGTAGTCTATCCAGCCTTCCTGCATCCATTTTACACCATCAGCATATAGTTCCCGGTAAGCACTCAGACCACGGGTATCTGAGCCAGCAGTATTATTTTCTTTGTTGTCCCATACGCCACAGGGGCTAATGCCATATTTGACATAAGGTTTTATCTTTTTAATGGCAACACCAAGATCGTGTACCAGTACGTTGACGTTGTTGCGTCGCCAGTCGTCAATTTTCTCGATCCCGTTGTTATATTGACCAAAGGTAATCTGATCCGGTACCGGTGTGTTTCTGCTGTCAGGATAGGGGTAAAAGTAATCATCGAAATGAATGCCATCTACATCGTAGTTTTTGACTACATCCATAATCACATCAATGATATATTTACGAACTTCCGGAATACCTGGGTTGAAAAGCTTCTTGCCAGCATAGGTGAAGAACCATTCGGGGTGGCGCTTGGTAATATGGTCATCCGAAAAATGGGCCGGATTTAATGTTGTCGAAGCACGATACGGATTGAACCAGGCATGTAGCTCCATCCCTCTTTTGTGTGCCTCGGTGATCGCAAATTCTAAGGGGTCATAAAATGGCGACGGAGGCAGGCCTTGTTTTCCGGTCAGGTATCTACTCCAGGGTTCTCTGCCCTTCGCGTAGAAAGCGTCGGCAGCAGGACGTACCTGCAAAATAATTGCATTCAGCCCCGCGCTGCGGTGCTGGTCCAATAAATCAATAAACTCCTGCTTTTGCTGAGCGACATTATTGCCCGCCTTCACGGAGGGCCAGTCTATATTACCTATGGTTGCTACCCATACACCGCGAAACTCCCGCTTAGGTAGTTGCTGGGGATACGTTCTAATCGAAAATAAACAAATAACAATGGTAAAAAAAGAATATAAATATGTTTTTCCCGTCATTCTATAAATTATAGCCAACAAAGATAGGGAAGCATTTCTTACTTTTTCGCTAAAAAATGTAAGATGTTTGTTGGATACTTGTTAAAAGAACCTGAGCTTGGTTTTCAAATTGATAATAATGCAAATACAGGTAACAATGTACTTTATTTGTGCTAATTTAGATGCGGTTTTCACAAAAGCAGTGGCTTAATCAGCTAACCGCAATAAAAAAGATTATGAGCAAAGAACAAATATCCGTTTTTGATATGTTTAAGATTGGTATCGGACCTTCGAGTTCGCATACCTTAGGCCCTTGGCGCGCAGCCCAGCAATTTACGGCTGTTCTCAAGTCAAAAGGGGTATTAAATGAGGTCGAACAGGTTAAAATCTTGCTTTATGGGTCTTTGGCTAAGACTGGTGCAGGTCACGGTACTGATATTGCCGTTCTACTGGGACTAAGCGGAGATGATCCGGTTACCTTTGATGTCAATAGAGTGACACCCAAAGTCGAACATATCAAGGCGGTCGGTGAACTGGAAGTTGCTGGCGAACGGACGATTCCTTTTTCCTATCAGGAAGACCTCCTGTTTCTATATGCCGAAAGCTTGCCTTTTCATCCCAATGCCGTTACCTTTCAGGCCTTCCTATCAAATGGTAAGGCAATTACAGAAACTTATTATTCTATAGGTGGCGGTTTTGTGGTGCAGGAAAATGATACGGAAAGCGTCCTGTCTGAAGTGGATCTTCCATTTCCTGTAGATACTGCACACGAACTCTTGCATTGGACGATGAAAACGGGGCTGAAAATCTCTGAGCTGGTCCTTGAAAATGAATGTGCATGGCGTGAAGAAAGTGAAACCGTAGCAGGCGTATTGAATATTTATAAAACAATACACGAATGTATCTACCGGGGCTGTCACACCGGAGGGACATTGCCGGGGGGGCTAAACGTTGAGCGAAGAGCAGCCAAGCTGAATAAGAAATTAATGCAGGGACGTACCTATCAAGATTACGAGTCCTGGGTAGCGGCCATTCGGGAGGGCGGCCAAAACTTTCAATATATTCTGGATTGGGTAAGTTGTTTTGCTCTTGCTGTAAATGAGGAAAATGCCTCCTTCGGACGTGTGGTTACAGCGCCTACCAATGGGGCTTCGGGCGTTATCCCGGCTGTATTGCAATATTATATTACTTTTCATGACGGTATGCGTGAAAATAAAATTATCCAATTTATTCTTACGGCATCTGAAATCGGTTCGATCTTTAAGAAAAATGCAACGATCTCTGCTGCAATGGGCGGCTGTCAGGCCGAGATTGGGGTTTCATCAGCGATGGCTGCCGGCGCGCTGACAGAAGTGTTGGGTGGATCGCAGCGTCAGGTTCTGATGGCTGCCGAGATTGCGATGGAACATCATCTTGGATTAACATGCGATCCAATTGGTGGATTGGTACAGATTCCTTGTATTGAGCGTAATACTATGGGAGCCATTAAGGCAATTACTGCTGCGCAATTAGCACTACAATCCAACCCAGATAAGGCAAAAGTGAGCCTGGATACTGTGGTTAAGACCATGTGGGAGACGGCTTTGGATATGAATGCTAAATATAAAGAAACAGCAGACGGTGGATTGGCCGTCAATATTCCATTGAGTTTGCCGGAATGTTAATGACTGTCTGAGTTTTCTCGTTTTTCGTATCTTTGACGCGGTAACATAGATATATTCTTATAAATAGCGTAAACGAATGAAATATTGTGCAATCGCCTCCGGAAGTAATGGAAACTGTTATTATGTGGCTAAAGATGATTCGGCTATTTTGATCGATGCCGGAATCAACAGTAAACATATACACCTTCGGATGTACAATCTGGGTATTTTACCGACTCAGATCAAGGCGATTTTCATTACCCATGAACATTCTGATCATATCAGAGGCCTATCCGTATTTGCCAAAAAATATAATCTACCGGTTTATATCACCAAGGGGAGTTACGATGGTACCCGATTGCATCTTCCGTCCCATTTGGTCCATATAATCTCTCCGGACGAAGTCGTTGAAATTGGAGGTCTCAAGGTGTATGGTATTCCCAAATATCACGATGCCAAAGAACCCTGTAGTTTCCTTGTTTCAGATGGGACATACAATATCGGGGTATTGACGGATATAGGACGGCCTTGTGAAAATGTACAGCATGTTATTCAGCATTCGGATGTATTGCTTCTGGAATCAAATTATGATGAGGAGATGTTGCGTACTGGACGATATTCGTATTTTCTGAAAAACCGAATCAGCAGTGGTTGGGGACACCTTTCAAATCGTGTTGCCGTCGAACTATTTAATGCCTATAAAACCGATCGCCTTAAACATCTTATCCTAACTCACCTCTCCGGCGAAAATAATACGGTCGATCTGGTTCAGCAGACTTTCGAACCACATTGCGAACGTATCCAGCTTCATGTAGCGACACGTTACCAGGAAACAGAATTGTTCGACCTGAAACTTGTGCTAGAGAATCGTGTAACCGCTTTTTCAATTCCTTCTGCACTCTCTTCCTAGTTTAAAAAGCTCGTTTTGTATGCTGTATTTCTTCAGCCAAAGCGTAAGAATACTGTAAAATAAAAAAATTAGTTGATTTAAAAAGATTTCCTGTTATATTTGCTTTGTTTTTAATCAGTCTAAATAACTATTTGTATGCTTATTTGGACAAAAAAGAAACAAAAACACCATGTAATAGACGGCAATCTATCACATGGCGTAAATCTACATACAGCGGCAACTGGATGTAGAAGACTGAACAGCACGCTGTGTCAGTTACTCCCGATATACGATATGGAAGAACTTGCAAGATAACGAATTTTATTGTCTTATTCGTTGTAGAGCTCGCTTAAACCAGCAAATTCTCCCATAATAAGTTGAAGAAAACTAAACATCAATCAACATATTATGAAAATTTTAATTTCATTTTTTACATTTCTTGCGGTATTACTGTGTAGTCATACCAGTCATGCACATGCCCTTTGGATTGAATCATCTTCTTATGGGACGTTAAACCAATCCCATGAAGTCAAGGTATATTACGGTGAGTTTGCAACGAATGAAAGAGATCAGGTCGACAAATGGTACTCCGACGTGAAGGACTTCTCATTAATGTTGCATGCTCCGGGAAAGGAACCCATCAAACTTCAGTTGACAAATAAAGGCGATCACTTTAGCGGTTCATTTCAACCTACAGCAGCAGGAACCTATTTTCTGTCTATTGTTAAAGCAGCTAAAGATCTCGGCGGCAAAACGAAGTATGAATTTTCTTCCTTAGTCCCTGTTGTCGTAGGAAAGTCTGCAACACTTGATTATAAGGGCGTAAACAATCCATTGCAGATTGAGTTGCTTGGTGCGGCTAACGCAAAAAAAGGACAAAGCGTACAAGCAAAGATCACCAGCTTCGGCAAAGTTGTGCCTCAGGCCAAAGTTTCTGTTTTTTCTGCTACAGGTTGGGGAAAAGAGTTTGTTGCCGACGAGAATGGTATCCTGACATTTGATGCAATCTGGTCGGGCCCATACGTTTTGGAAGCAAGTACCTTTGCGGAGACAGCCGGTGAACATGAAGGGAAACCCTATGCTTCGGCATGGCAGGGAAGTACGACTTTTATTACCATCAAATAATTGCAGGTACAGCGCAGACAAAATAATAAAGGGTCCATCTGAAACAATGGAAACACCAATGGACCCTTGCAAAAAAGAATATCTAAAAGATGTCTACTATAAAAAACATCTACCACACTACATTCATGAATCAAACTTTATCCTTTTTAGCTATTCCTGTGATTAGTTCATTTTTTTCTGTTGCACAGGCACAGACGAACAAAATAATTGAAGGAATTCTTATCAATGAAAAATCTGAACCGATCACAGGGGCAACAGTAAAATTGACCAATACGGGTGTGACCACCAGCACCGATAGTGCGGGGCATTTCGCTTTTCATAAGCTTTCATCCAAAACCTATCATATCGAGATTAAAGCGATCGGTTACGGCAAGCACACGATGGAAGTGAACGTAAAAGATGAGGTGACAAACCTTGGTCCCATCATCTTAAAAGACCAATCGCAAGCTATCGACGAAGTTGCGGTTTATGGTAAATACTATGAGCATTATAAGTTTGACAGTATCTCCGGATCGTTACGTCTTAAAACACCAATCTTGGAGTTGCCTCAAAATATACAGGTTATTTCGTCTGATTTAATGGCCGATCAACAGGTTTTCGACATTGTTGACGGTATTACACGTAATGTCAGTGGCGCTACACGTCAAGGCCATTGGGACAACCAGTATGCCAATATACGCATGCGTGGCTCTAAGATCCCAGCATTCCGTAATGGGATGAATATCGAAGCTTCTTGGGGGCCTACAGCCGAAGATGCAAGTATGATCGAACGGATCGAATTTGTAAAGGGGCCTGCTGGATTTATGTTAGCCAATGGCGAACCAGGAGGGTTCTATAATGTTGTGACTAAAAAACCGACAGGAAATACCAAGGGATCTGTGACGCTGAATACAGGTAGTTTTAGTACGTATCGTGCTGCCGTTGACCTGGACGGTAAATTGCGGAAAGATGGCAAGCTACTTTATCGTCTGAATGTAGCTGGTCAACAAAAAGACTTTTTTACAAAATATAATTACAGTAACCGGCTTGTTATAGCGCCAGTGGTTACCTATAAAGTAGATTCTTTGACGAACTTAACATTTGAATACACCTACCAAGGGTCTACCTACCTATCAAATGGTAATTATACGTTCTCACCCAAAGGATTTGCCGATCCGGGTATTGCCAATGACTTCTTCTATGGCGATCCTTCCATGGAGCCCGGAAAACTAAAAGACCATAGTGCCTATATTTATCTGGACCGCAAACTAAACGATAATTGGAAATTGCATGCACAGATGGCCTATTTCAATTTTGATATGAAAGCCACAAGTACATGGCTGAATTACATGAAAGCCAATGGCGATATGCCACGTTATTACAGTATTGCCGACGAACACGGTGAAAATAGTTTTGGTCAGGTTTCTTTAAACGGAGAAGAATATACCGGAAGTGTTCGTCATCGGATTTTAATCGGTGCCGACTATGGAAATAAGAAGTTCTGGGGCGATTTTAGAACGATTTTAGATTCGATTCCTTCAGCTTCGCTCAACGTCTATGATCCTAAATACGGTATTCCAGGCAATGTATTCCCTACGCTGGATCGTTCGCAGAGTGTAAAGGTCCGTGCGGGCGGTAGCAATTACGTGACTTCAACAAACTATATGTCATTCTACGCGCATGATGAATTGGCCTTCCTGGAAGAGAAATTGCGTTTATCGCTTGGCTTACGCTATACAATTAATGAGACCATAGGAAAAACGTCTGTAGCTGACAGAACCGATAAAGCATTTACGCCGAGGGTAGGGTTGAGCTATTCGATCGATAAATCCATGAGTATTTATGGCTTGTTTGATCAATCTTTTGTTCCTGTCGCTGGTACCGACTGGGAAGGTAATGCTTTCAAACCAATACGCGGAAATGATTTAGAAGCGGGTATAAAGAAAGAATGGATGGGCGGAAAATGGATCTCCACGTTAAGTGCCTACACTATTGCCCGTAAAAATGCGCTGGTAGCTGACCCCGATCCGAGCCACGTCGTTAATGGTGTGTCATTCCAGACCCAATTGGGAGAGACCAGAAGTAAGGGTATCGAATTTGATGTCACCGGTGAAATTATTAAGGGGCTAAATGTGAATGCAAATTATGCCTTGACAGATTCAAAGATCTCCAAAGATACCAAAGAAGAAAATATTGGTAATATCACTCCGAATACGGCCAAACATACAGCCAATGCATTTGTATCCTATCGTATTCAGGATGGGAAAGTGCGTGGACTTGGCTTTATGGGGAGTGTTCAGGGAATGTTTGACCGTGCAGTTGGGACTACAAAAGAAAGTAATTTCAAGAATTATCTGCGTACAGATGCAGGCATCAGCTATCAAAAAGGGAAGTATGCCATTTCGGTCGTAATCAATAATGTGTTGGACAACCGCAAATTGCTGACTGCTGGATCGATCTCCAAAGCAAGCGCGGCAGTTCAGAAGCTCGGTGGTGTGGATTATTATTCCTATATCGTCGAAGCTAGACGTAATTTCCGTATGGGGGTTACCTATAAGTTTTAAATAAACGATCTCGATAAATTATAGAACTGATGTATAGTACATTACTAGTCGTTATCCTCTTTGGAGTATACCTTTTTTACAACACGAGCAAAAAGGTGAAATTTGGCCCTAGGCCACAATGGCTGGAAAAACTGTGCGCACAAACTAAGTTTGTGCGCATTTTGAGCATATTGCTGCTGCTCTTTCCATTTGGCGCCGTTCTCTATATGCAAGGATTTGGCGCCGGCTTTTTTGCTTTTTTTGCCTATTTCATGTGCATGATGTGTCTTGTGGTCCTATTGAATCCTTATCGCTATTTCAAATTATACCCAATTGTGGGGTTGTATGTATTTAGCCTTTGTGTTGAATTATTGATTTCCTAACCGATAAAATATGCCTGCTAATAAAAAATACCTTAGTACGCCCTTTCAACGGTTCCTGAAAATTACAGCCGGATTTATCGGTGGTTATGTTGTCATGCTCTCTTTTCACGTCTTGGTCACACATATTTTTGAGAAAAAGGATGTTGTTGTTACGGCTTGCTTCACGGGCTATCTCCTATGGGCAGTACTCTTACTGTTTGCTTTCCTTGCAAAGAACGGATGGAAAATATGGGGACTATATTTACTCTTGGCTGCAGTTTTTTCGCTGCCTTATTTTTTCAACATGTAATTGACCATGAATAACCGAAATTATAATATCTATTTCAATACGCATACCATTAGTGGCATTATTATTTGCGCCATCCTGTATGTGATATTTTTTGCGGGATCATTTGCATTTTTTAGGAATGAAATTGCTGCCTGGCAGAATAATACGTCCTATAAGACCTATCGCGAAGATCACCAAAACTTTGATCGTTTGCTCGACTCACTCAAAGGACAAACAAATTTGAATGGACGCGATATCACTTTTTATATGCACCGGGAAGGAACCTCCGCTTATGTTGGGCTTAGTGCATCCAATGACAGTCTCTTAAATAAAGAAAATCTAGCGAAGGTAACGCCAGAACAGAAAGCAGCAAAAAAGAAGGGCCGAAGAAGAGGTGGCGATGATGATTCAAAGAACTTTACCTATAATTTTGCAAATAAGAAGTCAGGTGACTATACACAGAATTACGATATGGGTGAATTTCTGTTTCGCTTACACTTCATGGCTCAGCTCAATCAGGTACCCATTAGGGTAGGTATAGCTCCCTTTGGTTATCTTATTGCTGGAATTACCGCTTTTATTTTCTTATTTGCTCTTATTACAGGATTATTGCTGCATTGGGACAAGATCGTCTCAAATTTTTTCGTGTTCAGACCGTTCAGTAAATGGAAAACGGTATGGACCGATATGCATACGGCATTGGGTGTTATCGGTTTTCCATTTCAATTTATCTTTGCGGTAACAGGTACGTTTTTGATCATTAACTCTGTCCTGGCTTTGCCGCTGAGCAAGTTGTTGTATGAGGGTGATCAACAAAAAATGTATCAGGAGATGGGGGTTAGTGCCGAGACCGATTTTCCTTATACCTACAAACCTTTAAAGGCAGACATTAAGATCGCTCCATTTTTGGATCTGGCAAAATATAAATGGCCTGAATCCGATTTTCAGCGCATTACGATCAAAAACTATGCAGATTCCAATATGCATGTTGTCATGGAGCTGGAGCCGCAGTTTAATAAGAGCTTTGCTGGATCCGGTATATTGTCTGTGCGAGCTATCGACAATAAAATTGTGGCCGAAAAATCCCCGATCAGTGATGCTACCTATGCCGATGGTGTCCGCAGTCTTTTATACCGTCTGCATTATGGTGATTATGGCGGTTATCCGCTTAAGATGGTATACTTTATTTTAGGAGTTATGGGCTGTCTGGTCATTATCTCAGGTATATTAATCTGGTTGGTAGCACGTGACAAAAACAATGTAATTCCACGAAAACGGAAATTCAATTTCTGGGCGGCAAATATATTCACGGCAATATGTCTGACCATGTTGCCTGTCACAGCATTGACTTTTATTGCTATTAAATTGAGCCCAGAGGTTAACCAAGATTTTATTTACCGTGTGTACTTCTATAGTTGGCTCGTATTTTCACTGTATTATATTATCAGGAGAAGCATCCGAAGAACCAATCGCGAAACCTTGCTGGTCGGAAGTATCCTGGCATTTTTTATACCACTAGTCAATGGTTTTATAACTGGTAACTGGATCTGGGATACATTTCGCAATGGACAACGTGATATTTTTGTCGTAGACTTTTTATGGCTTATGATCGGTATCATCGGTATAATCGCCTATAACAAGACTAAAAAATTCTTTGAGACTATTCGTTAACAAAGATTCTTTTCTCTCTGCGAAGTAAGTACACTTCGTTTTTTAATTCCAAGGGTGCTCACAAGGTGCCCTTGGAACGTTTATAGGGTAAGGCTTGGGAAAAATCTTTGATGCGATGTTGATCCTTGATGGAAAAGTGGTAATTTTTCCAAAGAAGGTCCCAATGATTTTCCTTCTCCCATTCAGGTTGATGAAATAGACTGGGATTGATTTACTTGGAGTACGGCTTTCTTAGCGTACGGCTTTGAAAAATCGCCCAAGGCGCATCAGATCCTGTGCAGTCTTTTCGTTCCAGTCCACGGCATAGTTGAGCCGAATACAATTCTTAAACTGATCGTGCTGTGTAAACATCCTTCCTGGAGCAAAACTCAACTTTTGCCTTAGGGCATAATCGTAGAGCAGGGTTGAGTCTATTTTAGGGTCCATCTCTAGCCAAAGCACAAACCCACCCTCAGGCTGTGACATTTTTGTGTTTTCTGGAAAATGGGCCTCAATGCTGTTTCTGAAATTGATATAATTGCTGTACAGTTTTTTTCTGAAGCTATTGAGGTGATGGTCGTACCTGCCGATCTGTAAGAATTTGGAAACCGCCTCTTGATAAATTGCAGGCTGCGAAATCGTCTGTATGAGTTTTTGTTTTAGGATCTTATCCTTGTATTGCCCGGGTTCAACCCATCCGAGCCGAAAACTTGGCGCCAATACTTTGGTAAATGATCCACACCACATCACCAGTCCCTCTTCATCAAAATATTTGCATGGCTTGGGCCGTGACGAACCGAAATAGATGTTTCCATACAGGTCGTCTTCAATCAATGGAATATGGTGATGGGCGAGCAGTTTGACCAGTTCCTTTTTATGCTCATCGGGCATGAGCGCGCCCAATGGATTGCTAAAATTGGTAACGAAGCAACAGACATCAATTTTATGAATAACTTTTTTCAGGGCATCTAATTCAATTCCCGTAATAGGGTGGGTCGGAATCTCGATGGTTTTGAGACCCAGTAATTGAAAGGCCTGAATAAAACCAAAATAAAGGGGGCTTTCCACCGCGATGGTGTCGCCGGGCTTAGTGACAGCCCGAAGGCAGCTGTAGATCGCATTCATGGCACCCGATGTGATAATAAGATCCTCGTCACTTATTTTTCCTTCAAGTACCAATGACCATTTGGCAATTTCTTTTCGCAAGCTTGGACTTCCCTGTACCTGTCCGTATTGATCACCGTAATCATGCAGTTCATGAACCGACTCTATAATGCATCGATTGAGTTTCTGAATCGGAAGTAATGATGCACTGGGTAAACCCAGTGAAAAGCGTGTAATTTCCTTGTCTTCCAGGGAGTGAAAAACTTTATCGATCAATGCTGCAGGATCTTGTTTTTTTTCGTCTATTTTAAACGTGGAAATAGACGGAATAGCCATCCGACGAAGCCCCGACCGGCTAACAAAATAGCCTGATTTTGGTCGTGATTCAATGAGAGATCTACTCTCTAATTCCATATAGGCGCTTTTTGCTGTATTTAAACTTACATTGTATAGCTTCTGAGCGCTCCGGACAGAGGGCAAACGATCTCCATAGACCAAAGAGCCATTTTTGATCTGGCTCTCAACAATATTGGCTATTTTCTTATATAACAGTTGCTGCTCCATGCTTATGCTAATTTACTGTTTCTGTTTTGATTTAACCAGTCGTTATATCGGTGAATTCCTTTTCTGAGCAATTCTTCCGAACCAAATAGGTCAATCAACTGGTGCTCGAAGAAGGATTGTGCTTTTTCCGTGAATACTTTGGAGAGCGTGTCCGAAATAGGAGCTTCGTAGGTAATTTCGATCGATAACAGATTTTTTTTGCAGATTGTTACGGACGAAAAAGCTGTTAATTGATTACATTGATCGAGTGCCATAAAAGGCATGCCTATCGAGTCTGTATCCAGTTGTTTTTTGTTGAGTATTTCTTTGATAAGCGCTAAATCAGAAAGATCCACTTGTCTGATCAGATACGGTTGATTTGCAGTTGTCGCCATAAGAATAAATCTTTTTGCTAATTTAAGAAGGGTACAGGATGCTGTTTAGGTACAGAGTGTTGTTAAAATAAGGGTACAGAAAAAAATAAGATGACCATGAGTTTTTTTAATTTCCATTTGAGATCTTTACACTAGGAAAAGGATATCTCTGGATCCATAAATTATGAACTCGTATGCATAGCTTGTTTCCGTTATTTATCGCGATGATCGCGATCATCGTATTGATCGAAATGTGGGCCACCAAACTACGGATAGCCTATCCCATTCTCTTGGTTCTGGCGGGGCTATTGATCAGTTTTATTCCCACTTTGCCCGTAGTGACAATTGATCCGGATGTCATCTTCCTCATTTTTCTACCACCACTGCTCTTTGAGGCCTCTTGGTCTATTTCGTTTAAGGAGATGAAGAAATGGTGGCGCATTATAGGGAGTTTTGCCTTCTTGGTTGTATTCTTTACCGCACTTTCCGTTGCCGTAGTTGCCAATTATTATATACCGGGGTTTACATTAGCGCTGGGTTTTCTGCTGGGGGGCATAGTATCACCGCCGGATGCCGTCAGTACGGGGGCGATTATGAAATTTGTAAAAGTTCCCAAAGCCACTTCTGCTATCTTGGAAGGCGAAAGTCTATTAAATGATGCTTCTTCCTTGATCATTGTCCGTTTTGCCCTTATTGCCGTTGGGACAGGGCAATTTGTATGGGGACAAGCTGCGGTATCCTTTATCTGGATGCTTGTCGGTGGTGTGGGTATTGGCCTGTTATTGGGTTGGTTCTTTATACAGGCACACAAACGTCTACCGACCGATGCACCGTCGGACATTGCACTTACCTTGATTGAACCCTACTTTATGTATTGGATTGCAGAGCAATTCCATAGTTCAGGTGTGTTGGCTGTTGTTGCTGGAGGTCTTTTGATGTCCGGTCAGCGGTTGACATTTCTCAATAGTACAAGTCGGGTACGTGGTCTGAGTGTCTGGGAGAGCTTTGTATTTATTCTAAATGGTATTGTATTTTTTATTATTGGATTGGATCTTCCGGAGATTGTTGACGGTCTGCGATCCAATGGAACTTCACTGCGGGAAGCCATCGGGTACGGTCTTTTGGTAACGGCAGTATTGATTCTTGCCCGTATCATCAGCTCGTATGCGGCTATGATTGCTACCCTAATTTTCCGTCCTGCTGTCGCTCCAAGGTCACGGTCCCTCAAACAGCGTTTTCTAATGCCCCTTTTGTTGGGCTGGACTGGCATGCGCGGGGTTGTATCACTGGCAGCAGCATTGTCCATTCCTGTCGTTATGAACGGTGTGGCTGTTCCGCAGCGAAACCTGATCTTATTTATCACCTTTGTGGTGATCTTATCCACGCTCTTGATACAAGGGCTTACCTTACCCTACTTGATCAAAAGAACCAGACTATTTGAAACTTTTGAAGAAGAGCCTGAAGAGCAGGTCCGTACGCGCATGAAGCAAGGGTTAAAACATCATGTTTACCAATTTCTAAAAGATAAACATGAGAAAGAGCTGCACAATCGCGATGTTATGGACCGTATTTTGAAACATTGGGAGGAAAAGGTGAATGCGGCGGATGATTCCTGGATGAACGAAAAAACGAAAGTGATATTTATGGAGCTTTTGGATGTGCAGCGGGAGTATCTTCAGAAGCTAAACTGTGAGTCGACCATTGATGAGGGGATTGTTCGTTCGCAGTTATATCAACTCGACTTGGAAGAAGAGCGATTGCGGCGGATCTAACCATGTAGTTGTGTAAAGCGACCGACGAGAATAATACTTGTATAACTAAAGGCTCCAAAGGAGCCAGGATAAAATATGAAAGTAATCATAACAGGAGCCACCGGAATGGTTGGCGAAGGCGTTTTGCTGGAATGCCTCCAAAACGATAAGGTAACAGCTGTGTTGAGCATTTCGCGTCGTACCGCGGCCATTCAACATCCTAAATTGAAGGAACTTTTGGTTGAAGACTTTACTAAACTCTCGCTATTTAGAGATGCGATTGCAGGGTATGATGCCTGTTTTTACTGTGCTGGCGTGAGTTCTGTGGGAATGAAAGAAGATAAGTACCGTTATATTACGTATGATACGACACTGGCTTTTGCAAAGTCCCTGCTGGAAATTAATCCGGAGATCAGTTTTATTTATGTGTCCGGCGGAAGCACCGATAGTACGGAGCAAGGCAAGGTGATGTGGGCTAGGGTTAAGGGTAAGAGAGAGAATGATCTGGCCAAATTACCGTTCAAAAAGGAGTATAACTTTAGACCGGGGGCAATGACGACTGTTGCAGGGCAAAAGCATGCCAATCCTTTTGCTTTTGTGGCCAAAATCATTAAGTTTTTTGCCCCTTCGGCAGTACTATCCTTGCATGAGGTCGGAAGGGCGATGATACATGCAGTGGAAAGCGATGGTGTTAAGAATATATTGGAGGTTAAAGATATTCGCGCTTTGGCTTAAAGCGTGCGGGATGTTATGGCTATGCCCATTGCCAGTTTAGTTCTTCCCGATAGTCTATTTGAAGGCGCTGGCAAAGTTGCTGCAGGAAAACGTTGAATTCAGTGATTTCTGATAGTTGATTTTTTGGAAAAAATAATTGGTCAGCCATTTTTAATTTTATAAAAAAAGCCGAGGACGTTTCCGTTATATATAAATTGGCTGAATGAACAAATCTATTTGTCGTGTAATAGTTGTTTCTGCGTAATTTTCTAACGACTGGTTAATCTCCATTTTGTTAAATATTTGTATAATAACCGGAATAATTCCGATTATTTGCAAATTATTTGACATAATTATAGTTGGGACTACTAGTTTGTAATATGCTTTCTATTCAACTTGTGCAAGCAGCTGCTGAACTGAAATCTTTTAAAAATAAATTTCCATTTCGCTGTTACACTTTCGATAAATGTTTGGCGGAATTCTTAAAGACTTCACTGATGGATTTTTTGTGGATTCAATCGCATTTAAAGCAATATTATATTTATAAAAAAGTCTTATAAAATTTCAATTCACCAAAAGTAATGCTTTTTGGTGAATATACTCACTAAAAAGCATTACTTTTGGTGAATATAAAATGGGTTATGATAGAGCGATTAATCAAAAATAATTTGGAGCAAGCACTTTTTAAAGGAAAAACTATCCTATTAATTGGTCCGCGGCAAGTAGGTAAAACTACACTGATCAAAGATATACTCTCTGGTGGCGATTATTTGTTTTTGGATGGAGATGATCCCTTGATAAGGACTTATCTAAACAACCCTAATACAAAAGAGATTGAAACGATTATTGGTCAAGCTAAAGTGGTATTTATTGATGAAGCACAGCGCATCGAAAATATTGGTTTAACGGCAAAAATTATACACGACCAATTTAAAGATGTACAACTTATTCTAAGCGGATCCTCGGCTCTTGAGCTGAAAACGCATACACATGAGCCATTGACAGGACGTAAGAGAGAGTTCAATCTATTTCCAATTTCCTATGCCGAATATGAGAATAATACTGGCTTTCTCAATGCTGAAGGCGATTTGGAAACTAGATTGGTTTATGGATTTTACCCAGAATCGATAACTAGTCGCGGTGAAGAGCGGGAAGTCCTCAATGAGATTTCTCAAAGTTATTTATATCGGGATATTTTAGCCTTGGCGAATATCAAAAAGCCAGAAGTTCTAGAAAAGATTCTTCAAGCTTTAGCTTTTCAAATCGGATCTGAAGTAAGTTATAATGAAATTGCCCAGCTGACAGGAGTTGATAAAAACACCGTGTCTAATTATATCCATCTCTTGGAAATTTCTTACATTATATTTCCCCTGACATCGTTTAGCCGAAACCTGCGTAATGAAATAAAGACAAATCGAAAGATATATTTTTATGACAACGGAATCCGCAATGCTGTGATACAAAACTTTAATCCAATTGAATTAAGAGATGATGTGGGTGCCCTTTGGGAGAACTTTTTGATTTCAGAACGCTTAAAACATAACAGTTATAGCCGGCGTTTTATTAATAAGTACTTTTGGCGCACTAAACAGCAGCAAGAAATTGATTACGTAGAAGAAGCGGATGGTAAAATAACTGGCTACGAATTTAAATGGAATCCTAAGGCGAAAGCAAAAATACCATCAAATTTTGTAGAAGCCTATAGTGCAGATGTTCAGGTAATCTCAAAGGATAATTTTAGAGCGTTTATTGGTCTTTGATAGCATTTGAATCATGGTGCTCAGGCTTCTGTTTTTAATAATCTCTTTTATTCAACTTGTTCGACCAGCTGTTGGCTGGAAATCTTCTCAAAATAGATTTCCATCTCATTGTTACATTTTTCGATAAACGTTTTGGTGAGTTCCTGCAATCTTAGGATGGTTAGTGGATCTCCTTTGTAATTTGCATTGTACCTAAATTGCTGCTGTGCTTCCGTAATATTCTTAAAAGCGGCGAAATGTTCCTCATGGTCAAGGCAGAATGTTGCGTAGGCATCAGGGACTATCAATTTGCAGAGTGTCATTAGAAAAGTCAGGTTGACACGTTGCGGTTTGTATTGGATGACGGAATTGATTACGCCGAGACAAACCTGCTCCAACGCTTGCGATAGCATATAATATGTGGCCTCGATGCTTATTGACGACCAGTCTTCCTCGTAGGGTAAATATAATGTGCGCGCATTATTATAGCGCGTCTTCCACTGTTGATGTACATATTCAAGATCGAGCTGTGGGGCAACGATACTTTCCAGATCGATATTTGCTATTGATGGATTCTGAAACCAGATGTCACCGGCTTTCAGGAGTGAAAGAAAAAAGGGATGACCCTTTGAAAGCTGTTTGCTGAAAGTGGTGGTGTTTTCAAGGGCGAGCGTAAGCGATACATTGTTGGGGAGCAAATCCGTAATGAGTTGGGGCAGATTATTGATCTCGGCGTTTAAAGTATCATAAACGACAAAAATATAATAGTTATGCGTGATGCAATCATTTTTTGCCCTTCGGAGCGCATTCTGATAGTGGTGATGATCAGAATCATATCCGAAACATACTACCAGCGCAGGCGTGCAATAGCGCTCTATAGCGTTTAAAATGAGGTCTCGATAATTGGCGTTACAATAGTTTTGTTTGTATATTTCATTGTTATTTTTGCAATTTTCAACTTCGTTGTTAGCAACTGGGACTGGGTTAAGTTTTGACTTGATTTCTTCGAATAAAAGATTGGAATAATCGTAGATCCAGTTTAATGTATTGATAGCAATTTGATAGGCTGTTTCTAATACATCTTCATCGATAAAATAGTCAAAGTGATATCGATAGTCAATGTAAGCTTTGTTGATTTTTTCCAACGCTTGTTTGTTTTCCATGTTATCAGCTAATGTGCCGAGGCGATCGTCGAAAGCTTTGAGATAGTTTATATGGTTTTTTAGCGAATGGGACTTTTTATCTTCAACGACGAGGATATTTTCTGCTGTTCTAAATGCAAGTTCTAACGCTTGATGTAGCATGAATGCCGCGTGTGCATAATTTTTATGTTCGAAATAGAAATTGTAGCCATCTATAAAAGATCGAATTTTGCCCTTTTCCTTATCGATATATGTCCGTGTTTTTTCGATGACTTCGTCACTTTTATTATTTGGTAAGACAAGGGGGATGTCTTGCACAGGATTCTGATAAATGCGGTTTTCAGGTTGACAAATAAGATAGGCTCGGCCTAAACCTTGATTTATTTTTTGTTGTATTTCGTGGGTGAAGTTCACATTGATATACACATTGGGATAGGAACCAACGGTTTTGTTTATCAGACTGTTTGCATCGGAAAATCGAATTCCGGCATTTGACGTAAGATTGACTTGTAACATCTGATACTTTTTGCCATCGTGGTCAAAAGTCCAATGGTAGATTTCATCGACAGCAACGGCACGGAGGATTGCCTCGATAATAGGGTTAATATCGGTGTTCATAATATGGATTGAATAAATGGGCTTTATATTTCTGTTTCTAGAAGAGCTGTTTGTTTTTGATTGAGAGATTCTATCTCTTCAGAAAAAGCTGTTAAATAGGAGAGTTCTATTATTTTGATCATAGTCTGGTAAATTCGTGTACTGTAATCTGAATAGGCGCCGGTATATCGGTTTTTGGCGAGGCCATAGTTGATCCATTCATACAAGATTTCATTCCATTCTTGTTGATCGTATGTTTTAACTGTTGCTAATAGTGCTGACAAAGGATTGTCTAGTTCTTCATTCGATACATAATAAAGTATAATCTCCTCTTTTGCATGCCTAATCAAAACTGATTGGCATTCGGGCAATATTGAAAATGAATTATCAATACGCATTGGAAGGATAGGGTATTCCTCAGATTTATTGGATAACATTTCTAATAAGGCGTAAAGGCAAGCATAGTTAAAGAGTAGATTTGCCCCCGAAAATTTACTGTTTTCATGATTAGCAGACCAGAATTCTTTTTCGTCGATGACCGTTTGGTACCAATATCGAATATCTTCTCGCCAGCCATTTAGATTGTCTCTATCAAAGAAATCTTTTAATGCTGAGATGGAATACGGTTGGGAAGCAAGCCATTCGGGCGATATGATGCGTTTTTTTGGGTGAAGTATTTCGTCTTCTGTTTCGTCCAAAGATTGCTGGGTTTGGCACTGCTCATCTGCAATGTCTTCTTGATTTTCTATAACATTGTTTGGAGGTATTTGATTTTCATAGATCTTTCCGAGAGAAGCCGCTAGACGCAGTAAGAATTCTTTTACAGCAACAATTTCATGACCGTTATTGCCTAAAAAGCCGTTATCTCTGTCTCCTAAACTTATCCATAAATCATCAAGAATGCTGTACCATTGTTGTAAAGACTCGTAAGAAAAAAAACGGCTAATGCTGTCTGCTGCTGTATCAATATTACTTGCACAGGAGTCTGTTGATAATAGCTGACTCCAGTAGTCTGAAACGCCTTTGTTGAACTTCAAGGGATGTTCTATTGTTTTTAATTTACATTTCCTAAAAATGACATAGGCCAATTCCACCTGTTCAATTAATTTTCTAGTGAGATATCCGGTAGAGGAACGTGGTGGGTTCATCTTTGCGTTTGAAGCCGCGTTAATTAGCGTATTTAGGTCCGCTAACCAGTCAGGTATGGATGTTTCGCTTTCAAAGAACTCGATGAGATATTTCATCGGATCATCGATGTATTCTTGGGTTAAATAGCGAAAATGTTTCGCTTTTAGTTTCTTTTGCGTATTTTTCATCAGATTATATTTTTTTGAAGTTGATGAAACTGCTACGTAAGGCTAATTATGATCTGTGCACTGATCTAAAGCCTTGTTGGTTTCATATATTTTTTGGTTTGTAAAGTAGTTTATAATTGTCTTCTTTGATGCTAAATTAAGAACTATTTTTCGGTAAAACAAATATTTTATATTAAAATTTTCGGTAATGAGTTCTGTTTTGAAGAGAATTAAGATTGTTGCAGATAGGGAGGGGATGAGCGTTTCAGCTTTTGAAGCTACAATAGGAGCCAGTAAAGGGGTTTTTACTCGTGCGCTTGCCAATGGAACTGATATACAATCTAAATGGCTAATAAATCTTGTTGAAAAATATCCGCAATATTCTTCTGAGTGGTTGCTAAAGGGTGAAGGCGAGATGCTAAAGCCTAAGCTCGTATTAAAAGAAGAAGAGGAAACTTATTTAACTCCCGAATTGGAGGGAATTGCGAACTCTGTGATAAATAGTTTGAGACAGGTTATAGCTTCACAAAATATCACGATAAAATCTCAAGAGAAGACAATTATGTCTTTGGAGAGATTATTGTCTTCATTGGAGCGGGAGATCGAATCCTTAAAGAATTAGTAAATAATCGACGATTTTTAAAAGGGACCTATAGGTGAATGTAAAGGAACGAGTGCTGCTGATCGCTGAAACCAAAGGGATCAGCAAAACCGAATTTTTCAAAGAGGTGCAACTTTCCTATGCAAACTTCAAGGGAGGGCAGAAAAATACTGCACTCAGTTCCGATGCCATGGTTGCTATACTGTCTAAACATCCCGACATTAGTCCGGCCTGGTTACTCATGGGCGAAGGAACTATGATGCGGAAGGATGAGAGGAATGTGGTAAGTGCTCCACCTGCCGAAACAGCTCCTGCCACTGCCGAAGGCCTCGGAATTTATAGGCAGCTGGTCAATGCCTTAGAGCAAACAGTCAAGGCACAGGAAAAAACAATCCAGTCATTGGAAGGACAGGTGAGTTTATTAAACAAAAAGTAGCCTTAATCCCACGGAAGCGTATTATGCAAATGGTATTTCGTAAAGGACTCGGTCTTTTTAGTTAATCGACTTCACCAAATTTTTCTGAATTGACACGAGGGGCATATCACCGCAGATACGGTATAGGTCGGTAATATAGATTTAAGGTAAAATATTTTTTTTAAAAATCGATGATGATAATTAGGTTTACTTATCGTCATAATGGCCTATAAAGCTGAACACTAATACTATGATTTTAGAATCAATTATTTCGTATATGATTCGATCTTTTTGGTTCAGTCGTCTACTCCATATTTCTGCATCGACATTATTTCGGAGTGGTTTAGGAAGGCCGGTTCCTGTCCTCGGGTGGTTCTCTAATTCTTCGAGGAGTTTTACGACCTTACTCATATCGATTTTGCTTCCTCGCTTCTTTATTTGAAGAAGATCTTTCTGTGCTTTTACCGAGAGTTCTATTTGATACTGTCCCATATAGTCTTGGCCGTTACAGTTTTTGTCTTCCCTTCCTTTAAATCATTTCTCCCTTCCTCGATCAGTTGTGATAGATCCGAAGGGAGCTCTTTTTCCTGAATAGAGACATTTTTCACGCCAAGGGCCTTCAGAACAGCAATGATTTTTTTTCTTTCCGAAGAACTGGAAGAATATTCAAATGAAAATACTGTTGTTGTCATAATCTTGCCTTTTTAATTCTAGCGGTCAAACTTTATACTCTACTTACAAAGATACGAAAACTATTTTGTTAGTTTACAAATGAATAGCATGTCGCAGAGGCGGGTTATAATAAAAATACCTGATTCCGGTGATTTCATTGGCCTCCTTTTTGTTTTAATTTCGTTATTGCAACGGTGCGTGTTTGGCCGGCAGCCAGAAAAAGTTTCTGTTGCATTTATAGATGTCTCTTTCCCTGCGGCTGATCGCAATGGAGCGGCCACTAGTCCTGTATTCAAAGAATTAATGTTATGTCGAAAAAAGTATTTGTTATATGCTGTCTGCTTTTAGCTTGTTTTGTGCATCAGGCAGTAGCACAGCCAGCAGGTCAGCGGCCATTATATACCTCAACATGGGGGCACCTTTACCGTGAAGCAGGAAATAATAAAGACCTTCTGGGGGTGTTTCCGACCGAGGCACCTGTTTACCTGCTAGATTCCACCAATACACAGTATAAGGTGCAGGTGAGTAATGGGGATATCGGCTATATTGACCGTCAGCCCCTCAAAAGTGCAATGTTCGGAAAAAGATCTGCCGGCGAGCCAAAGCAATATTTCTATCGCGGAACAACAGATGCCCAATGCCCACATTTCTATGTACAGGTATCACAATTGCGCGTGCGTAAGGCTCCTAATACAACAAGTACCGCTGTGCGTAGGGCAGGACTCAATGAAATGGTATGTATCGATTATGTGCCGCTCTACATAGATGGATGGGTCTACATTGGAGACCACTTTCATGAAAGTCCGGAGTATATTCAGATGAAATTTTTGGGGTCTGAACTAACGTACGACAAGGTGCTAAAAGAATATCTGGCCGTAAAAGGAAAGGATCAGGAGAAAGAGCTTGCAGCAGTTGGCCGCCTGCGTGAGATCGGTTGGACCAAGTATCCCAAATTAAACCAGGCCCTTACTTATTGGAAGGAATCCTATGCCCAAGCGGGAATAGTAGATCCCAAAGTTGATATAGACTTTGAATTACTTTTGGCCAATAAATTCCAAAATGAGCTCCAGTCCGAAGTTTATGCCAAGAAACTGAAAGCGTTGAATTTCCATTTCGAATGGAAAGGAGTGTCGTTATCTGACGGCAAAATTACAGATGCGCAGATGAAGCAACTCGCTTTACAACGGGTTTCCGAAATTCCCGATATGCCCGAATGTGGCTGGGAGCCGCGGTATTACTATAAAACACCGAATATGATCGTTGCCTTCGAAGAAAACTATAAAGGGAAAGTGGTCGGTACGATATATAAGCTGTTTTTTAGTGATGGCGAAACCATTGTCATGGGCAACGAGCGGATGGATGCCAATTACGCAGAAAAAGACTTTGTAAACCACTTTGGTGAACTACTTTCAGCAGATTGGATTTCAACGCCACATACGTACTATATTCAAAATGGCGATGCCGGGTTATTTATTTTCAGATTTGTCGATGGAAAACTGGCCGGCTATGAGTGCATGTATTATTGTTAATACGCCGAAATTGTGTAGGGGGCAAGTATAGATTTCCAAGCGTTTGAAAATATCTTTCGTTTGTGATGTTAACAAGGATTTATTAACGAGCAGGAACAGGGATGCTCAAAAAATAAGGCCCTTTGAAGGGAAATTAAAACTCCGCTTTCAAAGGGCCTTTGGATGTTATTGAAATCTTAAATCAGACTACCTGCATTTCAAAGAGTTTTGCAATATGTCCTTTCAATTTTTCTTTCACGTCTTCCATATCGACTTCTTTGCCAAGTTCCCGCTTTAAAGACGTTACATCCTTATCGTCGATACCGCAAGGAATGATGTTGCCAAAATAGGCAAGGTCTGTGTTGACATTGAATGCAAAACCATGCATGGTCACCCAGCGTGAAGCGCGAACCCCCATCGCACAGATTTTGCGCGCCGTCGGTTTATCGGGTTCTATCCATACACCGGTAAACCCGGGATATCTCCCGGCTTCGATACCGAAATCAGCACAGGTCAGTATGATGGCCTCTTCCAGTGTACGCAGATAAAGATGGATATCGGTAAAGAAGTTGTCGAGATCCAGGATCGGGTAACCGACAATCTGTCCCGGACCGTGATAGGTAATGTCGCCACCCCGGTTGATCTTATAGAATTTGGCCTCTTTCTCTTCCAGTCCTTTTTCATCTAACAGCAAATACTCCTCGTGCCCGCTTTTCCCTAAGGTATAAACATGGGGATGTGCTGTAAAGATCAAGTAGTTCGGGGTACTGGTTGCTGTTGCGTTGACCCTATTGTCATGTTTAATGTCCAATACGCCCTTAAAGATGGATTCTTGTCTGTCCCAGGCTTCCTGATAATCGACAAGCCCCCAATCTTGAAACTGCACCTCTTTGTTCATTTCGTATTTTTTTAAGCTTGTGAATGGAACATAAGGCCCCATTCACAGCATTGTTTGTCAAAATTAATACAATAAGTTATTGTATGGGTAACGTTCATTGTGCATCTTCACAATGATATCGTAAAGTTTTTGTTTGAACTCTTCGATATTCGTTTTATTTGTTGCTGACAGAAAGATTGCGGGATCTGAATTTTTTGCCATCCATGATTTACGGAAATCATCCAACGTGACCTCGATCTCCTCGCCATCGTGCCCTTCTTCGACGGCCGGTTTATAAAGGTCAATTTTGTTGAACACCGTAATCACCGGTTTGTCCAGCGCTTTAAGGTCCTTCAATGTTTCGTTTACCGCCTGGATATGATCTTCAAAATTCGGATGGGAGATGTCGACTACGTGAATCAGGACATCGGCTTCCCGAACTTCATCCAATGTGGATTTGAAACATTCCACCAAGTGATGCGGCAGTTTGCGGATAAAACCAACGGTATCTGAAAGCAAAAAAGGAAGGTTGTCGATAACAACTTTACGTACTGTCGTATCTAATGTTGCGAAAAGTTTATTCTCGATCAATACGTCAGATTTGGAGATCATATTCATGATCGTCGATTTTCCGACATTGGTATAACCTACCAAAGCTACACGGATCATCTCACCACGGTTTTTTCGTTGTGTCTCGTTTTGCTTGTCGATTGCTTTTAGGCGTTCTTTGAACAAGGAAATTTTGTCCAGAATGATCCGTCTATCGGTCTCGATCTGTGACTCACCCGGACCACGCATACCAATACCCCCGCGCTGACGTTCCAAGTGGGTCCACATACGGGTCAAACGAGGTAAAAGGTATTGCAGCTGTGCCAATTCCACCTGTGTCTTCGCCTGTGCAGTTTTGGCATGACGGGCAAAGATGTCCAGGATGAGATTGGAGCGGTCCAATATCTTGCGTTTCAGTTCTTTTTCAATATTGCGCAATTGCGAAGGTGAAAGCTCATCGTCGAAAACAACGATGTCGATTTCCTCGGCTTCGACGTATGCTTTTATTTCTTCCAGCTTTCCACTGCCGACAAATGTAGCGCGATCGGGGAAGCCCAGTTTCTGTGTAAACATACCTTTGGTCTCGCCACCGGCAGTCTGTACAAGAAATTCAAGTTCCTCCAAGTATTCTTTTGCTTTTGTCTCCGTCACACTTGGTGTGATGACACTCACCAAGACGGCTGTTTCGGGTTTTATAGCTGTATCGTGTATTTTAAATCTGGCCATTTTGTACTATTAAGTCTTTCAAGTGAAGTTGGCAGGTCATTAAGCTTTGCAATGTATGCTATTGCCTACCCCTTGTTATACGTTCACTTTTTAATTATTTTCAATGAGCTCGCAAGCCCGGTTTTTGTTTGAAAAGGTAAATTTAAGAATTTATGCGTTTGTACACCACACAAGACTGATGCCGATTATGACATAATTCTCCATTAACCAATAAATTTCCTGTGTTTTGCTTACCAGGGCAACTCAAAATATGTAAGCGTTCGGTCGCCATCTTTTGCCTAGTAAAAGAAGGGATATTTTTCTATATCATGTTCATAATGATGCAAAAGTAAATAAATTTGGTTTTATATACAAAAAAGATAAATTGTCTTCAAGCGCTAATTAATAACAATTCGTATCCTATTTATGTTGACGATCGGTCTTTAGATTCCAATGCGCTCTGTTTATTCACTTAAACACGTTATTGATTGATTTGCTGGCCCCGTTTTTTCTCGCGAAAATGACATGCGGTTAAGAAATCTTATCCCAGGCAATGCCATCGGATTTTCTTGCCAGAAAGCTTCGCAGCAACTGATTCTTTTCGCTTTGTAGTGTTGGGTCTTCTTTGAAGATAGCAATGACGGTGTTACGGCATTCGGTAAGCAATGCCTGATCTGTCGCTAGGTTCGCCATCTTGAGGTCAAGTACACCCGACTGTTGGGTGCCCGATATATCGCCCGGACCACGTAGCTGCAAGTCGACTTCCGCAATCTCAAACCCGTCATTGGTACGCACCATTGTATCCAGCCTTAAGCGTCCTTCTTTGCTCAGCTTATTGCCCGACATCAGGATACAGAAAGACTGTTCAGCACCGCGGCCTACGCGGCCACGCAATTGGTGCAGCTGGGATAGCCCAAAACGTTCGGAATTTTCAATGACCATGACTGAGGCATTCGGAACATTGACCCCCACTTCAATAACAGTAGTCGCAACCATGATCTGCGTTTCATGTTTGACAAAACGCTGCATCTCAAAGTCTTTATCTTTTACGGGCATCTTGCCGTGAACAATACTGATCTTGTATTGAGGTAGTGGAAATTCGCGTTGCAAATTCTCAAGGCCTGCTTCCAGGTAAATCAGATCCAGTTTTTCGCTTTCCTTGATGAGGGGATATACCAGGTAGACCTGTCTGCCTTTGGCGATCTCCTCGCGCATAAAACCAAACATCCGCAAACGCGAACTTTCAAAAAAGTGAACAGTCTTGATGGGTTTACGCCCAGCAGGTAATTCGTCTATCACGGAGATGTCCAGGTCGCCGTACATGGTCATCGCCAATGTCCGTGGAATTGGTGTGGCTGTCATGACCAGCATGTGTGGTGGAATGACATTCTTCCGCCAGAGTTTGGCCCGTTGTTCCACGCCAAAACGGTGCTGTTCGTCAATAACAACGAAGCCCAGGTTTTTGAACTGCACCTTATCCTCGATCAGGGCATGGGTGCCAATTAAAATATCTAAGCTGCCATCTTCCAGTGCCTGGTGGATCAAACGGCGTTCCTTCGTGCTTGTGGAGCCTGTAAGTAGCTTGATATTGACAATGTCATCGCCAACGAGCTGCTTGAGTCCATGATAATGTTGTGTCGCCAGGATTTCTGTTGGCGCCATCATACAGGCCTGAAATCCATTGTCGACAGCGAGCAGCATACTCATGAGGGCAACAACTGTTTTCCCGGATCCGACATCGCCCTGCACCAGACGGTTCATCTGCGCGCCGGTATTGGTGTCTATGCGGATTTCCTTCACAACGCGCTTCTGTGCGCCTGTCAACGGGAACGGAAGGCGCTCTTTAAAGAATGTGTTGAATTTTTCACCGACTTTATTGAAGCGCTGGCCTCTAAACTTCTGGGTATTGAGCTGTTTGTTGTTGAGCAGCTTGAGCTGTATAAAGAATAGCTCTTCAAATTTGATACGTTTGATGGCTTGATTAAGCTCCTTTTGATCGCTCGGAAAGTGTATGGAGGCGAGAGCCTGCTGCCGCGAAATGAGGCCATGTTTAGTGAGAACTTCCTGAGGAAGCGATTCGTCAATACTACGGAATACGGTTTCCAAAGCAGTCTGTTGTAAGCGTTGGATTCCTTTGGTATCCAGATTGAACTTTTTGAGTTTTTCTGTTGATGAATAAACCGGCTGTAAACTCATATTGCCGATCTGTTTTACCTGCGGATTATACAGATCCATTTCGGGATGGGTAATGGATAACTGGCCATTGAATTCGCTTGGTTTGCCATAAATAATATAGGCCGAACCAACTTTCAATGATTTTTGAAGCCATGGAATGGACTGAAACCAGACAAGCTCCATGGAGCCGGTTTCATCTTTGAAAGAACCTACAAGACGTTTCGTTCTTTTCTCGCCCACGAGCTGTAAAGAAACCAGACGACCCAGGACCTGTGCTGCCATCATATCGGGATGAAGTTTCCGGATTTTATGAAACTCCGTACGGTCGATATAACGGAAAGGATATTGCGTCAATAGATCACCAATGGTAAACACCTGTAGCTCTTTTTTGAGTACATCTGCTTTTTGTGGACCTACACCTTTGAGGTATTCTATGGGGGTAATTAAACTTAATTCAGCCATTCTTCTTGAATGGCTAAATTACGAAAATTTATGCGTTTATGGAGCCGTTTCTTGGGCTAGTGTGACTATTTTGAAGCAGGTTCTTCATATTTAATGTCTGCTTTTCCTTCTTTACAGATCACGCTCAATGGTTTGCGATAAGGGGCACAATTTATTCTGGGCGCCATCATAGGCTGGTATATTTCCATCAGCCGGTTGTTGTCGTTGATCATATTTTGCAAGGTTGTTTTATCAACGGATTTGTGGTAGGGAAGATAACTTGTCCCACATACTGTCCGTATTTCTATCATTTCCCATTCTGTAGCATCACTGCATGCTTTGGGGCTGGCGAAGGCAACGATTTTGCTGTACTTCTCATTGGAAAGCGACTCAAGTTCCTTTTCCGTTTTGTCTTTGTAGGGGTTTTCTAAATGTGATTCCGATTTACAGACAACGAATAACATGGAACATGCTAAGAGGGTGGTCATACCCAAAATGGAAAGATTTTTCATAATATTCTTCTTGGTTTTTTTAATCGAACGGGTAATTTTTCGTCTCTGCTACAGGAAATTTCTATTAAGTTTTTGTTAAGTATTTTGGTATTTTCTTGTGGCATCGCAAAATGCTGAAGAAGAGAAGAGAAGAGAAGAGAAGAGAAGAGAAGAGAAGAGAAGAGAAGAGAATTGGTTAAAGTTGGAGGGTAGGTATTAATTGCATAAAAAGAGGGCTGTCCAATCTTTTTGGACAGCCCTGTTTAAGATTTATTTCGGATGATTTCTCGATTAGAAATTACCCTTATTTACATCCCACCAAAGTCTGGTACCGCCGTTGTCAGGTCCGCCCAACAAGGAGATTGCAGATTGTACTTCGGCTGCATTTGTATTGTATTCATTTTGTGGGAACGGTAAACGACGGATCTGTATTTTAGTATCGATCAGTCCACCGCTATTGTTGACAACAACTGGGAATAAACGAGGATATCCTGTACGGCGGAATTCACTCCAAGCCTCTTGTCCTTCAGGGAAGATTGCCAACCATTTTTGTGTGATAATACGTTCCAATTTTTCTTCATTGGTCGCACCCTCATTCCATTTGATTGTAAGAGCACTTGGTGAAGCTGCGTTATTCTTCGCATTGAAAGGATCCTCGTAAGCTGCAGCCTTACTGGTATTATCATTTAGGTAAGTGCTCAATCCTGATGTTACACCCCATTGAGTAAAGGAAGTTTCCACTCCTTTTTCATAAAGTGATTGCGCTGTTCCACCGGCATTGTTCCAACCTCTCAATGCTGCTTCGGCACGTAGGAAATAAACCTCAGCAGCAGTCATCAATACCGGTGCTGTTGTCGCTACGAAAGTTGGTGTTGTACCTTCGGTATTCAAAGCCGATAGCTTTTGGTATTTATCCTTTTCGATACCATCAGCACCTGCACGGATACCTATGTATTTACCAGCGAACGCCGTTGTTGTTGCATCTTTAATGACAGGTGCCATGTATTTAGAGATACGCGGGTCGTTCAATCCTGTCATATAAGAAGAAAGCGTCGCATTGATACGGGTATCGGCCCAGTTTTTGGAAATAAACCAAAGCGGGTTGCTGTAGGTACCATCTGCCGGTATAGTGATCTTGAAGTTTTCGCTATTGCTTTCCAAGACACCGCCATTTGCTGGATCCAATGCTTTTTCAGCTTGTGTTTTCGCTAACGTCGCGTCGATTTTAACCAAACGCATCGCTAAACGAAGGCGCAATGAATTGGCAATTTTCAACCAATTTTTAAATCTGACCTGATTATCTGTATTCGGAAATACAAGATCGATCTGGTCAATTTTAGCAGCCATTGGACTATCTGCTTTGTACGATTTCAATGCGGTTACAGCCTCATCAAGCTCTTTGAAGAAAGCAGCATATACATCGGATTGTTTGTCGTATGGAACGGTGTTGGAGGTGCCGACTTTACTATATGGAATAGGGCCATAAATATCTGTCACCCGACTGGCCGCTTCTACTTTGATCACCAAAGCCGAGCCCCATAGTGCTGGATATGTTTCTGCAAGTCCATTGCTTTTTAGCTTCTCAATGGATTTGATAACGTTAAGATATAAGACCTGGAACGGTTCGCCATTCCATCCATTAACCATGGCATAATTCAGGTTGTTTTGTCCGCTATTGAAAGGCGTAGGTGACATGAAAAAGCCTGAAAAAACGTCTGCATTCAGGTTTTGTTGTACCTGATAGGAGTTAGGGTCTCCAGCACCGGAAAAGTTATAGATAGACATTTGTGCATTTCTGAGAAAAAGCACAAGATCCTGTCCATCACCTTTTAAATCTTCGTCGGTAAGCCCAATATTGTTTTTATTGTATTCTTCGAAATTCTTTGTACAGCTGGTCAATGTTCCTCCGAGAAGTAACAGGATAAGCGAGAATTTAGATATATGTTTGATATTAAATTTCATTGTTGATCGTTTAGAAAGTTGCATTTAATGTAAGACCGTAATTACGCGTAGCAGGCATCATAAAGATATCCACACCGCTCAACGAATTGCCTGTTGACATCGTTACTTCCGGGTCAAAAGGAGCTTTTTTCGAAATGTAGAATAGGTTTCTTCCTACAGCATTTACACGCAATTTTTTGAAAAAGCTATCTTTGATATTGAAGTCATAGCCAAGGGTCAACTCACGAAGCCTCACGACTGTTCCGTCATAGATATATTGGCTGCTGACAGGACCTATACCCCCAGTTGATGTATACCATTTCTCAGCATCAACGACAGAAACAGGAGTTCCATTTGGTGTAACACCGTTTACAGCAACACCACCATTTGCTCGGGCTGCTCCAGTTGCTGCAGATACGCCATAACCATCCATTACCGACTGTGTAATTGACATGACATCATAATTAAACTTGCCGTCAATCAGGAAACTTAAGTTGAAATTTTTATAATTGAAACTATTGTTCCAGCCCATTTGCCAAATTGGATTCGAGTTTCCTAGCTTCGTATAGGCATTGGTTTTTTGTGGAATACCATCTTCAGAAATAATAATCCTTCCTTCACCATCGCGAACAAAATCTTGCCCGTAAATGTCACCAAAAGAACCGCCCACTTCAAGTTTGGAAGCAAAGTTGTTTTGATTTTCACCAGTTAAATTAAATTCAGGAACAGCATCAGCTAGTTTCTTTATTTTGTTTTTATTGTAGGTGAAGTTGACGCTTGTTGTCCATTTGAAATTATCATTTCTAATAGCATCCAATGATACCAATGCTTCAACACCTTGGTTTTGGATATCGCCCGCATTAATCGCATATTGCTTGTTTAATGAAGCTTGGCTAGCAGCAACCTTGAAGAACTGATTCGTCGTATTAGTTTTGTAATACGTAACATCCACATTCAAACGGTTGTTCCACATACGCCATTCTGTACCGATCTCAAAAGATTTGGTTTTTTCAGGCTTTAATGTTTTTAAGAAAGCAATGTCATTAACTGTCAACACTGCGTATGGATTCACGGTGTTTGTTAATAAGCTAGTATAAGGAGGTAAGTCATTGCCCACTACCGCATATGAACCACGAACCTTGGCCATATTGACAAATTCAGGCAAGTTTAACTTGTCATTCAATACGACGCCCAATCCCGCAGAAGGGTAAAAGAAAGATTTTGTTCCTGTGAAAGCTAATGTGCTCGACCAGTCGTTTCTCGCCGTCAGATCTAAATAGATCCAGTTGTCATAAGCTAAGTTTGCTGATGCAAATACCGATTGTAATTGTCTCCGATTAGCCGACAATGTCGAAGTCACTGGAGTTGTTGTGTTCTGAATAAAGAACTGATTGGGGATTTTTAATCCATCAATACCTGTGTTAAAATCTACACCTTCGGTTTTCCAGTCTGTGATACTTGTTCCGACCAATCCTGTAATCTGAAATTTATCACTGACATTAAAGTTCATGTTGGCAACCACATCACCATATTGCTGTGTAATGGTCGTATTTGTGTAATTATAGTTACCATTTGTTTTTCCTAAAGGATTCGGTGTGCTCGCATAGACTTTGCGGTCCCAAACCTCTGAAGTACGATCGACACTTCCTCTGGCTTGAATGCTGATCCATGGGGCAACCTTATATTTTGCGCTACCATTTAAAAGCAAACGGTTTCGGGTTGATTGAGTAGGGTTTCTATTGACGATCCACCATGGATTTTGTTGTGTTGTAGGGCTATCGCTTAGGCTGAACCAGTTTTGTTCATTCAGATTACGACTTGTGTTAAAGGTTTCGTAATTTTTGTAGTCTGCGATATTTAAGCTTCGTGGTAATAGATAAGTTCCAACCAATGGATTGTAATAAAAGCCCGAACTAGGCGCATTATCCAATTTTTGGGTAATGTAATTGGCACTACCTTCAACAGTTAACTTATTATCAAAAAATGAAGCACTCTCCTTAAGGTTGAAATTGTGACGCATCAGGTCATTTTTTGGAAGAATACCTTTTGCAAGCGTATTTGCATAAGAGAAATACGTTTGATTTTTTTCGTTACCTCCAGACAATGTCAATGAATTGGTGAAGTTGCTACCTGTACGGAAAAATTCACCTACATTATCATAGTTGGCGCCATTGGTTTTGTCGCCCCAGCTAAATACACTGGTGTTACTGTTTTTACCACCCGAACCTTGGCCATATTGGTTTTGGAATTTAGGTGTCGATACAGCTTGTTCGATCTGTGCACTTGATGAGAAGTTGATCGTTGTGCGCCCTTGTTTACCTGATTTTGTTGTTACCAAAATAACACCGTTGGCAGCTTGGCTACCATATAATGCCGCCGCAGATGCTCCTTTTAATACAGAAATGTTTTCGATATCTTCTGGGTTGATCAATGAAATAGGATCGCCACCATCACGTTGTCCACCAAAAACGTTGTCTGGCTGACTTGCCAATGTCTGGTTATTGATTGGAACCCCATCGACAACATAAAGTACCTGGTTGTTGCCGGAAGCCGATTTGTTACCACGCAAAATCACTTTTGCTGAACCACCTGGTCCAGAAGAGCTGGAAGCAATGTTAACACCGGCGACTTTACCGTTTAAATTATTCGCTAAGTTGGTGCTTTTAACTTTGTTTAATTCGTCACCACTGACCTGTTGTGTAGAGTATGTTAATGATTTTTGTGCACGGCTAATACCCAAAGCAGTAACGACCACACTTTCCAGTTGTTGGGTTTGTTCTTCCAAACTCACCGTTACTGTCGTTTCTCCAGGGCCCAATGTGACCGTTTTATTTTCGTAACCGACTGTACTGATGTTTAGTATACGGTTTTTATCGTCGACATTGATCTGAAATGCACCTTTAACATCCGTAGAACTTGCATTGGAAGTGCCCAATACTTTGATTGTGGCACCTGGAATAGGAGCTTTGGTTTTAGCGTCTACAACCGTTCCCTTTACCTGGTTGGTTTGCGCGTGCAATAAAGATGCTGAAAAAAGCATTGTTGGAACAATACCTAACACCCTTAATGTAGAGTATAATTTGTTATTCATATAGTATATGTGTTATATTCAATTTTTTATATACATATTTTCATAACGGTGAAATTTTTAATGAAATGGGCTAATTCCATTTAGCATTTTGGTTAGAAGAGAGGGTATTGAATAATCGGGGGGCAAAATAAGTGATTATTTGTAATAGTGTGTATGCTATTCAATACCTAGTTATAGGAAGAAAAAGCGGTGTGATTTTCCTTAATAAAGATCTAATTTACTATAGTTGAGCAAAAATCAAAAATTTTATGAAACAAAAATGATACATATAATGTGTTTTACGTGTGTAATGTGTTAATAGTGAGTTGTTTATGTGTTTTGTCATTTTTTTAAGCCAAGGTTGTAGTACTGTCTTTCATCATCAGAAAGATGTAATCTGTTTAATTTCAGACAGTGTACTTGATTTAAGAGCTATTTGGAAATAACGAATGATCTATTGTCTTGCATGCGTCTTCGGTGTGGAAACAGTCTGCTTGATGTTTTTGATATTAAAAAGGATAATTGCAACAAGTATGATCCCGTAAGCGATATATTTTATTGTAGAAACGGGTTCTCGGAAATAGGTTGCAGCCAAAGTAAATGCGATCAGCGGATTAATATAGAGCAGAACGCCGGTTGTTGTTGATGAAATGCCAATGAGAGCATACATGCTCAGGAAAAGGGGGATAATCGTGAATAAAGATGCGATAAGAAATATGGTGCCCCAAAAGATGGGTTCTGTCGGAATTGCATGATGATTGTAGATCAGTTTGGGGATCACAAACAATGCACATATACTGAGCTGGATCACCAATTGATTGAGTTTATCGAAACCCGTAGATACCCGTTGTACGATCAGATAAAAAGCGTAGCAGGTGGCAATAGTAATAGCCCAGAGAACATCATGTAACGAACCTTTTGCAAGGAGACAAACACTGCCAAAAGCAATAAAAAGTGCTGTTTTTTGCCAGCCCGTTAGCTTTTCCTTGAGTATGAGATAGGCTCCAGCAGCAGTGATCAAGGGGCAGGTCAGGTAGGCCAGTGCCGCAGACTGAATGCTGATGTGGTTGACCGCATAAATATAGGTAAACCAGTTTCCAAAGATGAACGCCGACGCGAGTAGGGTAAGGCAGGTCTGGCGGAGCTTGTCCGCGCGAGGTAGAAGTTGGAACTTCCGAATATCAGCTTGCATGGTTTTTCTTCGAAACAGCAACAGGTATATCCAGAGGATCAGGAGCGCCGTTATTATTCTAAAATACAGAATATCCTCGGCCGGATAGCCGCGTATCCAGCGTACAGAGATAGACATAAATCCCCAGATAAAAGGGGCCAAAAAAGCCGCGAAAAGATATTTTCCGCGGCTTGCTGTTTCGTTGCTATTTTCCACGGATTAATCTTTCCAGGCAATGACTGAAATTTCGACATTGACGTTCTTGGGAAGAGTTTTGACCGCAACACACTCGCGTGCAGGTTGCGCTTCTTTAAAATATTCCGCATAGACTTCATTGACTAGCGCAAAATTGCCCATATCACTTAAGAAAATCGAAGCTTTGACAACATCTTCAAAAGTATATCCCGCATGTGTCAGGATAGCTTCTACATTTTTCAGTACCTGGTGCGCTTCGTCTTTCACACCCGATGAAATTAATTCCATTGTTTCGGGAATCAGCGGGATTTGTCCAGAGACATATAATGTATTACCGGCTTTGATAGCCTGGTTATAGGGACCAATTGCAGCTGGAGCTTTGTCGGTATTTAAGATTTCTTTTTTTGACATGGATAACAGTGTTTAGGATGTAAAAAATATTTTGTAGATCAGGCCCAATAAAAAGACAATAATAGCCGTTGCATTAATAATATGCATGGCTTTTATGCTTCCGTTTGTGGGACGATCTGCGTTACGCTTTCTAAAAAAGTACATGGAACTAAGTTACAACAGTAAATTAGAAAGTGAAAATGAAAAGATCAAAAACTTTGAAGGAACTCCTTGTAGACGATAAAACAAAATCTTGTACAAGTGGCCGGATTTTTTTGAATTTTGGTAACTTGGTAAACGAAAAAAAATTATATGAATAAGATAGCATTAATTGGTGGTAGAATATATACTGGTGAGGCGATTTTTGAACAAAAAGCATTACTGATCAGTGAAGGTAAAATCGTTGCGATTGTCAATGATCACGAGGTACCTTCGGATTACACTAGTTATCCAGTTAATGGAGCCAATATTTGTGCCGGATTGATTGACCTGCAATTGTATGGTGACGGATCGGACTTATATTCTGCCGAGCGTAGTGTGGCCTCCTTGGAGCGTATCGCCGAGGGCTTGGTCCATAAAGGGACTACCTCTTTTATGATGACTCTGGCGACAAATACCATCCCCGTATTTAAGGATGCTATTCGGGTGGCAGAAGGCTTCCGGCATGATGCATTTTTAGGACTGCATCTGGAGGGGCCCTTCTTGAATCCGAAAAAACGGGGTGCTCACCCTGCGGAATTAATTATCGAGCCTACAAAGGAAAAGATTGATGATCTTTTGGCCGGAAATCAGGTTGTCAAGATGATGACCATAGCGCCTGAATGTATAGCGGACGATGTCTTACAGCATTTGCAGGGCTATAATTTGCTGCTCAGTGCTGGACATAGTGATGCTACTTTTGAGGAAGGTACGCACGGCTATGATCTGGGAATTCCAACAAGCACCCACCTGTTTAATGCAATGTCGCCTTTACATCATCGGGAAGTTGGGTTGGTCGGTGCAATTTTTAATCATCCTACAGCACAGGCAAGTATTATTGTAGACGGACATCATGTGAGTTTTGAAGCCGTAAAAATTGCGAAACGTCAGATGGGAGACCGGCTGTTTATGATTACAGATGCTGTAGCCGCTTGCGATAAAGATATATACCAGCATGTATTGAACGATGGGTATTATTCGTTGCCGGACGGCACCATTTCAGGAGCGGCGATCTCCTTGCTTGAGGGGGTAAAAAATGCGGTGCAGAAGGTAGGTATATCACGCGATGAAGCGATCCGAATGGCTACGCTGTATCCCGCAAACTTGCTAAAGCGAGCGGATATCGGAAATCTCAAAGCTGGAAGCATAGCGAATGTTATTGTCTTTAATGACGACTTTAGGTTGGAGCAGGTGATCTTCAAAGGTGAGTTAAAACATTGATCCATTTCGGAGAAGATTGGCCAATTGACCGACATTGACCAATATTATATGTATCTTCGTTAGTTATTTTGAAAAAACACTATTCTATAGATTGATGAAACGTTCCCTATTATTTTTGGCAACAGCTCTTTTTGTTTTATCTTCTTGTTCATCCAAGAAAAATAAAAAACAGGAGCCTGTTAATGCGACAACTACAAATGTCGAAATTGTAAAAAAAGATCCACCCACAGTGCCCAAGCGTGAACGGGTGAAAAATACAATTGAAACAAAAGAACAGCCAGTTGCAGAAAAGAAGAAGGAAATCGTTGTCGATCTTCCTGTGTTACCGCGCGAGTTTCGCGCAGCTTGGGTGGCCTCGGTTGCAAATATCAATTGGCCGAGCAAAAATAACCTGAGTACAGCTGAACAGCAACAGGAAGCGATCGGTATTTTGGATTTTTTGAAAAATAATAATTTTAATGCCGTAATCTTTCAAGTGCGTCCATCAGCAGATGCATTTTATAAAAGTGATCTTGAGCCCTGGTCTTTCTTTTTGACCGGAACAGAAGGACAGGCACCATCCCCTTATTATGATCCGCTTGATTTCTGGGTGGAACAGGCGCATAAAAGAGGGATTGAGCTTCACGTTTGGTTGAACCCTTATCGTGCCCACCATACTGCTGGCGGTGCTGTTACTTCGGCTTCTATGGCACGTAAAATGCCCGAATCGGTTGTTAAATTGAAACAGGGCTATTATTGGTTTGATCCATCCAAAAAATCAACACAGGATCACGCAGCGCGCGTGGTTATGGATATTGTCAAACGTTATGATATCGATGGTGTGCATTTCGACGATTATTTCTATCCTTACGCGGAATATAATGGTGGCCAGGATTTTCCGGATTCGGATAGTTACAATGAATACAAACGTAATGGTGGGGATCTATCGCGCGGAGACTTCCGTAGAAATAGTGTAAATACCTTTATCGAACGTATTTATAAGGATATTAAGAAAGAGAAGAATTTTGTGAAATTCGGTGTCAGTCCCTTTGGTATCTGGAAACCTGGTTATCCGTCAGGAATTCAGGGATCTAGCCAGTATGATATGCTTTATGCCGATGCTAAATTATGGTTGAACAAAGGCTGGATAGACTATTTTGCTCCGCAGTTGTATTGGCCTATACAGCCAGCCAAACAGAGTTATACGGCTTTGTTAAAATGGTGGGAAAGTGAGAATACATTGGGGCGCCACCTTTGGCCGGGCATCAATACGGTTGGTAGACGTGGTCCGGAGTATGTTCAGGAAATTGTTAATCAGGTGGAGGCCGCACGGACCCTCTTACCTGATAACCGGGAAGGTGTAATCCACTGGAGTTTGGCGGGACTGACCAAAAACCCGGCCATGACACAAGCTTTGGTGAATGGTCCTTATCAGGTGAAAGCATTGGTGCCAACAAGCCCTTGGTTGAATGCAAATCCTTTGTTGAAACCGACTTTGCTACTGACCCCACAAGGAGGCAATATCTTTGCGAAATGGCAGCACCAGCAAATTGACCAGGTTTCAAAATGGGTATTATACCTCAACTACGGTGGGGTATGGCAATATGAGATTTTAGATCCGGGAGTTACAAGTAAGGATATTCCAACGACATTGAACAACAAAAAACTGCAGTATGTTGCGGTAAAAGCTGTTGACCGCCTGAGTAACGAAGGGCCTTATGCCGCTGAGAAGATAAAATAACGCGTTGTTGTATCATCAACACTGAAAAAAGGGATATCTGAATTTTAGATATCCCTTTTTTGTTTTGAATTGTAATCTATGCAAGGTAAATTTATAGGTATGGAAGAAATCTATAAAACGGTAAGCGACTCTGTGATTCGGATGTCACAGCTGATGTTGCCTTCGAATGCTAATTTTGGCGGTAAAATTCACGGCGGTTATATTTTATCTTTGATGGATCAGATCGCATTTGCTGTCGCGTCTAAATTTTCTGCACATTATTGTGTAACGGCATCAGTTGGCAAAGTTGATTTTTTGAAACCTATTGAGGTGGGGGAATTGGTGACATTGATCGCTTCGGTAAATTATGTAGGTAACTCTTCTATGGAGGTCGGTATTCGGGTCGAAGCCATGAATATTCAGACGGGAGAAACCAAGCATTGTAATTCCTCTTATTTTACGATGGTGGCAAAAGATGAAACAGGCAAGCCTGCCCGGGTGCCAAGGTTAATATTGGAGACCGAAAAAGATGTATTTCGTTTCTACCGCTGTGTAGTGAAGATGGAGGTCGACAAAGAAAGAGACCGGGCTATTCACGATCTGGAAACGGATTCCGCTGAACAACAGGCTTATATTAAGCAGCATTTTGATGTGAAGATCAATCTGAGCTCTTAAGTCTTCTTCCCCTTCTTACCATTCAAATGTCCCTAGATATTTACTGTCTGTGCATTCGTCGCTTCCGTATGTTCTATGGAAAAATACATAGATGTGGTAGTTGCCGATATGCTGTTGTCGTTGAAGTTTCACTGTCTGTGTTCGCTGAGCAAGTGTATTCATGCTGTGATTTGTGAATGCGCACTCGTCCGGATTGTATAGCAGTAAACGGCAACTACTTGAGTTAATGTCGTATTGTGCTGCGATATTTGCGTCATATTCCCAGAAGAGTGTGAATGTTTCTGTCTCTTTATCTACCTGAAATGTATGAGAGGAGACAGGGTTAGGCCCCCCTTTACTAACGCGGAAGTTTTCATAATTGATGGCATAGCCAGTAGCAGTTTTTTCTATTGCATTATTGAGGTTGTAGGACATGGCATTACTGTAAGCCTTTTTATTGGGGTTATAGCCTTTAAATCCGACCCGTATTAAATCTAGCATTGGAGAGATAAATTTTTGGATGAGGGAGAAACGCGAGCGTGACTGGATTTGATCCGCAGAAGGTTTTTTTCTACTTTTCTTAGGTAATCCCCTAGCATAGGTTGTATTTCCGTTGGTAACAAACACTACTGATCCTGCTTTGCCCGAAAGCGTGCCGTTGGCACCGTTTTTAATGACTGCCATAATCGAAGTTAATTGCTTATTTATTTTTCTTTAAGTTACAAAATAAATAGGTGTTTGTCAATATTAGATTCTACTTTTTTTCGGAATTACAACGAAGCTCAATCGGAGTTTAGTCGGATTTTATTCGGTCACAACCGAAGAAGCACCGAAGAAGTACCGAACGAGTACCGAAGAAGCACCGAGTGATCTCCGAATACAATGTCAATTAAATAGCTTAAAATGGTCGTATCGCCCCAGCATTTCCTTGCATAAGCACGCTGTTGTGTGTAGGATAATGCATGCTGTTTGAGTTTTTGCTCTGTAATATTTGTTTTTTGCTTTCGGATGGGAGGAAAACGTGTTGCTAAATGCTTTTATGGGATGTTTTTGTTCTAATTTTGCTGTGATATGCGTTTTTGTATCTGTTTTTATTGTATTTAATGGTTTTTTATATGTCGAATTATGCGTTAATCCTTTTATTTTTATTTCTTTTTCAAATAATTGCGCATAAACTTGCATTAATTAGAAGCTTTTCATAGTATTGTGTAGTAATTGATATAAACCTAGGGTTGGAACCGCCCGTTATGGAAAATTATTAACAACTAACTAAAAACCATGAATAAAAAATTTCTCTTATTCTGTTCAGGGGTGATGCTGTCAACCAGTTTATGGGCACAGACCAAAACTGTAACGGGTAAAGTGACGAACGCTTCTGATGGTGGTACTATGCCTAATGTAACGGTGAGCATCAAAGGTAAAGCTGTCAGTACACAAACCAAACCCGATGGAAGTTTTACAATCAATGCGGAGCCAGGTGACATTTTGATCTTTAGAGCCGTGGGTTCTCAAGAAAGACAACAATTAGTTGGCGCAAATGCAACGATCAATGTTGCGCTTTCTGGCAGTGAGGAGGCGCTTGAGGAGGTTGTTGTGACGGCAATGGGAATTAAGAAGGAGAAGAGAGCGCTTGGTTATGCCGTTCAGGATATTAAATCGGATGAGTTGATGAAGAACAAGACCGCGAATGTGGTCAATTCATTGGCAGGAAAGATTGCTGGGGTCAATGTGACACAATCTTCGGGGTCTGCTGGTGCAGGGGCGCAGATTATTCTTCGTGGCGGTACTTCACTTGAACGAGATAACCAGCCCTTGTTTGTTGTGGATGGTGTGATCTATGATAACTCTACAGTAATCGGGGGGAATAGTGCCTTTGATGGTGCACAAGCGACTGCAACATCTAACAGCAATCGTGTTATGGATATCAACCCCGAAGACATTGATAATGTGTCGGTATTAAAAGGTCCGGCTGCTGCTGCCTTATACGGATCAAGAGCAGCTGCGGGAGCCATTATCATTACCACGAAGAAAGGACAAGAAGGCCGTGCTGAGATTGGTTTTTCAAGTCGTTTTTCAAATAACTGGGTTAATCGGTTGCCGGAACAACAAGGAAAATACAAACGTGGCTATTACAACAGTGCGGGGGTACTAGATGATTATACGACACAGTCCTGGGGTGAAAAGTTTGGGAGTAATGACGTTGTATATAACAACGTAAAAGATTTCTTTCAGCATTCAACAGTATTTGATAATACGGTTAATTTGTCAGGCGGAAATAAAAATGGATCATTCTATTTGTCTGGTTCCCGTTTCGATCAAAAGGGTATCGTGCCGAATACGAGCTTCGATAAAACCACGTTCCGCTTTAATGGTGATCAGAAATTTGGCAAATTGACGGTAGGTGCGAATGTTGGATATTCACTGTCAAACACAGACAAAACTTTGACTTCTGCAGGTTTATGGGGGTCTGGTGGTACAGGAGCGATGGAGTCCCTGTATAGCTGGTCGCGCAGCGATGATATGAGAAAATATCTCAACGATGACGGGACGAAATATCGGATGTTTGAAGGGCGTCAGCCGCTGGAGTCTGATATTGAGAACCCTTATTGGACAATCAATAAAAATATATTGGGCGATAATACGGAACGTATTACTGGAAGTCTCAATGCAACAATGCCCATCTTTGATTGGTGGAGTCTTACCTATCGTGTAGGGATGGACAGTTACTTAACTAAAAATTCCACGATTATTGGTGAAGGCGCGGCAATCAAAAAGCCTTGGCAAAAGGGGATGATGTCAGAAAGTGATTTCAAATACAATTATTGGTCTTCCAATATCATGTCTAATTTTAATAAAAAAGTAGGCGATTTTGACCTTGGAGCATTAGTCGGATTTTTCTCTGAACAAACAAAAACGACTAATAATAGACGTATGGGCTATCATTTTGAAGTGGACGATTTTTATAGCTTCGAAAATATTGAGTTAGCCAATAAGCAATTTAACGTTAATAATACTAAAAGACGCCTTTTTGGTTTGTACGGAGAGTTAAGAGCGTCGTACAAAAATATGTTGTTTTTGAACGTTACTGGAAGAAATGATTGGACGTCAACCTTACCTGTGGACAATAGATCCTATTTTTATCCTTCCGTCGGCGGTAGTTTTGTGTTTACGGAGCTGCTGAAAGACAGTCGTCCAGATTGGTTGGATTTTGGAAAGCTAAGAGCCTCCTGGGCTCGCGTGGGTAAAGATGCGGATCCATATGTTACAAATACCTATTTGTGGAAGCCGATTCAGTATTTAGGAGGTATTGTTGGACTAGGAAACAATTGGCAAAAAGGTAATCCGTTTTTGAAGCCGGAGACAACAGGCTCTTTTGAGGTTGGTGCCGAACTTCGTTTCTTTAAAGGACGATTGGGTATAGATTATGCCTATTACACCAACAATTCCTATAATCAGATTCTTTCCCCTCGTTTGGCGCAATCTATCGGTTACATTTTTGCTTCTGTTAATGCTGGCGATATCTACAATAAAGGAATGGAGCTTTCTTTGACAGGTAAGCCGATTGTGAAGAAAGATTTTGTCTGGGAATCGACATTGAATATGTCCAGAAATAAGGGGACAGTAGATAACTTATTGGCAGGGGTGAATATTCTATATGTCACAGATGTGCAGGTGGGAAATGCAAAGGCAGCTTCTTTTAACGGAGGTAATTTTATGGGGATTTCAGGTTCGCAATGGACGCGTACTCCTGACGGAAAAGTTGTGTTGGATGCCAATACAGGTATGCCAATAAGTGATAACCAAGTGACTTATGATATTGGGAATCGTGAACCTAAATTGACGGGAGGGTTCAATAACAGCTTGACCTATAAGAATTTTAATCTATCCTTCTTGTTTGACTTTCGTATAGGTGGCGATATTTATAACGGTACGGATTATGCGATGACAGTCAACGGTATGAGCAAGCGGACTGAGGATAGGGATCAGCTGGTATTGGATGGTGCAATTCGTAATGGCGGAACGAATGATGCTCCGGTATACGAAAATAAAACATTTACCTTTTTGGCGGACCAGATGTATGATATCAAGGGTGTGTCAACAAGCGGAAGAAGAATAATTCAGGATTATTGGAGTGACTATTACGCTCGTGAAAGTGCCAATTTTATGGTGAAGACAAACTGGTTGCGTCTACGAAATATTTCAGTAGCCTATAATTTTTCGGATGGTGTGCTAAAAAATGCAGGTGTTTCTAAAGTGGTCAAAGGTCTGACAGCTACATTGACCGGAACAAATCTCTGGTTGTTGACCAATTATAAGGGACTTGATCCGGAGGCATCAGCAGCAGGATCTGGAGTGAAAGGTTCGAGCTCAGTGGGTATAGATTATAATGGGGTACCTAGTACAGCTGGTGTTATGTTTGGTTTAAATTTTAGATTTTAAGATAGAAAAGTCATGAATAAATATAAGAGAATAGTCTCATTTCTGTTGGTTCTAACTTTATTTTCGTCCTGTAGCAAAAATTGGTTGGATATCAACGTGGATCCAAATACACCATCGAGTACTGTTGCCTCGGTGCAAAGTCGTCTGGCTTGGATACAGCATTATTATTTGTATGCGCAAGGAACAGCAGGAACACGGGCAGGTTTTGTGACACAGCAGTTGACTTTTGTCAATAGTACGGCGTCAAATAGCATGATTGCCGGTTGGAATCCTGCGGCGGGAATGTCTACTACGCCTTACCAATTTTTCTTTATAGGAGCAGGAGCCAATTTTAAGGATATGGAAGAGAAGGCGACGACAGATAAGGCTTACCATTATCTTGGTGCATTGCATGCGATTCGAGCGATGGGTTTTATGCTGATGACGGATTGGTACGGTGAGATGCCGTATACGGAGGCTTTAGGACCGTACATAACCCCGAAATTTGATGATGGAAAGGTGATTTTCGAGGGTTGTCTTGCTGATATTGACAAAGCGATAGCGTATTTCAATATGGAACAACCTGCTGCCACTGCCCCATTGTCGGCTGGGGATAGCTGGAATGGCGGTGATGTTGGGAAATGGTTGAAAATGTGTTATGGATTGAAAGCAAGGTGGTTAAATAATCTGTCAAAAAAGAGTAGCTTGTATAAGCCCGATGAGATACTGGCGGCACTTAATAAAGCGGCTACTTCGGTAGGGGAAAGTACGGTTGTGTCGCATATCGATGACAAGTCTGACAATATTGGGGATATCCTATTTGCTGATCCGGTAAAAACCTCGATCGTATTTGATAATGCCGGGATGAATACCAATACCCTGGTTACAAAATGGTACGAAAATATTCTGACCAATTTTGATAATAAAGGTGTAGAAGATCCTCGGGCGGATAAGTTGCTTCCTTGGGCAGAGTTTGGTTCGCCAAAGAAATTTGTTCGTTCTAAAGGAGTGGATATGCAGTCGACTATCCGTATGAATTCGGGGCCTATCGCTGCCTCTTATAACGATCAATCTGTAGCAATTCAAAGTAATGGGCGAAGCGTGGCTCCACACTCTTGGTATATTAACAATGCCAATACCGCACGTTGGGGGGATACCGTTTATGTTTCTGTCAAGAGCAGTTCTATAGGTTACGATAGCGATGTGTCGGATATTTATAAATGGAATGATGGTACGGTTGCGGCCTCAGGTACTTTTTATTCACGTCCAGATGCACCTACTCATTTGGTTGCCTATCCCGAAATGTGTTTTATAAAGGCGGAAGTTCTATTTAATAAAGGTGACAAAGCGGGTGCTTTTAATGCGTATAAAGATGGGATTAAAGCACATATTGATTTAATGAATATTAAGTTGAATTCTTATGGAAATATCAATGTGAGCAAGTCCCCTATGCAACAAACGAAAATTGACAATTTTTTAAATAATGGAATTGGTACTGCTGGGGATATTACGCTGGCTAAAATTATGACGCAGAAATTTATTGCACTTTCGTTTACCCAGCAGAACTGGAATGATATGCGTCGCTACGACTTCAGCAGTTCAGTATATCCCGGATGGGCTGTTCCTTACGAATATACGGTGACGGCTGCGGCACAGCAGAAAATACCGCAAGGAAAACAATTTAGAAGAGTTCGCCAGGTTTCACATGAAATCAACTACAATTCCGATAACTTAAAAGCATCCCATCCGAATGCGTTGAATGATGATATCTGGTCATTCCCGGTTTGGTGGGATACCAAAGAATAATTTTAAATTTGAAAGCCGCAACTGCGGCTTTCTTTATCTAATTCGTTTTTGTTATGAAATATTGTATCAATTTCCTTTTTCTATTTATACCATTTGTGCTTTTCGCACAATCGCCCAAGATTATTCAAAAACCGATTACCTGGGACCAGGAACGTATTCAGCTTTCGTTGGATTATTTGAAAAATCGGCATGGCCTAACACAGTCAACACCGGTTATCCAACCTAAAATGGTGGTCGTGCATTGGACGGCCAATAACAGCGTAAAAGCAACTTTTAATACTTTTAATCCTGTCAGACTTCCGGGGCGGCCTGAATTGACTAAGGCCAGTGCCTTGAATGTGTCTTCGCAATTTGTCATTGATCGGGATGGGACCATTTACCAGTTTCTGCCAGATTCTATTTTTGCACGACATACAATAGGTCTCAATTATTGCGCGATCGGTATTGAGAATATAGGTAGTCGCCAGAATCCACTGACAGATGCGCAACTGAAAGCGAATGAAGAACTGATCCGCTATCTCAGTAAAAAATATCCGATTGAATTTGTATTGGGGCATCATGAATATCAGCGTTTTAAAAAAACAAGTTGGTGGAAGGAGACAGACCCTAATTACATTACGGGTAAAGACGATCCGGGAGATAAATTTATGAATGAATTGAGATCCGAGTTAAGCGATTTAAAATTGAAGAGACTTCCCTAGTCTCTTTTTTTTGTTCTCCTACTCTTCCCATAGTTCTTCCTGAAGCGACTATAAAGACTCTGTACAGCGTGTGTGGAGGTCTCTTCTGTCCAATGATTTCTAGAAATTACCTTAAGCGAAATTATGTGTGTTCGAAATAGCGCGTATTGTTTACTTATTTGCTTTTTGTTGCGTTTTATCTTAGTTGTGTTATAAATCCCTATGATTGCGCTTTTATTCGAATATATTGATGAAAGGTCTGCTATTCTATTTTTATACTATTCTGAATATCTTGTTTTTTTGCCTTATTATTCGTTTTTATGATGGATATGATTGGGTTTGTGCTCTAAAAATAAAAATAATGTCTTTTTTTATGCATTTTTATGCTATATTAGATATGAAAAGAAGTACAAACCAATATTTATACCTAAAAGTAACGCATGCTTATGAACGAATAATATGCATTTTTTGCGTTTTGTTACCGTACTAGGTGCGGAGCATCCTATTTTAAAACTGAACTAATCTTATTAATTAAAATTTAAAATTATGAAAAGGAGTTTGCTCATTTTTTGGGGTTTACTGTGTTTTTGTTGTGTTGCTCTGGCACAAAAAAATGTTACCGGTAGAGTGACTAATTCGAGTGGATCCGGTTTAGCGGGAGTGACCGTCCAGGAGATTGGAAAAGGAGCACAGGCAGCAACAAATAGTCAAGGCAACTACAAGATAACAATTTCCGAAGGTGCTTCATTGGTATTCCGATATGTGGGGTATCAATCGCAGGAAGTTGCCCTAAATGGTCGGTCGATCGTCAATGTGGTGCTAAAAGAAAATACTGCATCACTGGATGAAGTGATCGTAACAGCAATGGGAATAGAGCGTTCCAAAAAATCGCTGGGTTATTCTACGCCGAAAGTAAGCGGGGATGACGTGTCAGATACGCAACGGGAAGGTTTTTTTCAAGGCTTGCAAGGGCGTGTGCCAGGCTTGTCCATTAACAGTACTTCGGGTATGCCAGGTGCTTCGGCACAAATCGTGCTCCGGGGTTTTGCCTCTATCTCTGGAGATAATAATGCATTGATTGTTGTCGATGGAGTGCCGATTAACAATTCGACAGTCAATGAAAATGATTTGGCGATGAATGGTGCCAACCGGGATTTGGATTATTCCAATCGGGCATTGGATATCAATCCTTCGGATATTGAAACGTATACTGTGATGAAGGGGCCGGAAGCGACGGCATTGTATGGGAGCTCAGGTGCGGGGGGAGCTATAATTATCACGACAAAGAAGGCCAAGAGTGGTAAATTTGGGGTTGATTATAGCTATTCAGGAAGAATGGAGTTTGTCAATAAATTTCCGGAGCGACAGTATACCTATATGCAGGGGCTCAATGGCAATTATGATGGGACATCTTCCTATGCATTGGGACCGAAGTATAAGGACGACATGCTTTTGCATAAAGATAATGTTAAAAATTTCTTTCGTCATGGATATAATCAAAAGCATAATTTAACCTTTAATGGTGGTAATGAAAATCTAAGTTATCGCTGGTCAAACGAATACAATGATAACACGGGTATTGTTCCAAATACGCGTTATACACGCTTCTCTTCGCGATTAAACTCTACCGCCAAATTTTCAAATAAATTTGAACTCAATACGTCTTTTAATTTTATCTTTTCGGACAATGATAAGGCAAGAAAAGGCGCTACAGGTTATTTGATGACGCTGATGCGCTTTAATCCTTTATATGATGTCCGGAATTGGATCGATGAAAAAGGTAATCGCGTATTAAATACCAAGGATATTTACAATGAGCTTGATAATCCTTTTTGGGATGTGTATCGGAATATCGCCAATGATAAAACCAACCGTACGCTGGCTTCCTCAAATTTTACCTATAAGCCATTGTCCTGGCTGAGATTTGAAGGTGTTGTCGGGATTGATTATTCTACTACAAAAGGTGAAAGTGTCTATCATCCGCAATCTTATTCCGGTTCGGGTTCTTCCACCTCTCCCACAGGGGGTAAGTATAGTTCTTATCAGAATAATATGCGAATTTTGTATGGTAATGCCCGTTTTTCGGCCAATAAAACTTTTGGAGATTATTCAATTAATGCATTTCTGGGGGGCGAGATCCGTGATCAGAACTCGATTACCGATTCGCAATACGGAACAAATTTCTTTGATCCAAATTTCAACAGCATCAATAATACCTATGCTTCGACACGTTTGGCAAAAAATGTCATCAACAACTACCGTTCTATTGGATTCTTCGGACAGGCTGTATTAGGGTACAAAACCTTGCTATATCTGACGCTGTCGGGCCGTTTGGACGGAACGTCGCGTTTGATGCCAAATGATCCTTATTTTTCTTATCCTTCAGGGTCCTTGGCCTTTAATTTTACCGATTTAAATCCAATTAAGGCAGTCTCGGATGTGATCTCAGATGGGAAAATTAGATTTTCGGCAGGTAAAACGGGTAAAGGTCCGCTTAGATCCTATTTTATCAAATCAAATTATGAACCTCAATATTCAACCGGTGGTGGCTATGCTTATGGTTTTAATGGAGGGAATGATAAGTTGGTTGCTGAAATGACAGATGAATTTGAGGCAGGTTTGGAATTTTCGTTGTTTAAAAAGTTTGTCTCTTTTGATTTTAGTTATTTCTCCAGGCTGAGTGATGGACAGATTATTTTGCCCCGACTGAGTTATGGTTCTGGCTTTGTTTTAAAAATGATGAACGGAGGTAAAGTGAAAAATTTGGGTACCGAGGTTCAGGCAATATTCAATCCGATTGTCAAGAGGAATTTCAATTGGAACCTTGTCTTCAACTTTACCCAATATAAAGGCCGTGTGTTGTCGCTGGCTGAAGATTTGCCCGAATTGTATGATTCGGATACCTGGTTGTTGAGCGGTGTGCGTTCTGCAGTATTGCCAGGTTACAGTATGGGCGCCCTCTCTGGAACGCAGTTTATGCGTAATACGAAAGGCGACGTGCTGATCGACCCGGCAACAGGTCTGCCGGTCGCTGGTACAGATCGCTATTACCCGATTGCTGACCGCCTGCCTAAGTTTACATTGGGCATCGTTAATAAATTCAATTACAAAAATTGGTATCTGACATTTTTGTGGGACTGGCGTAAAGGCGGAGATGTGTTAAACGGATTGGATTATAACATGTATACATTCGGTATGTCGACAAAAACGCTAAATAGAGAAGATCCACGCGTGATAAGGGGTGTTTTGAAGGATGGGTTGGAGAATTCGGAAAATCCAACAATCAACCATATTGCGGTAACACCATATACTTCCTCCGCGTATTATTTTACCAATATCGAGCCGGGTATGTTCGTAGAACGGAATATCTATACAATGAGACTGCGTGATATTACTTTAAGTTATCGATTGCCGAAAAGACTGACGCGGTTCTTAGGTGAAAGGTCTTCACTAAAAGCGTTTTTTACAGCTACTGATCTCGTTATGTTTACAAATTATACAGGATTGGATCCAGAAAGTAATTCGAATACAACTGGTATTGGAGGTATTGGCGGCTATGGAATAGATTTTGGCAATATGGCTAGACCGAAAGGGTTCAATGTTGGCGTTAACTTACAATTATAAGATTATGAAAGCAAAAATAGGTACAGCTTTGTTGTTATTGACTTTGATAATGACAGGTTGTAAAAAATTTATGGATATCAATGATAATCCGTCGTATCCACAGGATGTTAGGGCTGAGATTTTGTTGGCTCCGATTATATTTCATATGGCAAATGGTTATGCGCAGGATCAGACCATTATGAACAAGTTTAATCAATCTATTATGGGGGCTTCTGCTGACGATGCTTCAAAAGTTTGGGAAAGGCATGGATTTAGACTGCAGAGTGATGTTGGCGGGGTGATGTGGCGTATGGTCTATTTTAACCACGGTCGAAACCTGGCAAACATGATCCGGGATGCGGTGGAAAATGAGAAATATGAGTATGCTGCAATAGGTTATGCCGTTAAGGCTTGGGGATACCAAATGCTTACCGATTATCATGGTCCTGTTATTATGAAGGAAGCCCTGCGCGACCAGCTTAGCTTTAAGTATGACGATCAAAAAGAGGTTTATGCACAAGTTAGAGTTTGGTGTGATTCTGCCTTATATTATATGGATCAAAAAAGTCCGCTTGATTATAGCGCTAATTTGAGTTCCGAAAGAGGAGATAACCTTTTTCGTGGTGATATGGGTAAGTGGCGCAAGTTTGTTTATGGTATTCGCGCACTTCAGTATATCCACTTGGTTAATAAGTCAGATTTTAAATCAAAGTATGCGGATTCTGTCGTCTATTACGTCAATCAATCCTTGGCCTCTAACGATGACGATGCAAGCGTTAAGTTTTCGGGAGATAAGGCGGAAACCTCGAGTGTGGTTGGTCCGCTGTATGGGGTTTATACAAGCTCATATTATAGCCGTGCCGGCCAGCCGATTGTGAGTTACTTATCTGGAGGACTTCGAGGGACAGTAACGGCTCCTTCACGTGTTGCAAGTGATCCGCGTCTCTTAAAAATGATCAATAGGAACCTGGATAATGTTGCTGATACGGTGTTTTCCGGTGCTCTGCCGAATGTAACCAATTCGGCTACGATTATCCCTTCGATTCTCGGGAAAATTGTGGGTGGAGTGTATGAAGGAAAATTCATCTTTAGGGATAAAGCTGAATTCCCGCTGATGACTTATGCGCAACTGCAGTTGATTAAGGCGGAGGCGCTTTTTATCAAGGGCGCGTCTTCTGAGGCTTATCAGGCTTATCTTAATGCGATTCGCTCGCATATGACTTTCGTGAATAAGTATATCAATACAAACGGTGAAACCGCAATTACCGACGCTCAGGTAAAAGCCTACCTGGCGAGTAGTGAAATTCCACAGACTTCAGCAGACTTAATGCTTTCCGATATCATGGGGCAAAAGTATATAGTCCAATGGGGCTGGGGAGGATTGGAACAGTGGTGTGATCTACGCAAGTATAATTATGATACTACTATTTTTAAGCAGTATCAGCCACTCAGCGGTTCGGGATTGCAATATCAGGCTTACTGTTATCGGGTTCGTCCCCGTTATAACTCAGAGTATGCATGGAATGCAAAAGAATTGGACAAGTGGGGGGCCTTGGATCCTTATTATGTCACCAAGCCGACCTGGTTCGTAACAAAAGATAATTAGTCCTTTAAAGATTAGAGTATGAAAAGTTTTAAAATTATATTGGGCGCCTGCTTGTTTCTTTTTGGTCTTTATTCTTGTGATAAGGCCATACAGAATTTTGGCGATGTGGAGTTTATGGGTGCTGACGATGCAATTGTTAAAATTAACATGGCGTCCATCTATCCGGATGACCGCTATATGTATGTAAAATTTGATGGTCAGCGTGTTACGCCACTTATTCGTGGTAGAGAACCTTTTCCGGGTGGTGGGTATAATACACGCGGTGATTCCCGTCCGGACTTTCTGAAATGGAAATCGGGTTCCGTTAATGTGCAGGTAGGATTGCCTTATAAAACCGATAGTGGCCTGGATTCTATTATTTTATACGAATCTACAGTGAAGTTTGAGGCCGGAAAGCGTTATACGTTGCATGTAACAGATACAGCAAAAAACACAAAAATGATCTTAAATGAAGAAGATTTAACCCGGCCGGATAGCACGCAGGCACGCTACCGTTTTACAAATTTAATGCCCAATGTTGAGGCGATTGATCTGTATTACGGAGCTGCGGCAACAACTGCGGAGCCAACGCAGGATTCTCTGGTTGCTAAAAATGTAAAGTATTTGGAGACAAGTCCATATTTTGAATTAAATCGTATCACAACACGGACATGGAAGATCCGTAAAGCGGGTGCGCCTATAACGAATGCTTCGGTGCTGGCATCTTATTCAAATGCAGGAGCAATTTTGGACCGAAGGTCATATACTGTGTATGCGCTGGGCTACGATGGTTTTACTTCTGCCATCATGAAGCCCTATGTTTCATTTTTCTTAATTCGATGATCATGAAGGATAAAAAATATAGAAATAGTTTGTGTGCAAGTGTATTGTTTGGCTTGCTGCTTTCATTGGTATCTTGTAAACAGAGAGATGATTATCCTGTTTTTGAGCGGAAGGAGCCTGTGGTTACTGTTCCGGAAGTTATTCCGCCCGACAACGAGATAGGTGCGCTTGTGAAGAAGATAATGGACAAAACGGATATAATTTCGATTTTTAAATTGGATTCTACGACGGCCCTGGCGGATGGAATAAAGCGTACGCATGTTCGTTATGTGAATAAATTAAATCAGGCCATGAGTATGCAGATCCTGGAAGTCGATCTTTCTAAAACTAATATAGGTGTAACTGCCCTAAGTCCTTTTGATGATTATTTATTTACAGTGCAGACGTTGGGAGATATGGCTAAATATAATGAGGGGCGTGCCGGAGGGAAAATTATAGCAGCGGTCAATGGAGATGTGGTGACTTCCTCCGCGCCGACAGGCTCGTTTATATTTAAAAGCCGACAGTTGAAAACAACAACGACAACAGCTACATCTAATACACGACCTTTTTTGGGTGTGAAAAAGAACGGTTCTGTTTTTATTGGAAACAAGCCATCTACATCATCTCCAATGGACGAATATAATTTAAATGATCTAGCTTCCTTAGTTTCTGGTAGCACCTGGCTTTTATATAGAGGTGATACTGTTACTTCGGCGACAGAAACTGTTCAAGCTAATACAGCGGTGGGGTTAAATGCAGGTCGGAACTATCTGTATGCGGTTGTAGTGGATGGCGGAACAAATGCTTTTTCTGTTGGTATCACTTACAACGATTTAGGAAAGATCATGGCGGCGATCGGATCTTCAGATGCTTTTGTTACAAATGGTGGGACAGCGTCCGTTATGGTAGAACGGGCGGAAAGTGAAGGACGGTCCAGTCTTTTAAGTTGGAAAGTGGTAAATAGGCCGATAGCTTTGGCAGGGGGGGCAAGTGCAAATGGGATAGGTTTCGTGCTGAAATAGGTGTTGTTTTCTTTGGGCGTATAAAGGCTTTCGGAAAAATGATCCGAAAGCCTTTATACATTATATCACTTTCATGTTTTATTGGAAGTTGTGTTTGCTCTGCCGTGTGCTATATTAGATTTGGAATAGTTTTTAAAATAAAGCATGCGGATTGTTGCTGAAAGTTGGGGATTATGTGGTAATCAGCTATTTAAATGCTTGGTAGTACTGATTTGTGCGCGGTTGTATGGTTTATATTGAGGTAATGTATTTGTTACATTGTAGTGTTTTATTTACACTAACAACATGTTCTTCGATATTGATTTATTTCTATAATCATCTGTATTTCTTTGTTTTATCATTTTTTTGTTTTACTGTTTTGAAATAAAAAAAAGGAAATATTTTATTTTTGTTTTAACTTAAAAAAAAGTGAATACTTACTTTCTTTTGCGTTTTTGTGACAATTTTAGTTTTAAAATCGAAAAGTTCTACTTACTTTTATCCTGATTTTCAATTATTCGTGCATAAAACTGCATGTTGTGTATGATCTAATGATCTATCTTATGATAAAAACTAACTTATTTGCGCTAATTCTAGTGGTTTCAAATACCCTTTTTATTTCTTGTGGAAGTTCATTGAAGTCTGTTCAGACGAATGAAAAAGCAGGAAGTAGCATTTCTGGTGATATATCGAACAAGGTTGTTGTGCCAGGGGCAGATCAGTTAGCCTTATATTTACCGCAATTAAAAGGGAAGAAAGTTGGGGTTATGGGAAATCAAACATCAATTGTTGGGCCCGATAAAAAACATCTCGTGGATGTTTTAATGGATAATAAAGTTGACTTAAAATTTGCCTTTGCGCCTGAGCATGGCTTCCGTGGTAATGTAGAGCGTGGCGAGAAGTTTGGAAATGATATTGATCAGAAAACAGGTTTACCACTATTTACATTATATGGTGGAAATAAGAAACAAGATTCGATTGTCAATTCCATCGATGTTATGATCTTCGATCTACAGGATGTCGGAGCGCGTTTTTACACGTATATCACTTCCTTGCATCGTGTGATGGAGCTTTGTGCAAAGCATAACAAGAAATTAATTGTATTGGATCGCCCAAATCCGAATGGAGATCAGGTCGACGGTCCAGTAAGGCATGATGACAAGTTTAAATCCGATGTTTCTTGGCATAAAATAGCAATGATCCACGGTCTGACAATTGGTGAGTTGGCACAGATGATCAATGGGGAACACTGGTTAGAAAATGGTCGCCAGGTAGATGTGCAGGTTGTAAAGGTGCAAAATTGGGATCACAAAACGCTGTACGATTTACCGGTAATTCCTTCACCAAGTCTACCCAATCAGCTTTCTGTACGATTGTATCTTTCACTATGCCTTTTCGAAGGAACTGATATTTCGGTAGGGCGTGGGACGGATTGGCCATTTCAAGTATTGGGGTATACAAATCCGGTGTACGGCTCTTTTACGTTTACCCCGGGTGAACGTCATGGTATGTCCAAGCATGTGGAAGGAAAAGGTGCGACAAATTATGGTATAGATCTACGTGCTCTGGATCCTGAAAAGCAAAAATTCACACTAAAATATGTCTTAGATTTTTATCAAAAGACGCCTGATAAATCGACATTCTTTGCAAGGCCCGAATTTTTCGATAAGCTCGCAGGGACTGATCAGTTGCGTAAGCAGATTCTTGCAGGTGAATCGGAGGCACAGATTCGCGCTTCCTGGTCGGATGACTTGAAAAATTATAAACAGATGCGTAAGAAGTATTTGTTATATACTGATTTTGAATAGCAATAACTAACAATATTAACTAGAATCATTTATTTTAAAACTCTATAATCAATGAGAAAATTTGTACTATTTTCTGTTGCTCTTGGATTGAGTTTTCCTTCTGAATCCTATTCTTTTACAAAAAAAGAAGGTTCTTTGAATAGCAATAAGTTAACAAATGCTCTTCTAAGCTCTTCTCTAAAAAGTGCGGTTCAAAATACGGTGCAAGGTACTGTAACGGATGGAAAAGGTCCAGTCTCTGGGGTAAGTGTGTCTTTGATTGGCGGTGCCGCGTCAACAAAGACCGATGCTCAAGGACATTTTAAAATTACAGCTGCCGTGGGGAGCAAGTTGCGTTTTTCATCTGTTGGATACGTGACGAAAGAGATTACGATTACTTCAAGCTCACTTGATGTAACTCTAGCCGACGATAATCAAGCGTTGGACGAAGTGGTGGTTGTCGGTTATGGTACCCAGAAAAAAGGTAACCTAACTGGTGCTGTATCTACTGTCAACGTAAAAGATAACCTACAAGGGCGTGCTATTGCGGATGTTGGTCGTGGTATTCAAGGTACGACACCAGGTTTGACAGTTGTGGTACCAAGTGGAGAAGTTGGTTCCGATCCGGTTATGAAAATCCGTGGTCAAATGGGGTCGATTGCAGGCGGATCCAGTCCACTTATCTTGTTGGATAATGTGGAGATTCCAAGCATTCAGTTAGTTAATCCTGCTGATGTAGAGTCTATTTCCGTATTGAAAGATGCTGCTGCTTCTTCTATTTATGGAGCTAAAGCTGCATTTGGTGTGGTATTGATTACAACAAAAAAAGGGGCACAAGGCGGAGATAGTTTCAATATCAATTATTCCAATAACTTCTCCTTTCAGAATTCGGCTGTAGATTATAACATGGGTGATGTGAATGCCCTTAAGTATTCTTTGGAAGCTGCGGAGCGTGTCGGTGAATCTGAAACAGGTGCATTTTATAAAATTAACCGCGAAAGCTATCAGCGTGCGCTGGACTGGAAGCAGAAATATGGTAACTCAATCGGAGCGAACGATCCTACTGTTTATGGTCGTGATTGGTATGTTAATCCTGCTGAACCTACGAAAAAGTATGGTGTGCGTACTTATAATGTAGAGGATTATATGATCCGTAAGGCTGCACCGACTTCTCAGCATGATTTAAGTATTTCAGGTACATCTGGAAAGACGCAGTATAATTTAAGTATGGGCTTGTTGAATCAGTCGGGTATGATGAAAACAACGGATCATGATAAATTTAATCGTACTAATGCGGCGTTGCGTATATCGTCAGAGATCAATAAATACCTGACTGTGCGTGGTGGTGCCATGGTGTCGCGTCGTAAAAAAGAATATCCTTATACAACAAATTCAACCACTGCGGATCCTTGGTTATACCTCTACCGTTGGAGTTCGTTATATCCAATGGGGTATGATGAAAAGGGTAACATGATCCGTAGTCCGTGGAGTGAGACTTCTTCTGCAAATACAGCGAGCTTCCAAAATAATTACATCAACTTAAATTTAGGTGCAACTGTAAATATCAAGAAAAACTGGAAAGTGGATTTTGATTATACATTCTCCAATCAGGAGGAAATCACCACACAGCCTGGTACGCGTTTTACTGCCGCAGATTCTTGGGTTGCGGGGGTAGCTAGAAAAGATGCTGCGGGTAATCCTGTTTATGTGAACTCCGACGGACAGGTAGTTGCTGCTGGTGCTGCAGGAGCAATGGCTGCCTATGATTTGAATTATTATACTTACACGGCGAATGGAGCAAACCCAGATCATTTTTTGAGAGCATCGGGCGCTCGTCGTAATAATACAATCAATGCTTTCACTACCTATAATTTAAACCTGGACGATGATCATGATTTCAAATTTATTGCGGGTGTTAACCGTGTGACTTTGGATTATGATATGAATTCTTCCCAAACGTTTAACTTATTGGATATCCAAAATCCACAACTGGGTTTTGGTGTGAATACTTCAGCGCAATTGGCGAAAGGTGATGCCGCATGGGAAGCGCAGTTAGGTTATTTCGGACGGGTAAATTATGCCTATAAGAATAAATATTTGGTAGAGGCAAACATTCGTTACGACGGTTCTTCTAAGTTTCCAAAAGATTTGAAATGGCAATGGTTTCCGTCCTTCTCGGCAGGTTGGGTAGCTTCGGAAGAGAATTTTATGGAATGGGCCAAGCCTACGCTTAATCAGTTGAAGTTTAGAGGTTCTTGGGGATCTATCGGTGATCAGACCGTGCCGCCAAGTTTATATACATCGACCATGATTCCAGGAGATGTTGCTTGGTTGGGTGCTGATGGTAGTCGTTACTTCACGATCGGAACTCCTTCAGCCGTAAGAAGTGAATTGAAATGGCAGCGTATTGAAACCACAGATATAGGTTTGGATATGCGCATGTTCAAGAGCAAATTCGGATTGGTTTTCGATTGGTATAGAAGGGATACTAAGAATATGATCGTTCCAAGTGGCGATGTCAGTGCAACGTTTGGAGCGCCTGCACCACAGGGCAACTTCGGGGCTTTGCGTACACAAGGATGGGAGTTGGCTTTAGATTTTAACCATCGTTTTGAAAGCGGTTTTGGCTTTAATGTCAGAGGTACATTATCAGATGCTAAAACGACTATTCTACAGTATACAAATACCCGGGTGATTTCAGATTACTATAATGGTAAAGATGTGGGTGAAATCTGGGGTTATCGTACAGATAGATTATATCAAGCCGGTGATTTTGAATATGGTTCTGATGGTAAATTGGTTACGACCACTGTTGCGGGTAAAGTGATGAATAAGCTTTCGGATCCTAATGGGGCTTATAATACCTTTCCGACCAGCAGTAACTTTAGGTTCGGTCCTGGTGACGTGAAATTTGCCGATTTGAATGGTGATGGTCAGATCAATGCCGGAGCCGGTACGTTAGACGACCATGGTGACATGGAAATCATCGGTAATGAAACACCGCGTTATGAATATGGTTTCCGTTTAGGATTTGACTATAAGGGCTTTGATCTTTCTGGATTTATGCAAGGTGTTGGAAAGCGTCAGATCTGGGGTAATGGTTTCTTGACAATTCCGGGTTACAATGCTTCGGATGGCGCTATGCCTTCGGCAATTGCAGATAATTTCTGGTCTGCGGATCATACGGGCGCATTTTATCCGAGAGCATATAATAATGCGGCAAGTAATGATGCAAACAATATGGTTAAACAGTCCCGTTACTTATTGGATATGTCCTATTTGCGTATTAAAAATATAACGTTGGGTTATACACTTCCTTCAACATTAACGCGCAAAGCATTTATCAAAACGGCAAGAGTTTATACTTCATTGGAAAATTTCTTCACCTTTGATAAGTTGAATGGTTTGCCGGTTGACCCGGAAGCAATCAATGGCTTTTCTATATTTAATGCTACAAATTATAACTCGGGTAGAACAGGTGTAGGTACACCAATGTTTAAGTCGGTATCGTTTGGTGTTCAGGTTAATTTTTAAAATTTACAACAATGAAATTTACAAAGAAAATAGCATTTATGGCGCTTGGAGCAACGTTGGTGCTATCATCCTGTAATAAAGATGTGCTTGATCGTAATCAGCTGACAAGCTTAGAAGATGAGAAAGGCTGGGGCAATGAGCTTGCGTTGCGTTTGTACGCTAACGGATTTTATGCCAATTATTTTACGGGATATAATACAGGGTATGCAACGGCTTACGCGCCAGTGACAGGTTATAATTTTGCGGACGATCTGACAAAGAAAAATATTCAGGATAACTTTGAGAACTCGGTGCCGACTTCTAGAAGGGCAACAGGGTCAACTATTGCCGCTTTAGAGTTGCCTGATATGTTGCGTCAGTATTCTGGACCTACATGGAATTTTTCGTATGTGCGTAAAGCAAATATTTTTATCGATCGGATAGAGAGCAAAACAAAACCAAATATTAATGATGAAACTTACCGCCATTGGATGGCGGTAGCCCGTTTCTTCAGAGGTTTTGAGTATAGCCGACTGGTAGAGGTGTTCGGTGACGTGCCTTATTATGATAAGGAATTGAAGGACACTGAACTGGATTTGATGTACAAGGATCGTGACAGTCGCGCTGTCGTGATGGATCATGTGTATGACGATTTTCAATATGTATTGGATAATATGCGTACAAACGATGGTAAGCAATATCTGAATAAATATGTGGCGGCATCCTTTATATCCAGACTGATGCTGTTTGAGGGATCGTTTTTGTATTATCACAATTTAGATAAGGATAGGGCAAAGAAATACCTGGAAATGGCTCAGAAGGCTGCAGAGGTTGTTATGGGGTCTAATGCTTATAATTTTAGCAGTGATTTCAAAAGCTTATTTGCATCGGAAGATTTGAGTGCAAACAAAGAGGTGATTATGTATCGCGCCTATGATGCAACTAAGAGTGCTACACATAGTGTTGGGTCGTACAGCAATGGTACCGAAGGTCAGGGAAATGCGGTAAATTTGATGTTGGTTAAATCCTTTATCTGTAATGACGGTAAGCCTTGGCAAAATTCTTCTGTAGCAAATGCAAATAGCTTTACACTGAAAGATTTGGCGGTTACCCGTGATCCGCGTTTTGAAGCTTCCATCTATGAAAAGCCATTAACGTCTTCATCCACACTTTTCTACGCTTATAAATTTGCGTCGCGAGAAGCATTGACATACTTGGGTAAAACTTACCCAGCTGCATGGGGTTCTAATACAAATACTTCGGATGCTCCGGTAATCCGTTTGGCAGAAGTTGTTTTGAACTGGGTTGAGGCTAAGCAAATTTTAGCAGAAGGTTTTGGAGCTGCTGCGGTAACACAGACCGATATTGATAAATCCATCAATGCAATTCGTAATCGTCCACTTGATGCAGCGGCAGCAGCAAAAGGTGTGCAGAAAACAGCTGCATTGCAGATTGGAGCGATTGCAAATGATCCTTCCCGCGATGCTGACGTTTCACCTTTAATGTGGGAAATCAGACGCGAAAGACGTATGGAGTTTGTTTATGAAGGCTTACGTCTGCTTGATATCAAACGTTGGAAGAAGTTAAACTATATGGACTTTAGCAAAAACAACGACTATTTCCTGGGGCCTTGGATCAATGTGAAACAAGATATGCCGGCCTTGTTGGTTGATAGTAAAAAAGGATTGTTGAAAGTAGTGGATGCTAATGGTAATATCATCTCTTATGATGGCACAAATGGTGACAAGCTGATCGGGTATTATCGCGTCGAGGATGTACAGAATCGTGAGCCATTTTCAGATCGTTCGTATATTTCACCTGTGGGATTAGAACAGGTAAATGAATATGCTGCAAAAGGCTATAAATTAACACAAACTAAAGGGTGGTAATTTAATCCACATATGATGAGGCCTTGTCTATGTTTTTAGACAAGGCTTTTTTATGTCCATGATCGCCGTGGCTGTCGAACTCAAACCTAAATCTCCATCTAAAATACTTTGCATAAAAACGCATTTTTATTTTATTATTATGCATGAAAACGCTATTTTTAAGAAAACATTACGCATGAGGTTTCCAATTATCACCTTTTTTATTGCATTATCCTGCGTTTTTAACGTTGTGATAGCGCAGCAGTCCTTCAAATTTGCCCACGTTACAGACACGCATGTCGGTGGTGCAACAGGAGAGGAGGATTTGCGACGTACTGTAAAGGACCTGAATACATTGAAAGATATTGATTTCGTTATACTTTCTGGAGATATCACCGAGTTTGGTGCCGATCACGAGTTAAAGCTGGCAAAGCGCATCTTAGATAGTTTGCAGCTGCCCTGGTATGTGATCCCGGGAAACCACGATGGAAATTGGTCTGAAAATGGAGCCAATACATTTCGCACCGTTTTTGGTGGTGAAACTTTTTTCTTTAAGCATAAAGGTTACGCATTCATTGGAACCAATTCAGGACCAAATATGCGTATGAGCCCTGGTCAGATTCCTCGTGAGAACCTGGTCTGGATGGATTCCATTTTTGCAGCGAATCCGGATAATCAGCTGCCATTGATCTATATTAATCATTATCCACAGGATTCGTCTCTAAATAACTGGTTTGACGCTTTAAAAAGGGTCAAAACGCGCAATGTCCAATTGGCGCTTTGCGGACATGGCCATGCCAATAAATTGTATGATTGGGAAGGAATTCCGGGGGTAATGGGACGGTCCAACCTGCGTGCGAATAAAGAAGTTGGCGGTTATAATATTGTGACCATCGCCGATGGTAAAGCGAGTTATCAGGAGCGTAATCCCGGTGTGGGAATGCAGGAAAAATCTTGGGTCGTTGTTCCTCTGTTTAATCATCACTATGAAAATGAGACAGTAAGCTACCCGAGACCGAGTTATGCTGTGAATGCAAAATATGCAGATCAGGTTAAAGTCAATTGGACGTTTGAAGATGCCAGCGATATCGGGGCTGGACTAGCTGTTTACAAAAATAGCGTGATTACATCAAATACCGCGGGCGATATCTTTGCGCTTGATTTAAAAACCGGTAAAAAGCTATGGGCATTTCGTACAGGTGGCAAAGTTTATTCTACGCCAGCTGTGTGGAAAGGAATCGTGGTTGCGGGGTCATCGGATCATGCAATTTATGCGGTAGATGCCCGAAATGGCAAGTTGTTGTGGAGGGTACAGACTGAAAAGGCGGTTTTGGGTTCGCCTCTGTTACATGATGGCGTGGCTTTTATCGGTGGTTCGGATGGTAAGTTTAGAGCGCTGGACATCAAGACGGGGGCTGTAAAATGGAGCTTTGATCAGGTCAAAGGATTTGTATCGACCCTGCCAACGTATTATTTGGAGAATATAATTTTTGGCTCCTGGAGTAATGGATTCTATGCTTTGAATGTCAATACAGGTAAGCTGTCCTGGGAATGGAATAACGGACAGGCTAATCGGATGTTTTCAGCGGCGGCATGTAATCCAGTGGGCGTAAATAATCGTGTTTTTGTAGTTGCACCGGATCGTTTTATGACAGCACTGGATGCGAAAACGGGGGCGGTCATTTGGCGGGAAAAGAAAGATACCATTCGGGTGCGCGAGTCTATAGGACTGGCGGCAGATCATAAATTGGTTTATGTGAAGACGATGGATGGGGACCTTTTGGGTATTTCAGTTGCTGCTGATCGTATGGATGTTGCCTGGAAGTCCAAGCTTAAATTGCCTTATGAATTGACGCCTTCTGCAATTATATCCAATGGCAAATTGGTATTTGTGCCGAGTCATTCGGGTTTGCTATCCGGGGTTGACGCAAAAACAGGCGCGGTAGTATGGCAATATAAAATATCCAATGGAATGGTTAATCCTGTTGCGCTAAACGGCCGAAACAAGGTGATAGCGAGTACGATGGATGGCAAAATAGTTTCATTAGAGTTTTAAGCAATCGATTGAATTGATCTTTTTGAAAATAAATGCCTTGATATGATAAAAAAATGTCTAAACTTCTTAAATTTACGTCAAGCTTTTTTGCTTGTTTTTGCATGTTTTGTTTGTAACTTTGCGAAAGCACAGCAAAATGCTTGGATTAGAATAAACCAATTGGGCTATACTCCGGCGGGCAAGAAGGTCGCGGTATGGGGCGGGAAATCAATCAGGCAGCTTCGTTCTTTTGAAATTAAAAACGCACAAACGGGTAAAACAGTGTATGTGCATCCTGTGGGAAAAGATTATGGGGCTTATGGTCCTTTTGTTCAGAGCTTTCGTTTGGATTTCTCTTCTATGCAGGATACAGGACGTTTTTTTGTTCAGGCTGGAGATGTGAAGTCTCCAACATTCCGAATTGCTCGGGACGTTTATAAGGGAGCGGCCGATTTTGTACTGCGTTATATGCGGCAACAACGGACATTGTTCAACCCTTTTCTGAAAGATAGCTGCCACACACACGATGGATTTGCGCTTTATGCAGGAAAGGTTGGTATTCCCGATAGCTCCCGCATCGATGCTGGCGGAGGTTGGCATGATGCTTCTGATTATTTGCAATATGCGACTACGTCGGCAAATGCAACATTTCATCTGTTAGCGGCTTACCGCGATTTTCCAAAGGTATTTGGTGATCTAAAGCAAGCAAATGGTCTTGATGGAAAAAACGGTCGTGCCGATGTACTGGATGAAGCAAAATGGGGCCTGGATTGGTTGTTGAAAATGCATCCTAAAGCCAATCAGATGTACAATCAGATTGGTGATGACCGGGACCATGCAAGCATGCGGATGCCAAAGGAAGATCCCTATTATGGTCGTGGATTTGAAAGACCGGTGTATTTTATCGATGGCGAACCACAACAGCGTGGTAAGTTTATGAATAATACGACGGGCACTAGCTCTACTGCTGGTAAATTTAGCAGTGCTTTTCGCTTGGGAGCGATGTTGTTTGACAAGGAAGATCGGACGTATGCAAAGCTGCTTTCGAAAAAATCGGAAACGGCCTATGCTTATGCCAATATAAAACCAGGCGTGACACAGACGGTTTCTGTGAAATCGCCCTATATTTATGCCGAAGATAATTGGGTAGACGACATGCAGTTGGCTGCGGCAATGGGGTTCTCCACGACAAAAAAAGGAAAATTTGCACGAGAAGCCTTGCGCTATGCCCGACAGGAAAAGATTACACCTTGGATGATAAGCGATACTGCTGCACATTATCAGTGGTACCCTTTTATTAATCTTGGGCATTATGAATTGGCAAAAGGATTAAAAGGACAAGATCGCGAGGAGATTGTTTCTTATTATAAACAGGGGATTGAGGAAGTCAATCGGAGAGCCGAAAAAAATGCATTTTTTCGTGGAGTTCCCTTTATTTGGTGTAGCAACAACTTAACGGTATCCTTCGCGATTCAATGTCTCTGGTACAAAGAATTGACGGGAGATGCGCATTTCGATGAGCTTGCTCAGGCTAATTTTGACTGGTTGTTTGGAACGAACCCTTGGGGCACGAGTATGGTATATGGTCTTCCGTCGTGGGGCGATACACCTGTTGATCCGCATTCGGCTTTTACCTTTCTGGGTAAACATCCGATCGATGGCGGTTTGGTTGATGGGCCCATTATGGCATCTACGTACCGCAATCTGATCGGTATCAAGTTGAATAATCCAGATAGCTATGCGGAGTTTCAAAGTGATTTGGCGGTCTATCATGACGACTATGGAGATTATAGTACCAATGAGCCGACAATGGATGGTACCGCTTCGTTGATTTATCTGCTGGCTTCAAAAGAAGGTAAGGCCTTGGAGGAGCCGGCCGGAAAAAAGTAACACGGGATGTTTTTGGGGCTATTGTCCGGGGCGACTCGACAAAACGGCAGGTAGCTTTGATGTTTACAGGTCATGATTTATCTGAAGGTACAGGAGAGGTGTTGGCAAGTCTAAAACGTAACGGCGTTAAAGGTTCTTTTTTCCTGACAGGTGATTATCTCAGAACACCGGATTTTAAATCCTATGTCCATCAGATGATAAACGATGGTCATTGGATTTCGGGGCATTCAGATAAACATCTTCTGGTGAGTGACTGGGGGAGTAGGGACCTGCTTTTGGTGAAACGTGACTCTTTTGTCGCGGATCTAAAGGCAAATCTGAAAGCATTGGAAAGCGGGGGTATTGACATCGGGAATTTGTCCTATTATATTCCTTCGTACGAGTGGTATAATAGTGAAACGGTCGATTGGGCAAAAGCAGTAGGTCTACATTCGGTTAATTATACACCGGGAATACGGACTGCGGCTGATTATACCTATCCTGAAATGGGGACTAGTTATTTATCGTCGACAGCGATTCTCGACAATCTCTGGTCTTACGAAGCTCGGTATGGGCTCAATGGATTTCTGATATTGATTCATATGGGAACCGATGATCGGCGGAAAGATAAACTGTATCATCATTTGGATGATATCATTAGCATATTAAAGGGAAAAGGGTATCAACTTGTGGATGTACCCGATTTATTGAAATAAAGAAATACAATATATACTAATAATGGTAAATACAACGGAGAAAGATTCGAATTATCAGGATTTGGACAAGATGTCTGTGCATGAGTTATTGACAAATATCAATAATGAGGATAAATCTGTGCCACTTGCTGTAGAGCAGGCTATCCCTCAGATTGAAGCATTGGTCAAAGTGACTGTGGAGAAAATGAAGGCTGGTGGTCGAACTTTTTATATCGGCGCTGGTACAAGTGGTCGTTTGGGCGTGTTGGATGCGTCAGAATTACCTCCGACTTACGGTGTGCCATTTGAATGGATCATTGGGTTGATTGCTGGTGGTGATACTGCAATTCGAAAAGCAGTTGAATTTGCAGAAGATGATCTGGAGCAAGCCTGGAAAGATATGGAAGCCTATGATATTGATGAAAACGATGTTGTTATCGGTATTGCGGCCTCTGGAACCACACCTTATGTTATTGGCGGATTGAAAACCGCAAATGAGAAGGGGCTTGTTACGGGATGTATTGTCTGTAATGGCGGTTCTCCGATTGCTGAAGTAGCGCAGTATCCGGTTGAAGTTATTGTTGGGCCGGAATTCGTTACCGGGTCTACGCGGATGAAGTCAGGTACCGCTCAGAAACTTGTGTTAAATATGTTCAGTACTGCAGTGATGATCCAATTGGGTAGGGTAAAAGGGAATAAGATGGTCGATATGCAGTTGTCAAACCATAAGTTGGTCGGCCGTGGTGTACGTATCATTATGGATCAAACGGGGGCGCCTGAGGGAGAGGCTGCGGCTTTACTTGAACAATTTGGCAATGTGAGACAGGCAATTGAAGCTTATCAGGCTACCCATTGAGTATAACCTACTAAAAATCACCTATTTTAAAAACAAACTATGTCACCAGTAATATTATTATCTTTTATAATAATCTATTTTGCAGTTCTGCTTGCTGTAGCTCACTTCACCTCGAAGGGGGCTTCCGATAACTCTACTTTTTTTGTCGCAAACCGGAACTCTAAATGGTATATGGTCGCCTTTGGGATGATCGGTACCGCGCTCTCCGGCGTAACTTTTATTTCGGTTCCCGGCGCAGTAGGTGCGTCTGAATTTAGCTATTTTCAATTTGTTCTTGGGAATGCCGTTGGTTTTGTCATTATTGCCTATGTATTGCTTCCGCTCTATTATAGAATGAACTTGACTTCCATCTATACCTATTTGGAAGAACGTTTTGGGCACACCACGTACAAAACAGGTGCTGCTATTTTTTTGGTTTCCCGTACGATCGGTTCGGCATTTCGTCTTTATTTGGTGGCAATCGTATTGCAGCATTTTATTTTTGATGCCTGGAATGTGCCTTTCGCGATTACGGTCGTTATATGTTTGGTATTGATCTGGATGTATACGAATAAGGGCGGTTTAAAGACGATCATTGTGACAGATACCCTACAGACTACCTTTTTAGTGACTGCAGTCATTCTTTCCATTTATTTTATGGCAAAAGGATTAGATTTTGGTATTGTGGATACTTTCGAGGCTGTGAAAGAAAGTAGTTACTCTAAGATCTTTTTCTGGGATGATTTTGTCGGCAGTAAAGCAAATTTTTGGAAACAATTCTTGGGAGGGATCTTTGTAACCATTGCCATGACGGGGCTTGATCAGGATCTGATGCAAAAGAACTTATCGATGGGGACCATTAAAGAGGCACAAAAGAATATGATTACGTTTACAAGTGTATTTGTGGTTATTAATATTTTCTTTTTAGCTGTTGGTGCTTTGCTGTATATCTATGCGGCTAAAAACGGGATTGATGTCACTCAACTGGCAACACGAGACTATTTGTATCCAGAAATTGCATTAAACCACTTGGCGATTGTCCCTGCAATCATCTTTATGATGGGACTTACGGCGGCTACTTTTGCAACGACAGATAGTGCGCTGACTGCCCTGACGACATCTTTCTGCGTAGACTTTTTAAACTTCAATAAAAAAGAAAACCCCAACGATCCAGCTTTGATCAAACAGCGTAACTATGTGCATTTTGGCTTTTCCATTGTGATGTTGTTGGTTATTCTGGTCTTTAAGCTGATCAATGATGATTCGGTCGTCAATGCAATCTTTACGGCAGCGAGTTATACGTACGGACCTTTACTGGGTTTATTCGTTTTTGGGATATTCACAAAATATGCCGTGCGGGATAATGCTGTGCCTTATATCTGTGTACTTTCGCCCACCGTATTATTCTTGCTTAAAACCTATGTTATTGAGGTGTACACACCCTATGTTATCGGGTTGGATTTGATCATCATTAACGGTTTTATCACGTTTGTAATGCTTTTGATCAGTTCGCCGGGTAAAGCAAGTGAAAAAGCATTGTCCCACAATTAATGTATTTTAGTTATAAAAAGTTTCTCCATTGGTGAGAAGATGTAAATACAAGTATTGATTTTGATTTGTACGTACAGAAAAATTAAGTTAAGTTTGATATACTTAGTTTTTCTGTACGTATGTATCATAGCATAAATGAGACTACGGAATTTATCCGTAGAAAAATTGGAGATTTTGCTCCAGAATTCGGTATCATCCTAGGTACTGGTTTAGGTAAGTTGGTTGATGAAATTGAGGTCGAGTATCAGCTGATGTATTCCAATATACCTAATTTCCCTATTTCAACTGTTGAATTTCATTCTGGCAAACTTATTTTTGGAAAGCTGAGTGGACGCAATGTGGTCGCTATGCAGGGAAGGCTTCATTATTATGAAGGCTACGATATGCAGCAGATTACATTTCCGATCCGGATCATGAAGGTTCTGGGGGTACAGAAATTGTTTGTTTCCAACGCTGCGGGATCCTTGAATCCCGAGGTGAAAAAAGGCGACCTAGGAATTATCGAAGATCATATCAATTTGTTGCCTGACAATCCGCTTCGCGGACAAAACCTGGCTGAGTTTGGGCCACGATTTCCGGATATGAGCGAGCCTTATAACCGAAAGATGATTGAACAGGCTCTTGCTATTGCGGCCAGACATGCTATTGCTGCACGAAAAGTTGTTTATGTTTCCTCCGCAGGTCCGAATTTGGAAACAAAAGCAGAATATCGTTATATGCGTTTGATCGGTGGCGATGTGGTCGGTATGAGTACTGTTCCTGAAGTTATTGTCGCCAATCATATGGCTCTTCCTGTATTTGCCATTTCTGTTGTTACGGATGAGGGCTTTCATGAGCAACTTAAACCTGTGTCTTTGCAGGAAATTGTCACTGTTGCAGAGAAAGCAGAACCTAAAATGACATTAATTTTGAAAGAATTAATAGCTTTGCAATAAATTGCATCTTCATGTCGCATCGTTGAAGGAGAAGGTTGTTGAATTTGTGGGGGGTGAAGGGTAATCGGTTCATTCAGGTGAATTTAGCTTTTTTTGTTTTTATATTATTTTAGATGAAGTTGATCGTACGCATACTTGCCGCATGGTGTGTTTTATTTATTTATTCCGTGGATGTCATTGCGCAGAGCAAAGAGGATTGGAGCAGTGCATTGGATTCGGCTAGAGCCAAGGAGGATGGAAAGAAGGATTCCGTCATCCTGTCTGCGAAATATATCCGATATGCGACCTTGGATATGTTAAAAAAAGCTACTTATACGCGGCAGATTGATACATCACATCATAACTATCAGTATTATAATCCACAGAATTTGCCCTGGAACCCCAGTGTGAACCTTGGTTCCTATGGGCTTGCCACGCGGGATCTGTTGTTTCAGCCTAAAAAGACCATTGGTTTTCAGTCTGGTTTTACCGCTTTGGAACGTTACTTATTGAACCCCGATTCGGTCCAATATTTTAGGGCACGGGCGAGGTATTCCGAATTGTCTGCGGTAGGATTCTTTTTTAATGATCAGGTCTTCAGGGCCCGGGTAGCACAAAATATCAATTCCCAGTGGAATATGAATGTGGATTTTCATTCGACTAAAACGGATGGCTTCTACCTCAATCAGAATTACTCCGATTTAAAAGCTTCAGTAGCCTCCTGGTATGAATCGAAAAATAATCGTTACAACCTGTTGATCAATGCGGTATTTAACCGCTTGGAGGCGATGGAGAATGGTTCTATCACAGAAGATCTTCCATTTGCGCCAGGGAAGAGGCAGGCGCCAGATCGGTTCATTCCTAAATTCTACGATCCTGATAAGAATGTCATTCCACGATCTAAATGGTGGGATAATTCATTGTTCCTAAGACAGTCGCTCTATCTGGGACGGTTGGATACAATTGATAAGGGTAAGCCAACCATGGAGATCCGTCCAACGAATAGTATGGCACATAACACGCGTATTCGAAGACAGACCTATAATTTCTTCAAGAACATTGAAGATAAGAATGCAGTGTTACCTTACAACAATAAAGCCTTGGCATTGAATAATGATAAGACGCTGATCACGAATGTTTCCAATGAATTTGAATACAACTTTTTCCTTCGGGGGAAGTCGGTCTTTAAGAATGAGGCTAAGTTAAACTTGGCTTTCCAACATGACATGAACTGGGTGGAGCAAAATCAACTGGATTCAAATCGCTATTATAATAACCCTACTGCCTATCCGCAGCCACTCAAAAAATTGCCGGATAGCACGACCTTTGATCGTTTTTATCAAAATGGGATCGTGAAAGGTGAATTGGGCTATAAGTTTTCAGATCGTCTTGATTTTAGTTTAAGAGCGAATCAGATTGTATTTGGTCATAACTTTGGGGATTTCTTGTATGATGCTAAAGCAGATATCGCTATGGGCGATAAAATTGGAAAGGTGACGTTATCTGCTTATTCGCAGAATAAGTCACCTGAGATGGTTTTCGAGAATCTAAATTATACGTATGGAAAGTGGAATGATCTGGATCTTAAAAAGACGAAAATTCAGAATCTAGGGTTCCAATATGCCAATCCGATGCTTGGTTTCCATGGTAAGGTTGAGTATTTTTTGATGAATAATTATACCTATTTCGAAGAGCGGCCCAATCCACAGGACGATCCTAAAAATGACAAATGGATTGTTCCAGCGCAATTGGATAAGGCTAATTTATTGAAAGTGACTGTCGGGCAAAAGTTTAAATTAAACCATTTTACCTTTGATAATCTTATCGTTTATCAAAAGACAGATCAACAGGATGTGCTGGCGGTTCCTGAATTGTATACTTGGCATAGTTTGTATTACAGTAATCTCTTTTATAAAGTTATTGATTATAGTATCGGTCTGGATGCTAAATTTAATACGCCCTATGCAAACCCGAATTATTCGGTCGGTACGGGACAATTTTACAACGCATACAAACAGATCGAGTTTTCGACTTATCCAGTTATGGATTTGTGGATTACAGCAAACATACAACGGGTAAACATGTTTTTGAGTTATAATTTTTTAAACCAGAACTTCTACCCGCACGGCTACTACACCGTAAGACGGTATCCGATGAATACCGCCAATTTTAGATTTGGTATTTCCTGGAAGTTTTATGATTAAAAATTATGTAGGTGTTTCTTAGCTTGTTGTGATATTAAAGGCATAAAATCTTATAAAATAATTTTGAGAATAAAATTTTTAAGCTATATTTGCACACGCAATTAGGGAACGGCGTTCTTTAAAAAAGTATGGAGGCTTAGCTCAGCTGGTTCAGAGCATCTGCCTTACAAGCAGAGGGTCACAGGTTCGAATCCTGTAGCCTCCACCATACAAAGTCGGAGAATTAGCTCAGCTGGTTCAGAGCATCTGCCTTACAAGCAGAGGGTCACTGGTTCGAATCCAGTATTCTCCACCAATCCAAAACGGAGGCTTAGCTCAGCTGGTTCAGAGCATCTGCCTTACAAGCAGAGGGTCACAGGTTCGAATCCTGTAGCCTCCACAAAAGCATCATCAAATGGTGCTTTTTTTTCGTTAGGGGGTTTAGCTCAGCTGGTTTAGAGCACTACCTCGACAAGGTAGGGGTCACTGGTTCGAACCCAGTAATCCCCACGATAAAAAAAGCGTTCTTCATGAACGCTTTTTTTATGGGCTTAAGGCTCTGTAATTTGAAAGCCCCCACTCGGTATTCAATCTGTCTCGGGAGTTGCTCGCTTTTTTTTCTTCTTATTTTCGTTTCTTTCCTAGCTTAATGCCGTAACCTGTCGTCCATTCAATAAAGTCGGCTTTACCGCCGTGGGCTTTAATAGACACTCCAGCAAAGAAATCTTTGTAGACTTTATAACGCACACCTGCTCTTAAATACACAGGCATGCTTTCGCCATTGAATTCGTTGCGATGAAGATAGGCCCCAATATTTCCGTTGATATATAGGCGTGAATTTAGCACATGGTCAATATAGAATGCCGGACCGTAAGAAAATAGGGCGGAGAATTTTCCGGCTTTGTCGCCTGCGACCTTGGTGTCGTTTCCACTTGCCGAATAAAATGCATCAAACCCAGCGCCAAGCCGCCATTTATAGCCCAAATGCTTGCTGTAGTATGCACCTAACATGGATTTAAAATATTGGCCGTCGTGTTCGCGATCGATCTGTTTAAAGCCAAAGGCATAATTGAAATGGAGCTCTTCTGTTTTCTCCATCTTTGGGATACTGGTTTTTCTAAAATCAAACGGCTTATTTGTTGGTGTGTACGAGACAGACAGGCTCAATGGGACCAGGTTTATCCCAGTGTTCGGTAATGCCAGGGCTCCATTGCTGAAGTGATGAAAGGCCGCCCCGGCTCCTATTTGAAAGTGTTTATTTAGTCGATAGTTAGCCTGAAGTCCAAAATCAATAAATACATTGTTTTTGCTGCCAATAAGTAGATTGAATGGATTCTCTTCCTCGTTATAGGGGTTGAATCTGCCAGAAAGACCGAGTGCAATACGATAGTTGAAATTCCATCTTGAATTTACTTTTGGTCTTATAGGGATAGCAACAAAGCCATAGGCAGCGAAAGGGCGTCCGAGATGCTCCTGGCCAAACGTACTACTATAGATTCCGATACCGTATATCGGGTAATTGAATATCTCGTTATAAATGCTCTTTAGTGAGTCTTGAAACTGTGTTTGAAAACCAACTCTAAAATTTAGTCCACTATAATAAGAGTCAGCGAGCGTTTCTTTGGAACGCTCATTGAATTTGAGCTCGCCGCCACTTTCATGTTCAAGTTGAAATATAAGTCTTGTTTTAGCAGGGGTACGGCTCTGTAAAGTGTCTTTTGGATTTTCTATACGGGGTGTGACCTGTGCAGTGGCACGAAAGGAGAGCAGTGCCAGGGCCACAAAAGCAAGTATTCTTGATATCATGAAATAAAACGTTAGCGTTTTTTAAAATTTTTGCAAAAATAAGAATGATATATCATTGTAACAATAGTATTTAAACAGTAGGGAAATCAAGTTGCAAAAAATGCCGTTTTTCAGCTGTGTCTTGTAACTGAGTGGCAGGTAAAATAGGGCGGCTTAACCATCAGGATGTCAAATGGGTAAATAAATGTTGTTTATGTCTTAATTGTATTGCATTTGAAAAGCAATTTATCTAAGTTTGAGCTGAAAAGAAAAAGGAAATATGATTAAAAACCTATTTAAAATTACTGCTGTTACGTTTGTACTAACAACAGCAGGGGGGGCTTTGTTTGCCCAAAACACTAAATTTGATTGGAAAGAAGCAACTGAAGGCGGATACACCTACAAGTACGTGACCAATGACCCTACCCATTCGCGGTTTTACAAGCTAAAAAATGGCTTAACCGTGATTTTGAGCCCGACAAAAAAAGAACCGCGTATTCAAACTTATATTGCAACAAAAGCGGGGAGTAAAACAGATCCGAAAGATCATACCGGTTTGGCTCATTACCTGGAGCATATGCTATTCAAAGGAACGGATAAATTTGGATCCAAAGATTGGGCAAAGGAAAAACCTTTGTTGGATCAGATTGATGCGCTCTACGAAAAATATAATGGTACAACAGACGAAACCGAACGAAAAGCAATCTATAAGGAAATCGATAAGGTATCTGGCGAGGCTGCGAAATATGCTATCGCAAATGAGTATGATAAATTGATGGCGTCAATGGGAGCGGAAGGTACCAATGCTTTTACTTCATTTGAGCAGACTGTTTATCAGGAGCAAATTCCCAGCAATGTAATGGACAAGTATCTTGCTGTGCAGGCAGAACGGTTTAGATATCCGGTATTGCGCCTTTTCCATACCGAACTGGAAGCTGTGTATGAAGAGAAAAATATCAGCTTGGATAAAGATAATCGTAAAGCTGTAGAATCGATGTTCTCAGCAGCATTTCCCAATAATAATTACGGAAAGCAGACGACAATCGGTACAGTTGAGCATCTTAAAAATCCGTCTTTGAAAGCGATTCGTGAATATTTTCATACCTATTATGTCCCTAATAATATGGGGGTGATAATGTCGGGCGATTTTGATCCTACCGAGGTGGTCAAAAAGGTGGATAAGGCCTTTGCTTTTATGCAGGCGAAAGAGATTCCAGCCTATACTTTTGATGCGGAGAAACCAATTTTAACTCCTGTTGTCCGCGAGGTTAAAGGTCCGGATGCTGAATTTATGTTAATGGGGTTCCGTTTTCCTGGCGCTGCGACAAAGGATGCCCGTATGCTTAATCTGATGAGTCAGATCTTGACGAATGGTTCTGCTGGTCTGATTGATCTGGATTTGGTGAAGAATCAAAAATTATTAGGTGCTGGCGCTTTCCCTTATGTGTTAAAAGACTATTCTTTGCTCCTGTTGCAGGGTAATCCTGGTCAGGGACAAAGCTTGGAAGAGGTGCAACAGCTGCTGTTGCAAGAATTGGCGAAATTGAGAAAAGGTGAATTCTCGGATGATTTGATAACAGCCATCGTCAACAATGCGAAGAAAGACGAAATCAAACAGAACGAAAGTTATGGTGACCGAGCTGAATCATTGATGGATGCCTTTACTTCGGGTCAGGATTGGGCGTCTGTTGTGGGCTATTCGGATGAATTGAATAAAATCACCAAGCAAGATGTGGTGGATTTTGCGAACAAATACCTGAATGACAATAATTATGTTGTTGTTTATAAGCGTAAGGGCGTTGATAACAATGTTGTTAAAGTTGTTAAACCTGAAATTACTCCTGTAACGGTCAATCGTGACGACCAGTCGGAGTTTTTGAAGCGGGTGGAAGCAATGCCAGAGGATAAAATCCAACCGGTATGGGTCGATTATAACAAAGATATACAGAAAGCTACTGCAAACGGTTTACCTGTGCTAGCTGTAAAGAACGCAGATAATGAACTGTTTTCGCTATCTTATCGTTTTGATGGTGGAAAATGGAGCAATAAATTACTTTCATTGGCTGCGGGTTATCTCGAATTTTTGGGTACAAAAGATAAGTCCAGTGAGCAATTCAGTAAAGATTTTTATCAATTGGCTTCTGATTTTTCGGTGTCTGCAGGGAATGAGGAAACCATGGTGTCGATTTCGGGGTTAAATTCAAACTTTACGGCTACGTTGAACTTGATTCAAGATCTGTTGCGTAATTGTGTTGCTGATCAGGAGGCTTTCAAAATGTATATTGCCCGCCTTAAAAAAGCGAGGGCAAATGCGAAAGAAAACAAGGGAGCGATCATGGAAGGCCTAAAGTCTTATGCTAAATACGGCGCTAAAAATCCATTCAATAATGTGTTTACAGATGCGGAATTGGATGCGTTAAAAGCGGAGGATTTGGTGAAGGCATTGCACGATCTGGCTAATATGAAACATACGATGCTTTATTTTGGCCCGTTGACAGCTCAAGAATTTGTGGCGAAAGCGAAGCCTTTGAAACAAGGTGCCGGAGAGTATGTTCAGGCAAAAAAGGCGGTCGTGTTTGCCGAATTGCCAACAAGCAAAAATCAGGTTCTTTTTGCCAATTTCGATATGAAGCAGGCTGAAGTGTTTTGGTATAGAAGTTCAGGAATATACAACAGTGCCCTGACCCCGACTGTTTCATTGTTTAATAATTACTTTGGTGGCGGAATGGGAAGTATTGTCTTCCAGACTATCCGTGAATCAAAAGCATTGGCTTATTCAACTTATGCGTATTACGGACAGCCTTATAAAAAGGAAAATCACTATACGGTTGGAGCTTATGTTGGGACGCAGGCTGATAAATTTAATGATGCGATTAAAGGCATGAATGAGTTGCTGGATGTGTTGCCTGAAAGTGCTAAGGGACTGGATATTGCGAAAGTAAGTCTGGAAAAATCAATTGCCAGTGAGCGTGTGTTGAATGCTTCTATTTTAGGTAGTTATCTAGCGGCGCAACGTTTGGGAAATGCAACTGATATTCGTAAAGTTGTTTATGAGCAAGCGCCAAAGTTAACTTATGGCGATCTAAATACTTTTCACAAGAAGGAAATGAGTCAAAAGCCGTACGTTTACTGTATTGTGGCGAAGGAAGAAAATCTTAAGCCAGAAGATCTTGCAAAACTGGGCGAGGTCAAAAAGCTGGATCTTAAAGAGATTTTCGGCTATTAGACCGGGCATTACTTGTCTGAAGAATTAGATTAACGTATAACATTAAAGAAGCCTCCGGTGTTTTCCGGAGGCTTCTTTTGTATCGGGGTTTTGCGATAGCCATTGTTTTCTTATTCTTATTTCACGCTATGGAATCCTTGTTTCACTGTTCGCGGGCAGCATTAGTTTTAGGGTGAGTTCGCTATTGTGGCTACTAAAACTTGTGTATTTAAAACCGGATAATCTCATCAATCTGTTCGTTGATGAATTGGAGCGTGTCCTCTTTGAATAACTCTCCCTCATCGTTCAATTCATTCTGAACACTGGGTAGAAAGATCTTGAGGGGGAGGACATGCATTCTTAAGTAGTGGCATATGCCAGTCAGATGATCGATGCCACGAAGATTGCCATAGCGTCCTGAAGATAGTCCGACCAATGCAACTTTTTTGTGATAGAAGCTGATCGGAAAAGTGCAGCAATCGATAAAAAGCTTGAGCGCTCCTGGGATACTTCCATTGTATTCTGGGGCGATGAAGATAAACAGCTCAGCTTTGCTGACCTTTTCTTGGATAGGTTCAAATGCTGGACTTCTTTTGCCATAAAGATCTGTTTCTAAAATGTTTGCTGGTAGATCTTCTAAGGAAAAGATGTCACTTTCAATTGACTTACGGTCAAGTAATTGCTGGTAGCACTTTGCTATTTTTAACGTCTTACTATTGGGGCGGTTTGTTCCGGATATTATTAAAATCATTGTGTTGTTGATACTTATAAAAAGCGCAGTTTCAAAGTGGATACATATCTTGATTTTTTGTATCTTAGCATCCTGAGGATATGTGCTTTCGATCAATCAAAAGTACAAAATATGCTGAATTTGTTTTGCTAATTTGAATTGCAGATAAAAAATTTGGCAAATTGATCTTCAAAAAAGTGAAATGTGGAATAAAATGACATTTTAATTAAGAAAGGTTTTCATTCAAGATGGGAAAAGTAATTGCAATCGCAAATCAAAAGGGTGGGGTCGGAAAAACCACAACGTCAATTAATTTGGCGGCTAGTTTGGCGGTTTTAGAATATAAAACATTGTTGGTCGATGCGGATCCTCAAGCAAACTCTACTTCTGGGATTGGCTTTGACCCTCGTACAATCAGTGCAAGTGTATATGAGTGCTTGGTGAATGATCTGGATCCTCGTGAGGCTATCCAATCAACAGAAACACCAAATTTGGATCTGTTGCCGGCTCATATCGATTTGGTTGGGGCAGAAATTGAGATGATCAATATGCACGAAAGGGAGTACAAGATGAAAAAAATCTTGGACCAGGTTAAACAGGATTATGATTTTATTATCATCGACTGTTCGCCTTCCTTAGGCTTAATTACAATCAATGCATTGTCTGCTTCGGACTCCGTTATCATTCCGGTACAGTGTGAATACTTCGCTTTAGAAGGACTTGGAAAGTTATTGAACACAATTAAAATAGTTCAAAACCGTTTAAATACAAGTCTGGAGATCGAAGGAATTTTGTTGACGATGTATGATGTTCGTTTGAGGCTATCAAATCAGGTGGTCGAAGAAGTGAAAACACATTTTACAGATTTAGTTTTTGATACAATTATTCAGCGGAATACCCGTTTGAGCGAAGCTCCAAGCTTTGGAATTTCTGTAATCATGCATGATGCTTCCTGTAAAGGGGCTATCAACTATTTAAATTTGGCCCGTGAGATTTTACAGAAAAACGGGCATCTTAATGAAATGAATAAAACAGTAACCGCATAATATGGCAGCACATCAGCGTAAAACAGGGCTGGGAAGAGGTTTAGGTGCGCTATTAAACGATAGTGTAGAAGTTCCTGCTAAAAGTAATCAGCAAGTGGAAGAGGCTCCTCTAGTTACCCCAACTGCTGTAAAAACAACAAAAGAGAATGGTAGTATTAGCCATGTTCGTGTAGAGGAAATAGCTGTCAATCCTTTTCAGCCGCGTACCGAATTTGATCCGGTTGCTTTACAGGAGTTATCGGAATCGATTAGTTTACAAGGTTTAATTCAGCCGATTACAGTACGTAAAATTTCGGATGGCAATTATCAGCTAATTTCCGGGGAGCGGCGTCTCCGTGCTTCGCGCTTGGCTGGTATCACCGAAATTCCAGCGTATATCCGTACAGCCAATGATCAGCAGATGCTGGAAATGGCCTTGATTGAGAATATCCAACGGGAGAACCTCAATGCGATTGAAGTTGCCCTGAGTTTTCAGCGCATGATTGAGGAGTGTAATTTAAAACAGGAAGAATTGGGGGAGCGTGTTAGTAAAAACCGGTCTACTGTTACAAATTATCTCCGTTTATTAAAGCTTCCACCTGTCATTCAGGCGGCAATACGTGATGGGGCATTGACCATGGGGCATGCTCGTGCCTTGATTAATATTCCTGAGGTTGATAAGCAGCTTTATATCTTTAAGTTGATTATTGATCAAGGTCTATCTGTTCGCAAAGCGGAGGAACTGGTTCGTGAGTTACAAAAAGGCGGTAAGAAAAAAGCAGGAAAGGATAAAGCTCCGATGTCTTTCCAACTGCAGAAAATTGAAGATGATCTGGCTTCTAAATTTTCTTCTCGCGTCAAATTGAATCTGAAGAGCACAAAAGGAAAAGGAGCAATTGAGATCCCTTTTGAATCGGAAGATGATTTAAGTCGCATTCTTGAATTGTTAGACTGGTAATATGGCCAAGTTAATAAGCTTGATATTTGCGGTGTTTGCACTGTCGGTGGTACATGGACAGACTGTGGATACAATCCCCAAGAAACAAATAGCACCACCGGTCAAAATAGATAGCGTAAAGCAAAAATCGGTACAGGATACCGTAAAGAAAGAATCTCGGAAAGAACGTAAAAAACGCGAGAAGGAGGAAGCTAAGGCGAAAGAGAAGGTTGTGTTCAAGGATTCGACCCGCTTGGCTATTGAAGCAAAAAATAAACAAGCCTGGAAACGCTCTTTGGTACTTCCGGGCTGGGGACAATATACCAACGGTGGTGTGTGGTGGATAAAAGTGCCGGCTATCTACGGTGGTTTATTAACAACCGTCCTGGTTTTTGATTTTAATAATCGCTATTATAAAGAACTTTTAGGGGTGTTGCAAGACAATGAACTCGGTAGACCAATCGATCCGTATTATAGCGGTGTTTCTATTCAGTCTATTATTCGTGCGAAAGATAATGCACGACGAAATCGGGACCTCATGGTGCTTCTTACTTTAGGTGTTTATGGTCTGAATGTTGCGGAGGCCTACATCGACTCAATGCTCAAGTATCGTTGGAGTATTGGCGAGGATAAACCCAAAAAGACTGCTTTCTTAATTGGACCTACTTTAATGGATGCGAGTCTCGCGTCGGGAACTTATTCATTTAAACCTACTGTAGGACTTAAATTGACCATGAAATTCAATTAAATCCCGTATTCCTAAGATGATATCTCGATTGGAAATAATTGTTGATCAGGGTTTATCTCATTTGTCTTTTAGTGAATATTGCAAATACACTGCTAGTTCAGATTGATGTTTGTGGTTTTTAAACATGGGTATTTCATTGAAATTTTTTAATTTTAAAAATAAACTATACTTTTTTCTAAATATATGAACATCATTCTCTTGGGATATGGCAAAATGGGGCAGATCATCGAAAGATACGCGCTGAAAAGAGGCCATCAAATTTTTTTAGTTGTCGATGAACATAATCGTCCTAACCTGACTGCTGATGATATCAAAGGAGCTGATGTCGCAATAGACTTTAGTGTGCCTTCTGCAGCACTGGATAATATGGATCTTTGTCTTCAGGCAGGCGTACCTATTGTCGTCGGAACAACGGGTTGGTACGACCAATTGGATGAGGTTAAGGCGAAGTGTCTGGAGGCTGGTGGTTCCATTTTGTATGGATCAAACTTTTCCATTGGAGTAAATGTATTCTTCCATATCAATAGAATGTTGGCGAAGGCTTTGCAGCCATATAAACAATATGATGTTCAGGTCGAAGAGATACACCATATTCATAAATTGGACGCACCAAGTGGTACAGCAATTACCATTGCAGAAGGGATATTGGATAATAGCGATGTGAAAACCAACTGGGTGAATACTGTTGTTGGCGAGCAGGATGAAATTATTCCAAAACCACAGGAACTTTTAATAGAAAGTCATCGTATTGAGGAGGTTCCGGGAACACATACAGTGCTTTATAGCTCGGAGGTTGACCAAATCGAATTTAAACATACAGCACATAGCCGCGATGGATTTGCCTTAGGCGCTGTGGTGGCCGCTGAATGGTTGAATGGCAAAAAAGGTTTCTATCAAGTTACTGAAATTTTTGATTTTAATAAATAGTACTAATAAGTAGTTTATGGGCTTAATTATATTTGCGGTTTTAACAGCAATATCGGGATATGGACTGTGGCAATTGTTTGTTAAAGCTGGCAGAAATGGCTGGGAAGCAATCGTACCGTTTTATAGCCAATATATTCAGGCAAAATTGACCGGAAGACCTACATGGTGGGTGATTTTATTGCTGGTTCCAATTGTCAATGTCTTTGTTTTCTATAATCTTTATCTTGATTTTATACATTGTTTCGGAAAACGTCGTTTTTGGGAGAATGCTGCTGCAGTTTTAGTCCCTTTTATCGTTCTGCCGATGTGGGCAAAGGATAACAATGTACGTTTTTTGAATGGCTTATATGCGAAAAATCTGAAGGCAGCAAGCCAAGAAGGTGTTGAACTGACAGAAGAGAAGCGCGCGGAGATTGCACTTGAATCGTATAAGGATTATAAAATTAAATATCCGTATAAGAAATCCATGGTACGCGAGTGGGCGGATGCCATTGTATTTGCAACCGTAGCGGCATCGCTTATTCGTGGCTTCCTGATCGAAGCGTATATGATTCCAACAGGATCAATGGAGCGTACTTTGTTGATCGGGGATTTCTTATTTGTAAGCAAGTTAAATTATGGACCGCGTGTTCCCAACACGCCGATTGCCTTTCCTTTTGCCCATCATACGATGCCCATCACTGGAGGGAAAGCGTATTCTGAATTAATTGAACTACCCTATAAACGTCTGCCGGGATTTCAAAAGATTGAACGTAATGATGTCGTTGTCTTCAATTTTCCTGCAGGTGACACTGTCGCGCTTGAAAACCAGAATTCAAGTTATTATGATCTTGTAAGAGCTTATGGTTGGCAGACCGTCAATTCTCAGTTTACAATCCAGGCAAGACCTATTGATAAAAGGGAGAATTATATTAAACGCTGTGTTGGATTGCCTGGCGATAAAATTTTCATGAAAGATGCTAAACTCTTTGTGAACGACCAACCAGGGTTTGATCCTCCAGAAAGCCAATTGGATTATCTCGTATTAACGGATGGTACCCCATTGAATATGGATAGGTTACGGGAGTTGAGAATTGAAGCAGCCGGTGGCGATCAGCAGCCTGGTGTTTACCAGTTGTTCATGACAAAAGATGAACTAGCCATTGTAAAATCTTGGTCGAATGTCAAAGAAATCAGAAGAAATTCGGGTGAAGAAGGAGCTTATCCTTATGATCCACAATACAAATGGAATTTTGACAATTTTGGACCGATTTTAATCCCGAAGAAAGGATGGACGGTGGCATTAAATGCACAGACTCTGCCCATTTATGAAAGAGCTATCCGTGTTTACGAAAATAACAAGTTGGAAAAACGTTCGGATGGGGTTTATATCAATGATGTGAAAGCAGACCATTATACGTTTAAAATGGATTACTTTTGGATGATGGGTGATAATCGCCATAATTCTCTGGATTCAAGGGGCTGGGGATTTGTTCCCGAAGATCATGTTGTCGGAAAGGCCTTATTTACTTGGATGAGCTGGGACGAAATTGGTACCGGACTTTCGAAAATTCGCTGGAACCGTATCTTTAAAGGAATTCATTAGTAATTGCAAGTTGAGCAATAAAGCCTCTGGTTTGGAGGTAAGAAAAAGGGCTTTCGTTTAAGAAAGCCCTTTTTTTGAATGTTTTTTTCTATTGGCTAGAAACACCTTCCATTCACTTTTCTAACTGCTGCCGCTGGCGAAATCCTGAAACTGTACATACGTTACAATTTTTTTAATCGCCGAAAGCTTATCGATTATAGGTTTCGGTGTTCTACAAATGTTGTGCTATTTCAAACAAGCCAGATAACGTTTGACGGTTTCTTCTAGTCCTAGGTAAAGTGCATCTGAAATGAGCGCATGGCCTATGCTTACTTCCAGGAGTTCGGGGATATGTTGGTTGAAATATTGCAGATTGTTGAGATCTAAGTCATGCCCTGCATTTAGACCTAAACCGACTTCACGTGCCTTTAATGCCGCTTTGAAATAAGGTTTTATCGCGAGTTCCCGGTCAAAGCCATATTCGGTGGCAAATCCTTCCGTATAAAGCTCAATACGATCTGTTCCTGTTTCCGCCGCGGTCTCTACCATTTCTTCAACCGGATCAACAAAGATAGAAACGCGTATGCCTGCGTCTTTGAACAATTTGCACATATCTTGCAGGTAGGCTTTGTTCTTAATGGTATCCCAGCCATGATTGGACGTCAATTGTCCTTCGGTATCTGGTACCAAGGTCACTTGTGCCGGTTTATTGGCCAACACAAGGTCAATAAATTTCTGTTCCTGGCAATTTCCTTCAATATTGAGTTCGGTCTGAATTTCTGCTTTTAAATCAAAGACATCCTGATATCGAATATGTCTTTCATCCGGTCTCGGGTGAACAGTGATGCCCTGTGCTCCAAAACGTTCACAGGCTAAGGCCGCAGATACTAGATTTGGGTTATTGCCACCTCTAGAATTTCTGAGCGTTGCGATTTTATTGATATTTACTGAAAGTCTGGTCATTTTCCTGTATGTTATGTTGTAAAAATACAAATAATATCTATTTTTTTTTAACTTGCATATATGGATGGAATCGACTATAGCTTGTTTAGCGGCTTTCGCCTATTGGACGTTATTGATATCATATTGGTAGCGATTATTATCTACTATATCTATAGTTTGATTAGAGGGACCATTGCTGTTAATATCCTGATTGGTGTAGCACTATTTTATGGTGTTTATATAGTCGTTAAGCAGATGCACATGCGCTTGCTGACCGAGATATTCGGCGGTTTTATATCTGTAGGCTCCATCGCCCTGATTGTCGTTTTCCAACAGGAAATCAGACGGTTCTTACTGCACGTTGGGAAGAACATATCCATGAAAAGGAAAAAAGTTTTTTGGTCGTTTATCGGGAATAAGAAAGCTATACAAAAGGATTTGACGGAAGACTTAAAACCGGTTATTGAAGCCTGTAGAAGCATGTCGCGTACACGGACAGGCGCTTTATTGGTTTTTTCAAAATATTTTGATGAGGAGTATTATCAGAGCAGTGGGGAGTATATCGATGCCCATATTTCGAAGCGCCTGATTGAAAGTATCTTTCATAAAAATAGTCCTTTGCATGATGGTGCAGTCGTTATTGTTGATTTTAAGATTATGACCGCATCTTGTGTGCTACCATTGTCGGATAGTGAGGATTTGCCGTTGCAGTTCGGACTGCGCCATCGTGCTGCTATTGGGGTAACGGAAATCTCGGATGCGATTGCTGTGATAGTTTCTGAAGAAACTGGCGAGATATCTTTTGCGAAGGACGGAAACGTCAATATGAACGTTTCACCAGAGGAACTAGAACAATTGCTAAAAGATGAGCTATAAAAAAAGCCGAGTTATAAAATAAGCCTTAAATAACGATTCCCCAGAAAGTATCTAACCTTCTGGGGAATTTATTAGTTATAAATACCTATTTCTTTGCAGCGTTGATAACTTGCGTATTTAATTTGATGTATTCACCATTTTTATCTGCTGTGGCAACTTCAAGACCTTTTGTTGCAGTCTCTATTGCACCTTTTTTATCTCCAGCTTTTAATTGTGCTTTTGCTTTCCAATAAAGGACGTGGGCAGCTTTAGGTTGCGCTTTGGCAGCTTCGTCAAACCAGTTTAGCGCTTTATTTAGATCCAAGTTATTACTGAAGTAGTATTGGGCTGCGGCAAAATAAGGTTTTTTCTCGCCCTTCATGGCCTCGTCGATGGAAGCTAATATTTTAGCCTGTTGATTGACTTTGAGATCAACTTTTACTGACGTTTTTTCCCAAGCTAAATTCAATACGGCACCGGTAGGTGTAACATTGTCAAAGGAGATGGTAAAAGTCTCCACTGGATTTGCTAAGGTCTGCGGTTTAACATTGAAACGTAAGGCATCTTCGGTTTGTTTATAGGTATAGGCGCCCCACTGTTTTGTGTTTTTACTGATGATGATGGTCCATTCCGATTTGTTCGGGATCGTGAAAAGCGCATAAGTTCCGGCGGAAAGCTTATGTCCATTCAACTCAACGTCACCTTCAAAGGTTAAGGTTGTATTTGTATTTGCACCTGTGCGCCATACTTCGCTGTAAGGAACAAGATCACCAAAAATCTTACGACCGTTCATGCTAGGTCTGCTGTAATTAAGGGTTACGTTTTCAATACCTAATCCTTGAGTAACTGTCTGTGAGCTACTTGCTGCAGGTAGTTTTAACTGCGCAAAAGATTCGTTGGCCATAAACATCATTGTTGCGGCAATGGCAATTGCAAAAAGATTCTTTTTCATCTGTATCATTGTTTGTTTTCTGTTGTATGCTTAATCCTGTGGTTCAATATGCTGTTGATAAGCATTTGATCATGCTTTCCATTTCTCCTGTTGAAAAAACAGAAAATCTGATTATAGTATGGCTGTAATATTTAATGGCTCTTACAGCATCTATCTCCTAAAAATAGGAAGAATTTTAAGAAAAAAAGGCATCTATTTTTAGATGCCTTTTTTTCTTAAAATATAAGATGGATTTATATTAATTCGTTTTTCCAACTTTATGACCTGCTATTGAGAAATACATAATGTATAGATAGCCCGGAACCATTGCATATAGGAATGCATGTTGAAAATCAATATGCAAATGATCTTTCAAAAGCCCGTAGATCAAAGGCCATATCGCTCCACCAGCAATCCCCATAATCATGATTGCTGATCCTGTTTTTGTGAATTTTCCCAGACCTTTAATTCCTAGCGGGAAGATCGCTGGCCACATGAGGGAGTTAGCGATGCCTAACAAGGCTACGAATATAAATGATGTTGTGCCGGTTGTGAAAACAGAAATAACGGTGAACGTGATGCCAATGATGGTGCAAATGCGTAGGGCCATTTGTTGTGATACAAATCTTGGAATAGAAATGATACCAATAATATAACCGATCAACATACAAGCGAGTGTAAATGCTGTTGCATAGGTTGTAAAGAAAGGATCAACTTTCAGTTCACGTGCATAGACGCCAATGATGTCTCCGGCCATAACTTCGACGGCCACACAGAAGAAAATTGCCAAAGCCCCCAAGAACAAATGTGGATATTGAAATATCGATGTTTTCTTTGCTGCCACAGTTCCGCTTTCTGCGCTGGTTTCTTCTTCTGCATCCACATCGACCTCAGGCAGGTGTGTGAACTTTAAGAATATTGCGAAGGCAACGAATATAATTGCAAGCGAGATATAGGGAGTGTGTACGCGTTGAAGAAGATCATCTAAGATCGCATTCTTTTGGACAAGATCCGTTGTTGCTTCTAATTTTGCTGTTACCTTTTGAGCATCTTTTAAAAAGAGTGTTCCAAAAAGGATAGGTACAATGATACCAGCCGATTTATTGAAAAATCCAGCTATTGAAATACGTTGCGCAGCGCTATCAATGGGACCAATAATACTTAAGTAAGGGTTAACGGCTGTTTGTAATAATGCCATTCCTGAACCTTGGATGAAGATTCCCGTTAAAAATAGGCCGTAGCTTCTATTATCTGCCGCAGGAATAAAGATCAAAGATCCTAAACCTAATATAATAAGACTGACAACTAAACCATTTTGGAAACCAATTTTTTTAATGATGACTGAGCTTGGAAGTGCTAGGAAAAAATAAGCAATATAGGAAGCAAAGGTTACGAAGAAAGCTTGCAAATCTGTTTCGAGGTTACAAGCGATTTTTAAGAATGGAATTAAGGTTCCGTTTGCCCAGGTAATAAAACCGAGGATAAAAAATAAACCACAGCAGATGGCCATAGGGCGAAAAGCTGTTTTACCAACGTTAGGATTAGTGGTCATGTTTTGTTTTATTATATTTAGTTAAGTTATCGTTCGAGGATTGGTAAATCAGTAGGAATAAGGAATGAACAAACGATTGCGCTTCATAATTACTGATTTTTAAAGTATCCATCCTACAAGACTACTTAAATTTCTTGAATATTGGAAATAAATAAAGGCATATTTTTAGGGGATTTTGATAATTAATTGACAAAAAAAAGGAGGATAAATTGTGAAATTTATCCTCCTTTGCTTATAAATATTGTCGAATTGTAATTGGAACGTGGTGATAAATCGAGTTAGCAAGAGTGGTATAGTTATCGTTATTTTGGAACGATAGCTACTGTAAGTCTTGAGATACAATTTAATTTGTTGAAGCGATCGTACATTTTTATTTCCCAAATATGTGTGGATCGACCAATGTGTAGGGGACTACATTTTGCTGTAATTACTCCACTGCTGACCGGGCGTATGTGATTGGCATTTACTTCAAGTCCAACTCCGCGGTATTTTTCTGGATCAACCACGAGGTTGGATGCGATACTTCCCAAGGACTCCGCCAGAACGACAGAAGCACCGCCATGTAAAATACCATGTGGCTGTTTGACTTTATCCGTTACCGGCATGGTCGCCGTGATGGAGTTGTCATTTATTTCTGTTGCTTGAATCTCCAGCAGACCTGATAAGTATTTGTTGAAAAATACGTTTATTTCCTCAATGCTGTAATGCTGAAACCAAATTTTTGACATCGTCTGAGTTTAGATAACGTTCTTGGATAATAATGCGATGATGATTGAGGTGGCCAGCAATGACATACAAGAGCGCTTTTACACTTGTTAGCCGTTCAGATGCCATCCCTTTACGTTCCAATTCAACCTCATTAAAACTATTGAAAAGCATCATGTTCGCTTTGCGGAGAAAAGTAAATTCTTTACTCAGGCTTTCTAAAGTGCGATCGTTGTAACGGGAATACTGAATGAGGTAATCCTGGTCGTATCCAGCGAGCTCTTTAAGGTCGTTACGTGAAAAACGCAATGCCCGATAAGCCATGATACGCTCATTATCGATGACGTGGCCAACAACTTCTTTGATTGTCCACTTATCTTCGGCGTATTTAAAATTACCTCTTTCCTCTGGTATCGTGTCCAGAAATGCTGGAAAGGAGAGCGTTTGTTCTTCTAGTGCATCAAACACGTTATCGACGACAGTCTCAATATAAGGCGCGTAGACTGCTGGATATTCGTCAGATTTGAGTGGCTTCATATTTTAAATTGCTTTTTAAGATTATTCGAAATGTTGTTCCTTTACCTACTTCAGATTCTTTTACAAAAATTTGCCCCTGGTGGTACCGCACCATTCTTTTTGTCAGACTAAGGCCAAGCCCCCAACCCCTTTTCCGTGTTGTGAACCCCGGCTGGAAAACAGATTCAAAATTAGATCTCGGAATTCCCTTGCCCGTATCACTAATGTCTATAAAAATTTCTTCTTTCGCAATATTTTCTGAAATATTAACAGTTATCTTTCCTTCTGTGCCAATGGCGTTTACTCCGTTTTTCAATAAATTTTCGATAATCCAATCAAAGAGTGGAATATTGAGTTGTGCTTCAAGATGGCTGTCACCTTTTAATTCGAAAGCAATTTTATTGCTGGTTCGTATGCGGAAATAATCCATGTAATTTTTGATGACATCATACAGGTTATGGTTAGTCAGCACGGGAGTAGATCCTATTTTCGAAAAGCGGTCAGCGACGATTTCAAGTCGCTTAATGTCATTTTCCATTTCATTTAGGGTATCATCTTCTTCGGCATCAAATTTTATGCGAATCAATTCTAACCAGCCCATCAACGACGAAATAGGGGTGCCTAATTGGTGTGCCGCTTCTTTGGTGAGCCCAACCCAAACGAGATTTTGTTCAGATTTCCGGATAGAATTGAAAACCGTATAAGCAATAATGAGAAAGAGTGCAATCAGCGATAGTTGTACATAAGGAAACACCCTTAATTGTTGTAAAAACCAAGAATCCTTATAATAGACATGCCATTTTTGACCATTTTCCAATTCCAATGTAATCGGAGGATGGCTTTTCTTCATAAACGCAAGCTGTTTTTGGAAATAGGCCGGGTCATAATCGAGATGTTTTGTAACACTGTCGTTGTGTCCGGGTTTAATATTTGTCTTTGTGGAATCGAGATTACGCCAGAAGATAATGTCTTCCTTATCGTCTGTAATAATAGCTGGTAAATTGAGGCTGTCTCTTACGGCGTAGATAAACGTTATGAATTCATCATCAACGTCGGGCATGGTCATGATATTTTTGGTGCTCATGGCCCATACTTCAGCCTTTGAACGCTCGGCATGCGCAAGATTTCGAACCAGATAATTGGTATAGACCAAAGAGGCGACAGCAATGATAGCTGCAAAAATAAGTAAGATAAATTTCCAGCGCTGCTGGCTAATCTGATAGGGTTTCATGATTCCGTATTCGTGTCCTTCATTTGCAAATTACTGAATAAATGTCTGTTTTCTGCACTTTTATTTCATTGAAGAAGTTAACGTACCATCCAAATCAAAAATTTTGTGGTAATTTTGCGGCATGAGTTCAGAAAGAAAAGTAAGAGTGCGTTTTGCACCGAGCCCTACAGGTGGTCTTCACCTAGGTGGGGTACGTACAGCTTTGTTTAATTTTCTCTATGCGCGTCAGCATCAGGGAGATTTTATTTTACGTGTCGAGGATACGGACCAAACTCGTTTTGTCCCAGGTGCTGAGGAATATATCAACGAATGTTTAGCATGGTGTGGTTTGACCCCAGATGAAAGCCCGTTAAAAGGAGGCGAATATGGACCTTACCGTCAAAGTGAGCGAAAACCATCTTACCGGAAATATGCTGAGCAGTTGATCGAGAATGGTTATGCTTATTATGCTTTCGACACAGCAGAGGAGCTGGATGAGCAGCGTAAGTTGCAGCCTAATTTTCGCTATAGCCACGAGAACAGACTTCAATTACGTAATTCTTTGAGTTTGTCTGCCGCTGAAACTCAACAATTATTGGATGCGGGTACTCCGCACACCATCCGTATAAAGATTCCGACAGATGAAACGGTATCATTCACGGATATGATCCGTGGAAAGGTTGCTTTTGATACAAACCTTGTCGATGATAAGGTATTGCTTAAGGCAGATGGCATGCCAACTTATCACCTCGCTGTTGTTGTAGATGATAAGGCCATGGAAATATCGCATGTATTCCGTGGTGAAGAGTGGTTGCCTTCGGCACCTATCCACATCTTATTGTGGGAATACCTCGGCTGGGGGGATAGCATGCCAGGCTGGGCACACCTTCCATTGATCCTTAAACCAGATGGAAACGGTAAACTAAGCAAGCGTGACGGAGATCGTTTGGGTTTCCCTGTTTATGCGATGAACTGGACCGATGCTAAATCTGGCGATACAACAAAAGGGTTCCGTGAGATGGGTTTCTTGCCCGAGGCTTTTGTTAATATGCTTGGGGTGTTAGGCTGGAATGATGGTACCGAACAGGAACTTTTCTCCTTAGATGAATTGATTCAGAAATTTAGTGTTGACCGTATCAGTAAAGCCGGTGCGAAATTTGATTTTGAAAAAGCAAAATGGTTCAACCATGAATGGATTAAACGCTCGTCGACAGAATCCTTGTTGCCAAAGATCAAAACAGTATTGGAACATCATCAAGTAGATGCCGACGAAGCTTACGTGAGCAGGGTATTGGATGCTGTGAAAGAACGTTTAACTTTTGTTGAAGACTTTTGGAGTCAGGCGTCGTTCTTCTTTTTGCAACCTGCGGAATATGATTTGAATGCTGTGAAGCCTAAGTGGTCTGCTGAAAAAACAGCATTTTTTGAGGGTATAAACCAATCATTCGAAGGATTTGATACGTGGAAAGCTGCTGAATTGGAGCCTTTCTTCAAAGATGCGATTCAGGCATCGGGAATGAAAATGGGCGAGCTGATGATGCCATTCCGGATTATGTTGGTAGGCGGTAAATTCGGACCAGATGTTTTTCAGATCGTTGAATTGCTCGGTAAAAACGAGGTAATAGCACGTGTGAAAAAAGCACTTAAAGAATTTGATGCTTAAATAGATTAAGTACAAAATAAAAAAAGGAGCTTGTGCATGTATTTGCACATAGCTCCTTTTGTTTTTAAAGCCTTGTTTGATTGATCCATGGGGGGCAACAGCATATCCGTGTGTTTGCTATGTTGGGTTTATTACGAAGTTTTATTTGCAATGGCTTCAATGAATGCCTTGCATTCGTTTATTGGCATGCGAGCATCTTCAGTTCGTGTTTAACAATTTTGATGGATACGACATCATGGTGGTTATGCGGCCGTTTAGCTGTTCTTTTTACAAATATGGTATCCGTAGACGCATGAATAGTGTTTTAGCTGGGCCGAATAAGAAAATTAATCCGGTTATCAACATTCCCAGAATTCCTAAATAGGTAAATATCTCCATGTTACTGATTAGTGACGCTTGTTGACTTAGTGTTCCCGAAATACTTTTGCTTGCAATACGGCTTGCGATCTGATCGCCAAATATTCCGGTATATTTCTCCATTAATGCATTCCAATAGTTTATTGTCAGTGGGTTACTTGTATTCAGCGTTCGTTCGAGCTGAATATAATGTTTTTGATTGAGTGTATAGCTGGCATTTTGGATAAGTGCAAATCCGACATTGGTACTCCAAAACCGAACGGTTGTACCCATGAGGCCTGCATTGCCAACATGATGGGATTCTACACCTTTCAAAATATAAATAACTAGCGGAGTAAAAAGCCAGCCCTGCCCGATTCCTTGAATAAATAAGGGAACGCCGATTGCCAAAATTGTGGTATCGGGATAAAATGTGGGTACAAATAGGAAACATGAAGTGGCCAATATCAAAAAGCCAAAACCAAAGATATATTTAGGGGATACATCGCGCAGGAGTAAAAAGCCTGAACTGCCAACACCCAGTATAGTGCCAAATACATTGATGTACTGTACATCAATAATATAATGCCAAGGCCACTTCCATACGGTAGCCATCACTGTGTATACATTATTGAGACTGCTGCGAATAATATAAAAGAGAAAAAATAGGATAACACCAAAGATTACATTTTTGTATCTGAAGATCTCAAAATGAAAAAGCGGTCTTTTGACCACCCGCTGTTTGATGATAAAAAGCGCTCCGAAGATAAGGAAAAGTGCGAAGTTGATGGTGATCGTGGAGCATTCAAACCAATAGTATTTGCGGCCATAAATTAACACGTAGGCCCCACAGCTCAATGATGTCAATAAAAATAGACAGCTGGCCAGATCCAGTTGATAGAGTGGAAACTTTTTACCCAAGCGATTATTGTTAAGTAACAGCAGGGCTATTGCAATTACGATCAAATGCCAATAGAGCACGACATGGATCATATCTTCCCATCCATAATCCATGATGCTTTCTTTGAGTAAGGATGTTGTCAAAGTTGATCCGGTAAGCATAAACGTATATAGGAAAAAATAAGCAATCGTCCGGCTTTTGGTATGCTTAATCTGCATTATAAGCAGCGGAAGAAAGCATGCACCTTCCAGTACACAGAAAATGCCTTCGATCACCCGGAGAATACCGATAAGAAAAGGATCTCTTGTGAGTGAAATGCCCAGTAAAATCAGAATTGAGCTGCTACAGGTTAGGAGAATATATGTCCTTACCCTAAAAAATGAAAATAGACGTTGAAATATAAGTAGAGTAACGACAATGGCACCATACATCAAGGATAGAAAATACTGAATATCTTCGGCTTCGATGTCAAGTGTAGAAGCGGTAAATGCGGTATTGGAATGGAAGAGCGACATTAACATGAGATGTGGGAACATCGCTACTACCATAAGTGGAAGTTTTATCCATTCAGGAACCCAGCTGTAATATAAAGATTTGTTTGTACTCATGGGCGATCAGGATTGATTGGCGGCATGGATAACGACATTCATGCCGGCACGTAATTTCTTTAGATTCTGATTTGGATCAAATACAATTTTAATGGGAATCCGTTGCTCAATTTTTACGAAATTTCCGGTTGCATTGTCTTGTGGTATCACGGCAAATTTGGACCCTGATGCTGGAGAAAATGACTGGATCTTTCCTTTAAAACGGAGTTTGGGAAAAGCATCCACCTGTATTGTAACACTGTTGCCTTCTGCAAGATTTTCGAGTTGAGTTTCCCTAAAGTTAGCGTTGATCCATTTCTCTTCACTAATGACATTGGCAAGTGTCTGGCCTTCCTTTACATATTGTCCTGCTTGGATGGTTCGTTTTCCAACGAAGCCATCATAAGGTGCGGTAACTATGGTGTAAGAAAGAAAAAGCTGTGCATTTGTTTTTGCGGCCTTTTTAATATTGATATTGGCTCTTGCCGGTAGTTCGCTTGCTTTTTCTTTATTGGTGTTTAGTTGGGCCGAATTATATTCCTCGGTTATGGTATGCAATTGTGCCAATGCTATATCATATGCTGCTTTGGCATTATCGTACTGTTGTTTGGTTGCTGCTTCTGCTTCAAATAAATTCTTGAATCGATTGTAATCCTGTTGGGTCTGCCATACACTTACTTTTGCAGCTTCTAATCTTGCCTTTTGAACCGACATGCTATTGGCTGTCGCACGGGCTGTTTTGCTGATTACCTCGGCATTGCTCTGGCTATTTTGGAGTTCGGCATTCGCCATATCGACTTTCGTTTGATACTCACTGGCATCTATAATTAATAAGGTGTCGCCCCGATGTACATATTGATTTTCTTTAAATCGCACCTCCTTGATAAAACCAGAGACCCTACTGGAAACTGGTGTCAAGTATTGATCGATTTGCGCGTCATTTGTTGTTACATATTGATTGGTAAATATGAGGTGTCTGACTAAGACACCAATACCTGTCAATAATAATAGGCTCGCAAATATGACGAGCACTTTATTAAATCCTTTTGTTTTGTCTTTATTATCTACTTTATTCATTATTGTTTTGATTGCGCGATTTCAATAGTCTGTTTTGTGTGCTTAAAGTGTATCAACAGAAGCTCAGCATCAATTTTTAGCATTATGAAACTTGCCATTCTGTTTTTTACTTCATCATATGTAGTAGGAGACTTTTAAAAATTAAATTAAAGTCTGCTTACCAGTATCGGTTCGCCTTATGATGTACGCGAAACAGCAATTTTTCTGCTTTTGAATTTTGTTTAAAGTGGGTTGCCCGGAATACCGATCACTTCTCTGAGTGCCTGATAATATGGGCATACAAAGATACCTTCGGATAGAGTTGTTTTGTTTTGTATAGTCGGACGGATATCTGTTCATTTGCGCCATATTGTATAAAAAGTGTAATTTTAGATTATGGAGGAAGAAAAACTCGCAGCGATTGACGCTGATCAATATGATTTTTTTGTTGACCACATGTATGTCGATCGTATCGATTCTCGTGAGTACAAACACAAAAAGGCGCGGCTGCTCTATGCTGACGGTGGTATTATTCATGTTTTTACGACAACAAAGCACTGGTATTTGCCCGCAAGGTTTTATATGTGGATTCCAGCAAATACAACCTATCATTTGGAGAGCTCGAGCTCACGTATTCCATTGTACAGTTTTTATCTTAAGGAGAGGCAGGATATGCCGGTTGTACTTTCAAGGCCAAATATATTTTTAAGCAACGATTTGATGCGTGAGATGTTTTTGTTTGCACAAGATTGGACTGGAGGGATCAGCAAGGCGATTGATTATCCGAAGTATTGTTTATTGCGGGCCATGATCGCCATTATACCAGATATGAGTCCACCAATAGACGCTTTTCCGATGCAACATCCTTACCCTAAAAGCGAAAAACTTAAGAGCGTAGCGAGATATCTGAACAGCAATATTGATCAAGCATTTACCATTGAGCAGGTTGCCGTGCATTTTGGTATGAGCAGTCGTTCCCTGTCCAGACTTTTCAAAGAAGATATGGGAATCAGCTATATCCGTTTTTTAAGAGCTATACGCATTGCGAAAGCCTTGGAGCTGATGTCCGAGAATAGATACTCCATTCTCGAAATAGCGATGCGGGTAGGATACAATGAGCTCTCCTCTTTTAGCAATATTTTTACACGTGTAACCGGTATTCGACCGTCAATATATATGGCGAAGATCAACGGATATAAACAATAATCTTGTAGGCTAGGCCAAAAGTTCTTGAAGATCTTCTTGCGATAACGATTTGATAAAGCTTTCTTCTGTTGTGATCAGGCTCTGAGCGATCGATTTCTTTTTATTCTGTAAAGCCAATATCTTTTCTTCCACGGTATCTTTACTGATAAATTTATAGATAAAGACATTACGTGTTTGCCCGATGCGGTGTGAACGGTCTACAGCCTGTTGTTCCACAGCAGGATTCCACCATGGATCCAGAATGAAGACATAGTCTGCTTCAATCAGATTGAGTCCCACCCCACCTGCTTTTATCGATATAAGGAATAACTTGGTATCGTTGTTTTTACGAAATTGGCTGACGGCTTCATCCCGATTCTTTGTGCCGCCATCCAGGTAGGCATAATTTGTTCCTTTATGATCGAAATACTGACGGAAAATATTCAGCTGTTTTACGAACTGGGAGAAAATCAGCACTTTGTTGCCTCTTCGCATGACCATCTCGAGTGTTTCAATGACGGCTTCGAACTTACCGGAATCACCCGAGAATTTTTCATCGACCATTCTGGGGTGATTAGCCAATTGCCGAAGTTTGGTCAAACCCTGTAACAGCGCAATTTGTGTAGATTTAGGCTTGTTGTCCAATTGTCCGTCAAGAATGGCATTGCGGTATTCCGATTTGACCTTTTCGTACAGTTCGGATTGTTTTTCAGTCATTTCACAGTAAAGCACCTGTTCGGTTTTAGGTGGTAATTCTGTTGCCACCTGATCTTTTGTTCGCCGCAATATAAATGGTTTGACAATCGCTTGTAGGCGTTGTGCTTTTTCTTCGTCTTTTTTCTTTTCTATAGGCTGCACAAACTCCTTCTGAAAATAGGTGTAGCTGCCTAGTAGCCCCGGATTGGTGAAGTGCATCTGTGCCCAAAGATCCGAGACTGAATTTTCAACCGGAGTTCCACTCAAAGCCAGCTTATTTTTACTTTTTAGGCTTTTGATGGCTTTGAACGATTTAGATGTCGGGTTTTTGATATTTTGGCTCTCATCGAGGATAATATAATTAAAATAAAAGCTACTCAAGGTATCCTCGTCGATACGGGCAATCCCGTAGGTGGTGATTACCAGATCATATTTGGCGAAAAGCGAGGCGTCCTTAATGCGGTTATTACCGGTATGAAGATGAATATTAAGCTGTGGTGCAAATTGCTGCGCTTCTTTTTGCCAGTTGTATACCAGAGATGTGGGCAAGACCAACAGTGACGTACGGACATCCCGTTCATCTTGGAGTTGCTCTTTTTGCTGTTGCAATAGTGCTAGCGTCTGAATGGTTTTACCCAAACCCATATCATCAGCAAGGCAGCCTCCAAATTTATATTGCTTTAAGAAATTAAACCAATTGTATCCGGCCTTTTGGTAAGGACGGAGATTTCCTTTGAAATATTTTGGTTCGGGAATATCAACGATCTCTTCAAAGTTAGCTAGATTCTGTAGTTTTCGATTAAACACCAGTTTAGTATGTTCGCTAATTTCAAAAAGTAAGCCAATATGTACCTTACTTAGTTTGAGTTCATGCCTATCTGCTGAAAATTGGAAAAGATGGTTGTACTGCGCAAACCACTCTTCGGGAATCATAGCAATTTCTCCATTTGGCAAGGTAAATTCCTTAATGTTATTCAGGATATGGTTGCGCAGCTGGATAAATGGAATCTCATAAGGGCCAAATTTTGCGATAGCGCTGATATCAAACCAATCATTGTCTTCATCAATGGAGATATCCAGAGAGGTGTGTCCTATAAAGAAACGTTTTTCTTCACTATTTTGTACAATTTGGAATCCAAGTCTTTCAAGTTGTTCTTGATGATTATTAATCCAGTCAAAGACTGAAAGCCTTTTCCCGGCATGGATATGTGGTGTTAACAAACCCAGTTGCAGGTCAACGTCCTGCAGTCCTAGTTTTTTTAAGCTTTCATGTTGTTGTTCTTCCCATTGTACAGACCGTTTGACGCGGTGGAATATATACTGATCATCTTTCTCATTATATTCCATACGAACTGTAACTTTATTTTCGGCACCTGCAGTAAAAGTATGTGGACCGTACTTGAATTGCAGTTGCAATTGCGACGCTCCATCTTCAACATAAATTAAATGGAGAAGTGGAATTGCTTGGTGCTGATGGGTTTGAATCTCGAATCCTTCCGCATAGACATGATAGCGTTCAATTAAACCACATACAAAGGTCTCGAAATATTTTTTTTCAGTGCTTCTACCGACGGAAATGTAACGTTTATTTAGGAAAGGACTAAGCTTCTTGCCCTCAAGTGCCTGATCGAAATAATACAGGGTATTGTTTAAAAGTAACCATGCTTGTACATTGGTCAAGACAATGGCATTTTTGAACATAAACTCCAGACGCTGATTGTCGTATTTGATGGTCGGGAAATAACGTGTTTCTTCTTCGTTCCGTCGAAAGTGAAATAGGATTGATGCAGCAGAGCTGGCTAATTTAATTTCTTGATCTGCTGGATAACCATCTTTGCTCATCATGAAAAGCGGCTTATCTCCAACAGCTTCAAAAAATTGGATCATTTTTTCATCAATCTTAGGGCGCAGAAGTTCATAAAGCTTTTTATCGAAAACTTTGGAAAAGAAATCGACAGGTCTAATTGCTTTTTTGTAATATTTTTTGATGAGATGCGTTTGTTCGATTTCATCGAGCAATCGAATCAGTTTATAATCTACTTCATCCAATTCGGCAGCGTAAGCATCGACAGTATTGCTAAATATACGTTGATAGCGTAGTGAGTAACTTCCATTGGGATTGAGTTTGACCATGTGTGGCTCAATGAGATAGCCGAGATAGGGGTGCTCACATATAGAATAAACGATTTTATATACTGGAAATGACTTTGACTGTTGCATTAAAAATAGCGGACCTTATAAATAAAGGTATCTAATATACAATAAAATATACCATTAATCGCAATTTGTGCGTTGAAAATTTAAAAATCGGTTACTGGGGATTGCCCGGTGTCTGGTTAAAATTAATCTACATGATGTGAATTGTACGCAACTATAGTCGCCTATCAAGGTAAGTCATATTTCAAACTTGATTTTCTGGATTAAGAATTTGGGGTGCAATTGCCCTGGATCGCTATAGGATAAGAAGCCTAATAGTTACCTTCAAAGACAAACTGCGCCGGTCCTTTTAAAAAGACCTTTGAGAAATGGGAACCTTCCTTATGGAAGGAGATATAAAGTTGTCCACCCAATACGCGGATAGGGATGTTGATGTCGCCCTCTAGATTTTGCTGTAGGGCAACCGCCATGGCCGCCGCAGTTGCGCCAGTACCGCAGGCATAGGTTTCATCTTCAACACCGCGCTCAAATGTACGGAGAAAATAACCTTCTGCTTCAGCTTCGATGAAATTCACATTGATGCCTTCTTTACCATAAGTAGCGTTATTGCGAATGGCGTATCCATCTTGGAAGACATTTTTATCGTGGAGATTTTTTGCAAATTCAACATAATGTGGAGAACCTGTTTGTAACACATAGGCTTCTCCGTCACGAGCAAAATCCGTTACGTCGATCATCTGCAGATTGACAAGGTCTGCTGATAAAGAGGCGTGGTGTACGCCGTCTACTGCCAAAAAGGCAGTTTTGTCAGTAATAATGCCTAAATCGCGTGCAAAAGCGACGATACAACGGCCTCCATTGCCGCACATACTACCTTCTCTACCGTCGGCATTATAATAAACCATCTCAAAATCGTAATTTTCTCTATTCTGTAATAGCATTAAACCGTCGGCGCCAATGCCAAATCGTCGGTTGCAGAGCTTTTCTACCAATACTTCGTCTGTGCGGTCAAACGCATTGTCGCGATTGTCTACTAAAATGAAGTCATTGCCCGCTCCCTGATATTTTGAAAATCTTACTTTTGGTGCCATTACGTTGATTTGTAGTAACAAAAGTACGTTTTTTTGTTACAAAAAAACTGGAAAAAGTTAAGATTTGTTAAAATGATTACATTTGTCTAGTAATTAACATATTTTAACGTGTCGGATTTTCCGAAGGGCTCGAAATGGTATTACATTTGAACATATCCGAATAAAATCGGTAATTTTAAGAGCAAAAGTTATCAGCTTATATTAAGACATTTTAAAATAGAAATAAGTTTATGAATAAGGTCGGTTTAACGCTATTAACAGCTGTTTTCGGTGGAGCGGTAGCATTAGGAGGTTACAAGCTTATTGAGAATAAGAAGTTTGATGGTATGTCTTTCGAAGACAAACAAAAGGTTTATTTTGCAAACAATCCAACTGGGGTAATGTCCTCGACAGGTAATCCTGATTTTACCCAAGCTGCGGCAGCGGTATCACCTGGGGTTGTCCATATTAAGACCACTTATAGCCGTAAGGGATCGCAGCAATCGCAAGGTTCTCCATTTGATATGTTTGAAGAGTTTTTTGGCATGCCGCAGGGTGGTGGACGTCGACAAATGCAGTCGCAACCCGTACAGGCATCTGGATCAGGCGTAATTATTTCCGATGATGGTTATATTGTAACCAATAACCACGTCGTTGAGGATGCAGATAAAATTGAAGTCGTATTAACAGACAAGCGTACGTTTGAAGCTAAATTGATCGGACGCGATCCGAATACCGATTTAGCATTGCTGAAAGTGTCAGGTAAAGGACTTCCTGTTGTCAAACTGGGTAATTCAGATAATGTCAATGTCGGTGAATGGGTGTTGGCTTTTGGATATCCGCTTGGCCTTCAGTCTACAGTGACGGCAGGTATTATTAGTGCTAAAGGTCGCCAAATTGGTATTTTGAATGAAGGTCAACAACAACGTGGTAATCCATTTGGTGGTGGGCAAGATCAAATCCCTGTGAGTTCAGCAATTGAATCCTTTATTCAAACAGATGCGGTTATCAACAAAGGGAATAGTGGTGGTGCCTTGACTAACGCTTCAGGCGAATTGATTGGTATTAATTCGGCCATAGCCTCTCCAACAGGAACATATGCTGGTTATGGTTTTGCGATTCCGGTCAACCTAGTGAAAAAGATTGTTGACGACTTTGTTGAATACGGTAATGTAAAACGTGGTTATATAGGTGTTACTTATACTGAAATAACTCCTGAATTGGCCAAAGAAAAAGGTTTTACAGATGTTGATGGCTTATATGTCCAAGAAGTAGTTGGTGGCGGTGCGGCAGAGGCAGCAGGTATCAAAAAAGGAGATATCTTGACGAAAATCAATGGAAAAGTGATTACAGGTTCACCTGTCTTAAGTGAAACCATCGGCCGTGCACGTCCTGGAGATAAGGTTAATGTTACTTACAAACGTGATGGTAAGGAAAAACAAGTCACCATGACATTGAAGGGTGAAGAATCTTTGAAGACTGCAAGTGCCGGGGGAAAAGCTTCAAAAAGCGCAACGGAAATCTATAATAAACTAGGAGCAAGCTTTATTCCTGCTTCTGCTCAGAAGAAAAAGGAACTGGGTGTAAACTCCGGAGTTGTTGTGACCCAAGTGAACCGTGGTGGTATCTTTGATTATTTTGGTGTAGAGCGCGGACTGGTCATTACTGAAGTCAACGGAAAAGCAGTAAATACAGTAGATGATGTTGAAGCTGCTCTCGGCGCAACACAACGCAATATTGTACGGTTGAAAGGTGTATCTCCGCAAGGTGGTGCTGTTCAATTGAGCTTCCCGGTAGAATATTAAGGATTGAATTAAGAATTGGTTGATTAATATAGTTTAGGTGGTTCTAACCGTGAGGTTAGGCCACCTTTTTTTTGAAACTTTTCTTTTTATTGATTTGTGTTTTTTCTCTAAGGTGGGCATGAACGCTCTTTGCGCAGTTTATTGAAAAGTGCTTTTGCTCGTCGATCTAGCTGAGCTCGCTGGATTCGCTTGTTGGGCGGAAAGAAGTTTGAGTTTGATTTCAAAGCCTGATGCTAGCGGAAACATGATGCTGTTGTTGAAAAGCCTCAGCTTGGTAAGAAGTCAGTCAATTTTAAGCGCGTTGTTTCCTTAATCATTTTAGTTTAGCTATTTTGCGGAATGAAGTGCCGAAACAACTTCGGTACTTTTTAAGCTGAGCCTCTTTGGCCATGCGATTTGTTACATATTTTGCTATTAACGAGTATGGGCTGCATTAGGTGAGCCAATAGTGTTTTTTACTTCGCTTGGTAGAATACATAGAAGTGGTACTACTGTTATATAGCTTTTTTAAAATTATAAAGATGAAGATTTTAATGGTTTGTTTGGGGAATATCTGTCGTTCGCCCCTTGCGCATGGTATATTGAAACAAAAAGTAGCGGATAATCAATTGAACTGGGTCGTTGAATCGGCAGGTACGGGTGACTGGCACATTGGTGAAGCACCCGACCGTAGAGCTATCGCAATTGCAAAGAAATATGGTGTCGATATTTCCGGTCAACGGGCCCGACATTTCAAACCGCAATTTTTTGCCGAATATGATCTTATATTTGTCATGGATAGGCAAAACTACGCGGATGTATGCGCCCAGGTTGTTAATAAGGAGGATCTGAATAAAGTTAAATTGTTTTTGGGAGATGAGGTTGTTCCTGACCCGTATTTTGATGATAGTTTGTTTGATCCCGTTTTTCAGATGATTGATCAACGTTGTGCGGAGGTGATTTCTAAAGGCGGGAATCCAACGGTATAAGTGTAGTTATCTGTGCGTTAATTTGCTTGCAAATCATCGCAAATTTATCTTAGTTTGTTTAAAACAAAAAAAATGAAGGCAGCAGAAGTAAATAAGAAGTGGAGCATCCTACAGGATGAAATCGCTTCGCTATTTGATATGGAAAAGCCTGACATCAAGGTCTGTTTATTTCTTATTGGTGTTCAGGAATTGGGTAAAGGTGCCCAAAAATTCTCAAAACGGGAAAAGGAAGAGTTGATGCACATTGCGACATGCCGTCTTTTCAGTGCTATGGGATTTTATAATCTGAAAGGTCTGGATGAAGAAGGCTGGCCGCATTGGGAATTGGTAAAGCCTATTCCCAACTACACACTTTTGGAACAAGAGCTGATTATGAAGTCGTTGATTATAGATTATTTTGAGGAATTAAACGTTATCTAGGAAATAGATAGCATAATTACAATAACACGAAGTTCAAATGGGAACGTATAATTATTAACAGATGAAATTTTTAAAGGCTAGTTTAATAGCAGCATTCTGCTTTTTGCAGGTTTTGGCATTTGCAGCTAAACCCGAGTTTAAATATGTACAGATCGTTACAGACAAGGGAACCTGTGTGCTGCGGTTGTATAATGAAACACCAAAACATAGAGATAACTTTGTCAAATTGGCAAAAAGTAAATACTATGACGGAACCTTGTTTCATCGCGTCATCCAGAATTTTATGATTCAAGGCGGTGATCCTGATTCAAAAAATGCTGTCGGCGGAGCGCAGTTGGGAAATGGCGGTCCGGGATATACAATTCCTGCAGAAATTCAGGACGGTTTATTCCATAAAAAAGGTACGATCGGAGCGGCTAGGGATAACAACCCTGCAAAAGCTTCTTCGGGTTCTCAGTTTTATCTTGTTCAGGGAAAAGTGTTTACACCCGAAGATCTCGATCGTCTGGAGCAGACAAGAATGAATGGCAAGAAATTTTCTGATGCCCAACGTCAGGCTTATACGACCATTGGTGGTACCCCGCATTTAGATTGGAATTATACTGTATTTGGTGAGTTGGTCAAGGGAGTGGAGGTTATCGATCAGATTGCAGCAGCTAAAACTGATAAACATGATAGACCAGAGGTCGATCAAAAGATGAACATGCATGTCCTTACAAGACGAGAAGCATTAAATTTAGAGCGGGAACTAAAAGGTTTAAAACCTCAGACGGGTATCTTTTCTAAAATTGGCGATCTTTTCTCTTCTAAAGACTACTAATACTGTTATGAACTAACGAACCGGGAATTGAAGAGCTTTTCTTTTTTTTATTCTCTAGAATCACAATATTCAAAAAATGAAAATAGTAACCTATAACGTGAATGGTTTGCGGGCAGCCTTAAAGAAGGATTGGTTGGGCTGGTTGAAAACTGTAAACGCAGATGTCATTTGTCTTCAGGAGATCAAAGCAACACCTGATCAAATTCCCGAAATAGCCTTATTGGAGGAGATGGGCTATGAGCATTACTGGTATCCCGCTCAAAAAAAGGGTTATAGCGGAGTCGCTTTATTTACGCGGATCACACCTAAGCATATTGAGTATGGTTGCGGCCATGAAGATTATGATTTTGAAGGACGTATTATCCGTGCTGATTTTGATCAGGTCTCCGTGATGAGTACCTATTTCCCATCAGGGACAACAGGAGATGTGAGACAGGATTTTAAATACCGTTTTTTGGAAGACTTTCAATTGTATAGCGATAAGCTATTGATCGAAAAACCAAATTTGGTCGTTTGTGGCGATTATAATATCTGTCACCGTGCCATCGATATTCACAATCCCAAATCAAATGCAAATTCTTCGGGATTTCTTCCGGAAGAGCGCGAATGGATGGAGAATTTTATTAATTCGGGATATATTGATTCTTTTCGCCATTTAAATCCAGATCCACACCACTACAGTTGGTGGAGCTATCGCGCAGGGGCCCGTGCAAAGAATTTGGGCTGGCGTATTGATTATAATATGGTTTCAAAACCTTTGGCGGAACAAATCAAATCTTCCAGTATAATGCCGGATGCAGTCCATTCCGACCATTGTCCGGTAATGCTGGAGCTTGCTGTCTAATCATTCGATGACATTTCATAAAAAAGGCTTTCATACGTATGAAAGCCTTTTTTATGGTGAAGCGCAAAAGCGCATTATGAACGAACTATCTCCCCTGGCTATGGATAATGGAAAGTTGCTGAGCAACTTTTTCTGCGATCGTTAAAAATGATTTTGTTACAGGATCTTCGGTATCTATGGCAACAGGGAAACCGTTATCTCCTGCATCAGAAATGCCTTTTAACAAAGGGATTTCACCTAGGAAAGGAACTTTATATTCTTCTGCAAGGCGTTTTCCGCCATCTTTACCAAAAATATAATATTTATTCTCCGGAAGTTCCGCTGGTGTAAAATAGGCCATATTTTCCACGACACCCAATAATGGAATATTGATGCTATCCATTAAGAACATTCCAATTCCTTTGACAGCATCAGCCAGGGCAACGTGCTGCGGGGTTGTGACAATCACAGCACCGGCAATCGGGAATGTCTGTGATACGGTGATATGGATGTCACCAGTGCCTGGAGGCATATCAACAACCAAGTAATCCAGTTCACCCCAATGTGCATCGTTAAAAAGCTGCTTGATGGCCGAGGTTGTCATCGGTCCACGCCATGGAATAGGCTGGTTTGGATCGGTGAAAAATCCGATTGAGAGCAATTTCAGTCCAAATTTTTCAAGCGGTTCAATTTTAACCTGGCCGTTTGGCATTTCTATCGAACCCGGTTTGGCACCTTCAAGCCCAAACATAATCGGAAGCGATGGGCCATAGATGTCGGCGTCTAAAAGTCCTGTTTTAGCTCCTTTCGCATGGAGAGCAAGGGCAAGATTGGCGGCAACCGTAGATTTACCAACGCCACCTTTGCCTGAAGAAACCAAAATAATATTTTTAATACCCGACACTTGCGCGCCTTGTTTGCCGATCACATTGGAAGTCATATTGATCTGGACTTCGAGATTTTTGTCAATGAAATGGGCTATCGCGTTTCGACAGGCATGTTCTATATGGTCCTTAAGCGGGCAGGCTGGAGTAGTTAAAATCACATCGAAAGCAATTTTCTCACCTTCGATCTCGATATTTTGAATCATATTCAATGTGACAAGATCCTTTTTTAAATCGGGCTCTTCCACATAGGATAATGCATTTAATATTTGTTCTTTGGTAACCATCTATTATTCATTTGTAATCATGGATTACAAAACTACTCATTGCGGATCAATTTCATGTCATTTCTTTGTTTTTAATGGGATTAAGATTACTGTATCGTACTCCTAATCTTTAGGAAAGATTCGTTATCCCGTACATTTTCGTTTTCGGGTAATCAACCTGTTTTCTAAATAATTTTGTCGGACTGTAGAAAGGGATAAAGGCCATCCTTGTTTCAGTGAATTATAATTGTATATGCAGCCAAATTTATCTAAGTTTGACTGTTGATATGCACGAATTTGCATTAAGTAATAATTATGTCCAATCGATTTATAACATCTTTTAAGTCCCGCAAATGGCGATGGCTTTATATCGCTTTAGCTGCTATTTTGGTTTTGGCGATCGCAGTAGGCACCTATGCTTATCAGAAAAGAGATGCCATGCTCATGGGAGCAATCAACAAAGCGAAAGCGAAGTTGCTTGAAAAGTATGATATGGAATTGAAGATTCAATATTATGCTTTCCAGGGGATTAATGCCGTACAATTTAAGAATATACAGCTATTGCCCAAAAATAGGGATCAATTGGCCCAAATCAATGATTTGACAGTGTCTGTAAAATTGTGGCCTTTGTTATTTGGGGATGTGAAGTTAGGACAAGTTCTTTTAGATAATGGGAAAGTTTCTCTTGTTAAAAAGGATTCGATCAGTAACTACGATTTCCTGTTCAAGAAACAGAAAAAAGATACCGTTGAAAATGATAACCCAAAGCAGAATCTGGCGGCCTTGGCAGATCGATTGTTGAAAAATGTATTTTTTAAGATTCCAAATGACCTTGATCTCAAGAACCTTGAGCTTTCCTATCGTGACGACAGTACTTCACAACGCATTGTAATTCCTTCTGCTGTGATCGACGGCGGAGATATGGAAACCAAGTTCCTGTTAAATGACCATGAGGCAGCCTGGAATCTGACCGGAACAATTGATTCAGATAATCAAGAATGTGACCTTCGTCTTTTTTCCGATAAAAAAGAGGTAAATCTTCCGCTATTACAGCGCAAATTTGGTCTAGCGGTAAGTTTTGATGAAATATCCTTCCGATTGGACAAGGCGCATAGAAGAAATAAGGAGTTACTGGAGTTGCATGGGCAATGGGGATTTAAAAATCTGAAAGTAAATCACTGGCGTATTTCTAGTAAAGATGTTATCTTCCCTGAGGCCATCATGCAGGGGGCATTGAATATTGGAGCATCATCGATTGAGGTGAGCAAAGAAAGTACCGTTAAGGTCAAAGATTTCGTGTTTTCTCCTTATATCAAATATGTGCACAAGCCGGAAAAAGAACTCTTCCTTGCTATTCATACGGATAGGATAGAGGCGCAGCACTTTTTTGATGCCATGCCAGTTGGATTATTTCCTGGCTTAGACGGTATTCAGGTGGAGGGGCATATACAATACGATCTGAACTTTGCACTGGAAATCAAAAAGCCCGAAAAGCTTCTTTTCTCTTCCAGAATGGATGATAGGGATTTAAGAGTGGTCAAATGGGGCGAGGCCAATATTGCGATGTTAAATACACCTTTCACATATACTGCCTACGAAGATGGTAAGCCGATGCGGGAAATTGTTGTCGGACCTCAAAATCCTAATTTTACACCTATAGATCAAATTTCCCGCTATATGCAGATTAGTTTGATCAATACGGAAGATCCATTTTTCTTTAAGCACAAGGGCTTTGAGGAGAAGGCTTTTAAACTCTCTATTGCTACAAACATTAAGGAAAAAGGATTTAAGCGCGGGGCAAGCACGATATCAATGCAACTGGTGAAAAATGTTTTTCTAAATCGCAATAAGACGGTTGTACGGAAGCTGGAGGAAATTTTGCTGGTATGGCTGATGGAACGCTCGCAACAAGTGAGTAAAAAACGCATGTATGAGGTTTACCTGAATGTGATCGAATGGGGAAATAATGTATATGGTATTACCGAAGCTGCTCGCTATTATTTTGGGAAAACACCAGCGCAATTAGGGCTTGGAGAAAGTATATTTTTGTCCAGTATTGTTCCGCGTCCTAAAAAGGGACTCAACTTTTTTGACTGGACAGGGCACCTGAAAGGAAATATGTTGCGCTATTTTAATACCTATGGTCATATTATGACCAAAACAGGGCAGATTAGTGTGGATTCAACAACTTCAAATTATGGTTTTTATGAAGTTGTTCTGCAACCGCATCTGCGGGCCGCAAGACCAGCTGTGGTAGATTCTGTTGATGTATTTGATATGGGAGATGATCCCTTGTTGTTCGATCGTCTCGAAAGTAGTTCTCCTGCCGACAATCTTGAGCATGTATCTGTTCCAAAGAAGCTAAAACAAATGGATCTAACGGAAAAGAAAGATGAGGAGGCTAGTGAGCAGGAGAAACCAAAACGATCGCTATTTGACAAGATATTGGGGCGTAAAAAAGAAGAAAAAGAAAACGACGCACACAAATAGTGTCTGTTGTGAACGAATAATACTAGCATGAAAAAGATAGAAATTGACGGACTGCTTTTCGAACCTTTATTTGAAGAGGAGCAAATTCAGAAACGAGTGCGCTTGATGGGGATTGATATAAGCCTGCGTTATGAACATAAACAGCCTGTTTTTATAGGCGTCTTGAATGGATGTTTTATGTTTATGGCAGATTTGCTTAAGCAAATTGATGTTCCTTGTGAGATGTCGTTTATTAAGCTGGCCTCCTATATTGGAACCGGGCAATCTGAATTAAACGAGCTTTTAGGGCTTGGTATCGATCTTGAAGGCCGTGATGTGATTATTGTAGAAGATATTGTTGATTCCGGGCATTCCCTGAAGTATACCTTGGATGCCGTAAAAAAATTAAATCCAGCGAGTGTGATTGCCTGTGCACTTTTGGTGAAACCTGAGGCTTTGCAGTATCATTTCGAGGAACTGACCTATGTGGGGTTTGAAATAAGCAAGGAATTTGTAGTCGGGTATGGCATGGACTATAATGGACTTTGTCGGAATCTTCCGGACATTTATAAAAACGTAGCTGTCTGATGTTCTACTAGGAAATAATTGCATTTTTACTGTAAAGCCCTAATCTATTAAAGCATTTGATGATTGTATAATTCTTTCAGATTTATGAGCAAAATTTCCAAATCAGATAACGGTAGTTTGGAGGCGGTTTCAAATAGCCCATTATCGTCATATTTAATGACTAAGACGCCTTTATTATCTTCCTCATAGCCCGCTTTTTGTATTGTAAAGTCTACCTTTTCAAAGTCAATTTCTTTTTGACCTCCTTTAAACCATTGGCAGTTGGCGGTGTAGTTGATTTTGTTTTTTTGAAATTCAATAATTTCGGCGCCATAAGTATTCCATAATGAAACACGGAGCATATAGTATGCTATTAATCCAAATACACCATACATAATAACACTTACAAGTGTCACCCCATCATTGAATATATTGGCAAGCAAGCCACCTAAGGGTAGGCATGTTGCAAATATGGTGAGTATATAGATGAATATTCTGGCAATTAGCGGACCTCTTTTTTCTTTTAATACCAATTGGTTTTGTTTTAGGTCGATTATATTCATATATCGTATTTCTGTTCTTAACGGTCTGTTTTTTTATGGTGTAGAGAACCTGTTTTGATTCCTATAAATTGGTATTTGCGAAACCTATACGTACTTTAATGATTAGCTTATTTAAACGAACAGGTTTCGATATGGTCGTTTACCATCCCAACGGCCTGCATATAAGCATAACAGATGGTAGAACCGAAAAATTTGAACCCCCTTTTCTTCATGTCTTTTGCTATTTTATCAGAGATAGCTGTAGTTGCAGGTACCTGTTGCAAACTGGTCCAGTGGTTGACGATCGGTTGTTTTTCGGGTAAAAAGCTGTATAAATAGTCGTAGAAGCTACCATATTCGGCTTGGATTTTCTTGAAATGTTGTGCATTGGTAATGGTGGATTCAATTTTATTCCGGTGTTTAATGATCCCCGAATCGACCAAAAGTCTATCAACATGTTCGTTGGTGTAAGCCGCGACTTGATCAACATCAAAATTGGCAAAAGCTTCTTGGTATGCCTTTCTTCGACGAAGAATCGTGATCCAGCTTAAGCCAGCTTGTGCAGACTCTAAGATCAAAAATTCAAATAAAGTTTTGTCATCGCGGACTTGTCGTCCCCATTCTTTATCGTGATAATCGACATATTGCGGATCAGATCCGCACCATTGACAACGTATGATTTCTTTGTACATGTTCTCTGAAGATTTTTTGAATGCAATATAACTTTTTATCCTAACTTTACGACCACAATTAAAGAGTTTCGAATATAGACGGTTCATGAGCATTTCATTACCGTTAAGAGACAATTCATTTTAATGAGCGTAACTATCTTCAAATATCATATTCTATTTGTAGTACTTCTGCTGTTTTCAATTACGGGATTGAATGCGCAGCGGCGGACTTTTCGGACGGTTGTACAGGACAGCAGCACAGTTCGTACTGATAGTCTAAATATCGTAAAGGATTCTGTTGAATCGCCAAACCAGAAAGTTTTAGCATCCTTGAACCCTGCGTTACAGAATCAATATAGGATCGTAACAGTAAACGGGGAAGGTTTAAGGATTCACAACATGTACAATTTTGATGTACAGCAGTATTTTCAGGGCGAACTGAGAAGTAGCAAATTAGACCGGCAATATGGAACGCTCAAGGCTCATCGTGAAAACTGGATTTTATTTACAGTTCTCGCATTAATTTTTGGTGTTGGGATGATTCGGGTATTTTTTCCTTCTGATATTAAATTGGTTTTTCAGGGGTACTGGGATGATAGGGTCTTATTGTCTGTAAGCAAAGAGGACACGATCCTGACGTCTTGGCCCTTTATTTTTCTATTTATATTATTTTCTGGGGCAATAGGCTTATTTGTAAGTCTATTTTATGCATATGAATTAAATAGATTCGATTTTATTACTTTTTCCAATTATATGAAGACTGTGGGAATGGTAGGAGGCTTATTTGCGTTAAAAATAGGTTTTATCCGATTCTTATCCTTTGTTTTTGAAATTAGAAAGCTGGTAAAGGAGTATGTGACAGTGCTGTATCTGATTTATTTCAATACACTTTTTTTAATGCTTCCTGTACTATTAATTTTGAGCCTGGTCCCCTTAACATCGGTAGGTGTTGTGCTGCATTTAGCCATTGTTGGAGCGGGTCTGCTCTTTTTCTATCGATTTCTCAAGACCGCGGCTCATATTATGTCTATGTATAAATTTTCAATTTCCTATTTAATTTTGTACCTTTGTTGCCTAGAAATAGCACCAATATTAATACTGTTAAGATTATTGAGCTAAAACTGGTTAATATGCAAACTTCAGACGTAGAAAGAGCAAAGAAGGTAAAAAGTGTACTGGTGACTTTACCAAAACCTGAAAACGATAAGTCCCCTTATTATGATTTAGCAAAGAAATACGGGTTAAAATTAGATTTTCGAGGTTTTATACACGTAGAAGGAGTTCCCGCCAAAGATGTGCGTAGGGATAAGGTTAATTTAGCGGATTATTCTGCAGTAATATTTACAAGCAGAAATGCTGTAGATCATTATTTTAGAATTTGCGAAGAGATGCGATTTGAAGTGTCTGCAGAAATGAAATATTTTTGTATTTCAGAGACGATTGCCCTCTATCTTCAAAAGTATATTCAATATCGGAAACGTAAGATTTTCTTTGGCAAACAAACGGCCAAAGACCTTGAAGAAGTGTTGAAAAAACACAAAGGAGAGAATTTCTTATTCCCGTGTTCGGATGTCGCCAATGAGGAAACAAGTAATTGGTTACAACAAAACGGCTATAAGTTTACACCAGCTGTGCTTTTTAGAACCGTTGTAAGTGATTTGACGGATCTGAAAGATGTTTTCTACGATGTTATCGTGTTCTTTAGTCCTTCTAGTGTACAATCGTTATACGATAACTTTCCTGATTTTAAACAAAATAATACAAGGATTGCAGCATTTGGTGCTTCTACTCAACAGGCGCTTTTGGATCACGGATTGATTTTAGATATCCCTGCTCCAACACCAAAAGCACCTAGTATGACCATGGCTGTTGAAGAATATATCAAGAGGGTAAATAAATAATAGCCTTGTAAAAAGGTAAATAACAAAAAAAGGGTTTTAAGACCCTTTTTTTGTTATTTATTTAGTTTGAGCGCCCATAAAGATCCATAAGGGTTTGCATCCGCGCTGATTTATATCTGCCTACATCCGCATAATTTCATTTGTGTGTGTTGGAGACAAGATCTATTGGAATGATATGACTCTATTGCGATTGTGGAAAGAATAGGTAAATAGAGGGAGTATTACAGTTGTTTGCTAGGATATCAATATGATGGTGGACCGAATCGATGGTGTTAAAATGTAATAAAAGTGACGCAGGTCATTGAGATTTTAAGTATATTTCTATTAAATTGCTTGGAATAATTTATTCCAATTAAAAATAAAGCATAGGCAGTATTTTTAAAATTTGATAGAAATATTTTTTTTATGTTTGTAATTAAGCAAAATTAGTCAATCGTGAAGTTAAAGCAAGTTGATAAAATTTCGGGCATTCGATCAGAGGACTTCTTAAAAAATTATCTGAAACCAGGTTTTCCTGTAATCATATCAGATTTTATAAGTGCAGATAGTCCAGCGTGGAAGAAATGGAGTTATGATTACTTTAAAGAAATTGCAGGGGATATAAAAATAGATGTCTACGGTAAAGAGGAGGAATCGATGGACCGCGCTGCCAGTGCTCCTGTTGGCCATATGACATTTGCAGAATATTTGGATTTGATCACAAGGGAACCGACAGAGTTACGGTTATTTTTGTTCAATCTACTCAAAATACGCCCTGAATTGAAACACGATGTTATTTATAACGATGTCACAGGCGGTAAGGTATTGCAATGGTTGCCATTTATGTTCTTTGGTGGAGAGGGGTCAAGTACCCGTAATCATTTCGATATTGATATGTCACACGTGTTTATTTCTCAATTTCAAGGATTAAAACGTATTTGGCTTTTTCCGAATGATCAATCTGATCTGATGTACAAATTGCCCTACAATTTTCATAGTATTGCAAATCCCAAATATAGTAGTGAAGAGGAATATCCTGGAATTAAATATCTGGATGGCTATGAGGCGGTGATTCATCCTGGAGAGACCTTATATATGCCAGCGGGCTGGTGGCACTATATTCAATATGAGACAGAGGGCTATTCGATTTCGGTCCGGGCTTTAGCAAATTCGATCAGTGAGAAATTGAAGGGCGCGCGCAATCTGTTTATCACGAGACATTTTGATAATACCATGCGGAAAATTTTCAAGGATCACTGGTTCCACTATAAGATTAATACAGCGAAACGTCGAGCCAATAATGCGATTAAAAGAAACAAACGTTAATATAGAAAGGGGACGGTAAATGTCCCCTTTTGTTTTTAAAATGTTTTTTTGTACAGCATTTTGTTTGACCTCTCCTTAAAGTCTCTGCTATATTCATTCTTCTGCATCACCCCATTTGCTAGCTTCCCGATAGAATAATGTATAGGGGTCACTTGGGTAGACCATTGCGTCCGGGTTATGCCGAAATGGGACATCTGGATTAAAAATCTCCTGAAGAATATTTCGCATAAATCTGATAAAATTTTCTTTTTGGAATGCGAGAAATTCATCGGTCAATATTCCCTCTTTACCGTTGAATAATGTTCCCTCTTCCCGCATTTTACGCGCAACATAGAGGTGGGGTTCGAGTTGTTTTCTTCCTGTTTTCTGTTCAAATACATAGGCATAGAATAGCGTTTGCACCATTGCTTTATTTTCGGTATTTGGCGCAAATACCTGATCGATTTCTTTGAATATGATCGAGTCTCCACCTGTCTTGTAATCGACAATTCTACTGATAATGCGATCGTCCTGTGTTACGACCTCGTCTACACGGTCAATGATGCCGTAAAGTGTGACCTGTTGTTCTTCTCCATTGATCTCAATAGGAAAGGGCAGTACATAATCGTTGTCATTCTCAAGTTCAATAATCCGAAATGCTTTGTAGTTGTTGATGTCATATTCAAGATACATCTTGACATACTCGCAGGCAATCTTCAGCATGATCCGCTGCAGGCTGTTTAAATCATGTGTTGTCTTTAATTCGATCTGATATTGCAGGCCTATTTCACGAATCACCTGTGCTTCTATCTTGTCGATCTCGTGCCGTAAGACAGTTGTCGGTGTAAAGTCCTGTTGCCCCTTGAAAGGTAGGAATATCTTCTCCATGACATTATGGATGACAGTTCCCAGTTTATTCATCTCAAATTCCTGAGAGATTGAAGGCGGTTCTTTGATGCCGGCAATATGTTTTAGGAAAAACTGTAGTGGGGATTGCAGGTAAGTTGTAAATGCTGTTGCTGATATCCGTTTCTGGTTGACGATAAAGTCCTGATACATCTTTTCCCAAACTTGACCACGTTTCTCGATGACGATCTCTTGCGCTTTATCTGCAAATTGGATGGTCTGTTGTTGAATTTTTCGGTCAAACTGAAATTTACTTTCAAACTCCAGCTGTTTGATAAAGCGACTTTCTTCGCCCGTAGAGCTTTCGTCCACCAATCCATTGTAGAAAATATGTATTCCTTCACTGTATTGAAAATGTCGATAGAATAAATAAGCCGACAGCGCATCCTGGTTCTCCAATACTGGAAGCCCATAAGCGCTTCTCAGGCTATTGGGTATAAAGGTCGGTGAATTGGACGTTTTGGGTAGAATGCCTTCATTTGCGCCTAGAATATATACGTTGTCAAAATTTAAACAACGACTCTCCAGGAGTCCCATAATCTGAATTCCTTCTAGCGGATCTCCTTCTATCGCCGAATTTATTGGGGCAATTGCTTTTTTAATCAGGCCAATCTGGAAACTGATGCTTAAGGGGGCAACTGTTTCAAAGCCCAATAGCAGCTGGTTCAGCGTTTTCTTCGTTTCGATCAAGAGGTTGTTGTCAATTTGGCGGATACGTTCCTGTGAAGAGATACTTTGCAACAGGTCATCGACGAGCAGAATGAGCGAAGGTATCAAATGTGCCGAGTTTTCGATTGGTACAAAAAACTGAGGCAAAGAGCTTTTGAGATGAATGTCTTCTAATGCGATCTCAAAGAGCTGTTTGTCGGCAATCTCTTTTTGGATCTGAAGTTTATCTGCTAAAGAAACCATACTGAGTGGATGGTTGATGAAGGTCTCTATAACCTGATAAGGAATCTTCCGTCTCTTAAACTGCGATATTTCCAAATGAACATCCATCCATAGGTCCAGGATACCGAAAATGGGAGACTGCGTCAGGGGATATCCCGTTGTGATGTTGGGGTTGACATCGGGTAGACTCTGCAGCAAAGGAACAAGCAGGTTTTCATCTGCTAGAAGAATAGCCGAGGTCTGTTCCGCTTTATGGTGCTGTTCGAGGATATCATAGAGCAGTTTTGTTTGGCTGATCTTTCCGGTGCTGGCATATAGATTTACGGTTGAGGTTCTATTGCCAATAATGTTCGGGCTATCGCCAAGGGCATTGACCAAACCTGTTTGAAAAATATTTCGACGGATAAAAAGTCCCGCCTCCTGCATAGTGTCCTCCAGGTAATAGGCATCGGCATCAAAGTAGAATAGTGCGCTGCCTTTGTCCTGCCATTGTCTAAATAATTTTGCCTCGGCTTTATTTAAAGCATTGAAACCGACAAAAAGGATATGCTGAAAGGAAGATGCAAACTGCTGATTTGTAGCTTTGCCTTCAACCAGATCACGGTAGATTGTTGGATAGTTGGTTTGGCCTTCTGTTTTAAGCTTTTCTTTAAATCGATCATATAATACCGGTAGTCTTTTCCAGAGTTGAAGAAAGCGCTCTTGTACGCCACTATGCCCCGCAATAGAAAAGGACTGCCAAAATTGACGGATAAACCCTTGCTGTTCTTGCGTGAGATGTTGAAAAGCAATGTCGATTTTGGTATTGTCATACAGTTCTAAATAGATCTGCTCGATGGGAACGAGATCATAATCCAGTTGACCGAAGTCACTCAATATAATTTCGGCAATGGGATAGAACTCTTCCAGCGTTTCTGGTTGCTTGCCCTCAGCTACCAATAACTCATTATGAATATTAAACAGATGAAAAAATTGGGTTAAGGGACTGGCTTCGGTATCATCGGTCGAAAGTCTGAAAAATTCCTGAATCGTAAAAAACTGCGGCGACCAGATCGCCTGGCCATACACTTCAGCAAGATGTTTTTTGAGGTAGGTAATCGGCCGTTTATTATTAAACACGATGGCAATTTCACTCAGATCGTTTCCAAAACGCTTTTGAATGTCTGCTGCTACTAATTTTAGAAAGGCTGTCTGCATCGTGCTATTATTTTACTTCAGTTAATTGATTTGATTTCGCATAATAGAGATAGGCTTTAACGTTGTTATAGCCAAGGTTCTCCAAATTCTTTTTATAGTTGTCGACTTGGTACTTGTGCCCAATATAGTCTGTTTGTGTGAATTTAAAATCCAGAACGATTGTTTCTTCCTTGGAGGTGAAGACTTTATCTGGACGGATCGTCTCACCTTTAGCCGTAATAATGCTTGCTTCATTCCAGATTTTATAGTTTCCGGTGAGCCATTTATTGATCATGGGGTGCTTCCAGATCTGATTGATCTCCTGCATGAGAAAAGGCTCTTCCTCTTTGGAAAGGATTCCTTCCTGGATCAGTTGGCGTACCAGTTTATGGATGTCTTCTTCCTTTGAAATTTGAGCCATAATATCGTGGGCCAATATCCCGTACTGCGCGGCTTTCTCCAGCATCATAATATCATTGATGTTACGCGTACTCGATTTCTCTAAGGCCATTTCTAATTCTTTGGAAATGGGGTAATGGCGAAGGGAAATAATATTGTCTTTTTGAGCCTGATGTTTTTTTTGTTCGATCGTTTGATCGATGTGTACACCTTTTTCTTCCAGTGCAAACGGAGCTATCGGGCTATCCAAGACTTGATAGAGCACATCGCTGATATATTCGTCTTTAATATCATATCCTGTAATTTCGCCTGTTTTTTTGTCAACAGATTCTTTAAAGGAAGGTGCCGTGATATAGAGATGCTCAACAGCACGCGTTGTTGCTACATAGAATGTATTGAGTGCATCCATGTAATTGAACAGCATCTCTTCAAAATATTGCTTGAAAAATACAGATTTGCCGACTGTAGATGTATATTTTATTGGAATTTTTCCCAATTGGGCGAAAGGAGTATCTGTGGTCTCTATCCAAAAATCGCCATTGATCATGCCGTCGAGATCCCAGGAACAGAATGGAATCATCACCACGTCATAAGCTAGACCTTTTGATTTGTGGATTGTTGTGACCTCGATTGCATCAATTTCTCCGTTGGAAGGGAGCACCGCCCGGTTGCCATCTTCTTCCCAAAACTCCAGGAACTGAATAATGCCACGTTCGCCATTGGTGGAGAAAGCTGAGATCATATCTTTGAACGCCAGGAGGTAAGGGAGGTGGATATTGTCTGTGGTTGTGAAACCGTAGATTTCAATGAGTTTTTCAATTAAATGAACTAAAGGCTGTTTCTGCGCCATTTCCCAGGAGTCAATCAGCGCCTCAGGGAGATAATCTTTAAGTGCGCGGATGTCATTGCTGGCAAATTTTAACCATGCATTTTGATCGATTGTCTTATTTTGAATATGCTGGTAGAGATAGACCATCTTTGCTTTATGGATGGTATGTTTGTCCGAATTATAGACTAAAGCCTTCAACGTTTCGATCATTAATAGTACCGCATCATTGCTCGCCAAGGTTAATGCATCACCGGATATCACTTCAAATGTAAGTTGCTGCTCTTTTTTGAAGTCCATGAGCTTTTGGATGACCAATTTAGCCTGTACATTACTCCGTACCAAAATACCGATCTGCCGTGCCTGATAGCGGCCCTTACCGAGCCAGTCGCCTATTTTTTGACATAGTTGGAGTAGCGACTCTTCAATAACCTGATTTCTTCTGTAGCGTCCATCAGTGACAGGAATGTAGGAGATTTCGATAGATCCTAATTGGTCATGTTTCCCTTTTTTATGTTCAGGTACTTCCTGTTGGCTGTTTTCATAAGCTTTGACCAGCATAGTGTCATTGCCAGTAGAAATCCACCACTGTTTACCTTCTTCATCAAGGCTTTCGAATACTTTTTCATTCAGTACCTGTTGCAGATGTTGGGGAATACTGCTAAAGAGGTAATTGTTTAAATGGATGATATTTGGAAGACTTCTAAAATTGGTGTCGAGGCTTCCGTTTTCGATAAAGGTGGTTTTGCTATCCTCGTCTAAGTGAAAGGTATGACCAACCTGTTGTTCTACCTGCTGCAGGAGTATGCGCCAATCCCCATTTCGCCAACGATAAATACTCTGTTTGACGTCCCCAACGATCAGGTGCTCGCTGATTGTGCCTTTGGCGTCTGCCAATGCATTGATCAGTAGTGGACTATAATTTTTCCACTGAATACGCGAGGTATCCTGAAATTCGTCAAACAAAAAGTAGTTAAAACGATTGCCGATCTTCTCCCAGATAAATGTTGGATCGCTATTTTCATCCAATCCGAGTTTGTTTAATAAAATCTGCGAGTCGGAAATTAATTGAGCGCCATTGTCCCGCCGCCATTGCGTCAGTAAGTCGCTCATTTCCTTGAGGAGGCGCAGGTAATAGAGATTACTTTGTACCGCTTGATAAGCAATGTAAGCCGATAGATTATCGTGTAGCTTTTGGAACGATGCCAGAATGGGGCTGAGGGCGGCGATAAGATCATGCCGTATATTTTTGTCACTATCTGTAAAAGCATCTTCATTGTCGATCAACTGGAGATATTTTTCCAGTACCTTGGCAATTTCGGAAGCGCTCAGCTTTTCCGTTTTTTTATTGGTTTTGCTAGCGGAGATTATTTTATTACGCGATTTACCTTTCAGATCACTTTCGGAGATGTTAAAATTCTTGAACGTTTCACTAAAGGCTTCAATCGTCAGCGAGAGTGCTTCCGTGAAGGAGTTTATCTTCTGTTCAACTTCCTGATTGAGGAGATTAAAAACCTCCTTTGGATTGGCCGAATTGATGTAACCATCAAATTCCTGAAAATTTTCAGAGAAAATAAGACTTGCCAAACCCATTAATTGTTGGCGGTAGTTCCAATTTTCATTTTTTGCTATTTTCTTTTCCGCATAAGCGATAATCCAATCCAGTAGGTCGGGGCGTTCATCCAGCAATTGATTAAGCATGACCGTTAGGTCATTTTTCACTTTGTTGACATTCATTTCAATCTTATAAGCAGCATCAAGATTGAGTTCATACGTGAATGCACGAATAACTTTTTGGGAAAAACCATCAATTGTACTTATGGTAAAATGACTGTAGTCATGTAGGATACGTCGATACACCCGAAAAGCTTTCTCTTGTACCAGATGCGGATTCCAATCTGGTTGCTGCTGAAGTAAAAGCTTTCTGAAATCTTCAATTTTAGGGCTACGATTGCCTGTTGCCAAGCCATGGAGTACCGAGAGGATACGTTCCTTCATCTCGGCGGTTGCCTTATTGGTGAATGTCACCGCCAAAATCTCCTTATAGCTATTCTCGTTGGAGAGTAGGAGTGTGAGATAGTGTAAAGTTAAGCTAAAGGTTTTTCCCGAACCGGCTGAAGCTTTTAGTATTTTTAATGGCGCAACAGATTTCATAGAATGAAGGTAGAAAGTAAAAAGTGAATTGGCAAAAATGTCGCTGACTATTTCGAAGCTATTGTACACAAACGGTTCATCCTGTTTACATTTGGTAAAGATGCCCTTTTAAATAAAGGAGTTTTTTGTGCCTTGATTTTTGAAAAGTTTGTTGTAGCTGCTTTATGGAAGCAAGAAAAGACGAAGGTCTCAAGGGTAGGTATTGCGCTTGAAAGAGCTTGTTGAAAAGAGCTAACCCTATCGTTTTCAGTGAAGTTTTATTAAATGCTTTATGGAAGCAAGAAAAGACGAAGGTCTCAAGGGTAGGTATTGCGCTTGAAAGAGCTTGTTGAAAAGAGCTAACCCTATCGTTTTCAGTGAAGTTTTATTAAATGCTTTATGGAAGCAAGAAAAGACGAAGGTCTCAAGGGTAGGTATTGCGCTTGAAAGAGCTTGTTGACAAGAGCTAACCCTGTCGTTTTCAGTGAAGTTTTATTAAATTATAATGATGATTAAAAAAAAATAACTATCTTTGCATCCCCTCTAGTATGAAGCTCGGGGGATATGTTGAATACATAAAATAAAATTAAAAAATGGCAACTAAAATCAGATTGCAAAGACACGGTAAAAAAGGACGTCCTTTTTACCACGTAGTCGTAGCGGATTCTCGCGCTCCACGTGACGGTAAATTCATCGAACGTATTGGTTCTTACAACCCAAACACAAATCCAGCAACTATCGTTTTGGATTTTGAAAAAGCTTTGGATTGGATGAATAAAGGTGCTCAACCAACTGACACTGCTCGCGCTATCCTTTCTTATAAAGGTGTTCTTTACAAAAAACACTTGCAAGGTGGTGTGAAAAAAGGTGCTTTTGATGAAGCTGCTGCTGAAGCTAAATTTACAGCTTGGACTGACGCTCAAGAAGCTAGAATCTCTGGTAAAAAAGATGGTTTAGCTCAAACTAAAGCTGAAGCTAAAAAAGCTGCTTTAGTGGCTGAAGCTAAGAAAAAAGAAGAAAAAGCTGCTGCTGTAGCTGCTAAAAATGCTCCTGTAGCGGAAGAAACTGCTGCTGAAGAGACTGAAGCTCCTGCATCAGAAGAAACTGAAGGTTAATTCTTTCATAAAGTATTCGAGAAAGCCGACTCAATCTTGAGCCGGCTTTTTTTGAAACAGCCAATAGGCTAATGGTTTGCCAAATCATGTCTCACAGCTAATCGCTAAATACGAAATATATGACTATTGATCAAAGCTTTTACATTGGTTACATCAGTAAAACAAGAGGTCTTAAAGGAGAAGTACAACTATTTTTTGAATTCGAGGAATACGAGAGTTTGAATATCGATGTTGTCTTTGTGGAAGTGAACAAAAAACTTGTTCCTTATTTTGTTGATACCATTAAATTTCAAAAAAATAGTACAGCCTATGTGACATTTGAGGATGTGGATCATATCGATAAGGCTCAAGTACTTGTACGTAAAAAGCTATATCTTTCCAATGATAAGATGCCCGAGCGTGATCCAGACGATTTTAGATATACTGATTTAATCGGTTTTTTAGTGATTGATGAAAACCATGGTGAACTGGGGCAAATAACAGACGTCCAGGAATTTCCACAACAGTTTGTCGCTTCGGTAAATATGGACGGTAAAGAACTGATGTTCCCGTTGTCTGATGATTTGATCTTAGGAATCGATGGCGAAGAGGAGATCATTGAAGTTGAATTGCCAGAAGGCTTAGTGGATCTTTATAAAGAATAAGCATATCGCCAGGCTTATTCAAATAAATAGCAGTATACAAACTATTGCAGTAATTTCTTATCTTGGTCTGTATATTATTACTGGCCATAATTATTGATTGATTTTGAAACCGTTATTACTACTGCTATTTATATTCTCGTTGTCTTCTTGTGCTTTCTTTGGGAAGAAAAAGGACTTTCCTGAAGGCAATTACCAAATGATACTGGGCTATTCAAATGAGGAGTATCATAAAGTAAAAAGAGAATCACCCCAAAATGTGGAGGCAGATGCCTATGGTAATGATCCTATGCTATACCGGTCCTTTCTCTCACTCCAGGATAAAGATAAGTTTGTGATGGCGATCGATGATATCTTACTCTTCGGCAAGTATAGATTCAACGGCGATCGATTAGAATTGAATGATGAGAAAAAGGGTAGCCTCGCCTTAGATATTGTTAAGGTAAAAGGCGATTTTGTTCAGCTGAGAGGTGATTTTTCACAGTTTAGCTCAGCGCATGTACCCACTAGCGAAAGACTTTATATCAACTTTGCGCTAGATAAAACTCCTATCCGGGAGACCCCGAGCAAATTTGATAGCCAGGTGAATCTATGGCGAAATGCCCCTGTAAAATCAGAAAGTGAAAAGGAGATAAAGACCCGGACACTGAATTTTGTAGATTATTCTATCGCTTATTTCCAGCACATATCAAGTTCTGGCACACATCACGATTATCGATTGGATGGTGTTGAATCACCAATTATTTATGCTGAGAATGGCATTGTGCTAAAGAAGTGGGAAGATGTTCCTGAATCCTGGAAGGAATTGTTTTACAATGAACAAAATGCATTAGTTGCCTATCAATATTTATTTGATGGTTTTAAATATGGATCGAAAGAAGAGTACCATGTTACCGGACTCTTACTGATCACATTTTATCTCAAAAATTTACGAAATTCCCTGGCAACGAATCTTTAGCCGATCCTGTAGTGACGTAGGCAATCTCTTCGCTGTCAATGATCCTCGGTCGTTAATTTTATCTGTTTTTTTAAGTCTTTTACTTTTGTTGGAGCGTAAATTTCTATTATTGCTTGGGAATAAATCCGAAGCCGTACTTATTGCAGTCTTTTTGCCACTATTTTTGCCTTTTCGAAAAAATATTTTTGTCGTTTGATTTTTTAAAACGATATTAGCAACGCTTATAGAGAAAGGCCGAGGGACTAGACCCGTTGAAGCCTTAGCAACCTGTCTTGTTCAAGGTGCTAAATTCTACCCTACTCCATGTGGGAAAGATAAGTTACATGTAGATAAACGATTCCTCGACGTGTGCGTTTCGATGTAAGCCAACCAAACTAAAAACAGTTTTTTAATGAAGATTATCGATCATATCCAGAATGCCAAAGGAAAAACATTGTTTTCTTTTGAGCTATTGCCACCGGCGAAAGGGCAGGGCATCCAAAGTATTTTTAAAACCATGGATGAACTGATGGAGTTTAAACCTCCTTTTATCGACGTAACCTACCATCGGGAAGATTATATCTATAAAGAGCATGCGAGTGGATTACTGGAACGCGTTTCCTATCGTAAACGTCCTGGGACAGTGGCGATATGTGCTGCAATCATGAATAAATATAAAGTAGATGCGGTGCCCCATTTGATATGTGGTGGTTTTACAAAAGAGGAAACTGAAAATGCATTGATCGATTTGAACTTCCTGGGGATAGATAACGTCTTGGTATTGCGGGGAGATGCACGTAAGGGCGACGCCGATTTTATACCGACCGATGGTGGACATGCTTTTGCAACAGACCTACTTGAACAGGTAACGGATATGAATAAAGGAAAGTATCTGCATGAAGACATTATCACATCGGAAAAGACTGATTTTTGCATCGGAGTAGCGGGCTATCCCGAAAAGCATTTTGAATCGCCAAATTTCAATACTGATTTTAAATATCTGAAACAAAAAGTCGATATGGGAGCAGAGTTTATTGTGACTCAGATGTTCTTTAATGTTGAAAAATACAAAGAGTTTGTAACAAAATGTAGGGACAATGGAATCCATGTGCCTATTATTCCGGGATTAAAACCACTGACAACGAAAAAACAGTTGGTTACCCTACCAAGGATATTCCATTTAGATATTCCAGAGGAACTGAGCGATGCTGTTTCAGCATGTAAAACGAATGCCGACGTCAGACAAGTAGGTGAAGAGTGGTTGGTGCAACAATGTCAGGAGCTGATTAAATTTGGCGCTCCGGTTTTACATTTCTATACGATGAGTAATCCTGGTCCAACAAAGAAGATTGTTGAAAAACTAGCCTAACTCATAAAAGTAATACGAAAAGGGAGCTGATAAGCTCCTTTTTTTATGGCAGTATTCGTTGTGAAAGCCTAAAATATGTTCAGAATTTCGATCGTGTGGTTTAGGTCGATCGCTATTTTCAGGGTTTAATAGCCTGTTTATAGTCAGATACTTGTGTTAAATAGTGTTAATTAACTTATTGGAATCAGGATAACTTTTTAACTTAAAAGTGCTAAAAAAGATTTTAACAATAGACCAAATTGACCTTATGACGTACACTAGATTAAATTCTCTACTCGGCTTTGCTTGCGGACTAATTGCTACATGTGTCTATATCGCCACCGTTGAAAAGACGGTAAGTTGGTGGGATTGTGGTGAATTTATTGCCTGTGCCTACAAGCTGGAAGTGGCACACCAGCCGGGAGCACCATTATTTCTTCTTATTCAGAATATATTTTCCAACCTAGCTTTGGGTAATGCAGGTAAAATCGCCTATTGGATGAATATTGGATCCGCAATCTGCAGTGGGCTTACTGTTACATTTTTATTCTGGACGATAACAGCAATTGCCAAAAAGATACTCAACAGGCAAGAGAACGTTCAATTATCGAATTATTCCCAAATTTTTGCAGCGGGTTTAGTTGGTGCAATGGCTTTCTGTTTCAGTGATTCATTCTGGTATTCGGCTGTTGAATCCGAGGTATATGCGATGTCTTCATTGTGTACAGCAATTGTTTTTTGGGCAATTTTAAAGTGGGAAGTCCGTGCAGATGAGGAAGGTAGCGATCGTTGGCTGGTTTTTATTGCTTTTGTTATGGGCCTTTCGATCGGAGTGCACTTATTAAATCTGTTGGCAATTCCGGCTATAGCGATGGTTGTCTATTTCAGGAGAGCAGGACAGATCAGTGCGAAAGGTACAATAAAAGCTTTCTTGTTAGGAGTGTTGATCTTGGGAGCCGTATTGTGGGGAATTATTCAATGGTTGGTCGGTTTAGCAGCGAAAGTGGACCTTTTATTTGTAAACTCACTAGGTTTAGGTTTTGGCTCAGGCATCTTGTTTTTGTGTCTGCTGTTGGGGAGCTTTCTCATTTATGGCCTATATTATTCTTATAAAAAGCGGCAATACACACTGCATACCGGGTTGCTGGTCTTTTGTTTTATTCTATTTGGGTATAGTTCCTATACCATGGTTTTGATCCGTGGAAAAGCGAATCCCTCGTTAAACAATAATGCGCCGGACAATGTGTTTTCTTTTTTGGGTTATCTGGGCCGGGAGCAATATGCCCGCGAACCTTTATTCAAAGGACCCTATTATGATTCGCAAGCCGTTGATGTGGAGCGTAAAACCGCTTATCGCAAAGATGAGTCTGGTTATATTCCTTTTAGTCAGGTCGATAAGTATACGTTTGATAAGGAAACTTTCTTTCCCCGCATATATAGTCAAGATGGAGCCCATCAGGCTTATTATAGGAGTTACCTCAATTTGAAGGAGGGGCAGCAACCACAGTTCTCGGATAATTTTAAGTTCTTTTTTAATTTTCAACTGGGGGATATGTACACCCGATATTTCTTGTGGAATTTTGTCGGTAGACAGAATGACAGGCAAGGGTATGGGACCTATAGTGACGGCAATTGGTTGTCGGGGATTAAACCATTGGATAATTGGCGTTTGGGAGGGCAAGATAAAATATCCAAATCGCAGGAGCATGACCCGAGCCGGAATACCTATTTTTTCCTTCCCTTGCTACTGGGAATAGCCGGTGCAATCTGGTTGTATCGAAACAATAAACCTTATACCGTGGTCTTGACCTTACTGTTTGTGTTTACGGGTATAGCGATCGTTGTTTATCTCAACCAAACTCCTATGCAACCTCGGGAACGAGATTATGCTTACGTAGGATCTTTTTATGCGTTTGCGATCTGGATCGGACTGGGCGCAATAGCATTTGTTCGGTTTCTCAATCGTTTTGTACAAACACGGTATGCGTTGGCCACAGGTATTTCTTTCGCTTTATTGGGCGGTCCCATTATTTTGGTCCATCAAAATTGGGATGATCATAATCGCTCTGAAAAATCGCTGGCAAGGGATATGGCACGTAATTATTTAGAATCCTGCGCTCCAAATGCTATTCTATTTACCTATGGAGATCATGATACATTTCCTGTATGGTATTTGCAAGAAGTGGAAGGAGTACGTCCGGATGTTCGGGTTGTGGTATTAAGTTATCTGACTGGCGATTGGTATATGCAGCAGGCCAAGCAGCCGACGTATCAAGCGGCAGGTCTTCCCGTGACGATCCCAGCTGAAAAGACGAAAAAAGGCGTTCGTGATTATATCCCTTTTGTGGATAGACAGCTTGACAATGCGGTGGATATACAGCAATTATTACAGTTTGTCACATCGGATGATCCGGAGTATAAGGTTCAGCTGAATTCAGGTGATATGGAAAATTATTTCCCTTCCAAGAAGGTCCGATTGCGCGTTGATAAAGAGGAGGTGGTTAAGAAGAATGCGGTTCCGGCTTATTTTCAAGGTGCTATTGTTTCTGCAATGGAATGGGAAATTCCGAATGATCATCTGACCAGGGCGGATTTAACCCTGTTATCGGTGCTTGAAAATAACCATTGGGACAGACCGATATATTTTTCGAACATGCTGCCAAGTGACATTAAATTGGGCCTGGATAAATACCTGGTCAATGAGGGCTTTACTTCCCGATTGATGCCTGTCGCTGCTACAGATCAGTCGACAGGAAAACGAAATGAACAGGCCGGGCTAGTTAACATGGAAGCATTATATAACAATATTATGCATACGTATCAGTGGGGCAATGTTAAAAATGCACAGTATTTAGATACCGATTCGTTCCGCTTTACAAGTATGTACGCCCGTGATATATTTGGAAAAGCCGCCCGGATGCTCTTGGCCAATGGTCAGGTCAAACAAGCTGGGGAAGTAGCGAAAAAGGCATACGATCAATTACCCGATCGTGTATATGCGATGTCGGATGCCATCAATTATGCCGATATTATCGACAGTCTATATCGTTCGGGACAACCTCAGCTAGCCAACAGGATGATGGACCGAAACCTTGATTATGTGACTGAAAATATGGAGTATCTACATCAGTTGGTGACGGATAAGAAAAACCTGAGCTTCGAGTGGAATGATATTCAGACCGGTTTGGATTCTGTAGACCGGTACAAGGCTATTTTATTGGAAGCAAAAGATACCAAGCGATTGGCACGTGTTGAGCGCTTGAGACAGCAATATCAAAATTGGTACGGAGTAGAATAATGTTGATGACATACTGAACCAAATTTACGCGGTCTGCCTAAACCGCAAATTGACTGCTGTGCTTGAGGTAAAAAAAAACCAGATGAGGCCTCTTCTAAAATATTGGAAGAGGCCTCGATACATATAGGATAGGGAATGAGCCAAATGATTAGAATTTCATGCCGACTCCAAAGCCGAGCAGGAAGGGATTGATGTCAACTTTTGCCGGTATGGATAAGTTGGGAGCGAGGTTTGATGCATCAACATTGACATCTGTTTTTAAAAGAATATACTTCGCATCCAGATTCACGAAATATTTTTCAGATAGCTTAAAATCAATTCCCAGCTGAGTCGCAAAACCGAAAGCATTATCGTATTTTACATTTTTTACCGTTTGTCCCGCGTTGGCGCTATAGAATATGGTATAATTTATTCCCGCACCTACATAAGGTTTAATGGCACCATCGGGGAAGAAATGATACTGAGCAGTCAGTGTGGGTGGAAGGAGCCATACACTGCCAAGATCGACATTGCTGGATGAACTACCACCAATGGCAGTTAAATTTGAACCGGTTGTATTGACTTTATGTTTTGTAGTCCCAAGGATCAATTCCGCCGCAATGTTTTTTGTGAAGAAATAGGTGAAGTCCAGTTCAGGGATAAATTTCGTATTGATGTCGACGTCTCCGCCTATGGTATTAATATTGGCCGATTCGTTTGGCATGACTGTCACACCTCTGAGCCTCATTTGCCAGCGTTGATTAGGGATTGTTTGTGCCTGTAAACTTAGTGCGCCTAGGGTGAAGGTCAGTGCAGTTAAAAGTAGCTTTTTCATATCATTAAGGGTATTTGTTTGCTGTAAAACTATTGCTAAAATCACGGCAAAAGAGTGACGATAATCAGGTTGAAAAATGAATGATACAATGTTTTTCTTATTGCAGATGATGTACCTTTATAAATTACTGCTGTAAAAAAAGAGAAGTACGGGAAAGCATAAATCTTCTCTTGTAGTTTTTCAGTTCGAAGAAAGTAAACGGGCAGGCAGTTTTCAAGCAGTTATCTGGATTGAGAACGAGCTAACCTGATAAAAGGTGGTCATTTTCGAGCAGGAGTGGATTCTTTGGGAAGCTTTATCTATGAGAGCTGATGTTCCAAGAGGTTGACAGAGCTGTAGTTTAGCCAGATTAATGGGGATATAAATCCGGCATGTTGGAGAATTTAGGGGATAAGAATACACGATAAAAAGAAGCGGTTGGAAGTGATTCCAACCGCTTCTTTTTATGGGTTACGGTTTTACGCGTTTTTCTTTACTTCCTTACCCCAAGAGTCTTTTAATGTAACCGTACGGTTAAAGACTAAATGAGCTGGAGTTGAATGTGTATCTAAGGTAAAATACCCCAATCGTATAAACTGATATCCTTTCCCCGGGGTTGCATTTGCAAGATCCGGTTCAATGTAAGCACGTTCAATAATATGTAGGCTTTCAGGATTGATCGATGCTTTAAAATCTTCGGCAGCAGCAGGATTTTCCTCATTGAACAATCTGTCGTACAATCTCACTTCGGCTTCTTTTGCATGTGGAACCGAGATCCAGTGGATCGTTCCTTTTACTTTTAATCCCGAAGTGTCTTCTCCTGATTTTGAGTTTGGAGCATACGTACAATGAACTTCCGTTACATGGCCATTTTCATCTTTCACAAAATCATGACAGGTGACGATGTAAGCATGTTTCAAACGTACAGAAAGTCCAGGGCCTAAACGAAAGAATTTTTTTGGTGCATCTTCCATAAAATCATCGCGATCTATCCAGAGCTCCTTTGAAAATGGAATGGAGCGTGAACCTTCACCACCTTCGACTTCTGGATTGTTCTCGCCAACAAGATCCTCTACCTGACCATCAGGATAGTTTGTGATCACCAATTTGATCGGATCAAGAACAGCCATTCTGCGCCATGCCGTTTTGTTGAGATCCTCACGGATACAAAATTCCAAAAGACTGACATCGATCATGTTTTCACGTTTTTGAACACCGATTTTTTCACAGAAGTTGCGGATACTCGCAGGTGTATACCCTCTTCTGCGCAATCCTGAGATCGTAGGCATACGCGGGTCGTCCCAGCTTTCAACAAACTTCTCATTGACCAACTGCAGCAATTTACGTTTACTCATGACGGTATAAGTCATATTCAAACGTGCAAATTCGTATTGTTTGGAAGGGAAAATCTCCAATTTATCAATACACCAATCATAAAGTGGACGGTGTGGAATAAATTCCAGCGTACAGATCGAATGTGTAATTTTCTCAATGGAATCTGATTGTCCATGCGCAAAATCATACATCGGGTAGATACACCATTGATTCCCTGTTCTGTGGTGATGTGCATGTTTGATGCGGTATAACAAAGGATCACGCAAATGCATATTCGGGCTAGCTAAATCAATCTTTGCGCGTAGCACTTTTTCACCATCTCGGTATTTACCGGCACGCATAGCCGCGAATAAGGTTAGATTTTCCTCAATAGACCTATCGCGATAGGGCGTTGGAACACCCGGTTCTGTTGGGGTACCTTTTGCTGCTGCAATTTCTTCAGCAGTGCTGTCGTCGACATACGCTAGACCTTTTTTAATTAGATCAACGGCATAACTATATAGTGTCTCGAAATAATCTGAAGTATATAATTCCGCTGCCCACTGGAATCCAAGCCATTGAATATCTTTCTTGATACTTTCAACATACTCAGTGTCCTCAGTCACAGGGTTAGTGTCATCAAAACGTAGATTAGTCTTGCCATTATACTGCTGTGCTAATCCAAAATTCAAGCAGATGGATTTGGCGTGACCAATGTGGAGGTAACCATTTGGCTCAGGAGGAAAACGTGTCAATACACGTCCGCCATGCTTCCCTGTACGAAGATCCTCTTCGACAATTTCCTCGATAAAATTTAATGATTTTTCTTCACTCATAATACAAAGTTAATTATTCGCCGTGAAATATTAGCTAGGCGATCGTAGATATTCGGCTTAGCGTGAGTGGTTGAATAGGCCAGCTGTATCTGTTGGAATGGAGAGACTTAATAACGCTGGGATATGAAACAAAAAAGGGACGAAATTTCGTCCCTTTTTACCGATTTTTATTACTACTCTATTTATAAGCGAAGACTTCACCTAGCTCATCATTATTGGTAAAGGTACAGTGTTGATCGATCAATTCTCCCGTGCCGATATTGATAATCATTCCATGTACTGCAAGATCATTACGCTCTTTCCATGCGTTTTGGATAATCGACGTCGCACAAAGATTGAAAACCTGTTCTTGTACGTTGAGCTCGATTAAACGATCTACTTTTTTATCATGTTCCTGGATCGCATCGATCTCTTCGCTGTGTAAACGATAGACATCCTTGATATGGCCCAACCAGTTGTCGATAATACCATACTGCTTGCGGCTTAAAGAAGCCGCAACACCACCGCAGCCATAGTGACCAGCTATAATCACATGTTTTACTTTCAGCACATTCACGGCATAGTCTAATACGGAAAGCATACTCATATCCGAGTGAATGACCATGTTGGCAATGTTACGGTGAACGAAAACTTCCCCCGGCTTTGTACCTGTCAATTCATTTGCGGGTACACGGCTATCTGCACAACCGATCCAAAGAATTTCCGGATTTTGACCTTTAGCAAGTTGTTGGAAGCGTCCCGAAGCGTCATTCTTTACGAATTCCATCCACTCTTTATTTCCCTTTATGATATTGTCAAATCCTATTTTTAAATCTTTATTTTCCATATTCTTCTTATTTCACTCTTGCCCAAAGGCATTGTTTCTATTTTATTGTAATAATACAAATGTCTAAATTCATTGTTTACTTCAAACAACTTATTTTTTATTGAAAATCTGTTCTTGATGTTCAATAATCCTTCCTCTTGTTTCAACCAAGGATTGCTGGTAGAACGATGGAAGGTAATGGCTTACGCGATACGTGGAAAACCTTTCCCTTATGGGGAGGGTTTTTTATAGACAACCTGCAAAAGCTCGATGTCTTTTCCCTTACTTCTCGCATTCTGCTCAAAATCTTTTATGACTTCGATGACATCCTTGTCTATAAATTTACTGAATGTTCCATCGATGCGGATCTTACTGATCGATTTTGGTAAGCTGTATAATTTCTGTTGGATCGGAACCTTGTTCAAAAAGGATACTTCCTCCGCTAATGTAATGACAGCCTTATCTTCTTCATTGTCTTTTTCAATATTATATTTGAAAGCATTTTTCATATTTGCTCTCAAAATATAGAATGTCGCCACGACAATACCTATTCCTACACCCATAAGGAGATCAGTAAACACGATCGCTACAATGGTGACAAAAAATGGGATAAATTGATCCAAGCCTTTTTTGTACATCGAGGTGAATAGACTTGGTTTAGCCAATTTATATCCTGTATGGAGAAGGATAGCCGCTAAACAGGCCAAAGGAATCATATTCAGCATTGTTGGGATAGCGAGCATAGCGACCAATAGCCACATACCATGCATGATAGCAGACTGTCTCGTTTTTCCACCTGCATTGACGTTTGCTGATGAGCGTACGATAACGGATGTTAAGGGTAGACCGCCTAGAAGTCCGCTGGTCATGTTACCAATTCCTTGTGCAACGAGTTCACGGTTGGTTGGCGTATTTCTTTTGTAAGGGTCTATTTTATCAACCGCCTCGATACTCAATAAGGTTTCTAGACTTGCAATAATTGCAATCGTAAATGCAGCTATCCACACGTCTTTGTTGACAATCTGTGTGAAGTCCGGTAGGGTAAATAATCCGGTGAATTCAGCAAAAGAACCTACAATAGGGACCAAAACAAATTGTTTATCATGCAATTGGAGCGCTGATCCGTTGAAAAAATAAGCTAAGCTTACACCCAGAATCACGACAACCAATGGGGCCGGAACCTTATTAAGCTTTGGAATAGATGGCCAGAAGATGAGGATTGCCAATGATAGTGCACAGATGATCAATGCACCGAAGTTGATCGCAGAGGCGATCGTATCAAAATAGGCGCCAATACCATGTCCATTGTCCATTTCGAAGGCATGTGTTTCCACTAAGCCCAATGCCAAAGGAATCTGTTTCATGATAATTGTGATGCCGATCGCGGCAAGCATACCTACAATGACCGCTGAAGGGAAATAATTGCCGATCATCCCGGCTTTTAATATACCAAGAATGACCTGCACCACACCAGCGATCACGACGGCAAGTAGAAAGGTTTCATATGCGCCTAGGCTCTGAATAGCACCTAAGACAATTACTGTTAGGCCAGCAGCCGGCCCACTTACACTGAGTGGTGATTTACTGATTGAAGCGACAACGATTCCACCAATTACACCAGTCAATAATCCTGCAAACAATGGCGCACCAGAGGCCATTGCAATTCCCAAACATAATGGAAGTGCCACCAAAAACACCACAACACTAGCAGGGAAGTCATATTTTAAGTCTCTTTTCGATAGTTTCAGAAAAGCCGACGTACGAGTTCCAAACATAAAATTTGTGTTTATCTATAAATAAAGTTTTCATCAGGTAACCTTTAGTGAGCTATAGCTTTGTATCGTTATATCCTATGACCTTCAAGAGCATTGACAAAGTGTCTTGCTGAGAAAGCTCAACGATAAGATTCAACCGAACTAAAGCAGATCGATTACTTCAGAAAAATCAAGGATACCGCACATGCTTTATCTTTTGCATGCGGGTCGATGGAAGTACATCCCCAAGGGATGCCTTTATTAACAGTTAGGAGGCGGTGTTGGAACCGTAGGATGGAAAGCTAAAATGCTTTTCTCATTTTTAAGATAATTCTTCTGTTTTCCTTGGTTCTCAACGATTATAGTTTCAAATACAATAGGTTCTTCTGTTTTTGTATTGAAAAATTTTGAGGCGGTCTCAAGTGTATCGTTACTTGCACCGTTATTGTTTTCGATTTCCAGTTGTAAAACGACCTGTAAGATGGTGCTTTGATCTAAGCTGTTGGAAAAAATAGGCGAAATAGAGATGGCCATCTTTGTGAAAAAGATGATAGCACAAAAGAATGCTGCCACAAATCTAAACCGCTTATTTAACATTTTTTATTACCTTTAATCTTACTGTTTTACATCGTAAAAATAGCAATTCTATGTTAAATTCAAATTAATAGTGCACTAAAAATAAAATTTGGCACGAAATTGTGACGAAGAGATTATTTTTTGAAAAGTTTTCAATTTTTTTTGATTTATAAATATTAAGCCTTTCGTATGGCAAATAAAGAACAATTTATTGAGAAGGTCCAGGCCTCCTATAATCCCAAGGGAGCATTTATCTATCTGGGGGCGGGAATGCTCAATGGTGAAATTTTGGCAGAGGCAAAAGTGAATTTAGCCTTGAAAATGATGAACCGTCACGGACTTATTGCCGGGGCTACCGGAACCGGTAAAACGCGGACGCTACAATTGATCGCCGAACAGTTGTCGGATGCCTCTGTACCTGTATTTATGCTGGATGTCAAGGGCGATTTATCAGGCTTAGCAGAACCAGGTGTCACCAATCAAGCCCTTATTGATCGGGGAAACGCCGTGGGCGTGCCGTTTGAGCCGTCGTCGTTTCCCGTTGAACTGTATTCACTTTCTGGCAATAAGGGGATTCCTATGCGGATTACCATAGAAGATTTCGGACCGGTCTTGCTGGGCCGGATCCTGGAGCTCAATGAAACACAAACAGGGGTATTGGCCGCAATGTTTAAATATGCGCAAGATCATCAAATGCCATTGATCGATTTTTCAGATACCAAAAAACTGCTAAGCTACCTTTCAGAAGGACCTGGTAGCGAAGAAATCAAAAGCGATTATGGTAAGATTAGTTCCGCAAGCTCGGGAACTATCCTGCGTAAGATCGTCGCCTTGGAGCAGCAAGGTTTGGCTCACATCTTTGGCGAAAAAGAGTTTGATATCAACGATTTGTTTCAAAAAGTGGATGGGAAAGGCGTGATTAGCCTGTTGAATATTTCCGATGTGCAAGATCAACCCATACTGTATTCTACATTCTTATTGAGTTTGTTAGCACAATTGTTTAAAAATATGCCCGAAGTAGGCGACCTGGATAAACCGAAGCTGGTCTTTTTCTTTGATGAAGCCCATCTGCTGTTCAACGGAGCTCCTAAAGCCTTTTTGACACAAGTGGATCAGATTATTCGTCTTATCCGTTCGAAGGGGATAGGTGTTTTCTTCTGTACACAGTCTCCAACCGATGTGCCGGAGTCTGTATTGGCGCAATTGGGAAACCGGGTGCAGCATGCATTGCGTGCCTTTACACCCAACGATGCTGAAAACTTAAAGAAGACAGTTAAAACCTATCCAAAATCTGATTTTTATGAAATTGATCAGGTGTTGACCGCTTTGGGGACGGGACAGGCATTGATTACCGTATTGAATGACAAAGGTATTCCGACAGAGGTTGTTGCTACGCATTTGGTGCCGGCACGTGCCATTATGGGGCCTGCAGCTGATGCAACAATCAGCCAGATTATCAATCAGTCTGATTTGAAAGCTAAGTACCAGGAGCGACAGGAAAATCGTTCTGCGGCTGAAATCATAGACGAAAGAATGCAGGCTGCGGAGCAGGAGCAACAACGTGCGGCGCAGGAAAAAGAAGCAGAGAAGGCAAGTCGGCCCTCTTCCCGGAGACAGACGCCTTTGGAGGCTGCACAACGAACTGCGACAACGACTCTCGCACGGGAAGGAGTTAAGTTTTTGGGCAAACTAGCGACGGGATTATTAAACGCATTCTTAAAAAAGAAATAATACTAATTTTTTGATTCTTTTCGTTTCAATACTATACCTTTGAAGGTGGAGCTGAACTTAGCTAAATTTGCTTTTAAGGGCAAATTTAGCTAAGTTTGCGGACGAAAAGAAAATTCTATTAACGCAATTTAAATATGAGTAAACCAACCCTTTTGATTTTGGCAGCAGGTATGGCTAGCCGGTATGGTTCTTTAAAACAAGTAGACGGTTTTGGCCCACACGGCGAGACAATTATTGACTATTCAATTTACGATGCCATTCGCGCAGGATTCGGAAAAGTTGTGTTCATTATCCGGGAAGAATTTCTGGAAAAGATGAAATCGGTATTTGATGAAAAATTGAAAGGTAAAATAGAAGTAGATTACGCTTTTCAAGATTTTGACCTAACGAAATTCGGTGTTAACCACGTTATTGAAAGAACTAAACCTTGGGGTACTGCCCATGCGGTGATGAGCGCTAAGGATAAAGTGCATGAACCTTTTTGTGTGATCAATGCTGACGATTTCTATGGTTCGGATTCTTTTCAAAAAATGGCCCAATTCTTAACAACCGAAGTTTCTGATGAGCAAATGTCATTGATGGGCTTCCAGGTTGGAAATACCATGTCTGATTATGGTTATGTTTCACGCGGAGTATGTGAGGTTACCCCTTCTGGTCACATGGAAAGTGTGACTGAACGTACAAATATATACTACAAAGGTGAAGGTGACGATCGCAAAATCGTTTATGAAGAAAATGGTGTTGAAACAGACCTAGATCCAAAAACCCGCGTTTCGATGAATTTTTGGGGTTTTACACCAAAGATTTTCGAAGTGGCGCAGGCGATGTTCCCTGCATTTGTTGAGGAAAATAAGGAGAATTTAAAAGCAGAATTTTTCATCCCTTCCGTACCGGATTATATGGTGAAACATAAGTTGGCTGATTTTAAAGTGATCCCAACTTCTTCGAAATGGTTTGGCGTAACTTATAAAGAAGATAAACCTATCGTACAAGAATCGATTTCGAAATTAGTAGCTGATGGAATATATCCTGAAAAGTTATTTTAAGAGCTAAAAGAAATAGCTTATCTTTCACCTGTATTGTCAAGCAATACAGGTTTTTTTTTGACCTGTGCGCTAGATTAATTGAGCGGAAATAGATCTTAGATGAAAAAAATTCTTAAGGTGTTTGGTTATATTATTTTAGGATTGTTGTCTTTTTGTGTGCTCTATATTGTTGCTGAATACAGTCTGTCAAGAATTTCGGCTCCAAAGAAGAATATAGACGAAGAGAAGACGATTCAGGTTTTTGTTCAGTCCAATGGTATTCATACCGATATTGTATTGCCTGTCGTTAACGAAGATATGGATTGGTCGCAACTATTTCCTTATGGGAATACGGTTGGGAAACATAGCGGATATCGGTATGTGGGGATCGGTTGGGGTGATAAAGGATTCTATCTGGATACACCAGAATGGAAGGATTTAAAAGCATCGACGGCCTTTGTTGCGGCCTTTGGATTGGGGGAGTCTGCCATTCATGTGACCTATTACAATTCGGTTCAGCAGGATGAGTTATGTTTTGCTTATCAAATCAGTAGATCCCAATACCGGGATCTGATAAAATATATAGAAGATTCGTTGGATCGAAATCAAGCGGAAACTATTTTGGTGAAAACAGATGCACAGTATGGTGACTCAGACGCTTTTTATGAAGCAAAGGGAGCCTATAGCATGTTTTATTCTTGCAATACCTGGACAAATAATGCCTTAAAGAAGGCGGCTATGCCAGCAGGTATATGGGCGACATTGGATAAAGGGATATTAAGTCACTATAAGAAGAAGAAGTAGCTAGAAATCCATAAGCAGGATCGCGCTGAATGTGAAGTGAGATCGTGAAAATGATAGACATAAAAAAAGCTCCAGGATCAATCCCGGAGCTTTTTTTATGAGGAGGAGTGATTACTTCACTTCTTCGTAATCTACGTCAGTTACATCATCACCACCTTGGTTTCCACCTTGAGCTTGACCTGCATCACCTTGAGGTTGTTGTGCACCACCTTGAGAAGCAGCATACATTTCTTCAGAGGCAGCATTCCAAGCATTTTGCAATTCTTCAGAAGCAGCGTCGATATCAGCAAAGTTTTTCGCTTCGTAAGCAGCTTTTAATTTTGTTAAGCCAGCTTCAATTGGCGCTTTTTTATCTGCTGAAATTTTATCGCCATATTCTTTCAATTGTTTTTCAGTTGAGAAGATTAAAGCGTCAGCTGCATTTACTTTGTCAGCTTCTTCTTTCATTTTTTTGTCAGCATCAGCATTTGCTTCAGCTTCTTCTTTCATGCGTTTGATTTCGTCGTCAGACAAACCTGAAGATGCTTCGATACGGATATTTTGTTCTTTTCCAGTAGCTTTATCTTTTGCAGATACTTTGATGATACCATTCGCATCAATATCAAAAGTAACTTCGATTTGAGGAACGCCACGAGGAGCTGGTGGAATGTCATTCAAATGGAAACGGCCGATTGTACGGTTTTGGTTTGCCATAGGACGCTCACCTTGTAAGATGTGAATTTCTACAGATGGCTGATTGTCTGAAGCAGTAGAGAACGTTTCCGATTTTTTAGTTGGAATTGTTGTATTTGCTTCGATCAATTTAGTCATCACGCCACCCATTGTCTCAATACCTAATGAAAGTGGAGTAACATCCAATAATAAAACGTCTTTTACTTCACCTGTCAATACACCACCTTGGATAGCAGCACCTAAAGCGACAACTTCATCCGGGTTTACACCTTTAGAAGGCTCTTTTCCGAAGAATGCTTTTACAGCATCAACGATTGCAGGGATACGCGTAGAACCACCTACTAAGATAATTTCGTCAATATCAGATTTGCTGAAACCAGCATTTTTCAATGCAGACTCACAAGGAGCAATTGTTCTCTTGATCAAGTCAGCTGCCAAAGCCTCAAATTTAGCGCGTGATAATGAACGAACTAAGTGTTTTGGACCAGTTGCATCAGCAGTGATATATGGCAAGTTGATTTCAGTAGAAGTTGCGCTTGATAATTCAATTTTCGCTTTCTCAGCAGCTTCTTTCAAACGTTGCAACGCCATTGGGTCTTTTTTCAAGTCAAAGCCATTGTTTTCACTTTTGAATTCTTCGTTCAACCAGTTGATGATTACGTTATCAAAGTCATCACCACCTAAGTGTGTATCACCGTCAGTAGATTTAACTTCAAATACACCGTCACCTAATTCCAATACCGAAACGTCATGTGTACCACCACCACAGTCAAACACAACAATTTTCATGTCTTTGTGTGCTTTGTCCAAACCGTAAGCTAAAGCTGCAGCTGTAGGTTCGTTGATGATACGTTTTACAGATAAACCAGCGATTTCACCAGCTTCTTTTGTTGCTTGACGTTGTGCGTCGTTGAAATATGCAGGAACTGTAATAACAGCTTCAGTTACTTCTTGACCTAAGAAATCCTCAGCTGTTTTCTTCATTTTTTGAAGAATCATTGCAGAGATCTCTTGTGGTGTATATTTGCGGTCATCAATTTCTACACGAGGTGTATTGTTGTCACCTTTAACGATTTTATAAGGTACGTGTTCAGCTTCTTTCACAGCTTCATCGTATGAAAGTCCCATAAAACGTTTGATGGAATAAATAGTTTTATGCGGGTTAGTAATTGCTTGACGCTTTGCTGGGTCCCCAACTTTGCGCTCGCCACCTTCTACGAAAGCTACGATCGAAGGAGTTGTACGTTTACCTTCGTTGTTCGTAATTACTACAGGCTCGTTACCTTCCATTACGGCAACACATGAGTTTGTAGTACCTAAGTCAATTCCTATAATTTTAGACATATCTTGTGTTTTAATTTTTTACTTAAATAAATTCTATCAGTCTATTATCAACCCTTATGCCAATCCAAAAGTTTTGTAAAAAAAACACTATTTGTCATCAATTTGTCTTTAGGTACTGCCAAACTGACATTTTCAATACACCAGTTGCTCTAATATCCTTTTTTTTGCTGACTCGTTTTGGCGATTGCGTGGCATATATCTGCCAAAGATTTCCGAGAATTCAGCAAGTTTCATTTTTTTTGATTTCTTATCCCGCCAATCAGAAGGAACAAGTTTATTGGTATAGGCGATATTTGTAGCCCAATATTGAATGTGCATTTCTGGGATGACGAGCCCCAATATCATTCCTGGAAGGCCGTGGCTCAAGGCTGGTCCTGCCGATACTGGGATTTCTTCGGAATAGTAAGCAATCAGATAGAGTGAGTCTTTGGTGGCACCGTTGACTCTGCGGCAGTTTACACCAGCAATATTGCGGAACTCCTCCGTGAAACGCCAAGTGATGCTGTCCAATGTTTCCGAAAGAATGTATTTTTCGTCGATGTCAAGCTGGATGTCTGCTGTACCAGCTTTCAGATCCTGGTAGAGGACTTTGCCGTTCTTGTTGGCCCCACCTCTAAATTGTCCTCTTTGGTTTCCTCCGCTTCTGGCCGCGCCCTGAGATCTGCCCCCTCGGCCATTTGCCGAAGTTATTGTAGGTGCTGCCATTTTTACTTCAGCACGTTGTTTTTCGGTACCCTGGCTTTCCTCGGGCATCAACACGGTAGAATTCTCATCAAAGTAAAAGTTTAACTTTTCTGTATGTGAATCCGGTACCTTGTCGAGATATTCCATCATTCCCATACCCCTGTCCATTCCTTTCGAGTTCATGTCGTTGGACATCTGCCGCAGGCGTGCTTTTGTGTAGGTGACTTTGTCAAAACTAATGGTACCCCTACTTCCAAAATAGGCGTATTGCGCCTGAAGCGATAAACCATACAAGCAGCAGATGATTAGTGTTAAATATATTTTTTTAATCATTTCCTTTCCCTAGATATTTGTTGAAATCCCATTTTACACCGACCAAAAAATACTGCGTCAATACCTGTTGAACAGATTCGGAATAGTTGGTGTCATTTGAATTACGGCGTGTGTTGTTAAAGGTATTGAAAAGGTCAAAGGCCTTTACGCTAAGTGTCATGCTCTCATCTTTCAGTACTTTTTTCTCCAATTCGATATTGGTATAAAATTGATTGATTGATTTCTTGTAAAGTTTTGTAGGTCCTGTATAGCTATAGAAAATGTTGGCCATGATATTAAACTTCTTCGGTAGAAAGTATTTGACATAGGCTGAAGTCCCACCTTGAAAACTTGTTGCGTTGTATTGTGTGTTGATCGAGTTTTGCTGGATATTAAAGCCGGCGTTTGCAGAAAGGTCGAAATCGAAGCCTTCTGAATCTTGTTCATTTAAGCTTGAACCTAGGCTAAAGTTGGTATTCTTTGCATTGTTCAGCAAAAACTCGCCGCCGGACTGTCCGCCTTCAAATTTGGTATAGCTATAGCTGTTGTTAAATCTAACATTTGCACTTTTGTTAAAGTTGATACGGCGATTGGCCAAAGGCTGCATATGGTTGATATTCAGACCGCCATTCCAATTGGATTTACCGGATAGATTTTCGTAAGTACTGATCTGGGCAGAGTTGTCCAGTATGGTTGTTTTGTTGACAATCGGATTATTGACGAAAGATAAGTTTCCGTTGATATTGATATTGGTTCCTTTCAATAAACTGAAAGCATTATAATTGGCCGAAATATTATTGTTCACCGCACGTTTCAGGTCAGGATTACCAATTTGTTGAAACAAAGGGTTGGTCTGAGGTTGCAGTGGTTGTAGCTGATCAAAGGATGGGATGATATTCGAACTTTGATAAGCCAAACGTATATTTTTGCTATTTGAAAGGCGATAATTCGCATCCACATTTAAATTGTTGTCCCAAAAATTCCGGGCAAGATCAATTGACCTGTAACTATCATTTAACTTTTGATTCTTGTAGAACGTACGGTTTGAAAAATTGATTTCCAGCTTTTCTTTACGGTAAGAAAAGTTAATATTAACACCTTGATTGGTATTATTGTCAATCTGATTTTGAGAATACAGCGAATCAAACTTTTGCGTGATATTGTTTATTGAATTTTGTGTATTGGTGTTCTTCGAATGATTAAAGCTATACCCCAGCGCCAAATTAATGTAATCGCTGATTCGGTTGTTGAAGTTAATTGACGAGTTGAAGTCATTTCCTTTATTTCGTCCGTGCCGATCCTGGTCAATAATTGTGCTATCTCCTGTTTTGTAGAAATAGGTTCGCGAATAGACTTTGCTGTCTGAATTTGACTCTTTGTGGTTATTTCCGATCATTAGGTTGACAGAACGACCCGCTTTCAATCGTTTTCTATAATTTAGACGGAAATTACTGCTGGAGCTTGAAGAATTGGATTGATTGTTCTCCCTAAAGTCGCTTATTGGATTGCCTGATTCATCGCCCGTTTTGCTGTCTGTATAGGTTAGATTAGCGTTGGTTGCCCAATTGGCATTGGATTGAAGTTCCATAGTTTGCGTGGAATCCAGTCGCATGTTAAGGTTTGACCTTAAACCATTGCTTCGACTATGCCTTTCATTATCGTTTTTGCTGTTTTTTTCCTGAATGGACTCGTCTGGCAGCACATTTTTATTGTAAGTCTCGGAGTGGTTCCTGTTGCTGTTGTTGTCGTAACCATAGTTGGCATTGACTTTTAGGGCTTTTTTGAAGAACTGATTTTCATAGTTGGCACCAAGGTTGGTGTTCAGTGGTTCGCCCGTAATTTGGTTGTTCATGCGTAGAGAGCCCTCACGGCCGCTTGAACTGCCCATGTTGTTGTGACTCGCGGTGATGCCAATCCGCTCAGTCTTATTAAATTTGGCCGCAAAGAGATTTCCCGCATACAGTTCTTTTGATCCAGCCAATGCTTCCATGTTTCCAAAGACACCCTTTCTTGCTTTCTCTTTGAGTACAACGTTAACTGTCTGGATTCTTACGCCATCATCGATGCCTGACAGTTCTGCCTCCTCCGATTTTTTCTCATAGAGCTGCACCTTGTCAACGGCATCTGCCCGTACGTTTCGAATGGCTATCTTGGGGTCATAACCAAAAAATTCTTCCCCATCAATAAAAACCTTCTGTACTGATTTCCCTTGGGCAGTGATACTTCCATCTCCCGTAACCGTAAAACCGGGTAGACGGCGTAGTAAATCCTCTAACTTCGCATTCTTTTCTGTTGCAAAACTCGCCGCATCATATTCGATGGTGTCGCCTTTCAGTGTAATTGGAAGACGTCGGGTGACAATCACCTCCTGCAAAACATTTCTTTGGGAATTTATTTTGATATCATGCAGATCGAGATCTTTGTCTGCAATTTGGATCGTATCACTGTAGAGTTCAAACTTGGGGTACGTGGCCAAAATAATGTAGCTCCCGGGTTTGATATTTTTGACCTGGAATTTTCCCTCTTCATTGGCTCGGTTAAAATAACGGAGGACTGAATCGCGGTTCAGTAAAATAATGGAAGCATTGGTCAGGGGCTTGTCATCTGCCTTATCCAGAATCCTCCCCTTGATGTTTATTTGGGCGTAAGCACTGTTGATGACGATAAATAGTAAAAGTATTAATTGAACTAATCTTTTCATGTACGGGTTGTATCTTTCAAATATAATTTACTTAATCGTTAATAAATGTAAAACATCTCTTCTGAATGTAAAATCTTTGGTATATAAGGTAGAGGAAATCACATTTTTTTCGTGCTATATATCTGCTTTTTGAGCACCCTATTTTTTATTGCATTCAATACAGATTGTTGGCGGAAGGTTGTTTGAGAAAGTTAGAAGTAAAATTTACCTTTGCACAAAATTGGTATTATGACGTTTGAAAATTATCTACAACAATTCGAAGATATCTTAAATCATCCTGAGAATCACCCTACCTATCAAGATGATGAATATTATCAGTACACAAAAATGAATTGGACAAGAATGGGCCGTTGGTTAAAACGCTTTGAACCAACGTCGACTTTTGAACAGTTTGTGGATTCAATTACTGAAAAGCAACAATGGATCATTATTACTGAACCTTGGTGCGGGGACGCAGCGCATTCGGTGCCTATGCTAGCAAAGATGGCCTCAAAAAATCCCAATGTCACGGTGGATATCCAACTGCGTGACAGCGCTCCGTTTCTGATCGATTCTTATTTAACCAACGGCGGTAAATCCATTCCAATTCTAGTGATACGGAATGAGCAGGGGCAGGATCTGGCTGTCTGGGGTCCACGACCGCAAGCCTGCCAGGAACTGTTTTTAGCTATGAAAGCGCAAGGGGCAGATTTCTCCGAAATCAAAGAGGAGATTCAAAAGTGGTACAATGCCGATAAAGGAACCGAAATCCAAAAGGAAATCCAGGCGCTGCTTGAAAAATAAGAAAAAATACATCTTTTTAATAGACTGGCGATTTTTAAGTTTAACCAGATAATCATCTCAGGAGTAGACCTGGTCTTTCCTGAGCATGGTTTGAAAAAGTGAAAGAATTCGCCATAACAAGCCGCGTTTAACTTCGGTATATGTAAGCCTATTACAGTATAAGACATTCTGCCTTTTATCGCTGTTTGTTCGGTGCTTGTTCGGTACTTCCTCGGTGCTTGTTCGGTGCTTCTTCGGTTGCAAGCGAAGAAGATCCGAACAAGCACCGCTTCATATCCGTCGATACTCCCTATAAATGCTGAAGTTGGCCTATACTTGTTTCCTTGTCTAAGTCCAGTTTATTCGGCTATTGTTTTTCTATGTATCCGTATTGCTTTATTGGCAATAGGTTTAATATCACCTTTGCGAAAGATTAAAAGATTTTAAGTAAAACGACCCGCTGTTTTTGTTAGCTTTATATGAATTATTGTCCATTTTATGGAGGACATTTAATTTGGCTTGATCAATAACTAAAACTAGAAAAATATGAACATTGAAGATCTGAGGGAGTATTGTTTATCTATTGGACCAGTTATGGAAGAGACACCATTTGGTCCGGATACACTGGTATTTAAGGTTGGCGGCAAGATTTTTTTATTGGTGGGGCTGGATCAGATTGATGAGCTGCGGTTTAATGTAAAGTGTAATCCGGAGTGGGCAATTGAACTGCGTGAGAGGCACGAACACACGGTACTTCCAGGGTATCATATGAATAAAAAGCATTGGAATACCGTTATTGCCAACCGGGAACTTGACGATAGAAAGCTTGAAGAATTGATTTTGCATAGCTATCAACTTATTGTCGAAAGTCTGCCCGCGAGGATCAGACAGGAAATTATTAGGGGTTAAATGTATTTTACGTGTAAAGAATTAGTTGCTTGGTGAGAAAAATTGTTCAAAGGGCGGTTTTTGGAGCGAGGAATGCTAGCTTTGCAAAATCGATGTGTTGCTCAATACAACGATCATTAAATTTACACTAAATATTATTTTTATGAAACGAACACGAAATTACTCGTGGGTAATCTGTTTTATGCTTCTTTTCAGCTTGGGAAGTTGTATAAAGGAAGAAGCGCTCAATATGGAAGCGGATATTGTCGGTGTTCATGCCGACGAAGATGTCTTCCTGCTAAATCCGGTCATCTCAAATACGCAAGTTACACTTTACCTCCAGCCCAAAATTCATGATCTTACCAAGTTGAATATGACTTTTGATCTGACTCCGGGAGCTTCCATTGAGCTTTTGAAAGATTCTTTGAAAATGCCCGTCGGAACACAGGATCTGAATAAAGGGATTGTCGACGAATTGTTAAAAAACGGCGTGTATTACAAAGTTACGTCCGAAGATCGTCAGTTTACAAAGAACTACCTGATTAAAATTGTGAAAACAGATGGTGGATTTGTTCCAACAGAATATGGTTTTGAAGATACGGAGATCGATAAGGATGATAAATACACCATATTTTACAATAAAATTGATGGTCAGGATTTCTATAATTGGGCTTCCGGAAATCCAAGTTTCTCCTTGACATTGAGCTTAGGGGGAGGTGCAAAGGAGCCTGAATCATATCCTACTAAAACGAGTTCGGATGCACATTCGGGATCGAAAGCAGCTTTATTGGAAACGAAGTTAACCGGTGCTTTTGGGGCGATGTTCAAGAAGCCTATTGCAGCGGGAAATCTTTTTATCGGGTCGTTTGATACGGGGCCTGTATTGACAGATCCACTTTCGGCAACACAGTTTGGTCTTCCTTTCAATCAGATACCGTTGGCGTTGGAAGGTTACTATAAATATAGTCCTGGCGCGACGGTGACGGATGAAAACATGAAACCTGTCAATACCAAAGATTCCTGTGATATCTATGCGGTTTTTTATAACCGCAAGCAGCTGATGGATTCGGAGCCTGATCCCAACAAGAAAGTTTCCTATTTGACGGGACATAATATTCTGAAAGATCAAAGTATAGTGGCTATTGCTAGGCTGGAAAATGGGGGCGCAACCACAACTGATGGTTTTGTCAAGTTTACATTGCCATTTAAGTACACGGCGAAAGTAAACGAAGCTGACGTTGCCAATTTGGATTATAGCATTGCTATTGTAATGTCTTCGAGTAAATATGGTGATAATTTTATAGGTGCTGTCGGTAGTAAGCTGACGGTGGATGATCTCAAAATTGTAACGAAGAAATAATGAAAATGATAAAATATACAATGGCACTATTTGCGCTGGTTTTGACAGGATCTATTGCAAATGCGCAGGAAAATACAGCGGATGAAGGTAAATTGGGTTTTGATGTCATGGTTGGCGGTAAGATCGGCGGAGCCGCACCGCTTTCATTGCCACGTGAAATCCGAAAAATTAAAAGCTACAATCCGAATGTTCCCTTTTTTGTCGGAGCAAGGGCAAACTATCGTATTGATCCTCAATGGGGAGTGTCTTTGGGACTCGTCTTTGAAGGAAAGGGAATGGATACAAAAGCGAGTGTGAAGGGATACAAGACGACATTCAACGCCGTGAACGATTCTAAAGAGGAGCTGCGAGGTTATTATACAGGCGACATTACAACCAAAGTACATAATCTGTATCTATCTGTGCCGATTCAAGCGACTTATCAGCTTTCAGATCGTTGGAATGTACAGGCAGGTCCTTATATTTCTTTTGCGGTAAGAAAGCAATTCTATGGCGAGGCCTACAATGGCTATCTTAGACATGAAGAGCCCACCGGGAATAAGATTGTTGTGGATAATGCCGATTATGATTTCTCGGAGAGCGTAAGGAGTATTGATGTTGGCATGAGTCTGGGAGCCCATTATAGTATCGACAAAAAGTTCTTTGCGTTAGCACAGTTAGATTATGGTTTCAATAATATTATGAAAACCGGATTTGAAAGTATTAGTTTCGGATTGCATAATATCTTTATGAATGTTGGCATAGGATATAAATTGAAATAGTTTAGCGAGCTATAAAAAAGAAATGGCCGATCCCAGGATCGGCCATTTCTTTTTTATATGTTGTTATGCTCATTTAAATGAAGCGGAGTTTTACATTTTTAATCCGATTTCTCTCAAACGTTCATCCAGGTACTGACCAGCGGTATAATCTTCGTAGACCTTTGGGTGTTCTGCATCGATGCAGGAATCCAATGAAGCCAGACTCATGGTGGATTTTGGATGTAAAAAGAATGGAATAGAAAAACGGGAAGTGCCCATTTTTTCACGCGGCGGGTTTACAACACGATGCGTAGTCGATTTCAACTTATTGTTTGTTAACCGTTGCAGCATATCCCCCACATTGATGACAATATCTTCACCTTTGGCTTTGATAGGGAACCATTCTCCGTCTTTTGTCAATACTTCAAGTCCATCTGCACTGGCACCAATCAATAAGGTGATGAGGTTAATATCTTCGTGTGCTCCTGCACGTACTGCATCAGGAGCTAAAGCGTCAGGATCGCTGATTGGAAAGTAATGTATCGCACGTAAAATAGAATTACCGTTGATAACATATTTTTCAAAGTAATTTTCTTCCAGGTCGAGGTAGGTAGCAATCGCTTTTAATAATTCCCGGCCTGTATCTTCTAATTTTTTATACACCTCAGCGGTCACACCATTAAAGCGTGGGATCTCTGCTACTTCAGGATTATCCGGAAAATCAGTCTTGGAATATTCTTCACCAACGATCGTTTGACCACGTTGCCAAAATTCCTTTAAATCAGGAGTCTTCGCATCTTTCGCTTTTTCTCTTCCTTTTGCTGTATAGCCACGTTGACCTGCAAGTTCTGGAAATTCATATTTTTCCTTCGTCTCGGTCGGCAAACCAAAAAATTCAGGAACGACCTGATATAACTCTTCAATCAGCTCCTTTGATAAGCCATGATTTGCAATCGTTACAAAGCCTGTTTCGTTAAATGCCTTGCCAATATCTTGGATGAATTGATTTCGTTGTTCTTGGGTTCCTTGTGTATAATGTAGCAAGTCCAAGCGAGGTATGTTTACTAAAGCCATACGATGTTGATATTTGTTCAGGACAAAGTTAACGGAATTAATTTTGATTATTAAACAGGAGCTGTTAATAAAAGTTTTGTGTTTTGTTTTATTTGGTTGTATTTCAGTGCTTAAAAGTTTTCCACATTTTCTATAATTGGTCGTTTCGGCTAAAAAATGTAGAGCAGCGTCATGCTGACGAATATATGACAAAATTTATATTTTGGATCTTGTTATTCTGATTCCTAACTGGTATATTTGTTATGCAAGCATAATAAATAGCTTGTGAGTACGCTTATGAACCAAAATCAGACAATCGACTATTTTTTAAAAACAGGTTGGCAGACAATTGCCAATAAATATAATCAAATTGCTTCGCAGTACGGTTTTACCCAGGCTGCGGGTTATATTTTGATTAACATCCATAAAGAGGGTACACCTGTTTCTCAGATTGCAAATTTGACAGGAGTTAAAACAACTAGTTTGTCTCGGGTGTTGAATAATTTGGAGTCATTGGGATTTATATACCGTGAGACGAGTGAGACCGACAAGCGGTCAGTAAAAGTATACCTGACGGAATTGGGTCGGGAGAAAAGAAGAATTGCCAAGGATGTGGTGCGTAATTTCAATCAATACTTAGCGGATAATTTTTCAGAAAATGAACGTGATCAATTGATTGCTTCTTTAGCGAAACTCAATGAGCTTGCAACCAGTTACAAGGAAGAAGTAGTCGTTTAGAAGTTAAACCAAATGTACAGAAGTGCATAATAAATATGTTATGATGAACAGAAATATTAGAAAAGTGGCGGTTCTCGGTTCGGGTGTTATGGGCTCGCGAATTGCTTGTCATTTTGCTAACATTGGTGTTGAAGTTTTATTGTTGGATATCGTTCCACGTGAACTGCTGCCAGCGGAACAAGCCAAAGGTCTCACGCTGGAGAGTAAGGTCGTTCGGGACCGAATTGTCAACAGCTCCCTAGAAACGGCTTTAAAAACAAACCCTTCGCCAATTTATAGCAAGTCATTTGTCAGACGTATCAAAACAGGTAATTTTGATGATAATCTAAAAGACATTGCTCATGTGGACTGGATCATAGAGGTCGTTGTTGAGCGACTTGATGTTAAAAAGTCTGTTTTTGAGCGTGTTGAGCAATTTCGTAAACCTGGAACATTGATTACTTCCAATACTTCTGGTATTCCTATTCATTTAATGACAGCGGACAGAAGTGAAGATTTTAAAGATCATTTCTGCGGTACACACTTCTTCAATCCGCCACGCTATCTTCCTTTATTGGAGGTTATTCCCACACCGCACACCAAGCCCGAGGTCGTTGACTTTATTCTTCACTTTGGCGATAAGATGCTGGGAAAATCGGTTGTATTATGTAAAGATACTCCTGCATTTATTGGTAACCGTATCGGTGTTTATTCGATGTTGGCGGTTACTCATTTGGTGGAACCTCTTGGGTTGACAGTGGAAGAGGTCGACAAATATACTGGTCCCGCAATGGGGCATCCTAAATCGGCAACTTTTCGTACGGCTGATGTTGTAGGGCTTGATACCCTGGTGAATGTTGCCAATGGGCTGGCGCAGAATGCGCCTGAAGATGAAGCCAAGGGTGTCTTTCAACTTCCAACATTCATCAGTAAGATGGTAGAGAATAAATGGTTGGGTGAGAAAACCAAGAAAGGGTTTTATGAAAAAGTAAAAGCTGCCGATGGTAATTCGGAGATTTTGTCTCTAAATCTAAAAACACTGGAATTTGGCTCACAGCAAAAAGTGAAATCAGCTACTTTGGAAGCCACCAAACCTGTGGAGGATATCCGCAAGCGGATGAAAGTCTATGAACAAGGAAGCGATAAAGCGGCGGAACTTTTCCGTGCCATGCATTATCCTTTGTTTGAATATGTATCGCGCCGTGTTCCCGAAATTACAGATGACTTCTTCCGTATTGATGATGCCATGCGTGCTGGATTTGGTTGGGAGTTAGGACCATTTGAAGTATGGGATGCGCTAGGTGTCCGCGAAACCTTGGCTAAAATTAAGGCCGAAGAAAAACGACTTCCAGGTCAGGATGGGGAGGTTGCTTCCTGGGTACACGAGATGTTGGAAGCGGGATGTGAATCATTCTATAAAATTGAAAATGGTGTACGTCACTATTATGATATTGCAACCAAATCTTATAAAGCTATTCCGGGAACGGAAGATCTGATCGTATTGGATCATATTCGGGAAAGTAAAACAATCTGGAAAAATACGGGGGTTTCTATTATTGATCTTGGCGACGGTATCATTAATTGTGAATTTCATACCAAAATGAATACCATCGGCGGTGATGTTATCCAGGGCTTGAATAAAGCTATTGATCTCGCTGAAAAGGAATATCGCGGTTTAGTGGTGTCCAATGATGGAAAAAACTTTTCTGCTGGCGCCAACATTGGAATGATTTTCATGATGGCCGTAGAACAGGATTTTGATGAATTGAATATGGCCGTTCGTGCCTTTCAAAATACATCCATGCGCTTACGCTATTCGTCAATACCTGTAGTCGTTGCGCCATTTCAAATGACCCTCGGTGGGGGCTGTGAATTCTCCATGCATGCTGATTTTGTGCAGGCTCACGCCGAAACCTATATGGGCTTGGTTGAACTTGGCGTTGGTGTTATTCCCGGTGGCGGTGGAACCAAAGAATTTACACTGCGTGCCTCGGAGGAATTTAAGGACGATCAGATTGTGCAGAACACCTTAAAAGATAAATTCCTGACCATTGGGCAAGCGAAAGTTTCGACTTCTGCTTATGAAGCCTATGAACTCGGCTATTTGCAGAAAGATAAATTTGCAATTACTATGAACCGTGCCCGCCTTTTGGCAGATGCCAAAGCAAAGGCACTGGAACTGGCTGATGAGGGTTATGTTCAGCCTGCTCCACGCAATGATATCAAGGTTTTAGGAAACCAAGGATTAGGGATTGTGTATGTGGGGGCTTCATCGATGCGTGAAGGTAATTATATTTCTGATTATGATCGAAAGATCTCAGAAAAACTAGGCTGGGTGATGTGTGGTGGAAATTTATCGTCACCGACCGAAGTGTCTGAACAATATCTATTGGATCTAGAGCGTAAAACTTTCCTCGAGCTTTGTGCCGAGCGCAAAACGCTTGAAAGAATTCAATTTATGCTGACCAAGGGTAAGCCTTTACGGAACTAAAAATCACTACTCACGAAAAAATTAAAAATAATGGAAGCATATATAGTAGCAGGATTTCGTACAGCAGTAGGCAAAGCGCCGCGGGGAGTATTCCGCTTTATGCGGGCGGATGATTTAGCCACGGATGTTATTAAACATCTTGTATCCACTGTGCCAAATTTAAATAAAGAAGATATAGACGATGTCATCGTTGGGAATGCCATGCCGGAAGCGGAGCAGGGACTCAATATGGCGCGTTTCATTTCACTGATGGGATTGGATACGGATAAGGTCCCAGGGGTAACCGTTAATCGGTACTGCGCTTCAGGTTTGGAGACTATTGCAACAGCAGTCGCAAAGATCAAGACCGGGATGGCAGATGTTATTATTGCCGGCGGGGTAGAGGTGATGTCCGGAATGCCCTTTGGAGGTTGGAAAATTGTGCCTAATCCTGTCGTGGCAAAAGAGCATCCCGATTGGTATTGGGGTATGGGATTGACTGCCGAAGCTGTAGCCAAAGATTACAATGTCTCACGTGAAGATCAGGATGCTTTTGCCCTTAAATCAAATCAGAAGGCAGTTGCAGCTATTCAAAATGGTCATTTGAAAGATGGTATCGTACCTATCACCGTAAAAGAAAATTATTTGAAAGACGGCAAGATTGCAACGCGTGAATATGTCGTTGATACGGATGAAGGTCCTCGAGCCGATACTTCCCTGGAGGCTTTAGGGAAATTAAAACCAGTTTTTGCAGCGAATGGTTCCGTGACAGCAGGGAATTCCTCACAAACTTCTGATGGGGCTGCATTTGTCTTGGTGATGTCTGAAGCAAAAGTGAAAGAGCTTGGTGTAAAACCTATAGCAAAGCTCGTTAGTTTTGCTGTAGCAGGTGTTCCACCTCGCATTATGGGTATCGGACCTATCTATGCCATACCCAAGGCTTTGGCAAAAGCGGGTCTTAAACAGGAAGATATTGATCTCTTTGAGTTGAATGAAGCTTTCGCCTCTCAATCGCTAGCCGTTATTCGTGAACTTGGATTAGACGAAGAGAAAGTAAATGTCAATGGCGGTGCCATAGCTTTAGGTCATCCTCTTGGATGTACAGGAGCTAAATTGACGGTCCAAGTCTTAAACGAGTTGAAACGCAGAGGCAAAAAATATGGCATGGTGACGATGTGTGTCGGAACTGGTCAAGGAGCAGCTGGTATTTTTGAGTTATTGGACTAAAATTAGCCGCTAAGAATAGCAATATAAACGAAATATGGATCTCTGATCTCATAACGCATAGAAGTATTTAAAAACATGGTGGCCAGCAGCATCACGTAGCAGTGATTTGCTGATCCCTATAAATCTAAAAAGACAATGAGCGAAAATAAAGCAATTAAAGGCGGAGAGTTCGTGATTAGAGAGACTCCCTATACAGCCGTTTTTATTCCGGAAGAATTTGATGAAGAAGCTAAAATGATTCGTCAGACCTGCTTGGATTTCCTGGATACCGAAGTACTAAATAAGCTCGACCGTATCGATGCCCAAGAAGAAGGACTTATGCCTAGTTTGATGGATAAGGCCGGTGAACTGGGCATGTTGGGTGTTTCTATTCCCGAAGAATATGGTGGTTTCGGCAAGAATTTCAACACTTCTATGCTTGTTGCCGATGCGGTAGGTGGCGGGTTTTCTTTTGCTGTCGCATTGTCTGCTCATACGGGAATCGGTACGCTGCCTATTTTGTATTATGGTAATGCTGCCCAAAAGGCAAAATATGTTCCAAAGCTTGCTACCGGTGAATGGAAGGCATCGTATTGTTTGACGGAACCCAATGCTGGATCGGATGCAAATTCGGGTCGTACTTCCGCAAAATTAAATGCCGAGGGGACACATTATTTGATCAATGGACAAAAAATGTGGATTACAAACGGCGGTTTTGCAGATATCTTCATCGTATTTGCAAAAATCGATGATGATAAAAACCTGACAGCATTTATTGTTGAGAAAGACTTTGGTGGCATCACGATGAATCCCGAAGAACATAAATTGGGTATTAAGGGATCTTCAACACGACAGATCTTTTTCAATGATTGCGCCGTTCCTGTAGAGAATATGCTTTCTGATCGTGAAAATGGATTTAAGATTGCTGTAAATATCCTGAATATTGGTCGTATAAAACTAGGCGCTGCCACGATAGGTTCGGCACGGATGGTGATCAACCATGCGGTGCAGTATGCCAATGAACGTGTGCAGTTTAATCTGCCGATTTCCAAATTTGGCGCCATTCGTTATAAGCTGGCTGAGATGGCAACACGTTTGTTTGCTGTGGAGTCGGCATCGTATCGTGCCGGTCAAAATATTGATGATGCCTACGATGCATTGATTGCTGGCGGTATGGATGAAGCAAAAGCAAAGTTGAAGTCTGTGGAGCAGTTTGCAATTGAGTGCGCTATCATCAAAGTATGGTGCTCGGAGATGTTGGATTATGTGGTTGACGAAGGCGTGCAGATTTATGGTGGAATGGGTTACTCGGCAGATGCGCCAATGGAACGCGCTTATCGGGATTCACGGATCAACAGGATCTTTGAAGGTACCAATGAAGTGAATCGATTGCTTGTCGTTGACATGCTGTTAAAACGGGCCATGAAAGGTGAATTGGATCTAATGGGACCTGCGCAAGCCGTAGCTGGAGAGCTCCTCGCTATTCCGGATTTTGGTGAAGAGGACGATGCGCCTTTCGCTGCAGAAAAGAAAATTGTGGCAAACCTTAAAAAAGCTGGGTTATTGATTGCGGGAGCAGCAGTGCAAAAATTGATGATGTCTCTTTCCAAAGAAGAGGAAATCCTCATGAATATTGCGGATATTATCGGGTATGTTTATATCACCGAGTCAGTCTTGTTACGTGCAGAAAAATTGCTGCATACAGGATCTGATAAAGCAGACTATGCAAAAGATATGGCTAAGATCTATCTGTATGGTGCTATTGATAAAATCAGCGCTGCCGGTAAAGAAGCATTATATTCGTTTGGTGAAGGTGATGAACTGAATATGATGTTGGTTGGTTTGCGCAGATTCACGAAAGCACAGCCATTTAATGTGAAAGATGCACGTCAGCGAATCGCTAAGAAATTGATATATGAGAATAAATATTGTTTTTGATTGATAATAGATTATTGGTTTTGGTTAATGGCCGGAGAGAAATCTTCGGCCATTTTTGTGTTACAATCCTAGAAAGTCACTGTAATTATGCTAAATTTAACCTTTTAAACCCTAACCATTATATGACATCTTCAAGATCATTTACATTTACAGAAGACTGGGTAGTCGTCATTTTGGGGATCGCTACCATATTTCTCGCACTCTCAGGAGTTGTTGCGCCGGTACCTAGTTTTTCGTGGAGTAATTCCGCCGAACTCGTTGCAACGGTTTTCGACCCGACAAATTTAATGAAGCTTTTTGAGCAGTTTATTTTTGTATTCGTTACCGCGATATTGGGCGCTTTTCTTTTAGGGAAATCTGTAAAATATTTATTCGTTGTATTTCCTGTTGTATTTATCCTTACCGTATTTGCATTGGTGCTGGCAGGGAATGCAACGGTTAAAGAATACAATCTCGAAGCTGTAATTTTTAGTTTGATTATCGGTTTAGTCATCAGCAATTGCTTTAAACTGCCTAATTGGTTTAAAGAGGCGCTCAGTACCGAGCTGTATGTCAAGATAGGCCTAATTCTGCTCGGAACTACAGTGATCTTCGGGGATATCCTGAAAGCTGGATCCTTGGGGCTTATTCAAGCACTGGCTGTCGTACTGTCTGTTTGGTACTTTGCGTTCTGGATCTGTAAAAAGTTAAAGATTGACAAGGAGATGTCCCTAATGCTGTCGAGTGCAGTATCTATTTGTGGTGTTTCCGCAGCGATAGCAACTTCGGGAGCAATCAAAGGCGATAGCAAAAAACTTTCCTATGTCATTTCGTTGGTTCTTATTACGGCGATTCCAATGATGATTTTCATGCCTTATATGGCGGAGTGGATGGGCTTGTCGCAACAAGTTACCGGTGCTTGGCTCGGCGGGAGTATTGATACAACAGGTGCTGTTGTGGCTTCAGGTTCCCTGGTAGGAGAAGAAGCGTTGAAGATCAGTACCATTGTGAAATTTTCACAAAACGTATTGTTGGGGCTGGCTGCTTTTGCAATCAGTATTTATTGGACTTATGCGAAATCGGTTGATGATGAAACCAAGCGTGATAAGCCTACGCTCAAAATTATATGGGAACGTTTCCCGAAGTTTGTGTTGGGATTTGTATTTGCATCGCTGCTCTTTTCCTTCGTGATATCTCCCGAGAAGATTGATGCCGTCAAAGGAAGTTTGAAAAATTTACAGGGCCTCTGGTTTACCTTGGCATTTACATCCATTGGTTTGGAAACGAACTTTAAGGATCTTTTTGTGCAAGATAACAAGAAACCGCTATATGCTTTTCTGATTGCCCAGACTTTTAATGTTATTATTACCTTATTGATTGCACTGATGCTATTTCGCTAAGATGCTAAGTGTTTCAATGTGAAATAGATCGTTTTATATGACTGTAAAGAAGGCTGTCCAACTAGGACGGCTTTTTTTATGCTTTTTCATCAAGGGGCTATGAGTAGCGTTTGTTTTCAGATTCGTGGCATAGATCTTCGTTTTTATAAAATTGCTTTGCTTTTTGATTTTCGCTGGATAGTTGGTGATTAGGATGGTTAGCTTCGTGACTTTTGTATGCTGAGGGAACTACGAGTAGCCTTTTTGTTGATTTAAATAGCTGTTAGTTAAGTGTTAATTGGGTTTTGAAAAAAAAATATTATTAAATCTATCAAATTGGTAGTCTTTTAAAAAATATTTATATATTTGTATCGTTATCTGATTTACAGGTAAATAGGAAGGCGAGCAAAAAGGACTGACTTGATTATGAATCGAACTAGCCATGACATTGATTTTATAAAAAAGACATGTGATTAAGGTTGTTTGAAATTGCCGCTTGATAAGTGCATATACTGATTCGTTTATGCAGCAGGAAATAAAAGAAAATAACAAGATAAAAAGAATGAAACAAAATTACTCTCTAAAAACAAGTTTATTGGTTGCTTCGGTAGAAGAAGCTGTTGTTACCCTAAAAAGTGACAAGAAACGAATGTGTTGTTAAAATTTCTCTCTTACACTCTCTTATATTAGAAAAGGGAAGCCGAGGCTTCCCTTTTACAAAGTTTTAACAATGAAGCAAGTATCGATTGGCGTTGGCACTTGTTTTAGATTCACCATTAAACTGAATAAATTTATGAAAAAAAATGCTATTTTTCGAATTAGCGTCATTTTTAGCTTGCTTTTAACAGGTTCTTACCATACCTACGCGCAAGTAGAAAACCCTAAACCTATTATAAATGCCTCATTAACAGGTACCGTAATTGACGCCGTAACAAAAGAACCCCTGCAAGGCGTAACGGTTCAGCTGGAGGCCGTTACACACCAGGTGAAAACAGACAGTAAAGGCGTTTTCCAGTTTGTAACTGGACAAAAATTGCCGTTTTCATTGATCGTATCCATTGTTGGTTATCAAACCCGTCATATCGTGGTGGATCATTCTCCGGCAGTGATTGAGCTTACCCCACGATTGGAAGCATTGGATCAAGTAGTGGTTACTGCACGCCGTCGTAAGGAGCAGTTACAGGATGTTCCGATTCCCGTATCGATTATTCGTGGCGCGGCATTGGAGGATGCAGGGGCATTTAATGTCAATCGACTAAAAGAGCTTGTACCTACAGTTCAGTTATATGCATCGAATGCACGTAATACGACGCTTAATATCCGGGGACTGGGCTCAACTTATGGCCTCACCAATGATGGGATCGATCCGGGTGTAGGATTTTATCTTGATGGTGTATATATTGCCCGCCCTGCCGCAACTTGGCTGGACTTTATTGATATTGACCAGATAGAGGTACTACGTGGACCTCAAGGTACACTCTTTGGAAAGAATACAACAGCAGGTGCATTTAATATAACCTCACGTTTACCACAATTCACACCAGAGGCCAATGTGGAAGTCAGCTACGGAAACCAAGGTTTTATTCAGGCGAAGACGTCCATCTCAGGGCCATTGGCCAAAAACCTGGCTGCGAGAGCTTCTTTCTCCGGCACACAACGGGATGGAAACTTGTTTAATGTACATACCAATAGGAAGATCAATGATATCAACAACCTGGGCTTTAGAGGGCAATTGCTGTTTACTCCAACCGAAAATATCAAACTGGTGCTTTCGGGTGATGTGTCATCACAAAAACCCGATGGTTACGGCTGGGCGGTTGCCGGAGTCGTAAAAACACAGCGTGCGGACTACAGACAGTTTGATGCAATTATTAAGGATCTTGGCTACGAGCTACCCTATAAAAGTGCTTTCGAGCGTAAGATAGATTTGGATACGCAATCCAAAGCTGACAATAAATTGGGTGGGGTCGCCTTGAATGCCGATATCAAGATTGGGGAGGGGACACTGACCTCAACTTCTGCGTGGCGGACATGGACATGGGTTCCGCTCAATGACCGCGATTACTTGGGACTTCCGGTATACACTGTTTCAGCAGGTAATTCTGTCCATAACCAGTGGTCGCAGGAATTCAGATACTCTGGAAAGATCAGTGAAAAGGTCAGCGGAGTTGTTGGACTATTTGGCCTCTGGCAGGATCTAAGTACAGATCCCGTACATACCGAAGAAACAGGGTCTGCCTTTTGGCGTTTTCAAAAAAGCTCTACCAGTGCTTTGTGGCAGACACCGGGATTATTTGACAATTTTGGAATCAAGACCGTTTACGGAATTAAAAGCACAAGCTTGGCAGCCTATACACAGATTGATTATGCTGTGACTCCAAAATTACATATCCTCCCAGGGTTGCGCTATAATTATGATAAAAAGGTGGCTAACTACGATAGGCAGACCTATGGTGGTTTGCAGACGTCAGACCCCGCACTGCTTGCCTTAAAGAACGGTGTATATACCAATCAGACTTTTGATGTCAATGCGGATGCCGATAATTTCTCTGGTCAACTCTCCGCAAGATATCGTTTCAATCCGAAGATAAATGCTTACGCAACGTATTCCATCAGCTATAAACCTGTCGGTATCAACGTCGGTGGATTGCCGACAGCTAATGGAGCAGTGTTGCTGGATCTCGCTGAAGTAAAACCTGAGGCTGTCCGCCATAAGGAAATTGGTGTGAAGACGAATCCAACACGCAATTCGCTGCTCAATCTGACCGTCTACCAAACAGATATCAAAGACTATCAGACCCAAGTGCAGACTCCTGAACCGGGGGTAAACCGTGGTTATCTGGCCAATGCCGAGAAGGTGCGTGTAAAGGGAGTTGAATTGGATGGAAACATCAACATCGGACATTTTCTCCGATTGAATGGAGCACTGGCCTATACAGATGCCAAGTATGTCAAATTTACCAATGCACCTGTCCCTTTAGAAGAGGTTGGCGGAGCTCAGGCTTTTAAAGATATCTCTGGCGGCGTCCTTCCTGGTGTTTCCAAATGGTCTTGGTCGCTGGGTGGCGAAGCGAATAAAAGCGGTAAACTGATCGGGATTAATGGATCTTACTTTTTAGGTGCAGACCTATTTCACCGTTCTAAATTTTCGTCCAGTTCTTCACCATCCCAATACCTAAATATTGATGCCTATTCGGTCTTGAACGCCAGGCTAGGATTCAGGGGATCGAATGGTATTTCGGTGTTTGTGTGGAGTAGAAATCTAACCAATAAAGATTACTACGAGCAGTTGCTGGCGGCACCGGGAAGTTATGGGCAATACGCAGGTGTAGTTGCGGATCCAAGGACTTATGGCGTTACACTGCGATACAATTGGAAACAAGGGAATTAAATCCGTAATTCATAGTATATTCTTATCGACCGTCTCCATTTCATCATGGGGACGGTTTTTTTGTTTTTTTACTAATTTTCAATAGCTCCTTTTATTATATATGGAAATTTGTATATTAAATCATCATTAAGGTGAATGATTTGCGCATGAACGAAAAAGAGCTTTTACAACACTATAAAACAAGCGGCGACTTGTCTACACTGGGGAAACTATATTCGCCCTATATGTCTTTGCTTTATGGTGTGTGCTTTAAATACTTACAGGATCCCGATCGTAGTCAGGATGCTGTGATGCAGATATTTGAAGAACTGATACCGAAGCTTCGTCAATATGAAGTCGATAATTTTAAGAGCTGGTTACACGTTTACAGTAAAAATTATTGCCTTATGCAATTACGTAAGGATAAGCGGACGACGCAGGTTGATATTGAAAACAATTTGTTTGAAAGCGAACAAAAGCTAAATGATACCAGTGAAGCGAAGTGGGAAGAAAAGGATTTCGAGAAACTGGAAGGCTGTATGCAAACTTTAAACCGCGAACAAGAGGAATGTGTACGTTTGTTCTATCTCGAGCAAAAATGTTATAAAGATATTTCAGATTTGACTGGATATGACTTGAATAAGGTCAAAAGTGCCATTCAAAATGGAAAGCGCAATCTGAAAATCTGTATGGAAAGGAAAGAAAATGGAAAATAATTATCAGTTATCAAGGATCCATAATTACATCCATGGTTTGATGAGTAAGGAGGAGATGTTTCAGTTGGAACGTGAAGCCTTGGAAGACCCCTTTTTACAAGATGCCATCGATGGTTACCGATTACAAAATGGGGTGGATGCCCGGCAATTGAGCCTGTTGCAACAGCGCCTCAATCGTAGGGTGGAAGATACTGTTGCAACAAGACACGCCCAGTATTTCACATGGCAGCGTTTGGCCATAGGTGCAACCGCAGGTGTACTGTTTGTGACTTTATTGGCCCTGCTATATTTTAAACATTTTAACGGTAAAGCTGAGCGTACAACGGATGTAGAATTAAGTGAACCTGAAAATAGGGTATCTGTTCAACCTTTGCTGGACGGGGGGGATGCAACACCCCGCGAAGGATGGAAAACCTTTGAACAGTACCTCAATCAGAAGTCTGGAGCGCCTGCAGGAGGTGGCGAAATTACTGTCAATTTTACGGTCGACAAAAATGGAGTGCCCAATGATATTAGTGCCGAAGGGCAACCCGATCAGTCACTCTTTAATGAAACGGTTCGCCTGCTACAGAACGGACCAAAATGGCAGGGAACAAAAGGACGTTTAAAGATTGTTTTCCCTGCCAAAGTGGAAAATAATCCAACACAAGCAGCTGTCATTAAACCTCCGCATTGTTTTGGAATTGAAAAAAAATAAAAGTGATCTGATAAAAGCAGCGAGCCATTTCTTTTATAGGAAATGGCTCGCCGCTCTTTTATAGGGTCTGAATTACTTAAAATGCATATCTCAGGCCCAGCTGTACTTGATAAGGATTACCATTTAAGTTAGATACGCCAACGCCGGAACTCATATTATAAACATATTGTTGATTCGCTGCATCAAAGCTTTTGATGGCATATAGATTCTGTTTACCCAGATTGTGTCCTACACCCCAAGTTTTTTTCAAAAGGTTGGCTACATTGAAAATGTCTATTGAAGCTTCAATGCCATGTTTCTTGTAAACTTTTAGATTTTTGGCCAAGTGCAGGTCAAATACGCCGTAAAAACCGTTGATGCCACCGTTACGTTCGGCTATGCGGTCGAGGTTTCCATTGATGTATTTTTTGATGCTCTGCTCTGCATTTGGATCATCTAAAATAGCTTGAATGCCGGTTTTGATGTAATCGGGTGTATTTTTGTTATTTGGATCGTATACAAAGGCAAGATCATTAGAATTTACAAAATCACCATTAACATTTCCATTGACTGCTAAAGAATAGCGTGTTCCTGCAATTCCGCTGAAACGTAAACCCATCGAAACACCCCATAATGATGGCATGGTACCATAAAAGACGACTTTATGGCGGAATTGATTGTCCGAATATGTCATCGTACTCAAGTCGCGAGGATCATCTTTGACCATCAGGGAAAGGGTGGCCGAGTTGGCAACATTACCGTTATAGGAGGTATTGTCTTTTGTATCGTTCCAGGTGTAAGACATCGTGATCTGACCGTCCTTATAATAACGATAAGTTCCGTCCAGTACAACGGTATAAGAATTGTTTTTCCCCTCGCTGTTCATTTCCAGTACGCGGCCTATTTGTTTGGTTTTACGGCTATTGGTCCAGTTGGCGGCGCCATTTGTCGTGTTGATGCTCGATGCTGGAACATACACCCCACGGTTACCTTCGGCAGTCAGCCTAAAGTAAGGGTCCTCTACCATATTGCGATCTACATACATATAATTGTTGCGTCCCCAAGTTCCATAAGCACTTAACCCGATACGTAATGAAGGTGTGAAAAAGTGATTGATGGAAACATTGGCTTTATATACTGTTGGTACTTTCACATCCTTGCTATTGGTGTTGATGGTGACAAGTTTTTCGATCTTTGGGTTGTCCAACAATTCACGTCCCGGAGCTGTATCGGGATCCTTACGATATCCTGCAAAATTTGGCTTGGGAATTAAGGTCGGGTCAGTAATATCTACACCGGCAATGCGTGAACCATCAAACAACATATTGTTTAACATAGAATAGGGGTTGAGGGCCGAACCGAATATACCAGCGCCAAAACGGATGATATTTTTCTTTTCTTCATTGATATCCCAGTTGAACTGCACACGGGGCTGTATCTGAAAAGTGTTGATCCCATTATCGGTCGAGAGACCCAGCTCGTCATAGACCGTTTGGTTGAACGTTGCCTTCTTTAGGTATTTCGTATTGTCCAGACGTAGGCCGCCGACAACATCAAGACCTCTTGCGATTTTAGCTTCCATCTGTCCATAAAGACCTACAGCCAGATTGTTGACCAAGGTGTTTTCTTTGTCGGTCATATATACATCACGGGCATAGCGATAAGGAGTCAGGTTGTCGAAATTTTGTAAACCGGTAAAATAAAAACGGCCATTCATTTCGCTTCCGTAGCGGAAGTCCATGTTGGTATACATGACATCTGCACCGAAGGTATATTTGATTTTATCTGTATTATAATATAGGTTGTTGACCAATTGTAACATATTTCCGTTGAACCATTCTGGCGCATAACGCTGACCACCAAGCTGTATTGAATTGGTATATTTATTTGTACCGTCTACAGATTGAACGGATTCAACGATGGCACGCGGAATACTGTGTGATTGATCAAATCCAGCAACATTATGTTGTGCTTCTGAACGTTCATAGAAATGTTGTATCTTCAAATCGTTGGTCAGTTTGGAGTTGATAGACGTACGCAAGGAGGCCATTAGGCTATTGTTTATGTACCTTCTGTTGGTATAGGATTCAAAAGCATTGATCCCTGTATTGTCCCCTTCCTGTTGATTGTCCATGTCGTAGACAAAGTTATTACGGATTGTCAATAGGTTTTTATCGTTCAACTGCCAGTCAATGCGGGCAAAGGCAGCATCGGTCTTTTTCTTTTTGTCGAAAGAACCAAACAGACGATCGGCACTAGCGCCATATTTGCCCACTGCAATGCGGGTAAATTCATCTAAAGTAGCCTGCGTTACTTTGTAACGTGCAATATCTTCCGTTGTTTGAATATCAGCGATCTGAAGTGGGCGGGTATCCATCTGACGGTCCCAGGTTACAAAGAAATGGGCTTTGTCCTTGATGATTGGCCCACCCAAAGAGAATCCATATTGATAGGTGGAAAATTTTTGTTTACGTGCCGTTCCATTCAGGTTGTACTTGCTCGAAAGCCAGCCTGCACGAGCAAAAGTGAACGCACTTCCTGTTAAAGTATTTGTACCTGATTTGGTTACTGTGGTAATACTGCCGCCACCGCTGCGGCCGAACGTAACATCGTAGTCATTGGTCACTACTTTGAATTCCCGGATCGCTTCCATGGAGATTGAATAGGCACCACCGCTGTTCCCGCCGGCGACTGTACTGCGTGAATTCATACCGTCTACCGTAAAATTGGTCGAGGAAGCACGCTGTCCAGCTAGATTTGTTCCACTGCTAACAGGTGATAGATCTATGAGTGAGGAGAAATTACGCCCATTTACAGGCATTTTTTTGAGATCATTGGCCGTAATGGCTGTAGATGCCCCCAATGTCTTGATCTTGTTTTTTAAATCAGCTGCAGTTCCTTGAACAATAACTTCATCCAATTTATTTTCAGCTGATGATAAGGTGAAATCCACATTGAGCTCATCACCATAGCTTAATTTATAGTCGGTCTTTTTTTGTTCGGCATAGCCAACATGGTTTACCGATATGCTGTACGGTGACCCTAAGGGTAGTTGTGGAAAGGTATAAATACCGTTTTGGTTTGTCAGTGTTGTTTGTTTAAACCCGGTAGATTCGTTTTTTACCGATACGGACGTCCCTTTTACAGGGCCGTTGTTGTCCATGATGCGGCCTGTAATGGTTGCCTCGGTACCCTGAGCCCAGCTGTTGGTTGGAATTTGAAAAAATGTAATGATAGTTAATGAGATTAACCAAATGATGTGTCTTTGCATAATAATTTCACTTTTTAGTTGATTAGTGTCTGTCACAAGTATGTTGCGAAATTATCCCTGCAAGATTGTTAAATGGTTAAGGGTGCATTATTAAATATTTAATAAAAATGGATTTTAGCTGCCTATTGCGTATAATTAATTAACCTATACACAGAACGGGCGGCTCGGAAGAATCCGAGCCATTTACTATTAGAATATCTTTAAATAGATAAATATATGTTGTTTTTGTTCAGTGTAGTGAACGATTTTTTATATTTTTGTTTTTTATAATAAACAAAATAGATATTTTTCAAACAAAATAAACGATATCATATGGAAGAACTAGTTCAACAATTTAAACGACGTATACGGTTTGTGGATATGAATTTTGTGCGAAATATAATGTATGAAATTAATTGGTCCGCTCGTTTAATTGGAATTAAAGGAGCAAGGGGAATCGGTAAGACGACCTTATTGCTTCAATACATTAAGCTAAATTTGTTCGACAGGTTGGACGAAGTGCTTTATGTCAGTTTGGATGCAGTGTGGTTCAATAATAGGTCTTTGCTGGATTTAGTATATGAATTCGATCAAAAAGGAGGAAAGTATCTATTTTTGGATGAAGTACATAAATATGAAGGCTGGGCCCAAATATTAAAAAATATTTACGACGACTACCCCGAGATGAAGATCATCTTTACTGGCTCCTCCCTTTTAGAAATTTTGAATGCCCGTACTGATTTAAGTCGTAGGGCAGTAGTTTACAAAATGCAGGGATTTTCCTTTCGTGAATTTCTTTCATTGGAAACAAAAACTACTTTCCCAATATTTAGCCTGGATCAAATTTTAGAAGAGCATAGCAAAGTGGACTATAAAATCAATGCCATGGTTAAACCTTTTCAGTATTTTGAGAAATATTTGAAATATGGGTATTATCCTTATTACCGAGAACAGCTTGATTTATATGAGATGCGAGTAATGGAGGTCATTAATATGATTCTGGAAATTGAATTGCCGCTCTTACGAAATGTAGATATCGCTTATGTTACTAAGATTAAGCAATTGCTTGTTATCATTGCTGAATCTGTCCCTTTTGTGCCTAACATCAGTAAGCTCAGTGAAAAGATTGGTATTAGCCGGACAACTCTGTTATCTTATCTCTACTATTTGGATGAAATTAGTTTAACGCATAATCTCTATAAAGTGGGTGAAGGTATAAGTCAGTTACAAAAACCATCGAAAATTTTTCTAGACAATACCAACCTTTCCTTCTTATTTGCACATGAAAATGTTAACCCTGGAAATCTAAGGGAAACATTTTTTGTTAACCAACTTGCATTTCAACATCAGGTGAACTATGCGGAGCAAGGAGATTTTATTGTCGATGAAAAGTACACCTTTGAGGTAGGAGGGAGAGACAAATCCAATAAACAAATTAAAGGAATGAACAATGCCTACATTGCAGCAGATGGTATCGAGTTTGGTCATCAAAATAAGGTTCCGCTATGGTTGTTTGGCTTTTTATATTAATAGTATACTATTTGATACAAATGGTAGCAAGAAAAAATCAAAAGCGGCCTAGAAGTGTGGCTAGACCGCTCTGTATTTCTATATAGAGATTTACTCTTCCCAACGAATTTTATCTGCAATAGGGGTACGGATAGGTTCACGCGCCTCAGATTGGTGGTGTCCTAAGTAAAATAGACCGATACATTTTTGATTTTCTTCGAGATTTAAGAAACCACCCAAGTGATTGATTAAACCTGGAGTCGCCCAGTATCCACCAATATTTAGCGAGTGTGCAGCCAACCACATGTTTTCAACTGCAGCAGCTGTACAAGCCAATTCTTCCCATTCAGGAACTTCACCCGTATAATTGACAACAATCGCAATGGCAACGTTTGATTGTGTTGCTTTTTTGCCCATTGTTATTTCTGTTGCTTCAGTATATTTCTCTGTGGGTGTTACTGACTTGTAGATACGTGATAATTCGGTGCCCAAACGTTCTAGTCCCTCTTTGCGGAAGATCACAAAACGCCAAGGTTGTGTTCTTTTGTGTGTCGGAGCAGCATTGGCCGCTTCCAAGATACTCAAGATATCTTCTTTACTGACTTCTTCTTCAGTAAAGGAAGCTTGAAATACGGATCTTCTGTAGTGTATTGCTTTTAATACGTCGTTTTTCATTATAATTTATTTTTCCTTTATGCTTTTTCTTCCCATAAAGATACAACATGCAAAATTGTTTTGACGGCTTTTTCCATATCTTGTACAGCTACCCACTCTTGTTTTCCGTGGAAAGCATGCCCTCCAGCAAAAATATTTGGACAAGGTAAGCCCATAAACGAAAGGCGGGAGCCATCTGTTCCACCACGGATACTTCTTCTTTCGGCCACCATTCCTGCACGGTTGATAGCTTCCATGCCGATTTCCATAATTTCAGGATGCTGATCCAGCACTTCTTTCATATTACGGTATTGTTCTTTTACGACAAAAGTATAGGTACAGTTTGGATATTGTTCGACAATCGATTTTGCGATGCCTTCCAGCTCATCTTCATGTTTCTTTAGATTGGCTGTAACGTGATCGCGTACGATAAATTGAATTTCAGCTTTTTCCACAGATCCACTGATATGAACAGGGTGTACAAAGCCCTCTTTTTTGTTGGTGCTTTCAGGTGAAAGTCGATCTTTTGGGAGTGCATCAATTACCGCACTGGCGATTTTGATGGCACTTTGCATTTTACCCTTAGCAAAGCCCGGATGTACGGATACACCATGAATCGTCAATGTAGCTCCATCCGCTGAAAATGTTTCATCCTCAATGGTTCCCGCTTTTTCGCCATCCATTGTATAAGCAAAATCTGCTGCTAAACGTTTCAAATCTGCTTTATCCACACCTCTGCCAATCTCCTCATCTGGTGTGAAAAGAATTTTGATATCGCCGTGTTTGATTTCAGGATGTTTCATTAATAAACGGGCAGCATCCATGATTTCGGCCACACCTGCTTTGTCATCTGCACCCAACAAAGTGGTGCCACTCGCTGTAATGATATCATTGCCAATTTGATTGGCTAGATCGGGATGTTCGGCGTATTTGATGATAATACTCTTGTCGTCAGGAAGCACAAGATCCTGGCCCTGATAATTAGGGTGAACCAGTGGTTTAACATCTTTTCCAGAAGAGTCCGGAGATGTATCCATATGAGAACAGAAGCAGATAACAGGAACCTGCTTTGTAGTATTGGATGGAATAGTTGCATAGATATAGCCATTTTCATCCATTGCCGCGTCCGAAATACCCAACTCCAGCAACTCCGCTACAAGTAACTTTCCAAGGTTCTTTTGCTTTTCCGTAGAAGGACATGTTGGTGAATTTGCATCAGATTGTGTGTCAATCTGTACATAGCGTTGAAATCTTTCGGATACCGAAAAATCACGTATGTTGTTGATCTCAAATGTGCTCATTTTCTAATAACCTTAATGTGATAAGGGTGGTCAAACTTAGATAAATTGCTTTTTATTTGCAATTTAATTTGGTTGCATTTACAAACAATTTGTCCCTACTCCAAGGGTTTAATTCTATTTGTAAACAAACTGACAATAACTGAAACGTATAGAAGGGGGACGATCCTAATTCCCGCTGAAAGGAATTTATTGTTATATATAATTTATTGTTAACTATAATTTGTTGCTACATATAATGTGCAGTAGCGCTTTTGAACAGTAAGTTTTACCCATAGCTATGTGAAAAAAAAATCTTGGATGATCCCACATCAAAAAAAAGACCTATCAAATCGTTGACAGGTCCTCTTTTTATTGTATCGTTCTCTATTTCTTTTCGTCTGCGTAACCAAATACTTTCTGTAAAATATTGGTATTTCTACTGCCACCTATGTTCTGCCTTATTTTTGACTCCTGGTCGGCAACTTTGATGAACAGGCCGTCTATCGCTTTCTGCGTGACGTAGGCAGTAAGATTTGTCTCCACTTTATTGCCTAATGGGAGGTTGTTATAAGCTGAGGTCAATTGTGTCCAATACTGGTCCACATTGTTTGCACCCATGGCAGATTTGATAACTGGACTAAATTTGTTCGTTAATTCTGTCGATGTATTTGTTTTAAAAAACGTTGTCGCGGCGTCTTCTTTGCTGCCTAGAAGAATATTGGTCGCATCTGTAATTGTCATCTTTGAAAGTGCATTGACAAATACGGGGGCAGCCTCTTTAACGGCTCCCTCAGCAGCTCTGTTCATGCTCTGTATAAACTGATCGCATAATTTTCCCATACCAACAGCGCGAAGCGTTTTTTCTACTTTCTGTGCTTCGGCAGGCATCAAAATCTTTACTGCCGCATCGCCCAAAAAACCATCCTTCTTGGCTAAAGATTCGATACTCAGATTTAAACCATTGCTTAAAGCCTGTTTGATCCCCAATGAAGCATCTTTGTTGGATAAAGACGTCAAGGTATTGGATTTTGATGCTGTTGCTTTAGTATTTGATGCTGTCGTCGTTTTAGTACTGTCAGTTTGACCCTGATTTGCTTTTGTCAATGTTTCACTGATTTTCTTAAAAATCTGCGCTTCACTTGCATTGGAGTAAAGTAGTCCTGAGACAAATAGTGTGCAATATAATAGTGGGAATTTCATCATGTTATTGTTTTGTTGTCAAAATTAAACATATCGACTGTTAATTTATGTGAAAGTTTAAAGCAATTGCTAGGAACCATAGCTATTGTAAAGAATCGTAGCAGATGCGCTACATTGTGCTGAATCGCTATCCCAGATGCGGTATAAATAAAAAGCTGTTCCACAAAATAAAACAGCAGATTCTAAGCGAACCTGCTGTTTGTGTTATAGGGTTGTTGTAATTAACATGATATTATTTCCAGGAGAGCGTCGTTGCTACTGGAAAGTGATCTGAGGGGAATTTATTCATATACGTGTCCGTCAGGATACCATATTTTTTAACCTGGAAAGGTTTGGTAATAAAAATATGATCAATGCGGCCTGTTGGTCTGATGCTTTTGCCCCAGCCATTGAAGGAAGAATTGGGCTCATATTTGAATGTTGCCAGTTCATGTACGTCAGTGACTACTTTGCTGTTGGCTAATGTGAAATAAGCCTCATCTTTTTCATCCACATTGAAGTCGCCGGTTAAAATCAAAGGTAGGTCTTTGGCAAACTCTTTTGCTTTCGCCAGAATCAACTTGGCACTCTCGGTGCGTGCAGTACGGCCGATATGGTCAAAGTGCGTATTCATGAAGATGAAGCGTTTTTTGTTGGCCTTGTCTTCAAAAATACCCCAGGTACAGATCCGCGGTAGTGCTGCATCCCAGCCTTTATTCGGGTGTTGGGTATCTGTTGCCGAAAGCCAGAAAGTTCCGCTCTTTATTGCTTTAAAGCGATTTGTATTGTAATAAATAGCTGAGTGTTCGCCCTCTTGTGCACCATCGTCGCGACCAACACCCACGTAATCAAATCCAGGGAGGAGCTTTTTAAGATCTTCAACCTGATCAAAAAAACCTTCTTGGATACCAAAGATATCAAAGCCATGGTATTTAATCAGATTGGTTAGCGGAACTTTACGGTCGTTCCACATGTTGTCAACATCGACGGTATTTCTTTGACGGATATTATAGCTGGCTGCAATAAATTCCTGTGCATAAGACAGAAAGGATAGACAGAGCGCTAAAGCGAGAATAATACTTTTTTTCATTTAGAATCTAGTTTTTAAAAAGGTACTGAAACGGTCATGCTCATTAAGTCGGCCTGATAAGTTGTCGACTGATTGGGATCCATGATTATTTCAACCGTATTGTTATTTCTTTAATACACGGAGCAACAATTCAGGTTCGTCAGTTGTAATAAAATCAATTTTCTGATTAATTAGATTTGTCATTTCCTCTTCTGTGTTTACTGTCCACGCATTCACTTTCATGCCAAGTTGATGTGCATCTTTCAGCCATGTCGCATTCTTTTTGAAAACCGAAAAGTGATAATCCAAACCATTTATTCCTGCAGCCTTCACCTCAGCAGGAGTTTTGTCACCTGTGAGGTATTGAATATTGGCCTTAGGCGCAAGTTCGTGAATCTTCTGACAAGCCTCAAAGCTAAAGGAAATATAATCAGTGACTTTCTCTGCTTTCAAGTTTTTAACCATTTCCACCGTTTTTGTTGTCGCTTCAAGTGTACGCTCTACGCCTAGTTTATTGATTTTTAATTCAAGGATAAGACGTAAACCTTTCAATTTTTTTCCAGCGTTAAGATATTCTTCCAAGGTGGGAATGGATTCACCGTTAGGATGCTTCTTTTCTAAGAGCTCTTTGTACGTTGCTGTGGCAATATCGATCCCATAGAAATCATTATCATGGTTGACCACAAGAATATTGTCTTTGGTCAAATGCACATCAAATTCGGATCCAAAGAGCTTAAGGTCGTGGGCTGCTGTTAAAGAAGCAATGGAATTTTGCGGGAGATGGCTGTTTTTCCATACGCCACGATGTGCAATGGCCTTAGTTTGTGCAAATAATGCCGAAGATGAGATCACCATGGCTAGTGTCAGACAGCTAAAAATATGTTTTTTCATGTGATAATTATGTATGAGTGTTTGTTTTCAACGGCATAATTTGCACGTTTCACTCGTTGATTTATTCCTATTCTATTTCTCTTTTTGGGCATTTATATTACCGATTAAGATGTTTATGGTAAAAAATCGACCCCTAATGATAGGATCGTTTCTTACAAAGCTGTTTAAAAGCTGATTTTACATAGGACAAAAAAAAGTGGTACTTTTTATCTCGATGTACAAGATCTAAAGTACCACTTTTATATTTAGGAATTGTTAAGTGTAATTTATTTTTTACCGTTCCATTCGGCCATGAACTCATCGAGGAAGCTGAGCATATATTCATGGCGATGCGCTGCGATTCTTTTCGCGGCTTCTGTATTCATCTTATTCTTTAACAATAGTAGCTTTTCGTAGAAGTGATTGATTGTGGGAGCTTCCGAATGCTTGTACGCTTCCTTATCCTTATATTCCTGAACGGGAACGTTGGGATTATACATTTCACGGCCTTTGTTTCCGCCAAAGCTAAACGCGCGGGCAATACCTATTGCGCCAATAGCATCTAGACGGTCAGCATCTTGCACGATCTCCATTTCTTTTGAATGGAATGAAACTTCACCTAAACTTGCTTTGAAAGACATGTTGAAGATGATTTTCTTGACATGGTCAATGATCTCAGGCGAAATTTCTAGACTTGCCAAAAACTCTCCGGCAACACGAGGGCCGATTGTTTCGTCGCCATCATGGAATTTACTGTCAGCGATGTCATGTAATAGCGCCGCCAATTCGCACACCATAACATCTGCTTCTTCATCTTCTAAAATTAACTTCGTATTGTTCCATACGCGTTGAATATGCGACCAATCGTGGCCTGCTTCTGCAAATTTCAACCGGTCTTGCACAAATGCTACTGTGCGCTCAATAATGTTATTCATACAATACTTTTGTTTTTTCGCGAGTACCCTCGTATAATTCGTATTCTAATAATCTACAATCTAATTTACCGTTATAAAATTCTATACGTCGGGATGCGCGCAACCCGATTTTCTTTGCCAGATCTGGATTTCCAGTAAAAATATAGCCTCTATAACCTTTGCATTCCTGTTTCATGAAATCTCCCATACGCTTATAGGTAATTTCTAGCTTGCTGTGTGTGCCCAAACGTTCACCATATTCAGGGTTGAATAAAATGACACCTGCTTCTTTAGGAACGTGTGTTTCGGCAAAATCGCATACTTCAAAAGAAATTAATTGCTCCACACCGGCAGTTCTTGCGTTCATCTTGGAGACGTTGATAGCCTCTTCCGAAATATCGCTTGCGATAATTTGCGGAGCTGCTTTTTTATTGATCTGATCTTTAAGTATTCGACGCTCCTGGAAGAAAACTGTTTCATCATAACCAATAAAATGCATAAATGAATAGTTCATGCGTAATAATCCAGGTTTTCTGTTTGTCGCAATGAGAGCTGCCTCGATAGCTAAAGTTCCGGATCCACACATCGGGTTCACAAAAGGAGAATGACCATCCCATTTGGACGCAATAATAGTAGAGGCTGCCAGAGCTTCTAACATTGGCGCTTTTCCAGGGATCTTCCGGTAGCCATGTTTCGCCAATGTCTCACCTGATGTATCGAGAAAAATTTCAGCACGGTCATCTTTCCAGTACAAGTGCACAACCGCTTTATTATTGTCCGGACCTGAGTTAGGACGCAGACCCTTTTTTTCCTTGATTCGGTCCACGATTGCATCTTTAACCTTGACGTTTGCAAATAATGGTGTGCTGATTGTCTCATTGTCCACATTGGAGCTGACAGAGAAGTATCCGTCAAATTGAATGAGTTCTTCCCATGCGATTTGACTCAATTCGTCATAGAGCTCCGTCGGATTATTGGCCCTAAACTCTTTTAACGAATACAAAATCTGAGATGCTGTGCGCAGGTTCAGATTGAGCTTGATCGTATCGTTTATACTGACCTTTAATTCTACTCCTGTCGGAAATGCCCTGACAATGTCAAAACCTAACTCTTTAACTTCCTGTTGCAAATAAGGAGATAAGCGCTTATTGCACGTTATAATAACTTTATTGGGGGTGTTGAAAACTTCCATCATATTTTGTACAAAGTTAATTAAACTCTTCCTCAAAAATTGCTTAATTTTACGCTTTAATATTTATTTTTTTGATTATGGAAATTAGAGGAAAAGTACACGAGATAGGAGCGACACAACAAGTGACAGAATCATTCAAAAAACGCGATATGATTGTAGCTTATGCCGAAAACCCACAATTTGTTGAGTATATCCGTTTTGAATCAACACAAGACAGAACGTCAATTTTTGATAACCTAGCAATTGGTGAAGAGGTAGAAGTATCTTTTAATCTTCGTGGTCGTCCTTGGACTAATAAAGATGGCGTAACAACTTATTTCAATTCATTGGTCGCATGGCGTGTAACAAAATTGGGTAATGCTGCTCCAGCACCATCTTCTCCAGGTTACGCAGATATGCCTGCTCCTGTAGATTTGGCTGGTTCATCAGATGATGATGATCTACCATTCTAATCTGAATAGGATTTTATGCACTATCGCCCTTGCGGTAGCCAATAGATTAGATTATTTGAACTGTAAACAATCCAGTTCTTTACAATAGAAAGGCTTCTTCACGAAGCCTTTTTTCTTTCATAGCATCAGCATGGGCACCTGATTTTTCTTGGCGCTGAAATTGCTTGCTATACGGTGTCGTACATCAAAAAACAATAGATATGAAATTATCCGTATTATTTCTTTGCTTAGCAGCAGTTTCGCTAAGTGCATGCAATCAAACGTCAAAAGAGAGTCCGCATGCTACAGCAGATTCTTCAGTACATGAGACTGCGGCAGTAGATACTGCCCATACATCACAAAACTCACTGGATTGGGCTGGTACCTATGAAGCTACTATTCCCTGTGCAGATTGTGAAGGTATCAAAACCAATATCACCTTGAAGAATGATAATACCTTTGCCATTGTCAGTGAATATATTAATAAAAATACCAAGGTTGAAGATACTGGCAAAGTCATGTGGCATGACAACGGATCCGTTGTTCATCTCACAGGGAAAGACACAAATATGAAATTGAAGGTCGGCGAAAATAAGCTGATTGGACTAGATCAGGAAGGCCATGAGATTGATGGTCCCAATGCACATCTCTATGTGTACAATAAGGTCGAAGGAGAGAAACTGTAAAACGAAGCTCCGATAACTGAATTAACCGCTGACGTATTTACCGTAGGGAACTTTTCGGAGAAGATACGTCAGTAAGGCGCTCGCCAACAGGGTGAGAACCGTTGCTGCCGGGATTTTCCACAAAGTGGATAAGGGGAGTAAAGGATGGATATAATTCAGCAATAAAATATGGCATAAGTAAATGCCAAAGCTGTGAATGTCGATAAATTCCCAGAAGGCGTTGAGTTGTTCTGGGAGTTTAAGGCCTTGCACGAAGATGAATAAAAAGCCCGCACTCAATGCGATATTTGGTGAAAGATAGTTGTAAAGTGTTGGGTCAAATTCCCTTCGTGACACACTTAAATAATATGTTCCCAAAGCTGTAATTATACAGCAGATCAGAAAAAATGTAAAACTTGATAATTTGACCATGGGGATTGGATAATTACGTAAATAGTGCCCCAAGACCAGGTATCCCGCATAGCCAGAGAAAAAGGTCAGATCAAAGTTTGGTAAGTAACTATTGAACCATTTATTCGTAAAAAATAACGCTGCAAACCACAACCCCAAAAAGATCTCAAGCTCTCTTTTACTGCAGTTGCCCACAATTTTGCGTATGAAAGGAACTGCGAGGTAGAGCCCAAGTATCATATATAGATACCAAAGGTGTGCATTCGTTCCTGACTTTAAGCGAATTAACACAATGTTAATAACTTGTGGAAAACCGATGTAGTCAAAATCAATGTAGCGGATAAAATAATAGAGAAGATAGACGATCGTCCAAAAAAGAAAAGGCGGGACAATTTTTAACAGACGTTTCCGATAAAACTGTCCCGTACTTTCGTCTTTCTGTAGCAGCAGGGCGCCTGAAATAATGACAAACAGGGGTACTGCAAAGCGCGAGAAGCTATTGAGCCAATTGGCATAACTCCAGTCGAATGACTCAAATTCATTGCTGTTTAGGTAGCCCGAAGAGGAATGAATCAAGATAACGAGGAATATCGCAACAATACGAAGTACACTGATATAACTGGTTCGCGCCATTTGATTTTGCTATTTTTATTGACTTTTGCTGTCGTAGACTTTCAAATACAGCAGGGTTAGGAGTGCGCCAATGCTCGCCATACCCACACCAACAAGCGACGGTGTGTTATAAGCTAAACCCAAGGTTATTGGAATTCCACCTAAAAATGCACCTAAGGTATTCCCGAGGTTAAAGGCGGCCTGACCACCTGCCGCAGCCAGCGTTGCAGCTTCTTTTGAGGCGCGAATTAACATCAGTTGTGTCGGCGAACCAATGGTAAAGGATACCAGTCCAGTAATAAAGGCTAAAGGGTACGCTGTCCAGCCCAAGGGCGATATAAAGTAAACCATCACAAGGCATAGCGCCATGGCGGAAAAACTAGCGATCGCAGCTTTGGTTGGGGAGATTGTATCGGCCAATTTTCCGCCGATAAGATTCCCGAAAAACATACCAACACCGATCAGGATCATAATCAGTGGTACACGATCAGCAGCGATGCCCGACACATTCGTCACTAAAGGCGCGATGTAACTGATCCAGGCAAAAAGTCCACCGGTACCGATGGCGATAATAGCCATTAATAGCCAGGCAATCTTTTTGTTGAAGAAGTTGAGCTGGCTAAAGATATTATTCCCTTTGGAAGCTTCAATTTTTGGCATCCAAGCATAAATTGCTGCAAAAGTGATTAATCCCAATATACTGATAATTCCATAGGTCAAACGCCATGAATAATGATGACCGAGATAGGTTCCTAACGGTACGCCAGCCAAATTGGCAATGGTCATTCCTGTAAACATAATGGATATGGCCTGGGCTTCTTTTCCTTTTGGTGCCAAGCGAGCAGCAACAACAGACCCAACACCAAAAAAAGCACCGTGCGGAAGCCCTGCCATGAAGCGGGAGAGGCTGATCAAAAACTGGCCTGGCGCAATACTGAATAGTCCGTTGAAAATAAAAAAGAGCAACATTAAAAAAAGTAATACCTTCTTTGGTGGATATTTTCCCGTAAATAGGACTAATGTTGGTGCACCTACAACAACACCTAGTGCGTATAGTGCAATCAGGTGCGCGGCAGTAGGGATCTCGATATGAAGATCTTTGGCAATATCAGGCAGGATACCCATCATCGTGAATTCGGTCATTCCGATGGCAAGTCCGCCAAATGCCAAAGCGATAATTCCTTTGTTCATTGTAGTTTAAGGTTGAGGTTGTACGATAATGGTACGAAGATAATAAATAGATTGTACTAAAAATTATTGATATCTTTTTTGAGGGATACACGTAATATTTTTAGTCTTCCTTAAGATGATCTGACGTTGATCTAACCTGCTTTCCAGTACCACCGAGTCCGCAGCATGATAAACGACTTTAAAGCGGGGGATATACTGTCCGGAAAGATAACAGCCTGAAATTTTCTGCTTGCCATTTTCTTTGGTATAAATACCATCGACAATGATGGAGTCACCACGCAGAACATAAATACCCTTTGCATGTTCTGTCCAGGATCCATTTTTGTAACAGCTATCCGGGATTGTTTGTACTTTATTGTTGACGTGCATGGTCGCGTAAACAGAATCACAGGTAAACTTGAAATCGGTCAAGGTATATTGCATCATCTGCTGTTGCCCTGGAATACTGTCTTGCACCCATTCTCCCTGTAAAAAGGGGGCGCCTTCGCTCTGCATATCCGAATTGAATTTGCAGGCAGTAAAAAAGAAAAACATACCTATGGCAAGTGCCAATAGGTATGTTTTTGTTCGTATGTTTTTTATTGAAATAAAAGTCACAGCTTATTTTAAACTTCCAACCATATCTTCTGGTTTTACCCAAGCATCGAAATCTTCAGGAGTCACATAACCTAAGCGTACGGCTTCTTCCTTAAGCGTAGTACCATTTTTATGTGCTGTTTGCGCGATTTCTGCTGATTTGTAGTAACCAATTTTTGTGTTTAGTGCCGTTACTAACATCAAGGAGTTGTCTACCAATTCTTTGATACGTTTGTAGTTCGGTTCGATACCAGCTGCACAGTGCTCTTCAAATGAAACACAAGCATCACCCAATAGGCGAGCAGACTGCAAGAAGTTTGCGGCCATCAATGGTTTGAACACGTTTAGTTCATAGTGACCTTGCGTTCCACCAATCGTAATAGCCACATCATTACCCATCACTTGCGCCGCAACCATTGTCAATGCTTCACATTGCGTTGGATTAACTTTACCTGGCATAATCGATGATCCTGGTTCGTTCTCAGGAATCAAGATTTCACCGATACCTGAACGTGGGCCGGAAGCCAACATACGGATATCGTTTGCAATTTTATTTAATGAAACAGCCAATTGCTTCAATGCACCGTGTGTTTCAACGATTGCGTCGTGAGCAGCCAATGCCTCAAATTTATTTTCAGCGGTTACGAAAGGTAGGCCAGTAAATTCAGCGATATATTTAGCAACGACAACGTCATAGCCGTTTGGTGTATTTAATCCTGTACCGACAGCAGTACCTCCCAATGCAAGTTCTGACAAATGCGAAAGTGTATTTCTTAAAGCTTTCAGACCATGGTTCAATTGAGCGACATAACCTGAAATCTCTTGACCTAGAGTCAACGGAGTGGCATCCATTAAGTGTGTACGGCCAATTTTAACTACGTTTTTAAACTCCTCAGCTTTTTTTGCCAATGTGTCACGCAATTTTTCAACTCCTGGAATGGTAACTTCAGCAACAGCTTTGTAAGCGGCAATATGCATTCCTGTAGGGAAAGTATCGTTAGATGATTGTGATTTGTTTACATCATCATTTGCTTTTAACACAGGTTCACCTTCACCGATTTTATGTCCAGCCAATACTTGTGCACGGTTTGCGACAACCTCATTCACATTCATGTTGGATTGTGTACCCGAGCCCGTTTGCCAAATAACCAATGGAAATTGATCATCCAATTTGCCCGCTAAGATCTCATCACATACTGTAGCGATCGCATCACGTTTCTCTACAGGTAATACCCCCAACTCGTGGTTAGCATAAGCAGCTGCTTTTTTCAAATAAGCAAAGCCTGCGATGATTTCGTGTGGCATTGAAGCTGCCGGTCCGATTTTAAAGTTGTTGCGTGAACGCTCTGTTTGTGCACCCCAGTATTTGTCTGCAGGTACTTGAACTTCACCCATTGTGTCTTTTTCAATTCTGAATGACATAGTATGTAAGTATAAGTAAAACGTAAAAATTAAAAGCATATGTGCAAAGCACATCATACATCACTCACAAAGTTACAGGATAATACAGTAAAGAACAAGGATTAAAGCATAAAGACACAATAAGCAGGTTTTAAAAACCAAGACGTTTTGTCAAGGAATCATTCACGTGGTGAAAAACCTGTTTCGGTTTTAATGCCCGCCAGGGGAGCTCATTCAAAGCACCACCGAAATTAATGTAATAATCTATATTTTGCTGCTGGAATTCTTCAATAACATGCTCACGGAAACCAATGCCCGCAATCCATCCGTCCTCGATATCCTGAAACCATTCCTCATAGTAAGAGTCGTCTGAAGCATGAAAATTCAGTACATTCTCTCCGATTAGAATAAAATACTTGATCCCTTGACTGATCAATACATCAATAATCTCTCGCTTGAGCAACATGATGTCATTGTAGATTGCATCATTCCATTCACCAATCAGTTCGATAATACAGTACTGTTTCTCATAGTCTACAAACAGTATTTTCAGATATAAGGTAAGCGAACCGAATTCATCCCATTGTGGGTGCAAAAGAAAATTATAGATCTGTTTGTCAAAATCGAATTCGCTGTAGACTGTACCATAAAATGGGGATTGTTCATCTTCAGCGGCAATGTAATAGTCCCGCCAATTGTAATAAGGTTCGATTTCGTGCATAAAGTGGAATCTTTTTAATTCAAACTAAGATAAATTTACGCGAATTTGCAAGTTAAATTATAGCGATCATTGTCACGTATTGAAATTAAATGTTTGGCACTCCGACGAGCTGTTTGGTTATGATTTTTGATAAAGACTTTTAATCATGGACAGCTTTGTTCCTTGACCAAAACAAGGACGTGAACTTTTTGTTTTTAATGTAAAAATATGGGTTCAAAAACTCGTTTAACCGAATAAACTTGCTATTTTTGATAAAGTAATTAATTGTTGAATAGTTTGTCTCATCTTCGGTAATTCATGAAGATCTCCCATGCAGAAAAGTATTAAACGAAATATTTTTGTAGCCGCTACATATGCTGCAGTATTGCTTCTCGGCTTGCTGTTGGGACAAAATTATGCCGAGGAACAGGGAAGTAACCAGAAAACCACCTTTTCAAGCTTGCGCTCCAATGGCAATTCCGATAAATTACAATATCTCATTCAGTTAATTTCCGAGAATTACGTCGATAATGTCAGTATAGACACCGTGCAGGATGAAGCCATTGAGCATGTTGTTTCCCGCCTGGATCCTTTTTCCACCTTTTTGAGACCCAATCAAGTGCTAGCAAAGCAGGAAACGCTTGAGGGAACATTTGATGGTATCGGAGTAGAGTACTTTCGCCTGAAAGATACGCTACTTGTTGTTGGGATGGTTGCAGCTGGTCCCGCGGAGAAAGCAGGTATGCGTATCGGCGACCGCATTTTAAAGATCGGTAATAAGGATCTTGTCGGAAGAAAGGTTGCCGAATCCGAAATTGAAAAACTGATCCGCGGAAAGAAAGGAACAGCTGTATTGATCACCATTCAACGCAATGGAGTAGTATTGGGCAATCCAATAAAAGTCATTCGTGATCAGGTAAATGTTTCGAGTTTAGATGCATCGTATATGATCGCTCCGAAAACAGCTTATGTGAAAATTCGAAGATTTGGACATAAGACAGCAGATGAATTCCGCCAGTCACTCATTGACTTACGAAAAAGCGGAGCTCAAGATCTTATTTTGGATTTACGTAATAATGGTGGCGGATTTGTACATACGGCAATTGATCTGGCTGGTCAATTTTTCAAAGAAAAGAGACTGTTGATGTATACCGAGGGTGCGAATGAACTGCGCCAGGATTTCTATTCTGAGAAGGCGGGCGATTTTGGTGATGGCCGGGTCATTGTGCTGATCAATGAAAGCACAGCATCAGCGAGCGAAATACTGAGCGGTGCTCTTCAGGATTTGGATCGGGCAACTATTGTCGGCCGCAGATCCTATGGCAAAGGTTTGGTGCAAGAGCAATTTGATTTTTCAGACGGTTCTGCAATCAACCTGACAGTGGCTCGCTACTATACACCACTTGGAAGATGTATTCAGCGAAAATATGCACGGGCGAATTTTGATGCAGCAAAATACATGACAGGCTTTGATCTATGGACAATGGATACCGAATTCAGCCAAAAGGAAATGTTTACAACCAGCAAAGGAAAGCTTGTATTCGGTGGTGGCGGTATTCTTCCGGACGTGACTATCCCGATTGACACCAATGAAACCAGTGCCAAGTACCGTGAGATATTTCATTCCAATGCAATCGAAGAGTTTGTTTATGATCGTTTCACGAAACATCTGCCGGCATATTCTATCGAGAATTTCATTAGTGGCTATCACTTGCCAGCAACAGAATTTGATCTATTCATTTCATATCTTAATAGCCAAAAGCGGATCGCGGTCACAGCCAAAGAAGCAAAAAACTTACATGATTTAATTCAATCCGATATTGAGGCCTTGGTAGGTCGGTATTATTTTGGTCGTGAAGCGTATTACAAAATCAAAAACCGAAGAGATAAATTTATTGAAATAGGTCTTAAAACGTTGGGCTATCAGATGCCTAAGGTTTAAGTCTAAGATCAGACCATACAGGATAATGATCCGACAATTTCTGTTTGACAATCTGATAGTTCATCACCTGAAATTTCTGGCTGGCAAAAATATAATCGATCTGGAATATTGGAAGGAGGGCATGATGGGTTACTCCCCAGCCGTTACCTTTCTCCTTAAATGCATTGTACAGCCCGTCTCCAATTAGATTGACCGAGTAGCTCATTGGCGTATCATTGAAATCACCTACCGCAATATAAGGATATTGACATTCATTCATGTGTTTCTTTAACGAATGCGCCTGTTCGCTACGAAGCTCGAAGGCATTCTTAAGTTTACGGCTCAATTTACGTGTCCTCGAATTATCCGATTCATTCGTATTGGACAGATTTTGGATAAATTCCTTGTCTTCATTTTGAAGCGCAAAAGAACGGAGATGTATATTATAGATGCGAATCAGTGTATCCTGTTTTTTGATATCGACATAACTAATCCGGTTGATTCCGTAATCGTTGTCTCTGATGGTACCTGAATCATAGATTGGGAAGCGGGACAGGACAGCCATTCCATACGCCTCGTAATCGTTTTTAGAACTAGGTTCAAAGAAAAAATAATCATAGCCCAGTTTATCTTTGAATTCCTCGGAGAACACATGTTTTCCTTTAATCTTGCTAATATATTCCTGAAAGCAGATCACATCGGGAGATATGCTGTCAATAATACGGACGACATCGGCTTTAAAATTTTTTTTCTCATCGTTTACTTTTTTGAACAAATGGGCGTTGAAAGTCATGATGCGAAGGGTACGTGTCTCGGAAGAAACAGGGGAATTCTCTTTGCGAATGTTCCAATGTTTAGTTAAAAAAGGCCATCCAATGAGGATTGTAACGAGTGAATAAAGAGCAATTTTCCGTTTGCGGAGTAGCCAATAAAAGATAAATCCAATATTGATAAGGAGGATCGGAAGATAGCCTAAGCCCATAAATGCAATGGGCCAAAAAGATTTAGGATTAATGAAGGTCGCCGAATAGCTCATAAGTAATGCAACGATCGCAAGCACATTTGCCAGGAACATTGTTTTACTTATAAAGCCCAGTTTTCTTCTTAAAAATGTCCTTTTATCCATCAACCTTGTCACCACTATTGCTTGCCCTAAAGAGCGTTTCTTTTTCATGGCTCGTTAGACTGTCGTAGCCAGAAACAGAAATTTTATCTAAGATAGCATCGATTTCGTCCTGATTGGGTAAGTCATAACGATGTTTCCGATTTGTCGGAATATTGTTACCTACAACGACTTTCATTTTTGCAGGCTTCTTTAATTTTTTTTGAAAAATTGTAGACCAGTCCATCCCCGATTTTAGCGCATAAGTGAATCCCATTCCAAAAAGTATAACTGCAAAATACGAAATGGCTGCTGGTCGATTAGTCAGGGTAAGCGCAAGGAATTCCAATCCAAAATAAATGATAGCCACCAACTTTAGTTTCACCGTACCAATCAGCAGAAGTCGTAATTCATATTTGGGAACCAAAGTGACAATTGCCGCCAATACTGCTGCCAACGGGAGAGAGCCGCCCATGAGCTGAACGCTGTCAGAAACGGGAATAAGTGACCCAAAGCCCACATAAAGAACGCTGCCGAGCAGCCACGAAGCGATATAGACAAATAGAAATTGCCGCTTGTTTAAGAAGGTAAAAAAGATCTGACCGACCCAATAGAGCCAAAGACTATCAAAAAGTATGGTCAGAAGCTTGACGTAAACAAAATTCGATGTGATTAATGACCAAGGTTGTGCAATAAATGCTGAGAAATTACTCGGTAAACTCAATCGACGTACAATAGGCTCCAGAAAGCTTTGTGGTACAATTTTTAATTCGAAGAGTAGATCTAAAAAATAAATGAGGACAAATAAACAGACCTGAATACTGATCACCAAAGGTACGGGCGATCCAGTTTTATAGGTTTGTCTCCAAAAATCTTTTAAACCGATGTTATTCATTGCGCACGATATTAATAAATTCCTTTTCTAATCTTCCACAGTTTAAGCAGTAGATAGCCAAATAGTGCACCACCGACATGAGCCAGGTGAGCCACAGAATCCCCTGGTCTAGACAAGCTCATATAAATTTCGATGAGGATAAATCCACCGATCATATACTTTGCTTTGACTGGTACAGGAATAAACAAAAATTGAAGCGGTATGTTTGGAAAAAGGTAGGCAAATGCCAATAGAACACCATAAATGGCTCCTGAGGCCCCCAACATCGGAATGAGGTAAGTTAGGGCTTCATTATTTCCGGTATTGGCCATCGCAATAAGTTCGTTTCCGCTTATGCCGTGAAGTGGAGCGAAAGAACCTGTCGCATTATAGAGTTGTATACCATTTACAGCTGTATAAAGAAACCAGGCACCGATTCCTGAAACCAGGTAGAAATTTAAAAAACGTTTTGACCCAAGTACCTGCTCAATCATAGGACCGAACATAACCAGGGAAAACATATTGAAGAAAATATGGCTAATACTGTTCTTGTCGTGCATAAACATATGCGTGATCACCTGCCAGATTTTAAAATAAGGGGAGTCCGGATAATAGACCGCAAGATAATCATATGCTACAGGTACAAGTTGTGATCCAATATAAAATATGATATTGATGATCAATAAATTCTTGATAACAGGTGTCAATTGTGGAAACATATATTTTATCTTCTAGTTTTTACCAAATTTTTCCGCTAATTCTTGCAATGTAAATGTTACAATTACAGGATTCCCATAGATGGAGATATTGGGTGAGTGACAGGCAAAAAGTCTGTCCACAAGCTCTGCCATTGCTGTATTGTCCAACGCGGTACCAGGTTTAATGGCCGCATTACGGGCAAGGCTCTTAGCAAGATTTTCGCGCTTAGCGAGCTTATACTCAGATTGATTGTTTTTGTAATCCTCCAATATTTTCTCAATCATCTTTATTTCGTCAAATCCTGTCCCTAAGTCTGCAGGAATTCCGTCAATAATATAGGAATTTTTTCCAAATTCACGAATTTGAAAGCCTAAGCCATTAATGTCCTCCAGGAGGTCTTTCATTAATTCATTATCTGCAGCATTTAGGTCCAAAGTCTGTGGAAACAAACTTTGTTGACTCAGCCCTTTATGTTGGTCCAGTTGCGCAAGAAATTGTTCAAAGAGAATACGTTCATGTGCAGCCTGTTGATCGATTAGAATAAATCCAGAGTGAATCTGAGAAACAATATATTTATTATGGAGCTGAAAAAAGAGCTTTGAGGATGACTTATCTTCGACCTGAATGGCCTGTGAGCTATCCGTATGCAATTCCGGCTCCGCGTGTAGTGGCAGCTGAACAGATTCCTCCTTTTCGACGATTTGGTACAAGGAATCCCAATTGCTTGGTATGCCACCTGTTTTCTTACTGAGTCCTTCAGCGTAGCTTTCTGAGCGCGTGTAGCTCGAGCCAGATTTTGATTTGTCTGTATCAAATGGATTGAAGTCCGGATTAAAAGTTACCGTTGGAACGATAATTTCATCCAATGCCTTTTTTGTGATGAGATTGGTGAAGCTCGTTTCCTGTTCAAAATCCAAAGATGGCATGATATTGTACCGTCCCAACGATCTTTTTACGGCTGAACGGATAATGGCGTAAATAGCCTTATCGTCTTCATACTTAATTTCGGTCTTGGTAGGGTGTACGTTGATATCGATGCGTGCAGGATCTATGTCGATAAATAAGACATAGAAAGGGAATGTTTCAGCCTGTAAAATATCTTCATAAGCATTCATGACTGCATGGTGCAGGTATGGATCACGTACAAAGCGTTTGTTGACAAAGAAAAACTGTTCACCACGTGTTTTTTTTGCAAATTCAGGTTTCCCAACAAAACCTTCTACCTTGATGATGGACGTATCTTCTTCCACAGGGACAAGTCGCTGATTGTAATTGTTCCCGAAAATATGGACAATACGTTGTTTCAGCGTCTCAGCCGGCAAATGGTAGATCTCATTTCCGTCGCTATGTAAGGTTAGGAAAATCTGTGGATTTGATAAAGCAATACGTTGAAATTCATCAATAATATGACGCATTTCTACGGAGTTACTCTTTAGAAAGTTCCTTCGTGCAGGAATATTGTAAAAAAGATTTTTAACTAAAATATTTGTTCCGGCAGCAACAGCTTCCGGATATTGGTTGACAACTTTTGATCCCTCTATCTCAACAACAGTACCCAGTTCATCTTCGATGCGGCGTGTTTTGAGCTCTACCTGTGCAATCGCAGCAATGGAAGCCATTGCTTCTCCACGGAAACCCATGGTGCGGATAGCGAATAAGTCTTCAGCCTTACGAATTTTCGATGTTGCGTGACGCTCAAAACAAAGACGAGCATCAGTTACACTCATGCCACAGCCATTGTCAATGACCTGGATCAATGACTTGCCTGCGTCTTTAACAATAAGTTTTATTTTGTCAGCTCCAGCATCAATAGCATTCTCAATCAATTCTTTAATGGCAGACGCTGGTCGCTGCACCACTTCTCCCGCCGCAATCTGATTAGCAACATTATCTGGAAGTAATTGAATAATATCCGACATATAATACAAAGTTAAGAAATATCCATATTTGCAGGGTATAAACACCGATGAAAATCAATTGGACATTCCGTATGTTCTTTAAAGATAAAAGCCCTTAATGTATTCATTTATACAAATGAAAAAGGATGACATTGGTCATTGTTGTGGCCTACTCCTTGGCCTTCAAAGTCAGCGTGTGCTATCTGTTGCTCCTGCAAGCCAAAGCTTAATGAGTTGAGAAATATTCCCTTTGCAATAACCGGGCCATCCCCGGAAAACGGCAGCCTCGAAATATAATATCTCAAGACTGCTGTTTCGAAGACATTACATTTCTAATTTTAAGAAACGTGCTGTTTCGCTTTTATTATTTTTAATTAAGTTTTCAGGTGTTCCTTCAAATAGAACCTGACCACCATTTTTGCCACCTTCGGGACCGATATCAATGACCCAGTCAGCCGACTTAACGACATCAAGGTTATGCTCAATGATCAAAATGGTATTCCCGCGCCCGACAAGGCGATTGATAACGCCCATAAGAACATTGACATCTTCAAAGTGAAGGCCTGTAGTCGGTTCATCAAGGATATAGAATGTATTTCCAGTGTCTTTTTTAGAAAGTTCAGTAGCCAATTTTACCCGTTGTGCCTCACCTCCCGATAAGGTTGTTGAGGACTGTCCTAAGGTGATGTATCCCAAACCTACATCCTGCAGAGTTTTGATCTTTCGGTAAATACTCGGTACATTTTCGAAGAAATCCACAGCATCGTTGATGCTCATATCAAGTACATCGGAAATGGATTTTCCCTTATAGCGTACCTCTAAAGTTTCTCGGTTGTAGCGTTTTCCGTGACATGTTTCACAAGGAACCTGTACATCGGGGAGGAAATTCATTTCAATGACTTTCAATCCGGCTCCCTGACAGGTTTCACAACGACCACCTTTGACGTTAAAGGAGAATCTTCCGGGCTTATAGCCCCTGATCTTAGCTTCTGGAAGCTGAACAAACAAGGTTCTGATATCCGAAAATACACCAGTATAGGTCGAAGGGTTTGACCGCGGTGTGCGGCCGATAGGACTCTGGTCGATCTCGATGACTTTGTCAATATGTTCTAGCCCTTCAATTTTTTTGAAAGGCAGTGGGGTTGCTTTGGCTCTGAAAAAATGTTTATTCAAAATCGGGTATAAAGTACCTGTGATTAGGCTTGATTTACCCGAACCTGAAACACCCGATACAACAATGAGTTTTCCTAATGGAAAAGAGACAGACAGGTTTTTTAAGTTATGTCCGGTTGCTCCGTGTAATGACAATTTTTTTCCATTGCCCTCACGGCGTTTCTCAGGAATCTTAACCTCTTTTGTCCCGTTGAGGTAAGCTGCTGTTAAAGAGTCGGATTTTAGGATTTCTGTTGGTGTACCTTCGGCAACGACAGTACCACCATGAACGCCTGCAGCGGGTCCCATGTCGATAACATGGTCGGCATGTAGGATCATGTCTTTATCATGTTCTACAACAAGGACCGAATTGCCAATATCGCGTAGGTTTTTAAGCGCATTGATCAAACGTTCGTTATCCCGCTGATGGAGCCCAATACTCGGTTCATCCAGAATATAAAGTACATTCACCAGTTGAGAACCAATCTGTGTGGCCAGACGGATCCGCTGTGCTTCACCCCCCGAAAGTGTTTTAGCTGTACGGTCCAAGGTCAAGTAATTTAGGCCGACGTCCAGCAGGAAGCCCAAACGTGCACGGATTTCCTTTAATATCTCCGTTGCAATAATGAGCTGGCGTTCATCAAGTTTGCTTTCTACCTGATCAAACCATTCTTTGATGGATGTAATGTCCATCGTTGAGAGCTCATGGATATTCTTATCCGCAATTTTAAAATGTAAAGACTCTTTTTTCAGACGTGCTCCCGCACAGGTTGGACAGGTCACTTTCGTTCTGAAGTCATCTAAAGAGGGCGCTTCATCCGATGATTTTCCCGAAAACTCTTCCAGCATCTTAAAGATTCCTTCAAATTCAACACGATATTCACGTGTGCCATAACTTCCATAAGATACCGTGACAACGATAGGCTCTTCCTTATTGCCAAATAAAAGCTGGTCAATCTGTTCTTCAGTTAGTTTTTCAAGCGGTGTTGTAATGGTAAAATCTAATTTTTTTGCGACAGCTTTCAATACTTCCGAAGTCCAATTTTCCCGGGTAGGTCCCAAAGGGGCCAAACCACCTTTTTGAATACTTAGTTTTTTATCCGGGATAACGGCATTCTTATCAATTTCAAAAATATAGCCCAAACCATCACATGTAGGACACGCACCATATGGGGAGTTGAATGAGAAGGTATTTGGCTGTGGCTCATCATAAGAGATCCCTGATTCGGCATCCATGAGATAACGGCTATAGAATTGCTCCTGATTATCTTTGGTGGAGACCTTGATGATACCTTTCGCTGTTTTCATCGCCTGCATCACGGAAGTCTGTAAGCGCTTTTTATCTTCACGCTCTATTTTCAGACGATCTACGACGATTTCAATATCGTGTATTTTGTAGCGGTCAACCTGCATTTTAGGAACAAGGTCCAATATTTCTCCATCCACACGTACCTTCACATAGCCTTGCTTGCGGATTTGTTCAAACAACTCACGGTAGTGGCCTTTACGCCCCTTAACCACTGGAGCCAGGATGTTCAGCGCCTGTCCTTCAAATTCAGTCAAAATCCGTTCGATAACCTGATCGTCCGACATACGCTCCATTTTCTTCCCAGTCACATAAGAGAAAGCTTCTCCTGCTCGGGCAAATAGTAGACGCATAAAATCATACACCTCAGTAATGGTTCCAACAGTGGATCTTGGGTTTTTGCTAGTGGTTTTCTGCTCAATGGAGATCACTGGGCTTAAGCCCGATATCTTGTCCACATCCGGACGTTCCATGCCACCCAAAAACTGACGGCTGTAGGCACTGAATGTCTCCATATACCGACGTTGTCCTTCGGCATAAATGGTGTCAAAAGCCAGAGAAGACTTTCCACTGCCACTTAGCCCTGTGATAACAACCAATTCATTTCTCGGAAAAGAAACATCTATATTTTTAAGATTATGCGCACGCGCTCCAAATACCTGAACTTCACTTTGTTCGCCCAAATCTGGGCTTCTTTTTACTGCCATGAAAACTCCTTAAGGTCCCCGTGTGAGGGATTAAATGCAAAACATGCAAAATTACAGATTTTAAAGGAATTATGCGAGCCTATCTGACTTTTGGAACAAAATGTGATATACACGTGATTTAAAAAAATAATGTACCTTGCACAGTAAATCTAAATTTATGCGAAAATACGACGTCAGCAAACAAGAGAAACAATCGATCGACGATATTGTCCAGTTTTGGAAGAAAGAGAACTTATTGGATGAACAAAAAGCGAACGAGTTGATGGATAGTTTAGACGTGAAAAGTTTTGATTGGGGACAATTGGCTAGATATGCCTTTTGGATTGCCTTGGCATCTCTGGTCTTCGCTGTTTTTTCGTTGTTTACAGATGCATCATTCCTGGCCTTTGTGGATACACTCTACGAAGCACCTAATATCCTATTTTGCTTCTTTTTCGCTGCCGTGGCTGTATTATTCTATACGCTGGGTTTTCGGTATAAGAAACGCTATCCTTATAAAAATCTATCCACGGAAACCATGATGCTGATTGGGGTTTTCGGAACTGCGGCCTGCATCGGGTTTATGGGTAAAGTACTGGATAAAGATACGATGCACTATTCCCTGTTATTTTTGCTCTCCGTGGCGATTTATGGCTTTCTCGCCATTAAGCTTGAGAGTAAGCTGATTTGGACGTTTATGCTTTTGGCCTTGGGCGTATGGTTTGCGACCGAGACCGCCTACCACAGCAATTGGGGATTTAAGTTTTGGGGGATGAACTACCCGCTGCGTTTTACCATTTTTGGGGCACTGATAACCGCGTTGGCTGTTTGGATTCAACCCAGGTTTGAAAGGCTACAAATCTTTCAGCCCATCAGTTATATTGTGGGATTGATCTATCTGATGGTATCCTTGTGGACCCTTTCTATTTTTGGGAATTATGCTGATTTCTATGAATGGACGACTGTACGTCAATACCATATGTTCTACTGGGGTATTTTATCCACTGCCGTGTCGGTATTCCTGGTTGTCTACGGCTTAAAAGCGAAAGATAATGTCAGCAGGGAAGTAGGTTTTGTATTTTTAGTGCTCAATATCTATACCCGCTATGTCGAGTATCTCTGGGATAATATCAATCGAGCAGTATTCTTTTTGATTTTGGCCGTGTCCTTTTGGTTTGTCGGCCGTTGGGCAGAGAAATTATGGAACAAACGGAAAGAAGAGGTTGCTGGATAACCCTTAAAATTGGATCCTAAATCCAACACCTCTATTTGAACTGATGCTCAGATTGGGATCCAGGCTTAAGTATTTGCGGATTCGGGTTATAAAGACATCCATGCTCCTTCCTGTAAAGAAATCTGCAGTTCCCCATACCTTTTCAAGGATTTCTTCACGCGTGACAAGCTGGCCATTGTGTTGCCATAGAAAGAGGAGAAGTTGGGCTTCACGTTCAGTGAGCTTAAATTGTTCCAAAGTATGGCTTAATAATAATTGTTCGGGATGGAATAGATAGCTCCCGATGGCGATCGATTTTGGAGTACTATTTTTCTGATTCCGCTTTAATATATTTTGTATGCGAAGCAATAGTTCCTCGGGATCACAAGGTTTAGTGACATAATCATCGGCACCGATTTTTAGTCCCGTGAGTTTATCTATTTTTTGCTCCTTGGCTGTTAAAAAGATAAAGGGTAAAGCAGGGTATCGTGCATTGATTTCTTTGGCGAGGCTAAAACCACTGATTTGAGGAAGCATAACATCCAGTATCACCAGATCGTAATCGGCTAGCTGCTGGAAATTTTCCGTCAGATCATTGGGCTGCGCTATCCAGTCTATGGCAAATGCGGATAGCTCAAGGTACTGCTTAAGCATAAAGCCAAAATCTGGGTCATCTTCCACGAGTAATATTTTATTCATTTTTGTCTTCAGTAGTTAATATAAATGCGTTTGTCTATGGCCGCTATTTCCTTTACACGGCTTACCCTCATTCATATTTCCGATGATGGAACAAGCGTATGCGGCAGCTGAATTTTAAATATAGTCCCTACATCGGGCTTGCTGGTTACGGTAAGCTGTCCGTGATAACGATCGACGATTTTTTTTACAAGGAAAAGACCGATTCCCAAGCCTCTGGTGTCGTGAACATTGTCTTTTTGGATGCGGTAAAACTTGTCGAAGATATAAGGTAACTCGGACTCCGCCATGCCATAACCGTTATCCTGTATATAAACGGAGCATTTACCTTTCTGATCCTCAAAAGAGATATTAATCCAAGTTGCGCCATATTTTACGGCATTGTTCATCAGATTCTGAAATAGTGTTGTCGCATCATTTGGACTCAGGCATAATTTGCCGTCAGGCAAAGGACTTAATTGGAATGCGATAGTTGGATTGGTCAATTGAAAATCGTCGAAAATAGCTTGAAGTTCTGTATTGGTAACAGGAGGCTGATCAATTGTTTGAAGATTTTCATGAAGCGGATCGAGTGTCTGTTCCAAGCGGTTTACTTGTCGCTCAATGACCGTTATAATGCTTTCGTCTGTTGATTTCCGAAGTGTTTTAGCGGCAATTTTCAGGGTTGCAATAGGTGTTTTGAGTTCATGTGAAATATTGTCGACGACATCGTGCAGTACGGTGATCTGTTTCTGCTGTTTTCTGAGATTCTGAATGGTTCTATAAAAAAGCCAAAGAAACGCAACCAGAATAAATAGGGTGCTCAGTAGGAGCGAAGTAAGTTCTTTGAACAATATCCAGTTGAGATTCGTTACCTCAAAGGAAGTTTTTCGGTGAACAAAAAAGGTGTATAGGATCTCCCGGCTTTGGATAATGTCTTTGACTTTCTGTGTTTCTGTTTTTTCAGTTATCCACTCGCTCGAAGAGAGTTCTACAGGCTTACGAAATGTCCCATTCGTTAAGTAGACCGTGATTGGGCCGGCCACGATCTGTTTTTCTATATTCTTGAAGTAAATACCCAAGATTTCCTTTTTCAGGATAACATCCATTCCCAAGGGTTTAAATAAGCTGTCGACATATCGCGTGAGCCTTTGGGATGTTTTATGGGCGTTTGCGTGGTATAACTCCTTTAATTTTTCGGCCGTTATCTCATGTTTGACCAATTTGATGTAATAGTCTCTAGCAATATCTTTGCTCATTAGATCATCATCAAAAAGCTTGTCATCGTCATGAAGCTTGCCCAGCTTACTTTTCACAGTGGCAAAAATATCACGCTGTTTGAGCTGATAGGTATTGTACAATTGATACCCCTGTATGCCGATTAGTACGGCAAAAAATAACGTAAAGAGGACGATATAACTTTTGGGTTTCAATTCCATACACAAATATAACTGCTGAGGGCTAAGATAATATACCTTAACGTACTATTAACCCTTCATTAACCATTATTTGGCGCAACTATAGACACTTTTGAAGCATAGTAGAATATCAGCGTATGAAATGGCCGCGATTGTCAAATAGGCACGACCGCAAACGGGCCTACGTGTAACAACACATAGATTCTAACAAATAGAATAATGAGGATAAGCTATACTCGAATTAAAAGACTAATTATTTTTACATGAAATTGATCCTATTTTTTCTGGCTTTCCCCTTGTTGATTTCGGCACAGACCAAACAAATCGGGGGACAAGTACAGGATGCAAACAAAATTGTGCTGGCAGGAGCGACCGTTATGCTATTGGATAGCAACTATCAAGAAATCCGTGATGTAAAGACTGACCATTTTGGAAAATTCTTACTTACGCTGGATCATCCGAGTGGATACTATCTTCGGACAAGCTATCTGAACTTCAAGTCTCAGGAACTTTTTTTTCGCAGCGATACCATTTCGGGCCCTTTGTTACTTGAACTTCTTCCCGAAGCAAAGGTACTCGAAGAAGCACAGGTCGTGGGTCGAGCGCCCCGATTGATCCGTAAATTGGATCGCTTGGAATTTAACGTTCAGAATTCCAATCTTTCAGCACTGAATAGCTGGGATATTTTGAAGCGTACGCCCTTGGTGATGGTGAATGGTGCAGATTTAATGGTCCGTGGGAACAAAAATATTGTTGTTCTCATTAATGACCGAAAAGTGATGCTCACGGGGGATGAACTGAAAACCTATCTGGAGAACACAGCAGGTAGCGACGTGCAGTCGATAGAGGTTATTACCAATCCACCTGCAAAATATGAAGCTGAGGGAAGCACGATTATCAATATTAAACTTTCCAAATCCAACCTATATGGCTATAGAGGCACGGTGGTTGCATTGGCCGAAAAAAGCAGTACCTGGAAGCAACTGTTTGGACTGACCCAGTACTATAAAAATGAAAAATTCAATCTTCGTGGTACGTATAATTTCGGACGAGGGACTTACGCACGTTATGAAACGAATTATGTTTATTATCCGAATGATCAAACCTCATGGGAAGGTGTCATGGATCGATTTGATACCAATAACAGTCAGAACAGCTATGTGTTTTCGATAGACTATACACCCGATACAACCTGGACGGTTAATGCTGGACTAAATGGTTATTTCGGACCGAAAACCTATGGTATTTATGAAGTGCCCACCATTATATACGATAAAAATCATGTACAGGAGTCAAGTTATTTTACCACCAATGATCATCAACGATCGACAAAAACGAATAACCTCTACCTTCAGGTAGCAAAGAAGCTTAATTCCAGGTGGAGCATAAATTGGTCATCCTACTTCACTGACAATCATTCGACAAATGATCAGGATGTACTGACAGCGCTGCGATTTAAGGGGGAAGAACCGACAGATACCCGATTTATCAGTAATAATGGAAATAAAAATCGGCTTTTTTCTTCGCAGATAGATTTCACCGGAAAGATAAAGAAGCTGGGGCTGGAGTTTGGTGGAAAATTTAGCGACGTGAAAACGACGAGCACCCTTGCTTTCTTTGATGATGAATCAGGGGAGCTCGAGCAAAGGCCTGATAAGAGTAGTGTGTTTGATTACAAAGAACGTAATGTGGCTTTGTATGGCTCATTGGACTATGCCTGGAAAAAATGGAGCTGGAAAGCAGGTCTAAGAGGAGAATATACCGATTTGGAAGGTATTGTATCCGAACCAGCTGATATCAATAAGCGTAATTATTTTGTGCTCTTTCCGACATTTTACATGCAATATGCCTTGACTGACGATCAGCAGTTTGGTTTTTCCTATGGAAAGCGTATCAGCCGACCTTCTTACTCCTGGCTTAATCCTGCAAAATCCTATTACAATCGTTTTTCTTATTTTCAGGGAGATCCACGTTTAAGGGCGACGATCGTTCATAATCTGAATCTGACCTGGACAAAAAACAACTGGAATATCGATCTCTTCTACCGATTTGAAAAGTGGCCCAATATGGAAATTTCCCGCCAAGATAACAACAATCACCAACTGATTTTCCAATATACCAATATCAAGAAAGGACAAGGGGCGGGGATAGACTTAGGAACGAGTTTTCAGCTGACCGGACGCTGGGGATTGAATCTGCAGCTAGAGGGGATGTATAACGAGAATTACTTTATGGGTACTGATGACGTATTGCACAAGAATGATGTGTATATCGGCAACGGAAACATAAGCACCAACTATGTGCTGAATAAGGATGCCGGTTGGAATCTTGAACTGGGTAATGCATTTACATCGCCCACGATACAGGGGCCATTTCATATTACAGGGTATTCAAGTGCCTATGTGATGACAAATCGAAAATTCTTTAAAAAGAAATTTGAAGTAAATCTATCATTTATGGATATTTTCAAAACAGAGAAAATGACGATATCATCCAAGTACGGCGATCAAAATAATTTTTATAGGGACTATCGGGATACCAGAAAAGTAAATCTGACGCTGCGGTATCATTTTGGAAATCAGAAAGTCAAAAGCAGTAATCAGCCCACTAGAACAGAAGAGCAGAATCGTTTGTAAATCAGTTAACCTTAGTAAAGTTAAATCCTTCCGATTCCCTGTACCTATTTTATTCATAATACATTGGTAAAGGAAATGGATGTAGCATACATTAAAAACAATAATCCTCCACATCGCATGTGGAGGATTATCAGATGCCAAGAAAGTATTTTCTTAGTTTATCTTTAAAGAATACGTGATATTGATACCGCCAGCGGCAAGCATATCGTGTACTGAGCAATACTTTTTAACGGCTAATTCAGCCGCTTTGGCTGCTTTTACCTCATCAATTTCACCTTTTAGGAAAAAATTAATGTGAATATCTGTAAATACTTGTGGAATTTCTTCGCGGCGTTTTCCTTCCACCTCAACCTGGATATCGTCAATTTGCTGGCGTTGTTTTACCAGTATACTATGGAGGTCAAAGACGCTGCAAGATCCCAGTGCCATTAAAACCAATTCCATTGGACGAACACCTTTTCCTTCACCGCCGATGGCTTCTGAACCATCGATGTTGACTTTGACGGGGGATAATTCACTGCTGGCTTCGAAATGCACAGCTTGGTTGACACGGTTTAATTTGATTTTCATCTTATTTTATTTTATTCTTTTTGCTCGTTTAGGCTGTGGGGACATGATATGATACTTCACTTCCTTTTTCAAACCATACGAGAGCTTTGTAGTTCAATCTATACTAAACAAATATACAAAAAAGGCAGACGATTATTCGTCTGCCTTTTGTCAGTATGTTGGTCACTGTTTATTTTGTGACGGTATCTGGCAGTTTAACACCGCGATATTTGGCTACGTCAACTTGTGGGATCTTCGATCCATATTTTGAATTGATCGCACTGATAAAGATATTGGCCATCAACGCATTTCCAATTGGTGTAAGGTGTATTCCATCCAGCGAGAATGCATTTCCGGTAATGTATTTGGCGCTCACCGCTAATCCGTTGATACGAACACCATCTTTTACATTGTTCAAGAATTCATGCACATCAGCTAAGGCCAAGCCTTTTGAATTTGCAGCAGCTTTGATGGCGGTATTAAACTCATTGATGCGTTGTACCACTGTTGCCGTTTCGCTTACATCAAGTACGTATTTGTCTTCCACGGGGTTCAGTGGGTGTAAGCCGTACGGAATTTGTGCGGCATTAGGTTTTCCCAATAATCCCGTTGAGGAGAATGGTAGAACAAAATAATCTTGATCGGTAGCTGCACGAGAACCTGACTTTGTTGCAATGTAGATATTTGTTACCGGTGTCGGCGGATTTGTTGCATTCACGGCTGCCAGTAAGGCTGCACGGGTGACCGTTGTGAAATAAGGTGTTGCTGTTACATCTGGAATTGTGGCCAATACTCCTTTTCTATCCCCTTGAGTCAATGCCTGTACATAACCATTGAGAATCGCAGTAAACTGAGCTGTTTCTGTCAACACAGTTGTCGGATCCGGTTTATTTGTTATTGGGTTAATGTTCACCACACCACCGTTAGTTGCCCAGCCGAGCGCATCATTATTGCCCAGCGCAAAACTAAAGAAGGTGTGATTTTGCGTGGTGGAATAGGTGAAATAGGTTTTCATCATATCCGCATCTGGCAGCAAGCGCTCAAAATACATGTTTCCGGCGGGCGACCCCATGCCTGCTACCATAGAAAGGTCCATACGCATGCCCGGTACACCAAGGTTATTGATCGGATCTGTATATTTGGTCAATAATTTTGGTGAAGCTGAGCGATAAGCTAATTTATCGGTTACCTGTGCTGTCACAGGCTGTCCATTGACAAGTGCTGTAAGCGTAATATAGCCAGAGCCATTGGCTTGATCTTCACTGAAAAATGGCGATTTGAACTCACCACCACCCACTTGTTTTAATTGCTCCGCAATTAAATTGGGATAGGCTACTTTTTGGCCTTCCAAGTACAGTCCGCCATCTGCATAACCTGCTGCCAATGAATTACCGATGGCAACATATTTTGAAAAATTCACCGAACCAGCCGAAGGCGTATATTCGTCCAAGGTCGGTTTACATGAGGCGATCGCTAAAAGTGCTAACGCCGCAGCTATATAAAGTTTGTTTTTTTTCATCTTAGTCAAATTTGGCTGTTAATTACCATTTATAGCTTACACCAATACCAGGAGCAAAAATATTTGTTGCATACGTACCTGATAGATGGCTCTCCACGTTGGTTGACTGGCGAGCCACAATCCGTTGGTACGCAAAGGAACCTGTGACATCAAATTTTGGTGATGGTTTTATAGTAAAACCTCCCGATATTAAGTATCTGGTGTTGTCTGGCGTCTCGGGATAAACATAGGCACTCTGCTGTACCGGTGTTGCGATTACACCACCACCTATACGTAATTGCAAGCGGTCGGAAGCAAGGTATTCCAATCCTGCTTTGACGGATCCTGCTTTATCGTATTTTTTTGGTGAATGCGTATCTTGCAATACGGGCGTGTTTTCTTTGTAATCGAAATCTAGCGCCTTATAGATGTCATAATTGATGAGCGTTGCATCAAGAGCCATCTTCAATTTCTCCGAAATAGGGAAGGCGATGCCTGCGGCAAATGTGGATGGTAGCGGTAATTCAGCACTGAATTTGTTGCCCGCAGGGAAGTTGCTTGCGACGGATTCAGGTACGTCAAAAGTTGCATCGCCATTTTTAAGTTTGGTGACAACTTTAGAGCGGTAACTTACCGATATGGCAAACTCGTCTTCTAAGTTATAATGAATACCCACGTTATACCCCGTGCCAGTTCCGGTTCCTTTTAAGGTTGCCAGTCCGGCGTGACCATCCGGATAGAATACCGGAACAGAATTTTCGAGGTCTACGGTACCAACATTGTATACAAAACCACCCCCAACACTAAAATTTTCAGTCAGTTTGAAACTTAATGTGGGCTGAATATAGATTGCACGTAGCGAAAGGCTGACCAAACTGAATTTACCTACCCAATCTTTCCCCCAATCGACGGCACCACCATACGGTGTGTAGACTCCAATACCGGCTTTCCACCAGGAATTTTTGGGGCCGAATGCGGCAAATAATGAAAAAGGAGTTGAAATCTGATTTCTAGTATGATAAACAACTGTACTTCCAACCTCTTGAAATGCCGATTTGTACATTACGGCATTGCCGGCAACTGAAATAGCATTATGGTCCATTTTTGCTAAGGCACCCGGGCTATAGAAAATGGAAGATTCATCTAAAAAGTAAGCAGAGCCTGCTCCTCCCATTCCCACTGCCTTGGGACTTTGTAGATTCACTTGTGATCCTTGTGCAAACAAGAGTGACGGACTTGCACAAAGTATTGAGAATAGTAGTTTCTTCATACTAGTGTTTATTGTTTGGTTAACATTCCTCTTTCAAATACAATGCTAACATAATAAATGTTTGACTAAAATTAATAAATGTTGTGTAATATTTTTTTTGCTCGTACCTTTAAGTGCAAGGATACTAAAAATTAAACGATCATATTATATGGCTACAATCACTTTTAAAGGCAATCCAGTAAACACGAAAGGCAGTTTACCACAGGTTGGCGAGCAAGCTCCTGATTTTAAATTAACTGCAGGCGATCTTTCCGATAAGTCTCTTACAGATTTCAAAGGAAAAAAAGTTGTATTAAATATTTTTCCTAGTGTAGATACCGGAACTTGTGCTGCTTCCGTACGTGCATTTAATAAAGAGGCTTCTCAGTTGGATAACACTGTTGTGTTATGTATATCGAAAGATTTGCCTTTTGCACAAGGACGCTTTTGTGCAGCAGAGGGGCTAAATAACGTAGTGACATTATCAGAGTATAAAGATTCAAACTTTTCAGATGCTTATCAATTGGCTATCGCTGATGGACCTTTGGCAGGTTTATTAAGCCGTGTTGTCATCACATTGGATGAAACTGGAAAAGTATTGTACGAAGAGCAAGTCGCAGAAATTGCTGATGAGCCAAATTATGCTGCAGCGATCGCATCGTTGAATTAAGAAGGCTGCGAGTGAATAAAAAAAGCCTTTGCTTATGCAAAGGCTTTTTTAGTTGATGTATATTCGTTAACTATGACAAAGCGAACGTTTATTTCGTTTTCTCTAAAGCCTGCAAGATATCGTTGATGATATCTTGTTGATCTTCCAGACCCACAGACAGACGGATACTGCCCGGTTTGATGCCTAAGTTCAGGCGTTCATCTTCCGACAATTTTGAGTGTGTGGTGGAGGCTGGATGCGTTGCGATTGATCTTGAATCTCCTAAATTAGAGGTATATAAAATCATTTCCAAATGATCTACAAAGGCTTTTGCGCGCTCAAAACCACCTTTGACAACAAAGGTTACAATACCGCCACCAGCTTTCATTTGTTTCTTGGCCAGCTCGTATTGTGGATGGCTTGGTAAAAATGGATATTTTACATCCTCAATTTCCGCATGATTTTCCAAGGCCTCGGCCAAAGCCAATGCGTTAGAACAATGGCGGTCCATACGGATGCCCAACGTGTCTAAACTTTTCGATATGATCCAGGCATTGAATGGCGATAATGCGGGGCCTGTATGACGGATAAAGAACATCAATTTATCGATAAGCTCTTGTTTTCCGACAACAATACCGCCCAAAACACGACCTTGTCCATCCATATATTTTGTTGCCGAATGGATCACGAGGTCAAATCCATACTGAATTGGCTTCTGGAGATAAGGTGTGGCAAAGCAATTATCAATTGAAAGGATGATATTTGGATATTTCTCCTTGAATTTACCCAGCCATTCCAAATCAACCAGTTCCAAGCCGGGGTTAGAAGGCGACTCTAAAAAGATGATTTTCGTATTCGGCTGGATTGCTTTTTCCCATTCTTCCGGATTAGCTGCGTCTACGTAAGTTGTTGTAACACCCCAACGTGGGAAGAGTTCCGTAAATAACTGATGTGTAGAGCCGAATATTGCACGTGAAGAAACGATATGGTCTCCACTTTCGATAATTCCTGCAAAGGAGGCAAATACTGCTGCCATACCTGATGCAAAAGACAATCCTGCTTCGGCGCCTTCAAGAATACAGACTTTGTTGATGAACTCAGAGGTATTTGGATTGGCATAGCGGGAGTAAATCATTGCATCCTCTTCGCCAGCAAAGACCGCCCGACCTTGTTCAGCGCTGTCGAAGATAAAACTTGATGTAAGGTATAAAGGAGTCGAATGTTCGCGAAGTGCTGAACGATCGACCTGTTCACGTATGATTTTAGATTGATCTTGTTTCATGATGTGTAAAGGTACGAGATGAAATTTTTATATTCATATAATTAGCAATGAAATAACCCCTTTTTATGAAAAAAATATGGCTTTTGCCTTATACTATATCCCTAGTGCTTTGCTTTTCCTGTTCAAAGGACATAGACATGATGCGAAGAAGAGGTAAAAAAAATAACAGACTCTTGAATAAAAAAAGCCGGTACATGTACCGGCTTTTCTTTTATCATAAGATTAACTTACTTTTTGACGAATTGCATCACGACGATATCTCCAGAAATAAATGTCAATTCATTATCTCGTACATCAAAGTTTGTCGTAGACTTTAGACCATTCATAAATTCGTTGTAAGCTGCGTTCTCACAGTGCATCATGGTTGAAACCAATTTATCACCAATCTTGATCGAATTGCCTTTTTCGCTTTCGTAGGTTCCACCAATACCATTACAACCGTTGTTACCATCTACTTTGTGGTCTTTTGTATTGAAAGTCAATGTTGGAATTTTGTCCTTAAATAAATCCTTAAGTTGTTTGCCTGCTGTCTCTGCTGTGGTCAGGGATTTGAGTTCCCAGGTGCCTTCCAAAGACGCATTGTCCACTGTGCTTGGTTTTTGGACCGTAGTAGCCGTGTCGCCGCTACCGGTTGCCTCAGCTTTTTTTCCAGTTGTGTTACATGCGATTGTTGAAAACGCCAATGCAACCGCTAAAATCATTAAATTTCCTCTCATAATCATTTTTAATAATATAAAACTTTTGTTATTTCGTCAGTATCTATATTCATGAAAGCAACCCGAAAGTTCTTTCTGGTCAATACGCTAGCGTAGCGAGCTCATTGATACCTTAATAAAAAAATACAAATCCATAAAGACAGACACTTTCAGAAAAAACATTCCTTTTTCTGCCCTATACTTATAATTATCATGCCAATCTCAAGTATAGCCCAATGGAGCATCTATTTGAATGCTGTTAACCACTTTATCCTCTATTAATAACGGATGGATGATTTTTGTTTGACCGACAAGATAAAGAATCTGATTTTTGGGGAAATTAGGGTGAAAAAAGGACAGTTTTAGGTTGATATAGCATATCAATCGAGGTAAAGCATGTTTTTCTTAGGTGTTGAAAGTAAAAAATCGCTTATGCAGATATACAAAAAGTTAAATAACTGGCTGTAAATAGCACCATTGATAAATTGGAATTCTTGTTTTAATCAATCGATTGATTTGAACAAAAAATACGATTTGACCCAGAGGTAAATCCTATTGGAGCTGAGCATCGGTCGGTTTTGTACGCAAATGTTACATACAGCATTTTGCAAAACTTCTTATCTTAGGGCTTTACAACCTAATTTTCTAGCACATAAATAAAGACTATGTTGACAATCTTGTTATCTTCCATTTTACTTTCCAGCGGGCCTGTAGCCAAATCAGATACTTTAAAAGCTTACGGGGCTCTGCCAACTGAGCGTCAATTAAAGTGGCAGGAGATGGAAACGTATTGTTTGATTCATTATACGCCGACAACTTTCCAAAATAAGGAGTGGGGTTATGGTGACGCACAGCCCGCATTGTTTAATCCTTCGGCTTTTGATGCAAATCAAATTGCTAAGGCAGCCGCAGCAGGTGGTTTCAGGGGCTTAATTAGTGTGGCAAAGCACCATGATGGATTCTGTTTGTGGCCAACCAAGACAACATCCTATAGTATCGCTTCTTCACCATGGGAAAATGGAAAAGGTGATATGGTCAAAGATTTTATGCAAGCGACCCATCGAAATGGGATGAAATTTGGTGTATATCTTTCAGCTTGGGATCGTCACGATGAACGTTACGGTACGCCGGCCTATGCTGAAGCCTACAGACAGCAACTGACTGAATTGATGAGCAATTATGGCCCTTTGTTTACATCCTGGCATGATGGAGCAAATGGTGGTGATGGCTTTTATGGTGGCCATGAAGGAAAGCGTATCATCGATCGAACAACGTACTATGAGTGGCATGAAAAAACCTGGCCAATTGTACGAAAATTACAACCTGAAGCGGTTATTTTCTCAGATATCGGTCCGGATATGCGTTGGGTGGGTAATGAAAAAGGATTTGCTGCTGAAACATCATGGGCAACATTTACGCCGATTGGCTTAAACGGAAAAGTCGCTGTACCCGGAGCGACAGAATCACATAATGCCGAAACAGGTGACCGTAATGGTAAATATTGGATACCGGCTGAATGTGACGTGCCACAACGACCGGGATGGTTTTATCATGAAGAACAAGATAGTCGTGTAAAAACACCAAACCAGCTTTTTGAGATCTATTTAAAATCAGTTGGGAGAGGAGCATGCATGAATCTTGGCTTAGCACCGATGCCTTCCGGTACATTACATGAGAATGATGTGAAGTCGTTAGAGGCTTTTGGAAAAAAAGTGAAAGAAACTTTCCGCACCAATTTAGCCAAAGGAGCGACCATCACGGCATCCAATGTCCGTAATGGTGATTCAAAATCCTATGGTACTTCATTGATTACCGATAACGACCGCTACAGCTATTGGGCAACAGACGATTCCAAAACATCGGCTACATTGGAAATAAAATTAAAATCCCCCGCTAAGTTTGACCTTATTCAATTAAGAGAGAATATTAAGTTGGGACAACGTATCGATAGTGTTTCGATTGAACGTTGGGAAAATAACAGCTGGAAGCCTTTGGCCAAAGCAACAAGCATCGGTGCAAACCGCCTCATCAAACTCGAGCAACCTCAAACTGCAAGTAAACTACGTCTTCATGTTTATGCTCCGGTAGCAATCACGCTCAGTGATTTTGGATTGTTCAAGGAGTATAACGAGCCCTTTGCATTTAATACCAAAGAGGTGAAAAAGCTGACTGGATTTAAGATTTCGACAGGTAGATCCAATAATAATGCTTATATATCTGACGGAAAACCAAGTACTTTTGCGACTGTTGCCGATCAAGGTGTAATTGTTGTGGCTACAGACAAACCTGTTTCTGGTATCGGCTTCCTGCCTCGTCAGGATGGAAAGAACATAGGGACACCAACACATTATAAAATATCAACCAGCACCGACGGGAAAACATGGAGCCTTGCTAAAGAGGGCGAGTTTTCCAATATTAAGGCAAATCCAATTTTGCAACAGGTATTTTTTGATACGAACAGCGCAACCAAGTTTATCAAATTTGAACCAAAACAATTTATCGACGGCAATGAATTAACCATAGCAGAACTTGAATTGTATGGCAAATAGATTTTTAATGCTTATTGTGGTATGTATATGTCATACCACCTTGCTTTTTGCTCAACAAAATCCACTCGTACTTTGGTATAATAAGCCTGCGAAGGTCTGGGAAGAGACTTTACCAATGGGAAACGGACTTATCGGCATGATGCCAGATGGAAATCCTAGTCAGGAAAAGATCGTACTCAACGAGATTAGTATGTGGTCGGGCAGTCCAGAGGATCCCAATAATTATGAAGCCTACAAAAATGTTGACGCTATTCAGGCACTGCTTAAGGGCGGTAAAAATGATGAAGCCGAAAAACTGGTCAATGAAACTTTTGTGACCAAAGGCAAGGGGTCTGGTTTTGGTAATGGTGCAAAGGTTCCCTATGGCTGTTATCAGCTATTCGGCGACCTTTTACTGGATTACAAATTTCCCGCGGGTACGATCGAAGATTACAAGCGTTCCTTGGACTTAGCGACTGCCTCGGCACAGACTTCATTCAAGATCAACGGGCAACAGTTCCAACGTCGTTATTATACTTCTTTTGATAAGAATGTAGGTATTATCCAATTGAGCCAACCTAAGGATGAGGTACAGCAATTAGGCATATCATTCCAGCGCCAGGAAAATATTGACCGTTATACCTTGTTGGACGACGGGATTCTGATCGAGGGATCTTTGCCTGATGGAAAGGGAGGTAAAAATCTGAAATTCGTTGGATTAATTCAGGTTAAAGGTAAAAATCTGCAGATCAGCAAAAAGGATAAAACCTTAGAGGTGTCTGCGAAAGGTGGTCTCACGGTCTATTTCTCAGCAAGTACTTCCTATTATGGGAAGGATCCGTTACCTGTTGTCAAAGCGGCTGTTGCAGCCGCAAAAACTGCTGACGAACAGAAAATATATAAAAACCATCTTGCTGCCTATCAAAAAATCTTTAATCGGGTAAATCTTAATTTGTTTGGAAATACGGCGAATAACGCTATCCCAACCAATGAACGGATTGCCAATTTCTATAAAAATCCAGTTCAGGACCCTGATCTGGCCACAATTTATTATCAGTACGGAAGGTATTTGAATATTTCAAGTGCTGCTCCTAAAAATACAAATTCTCTACCGCCAAATCTGCAGGGACTATGGGCCAATCAGATCAATACCCCTTGGAACGGTGATTATCATCTCAACATCAATGCACAGATGAATCATTGGGGCGTGGAGGTCAATAACCTGAGCGAATATCACAAGCCTTTTATCGAAATGATAAAGCGGATTGCAAAAACTGGCGAGCAGACTGCAAAGGCTTACTATAATGTACCGGGTTGGGTGGTCTATATGATGACGAATATCTGGGGGTATTCCGCTCCGGGTGAGCAGGCTTCCTGGGGAGCCAGTACGGCATCAGGATGGTTATGTAACCATCTCTGGGAGCATTATCTATTCACCGGGGATAAAGATTACCTCAAAGAGATTTATCCGATACTCAAAGGAGCAGCCGAGTTTTACGATCATACATTGGTTCAGGACCCTAAAACAGGATGGTGTGTCACTTCACCGTCGGTGTCGCCGGAAAATGCTTTCCGAATGGCGAATGGAAAAGTTGCTGCGGTTGTGATGGGGCCTACCATTGATAACCAAATCGTAAGGGAGTTATACCGGGCGGTGATCCAAGCTGATTCTATCCTTGCGACGAAAGATAGTTTTGTTGGTGCCTTGAAAGCGAGGCTGAAGGATATCCCTCCGCCGGTAGTCGTTAGTCCATCCGGGCGTGTGATGGAATGGCTCGAGGACTATCAGGAAGTTGAACCTAAACATCGGCATGTATCGCATTTATATGGTCTGTATCCTGCGGCATTTATCTCGCCACAGACGACACCTGAATGGGCTGAGGCTGCACGTAAGACTTTAGCGGTACGTGGCGATGAAGGAACGGGCTGGTCTAGAGCCTGGAAAATATTGTTTTGGGCCAGATTACAGGATGGTGATCATGCACTCGAAATTCTAAGGCAGTTGCTTAAACCTGCTTTTACCAATGAAACAACCTATCAGGGAGTCGGAGCTGGCACTTACCCCAATTTGTTCTGTGCACATCCACCTTTTCAGATTGACGGAAACTTTGGTGGTGCAGCCGGGATTGCCGAGATGTTGATACAGAGTCACAATGGTTATATTCACCTGTTGCCTGCGTTACCTAAAGCCTGGTCTAAAGGCGAAGTTAGCGGTCTCAAAACCAGAGGAAACTACACTGTGGATATGAAATGGGAGAATGGAAAGGTTTCCGACCTCCAGATTAAAGGTAAAAAAGGAAAGATTCGTCTATTTGAAAACGGAAACTATAAAGATTATGAAGTTCGTTAACTATTTTTGCTTGATTTCTGTGCTGGCCTTGGGGACGACAGCCTGTACACAAAAGTCCGAATCGGCGAAGACAGCCGCCTTGTTGAATAGCTTTAGCTATAAGATAACTGGAAAAACCACTGCCGGGGATGGTACTCAGGTGAGCCTCGTCGATCACGATAATAAAATGCAGCAATTTGTAAAAACGCAAGTTGCTAATGGGCAATTTGTTTTGGAAGGCGAACTTGCCATGGCCGGATTTTACGATATTCAGATTAAGGGTATGGAGCCCTATACATTATTTGTCGAAGGCGGAAGTGACTATGATTTAAGTGAAGATCAGGGTAAGTTTACCTTGACAACCTCTTCGCAGAACGCCAAGGATTTCATACAGTTCAATGCGAACTACAAACAGCGGGAGCAGGAGGAAAAAAATAAAACGGCAAATAAAAGCCAACGAGTAAGGCAGCTGGAGAGTCAGTTGCCTTCGATGGCTGCAAGAAATGATGGTTCCTATGAAAAAGCAGTAGACGAAATACAGCGCTTAAACGGCAATGCCGCATTTAATCCACGCACGCTATACGCCGATTTTATTCTCGATAGTACCCACCGATCATCTTTGGTATTGCCTTATTTTTTTAAATACGTCTCCCTAGATCAGACGAATTATAAAAAGTTCGATGCAGCATTGCAGGGTTTTAATACGGATCTGCAGAAGCATCCCTATTTTAAATTTGCCCGCGAAAAAGTCGATCGGGTGAAAGATTTTTATGAAAATATGCCTGTATTTCCTTCGATTACACCAATGAATGTAGAAAGGGATACCTTAGCGCTAAAGGATATTTCAAAAGCTAAAATGCTGATTGCCGCATTTTGGAAAGCTTCCAATACCAATAGCAAGGCCGATATTGGAATGTTACGGAAAAAAGAATCTCAGTTGAACGCTATGGGGGTAAGGGTTATCTATTTTTCGCTGGATAAGGATCTGGATAAATGGAGTAAATCAAGCAAGGACCTGGCCTTAGGTAAGCAGAGTTACTTTTTGAATTATAACGACCAGGCAACGATGGAAAATGACTTTGGTATAGATCGTACACCAAGTTATCTCTGGATAAACCCACAGACCCTAAAAATTTTATCCTTAAGTGGTGAAGATCCAGCGATGCCACAGTTTTTAGGGAAAGTGAAGGAATTTGTTGCTAAAAATTAACGTTTATTGTCTTAAAAAACCTTACATTTGAATTAACTGTTTAATATTTGTTATTTCAATACGTAATGAAAGTTGTTCAATTTACAGTTCCGGTGGTTTACCAAGGATCTATTTGTGTGCAGGAAGACATTCTGCCTTCATTTTACAGCAATTACCACCGGCACAAGGAAATCCAGCTGACCTATATCTTAAAGGGTAGAGGAACCTTTATGATTGGCAACTTTACACATAGTTTTGAAGAGGACGAGATCTATATCGTTGACGCGGATGAACCGCATATGTTCAAGACTGGCGAGGATATAAGGGATGGCATTCATGCCATCCATATTTTTTTCGACTACGAACATTTTAAACCCTTTCTGGATTTCCCTGAATTCGATGATGTCAAGTATTTTCTGGAACACATCAACGTCAGTAAAAAATTGGATGCGGAACACTCCGTCGCGCTGAAAGAAAAGTTTGTACAGATTAACGTGAGTGCGGGCATAGATCGTCTCCTCTCTTTTGTGAAGCTGATTAATTTTCTAAGTAAAAAAGTAGAACAATGGACTTCGCTCTATACAGGCATTCCACAGAAGAAGTTTTCAGATGCCGAGGGATTGCGAATCAACGAAATATTCCAATATACCTTTCAGCATTTTGGAGACAAGATTTCTCTGGAAGACATTGCTGCGGTGGCGCACATGACGCCACATGCCTTTTGTAAATATTTTAAGAAGCATACCCGGAAAACCTATGTAACCTTTCTCAATGAAATCCGGATAGAACGGGCCTGCAAAATGTTGATTGACGAATCTTCGGAAAGTGTTTCTAATATCGCTTTTAAAACGGGATTTAATAATGTTGTCAATTTCAATCGGGTATTCAAAAAAATAACTAAACTTTCACCCAGTGAATATGTACAGGAACATCGTATGCGCGACTAGGCTGTTTGGCGGATGTTACTATGCTGTTTAATTGAAAAGTCTATGGAGCTTTCCAAGCTATAGCAGTATCCTCATCCCGTTGATTTTTGGTAGGCTCCCCTCCCCGGAAATTGGAAGAATGGTTTTGTTGACAATATCGGAGAAAGACTCGTCAATAAAATTTAAAAATAGCAGGTGCTAAAATGGTATTTTTGAGTTCTAACGATAACCATTCCGATGAATAAAAATCTATTTATTGCACTCATAGTTTTATGTATATCTGCCCTGCAGCTCCGGGCCCAATCTTCTCTTTTTAAGATCGATACGCTGCAATACCAAGGAACGGATAAGCATATTGTCAATTTGGTCATTTTGGGGGACGGTTACACCAAAGCAGAGCTGGATGATTATGCTGCCGATGCCAAGCAATTTACCAACTATTTTTTCTCGATCGAACCTTTTAAACAATACAGTAGTTTTTTTAATGTGTTTGCAATTCGTACGATCTCCGAAGAATCTGGCGCAACACACGATTGCAAAGCGGGTGACTGTGTACATGGTGAAACCGATTTGAGTAAATATCCGCCACGTTACAATAAGTTTAAACGGGATCATGCTGTTCCGGTTGCTCATCCGAACACGATTTTTGGAAGCAGCTTTGACAATGGTGGTTTACATCGTTTGGTTGTACCTCAGAAAAATGATCGTATTGAAGAGGTATTGAAGACACATACCCCCAATTATACACAGGTTGTTGTGTTGGTCAATTCCCCATTTTATGGTGGTTCAGGAGGTAAATGGGCAACTTCTACTGTTAATTTTAAGAGCAATGATATCGCGGTACACGAAATTGGACATTCTTTTGCCCAGCTTGCGGATGAGTATTGGGCTGGAAATCAATATGCTATTGAGTCTACGAACCGCTCACAGTCGGCAGATGCAGATCATGTTCCCTGGAAATACTGGCTCGGAAAAGATGGGGTAGGGATTTACTCGTATGGTGGTAAAGGTTCGCCTTCAAACTGGTTTAGACCACATGAGTATTGTAAAATGCAGTATTTGGTAGCTCCATTTTGCCCTGTCTGTCAAGAACAATTTGTGGCTTCCATCAAGAAAAAATCAAGTCCATTTATTCAAGTAAAGCCAGGGGTAGACCAGACACTTACTTTGGATAGTGTTCAGAAATTTTCGCTACGATTGGCAAAACCTTCTCCAAACACCTTTAAGTTATGCTGGTTGTTCAATGACGAGACAATTGCAACCGACATTGATTCTATTTATCTCGATCCTGGTATGTTAAACGTGGGAACAAATACATTAAAGGTAATGATTCAGGATACAACCAATTTGTTGCGCAACCCCTTGTATCTTAATTATAAGGATTCCGTTGTATGGACCTTTAATCAGAGCAAGTTGATTGATTTGGCGAAACCACAGGTAACATGGGGCGATACACTGGAAACCTGTTATGGAGGAGCTCAGGTACTTACTGTAAAGCATCCTGTTGCCGGACTTCAATACCGATGGTATGATGCTGCTACAGGATATTGGGAAGAGACGGGCCGTAATATTTTTCTGCAGGATATTGTGGAGTCAAAAGTGTACCTCGTCCGTGGAATTTGGGATGACCGGGTCTCCGAGAAGACAAAAATTAATATCAATACACTGAGTAAAATCGATAAACCAAAGCGTATTGCCGTTAAAATCGATAAGAAAAAAAATACAGTACAGTTGACGGTAAAGGATAAAGTCGATACGCGTTATAACTACATCTGGTTGAATGAAGATGGCAGTCCGATCTATGAATGGGATGAATTCAATGGTGAGTACGTACGCCCAACAGGAGTCAATAATGTACTTACCATCAAATTAGCAAGCTCATCGAGAAAGGTATACGTCCAAAAAATCGACAAAGAAACCACCTGTAAAAGCGAAAAAACAATTGTAACTTTTTAGTTGTACGGTTGTAGTTAAATGATTTATAAGTTAATTTTAGTCTGCCGGTTAATTAACTTATAATCATTTATATTTATGAAGAAAAAATCCAAGTCGACTTGGTGTATTTTTTCATGTGTATTCATCCTGGTTTTAGCCGCAATGCCTTCGTGCAAAAAACACGCAAAACTTCCCGATGAAAACAATGAAACAATTCATGCGGTAAAATTCAAAATCAAGGATTTTGAAGCGATTGTTACTCCCCTAAAAAAACAATCATCCAATGCAAAACGAGCTGCCCTTAGTGGAGCTACATCCGAAGACCAGCTGCTGTATCATTGGACCTTTGACAACGGCAATGCCGTTCCAGAAAACGCCCTTGATGAAGCTGTCGTTATCGACTATGACAATGGAAAAAAGAACTATGATTTTTTGGGCGGCTGGCCTGCAACGGGAAAGGCCATTAGTTTCAAAGGCGGTAAGGAGATCCTGGTCAAAATTCCTGCTACAGGTATCCAATCCTTAGGCAGTTGGGTATTTGATTGCAATAGTTCGAATACGGGGCCAAGAGCACTGCTCCTGAGTTACTCGCTGGATAAGGGGAATAGTTTTTCGGAACTCTCAGACACAATTAAATATCCGCCGAATCTGACCCAGTCAGCTAAAATCCCTGTGAGCGCATCATTGGGCAATATTTCACTCGGTAACAGTAAAGAGCTTTGGTTGAAAATCTCATTATTTGCGGGTAGCAGGGATGGGGGAGCAGGCTACAGTCCAACGACAGGTACTTTTAAGATGGATAACCTGATGATTTATGGACAAGTAAACCCTGCGGCTTTACCCAGCAAATTTTACTACCATGTATTCGATGCAAAATCCAAGGCGATGGTCAAATCAGGGGTGCTAGATTCGCAGGAAGCTTTTGATGTCGAATTGCCAAATGGAAGCTATTACCTGAGTCTGATTGCTAAAAACTCAACATTGCCGCTGATTATGGCTGAGGCTACGGACTTTGAACACTTTTATGTTACGAATTCTTTTGCGGAACGAGCTGCGGAGCTATTTGCCGGTCGGGATACCTTTGAGGTTAAAGGGGCTACAGAACGGGTATTGAACTTAAACCGGATCTATAGCGAGGTCAAATTGACCTTTACAGACAGCGAAGACCTGAGCGTGATCGATAGTATTCAGGTGGAGCAGCTTCATCCGGTATTTCATTATTATCCTTTTATGACGCGAAGTAGCGATCAGTTCGATAAAAGTGTGCTGACGGTTTTCCCACATTTTACAGCGGCGAATCAAAGCTTTACTTTTAATCAATTTATGGGCTATTATCGCGATAATACCGCGATTAAATATCAGTTCCGTGTTTTCAGGGAGGGTAAATTGCTGCGCACATTTGAATTGGGGAGTGAAATCCGAAATAATGTCCAAATACAGTTTAAGGGCAAATTGCTGGAAACCGCCAACGGAAATCTAGGTTTTCAGGTCGTGAAGAACGAGCATTGGGACGACAATATTGTGATAGAATACTAGTCGAAGCTTTTCATACAGCATCTAGCCTCCTACATCTATCAACACAAAAAAGGTGTCCACTGCTGGACACCTTTTTCTTTTATAGCGATTTTGACTATATTAATTTTTTAAGCAGGGTATTCCAACCAGCCAAGTCATTCAATATTTTTTCAAGATCGGCAATGGCGACACGTTCCTGTGCCATTGTATCACGGTGACGGATGGTAACGGTATTATCTTCCAGTGAATCGTAATCAACTGTGATACAGATTGGTGTTCCGATTGCGTCTTGACGGCGGTATCGTTTTCCGATTGCATCTTTTTCGTCATATTGAACGTTGTAATCCAATTTTAGCGTATTTAGGATTTCACGTGCTTTTTCTGGTAAACCATCTTTTTTGGTCAATGGTAAAATTGCAGCTTTTACCGGTGCCAATGCTGGTGGGAACTTCAATACGACACGAGAATCTTGTTTTTCTGCTGTAGAAAGATCCTCTGTTACCAGAGCGTTACATAATACAGTTAAGAAAAGACGATCCAATCCAATTGACGTTTCGATTACATATGGAATGTAGTTTTGATTGATTTCAGGATCAAAATATTGCATTTTCTTTTTAGAAAATTCCTGATGTTGTTTCAAGTCAAAATCTGTACGCGAGTGGATACCTTCAACTTCTTTGAATCCGAATGGGAAGTTGAATTCAATATCAACTGCAGCATTTGCGTAATGCGCTAATTTGTCGTGATCGTGGTAACGGTAGTTTGAAGGATCGAAGCCCAATGCCAAATGCCATTTCAAGCGTGTCTCTTTCCATTTGTTATACCATTCCAATTCAGTACCCGGGCGGCAGAAAAATTGCATTTCCATTTGCTCGAATTCACGCATACGCATGATAAACTGACGTGCAATTACTTCGTTACGGAAAGCTTTACCAATTTGGGCGATACCGAAAGGAATTTTCATACGTCCTGTTTTTTGAACGTTCAGGAAGTTGACGAAAATACCTTGTGCAGTTTCGGGGCGAAGATAAACTTGATCTGCGCCATCGGCCATAGCACCCATCTGAGTTGCAAACATCAAATTGAATTGACGTACTTCAGTCCAGTTTTTGGTACCTGAAACCGGACAGACAATATTATGTTCTTCGATGATGGTTTTTAGTCCAGCTAAATCGTCTGCATTCAATGCGGTATTCAAAGCGTCTAATAATGCAGCAGCTTCCGCTGTCTTACCATCTGCTTCATAACGTGCAATTTTATCTTCGATCAATTGATCGGCACGGTAGCGTTTTTTTGAATCCTTATTGTCGATCATCGGATCATTAAATCCATCAACGTGACCAGAGGCTTTCCATGTTGTCGGGTGCATGAAAATTGCGGCATCAATACCAACAATGTTTTCGTGCAATTGCACCATGGATTTCCACCAATAAGTCTTTAGGTTGTTTTTTAATTCCGAACCTAATTGCCCGTAATCGTAGACGGCACTTAATCCGTCATATATTTCGCTCGATTGAAATACAAAACCGTATTCCTTCGCGTGTGATACTACACTTTTGAAAAAGTCGTCTGTTTGTTTGCTCATAAGTGGCAAATATAGATATTAGTATTTAGATTTTAAACGCCTAAATCACGGATCTGCTGGGAAGCATTTTTGTTATCTACTTTTTTGATGATATGCTGGATAATGCCATCTGCATCAATCACAAAAGTAGTACGTGCTGTGCCCATATACTTTTTGCCATACATGTTCTTTTCGACCCATACGCCATAGGCCTCTACAAGGCTCTTGTCTTCATCTACAAGCAGCTGAAAAGGAAGCTCATGTTTACTGATGAATTTTTGGTGCGATGCCGCACCGTCCACACTTACGCCTATGATTTCAAAACCATCTTTTTTCAAAGACTGATAATTGTCTCTGAAATTGCAGGCCTCCGTGGTGCAGCCCGGTGTATTGTCTTTTGGATAAAAATATAAAATAACTTTTTTCCCTTTAAAATCTGAAAGATGGACTGTTTCACCATTTTGATTTTTTGCACTGAAATCCGGTGCTTTTTGTCCTATTTCTAGTGTTGCCATATTACCTTTTATTTAGTTTGATTAAGATACGATTAATCTCTTGAACCGCCTGATTTATTGCCAAAAATTAAGGGTCTACCTTATAAAAGAAGCTTCGTATGTCTTTAAATTCCCTTTGTTGTCTTTCACTTCGAGTTTAAACGCATGTCGGCCACTGCTTAAGTCGGGTTCGAATTCGTGCCAGATATGTCTCGTTTTAGGATCATATTTCATCAAGGCCCATTTTCCATCAATATAAGCGTCAAAAGTATCTATTCCTGAGAGATTGTCGCTGATTGTAAAGTCAATGGATTGCTGTCCACTCACATTCTTTCCGTCGGTGAGGTTCCGTGCCACAATATTCGGTGCAATGGTGTCAACAGCAACATAAAAACCGCCAAACTCGCGTACATTGGCCACGACCCAACCGTTCTCATATTTACCTCCCTGTGCTCCACCGTCGGAAGAAACAATCAAAGCCTTGTCATAAAGATTTTCAGACAAGCTGTAGTCTGGTTTGATCATGAGCTTGTAATATCCAAAGACCGGTGTATAAGCATTGTGGATATAGTGTATTGCCGAGTAGCCTTTTGCAGGTTTTGCTCCCTGCGAATAGTTGAAGTAAAGGTCGTCATACAATATATTTTTGCTCATATAAACCCGGGCATTCTCCGCTTCATATTTGTTCTCGTCAGCATAGTGGAACATTTTTAAGCCGACCGCATTTGTGCGACTAATTGAAAGTGAAGGATTATTTTGGACTTTAAAATTCAATTCGCTCGTATTCCCTTGCACATCCTTGACAACATATTTGACGTCATGGACCTCATTGTCCTTCAATTCGATTTTCCCCAGGTTGTCCAGGTGTTTATAGATGTTGATCGGATTGTTTGGATCTTTGAAACTTTTTTGAACGCGTACACCGGATTTTTTTAAGTAGGGGTAGTCGACGTAAGACTGGATCGCACGGGTTTGATCAAAAGGGATTGATTCAAACAGCACCGTACTGATGTTTTTGTTGTCCAAGAAAAGTTCGATCGAGTAGACACCATACGTAAATGAGATACCGCTACGTTTATCGACAGTGTTAATGCCTAGCCCAAAGGTGCCATTCACAGAGATGGGGGCGTTTGTTGCTAAGCTATAATTGCCGCTACCAACGGATTTGATGGTTTGATGTCTACGGGGCGTATTTTCATCAAATAGCTCGGAGCCTAAATCATAGACCGTCACGCCGCGGATGATCGGTTTTACACCATCCGGAAAAAGCAGTCCGAACAATTGTGGATTGAGTGGTAGCTGCGCTTTTGTGTCACGGATTTCAAAATGAAGATGCGGACCTGCAGATCCACCTGTATTGCCCGAATTTGCAATAAACTCGCCTTTTTTCACCGGGACCTGGTTCGGTTTGAGGAATACATCGACATCAAAACGTTTCTGCTTGTACTGCTCATCTTTGATGATTTTAGCAAGATCCGAGTTGAAACTTTCTAGGTGCATGTATACCGAGGTATAACCATTGGGGTGATCAATATAAACGTAATTACCACCACCACCTATCTGCACCCTGACGCGGGATACAAAACCTTCCGCCGCCGCATGCACGGGAATATTGATACGTTGTTGTGTCCGATAGTCGTCTCCGCCGTGGAAGTGCGTTGCCCGCAATTCGCCGAACGATCCTGAAGCCTGCGGCGCTATGTCCATGGGCCGTACAAAATAATTTTGTGGATAATTACGGCTTTTGATAATATCTTGTCCCTGGCTCAAACCTGCCATACCAGTGAGGAGAGCCAGTAATGCAATTCTTTTTTTTGTCATAGGATGTTGCAGCTTATTTAATTTTACAGCTAAACATCTTCTGTTCGCCGATGAACCCTTCCAATAAATCGCCGATGGCTACAGAGCCGACACCAACAGGCGTACCTGTGTAAATGAGGTCCCCTTTGCGGAGGGTAATAAATTTGGAGGTATACACAATCAGGTCTTCGTAGGAGAAAATCATGTCCTTGGTATTTCCCTGCTGGACTGTTTGTCCATTTTGCTGCAGGGAGAAATCAATCGAATTCACATCTGTTAGCTCCTCTTTAGGAATTAAGTTGCTGATCACTGCAGAATGGTCAAATGCTTTTGCCAGTTCCCAAGGAAGGCTTTTTGCTTTTAGTTCTTGTTGGACATCTCTCGCGGTGAAGTCAATTCCCAGGCCGACAGCATCGAAGTAAGTTGATGCAAATTTTGGTGTCACATGTTTTCCCTCTTTACAGATCCGGAGGACAACTTCGGTTTCGAACTGAATATTTTTGGAGAATTCCGGGTAATAGAAATCTTTGTTATCCTTTAATACCGCAGTATCAGGTTTTAAAAATATAATGGGATTTTCAGGAACAGGATTATTGAGCTCTTTCGCGTGGTCGATGTAATTGCGACCGATTGCAATTATTTTCATGATATAAATTTTTAAGGCAATGAAGCTTTCAGATTTCTTGCGAACTCATGAGTTCGGTTTTCATTGCGTGTACGTTTGAGGCGGTATTCGAAAGTACTATAGGCCATTTGTGAGCGACCTTCACTTGGCCGGAATGCGCAATGCTAACGAACGTCATGTGAGGAACGATATGGCTATCTTCTAAAAGCTTGTCGTGCATCCATACTCGGTATACTTTAGTTTTCGTTTACCACAACAAACTTAATAAATGTCTAAAGCTTATCCAAAAATGAAGGAAAACAACTGTTTTTATACATATTATCAAATTAACTATTTACATAGGGTTTAGTTAGGGTTAGCTTATGGTTTAGTTAGGGTTTGTTTAGGTATAACCTAAATAAACCCTAACTTAAACCTAGCTAAATTCTAATTTATTGCTAAACTAAGTCAAACATTGATAACTATTATTTGTTAGGGTGTAAAATAGATCCCGCAATTACAATAAAAAGGTTTAAAAATGGCAATATTAGAAGATGGTCCAAATGGTGGTTTTCGAGGCAAAGTAGGTTCAGTATATGGCTACAATCTCAATGGAAAATGTGTTATCCGGGGGGCGAGGAAGAAAAGTACGAAACCACCAACTGCCGCGCAATTGGCGCATCGTCAGAAAATAAAATTGGTAAGTGAGTTTTGTGGCTGGATAAAGCCTATTGTTAACTTTGGGTATCAATTTGAAGAAACTAAAAACTCCGGACGAGGGAAATTTCAACTTGCACAGCAGCATATTTTCAAAAATGCGATTGACGTGGATGTCGAAAATAAACCAGTTATTAATATGGAAAAAGTGCAGGTATTTGTCGGGGAGCTCGTCTCACCCGAAGGTGTTCAGGCTCGTTGGGAAAATGATCTGTTGAAATTATCGTGGATACCGAATCCGAAATACGGGGATAGCATATTTAAATTAAATCTGGCCTTAGTCAGTTTAGATCGGGAGGCCGACCTCAAAATGGCCATCGCGGACGCGGCGCAGGGGGAATGTACGGTTGACATCGCGACATTTAGAAAGGATAAATTTGATTATCATGTCTACATCGGTTTTTGGGATACCTATCATGGTGCATTCTCAAATTCTACCTATTGTGGCGTCATTTAATAGGATTTTTCCACCTACTTGTGTATCTTTAACACTATGAATAAAATACAGGCGGTATTGTTCGATCTGGACGGTACGTTAATTGATTCGGAATATTTCTATTTCAAAAACTGGGCACCTATCTTAAAACAGGAATTTAACCTTCAGATCAACTATGAAGATTGGATTCGCGATTTTGCTGGACATACTTTAGCACATAATGTCAAGCGTCTTACCGAGGACTATGGCTACGACGTGACGGAAGAACATATGTGGAAGCGTACACGTGCTGCTTATGCCGATTCTAATATGAGCGATATAGAATTGATGCCTGGAGCGCGAGAAATTTTAGCTTTTTTGAAAGCAGAAGATATCCGTATCGGGCTTGTAACCTCGAGTTATAGAAGTACGGTCGATACTGTTTTGGGCAAGCATGAGCTTTTGGATTATTTTGAGTTTTTTGTCACGCGTGAGTGTGTGGAGTTGCCAAAACCCAATCCGGAACCCTATCGTTTGGCCTTGAAAAATCTGGGTCTACCAGCAGACCGCTGTGTGGCTATCGAAGATACATCGACAGGAAGTACATCGGCATTGGGAGCAGGGACGCAGTTGATTGCAGTTACGAAACAGGAGGTAGAGCGCGCTAGACTAACAGCTGTTGATAACATTGTGGAAAACTTATCTGAGGCAAAAGCCCTGTTGGCGCAATGGATTTGAGGGGTGTAAAATAATTTAATCGATTTAGCATTTGTATTTTTATTCGGATATATGTAATATTACCGAATTGTAAAGGGAACTCTGATTATGAACCGTAGAACCGCAATAAAGCAATTTTTCATTATAGCTGGCGGACTGACAATTTTGTCATCCTGTCTGAATGATGGAGGTGCATCAATTGTATTAAATAAGCTGAAGATTTCGGCGGAGGATGAGCAATTTTTGGGCGATCTGGCTGATATCCTGATTCCGAAATCGGATACACCAGGAGGAAAGGAATTGAACCTGCATCTTTTCGTTATCAAAATGGTGGATGATTGTGAGTCGCCAGAAAATCAGGCTAAATTTGTCGCTGGTTTCAACAAATTGAGAAAACAGTTGAATTTAAAAAATAGCAAAGAGACGGAGACCACTTTGGCGGGATTAAAAGACCAAACTGACGAGAAGGCTTTTTTTGAGACCTTCAAATCGCGTGCAATTCAGGGGTATATGAACTCAGAATTCGTGATGAAGAATAAGGTGATCTATAAACTTATTCCAGGCCCGTACAATGGTGCGGTAAAAGTTAAGGCGTAAATAGCACATGGCAAATTTAAATATTGACAGTGAAAAAAACAGAACCTACGATGCGATCGTGATCGGTTCGGGAATTAGTGGCGGTTGGTCCGCAAAAGAGTTGTGTGAGAAGGGTTTGAAAACATTGGTTTTGGAACGTGGACGTGATGTACAACATATCAAGGATTACCCAACCACCAATATGATGCCTTGGGAGTTTGAACATCGGAATGAAATGCCTTTCAAAGTAAAGGAAGAAAATCCGATTGTCAGTAAATGTTACGCATTTCACGAAGATGCGGCACATTTTTTTGTAAAGGACAAGGAGCACCCTTATATTCAGGAGAAACCTTTTGACTGGATCAGAGGCTATCAAGTTGGTGGGAAGTCCTTATTATGGGCGAGACAGACGCAACGTTGGTCTGACTTTGATTTCGAAGGCCCTGCGAGAGATGGTTTTGCTGTAGATTGGCCGATACGTTATGCTGATTTAGCACCCTGGTATGCTTATGTCGAGAAATTTGCCGGTATTGCCGGTAATCATGATGGACTTCCTGAATTGCCCGACGGCGAGTTTCTGCCTGGATACCCCTTAAATATTGTCGAGAAGTATTTTAAAGAAAGCGTTCAAAAGAAATTTCCGGAGCGCAAAGTGATTTCAGCACGTTGTGCACACCTGTCTAAGCCAAATCAGATTCACATCGAGCAAGGACGTGTACAATGTCAGAATCGGGTACTTTGTCAGCGCGGATGTCCTTTTGGTGGATATTTCAGCTCCAATGCAACGACAATTCCTTGGGCCGCCAAGACTGGAAATATGACTTTACGCCCATTTTCGGTTGTTCATTCGATCCTTTATGATGAACAAAAGGGAAAAGCAGTGGGTGTACGTGTTATTGATACCAATACAAAAGAGGAAATTGATTTTTATGCCAAATTGATTTTTGTTAATGCGGCTGCAATCAATACTAATTTGATCTTATTGAATTCTAAATCGAACCGTTTTCCAAATGGTTTGGGTAATGATAGCGGTGTGCTCGGAAAATATGTGGCCTTTCACAACTATAGTGCACGCATTTATGCGGAGTATGAAGGAATGTTGGATTTTACGGCCGAAGGACGGAATCCCGCAGGTGGAGGGTATATTCCACGTTTCCGAAACTTGCACAAACAGGAAACGGACTTTTTAAGGGGCTATGCTGCCGGGTTCGGAGCTTCGCGTAGTAAAGAGTCCGATCGTTCGGGCTTAGGGTTAGATCTGAAAAACAATTTGTTGAATCCTAAATTAGGTGTTTGGCAGGTTGGATCTCACATGATGGGTGAAACGATACCAAAAGAATCGGGAATGGTTTCATTGGATAGCAGTAAAAAAGATGACTGGGGTATTCCTTTGTTGAAAATTGCTGTCGATTATGATGAGAATGATGAAAAAATGAAAAAGGATTACATTGCTGTCATGACGGAGATGTTTACAGATGCTGGCTTCACAAACATTCGCCCGGATACACACTGGCAGGCTCCAGGTTTGGATATCCATGAAATGGGCGGTGCACGTATGGGGCATGATCCAAAAACTTCGGTATTGAATAAATGGAATCAGATGCATGCGGTGAAAAACGTTTTTGTCACCGATGGTGCAAGTATGACCTCGACATCAACACAAAATCCTTCATTGACCTATATGGCATTTTCGGCTCGATCTGTCGATTATGCGATTAGCGAAATGAAGAAAGGAAATATCTAATGTGCTGGGGAAAGGTTTTGAAAATAAATCTTTCCCCAGTAAAATTAAAGTGTTATCTTTCCAACTTAATAACACCCTAAACCAAGAAATAAAAACCAAAAGGGGAATAACAACGAATAAACAATTAAAGAACCAATAAGTAATAAAAAAAGACAATTAAAAAACCAAAATAGGGAAACCAAAAAATTTTACAACAAATGCAAAAGCGATTTAGCTTATTTTATTGCAAATGCTATCTGGTAATAATCCCATAAGCATTTTGAGACCTGATGTTTTCTGTTAAATGAAAGCAGGGGAGTTTAACAAGCAATTTTAAGAAAGCGGATCGATTTTAAAACGATCAATTAAGGGAAACTAAATTAAACTAGACGTTCTAAGCATCTTTTTGCTAAAACGTTTTTATAAACCAAATCACTATTAATATGAGCAAAGTTGACGTAAAATCACTTGCGCAGCTTGGGAAAAAATCAAAGTTATTTTTCTCATTGGCTGTCATTGCTGGTACTTTCCAACAAGTCAATGCCGCAGTCGGAACTTCTGCCAATTACGAAGTCAAATCCTTCGTAAAAGAAGTAAACCATTTGCAGCAACAAGTTAAAGGAAAAGTATTGGATGCTACTGGAAAACCAATTTCAGGAGTTAACATCGCCGTTAAAGGTACTTCGAAGGGCACACAATCCGATGCCTTGGGTAATTTTACATTGGATGCTAAATCGGGGGATGTATTGGTGGTTTCTTCCATTGGTTACAAAGCCAAAGAAGTCACTGTTTCCGGAGCGACTGTTTCAGTACAATTGGACGATGATCAAAGCCAATTGGATGAGGTTGTCGTTGTAGGTTACGGTACCATGCGTAAATCGGATGTAACAGGTTCTATTGCGATGGTTAAAGGAGCTGACATGATCAAAGATCAGAACTTTAGTCCGCTGGATAACTTAAGAGGTAAGGCTTCGGGTGTGAATATCTTTTCCAACTCGAGCCAACCCGGTGCTTATGCTAACCGTGTGGTTATTCGTGGTGTGGCTACGATCAATTCATCATCCAATCCACTCTATGTTGTGGATGGGGTTGTGATGGAAGACTTTCAATTGTTGAATCCGAATGATATCGAGAATATTGAGGTATTGAAAGATGCTTCTTCGGCAGCAATCTACGGTGCACGTGGTGCAAACGGGGTTATCTTGGTAACGACAAAACGAGGAAACAAAGATGGGTCCAAAACAATTAGTTATCAAGGATCTGCTGGTGTGAGCTCGGTTCAACGCTACATGGATGTATTGAATGCACAGGAATGGGTAGATGCCTTTATGATCGGCTTACAAAATGAAAATAAATATCAGGGAAAATCCTGGTCTTTGGATAAAAAGACCTGGTTTAATGATGCCAATTATTTCGATGCCAATGGTAACCCACTTTATAATACAGATTGGCAACGTGAAGCAACACGTACAGCAATTTCGCACAACCATCAGTTGAACGTACAACAGGGTGATGACAAATCTTCTGTCGGGGCATTTTTGAATTATACCGATCAGCAAGGTGTTGTTAATAATACCTGGAATAAGCGTATCAATGGAAAGCTAGCTTATGATGCCAAACCAACTTCTTGGTTATCTACAGCAATTAACTTGACTGTAAACCATACTTGGGGACGTTATACACCAGAAGATGGTGGTGGGCAAGAAGCGCGTCGTACCATGATCGAGATGATTCCTTGGTATCCAGTCTACGAAAAGGACGGTACTTATACCAATTCCTCTTCTTCAAAAGTAGCAGAAACATTGGGTTTTGAGGGGATGTCTAATCCGGTCGCTATTTTAGACAAGCAAAAACGCATGCGTTATAATACCCAGATTTTTGGAAATGCTGCATTAACCTTCCACTTGGCAGAAGGTTTGGATTTGAAAACCCAATTGGGTATTGATAATCATCAGAAGACCTACCGTGGCTATTCTTCTGTAACACTAAATAACATTTCCAGACCAAATGGTTGGGCGGAAATTAATCACCGTAATACACTTTACTGGCAAGAAGAAACTTACCTGACTTATAATAAAAAAATTGACAAGCATCGGATCAATGCGATGGCAGGTCTATCCTGGCAGGCAAGGACCAATGATTATGATGGAAGCCGTACAACAGGATTTTCTGACGATTTCTTTGAATACAATAATATGGGAGCGGGAACAATTCCTGATCCACCGTATTCAGCCTACGACAAATGGGCGATGAACTCCTATTTCTTACGCGCCAACTATTCTTATGATGACCGTTATTCAGTGGTATTTACAAGCCGTTATGATGGTGCGTCCAAATTTGGTTTGGATAAGAAGTATGCCTTCTTCCCATCTGCTGGTTTAGCATGGAACGTGAGTAATGAAGATTTCTTGAAAGGGAACGAAAAGATCAGCAACCTGAAATTACATACAAGTTACGGTCTAACAGGTAATTCGGAGATTGACCCGTATAGCTCACTGGCGAATGTTGAGACGGGAACAACACTATTAAACGGGCAACGCGCTTCTTGGTCTTATGTAGCATCTATTGCAAACCCGGATCTAAAATGGGAGAAAACTGCCCAATATGACGTCGGCGTCGAATTAGGCTTATTTCAGAACCGATTGAATTTTGATGTCTCTTATTACCATAAAAAGACCAATGACCTCCTATTGGAAGCACCGTTACCAACCTCTTCAGGTTTTAGTTCCGTCTATAAAAATATTGGATCTGTAAAGAACCAAGGTCTGGATTTGATGATCAATGGAACGATCTTCAATCACGAGGATTTTAGCTGGAAAGCTTCCTTAAATGCCAACTATAACCAGAATAAAGTCGTAAAACTAGGTGAGAATAACGAAGATATCCTGATGAATAGCTGGGTTGGGGGTGCCAATAGTATTGTTCGTGTAGGCGAGAATCTAAACAGCTTCTACGGTTACCGTCGATTGGGTGTCTATACGCAGGCTGATGTGGATGCCGGAAATGCTACAGTGAACCAAATTGGGCGGGCGAAGAGAACGGCAGAAAAAGAGGTCATTGGAAAAGGATTGCCAGATTGGACCGGTAGTTTTATCAACAATTTGCGCTACAAGAACTTTGATTTTACGTTGGATCTGCAGTTTGTAAAAGGTGTAGATGTGATGCAACAGTTCTTCCATTCAACCTACGACCGCTTTGGTATTACCAATGGTTTGAAAAATATCCTGACAGACGCGTACAATGGCTCGAATCCAAATACCATGCAACAGGCTATTTATTTAACGAATGGTGGACATGCTGGACAAGATACAAACGTAGATGATGCTTGGGTGGCTGATGGATCTTACCTTCGTGTTAATTTGATCCAGTTGGGGTATACCTTTAATCCTGATGTGCTAAAACGTGTCGGTATGTCTAGATTACGTGTTTATGCATCGGCGAATAATCCATTCTTATTTACATCGAAGGAGTTCTTGGGTTATGATCCTGAAAGTACCTCTCAGGGAGAGAATAAATTTGGTCAGAATATGACTTTTTTCTCTTATCCAAGAGCAAAAACCTTTTCTGTTGGTGTGAATGTTACCTTTTAACTCTTAGAACTTAGTAAAATGAAGAATAAATTATGTATGTTGTTATTGGCCGGACTGGCATTAACAACTTCTTGTAATAAATTTTTGGAGGAGGATCCCAAGTCAGGAATTATTTTGGCGAGTTTCTATAAAACAGAGTCTCAGGCTCGGGAAAATGTTAATTATCTGTACCGTAATGGAGCTCCTCAGCGCTACTCCTATGCCTCAAGTGCTTATCTTGGCCCTACAGCCTCTATCAATTCGATGCTGACCGGCTATTTTACAAGCAGCTATGAAGGACAGGAGCGGATCTGTTTATTTGCCAGAGAATTGACCCGTCAAAACAATACGAGCATCATCTCTAATACAATGAATACCATTTGGGATGAGGGCTATAAAGCAATCAACACATCCAACGCTGCTATTCAATATATTCCCCAAATCACGATGCCAGATGGGGTAAAGAATACATTAGTTGCCGAGGCAAAGTTCTTTCGGGCATTTAATTACTTCTATTTGGTAAAGACTTTCGGCGCTATTCCTTTTTATACTAACGCAAATGAATCATTAAAAGATGATCTTTATCTAGGACGTACAGATGCGGCAAAAGTATATGAATTAATAGAATCTGATTTGAAGTCTGCAGTGGAAGTTCTTCCTGCTGCAACGTTTGCGGCAAATGGACACCGGATAACCAAATATGTAGCGGCCATGACCTTGGCCAACGTTTACTTGCAACAGGGTAAGTATGCTGACGCTGCGGCAGCGGCAAAACTTGTCATCGGCTCAGGTCATAGTATGACCACAAACACCAATTTGGCGATGAACAGTGCCTATAATAAATTACGTACGACGGATGATCTGGATGAAGTAATTTATGCACAGGAGTATAATGCGACTATCCGCGATGGTAGCTGGTGGCCGACTTATGCTTTCAATTCGTCAGCCGTATCGTTATTTACATCCTATTCGATCTTTGAAAGAATCTATGGACCAACCAAGCAATTTTTGAATGTCTACGAGAGCAAGGATCTCCGTATCCAGCCGAATCAATTCTATCATTGGAAGTATACAAATCCAAAAAATGGAAAAGTATGGGAATCAACGGATGCGGGAATATGGTATTTTGTGGATGAAGAAGCTCTGTTGACAACAGGTAAAGCAACGAAAGACTGGAACTTCTACCGTTATCCTGAGGCCTTGCTTATAGCTGCAGAAGGAATTGCTAAAACATCTGGTGTAAGTGCCGAGGCTGCAGGTTATTTAGCTCAGGTAAAAGCACGGGCAAATACCGAAGGAAAATCAGTTGCTACTTATACGGCCGAATTACAAACATTATCAGCAGACAATTTCGTGAAAGAATGCTGGAAAGAGCGTCTACGTGAGTTCCCATTAGAATTCAAAATGTGGGATGATATTGTGCGTACAAAAATGTTCCCTGTAATTTCAACGACTGAGGCTGGTAAAGTCGATTTCGTACCATTAATTGGTGCAAAGAATGGCTCTGGAGCAACATTTAAAGAATCCGATTTATTATGGCCGATTTCTCCTGATGAGATACAGCGTAATAATAAACTGACTCAGAATCCAGGATATCAATAGTCTTTAATTTATTATGATGAAGCGTATACTGGAGCCTAAAAGAGCAACATAAATCGAAATGGCTGCTTGATCAAAGTGCTTTTGTTGAGATGTATGCACGATTGGCAAAAGCGGGGTTCTAGAGCAACTGTGTAGCACCTCATCGTAGGCTTAATGAAAAATCTGCTAAAAGTAATTTTAGCAGATTTTTTTGTTCTTGTAACATGTTGGTTAGAGAGATTAAATAATGTTTACTTAACATAATAGATAACGTAAAATTTCTATTTTTGAAGAAATCAACTTCTAATATTGAATGATTTGTAATACACAGTCTCTGAACGGGCGCTAACACGATATTGTTAGCCGTGGAGGCGTTAAGGCTATCTTATTGTGGGTACATGAAAGTTTGAGGAGGTTGTGTAGGAGTTGAATACCAAGTTATTATATTATGAAACCATCATGATTTATTCAATCACATTTGGGGATGAATAAATCTGATAGCTTCATCGCAACTGAAAAACAAATTTATACAGATGAAAATTAAAAATCTATTCTTACCATTGATCGTACTGGGGCTGTCCACAAGTGCTGTGTCGGCACAGAGCAAAAAGATCAAACACGTTGTTTTAGTTGGTTTTGACGGTTTTGGAGCTTATGCTCTACCAAAAGCAGAGATGCCAAATCTCAAAAAGATGATGCAGGAGGGGACTTATAGTACACATGTACGCACCGTTTTACCTTCTTCCAGTGCTGTAAACTGGGCCTCCATGATTATGGGTGCTGGTCCTACCGCACATGGATATACCGAGTGGGATAGCAAAGTCCCCGAGATCCCTTCTACGACCAAAACAGCAAACGGCATGTTTCCTTCCTTATTTAATGCTGTTGCCAGCAAAAATCCCAAGGCACAGTTTGCTGTGGTACATAGCTGGCCGGGTATAGGCTATTTGATCGACAACAAAGTCGTGCAAGAAATCATTAACACCAAGGATGATGATGAAGCAGCGTTGAATACCACTGTGGATATCATAAAAAAGGAGAAACCGACAATTATGTTTGTACATTTTGACCAACCTGATGGTGTAGGTCATAATATCGGGCACAACACACCGGAATATTATGCCGAACTAAAACAGGTCGACAGACGTATTGGTACTTTGCAGCAGGCAGTAAAGGATGCGGGAATCGCAGATGAAACGATTTTCGTTGTTGCTGCGGATCATGGCGGTACCGGAAAAGGACACGGTGGTAAATCGCTGGCGGAGGTGGAGATTCCTTGGGTAATGACCGGACCTGGTGTGCCAAAAGGAAAAGAAATCAAGGAAACTTTGATGATTTATGATATCGCGCCTACGTTAACTTGGTTGCTTGGTGCACCGCTTGATGCCGCTTGGCGCGGACAGGCCATCAAAGCATTCCAACAATAGTTGTTGCTCGTCAGTCAAACAAAAAGCCCCAAAGAATTTTCTTTGGGGCTTTTTGTTTGACAAATCGTCAATATTATATATCTACGACCACATCCATTTTGAAGTCGTCATCTTTTAGATGGACAATTTCCGTTGCTTTTTCGTAGTTAGTTGATTTCTTGGAGAAGAAGTCATGTTGTGTCGTTTCAGTATTCAAGCCATTCAATACGATTGGGTTGACTTGTTTTACTTCGAAGATCGGATCAAAGCCCAAATTCATCAATGCTTTGTTGGCATTGTAACGAACATATTCTTTTACCTCTGCAGTTAAACCAACTTCAGTATAGATCTCTTCCGTATATTTCAGCTCATTTTCATACAAATTGTAAAGCAGGGCCAGGAAACGAGCTTTTACCTGATCTTGATTTTTTAATTTTTTGAATTGATCTTGGGCTATTAATCCAACGAATACACCGTGAATAGATTCGTCTGCGATAATTTTCTTGATGATATCGGCAGAAGCAACCATTTCACCTTGTCCACATAACCATAATGGCAAGAAGAATCCAGAATAGAATAAGAATGATTCCAATAATACGGATGCAGCCATCGCCATATAAATCTCTTCGTCCGAAGCCTCCTCTTTATCGATTGCACGGTAGTAGCCATCAATTGTTTCTGCTTTGTATTGAAGGTATTTATTTTGTTGAACCCATTCGAAAATGTCGTTTATTTCCGCGGTTGTAGAAACTGTCGTGAAAATAGTGGAATACGATTTTGCGTGGATAGCTTCCATCATACACATATACGACAATACAGCTTTATTCTGTAATGTATCGATATGATCGATGATTTTAGGCATACCAGTATGGCTTTGAAGGGTATCCAACAAGGTTAATCCTCCTAAAGCTTTTTTATACGCATCTTTCATTTCTGGGCTGATACGTTTCCAGCTATCGATATCTTTTGAAGGAATGTATTCCGTATCGATCCAGAATTGACGGATATTTTGTTCCCAGAACATCAATACATAATCGTTCTCAGGGGTATTCCAGTTGACAGCTTTATATGTTTTACTCATTTTTAGTTTAAAGTATTAGGCATTTATTATCTCGTATTTGGATTGTTGATTTTAGATAAGCCAAAAGCCGCCAATGGCGTAGGCAACTTTTGACTTTCTCCCATTATATATCCAAATACTAAAATCTCAGAATTAAGCTGAACAAGAGACACATTCGTCGATGGTCGATTTTCTTGTCCGTGTATAATAAAGGGATTTCAATCCCAATTTGTGTGCATAGATATAATATCTAGACAAATCTCTCGTCGAATCCTTTGAGTTTGTATGCAAAATTGTAGATACACCCTGATCAATATGGCGTTGGATAACCGAGATCAATTTCAAGACCTTGAATTGATCCATATCATAAGCCGATTTGAAATAGAAATAATTATCGTTTGTCAAGTATGGCATTGGATAGTAAGTTGTACTATCTCCATACTCACGCACCTCAATGATATCTACAATTGGCATAACTGATGCGGTTGCATTCATGATATATGAAGTCGATTGATTTGGAGCAATAGCCAAACGGTAAGCATGGTAAATACCATGTTCTTTGATTTTTGCTTTTAATTCCAACCAATCTTCTACTGTTGGAATATGTATTCCTTCAAATAACTCCGTTACCTTAGCTGTTTTAGGCATGTAATCGCGGTTTATGTAATTGTTGAAATACGTACCATCGGCGTAGGCTGATTTTTCAAATCCAACAAATGTTTTACCACGTTCTTTGGCAATTTCCATCGATGCTTCCAATGAATAATAGTTCATCATCATAAAGAAGGTATTGGCAAAATCCAACGCTTCGTTAGATTCATACATGATGAAGCTTTTTGCAAGGTAACCATGGAGGTTCATTGCACCTAGCCCTACAGAATGTAACTCACGGTTTGCTTTTGCAATAGAAGGAACCATGTCGATATTGGTCACGTCTGTAACGACAGTCAAAGCACGCATAGCCGTTTTTACGGTCTCTTTGATACGTTTGTTGTCCATTACAGTCGCAATATTTAAGGAGCCTAAGTTACAGGAGATACCATACCGGATCGTATCCTGTTTGCCATAGATCTCAATATCGGATACTTGGGATACTTGCATAATTTCAGTACACAAGTTTGAGAATTTCACCTGACCGATTTCATTCAATGCATGGACACGGTTGGTGTTCTCTTTGAAGAAAATATAAGGATATCCTGATTCTTTTTGTGTCTGTGCAATTTTAACTAAAAGGTGACGGGCATTGATTTTTTTCTTTTTCACGTTTGGATTCGTGATCAATTCGTCGTACATCTTGTCCATATCCATCTCATCCAAGAATTGTCCATACTCTTGCATTACCGTATGTGGGTAGATCAAATAGCAGGGTTCATCTTTTTCTGCCAATTCCATGAATTTATCAGGAACGATGATACCGATAGACAATGATTTGATACGTACTTTCTCGTCAACGTTGATTTTTTTACAATCTAAAAATTCTTCGATGTCGGAGTGGAAAATATTGAGGTATACTGCACCAGCACCCGGACGTTGTCCCAACTGGTTCGCATATGAAAATGTATCTTCCATAATCTTCATGATTGGAAGTACACCGCCGGCACGGCCTTCAACACCTTTGATAGCTTCTCCGCGAGCACGGATTTTGGAGATATTGAACGATACACCACCACCGATAGAAGACAACTTCATTGCGGAATCAACAGCATAACCGATACCATTTAAGTTGTCGCCGATTTCATCCAGGAAACAAGATACTAATTCACCCGAGCGTTTCTTTCCTGCATTCAAGAATGTAGGGGTCGCTGGCTGATATTCTTGATTGATCATGATTTCTGCATATTCAATTGCTTTTTGAACACCTTCTTCTCTTGCTAAGAACAAGGAAACAGCAACTACACGGTCTTCATAACGCTCTAAAAACTTCTCGCCAGAATCGTCACGTAAAGCGTAGCTCTGGAAGAATTTGAATGCCGCCATAAAAGATTCGAAACGGAATTTCTTCGCATACACATAGTTGAATACCGTTTCCATTTCTTCAAATGTAAACCATTGGTAAAAGTCAATATAATAGTTGTTTTCTACCAAATAGTCTATTTTTTCTTTTAATGTATAAAAGAACACTGTGTTCTTATTTACATATTCCAAGAAATATGCACGAACCGCTTCCTTATCTTTATGTAAGCTGAATTCGTCATCATGCTTAATCATGATTTCATTATTAAGCAATATCCAGTTTTTTGCTACTTCGTTTGCTACCATCGCAAAAGTTCTTTAAGATGTCAATAAATTGATTAATATCTTCCATTGTTCCGGACAGTTCAAATTTGAACGCCAGTGGAATGTCGAAATCCTGTGAAATGCGATCAGCTGCTAGACCAAAATTCGGTCCCCAGTTGCGGTTGCCACTGGAAGTAACAGAATAGATATTTTTAGCTTCGCGTTTCATGAATTCTTTTGTGTTTTCGGGCACCTGTCCAAAATTTGTGGTGAAAGTGACCAAATGCCCAGGGTCTTCTACCGTTAAATCGGCGGTGATCTTATGGATTTGCCAACCCGTTATCTGAGCTACTTTATCCATAAAACGTTGTACGTTCCCCGTTCTGGAATCATAATAAATGTGTATCATGTCACTGTTTCATTTTAATGATACGCTGAATTTATTAAAGTGCAATGGCAGCCAATTCCTCTGGTTTAAAGCCAATGATACGGTGTTGAATCTCTTCATTTTCCAACACAATTACCGTAGGAACTGTGCGGATTTTGAATCTTGCGGCCAAGTCTGGTTCATCAAAAGGATTAACCGTTTCATATTGGATACCTTTTTGATCCAAATAAGCCGATACTTGTGCACAAGGAGCACAATCGTTTTTCTCAAATTTGATAATTCTTGCCATGTTTACTTGTTTATTTTTTTATTCCAATCTTTATAGAAAAACCCGGTACGGAGTTAATGGTATCAATTTTAATCGGGGAGACCAGATTTAAGTTCATCTGGCCATTTAAAATAGACAATTCATCAAAAAGAAATGTCTGTGTTTCGATACTTAAAAACTTCGTTGAGTTGCCAATTCTTTCATTAGCTTAACAAATATCTTATATTTTCTTTCGATGCGGTAGTTTGACTTTTCCACATTTTGGGCAAAAGTTTGTCAGAGAATGCGTTTGCTGCAGATTAGTGTTTGTAAATTGTTGATTATCTTATTTTTGCGAATGTGGATAACTTTAAATTAGTAAATTTTACCACTATTTTACAAATGATTTAAGTTTAATTTTAGTGTCATAAAAAAGCTACAAAGCTTGCTTTTTTATGAAAATTTTATTACTTTATTTTGCCCTAATTTGAAAAATAAATTTATGAAGAAACTATTCTATGGTCTCTTGCTTCTAGCGTCGCTACAGACGCAAGCGCAGGAAAACATTACCTTTCAAAAACCCTCTACTGAAATTTTGGCCTTAGCCGATTATGTACGCCCCCCTCAGATAAAGATTTCAAGCGATAAAAATTGGATGTTATTTACGTTCCGGCCTACATACAAAAGCCTGGCAGACTTAGGCCAGGAAGAAATGAAACTGGCTGGATTGCGGATTAATCCGAAGACGAACATGGAAAGTTCGACAATCTTTTTCGATAAGATTGCCTTGAAAAAAATTGGACAAAATATGGAATTTTCCGACTTCACGGGGATGCCCGAAAAAGCCGCAATGGCCAATTTTGTGTTCTCTCCAGACAATAAGCGTTTGGCATTCAGCAATACAAATGAGAGTGGAACGGCCTTATTTGTCATTGATCTTGCAACGCGAAATGTCAAACAGCTGACTGCCTACAATTTGAATGGAACATTGACAGCACCATTTCAGTGGCTGAGAAATTCTTCCGGTTTAATAATAACAAGCCTGCCAAAGGATAGGGCTGCACTGTTGGATCCTTCAAAAGATTTGCCGACAGGACCTATTGTCTCAACAAGTGATGGGAAGGTGTCTCAGTTGAGGACATACCAGGACCTGCTTAAAAATCCGCAGGATGAAGTGAATTTTGAAACATTGGTGCAATCCAACCTTGAACTTGTAGATCTGGACGGCAAGATTTCTTCCTTTAAAGATAAAGCCATTTATACGGGGATCAGTTTCTCTCCGGATGGTGAGTATGTGATGATCACGACGATCACAAAACCTTATTCCTACGTGGTTCCGGTCTCGTCTTTTCCACAGCAGGTTCGTATTTATGATCGATCGGGCAAGGAAATAGCACTGGTGAATGAGACAGCCTTGACAGAGGTGATGCCGAAAGGTTTTTCGTCGACACGATCGGGAAAACGTGCCTGGCATTGGCGGAGTGATCAGCCAGCGACGTTGGCTTATGTAGAAGCCTTGGATGGCGGGGATGCGAATAAACCTGCGGAGTTTCGTGATGCCTTATATACTTTATCGTACCCTTACGATGGTGCGGGAAAGCTTATTTTTAAAATCAAAGACCGTTACGCTGGTGTAACATGGGGGAATGATAAATATGCATTGATCAATTCGCAATGGTATGATACGAGAAATGCAAAAACTTTTGTGGTGAATCCTTCCTCGGGAGAATCTAAACTATTGCATGACCGGAACAGTCAGGATGTCTATAACGATCCGGGAGATGTATATATGGAAAAAAATAGTTTAGGCACTTATTCGATGTATATAGATAAGGATAAAGTACTGTTTGTAGGTAAGGGGTTTACTAAAAATGGTGAGTTTCCTTTTGTGGATGAGCTTGATCTGCATTCGCTGAAGAAAAAACGCATTTATATTGCTCCAGCATCTGAACTGCAGGAACGTATCACCCAATTAGTGAACCCTAAAACTGGGGATTTGTTGATTTCGCTTCAGTCAGCATCGACTTATCCGAATTATTTCATGAAAAATATGAAATCGGGGAAACAGGTGACACTCACCACGTTGGAAAACCCGTTTAAGTCTTTGGAAAAAGTTCATAAAGAGATTTTAAAGTACAAGCGAAAGGATGGAGTCGAACTTTCCGGAACATTATATTTACCTGCCGGTTATGATTTTACGAAGAAAGAGAAGTTGCCTCTGCTAATGTGGGCTTATCCAAGGGAGTACAAAGATAAAAATACGGCTGGACAAAGCACGGCCAATCCGAAGGAGTTTACCTTCCCAAGTTATGGTTCTTTTATCTACTGGGTATCGAAGGGGTATGCTGTATTGGATAATGCGGCCTTCCCTATTGTTGGAGAGGGAACAAAAGAACCAAATGATACCTTTATTGAACAACTTGTGGCAAATGCCGAAGCTGCAATTGATGCGGTAGATCATTTGGGTTATATCGATCGGAAAAAAGTTGCTGTGGGTGGGCATTCCTATGGTGCGTTTATGACAGCACATCTGTTGTCCAATTCAAAATTGTTTGCCGCAGGAATAGCGCGTTCTGGAGCATACAATCGGACCTTAACACCATTTGGTTTTCAGAGTGAACAACGTAACTTCTGGGATGATCCAGCCCTGTATATGACCATGTCTCCATTTGTGAGTGCTGATCGGATGAAAACCCCACTTTTGTTGGTTCATGGTGGAGCCGATAATAATCCCGGAACATTCACCCTGCAGACAGAACGCTATTTTCAGGCCCTGAAAAACTTGGGAGCTCCCGTGCGTATGGTCATTTTACCACGCGAAGCACATGGATATGTCGCCAAAGAAAATATCTTCCATTTACTTTGGGAGCAGGATCAATTTTTGGAAAAATACCTTAAGAAATAAGGTGAAAATCAACATGAATAAAAAAAGGTTGCTGTACAAAGCAACCTTTTTTGTTGCGCAAGTTTCGCGTAAATGGATCGCTACCCTCCCCCTTGATAAGCGTTAATCCGATACGGACCCTGTGAAGTCAGTATTGAACCTAGGTGGGCTCCTACTGAACCGCTAGTAAATGTGCTGAAGGTTCAGTGGATTATACATATTATTTTTTAAGTTTGGGTAATTTACTGGAGGGGAAAATCCAATTATGAGACCTGATATATTTAGAGAGAAATCGCCATTATCTTCCGATGACTGCTTTGTGGTCTTCGATCGGAGAAAATCTTCCTTTACGTTTCCTGTACATATTCACCCAGAATATGAGCTCAATTATGTTGAGGGGGCAGTGGGGGCACAACGTATCATTGGCAACTCGATAGAGTCTATTGGCGAGCGGGATCTGGTACTCATTGCAAGTCCTGAGCTTGAACACGCCTGGAAAGATGGCGATTGCCAATCGAATGATATTCATGAGATTACGATTCAGTTTCACCCTTCATTAATTGAACAGTATCTGGATAAAAAACAGTTTGCAAGTATACAGCAGTTATTATCCAAAGCTTCGCGTGGTGTAGTTTTTGGGAAAGACACAGTAGATCGGGTATTACCGCTGTTACGCATATTGACTTTGGAAAGAGACGGATTCTATTCGGTTATGAAACTTTTGGTGTTGCTGTATGAATTGTCTAAGGGTGAAGATATCCGTGTATTATCCACGGCGACCAATACGGTATTGAGCAATAGCGAATTGATGATGGGACGACTACAAGAATATATCGTTACCCATGTAAATAGAGAATTGAGCCTGCCGATGGTTGCGGCCGTAATGAATATGAGCAAATCAACATTTTCCCGTTTTCTGAAATCGACTACAGGAATGAATTTTACAGATTATCTGCTCGATTTTAGGATCAATATGGCTGTGCGATTACTGAAAGAAGAGACCTTGATTGCCGATATTGTCGAACAATGCGGCTTTAACAGCGTTTCGTATTTCTACCGTGTATTTAAAAAGAAAAAAGGCCTCACTCCCGTCGAGTATAGAAATAGCCTCCGCAAGCAACAGATGATCATCTAGTTTACCGTTATTTATTTCTTATTTTTAAGGCGAGAAAGCGAAAACGATTCTATATGTCTATTTTTTCAGGATACGAAAAGATGCCCGATAAAATTAAGAAAATTGGGCTCAGTGAGAAAGCAATGTCCCAGCTCGGTAAAATAAAATGGGTAGTTACAGAAAAAGTACATGGCGCCAATTTTAGTTTTTCCTATCAACTGGGAGAATTAAAATTTGCAAAAAGAAGAGAATACCTGGAGTGGGCATCCGATTTCTTTGGATATCAGCTTGTCGTAGCGCGTTTGGAAAGCAATATGATGTGTTTGTTTGAACGCCTAAGTTTATCTTATCCCGAAGCGCATTATATTGTATACGGCGAGTTGTTCGGTGGTGTTTACCCCCATAAGGAGGTTGCCGTAGTGCCACACCTGCAAGCTATTCAAACAGGTGTATATTATAGCCCTGATATTCATTTCTATGCCTTTGATATTGCTATTATTGATAAGTTCGGCCAGAAACACTATTTAGATTATCAAACTTCAATCAGCTATTTTGAGGAGTTTGACCTTTTTTATGCTAAACCGCTATTTATAGGGAAGATGAATGAGGCACTAAATTTTAATCTTCGAATGAATTCTAGTATCCCTGGACGTTTGGGCTTGCCAGAACTGAAAGACAACCTCATTGAAGGCGTTGTAATTAAACCTTATGATTCCGAAAAAATGCAGTTGGAACAAGAACGTCCAATTATCAAACTCAAGAATCCTGAATTCAATGAGCAATTAAAATTCCATGAGGCTGAAAAATGGTCTTTTATTCCGGATGTCAGTTCGAAGAGCGAAAATCTTTCTTTCCTTGTGGCGGCCATGCGGACATATGTGACGCAAAACCGGCTCAATAGCGTGATTTCTAAAATTGGGGCCCTAGATCTAAGCAATGTCGACCGGGTTCGCGACCTTCAGTCAGAGTTTCTTGCGGATATTTTTATCGATTTTAACGAACAAAATCAATATATTTTGGATGATTTGACGTCAGAAGACCGTGAATGGATTGACGAAAGGTTGAAGTCCGATATTGATAAAGAAATGCAAAAAGCACGTTCGTCGGGCTTATAATTTTTTTTCAACGGTCTCAACGCTATTTTGTTACTGATTTTTATTGGTCTCCTTACTAGATAATTCAATGTAAGTGAGTCCAAAGTTCAATGAAATAACTTCTTTGTTTCGTAATTGACTGTATTTTAGTCTATTATTTGATTTCTGTTTACTGTTTTTTTTATCTCCTTAGTTTTCCCTTCTATTTTGCGCAATCGTTTGTGTTGACTTTTTCGTGTTTTTTCCAACGGAAATATGAATGAAAAGTACAATACAAATGAGTTGATCTTGCTATTTACGGCATCTCCTTTTCTCTAATTTCGTCAAACAAACCAATAGAAGAATACCAATTAAGTATAGACATATTATACAAACCATCTATTTATTGTAAACCTTAAATACACACAATATGAGAAAAACAGCTTTACTACTCTTACTTTCCACTTATGGGAGCTTAGCTTTTGCACAGCAATCCCAAAAGGTGAGGGGCAAAGTCCTCGATGCGGATAATAAGCCAGTGGCAGGAGCTACGGTCAATATCAAGGGGAGCGCCAGCGGAACGAAAACAGATGCCGATGGTTCTTTTACACTTGATGTTGCGAAAGGCAAAACCTTAAAAATTACCTACGTGGGGATGAAGGAGCAAGAGGTGCTTGTCAATGATGCATCAACCTATAGTATTGTACTTCAGTCGGGCACGGAGTTAGATGAAGTGGTGGTGATCGGCTATGGTACGGTGAAAAAAAGTGATTTGACCGGTGCAGTGGCATCCGTGACGGGCAAGGATCTACAATCTAATTTAGCTAAAAGTGCTGCGGGTGCATTACAGGGCCGCGTTGCCGGGGTGACTGTATCAAATGCCGGTGGAACGCCGGGCGCTGGTATGAGTATCAATATCCGTGGTATAAGCTCTTTGGGCAACAATACACCGCTTTATGTTATTGATGGCGTATTCGGTGACATCAATTTGGTGGATCCAAATGATATTGCTTCCTTGGAAGTATTGAAGGATGCGTCAGCAGCTGCCATCTATGGATCTAGGGCAGCCAATGGTGTCGTCCTTATCACGACTAAAGGTGGGCATAGAGCATCACCCGCTACTGTTGGTATAAATGCCTATACGGGGGTCCAAAGTATTCCTAAGAAATTAAAAGTAATGGATGGTCCACAATGGAAACAATTTATGACGGATCAAAAAGAGCTACCAGTTCAAGCGGAAAGTTTTAATGCGAATACCAATTGGCAAGATGAAATATATCATGTTGCTCCCGTCAATAAAATTAATCTAGATATCGCCGGTGGTGGTGAAAGATCTACTTATAACGTGTCTGCGGGCTATTTGGATCAGGAAGGTATTCTGAAAACAACAGGTTATAAGGCGTTTAACATACGTAGTAAAAATACATTCAGTTTTTTTAATGAACATCTTAGGGTAGGAAATACTTTTTTGGTGAAATCGGGTGATCGTAAATTTTCACATTTGGTCATCACAGATGCACTTCGTCAAAATCCACTGTTACCGATTTATGATTCCAATATTGTTGGAGGCTATTCAACCTATGCCCCATGGATGAAAAACTTGGATAATCCAGTAGGTAACTTAAACTTGAATAATAATCACGTCTACCAGACGGATATTATGTTGAATGGATATGCAGAAGTAGATTTATTTGTTAAGGGTTTAAAATATAGGTTAAACGTTGGGGTTAATAGAACTTCTGGAAGAAATTATGCCAAAGCGGATAGACGTCCCGATGGTACGGCCATATTACAATCTTCACTCAATGAAAGTGCTTTCTTCAATAATCAGTGGTTGATCGAAAATACATTGCATTATGATAATACTTTTGATAAGCACACGATTTCTTTGTTGGCGGGTTATTCCGCTCAAGAAAATACCAATAGAGGATTTGGAGCTTCTAGGCTCAATATTCCTTTTGGTACCGATGCAATTAATGCGGGTGGATTGGATGGTCAAACGACATCTGGAAGCTTGCAGGAAGAGGCACTAATTTCACAGTTTGGCCGTGCTATGTACAGTTACGATAGCCGTTATATGTTGACAGCAACTGTTCGTCGTGATGGCTCTTCCAAATTTGCAGATGGTTATCGTTATGGTGTGTTCCCTTCGGTGGCTTTAGGATGGAATGTGATGAACGAGCATTTCTTTGAAAAGGCAAAAAATACAATCAATGAATTGAAAGTTCGTGCAACTTATGGTCGATTAGGGAATCAAAATATCGCCAATTATACAACACAAAGTCTTACTTCATATGGCTTTAACTACATACAGGGAGGAGCCTTATGGTTGGGATCTAGTACAGGTATCGGCTGGACATCGCCAGTGAATCTAACTTGGGAGGAAACTGAAACTAGCAACGTTGGTCTGGACTTGGCCTTCTTGCAAAATAAGTTGAGCATTAGTACTGATTATTATGTGCGTGATACGAAGGGCATTCTGTTGGGAATCAATCGGCCCTCTTCAGCCGGACTTCAGGGATCACCTATTATGAATGCAGGTACAATTCGAAATAAAGGATTCGAGTTTTTAGCTACCTATAGAGACAAGGTTGGCGAAGTGAATTATAACATCGGGGTAAATGCTTCTACAGTGAAGAATGAGATGAAAGCCGTAACAATTGGTACAGTTCAGGAATTTGGCGGATTTAACCCAAATAACGATGGTACGATTACATGGGCGAAGGTGGGCTATCCAATTGGAGGTTTTTGGCTTATCCAGACTGATGGATTGTTCCAGTCAGATGCTGAAGTTCAGGCCTATAAATCGGCTGATGGTAAGGTGATTCAATCTACAGCCAAAGCTGGAGATATCAAGTTTGTTGACTATAACGGCGATGGGCAGATTAATAATGATGACCGTCAATATGCTGGAAGTCCTTATCCGAAATTAGCTTATGGTATCAGAGGAGGGTTAGATTATAAAGGTTTTGATTTTGCGTTTTTCTTTGATGGCATGTATGGTAACAAGGTTTATAACTATACCCGTGCTCGGATGGAAGGAACCAGTGATATTAATAATTACTCCATAGATCTTTTAAATTCGTGGACACCAAGTAATACCAATACCGATATTCCACGTTATACTCGGCAGGATTTGAATGATAATAAACGACGCGTAAGTGATCGTTGGTTGGAAAGTGGGGCTTTTTTCCGTTTAAAAACAATAGAGTTTGGCTATACTTTGCCTTCTGAGTGGCTAAGCAAAGCAAGCCTGAAGAATGCTCGTGTTTTTGTGGCAGGAGAAAATCTATTTACTGTAACAAAATATAAGGGATACACACCTGATGTAGGGATGAATTCTGATGAGAATGGTGGCGGATCAGGACCTATGACTGCTGGTACCGATTATGGTCGTTTCCCCTTAGCGCGTACTATTATGTTTGGTATACAAGCTAACTTTTAATAGGCGGTTGGTTTAATAGTAAAAAATTTAAAATGACAAAAATGAAAATTTCGATAAAAAGATATACGGTAGCTGCAGCAGTTCTTTTGTTTATGGGAAGCTGTAGCAAGGATTTTCTAAATCGTACCAATCCGAATCTCCCTGTTGAGGCAACTTATTGGACAACAGAGGCAGATGCGGTGGCTGCGATTCCAACAATCTATTCTCCCATCCGTAATCAAATGTATGGTTATTATGGCGCATTTACAGGCTATCAGACAATGAACCGCGCTGACGATATGTGGTTTTTGGTTGGCGAAGAACCTCATACTTGGCAGCTAATCAATTTTATTAATACACCTGGAACGGGGGGGAGTGATTTCGGGAGTCTATACAATGGTATTAACAGAGCCAACGTATTTATGAAAAATATAGACCGGGTGACAATGGATTCCGAAAAAAAGAAGCAGCTGATCGGTGAAGTTCGTTTTCTACGAGGGATGTACTATTTTTTATTGGCGGCTAATTATGGTGATGTTCCCTTGCGTTTAACACCAGCTACAGATGAACCTAATGGTGAGAATATTGCATCGTCACCTGAAGCGGAGATTTGGAAACAGGTGATCTCTGATTTTAAGGCTGCCAAAGATGGGTTGCCGGTCAGTAGGCCTTCCTCAGAATCAGGAAGGGTAACCAAAGGCGCTGCTATCGCTTACCTGGGGAAAACGTTGGTCTATAACAAACAATACGGAGAAGCTGAGACAGAGTTGAAGGCCTTGTTGACGGCACCATATAATTATGATTTGGTGGACAATTTTGAGGATAATTATAAGGAGACAACTAAGTTCAATAAGGAATCGGTTTGGGAACTAGCTTATGATGGGCGTCTCAGTGCCGGTGGCGTTTGGGGAGACGATTGTGCTTCCTGTCAGCTAGGATTTGTATTACCTAATTTTGCTGGACCTGGTGCCAGCGGTGCTTGGTTCAAACTGGTGCCTGGTATTTCTGTTGTCCGCGACTTTATCTCAGAAGAACGTCCAGCAGGGTCGGATACTCGTTTTGACAAGCGTATGTACGGCAGTTTTTACTGGAAATATTCTGATTATGAAACGGGCCTAACCGACGGCGCATGGTATGGTAATCTTTCTTTTGATGATCTTTGGAAAGAATCTTTGAGTAAAATTTCAGTTAACGCTGGACTTGTATATCCGACTATTAATGGAAAGGCAGGGCGCTTCCTACTTAAAAAATATACTAATTTTTATATCAATAAATCTGGCTCTAATAGTATGTATGATGCCGCAAATCGAAATAACAATCTTCGTGTGTTTCGTTTTGCAGAAGTATTGTTGCTTCACGCTGAGGCTTGTGTGAAAAATGGGAATTTGGCCGGAGCAGCATCTAGCTTAAAACGCATTCGTGATCGAGCTGGATTGGCTAATAAAACTTGGGCAAATGCGGATGCACTAATGAAGGAAGTTGTGAAGCAAAATGAATTGGAGTTTTTCTTCGAAGGTCATCGTTTCTTTGATTTGAAACGTTGGTATACACCGACAGAAATGAAACAGATCTTTGTGGATAATAAAAAGCAAGGGGCAGATAATTTCCAACCTAAGCATTATTACTTGCCTATTCCAGAGGGAGAAATAAATACAAACTCGAAGATCCAACAGCATCCGTTGTGGCGATAGGCTCGGCAATGCTTTCGAAAGCTTGATTGACACTGAAAAATTTCTTCTCGATTCCACAGTTGAGTGTTAGTTTTTCCGGTGGAGGGTAGACGCCCTCTGCCGGAATATTTTTTTAAATTTCTTTTAAATCTAATAAAATATGATTGCAATACAGCGAATATGTAGCATTTATACTGCTTCGATTTTGTCTGGTATGTGCTTGGTTCTGTTGTTGTTTTCCTGTAAAAAGGACCAGGGAAATGCACCCGAATTGCCTACTAAGCTGGCGTTGACATCAAAGATTGAAACAGGCGAACTCTTAATCAAAGTCAATCAGAATACACAGGAATATATCTTCAATTTTGAAAAAGGAGCCATAAATATTCCTGTCCAAGATATCGTCAAGATGACTCCTAATCCGGATCGATGGGTTACTAATCTCACATTCAGTGACGGTTCGGAACTGACTGTGCCTACAAAAGGAACTTCACTCGATTTTATGGTTGAAGCAATCCGGCTCGATCCTTCAGGATACAACCCCTTATCGGCCTTAGTAGATGTTGGATTGCCAACCTTTGGTCGTGTAAGGGTGCAAGTACATGGTAAACATGGTGAACTAGGCAACATCACACATCTTTGCACGAGTGAAACACAACGTCAAAGTGTTCCTATATTCGGGTTGTACGCAGATTATGATAATGTCGTTGATCTTACTTTTACTGATTTCGCAGGTAATGAGCGAGGAAGTACTACTGTTCATATCCGTACTCAGCCACTTAAGGTAGCAGATTTTCCAAGATGGAAGATTGTGAAGAGTCAAACGGAAAAAATGGAACCTGGTTTAAATTTGGTGAGTTATCCTGGCCAGAGTGAGCTAGATACTTCTCTGCCTTATATGATTGATAGTGAGGGTGAGATACGTTGGTTGTTGCTGTTGAAGAAATCACCTGATTTACAAAAATTTGCTGGATCTATAGGTCTTAAGCGAACAAAAAAAGGAACCTTCATCGCCGGCGATCAATCTGTACAACGTGTGGTTGAAATGGACATGTTTGGTAATTTGATCAATCAATGGGATCTCGCAAGACTAGGCTATGGATTCCATCATGAAATTACCGAATCTGCTAATGGAAATTTCCTGATCAATGTAACCAAAGTTGCAGCCCATCTAAATAATGGAGAGCCGCGCGTTAACGATCATATCATTGAACTGAATCCTCAAACAGGTAGTTTGGTAAATGAATGGGATCTTGCCAAGCAGCTCGATACAACGCGTTATATCAGGCCAGATGGTATTACACCACCGGCATTCTCACAGAGTCCAAACAACTGGGTCCATAACAATTCAATTACAGAAATTGGAGAGAATTTATTGGCTACAGCACGCTATCAGGGGATTTTCAGTTTTAACCATTCGGGAGTGACGCAATGGATTATATCCCCCCATAAAAATTGGGGAGCTAAATACCAGACCTTGTTGCTGAAGCCAATTGCCGAAGATGGTACAGCAATTACAGACCCAGCAGTGATCAATGGGGATGCTGCAGTTGCAGGTTTTGATTGGCCGTGGGGGCCGCATACACCTGTCGCGTTGGCCAATGATCGTATTTTAGTCTTTGATAATGGATATAATCGGCAATGGAAATCAAATTTTGCTCCCGGTGTGATCAGCTATAGCCGGGTCGTGGAATACAAGGTTGACCTGACCAATAAAACAGTACAGCAAGTATGGTCTTATGGAAAGGATCGTGGAGAAGAGGGATTTTCACAGGCCATATCAGGGGTACAATATCTGCCAAAGACGGGACATGTGTCGTTTTGTCCAGGGATGGGAGTCAAAACAAGTATAGGGATAGGCGGACGTGTTGTAGAAATTGATCCAAAAACAAAGGAAGTGATATTCGATCTTGAGGTCGCTACCGGTAGCGGTACAGCATTCCATCGTGTGACACGGATGCCACTTTATCCCGAAAACTTGTAAAGTAACTATATTTTTGAACTGAACTAAATTTATGGCCGAATCATTTGAACGTCAGCAAGCTTATATTATCGAATCACAACGCTTATTACTGGAAAGAGTCAATGTTGAACTGTCTAATCCAGGAAAAATTGTTAAGCGTTATTTATACCCTGTTATTACCAAAGAACATATCCCCTTGACCTGGCGTTATGATTTTAATCCATTGACAAACCCACTTTTTCTAGAGCGAATCGCCTTCAATTCAACAATGAATGCGGGGGCACTCTACTGGCAAGGAAAGTATCTGTTGTTTGTTCGTGTGGAAGGGGCAGATCGGAAATCATTTTTTGCAATAGCAGAAAGTGAAAATGGAGTGGATAATTTCCGTTTTTGGGATCAGCCATTGGTTCTTCCGGATTTGGATCAAGAGGAAACAAATGTATATGATATCCGGCTGACCGCTCATGAAGACGGTTGGGTGTATGGTATTTTTTGCAGTGAAAAACGCGATGTAGCAGCTGCTCCCGGGGATCTCTCCAGTGCCGTTGCTTCAGCAGGCATTATTCGATCCAAAGATTTGAAGCACTGGGAGCGTTTACCCAATCTGAAAGCGAGCAGTCAACAGCGAAATGTCGTTTTGCACCCCGAATTTGTACAGGGGAAATATGCCCTCTATACACGGCCACAAGATGATTTTATCCTAGCAAAACGTGGTGGCGGAATTGGATGGTCATTGATTGATGATATTAAAAATGCCGTTGTTGTTGAAGAACAAATTATCAACAAACGTTTTTATCATACCATTAAAGAACTGAAAAATGGTGAGGGACCTGCACCTTTAAAAACGGCGAAAGGGTGGCTGCACCTTGCCCATGGCGTGCGTGGCACGGCTGCGGGCTTACGCTATGTGCTCTATATTTATCTGACAAGTCTGGACGATCCAAGCCAATTGATCGCCGAGCCTGCGGGGTATCTGATGGCTCCGGAGGGAGAAGAACGGATCGGTGATGTTTCCAATGTGTTGTTTTCTAATGGTTGGATCATGAATGCCAATGGTATGGTTTATATCTACTACGCATCGAGTGATACACGAATGCATGTTGCGGTATCCTCGGTTGACCGGCTTTTGGATTATTGCCTTAATACAGCACCCGACGGCCTTCGCTCGGCAACCTCGGTTGACAATGTCCTCCAGCTTATTGGTCGCAATGCGCTATATACCATGGAATCTGAAATTTGTTCCCGAAATGATGTGAAACGAGCCTGATAATAGATGTGAAATTGAAAGCCGACCTTCTATTTTAGATCGCATAGCCCGGCTTGTCGTTAGTTATATAAAGCTTATTGTTAGTTATAAAATCGATATTTAGGAGTGTAAAAATGAAAAATCTGATCAAGTTTTATGGGGTGATTACTTTACTCTTGCTGTGTTTGACGGTGAAATCTCAGGCCGATCAACCGCTAAAGATAATTTCTTACAATATCTGGAATGGATTTGAACATACGAAAACAAAAGCGGATAAATTTGTCCATTGGATGGAACGACAGCAACCGGATATTGTTGCTTTAGAAGAACTGGTTGATTTTAAACAGGCCGATCTTCAACAGCTGGCCGAATCCTACGGACATCATTACAGGGTCTTACTCAAGGAGAAGGGCTATCCGGTAGGAATTACATCTCGCTATCCGATTACCCTGATCAAAGCTCAGGTGGATGGGTTTTGGCATGGTATGCTGCATGTTAAAATTAAAGATATTGACATTATAGTCACACATCTCAGCCCTTTTTCCTGGAAGTATCGATTAAAAGAAGCACAGCAGATTGTGGATTATATCAAAAGTAATTCCTTGAATAACTGTATGATCCTGGGTGATCTCAATGCTTATTCCCCATTGGATGCAATTTGGCTGGAACACAAAGCACCACTAAGAAAGAATTTATCGAATTGGGATCAAGCGCATCCAGAATATGGCAATATGCGTGGCCAGCGTTTTGATTATAGTGTGCTGTCGACTTTTATTGCAGCAGGCTTTGATGATTGTATCGGACGTACTGTATTTCCGGAAAATAAGCGGGTCAGTTTTCCAACAGCAACACTATATGGCTGGAATTGGGGTGACAGCCGATTAGCTGAAGTGTCGGAAAGGCTAGATTATATCTTATTGTCGGAACGATTGTCGCCTTTGGTTCAGCAGGTCGAAGTGCACAATGGTCCTGATCTCGAAGGAATATCAGATCATTACCCAGTTTCGGTCGTGATTGGCCAATTGGAGATGTAGAAATATAATTGTAGATTGCGGTTGACCACGAGAAGAATATTCATGGAACTTTCCGTAATAGATATAGTGATCATTGTCTGTTATTTGCTGACGATGATTGTCATTGGCCTGATTCTTAAAAAGCGAGCTTCTAAGGATCTCGACTCTTATTTCTTGGGAGGGAAGTCACTTCCTTACTATATGCTTGGTATTTCTGATGCATCGGGGATGTTCGATATTTCGGGCACGATGTGGATGGTTTATCTTGCCTTTGTCTATGGCCTTAAGAGTATGTGGATTCCTTGGTTATGGCCTGTCTTTAATCAGATTTTCCTGATGGTTTACCTTTCGGTATGGCTGCGGCGTTCAAATGTGTTGACAGGTGCTGAATGGATCCGGACCCGTTTTGGGCATGGTAAGGGTGCAGATGGAGCTTACACCATCGTCATTCTATACGCCATTGTAGCGGTATTGGGTTTTCTATGTTATGGATTTATCGGAATCGGTAAATTTATGGAGGTATTCTTCCCCTGGGAACAGCTTTCGCGCTTCATTCCGTTAACTATTGACCCAATGAATGTTCCCCAGTTGTATGGCATATTTTTTACCGCTATTACGACATTTTATGTCATGCTTGGCGGCATGCATAGTATCGTTTGGGCAGATATGGTGAAGTTCGGAATCATGATTGTATCCGGCATTGCAATCGCAGTGATCGCAATACAGCAGGTAAGTCCTGAGTTGTTGGCCGCCAATACACCCGCGGGATGGGACTCTCCCTTCTTTGGCTGGCATTTGGACATGGACTGGAGTAAGGTACTCCCTTCTATTATGGACAGAATAGCCCATGATCAATACAATCTGTTTACCATATTTGTGATGATGATGCTTTTCAAAGGTATTTTCATGAGTATGGCCGGGCCCGCGGCCAACTACGATATGCAAAAGATTCTTGCTTGTCGGTCACCAAAAGAGGCCGCGTTAATGAGCGGTTCGGTATCTGTTATCTTGCTGATCCCACGTTATCTGATGATCATGGGTTTTACGGTGTTAGCGCTTGTGTTCTTTCGGGACGAATTTACAGCAATGGGAAGCCATATGGATTTTGAGATCATATTACCCAAAGCAATTAGTCGTTTTGGGAAGGTTGGATTGACAGGTTTATTATTGGCTGGACTGCTGGCTGCTTTTATGTCTTCTTTTGCTTCAACGATAAATGCAGCACAAGCGTATTTGGTCAATGATGTCTTGCTGAAATTTTTTTATCGTTCGGCTTCGTCTAAAAAACAGATTCGTTTGAGTTATATTGTTTCTGTTTCTGTGGTTGTCTGTAGCACGATCATCGGATTATATGTCCAAAACATCAATTCGGTACTACAGTGGATCGTTTCGGCACTCTATGGTGGATATATTGCCGCGAATGTGCTTAAGTGGCATTGGTGGCGATTTAATGGGACCGGATTTTTTTGGGGAATGTTGACAGGCATATTCGGCGCAATTATTCTGCCTCAGTTTTTCCCACATACTTTGCCGCTTTATTATTTCCCCTTTTTATTTGTCCTATCCTTACTGGGCTGCCTACTTGGAACTTGGTTATCTAAGCCAACAGCGGAATCGGTGTTGGTCGATTTTTATGTTCGTGTTCGCCCCTGGGGATTTTGGGGGCCAATTCACCAAAAAGCGTTGGAGAAATACCCCGATCTTAAAGCGAACAATCACTTTAAGCGCGATCTATTTAATGTTGGGGTGGGGATTGTATGGCAATGCTGTTTGACCTTAATTCCGATGTATATTGTTATTCAACAGGGACAGGGCTTACTAACTAGTATACTGATATTAGGTATTACCACACTGATTCTTAAAAAGAACTGGTATGATAAGATGTGCCGCGATGAGGCCGAATACGATGCTTTTATGACAAAATATGGGATGAATAAAGCGGATTGATAAGCAAATAAGTTTTTTTTAAAAAAATAAGGCTGAAAAAAGCGAAGAATGATGTAATCGGACGGTCTGTTGTTTGATTAAAAAATCGTTCGATCGTACCGTACCGATTACATTGATAATGCGTTTTTAATTTAGTTGCTCGCTTTAACCGTAAATGGAACAACATACTGTCCCCATTCCAAGGAGATAGTGCCTTGCGGAGTAGCGTTGATCTTAAATTGTTCCTGTGAGGTACTTGCAGTTGCGTTGCTTACGGAAACGCGGAGCGCATCTTCGTTGGCATCATATTTTGTTCCCCACTGATTCCACACTTTATTAAACATAATTGTTGTTTCGTGTTCCCCAGGGATACTGTAAAGACCATATTTTCCAGCGGCTAATTTCTTGCCTTCAACCAATACATCTTTATTAAATTCGATGGTGGTCGCTTCATTCGCTCCAGTACGCCATACAATGCCGACAGGGGCGATATCAACACCAAGCTGACGGCCTTTCAAAGAAGGGCGGCTATAATTAATGTCGATCGTGACACCATCGGTGGTGGTTACTTTGGTGTTGTCTGGAGGACTCGGGCGTTTACTTTTGTCGGTCTGAGCAAAGGTAAGTTGACCTATTAAGGTCAGGATTGTTAAAATTAGTACTCTCATTTTGCGTATATTATTGATTAAACAATTAAATATAAGGTTTTTAAATTATGGAATTGTTAGTTTTTTTTGAAGACTTTGGGTGAGGTGTTTTGGTTATATAAACGGGAAAAGCCAGGATATGAATCACTGGCTCTTTTCATTTATACCTATTATTTAAACAAGATATTCAAATAGTGTCTGGTCTTTGTTGATTTCAATGACATCAAACTTGTATTCTTTCATGCGTTCAATCAATGTTTCGTAATCCTCAGGCTTGTTGAGCTCAATGCCGACTAGCGCTGGACCTCTTTCGCGTTCTGTTTTTTTGATAAACTCAAAACGGGTAATATCATCCTTAGGTCCCAATACTTCAGAAACGAAGAGTTTCAATGCACCTGGGCGTTGTGGGAAACGAACGATAAAATAATGTTTGTATCCTTCGTAAAGCAGAGACAATTCTTTGATTTCACTCATGCGGTCGATATCGTTGTTTCCACCGGATATGATACAGACGACTTTCTTGCCTTTAATTTCATCTTTGTGAAATTCAAGAGCAGCTACCGATAAAGCACCCGCGGGCTCAACGACAATGGCATCCTTATTATACAGCTCTAGGATACAGGTACAGATCTTTCCTTCAGGAATAGAGCGTGTATCATCCAACAATTGTTTGGCAATTTCAAATGTCGTTGCACCGATCTTTTTAACGGCGGCCCCATCAACAAATTTGTTGATATGCTCGAGCTCGATCGGTGCGCCATGTGTCAAAGCCGCTTGCATAGAAGGAGCTCCTTCGGGTTCAACGCCATAACATTTGATCGCTTTGTTTTTACTCTTCAGGTAATAGCTTGCTCCCGCGGCAAGTCCACCGCCACCAATTGGGATAAATATGGCATCCATATCGGGAAGATCTTGTAAAGCTTCAACGGCCACAGTACCCTGTCCTTCCACAACTTTGAGATCATCAAATGGCGGGATGAAAGTCATGCCATGCTCTTCTGTGTAGGCCAGCGCCGCTTTTTGACAGTCATCAAAAGTGTCTCCGGTCAAGATAATCTCTACATTACCGTTACCCCACATTTCCGTTTGTGAGATCTTTTGGCGTGGTGTCGGACCCGGCATAAATATCACACCTTTGATGTCGAGTTTATTGCAGGAGAAAGCAACGCCTTGGGCGTGGTTACCTGCACTCGCACATACAACGCCGCGTTGTCGCTCTTCCGCTGTTAAGGAGATAATTTTATTGTAGGCACCGCGTAATTTATAGGAACGTACGACTTGTAAATCTTCCCGTTTGAGATAGACTTCGGCACCGTATTTTTCGGACAGATGCCGATTATATTGAAGCGGTGTTCTGTTGACCACAGACTTGATGCGGTCAAGTGTAGCTTCTGAATTGATGTTTAAGGTTGATAGATTCATTGTTAGATGATTGCCTAGTTAAGGTAGCAAATAAAACGCAGATATTCGCTGTTATATGAGAGATTCTACCTATACAGTGTTTAAATTTAGTTGATTTTGAATGGAAGACCGTCTGAACACATGCTAAAATAATAATCAGCTATGTGTCATGTGGATCCTTTTAAAAAAATGTACTTATGATAAAAAAAGGCTGCATCTGCAGCCTTCCTTTTTTTATATTTTTTCCTGGATGAGGCTTTTTAGGTCATCATCACAAATATTTTTCTTTTCGTCGGCTAAAACCAGGAAACGTTGATAGCAATCTGCTAAATCATCTTTTTCAAGATGGAAACCTAAACGCTCCAAATGGTGCTTAAGGGCATGTCTACCTGAACGAGCTGTCAGGATAATATCAGCTTCATCCAAACCAACATCTTCTGGTCTGATGATCTCATAGTTTTCGCGGTGTTTTAGGAAACCATCTTGGTGAATACCCGAGCTATGCGCGAAGGCATTACGGCCAACGATTGCTTTATTCGGTTGGACAGGCATGTTCATCATTTCACTTACCTTGCGCGATAAGTACGTAAACATGCGGCTATCGATGTTTGATGTTAAGCTTCCAAACGACTGGTTGTGTACTTTAAGGATCATGGCTACTTCTTCAAGCGACGTGTTTCCGGCACGTTCACCGATACCGTTGATTGTACATTCTACCTGGCGGGCTCCATTTTGAATGGCAGCGATAGAATTTGCTGTTGCAAGTCCTAGGTCATTGTGACAATGTGCGGAAATAATTGCCTGATCGATATTGCGCACATTCTCCTTGAGATACTTGATTTTTGACCCATACTGATCCGGTAAACAATAACCGTTTGTATCAGGGATGTTGACCACCGTAGCACCAGCCGCAATGACCGACTCAACCATTTTAGCTAGAAATTCCAAGTCTGCGCGACCAGCATCTTCTGCATAAAACTCGACATCTTCCACATAGGATTTGGCATGTTTTACAGCCGCAACAGCACGTTCTAAAATTTCTTCTCTTGTGCTGTTGAATTTATATTTGATATGCATGTCCGAAGAACCAATACCGGTATGGATGCGTGGGCGTTTGGCATATTTTAATGCCTCGGCAGCTACGTCAATATCGTTTTGATTGGCACGGGTCAATGCACATATAATAACATCGTTCACCGCTTTAGATAATTCTACCACCGATTGAAAATCACCAGGGCTAGACACTGGGAAACCGGCTTCGATAATATCTACCCCTAGTTTTTCCAGGTCTTTAGCAATCTCAATTTTCTCCGGAGTGGTTAATTGGCAGCCTGGTACCTGTTCGCCATCACGTAAGGTGGTGTCGAAAATGTAAAGATGATTAGGATCGTGTAACATAATTTCTTAATTCAAAAGATTTACAAATTAAAAAGGGTATACTATTTAATAAACTCCAATACTTTTTCACCCATTTCCTGAGTACCTAAGATTTTTGAAGCTTCTGTGCTGCTGTTGGCAATATCACCGGTTCTCCAACCCGCTTTTAATGTTTCAGCTACAGCGTTGGTAACAGCTTTTGCTTCTTCCTGTAAACCAAAGCTAATATCAAGCATCAAGGCTGCAGATAAAATCGAAGCAAGTGGATTTGCTTTGTTTTGACCAGCGATGTCATGAGCGGAACCATGAATAGGCTCGAAGAAGCCTGTACCATCACCTACAGAGGCAGAGGCCAACATGCCCATAGAGCCTGCGATCTGTGAGGCTTCGTCCGTCAAGATATCACCAAAAAGGTTGGCTGTCAATACCACATCGAATTTCTTCGGATTTTTAACCAATTGCATGGCTGCATTATCGATAAACATGTGCTCGGTTTCAACATCCGGATATTCTTTTGCGATTTCCTGGACCACTTCTCTCCACAGACGGGATGTTTCCAATACATTGGCCTTATCAACAGAGCATAATCTTTTGTTACGTGTGCGTGCTGCATCATAAGCTTTACGCGCGATACGTTCAACCTCGTAACGGTGGTAGTTCATCAGATCTGACGCAAAGGTGTTGTCCTCATTGCGGTTTTTTTCACCAAAATACACATCACCTGTCAATTCACGGAAGAAAAGGATATCTGTACCTTGAAGAATTTCAGGCTTTAAACTCGAAGCATCCAATAACTCGTCGAATAAAAGGATTGGACGAAGATTTGCATAAAGACCTAGTTCTTTACGGATTTTCAACAAGCCTTGTTCAGGTCTTACTTTAGCAGAAGGATCATTATCATACTTGATATGGCCAATGGCGCCGAAAAGGATCGCATCAGAAGCTTTTGCTTTCGCTAATGTTTCATCAGGAAGAGGATTGCCCGTAGCTTCAATTGCAGTATGACCCATGATAGCTTCATCAAAGCTGAATTCATGACCATAATTTTCACCGATTTTTTCTAAAACTTTTTTACCCCAAGTTGTTACTTCTTGGCCGATGCCATCTCCAGGTATGATTAAAATATTTTTCTTCATTGTATTTTTAGTATTGAGCTATCAGCGATATGTATATTGAAACTTTGGAAGATAGGCCTAAGCCCAATTGTATTGTCTTTATTTTTGACTTTTGATTCCCAGTGTTTTGCCGATAGCTTGATTCTCTTTTTATTTTTTTGTTCTTGTTTTCGAATTAATTGAAGTTATCCACATTTTTTATGTTGATAAAGGCTCTTTTTTGTGGATAACTTTGGATACAGCCTTTACTTCTCCTTTTTCCAACACGATTTTATTGTCAATGCAGGTTGGAAGTTGTGTCTGGAAGTGTCCTACATAAATGAGCGTTTGGCCACTTTTACTGAGGTCATCAATGACATCGTTGAAATACTGGGTCTGCTCTTTATCTAAGCCTTGACAAGGTTCGTCCAAAATCAGTAATTCTGGATGCTTCACGATCGTGCGGGCCAATAGGGCCAAACGTTGTTGGCCTAATGGTAACGACCCCAAGGTTTTGTGTTTGACCTCTTTAAGGTCAAAAAAATGGAGAATTTGCTCGAGCTTTTGCTGTTGTTCAAATCCTAATCGTTGGTATAAGCTCATGGAGTCAAAAAATCCAGAAGCAATAGTCTGCCCAACGTTGGCATTCATATCATAGTACCAATGCAATTCTGGCGATATAATACCCAAATGTTCTTTGATATCCCAAATGCTTTCTCCAGATCCTCTTTTTTTGCCAAAAAGATGGATATCATTGGCATAGGCCTGTGGATGATCGCCGTTGATGAGGCTGAGCAACGTGGATTTTCCAGAGCCATTATGCCCTTGTAACAACCATTTTTCGCCGGCTTTTACTTCCCAGTCAATATTCTTTAAGACTTGTTTTTCGCCGTAAGAAATATTGATCTTGTTCATTTTTACCATGATCGGAGAAGTTACTTCTGGGGCGCGTTGCAAAAAATAAGGGAGTGCTTTTCTTGTGCGGGGCAATCCTCTGGATAGCGCATTGCTATTTTGGCGAATAACAATCTTCCCATGTTGGATCTCCGCAAAACGATTGATGCAGCTTGGTTGTTCATCATCATTACTAATGAGCAACAAAGAAACGCCTTTATCTGCAAGTTGATCAAAAATCTGATTAAGATCTTCCCGAGACTGTGCATCTAGTCCTGTATAAGGCTGGTCGATAATGAGCACCTGAGGTTGAAGCCACAGCGCTTTGACCAATTGCAGCCTCTTGTGTTCGCCACTCGAAAGTTCAATCAACTGCTGATCTTTGAAATTTTCGAATCCAAAAATGTTCAGGTAAGAACGTACGTTTTCAAAAGAAAGCTGTTCTTCTTGCGCAAAATGTTTCAACTCAGCAAAAACCGTTAATGTATCGTTTTTTGCAAATTTGTTGTAGCGTTGTTGGTAATAGAAATTGCGATCGCCTTCAAGATTGGTAAATTGAAACCAATTGGAAACGTAGTGAATTTTTGCCGGCAGTGGGCTTGTTGGATCAAGGTGGAATGTAATCTCGCCTTCATACTTCAATTGCCCGGCAATCGCTTTTGCAAGGGTGGTTTTTCCTGTACCGCTCGGACCGCCTAAGATCCATTGTTCGCCAGGAAAAATTTGCCAATTTAAGTCGTGCAGTACGGTATCTTTACCGTACTGAATGGTTAAATTGGCAATATGGACGACAGGATCTACCATTGTCTGTTTGCTTCAAATGCTTCGATTGAATCTTTCTGGTTAAGGATAAAATCAATGTCATCATATCCATTGATCAAACATGATTTTTTGTATGGATTGATTTCAAACTCAAATTGATCACCTGTCTCTGTCAACATGACTGTTTGTTTCTCCAGATCGACGATTATTTCAGTTTTAGGATTTTGGTGCACCAATTCGAAAATTTTTGCCAAAAACTCTTCGGGTACCTGAATCGGTAATACACCATTGTTAAGGGCATTTCCTTTGAATATATCGGCAAAGAATGAGCTGATGACCACGTCAAAACCATAGTCTTGAATAGCCCATGCAGCATGCTCGCGGCTTGAACCACAACCAAAGTTTTTACCGGCAACCAATATTTTCCCTGTATAGGTCGGGTTGTTCAGTACAAAGTCAGTTTTGGGCTGATTGTCTGTATCAAAACGCCAGTCGCGGAATAAATTATCACCAAAACCTTCACGCGTGGTTGCTTTTAGAAAGCGTGCGGGAATAATTTGATCGGTATCAATATTTTCGATAGGTAGAGGGACTACCGGTGACGTTAAAGTTTCAAATTTTTTCATTTTTTTCTGCTTAGATCAACTCTCTTACATCTGTTACTTTACCTGTTACTGCCGCTGCTGCTGCTGTCAAAGGAGATACCAGCATGGTGCGGGCATTCGGTCCCTGACGCCCTTCGAAATTTCTATTTGAAGTCGAAACGCAATATTTACCAGCAGGGATTTTATCTTCGTTCATACCTAAACATGCGGAACATCCTGGTTCACGTAACTGGAATCCTGCCGCTTCAAATATTTTATCCAAGCCTTCTTCTTTAGCTTGTTTTTCTACTTGTTTTGAGCCCGGTACAATCCATACTTCCACGTCTTGTGCTTTTTGCTTGCCTTTAACGAATGAAGCTACTTCACGTAAATCTTCAATACGGGAATTGGTACAACTTCCGATGAAAACATAATCAACACGGTTGCCTAAGACTGTTGAGTCATCTTTAAAGCCCATGTAATCCAATGCTTTTTGGTACGATGGCCTTTCTGATTCCGGTTGTGCATTAGTTGCTGGAATATGCTCCGCGATACCCATACCCATGCCTGGGTTGGTACCATAAGTAATCATTGGCGCAATGTCTGCAGCATCAAAAGTCAACACTTTATCAAAAATGGCATCTTCGTCAGAATACAATGTTTTCCAGTACGCTAGGGCTTTATCCCATTCCTCACCTTTCGGTGCGAATTCACGGCCTTCTACATAGTCGAAAGTGATCTGATCCGGAGCAATTAAGCCTCCACGTGCACCCATTTCGATACTCATGTTACAAATGGTCATACGTGCTTCCATGCTTAATGAGCGGATCGCTGAACCAGCATATTCAATAAAGTAACCCGTACCACCCGCAGCAGAGATCTTGGAGATGATATATAGGATGATATCTTTTGCCCCAACGCCTTTTTGAAGGGTACCGTTGACTTCAATTTTCATTGTTTTTGGCTTCGACTGCAATAAACATTGCGTTGCGAAGACCTGTTCAACCTGAGAGGTTCCAATACCAAAAGCAATAGCTCCAAATGCACCATGTGTTGAGGTATGACTATCGCCACAGACCATCGTTTTACCTGGTAGGGTGATCCCCAGCTCCGGACCAATAACGTGTACAATCCCTTGGTATGGATGCCCCAAACCATATAACTCAATACCAAATTCAGCACAATTTTTGGTGAGCATATCAACTTGATAACGGGATAGCTCTTCTTTGATCGGTAAATGTTGATTGAGGGTCGGTACGTTGTGGTCGGCAGTAGCTACCGTTTGTTTTGGACGAAAAACTGGGATTCCTCTTTTACGCAAGCCATCGAAAGCTTGAGGTGAAGTAACTTCATGAATCAAGTGGGTATCGATATATATAATATCCGGAAAACCTTCTTCACGCTTGACGACGTGCGCATCCCAAATCTTTTCTACTAATGTTTTTGACATTTTTTATTCTCTCTTATGTTATTTTTATATGAACCAAGGTGATATTGCAAATGTCTCAATATCACCTTGGTTTCAATATACTAAATTACGAAATATTCATGATTTTTGGAGCATGTATAATCTCGTATGAACTTTTAAACAGTTTTGATCGCTTTCATTGCGGTCATCGCTTTACGCAATTTGCGACCAACGATTTCTACAGGGTGATCGCGCAAAATTTCATTGATAGCAACCAATTGTGCGTTGTCAACTGCAGCGTCTCTGCCCTCGTTGAAGTTTTTACCTACTAAGTCCGTGTCAACAGTTTTCATGAAGTCTGCTAATAACGGTTTACAAGCCTGATCGAATAAGTAACAACCATATTCAGCTGTATCAGAAATCACACGGTTCATCTCGAACAATTTCTTACGTGCGATTGTGTTAGCGATCAATGGTGTTTCGTGCAATGATTCATAATACGCTGACTCAGGTTTGATACCCGCTTCAACCATTGTTTCGAATGCCAATTCAACACCTGCACGGATAAATGCAACCATTAATGTATAGTTATCGAAATATTCTTGCTCGTTGATTTTAACATCACCAGCTGGCGTTTTTTCAAATGCAGTTTCGCCCGTTTCAGCTCTCCATTTCAATAGGTTAGCATCACCGTTTGCCCAGTCTTCCATCATCGTCTTGCTAAAGTGGCCTGACATGATATCATCTTGGTGTTTTTGGAATAAAGGACGCATGATGTCTTTCAGTTCTTCGGAGATCTCAAAAGCTTTCACTTTCGCAGGATTGCTCAAACGATCCATCATACCGCTTACACCACCATGTTTCAAGGCTTCCGTGATAACTTCTACACCATATTGTACCAATTTGGATGCATAACCAGCCTCAATTCCTTTTTCGACCATTTTGTCAAAAGATAAGATGGAACCTGTTTGTAACAATCCACAAAGAATCGTTTGTTCACCCATCAAATCTGATTTTACTTCAGCTACGAATGAAGACTTCAATACACCTGCTTTATGGCCACCTGTTCCCACACAATATGCTTTTGCTTCTGCCCAGCCTTTTCCTTGTGGATCATTCTCCGGGTGAACGGCGATCAAAGTCGGAACACCAAAACCACGAAGGTATTCTGCACGAACCTCAGAACCCGGACATTTTGGAGCAACCATGATAACCGTAATATCTTTACGGATCTGCATACCTTCTTCAACGATGTTGAAACCGTGTGAATACGATAACGTAGCGCCTTCTTTCATCAAGGGCATTACCGCATTGATTACTGAAGTGTGTTGCTTATCTGGTGTCAAGTTGATAACCACATCCGCAGTAGGGATCAATTCTTCATAAGTGCCTACGTTAAAGTTATTGTCTGTAGCATTTTTCCAAGAATCTCTTTTTTGTTCAATAGCCTCTTTACGTAATGCATAAGAAACGTCCAGTCCGCTATCTCTTAAGTTTAAACCTTGGTTCAAGCCTTGCGCACCACATCCTACGATTACGATTTTTTTACCTTTTAAAGCGTTTACACCATCCGTGAATTCGGTGTTGTCCATGAATTCAGCGTGACTTAATTGTTCTAACTGCTCTCTAAGCGGTAAGGTGTTGAAATAATTTGCCATTGTTTTACTTTCTTTCTGTTATTGGTTGTTGATTATTTATTTTAATTATTGTACTAATCTGCGTTGAGCCATTGCGTAACCGAAATGAACGTTATCGTGTCCTGATGTCAGGGCAATCACTTCTTCAATACTCTCCATCGGATAACCATAGGTTGCTGTTGAAAAGGAAGTGATTTCTCCGAAAACACCATTTTCATAATCAGCTGCAATTTGCTCAATACTGCGGATTGCGATTTCTTTCAATTCATCAACCTCTGCTTGTTCAACAAAGCGGGTTGGCTTGGTGTCTTTTTTATAATCTTCGTTATATTTTACCCAAGTCGTATCAGCTTTAATTCCAGTACGGACATAGATCAAGGTCTGTGTACTGACAACAATGTGCGCAAAATTCCAGATGATATTGTTGTTAAATCCCGCTGGAATTTTGTTAAGTTGTTCAATGGAAAGGCCGTCAAGTAATTCAATGAATTTCTGACGTGACTTTAAGATAAATTTAAATGTCTCTTGCATAATACTATTAAAGCTTACATCGTAAATACGTCATCTCTTTTGTCGAGATACTCGTTTTCTACAATTTCTATCGATGGTTCCTTGGCTTCAAACTGAACCAATTTGGAATGGAAGCCCGCACTATCTTTAATGATGGCGATACGTGCGCCACGGACAAATTCGATCAAACCATATTTGGTCAATTCTTCTGTCAACTTATCGATCTCCTCGCGGTGACCTGCAGTTTCAAATACGATATAGTCGTTGCGGATCACAACGACGTTGGCACCATATTGACGTAGCAAACGCTCTACATATACCTTTTCATTGACAACATCGGCAGGGACCTTATATAAGGCTTGTTCTTGCCATATTACTTCATCATTGGTATTGTAGTAGGCTTTAAGAATGTCAATTTGTTTTTCTAACTGACGGCAAAGCTTACGCAGTACATCCTCTGCCTCTGTAATGACAATGGTAAATCGATGTATTCCTTCTACTTCAGAAGGGGAAGTATTCAAGCTTTCAATATTGATTTTTCTTCTTGAAAAGATTGTTGAGATCCGACCGATAAGACCGATTGAATTCTCTGTATATAGGGTGATGGTATATTCTTGTTTTTCCATGTTAAATTCTACTTTAAACGTATCTCAGATACCGATGTTCCTTGTGCAACCATTGGAAATACATTGTTTTCCTTACCTACCATCACTTCCAATAGATATGCTCCGTCGTGATCAATCATGGTTTTCAGGGCATTACGTAGGTCTTTACGTTCCGAAATCTTCTGACCGTCGATGTAATAGCCTTTCGCTACAGCAACAAAGTCAGGACTCGTGATATTCACGAATGAATAACGTCTGTCGTGGAACAATTGCTGCCACTGACGTACCATGCCCAAGAATTCATTATTGAGGATCATGATTTTGACTTTTGCGCCAAATTGCATTATCGTTCCTAGCTCCTGGATCGTCATTTGTATACCACCATCACCGATGATTGCTACGACAGTTTTCTCTGGCGCGCCATACCAGGCACCGATTGCGGCCGGAAGACCAAAGCCCATCGTTCCTAAGCCCCCTGAGGTTACATTCGATTTGCTGTTGTTGAATTTAGCATAGCGACAAGTTACCATTTGGTGTTGACCGACGTCCGTTGTAATGATCGCATCACCGCCTGTCAATTCATTCAACACATTGATGACCTCACCCATGGTCATAATATCGGTTTGTGGGTGAAGTTCATTTTGGATGACTTCTTTGATTTCTTCTTTTTCAAGTTCACGGAATTGTGCAAGCCATGCGGAGTGATCTGTAGCGTTTACCAATTCCGTCAGCATTGGAAGTGACTCCTTACAGTCGCCCCATACAGGTACGGTTGTCTGTACGTTTTTGTCAATCTCTGCCGGGTCTATATCCAAATGGATTACTTTTGCCTGTTTGGCATATTTGTCCAAACGACCTGTTACACGGTCATCGAAACGCATACCGATGGCTATTAAAACATCACATTCATTGGTCATGACATTTGGTGCATAGTTACCATGCATACCCAACATCCCTACGTGAAGTTTGTGATCCGTTGGAAGTGCACTTAACCCCATGACAGTCGATGCCGAAGGAATGCCGGTTTTCTCAATAAAAGCTTTGAATTCTTCCTCTGCTTTTCCAAGAATGATGCCTTGTCCAAAAAGAACAAATGGTTTTTTTGCATTGTTGATTAACTCGGCTGCCTGCTCAACATATTCTTTACGAACTTGTGGTGCAGGTCTATAGCTACGTACGTGGTTGCATTTTTCATAACCGAAGTAATCGAACAATTGCATTTGTGCATTTTTAGTGATATCGATCAATACCGGTCCTGGACGACCTGTGCTGGCAATATAAAATGCTTTTGCGAGTGCAGCTGGAATTTCAGTTGCGTCGGTGACTTGGTAGTTCCATTTGGTGACCGGTGCCGTGATATTGATGACATCTGTTTCCTGAAAAGCATCTGTTCCCAAGAGTGAAGCAAAGACCTGACCTGTGACACAGACGATAGGGTTACTATCGATCATGGCATCAGCCAGTCCAGTAACTAGGTTTGTTGCTCCAGGACCACTTGTCGCAAAGACGACGCCTGTACGACCTGAAGTTCTTGCATAACCTTGCGCCGCGTGGATTCCACCTTGTTCATGGCGCACTAAAATATGCTTCAGACGATCCGTATAATCATAAAGGGCATCATAGATCGGCATAATTGCGCCTCCAGGATAACCAAATACGGTATCAACTCCTTCGCTCAATAAGGCCTCCAATACAGCTTTCGATCCCGAAATTTGTGTCGGAGTTTCCTGCGCTGTAGCGGCCTTATTTTCTGTTATTTCCAGTGTACTCATTACGTTGATTTTTTTATTGTTGATTATTCAGTCTTTTTAGTATTTAGATATTTGATCTGAGACATTAAGCATCGATTGTTTAGGTCTCTATTTGCTTAATGTCTCTGTTTTTATTTTCTACTGATCCGTTACACAGCCTTCTGAGGCATCGGCAACAGTTTTAGCGTATTTGTATAAAACTCCTTTGTTAACTTTTAACGCTGGTTGTACCCAAGCGGCACGGCGTTGCGCGATCTCTTCATCGGAAAGCAGCACATTGATGCTGTTATTCACTGCATCGATCTCGATAATGTCATCATCATGTACAAGACCGATTAATCCGCCTTTGTAAGATTCTGGTGTGATATGCCCTACGACAAAACCATGTGTTCCACCTGAGAAACGACCATCGGTAATTAAAGCAACAGATTTACCAAGACCGGCACCAATAATCAAGGAGGTTGGTTTAAGCATTTCAGGCATGCCTGGTGCTCCAACAGGACCTTCATTTTTGATCACGACAACATCGCCTGGTTTGATTCTACCAGATGCAATACCGGCCACTAAATCATGCTCTCCATCGAATACGCGTGCAGGACCAGTGAATTTTTCACCTTCTTTACCGGAAATCTTGGCAACAGAGCCTTTCTCTGCTAAGTTCCCGTAAAGAATCTGTAAGTGTCCAGTAGCCTTGATTGGATCGCTCAATGGTTTGATAATCGGTTGGTCATATTCCATGATTGATTTAACATCAGCCAAGTTCTCAGCGACCGTTTTTCCTGTTACCGTAATACAGTCGCCATGAAGCAAACCTTCATTTAAAAGATATTTCATGACAGCAGGAGTTCCGCCAAATTGCTGCAGATCTTGCATCAAGTATTTACCGGATGGTTTGAAGTCAGCTAATACAGGGGTTTCGTCACTCATGCGTTGAAAGTCGTCTTGCGTGATATCTACGCCTACGGCTTTGCCTATTGCGATAAAGTGAAGTACAGCATTGGTGCTACCGCCCAAGATAACAATGGTACGTAGCGCATTCTCAAATGCTTTACGTGTCATGATATCAGAGGGCTTGATATCTTTCTCAAGTAGTGTGCGGATATGTTGACCTGCCTCTAAACATTCATTTTTCTTTTCTTCCGAGATCGCAGGGTTGGAAGATGAGTATGGTAAGCTCATTCCCAAGGCTTCAATTGCCGAAGCCATGGTATTTGCTGTATACATACCGCCACAAGCACCAGCACCAGGGCAGGTATGTTTGATAATGCCTTCATAGTCTTCATCGGAAAGATTGCCGCAGATGCGTTGTCCCAATGCTTCAAATGCGGACACAATGTTTAATTCTTCACCTTTATAGTGGCCTGGAGCGATAGTACCGCCATATACCATTAACGAAGGACGGTCCAAACGGGCCATTGCCATAATAGCACCGGGCATGTTTTTGTCACAGCCAGGAATAGAGATCAGGCCATCATAATATTGTCCACCACAGATCGTTTCGATACTATCCGCGATCACATCACGACTTACCAACGAATAACGCATCCCATCGGTACCGTTACTCATACCGTCACTGACGCCAATGGTTCCAAAGGTCAAACCCACTAAATCATTGTTCCAAACGCCCTTCTTGACGATTTGTGCCAAATCATTTAAGTGCATATTACACGTATTACCATCATATCCCATGCTGGCAATACCGACCTGTGCTTTGTCCATGTCGGCATCCGTAAGACCGATACCATAAAGCATTGCTTTTGCAGCAGGTTGCGTTTCGTCTTGTGTAAATGTACGGCTGTATTTGTTCATTGCGTTTTCGCCGTTAGATGATGACTTCATAATTTTCGTTCTCTAATACTAAATTTTTATATCTTCTTTGGATTGATGCACCTATGCTGTGTTCCCAGGCTTCTTTGTAGATGACATCATCGACTTGTTTGATTCCGATAATTTCTGCCGCAGTCCCGCATAAGAAAGCGCTGTCAGCAGTGTAAATGTCTTCTACTGTCAATTGCTTTTCAATGACTTCGAAGTTTAATTTTTTACAGATGTTTTTTACAGTCTGGCGTGTAATGCCCGGGAAGATATTCTTCGCTGGCGGCGTATAGATTTTGAAATCCTTTTCGATGAAAATATTTTCACTGGATGCTTGGGCAACGTAGCCTTCGTGGTCGAGCATTAACGCTTCGTCGTAACCCTTCCTGATGGCTTCTGTTGTCGCAAGGATGGAGTTTACATATTGCCCAGAGATCTTCGAGTCAATTTTAAACGACTTTGGATTAGGTCTTTTGATATCAGAGATACATACCTTTAATAGGTTTTGACCAAGATAGGGTCCCCATTCCCATGCTGCCATCATGATGCTTGCTTCGGTTGATGAGGTTAGGTGCATATTTGAACCGGTCAATACCAATGGACGTATATAAGCTTCTCTTAGGTTGTTGTTGGCCAGGAGCTCATAACAGATGTCGATCAGCTCTCGGTTGCTCCAACGATAGGGAATATTAACTGCTTCACACGATCTCTTTAAGCGATCGAAATGCATGTCAGCTTTAAATATACGGGGGCCATTGTGGGTATTATACGCACGTAAACCATCGAACACCGCATACCCATAATGCAGTGACTGTGCAAAGGGATCCAATGCTGCTTCGGAAGCTTTTACAAAAGCTCCGTCCAAATAGATCAATGTGTTTTTGTCGTAATATTTCATAACCCAAAATTTACCTAAGTATAATAGTTCCCTTTGTTGTAATATTGGTGGTAAATCATGCTATCTCAAGCTTCTATAAAAACTTTCGATTTTCATTTCCTCAAGGTAGCAGGAATTACAATAATTGGCAATAGGTAAAGTGCTAATTTTGTATTTAGAATAAAATTTCATTAAATCTATTTTTGTGAAATTTTATTTTACAAAAATTCGTTTTATTCGGTTTTATATTTTGTTAGTCGTATACCATATTTAAAATTGGTCTACAGGTGCAAAAAATTATTTTTTGTTACAATGGCCAATTTTCTTCCTAAAATGAAGAAAATGTCAAAAAAACTTTAAAAAAAAAGCTTCCGATAGAAATATCGGAAGCTTTTTAGATTTTATAAAATCGATTTGATTTAATCTCCGATAATTCCTTCAGCAAGCACGGTAATGACATTGTCTTTTGCTTCCACAACACCACCTTTAATGAACACTTCTTGTCCACCTTTACCTTGTTGAATAATTACTTTTCCATCTTCCAAAGTAGAAACGATGGCAGCGTGGTCTTTCAAAATTTGAAAAGAACCCGCAGTGCCCGGTACAGTAACGGATGTTACTTCGCCTTCGAATGCTAATTTGTCTGGAGTGATAATTGTTAATTTCATTATTCTTAGATATAATCTAGATTAAACTGCTTCTGCTAATAATTTTTTACCTTTTTCGATAGCATCATCGATGTTACCTACTAAGTTGAAGGCAGCTTCAGGGTACTCATCTACTTCACCGTCAATGATCATATTGAAACCTTTGATGGTATCTTTGATGTCTACCAATACACCTTTTAAACCTGTAAATTGTTCTGCAACGTGGAAAGGTTGTGATAAGAAACGTTGAACACGACGTGCGCGGTGTACTGTCAATTTATCTTCTTCAGATAATTCGTCCATACCTAAGATGGCGATGATATCTTGCAATTCTTTATAACGTTGAAGAATTTCTTTTACACGTTGTGCAGTATTATAGTGTTCGTTACCTAAAACGGCAGGAGAAAGGATACGTGATGTAGAATCCAAAGGATCCACAGCAGGGTAGATACCTAGCTCAGCGATTTTACGGGACAATACTGTAGTTGCGTCCAAGTGAGCGAAAGTTGTCGCTGGCGCAGGGTCAGTTAAGTCATCGGCAGGTACATAGACTGCTTGTACTGAAGTGATAGAACCGTTTTTAGTTGATGTAATACGCTCTTGCATTAAACCCATCTCAGTTGCCAATGTTGGTTGGTAACCTACGGCTGAAGGCATACGACCCAAAAGGGCAGATACTTCAGAACCTGCTTGTGTAAAACGGAAGATATTATCGATGAAGAATAATACGTCACGGCCTTGACCTTCGCCATCACCGTCACGGAAGTATTCCGCAATTGTCAAACCTGATAAAGCAACACGTGCACGTGCACCAGGAGGCTCGTTCATTTGACCGAATACGAAAGTACATTTAGAATCTTTCATCAACTCGTGGTCAACAGTATCCAAAGGCCATTCGCCTTTTTCCATGCCTTCCATAAAGTGCTCACCATATTTGATGATACCAGACTCCAACATCTCGCGCAATAAGTCATTACCTTCACGTGTACGTTCACCTACACCGGCAAATACAGAAAGACCACCGTGGCCTTTTGCGATATTGTTGATTAATTCTTGGATTAATACAGTTTTACCTACACCGGCACCACCGAATAAACCAATTTTACCACCTTTAGCATATGGCTCTAAAAGGTCAATAACTTTGATACCAGTAAAAAGTACTTCGGATTCAGTTGACAAATCTTCGAATTTAGGAGGTACGTTGTGGATAGGACGACCATTCTCTTTATTCAAATTTTGGATCCCGTCTATGGCATCACCAACTACATTGAATACACGACCTTTGATTTCTTCACCAACAGGCATTTTGATAGGAGCACCAGTATCGACAACTTCCATTCCGCGAACTAAACCTTCAGTTGCGTCCATGGCAATTGTACGTACACGATCCTGACCTAAGTGTTGTTGAACTTCTAATACAACACGTTGTCCATTTTCTTTTTGAATGTACAATGCATCGTAAATTTTAGGTAGATTTTCACTGTCGGCGAAGTTGACGTCAACAACTGGGCCGATAATCTGCGCTATTTTACCAATCTTGGGCATATTATAGGGACTAAATATTTATTAATCAATTTTATATAAGAGACATAAAAGGCCTCTTTTTTGGTCAGCAAAAATAAGGTTATTCGTTTTTAAAAACAAATAGAATTTGCAATTAAATTACAATTTTATTAATGTAGGTCAAAATGTTATCGATTGTAATTCTGTACGTTTCGATTTCTATACCTGCAAATATAGTTTTTCTCTTTTATCCGGCTAGGTATTTTTGAAATTTACAGCTTTACTTCACTGAATCTTTTGTTCGTATTTAGGAGTGAAACCTGATTAAATAAAACCGACCTGTAACGGAGTGTCTCTAGGATTCGTTACAGGTCGGTCACAATAAAGCTGCTATTTTATGAAAGCAGGACTAGATTTTTTTGTTTAGTTCGTCCTGCAACTGGCGCTTGAGCAGTTGTTCCTTTTCCATCGATTTTTTGCGGAAGGTAGCGAATTCCTCTTGCGACTGTTCGGCCGTTTTTTGGAATTCCACCGTGTCCACTTTCGCTTTCCGGTAAGAAAATAAAAAGATAAATGCTGCTACTGCCAATACCGCAATGATCGTCCAGACAACAGTATTGTAAAAAGTTTTAGATGTATTGATTCCCAAGAAAGAGAAACTTTCTGTTTTTTCCTTCTCCTGTGCCAGCTGATCCTTTAAAACCTGAATTGAATCTTGTAAAGTTTTGGTATTGGATGTATAGTTGCTTGAAGATGATTTTAAAGAGCTGATTTCCTTGTGGAGTTTTGCTACGGTATCAATTACATTTCGTTTCACAATATCAAGATTGGTTTTTCGTACCATCTTGAAATCATAGTTGTTTTTCGAAATATAATTCAGGTGGTCAAATTGATTTGCCAAACTTCCTTTTTTTAATCCATCCGGGCTGTATTTGAAGGCATTATCCTGTTGTGCTGCTGTAGTAGCGGGAGCCGCAGCGGGAGTTTGTGCCTTCAATAGCGTATGTGATGAAATAAATAAAATCGTAAAGAATATAAATGCTAATCTCAATTTGCTCATGTTGTTTATTTTATAAAATGCGTTAATCTAGCTTATCCTAATTGTAAAACTAGGATATACCTGTGATAAATATAAGGAATTATTGAAAAAACGAAAATGTTAAGTGAAATATATTCCAATTCTCGTAGGTCATTTCCCGTTACTTTATCATGATTCGATAGACCAACTTGGCAAATACCGTAAAAAGGACATGATCTTTTCCTTATAGATTGCCGTATTTAGTTTGAAATAGTAGGCTCCTTTTTTTGAGTTTTCCTTATCTTTTTCTTCCAGTTTGATGATGAGGTCTGAGGAAAGCAGTTTTCGGCTGAAATTGCGCTTATCCAACTCGATATTGTAAACACCCTCATAGAGTGCTGCAATCTGGGGAATTGTGAATTTCTCAGGCAGCAGTTCAAATAATATCGGATACAAAGCTGCTTTCATGCGTAGACGGTGCTGTGCCGAAGCGATCATCTGATCATGATCGAAGATCAGTGTTGGGTGCTCCTGTAATGGAAACCATTGGGCTTCGTAATCGTCACTGAGGATATGTTGATATTGCTGCGTATCAATCAGCGCAAAATAACAGATACTGACAACCCGGTCGCTAGGTTCACGCTTAGGTTCACCGAATACACTACATTGCTCCATGTATACATTTTCAAGCCCTGTTAACTGTTTGAGCACCCGGCTCGCCGCCTCTTCCGGGCTTTCGTCAGATTGAACGAAACCACCCATCAGACTCCATTTATTTCGTTCGGGTTCGAAATCACGTTTAATTAAAAGTACTTCAAGGGATTCGCCGTTAAATCCAAATATGATACAGTCTACTGCCAAAAGGATCCCTGAATCTTTTTTATAATATTCCATCGTCTATCGTTTTATCTTTTTTTATCTGACATCACCCCATTTATTCCACGAGCAAAACTATGTAAAAAAGTAAATAGCTAAAAATAAGTATAATAATTGTCTGATACATCCCTTTAAAAGGCTTTTATACGCCTATGTCAGGAATTTGGGTTAACCATAATTTGCTGCTATGAAGTTAGCTCTATTTTTTAAATATGAAAATTTTCTTTCATATTTAAAAAAATAAATGTTTATTTGACACTAATTATTTTTTCAAGGCGAACTTCAGAAAGGAGGGGATTGAAAAATAAGGCTTTAGAGACAATTATAAGTTATAAACCAAATTCAGCAAAAATGAATAAATCGTATGTCATTGGGGTGGACTATGGAAGTGATTCGGTCCGGTCGGTATTGGTTGATGCTAACAATGGCGAGGAGATAGCTTCTTCTGTATTTTACTACCCGCGTTGGAAAAGAGGGGAGTATTGCGATGCTGCTTTAAGTCAGTTTAGGCAGCACCCCTTGGATTATATCGAAGGCTTGGAAGCAACAATAAAAGATTGTTTGCTCAAATCGGAAATCGACAATATTGGCGCAGCTGTAAAAGCAATTTCTGTGGATACAACGGGATCTACTCCAGTTGCCGTAAACGCAGCCGGGGTTCCATTGGCGTTGTTGGACGAGTTTAAAGACAACCCCAATGCCATGTTTGTTTTATGGAAAGATCATACAGCTGTTGGAGAGGCCAAAGAAATTAACCTGCACAATCAAAATAGTTCGGTGGATTATTTGAAGTATGTGGGCGGAGTATACTCTTCGGAATGGTTCTGGGCCAAATTACTTCATGTTTTTAGAGCAGATGAAAAAGTCCGTGCCGCCACATATAGCTGGGTTGAGCATTGCGATTATATTCCATTTCTATTGACGGGAGGAAAACAGGTGTCTGCGATGAAGCGTGGGGTTTGTTCAGCGGGGCATAAATCGCTTTGGGCCGAAGAATTTGATGGCCTACCGCCAAATTCTTTCTTTTCAACACTTGATCCATTGCTGGATGGTTTGGTTGATCGTTTGTTTTCCGAAACATACACTGCTGATCAATCTGCTGGTCAGCTTTCGGAAGAATGGGCGCAACGATTAGGTCTTACAACCTCGGTCGTTGTCGGAGTAGGTGCATTTGACTGTCATATGGGGGCAGTAGGGGGACAAATAGAGCCATATTATCTGAGTAAGGTAATGGGGACATCGACCTGCGATATGCTAGTTGCCCCGAAGGAGGAGGTTCAGCATACGTTGGTCAGGGGAATCTGCGGTCAGGTAGACGGTTCAATTATACCGGGAATGATCGGTATGGAAGCTGGGCAATCGGCATTTGGAGATGCTTACGCTTGGCTGAAACAGGTGTTACTGTGGCCAACGAAAAATTTGATACAAGATATTGAAGAGATCGAAGCGCATACGCGTGAACAGTTGATGGCAACCCTGGAGGAGAAACTCTTGTTCAGTCTAAGTGAGCAGGCTGCATTACTTCCCGTAACGGCAACATCTGAATTAGCATTGGACTGGCTCAATGGTCGTCGAACTCCGGATGCGGATCAATCCTTGAAAGGAGCGATTACAGGTTTGCACCTCGGAACAGATGCTCCTCGGATCTTCAGAGCAATTGTCGAAGCAACTTGTTTTGGCGCAAAGGCTATTGTTGACCGTTTCGTGGAACAGGGTATTCCGGTAAAAGGCTTGATCGGTTTAGGCGGAGTTGCTAAGAAATCCCCCTTTATTATGCAAATGATGGCCAATGTGATGAATATGCCTATTCGTATTCATAAAAGTGAACAGACTTGTGCCATTGGCGCCGCAATGTTCGCCGCAACAGCGGCAGGTTTATATGACCGGGTCGAGGATGCCATGAAGGCAATGGGGCAAGGTTTTGAACGAACTTATATACCTGAGGAAAAATGGGTAACCATCTACGCCGAACGCTATGAACATTACAAGGCTTTGGGAGCTTTCATCGAAGGAAAGGAATCGCTAGCCATTACTGTTTAACCATTCAAATTTTAATCATGTATAATTCAATTAAAGAAGAAGCCTACCATTGCAATATGCAATTGCCCCAGCTGGGATTGGTGCTTTTTACATTTGGAAATGTGAGTGTTGTCGATCGCCGTCAGGAAGTTTTTGCGATTAAACCAAGTGGGGTTCCATATGAAGAGCTCTCACCGGAACATATGGTGATTGTAGACTTCGATGGTCAGGTGGTTGAGGGGAATCTTAGGCCATCATCTGATACGAAAACTCATGCGCTACTGTATAAACATTGGAAGGAAATCGGTGGGATCACCCACACACACTCCACCTATGCGACAGCATGGGCACAGGCGCAACGGGATATTCCCATTTTCGGAACGACACATGCCGATCATTTGACGGCCGATATTCCCTGTGCTCCACCAATGCACGATGAGGTGATCGCCGGAAACTACGAACATGAAACGGGGTTTCAGATTATCAATCACTTTGTCGAAAATAAGCTGGACTATAAAGAAGTGGAGATGATTCTCGTTGGTAACCACGCGCCGTTTGCCTGGGGTAAAACTGGGACAAAGTCTGTTTATAACAGTGCAGTCCTGGAACAGGTTGCTAAAATGGCTTGGTTGACAGAACAGATCAATCCGAATGCGCCTCGATTAAAGCCTGCACTGATCAAAAAGCATTACGAACGGAAGCATGGGGCCAACGCCTATTATGGTCAATAATTTTCGGTAATAAAAAAATCTATAGCAAAAACTACAATTTAACATGAATATCAATTTAAAAGAGCTTGAGGTCTGGTTTGTCGTGGGAAGCCAAGACCTATACGGTGAAGAAACCTTGCGACAAGTTGCCCTACATGCTGAGGAAATAGCCAATTATTTACATAGCCAAGCAGCGATTCCAGTAGCGGTAAAATATAAACCGATCGTAAAAAATACGGACGAGATTTATGCAACGTTGGCAGCCGCCAACAATGAAAAAAACTGTATCGGGGTTATTACCTGGATGCACACATTTTCACCTGCAAAGATGTGGATCAGAGGATTAAAAGCCTTGCAAAAGCCATTGTTGCATCTGCATACGCAGTATAACCAGGATATCCCATGGAATAGTATCGATATGGATTTTATGAATCTCAACCAAAGTGCGCATGGGGATCGCGAATTTGGACATATCGTTAGCCGCTTAAAAATAGGTCGTAAAGTTGTAACCGGGCATTGGCAAGATGCGGAAGTGCTGGAACGGATTAATGTTTGGGCGCGTGCAGCCGCAGGATGGCACGACTGGCAAGGTGCTAAATTTGCACGATTTGGCGATAACATGCGTTATGTGGCTGTTACGGACGGCGATAAAGTAGAGGCAGAGTCGCAATTTGGTTTCGCAGTAAACACCTATGCCATTGGTGATCTGGTAGCGGTTATCAATGCGAGCACGGAAGCGGAAATCGCGGCATTATTAGCCGAGTACGAAGCGACTTATGAACTAGCCGAAAATGTGAAAGCTGGTGGTGAATATCACGATAACCTCATCGAGGCTGCTAAAATAGAAATTGGCCTACGGAAATTTTTGGAACAAGGAAACTTTAAAGGTTTTACGGATACTTTTGAGGATCTGCATGGGATGGTACAACTTCCGGGCTTGGCGGTACAACGTTTAATGGCTGAGGGATATGGTTTTGCCGGCGAAGGGGATTGGAAGACCCCGGCTTTGGTGCGCGCTTGCAAAGTGATGGGAGCAGGATTAGCGGGAACGACCGCATTTATGGAGGACTACACCTACCATTTTGATCCGCAGAATCCCATGGTACTTGGCTCACATATGTTAGAAGTGGACCCAGCTTTAGCAACTGGAAAACCACGTATAGAAGTACATCCGCTAGGAATTGGCGGCAAGGCAGATCCTGCCCGTTTGGTTTTCAATGGGCAGAGCGGAGATGCATTGAATGCCTCTTTGGTCGATATGGGAACGCGTTTTCGTTTGATCGTGAATAAAGTACAAGGTGTTGCTGTGGAAGAAGAGTTACCTAAGCTTCCTGTTGCGCGTGTGTTATGGAAACCGCTTCCTGATATGAAAACAGGTTGCAGTGCCTGGATTGTGGCAGGGGGGGCACATCATACAGCCTACAGCTTGAGCTTAACACCCGAATACCTGGAAGATTTTGCACGTATTGCCGGACTGGAATATGTATTGATCGACGAGGATACTACGGTAGCGAAGCTCGAAGATCAATTGAAATGGAATGAACTATATTATTTACTCAGTAAATAATAGCCTAAGCCATTTATACCTGCTCTTCGGGTATAGATGGCTTATTGATAATAACCAATTTGGGAAATATGGAAAAATTTGCAACGGTAGATTACATCATCTTCGTAATTTACTTCTTTATTGTAGCCGGTTATGGCTACTGGATTTATCGTAAAAAGACGAATAGTTTAAGCAGTAGCAAGGACTACTTTCTGGCGGAGGGATCACTGACCTGGTGGGCCATAGGCTCTTCGTTGATCGCATCGAATATTTCTGCTGAGCAGTTTATTGGTATGAGCGGTAATGGATTTGAGGTCGGTATTGCTGTAGCCGCTTATGAGCTCATTGCTGCGGTAGCGCTAATTATTGTTGCGGTTTGGTTTATTCCGGTCTATCTGAAAAACAAAATTTTCACGATGCCTCAGTTTTTGAACAACCGATACAATGAAACAACGAGTCTCATTATGGCAATCTTCTGGTTGTTTTTGTACGTTTTTGTCAATCTGACCTCCATTTTATATTTAGGCGCCATTGCAATCTCCAGCATGGCCGGAGGTGGCGACAGCTTCCACACCATTACAGTTGCTCTAGCCGTATTTGCCGTCATTATTACTTTGGGCGGAATGCGTGTTATTGGCTTTACAGATGTTATTCAGGTTGTTGTATTAATTATTGGTGGTATAGCGACGACCTATGTGGCATTGACTCTGGTCAGTGAACATTTTGGTTTGGGCCAAGATGCCTTAGCGGGATTCAATAAACTGATGGAAGATTCGCCGGAGCATTTTAACCTATTTGTCGATAAGCCAGGGCCGGGTGCCAGTCAGGAAGATATCAATAAATATCTGATGCTGCCTGGAATAGGGATGTACCTTGCCGGGATCTGGATTGTCAACCTAAATTACTGGGGCTGTAACCAATACATCACACAACGCGCTCTGGGAGCTGATTTAAAGACGGCACGCACAGGGATTCTTTTTGCAGGATTTCTAAAATTGTTTATGCCGATTATCGTCATGCTTCCAGGAATAGCTGCTTATGTGCTTTATAAAAATGGTGCGTTGCAACACGAAATGGCTCCTGGAGGGGTGTTTCATGCCGATAATGCGTACTCGGCAATATTGGGCTATCTGCCAAATGGAATGAAAGGGCTAGCACTGGCGGCGCTTACAGCAGCTATTGTGGCCGGATTGGCCGGAAAGGCAAATAGTATCGCAACGATCTTCACACTGGATATCTTTAAAAAATACATTAATAAAGATGCGAGCGAGGCAAAAATGGTCTGGGTTGGAAAGATAACAATTGTGATCTCTATTCTACTTTCTGTTTTATTTACCTGGAATGATGCACTGGGCATCGGTGGCGCCGGAGGATTTACTTTTATCCAAAAATATACAGGTTTTATCAGTCCGGGTGTTTTTGCGATGTTTTTGCTCGGTATGTTCTGGAAAAGGACTACGGGTGCAGCTGCCATTACAGGCCTTGTTACGGGATTTGCATTGTCGATATTTTTCAATGAGTTTGCAACAAAAGTTTTCGGGCCAGAAACATGGATCTATACGGCATATCTTAACAAGGCGGGTGTTTATGAAATTCCATTTCAGATATGTATGGGACTAGCATTTGTGTTTACGATGATCGCTATGATTGCTGTCAGTTTATTTGGACCAAAAGTTAATCCAAAAGCTTTTGTATTGGATCGATCAATGTTTAAAGTGGAACCGTCCGTATTGGCATTAATTGTTGTGACTTTATTGTTGGTGACTGCTATTTATGTGCGTTTTTGGTAGAATTGTTGCCATTTGAATAATTAACTAATTATGAACCATTCCTAATTAAAAATAGGAAGCCTCCATCAGACCGATGGGGTAAAACTTAATTGCAGATGAATAAGAAAATTATTATTGGTTTGTTGACTTGTGCTTCATTGGCTTATGGCTGCCAGTCTTCATCAACTCAAAGTAAGCAAGCAGCGACCTTGGCTGACTCTACCTCCAACCAAGCTTTTGATAGCCAGATTGATGGTAAAGAAGTTAAACTACTCCAGCTCAAGAATGACAAACTCGCTATTACATTGACAAATTATGGCGCACGCTTGGTAAGTTTAAAGGTGCCAGATAAAGACGGTAAATTGACTGATGTGATTTTGGGCTATGATTCGGCCAAAGAATACAAGGATAACTATAATAATTTTTACGGCGCAATTGTAGGGCGTTACGGGAATCGGATTGGCAAAGCATCATTTAAACTGAATGGAGAGGTTTATTCTTTAGAAAAGAATGATGGCGAGAATTCACTTCATGGCGGTACCAATGGCGTTTACAATAAAGTGTGGGATGTAGTCAGTAGCACTTCGACATCAATCACATTAGCCTATACCTCACCTGATAAAGAAGCGGGTTATCCGGGAACGGTCAAGATGGAAGTTACCTATACCCTGGAGGACAACGGTGCTTTGGCCATCGCCTATCAGGCGACAACAGATAAAGAGACGGTCTTAAATCTGACCAACCATGCTTATTTTAACCTCAATGGGGCAGGAGATTCTTCTATTCTGGATCATGAACTTCAAATTGATGCAAAGGCAATTACCGAAGTTGACAATACCTTGATTCCAACTGGAAAGAGTTTGCCTGTAGCGGGCACAGCATTCGATTTTACAAAACCTACACGTATTGGTGCTCGTATTGAAGATGAAAATGCACAGCTGAAGATCGGAAAAGGCTATGACCATAATTTTGAACTAAACAAGAAGGATGGTTTCCAGAAGGTCGCACAGGTGTATGCCGCGAAAACGGGTATTGAAATGGACATCTACACAACCGAACCTGGTTTACAGTTTTACAGTGGTAATTTTATGAAAGATTCTGACCCTAAAGGGAAAGAGGGAAAAGTGTATCCATTCCGTTCTGCTTTCTGTTTGGAGACACAACATTTTCCAGATGCACCAAATCACCCCAATTTTACATCAACGGTGTTAAAACCTGGAGAAAAATATAGTTCAAAAACAACCTACCAATTCAGTGTGAAATAATAAAATCTATATGATGAAGCTAAGATTAAAATTAGGCGTTGTTTTTACGCTGGCCACTGGATTACTGTATGGACAGAGTAGTGTAAGATTAGAAACGCCGCAACAGGAGCAGATTATAAGTCGACATATCTATGGACATTTCGCCGAGCACTTGGGACGCTGTATTTATGATGGATTTTATGTCGGTGAGAAAAATGATTCAATTCCGCATGCTGATGGTGTCCGGAAAGATGTTATTGAAGCCCTTAAGAATTTGAACATTCCCAATTTACGTTGGCCGGGTGGATGTTTTGCCGATACCTATCATTGGAAGGATGGAGTTGGGCCCAAAGCGCAACGGCCTGCTATCGTAAACAACTGGTGGGGTGGCGTGACAGAGGATAATTCTTATGGCACACACGATTTTCTCAATATGTGTGAATTGCTTGGTGCGGAACCTTATCTGGCGGGTAATGTGGGTAGCGGCGAGGTACAGGAGCTTGCCGACTGGGTCCAATATGTGAATTTTAAAGGAGAAAGCCCCATGTCGGATTGGCGACGAAAAAATGGTCGACAGGAACCTTGGAAGGTAAAATTCTGGGGCGTAGGAAATGAAGCTTGGGGCTGTGGCGGAAATATGACCGCCGATTACTATACCGACATTTATCGCAAATACGCCACTTTTATGTCGGATTGGACCAATGGAAGTGGTTTGTATCGGATAGCATCAGGAGCCAATAGTGCAGATTATAATTGGACGGAGACTCTCATGAAGAAAATTCCGAGTGGTTTGATGAAAGGCATGGGGCTTCATCACTATGCGGTGATCAACTGGGATAACAAGGGCTCAGCAACTCAATATTCGGAAGAGGAATATTTTAGAACCATGAAATCAGCTTGGTTTATGAATGAGCTGGTGGAGAAGAATATCGCCATTATGGACAAATACGATCCGAAAGGACTTGTGGATCTGATCGTAGACGAATGGGGGGGCTGGTATGCGGTAGAGCCCGGTACGAACCCTGGTTTTCTCTACCAACAAAATACCATGCGTGATGCCATGATTGCGGGAATGACGCTCAATATCTTTAACAATCATGCTCGTCGGGTGAAGATGGCCAATCTAGCGCAGGCTGTGAATGTATTGCAGGCGGTTATTCTAACAGAAGGAAAGAATATGATTTTGACGCCGACTTATCATGTGATGGAAATGTATAAGGTACATCAGGATGCCAAGTTGATTCCTATTTCCCTTCAATCAACGGATTTTGAATTTAACCAGGAAAAAATTCCGGCCGTTTCGGTTTCAGCGTCACAAGACAAGCAGGGCCGTACTCATATCTCCTTGGTAAATATTGATCCGAAAAAGAATAATAAGGTACGTGTGGATCTCGGTTCAGTGAAAGCTGCAAAAATTTCAGGCCGAATCCTTACCGCGGAGAATCTACGCGATTATAATTCCTTCAAGAAACCCACAACAATTAAACCTGTTGTGTACAATAGGGCAAAGGTAGTGAATGGTACCATTGAAGTGGACATTCCGGCATTTTCAGTTATTGTATTGGAATTAATATAACAGCCAATTTTGATAGGGTTGTCATGTCGTGCTACCCTATTTATGCTGTTAGAGTTAGTGTAAAAACCTGAAATAATAAATTATTGATGAACAAATACATATAGGGATGAAAAGAGTAGTGTCAATACTGTTACTGTTAGCGAGCTTGAGCTCTTCAGCAATGGCACAGTCACCGATAACATTAAATATAGCGTTGGATAAACCTACAGGCAAAATATCGCCACATATGTGGGGTGTCTTTTTTGAAGATATCAATCTTGGTGCCGATGGGGGAATTTACGCTGAATTAGTAAAGAATAGATCATTTGAGTTTGATCAGCCTTGGATGGGATGGAAAAAGCTCGAAAATGGTCCTGAGGGAACCTACCTCCTGCTAAACGATAGCAAACGTAAAGGGAACAAACGTTATTTAAGGATAAACAATGCGGCTAATCTGAAATTAGGACTACAAAATGAAGGCTTTAGAGGAATGGGGGTGAAAGCGGGGGCAGCATATGAGTTCTCTGTACAATACCAAAGTGCAGCTAAGGGGATGAAAATCCATGTTGAGCTGCTCGATCAACAGAATAAAGTTATTGGCGCAGCTGAGCTTCCTCTTGAACCCGTCGGATCATGGTCTGAAGCTGCAGTCAAATTTCCTGTCAACCAAACGACAGATAAAGCCAAATTAAATGTTTGGTTTACAGGGGCGGGTACCTTAGACGTGGATATGCTTTCGTTATTTCCAGTAGACACCTGGAAAGGAAGACCGAAGGGTTTACGTAAAGATATGGTTCAGATGCTTGCCGATATGAAACCCGGCTTTATCCGTTTTCCTGGAGGCTGTATTGTTGAAGGGAAAGATTTGGCTAATCGCTTTCAATGGAAAAAAACTGTTGGACCAATAACGGAAAGGGAATTGATTATCAACCGGTGGAATACCGAATTCAGCCATCGGCTTACACCTGATTATTTTCAGACCTTTGGTTTAGGATTTTATGAATACTTTTTACTGGCAGAAGATATTGGAGCCTCCCCAGTTCCCATTCTCAATTGCGGTATGGCCTGCCAATTTAATACCGGAGAACTTGTCCCATTGGACGAACTTGATACCTATGTGCAAGACGCTTTGGATCTGATTGAATTTGCTAATGGTACAACAGATACAAAATGGGGGAAATTACGGGCGGATATGGGGCACCCTGAGCCTTTTCACCTCAAAATGCTGGGGGTTGGCAATGAAAATTGGGGCCCGCAATATATCGAACGGTTGGCCGTCTTCAAGAAAGCATTAAACGAAAAGCATCCAGAGATCAAAATTATTGCCAGTTCGGGCACTGATCCCGAAGGAGATCGTTTTGACTTCTTAAATGATCAACTGCGGGCGATGAATATCAATATCATTGATGAACATTATTACCGTCCACCATCCTGGTTTCTTTCGAGCGCCAATCGCTATGATAATTACGCTAGAAATGGGGTGAAAATTTTCGCTGGGGAATACGCTTCGCATACGACCCGACCAAATGGTCCAGGGAAAAGTACCTGGGAGGCGGCCCTCTCGGAAGCCGCCTTCATGACAGGCCTGGAACGAAATGGCGACGTGGTGGAGATGGCATCTTATGCGCCATTATTCGGCCATGTCGATGGATGGCAGTGGTCACCGGATTTAATTTGGGTGGATAACTTGCAGGTATATGGAACACCGAGCTACCAAGTGCAAAAATTATATGCTACCAATAAAGGGACAGGCATTGTTCCGATCAAACGGGATGGTGAATTCGTTGCTGGCAAAGATAGCCTATACGCTTCTGCAGTATTTGATGCCGAGGCGCGACAACTTATCGTGAAAGTCGTTAATTACAATAGTAAGCCGATGAAAGTGAACCTCGACATAGATTCGAAGAAAAAGCCTGCTGCGACAGCAGAGAAAATCACGTTGGCAAACGCCAACCTAAACCTGAGTAACAGTATCGAGGAACCATTGAACATCCGTCCAAAACAAAATACGGTAACTTATAAGGGAAAGACGATTGTTGAAACATTTGAACCCTATTCCTTTACCTTGATTAAAATGTCCGTTAAATAAGATGAATATCCGTAGACTCTATTTTACTACCCTGATTCTATTTGCACATAACGTGTTTGCACAGGTAAAAAAACAAAATGGGAGCGTTACGGTCGCATTTGGGTGGGGTAACAACCGCGGTATAGTAATGTGCTATTTACAAATGAAATAACCTTTTTATGAATAAAAGAAAGTTGATATCCCTCATGGGAGTTGTTGGTTTGATGATGGCTGCCTTGTGTTCCGTATCGGCACAGGAATATAAAGCTGGACCATCGGAAAAAGATTTTGCGGGTTATCTATTTACCTATTTTAAAGGTAATGCAATTGCGGATGAGGCCGTATGTTTTGCGATTAGTACTGACGGTTATACATTCAGGGCACTGAACAATAATCAGCCCATATTGGATTCTAAACGCATCAGCAGTACAGGTGGCGTAAGGGATCCACATATTTTACGGACCGAGGACGGCAAATCATTTTATATGGTGCTAACGGATATGACGGCATCCAAAGGATGGGATTCTAACCGAGCCATGGTTTTGTTAAAATCTACAGATTTGATCCACTGGGAGCATCATGTGATTAACATCCAACAACGTTATCAAGGGCAGAAAGACTTAAAAAGGGTTTGGGCGCCCCAGACTATATTTGATCCAGGTGTCGGTAAATATATGGTTTACTGGTCCATGAAATATGGAGATCAACCTGACGTGATTTATTATGCTTATGCTAATCGTGATTTTACGGATCTGGAGGGCGAACCTAAGGTGTTGTTTTTGCCTAAAAATGGTCAATCCTGTATAGATGGGGATATTATTGTTAAAAACGGCGTATTCCATTTGTTTTATAAAACTGAGGGGAATGGGAAAGGAATAAAACAGGCGATCACAGATTCATTGACGTCAGGGAAATGGGTTGAACAACAGGGTTATAAACAGGTAACTGCAGACGATGTGGAAGGATCTGGAATTTTTAAACGTAATCAATCCGATACTTATATCTTGATGTATGACGTTTATAAAAAGGGGAAGTACCAATTTTGTGAATCTCAGGATCTAGATCATTTTAAAGCAATAGATCAACAGATTGATATGGATTTTCATCCTAGACATGGCACTATTTTACCGCTTTCAAGAAATGAGTTGAATAAATTGATTCAACATTGGGGAAAACCAGCTGATATCACATTGAACAATGTGAAAAATCCTATATTGGAGGGATTTTATGCGGATCCAGATGTATTGTACTCTAATAAGACAAAGAAATATTATATCTATCCAACGAGTGATGGCTTTGACGGTTGGGGGGGATACTACTTCAAAACCTTTTCTTCCACTGATTTGATAGCATGGAAAGATGAGGGAGTAATATTAGATTTAAAAAAAGATGTCCTATGGGGCAACCACCATGCCTGGGCGCCGACGATCGCAGAGAAGAAAGTCAAGGGTGGGTATAAATATTATTATTATTTTACAGCAGCTCAGAAAATCGGTGTTGCAGTAGCAGACTCACCAACCGGTCCTTTTAAAGATTCAGGTAAACCGCTGATAGACTTCAAACCAAATGGCGTAAAGGGAGGCCAAGAGATCGATCCAGCTGTTTTCACTGATCCCAAAACCAATAAGAGTTATCTTTATTGGGGAAATGGTCATCTTGCTGTAGCCGAACTTAATAAGGACATGGTGACAATCAAGGAAAATACGATCAAATTATTGACCCCCGATAGAACATTCCGTGAAGGAACTTATGTCTTTTTCCGGAAAGGGATTTATTATTTCCTATGGTCGGAAAATGATACACGTAGCGAAAATTATCGGGTTCGTTATGGAACTTCAACCTCTCCTTTGGGACCCATTCAAATCCCCGAAGATAATCTTATCTTGCAGAAAGATGTTGCTCTTGGAATTTACGGGACTGGACACAATTCGGTGTTGCAGCTGCCTGGAAAAGATGAATGGTACATTGTTTATCATCGATTTAACTATCCCAAAGGAATTACGATGGGCGAAGCTGCTGGGTATAACCGCGAAGTGTGTATGGACAAATTGCAGTTTGGTCCAGATGGGAAAATTCTTCCAGTCGTGCCGAGTCATTAAAATGGGCCATTACCCAAAGAGGTTACTGGTGAATTTTACTTTAATCCCCAGCTGAAAGTTATTGATCGTTTTAAATATTTCCTTAATGGTTGCCTTTTCAATATTTGTCAAGCTGTCCATCGGTACATAATTGTTTGGGCTAAGTTTGGCTATCCGAATCTGATTCGCTTGATTTTTCAGGCGAATCGACATCAGATAATAGTAAGATTGATGTAATTCTTCATATTGTTCCTGCGTGAAAATCCCCAATTCGAGTAACTGCTTGAGTCTTCCACCAGTATTTTCTTCATAAATTCGGTTTTTCAGGGCATATACACGAACCAAATCGACAATAGGTGTCATAGCTTTTTTGATGTTGAAGACTTCAGACGATCCGATGGTTTGCGTTTTGATCGCCTTAAAAAATGTCAAGGGAGGTTCATACTGTAGGGCATTTTTTGCGATAAATGTAAAAAAGCGCTCATTAGGTTTTTGTAATTCGACATTGAGGAACTCTTTAAGCTGATCTATAATATCTTGGTCGCCATATAATCGTCGGCAGTCAAAGAATGTAGAAAACTTAATTGCATTTTCGGGAATACTTTCCTCGATCCATTTTTTATAATTGTTTTTCCAATGTGATAGTGAATGTGTCCATTCAGGATTGCTGGCCATATATCCTCCTGTACAATAACTGAAACCTATTGTATTTAAATGATCAGACACACGACTTGCAAAATTCAAAAAATACGCTCGGACGAGCTCGCGCTGTTCATTGGCTTTATCTTCATAAATAATCGCATTATCCTGATCTGTCATCAGCGTCTGTTCTTTTCTTCCTTCACTACCAGTCACCATGAAGACAAATTTTGCCGGCGGTTCGCCCATCTCTTCGATTACTTTTTCGATTACTTTCAGTGCAATACTGTCCGCTACAGTTGTAATCACCTGATTGGCAATTTCGGCATTTACTCCTCTGCCGAGCAGTTGATGGATAATTTCTGGAACGTTGTTCCACTTTTCACGCAATTCGTCAAAAGTTTCTGCTAGTTTGACCGATTGAATAAATACGAGTGGCGATTGCCCTTGCTCACTCAATAATCTGTTACGGCTTAGGAATCCAACGTAATTCCCTTCTTTTTCAACGAGCAGGTATCTTGATTTCGTTCGGAACATTTTTAGTACAGCCTCATACAGGTAAGCTTGATCAGAGATACTAACAATTGGGTTGTCCATCACTTCGATAATCGCGCGGTCGACAGCGATTTGTTGCGCCACGACATTATCCCGCAAGGTCATATCAGTAGCATAGCCGATGATACCATTTTTGTCTTTGATAAACACACAACTTACCTTTTGTTTGGCCATCATCTTTGCAACCTCAAAAATGGGGGTTTCAGCGGTACAGGCAACAATATCTTTGTAAGTGATATGTTCTATCTTTCGCGAGTACAATTGATCCGCAGCAAAGTAGCTCTCCTCAAAAGAAGCTGGGGATTTTACAAAGTGTGAAAACTCCTCATCTAACATCCTTTTTCCAAAAGAATTGGTGAAAAAATGAAAGAACTCTTCATTGGCATTACAAAGCTCAATAAAATTTTTCCGCGGTAATCGATAGATGATTGTACCTTTTTTAGCGATGACAGATTTTAACGCTTTTGTTCGATTCAATAAGACTGAAATACCGCCAAAGCAATAAGGCATATGATGGATTTCGACTAATCGTTTATTATCTGAAGCATCTAAAAAAAATGTTTCGTATTCTCCTTCGAAGATTAAGTCTACTCCGTCCATATCGGTAATATTCTGTCGATAGACCAAGGTGTCTTTGGAGAAACGATGTTCATAGAGTATATCGACAATACTTAGCTGAAGGGTTTCGGGCAATACCTGAAATGGTTGGGTCGATTTCAGCAAGGATAGGAGGGATTCGTTTTTTTCCATGAATACGGCATTAAAAAAGATTATCGAACTCAGTTTGTTGGTTTAGAATTTCTTGATCGGAGAGATCTTTTCGTTGGATCATTTCAAAATAACATTTCGCTGTGATCTCAGCATCTTTCTCCGCATCGTGTATATTTTCGGGAAGAGCCAGGAAAAGCGATTCATGTAATAATGAAAGCGGAAGATGGACCATATGTGGGTTTCTAACATACCTTTTGCTATGCAGCAAGGTGCAAAAGTATTTTAAGTCGCAAAATGGGAGCGGAAGATTGGAACGATAGAATTCAGCAGATAATACCTGCAAATCAAATGAAAGAAAATGTCCAACGATTTGCGGTTTATATTTTTTAATGTCATGACTCAGTTTACGCAACACCTCTTTTTTCTTTTCGCCGTGCTTCATTAAAAAGGGGGGAGTCAATCCGTGTATTTGCTCTGAAGCGGGACTGATTGGTATTAGCGGTTCATAAATATATTTATTCGTACGTTTAACTTCATTGCGTTCTTCGTCAAAAATAATCCAAGCCAATTGCAATATATGCGGCCAGTTGTCGCTGTCGGTGTACTTTTTATTCCATTTTTTCGGCAGCCCGGATGTTTCGGTATCTATGAATAACAAATATTTTTTCAAGGAAGTATTTATAATAAGTAATTAAAAGTAATCAAAATTTACTGTAAGCTGTAGATGCCGTTTAAATAAATTATCTTGTAAAGGGCAACTGTCTTGGTTATGTGGCATAACAGTGCATAACAGTTCCTCCCATCAAATCATTTAATTTAGTTTTTGTAATACCTAAAAAGATACACAATGAATGCTGTTTTCGGAGTTATATTCCATTTTATAGGCGGTTTCGCGTCTGGTAGTTTTTATGTGCCGTATAAGAAAGTGAAAGGCTGGTCCTGGGAATCCATGTGGATATTAGGGGGACTTTTTTCATGGGTGATCGTTCCGCCGATAGCGGCAATGTTGACGATTCCAAATTTTGTGGAAATTATCCAAGATACGAATAGTTCCATTGTAGGCTACACTTTTTTATTTGGATTACTCTGGGGGATTGGGGGACTGACCTATGGACTTGGTGTACGTTACCTCGGGGTATCTTTGGGAAGTAGTATCATTTTGGGACTTAGCATGGTTTTTGGATCCTTGATGCCAAGTATTTATTATTTTTTCAATAAGACTGCAGGCAAACATGGTATAGACTATTTTTTTACAACACATTCCGGTATTTGTATTCTCATAGGACTTTTGGTGTGTGTGCTTGGTGTGTTTTTATGTGGGAAGGCTGGAGTGTCAAAGGAGAAGCATTTATCTGCATTATCATCTGAAAGCAAGTCTGATTACAATTTTGGGTTGGGTATCGTTGTGGCTATTATATCGGGGATATTAAGTGCTTGTTTCAATTTTGGAATAGAGGCAGGAAAGCCGATGGCTGATGTGGCTAACATCTTATGGAAGGCTACTCATCCAAATCAAGGAGAATTTCTCTATCAAAATAACGTCACCTATATTGTAATCCTTTGGGGTGGTTTTGTGACGAACTTTCTTTGGTGCCTTTACTTATTGTTTAAGAATAGAACTTTTGGGGATTATACAAAGTCCGATGTGCCAAAAGGCAAAAACTTCCTTTTATGTGCGATAGCGGGAACGACTTGGTATCTGCAGTTTTTCTTTTATGGTATGGGCGAAAGCCGTTTAGGAAATGGAGCCAGCTCCTGGATCTTGCATATGGCATTTATCATTCTCATTTCAAATGCTTGGGGTGTTGCACTCAAGGAATGGAAAGGTGTGGATCGTGCGACTTATCGTTCTATAATCGGAGGAATTGTAACCATTATCATCTCTATTTGCATCGTAGGGTTTGCAAAGACATTAGAAAATTAATATTTAAATAAATATAGAAGAAGTGAAAACGTACAAACATGTCAATTACTTATGGGACGATGAGAAAGCTCAGGCACTAAGCGGTGATGAAGTAGCTTTACTGTTATATCGTTCGAATATTTTAGGTGCAGATTTAAGGATCACAAATTATGGCGGGGGAAATACCTCGTGCAAAGTTCCTGAAAAAGATCCTTTGACAGGTGAAGAAGTGGAGGTGATGTGGATCAAAGGCTCAGGAGGTGATATCGGAACTTTGAAAAAATCCGGTTTGGCGGCTTTGTATCTCCAACGTCTACGTAATTTGGAAAATGTCTATCGTGGATTAGATCATGAAGATGAAATGGTTGAATTATTTAACCACTGTATCTATGATCTAGCGTCTAAAGCTCCATCTATTGATACACCACTGCATGGATTCCTGCCATTCAAACATATCGACCACTTACATCCCGATGCGGCAATTGCCATTGCCGCGGCCAAAGATGGAAAGACAATCACGCAAGAGCTTTTTAATGGGACCATCGGCTGGGTAGACTGGCAACGACCGGGATTTGATTTAGGCCTGCAGTTAAGAGCTTGCTTGGAAGAGAATCCAGGAATCCGAGGTATCATGTTAGGCTCTCATGGTTTATTTACCTGGGGCGATACAGCATACGAATGTTATGTTAATTCGTTGGATGTCATTGAAGCCTGTGCAGCATATCTTGAGCAGAATTATGGTAAAAAAGCACCTGTCTTTGGTGGACAAAAAGTGATTAGCTTGGGCAAGGAAGAAAGAACTGCACAAGCGGCCAAACTGGCGCCGGTTTTAAGAGGTTTCTGTTCCAGTGAGCGCCATATGATAGGGCATTTCACAGACGATGAACGCGTATTGGAATTTATCAATTCCAATGATTTAGCACGTTTAGCTCCACTTGGTACCAGTTGCCCGGACCACTTCTTGAGGACCAAAATCCAACCATTGGTGTTGAATTTGGATAAATCAGAAGATTTAGACAACGTTGAAGAGCTCAAAGCGAAATTGACGCCATTATTTGAAGAGTACCGTGAAATGTATGCACAGTATTATGAAAACTGCAAACATGAAAACAGTCCAGCGGTCCGAGATAAAAACCCGGTAATTGTTCTGTATCCAGGTGTAGGTATGTTCGCATTTGCGAAAGACAAACAGACTGCACGGGTGGCAGCGGAATTCTATACCAATGCAATCAATGTAATGAAAGGCGCTGAGGCTGTAAGCGAATATACCGCATTACCTCGTCAAGAGGCATTTGATATTGAGTATTGGTTGCTAGAAGAAGCAAAGTTGCAGCGCATGCCAAAACCCAAGGCACTTTCTGGAAAAATTGCTTTGGTTACTGGCAGTGGTGGTGGTATTGGAAAAGCAATCGCTAAAAAGATGGCTCAAGAAGGCGCTGTGATTGTCTTAAATGATATTAACGCAGAACGGTTGGAATCGAGTAAGGCCGAATTTGTAGGCGAATTTGGAACAGACTCGGTCATCGCTACAATTCTTGATGTAACCAATGCAGATTCTATCAAAGGTGCTTTGAAAGATGCGGCTTTAGCATTCGGTGGTATTGATATCGTCGTTAATAATGCTGGATTGTCGATTTCAAAAACAATCGAAGACCACACGGAGAAGGATTGGGATTTATTGTACGATGTATTGGTAAAGGGCCAGTTTTTGGTTACGCAAGGAGTGACGTCAATATTAAAAGGGCAGGCAATCGGTGGCGATATCATCAATATTGTCAGTAAAAATGCTTTGGTTAGCGGACCAAACAATACGGGGTATGGAAGCGCAAAAGGTGCCCAGTTGCATTTGAGCCGTTTATGTGCAGCAGAATTGGGTCCTGTGGGAGTGCGTGTAAACGTTGTCAATCCCGATGCGGTTATTTCAGATAGCAATATCTGGGCTGGGGGTTGGGCAGAAGGTCGTGCTAAAGCCTATGGCATTACTGTTGCGGAACTTCCTGCATACTATGCAAAGAGAACCTTGTTAAATGAGATTATCCTTCCACAAGATATTGCGAATGCATGTTTTGCTTTTGTGGGTGGATTGCTGAGCAAGTCTACTGGGAATGTGTTAAACGTTGACGGAGGCGTTGCAATGGCGTTTGTACGCTAATTTTTATATCTTTAGGTGTCGTGTTCAGAAAGGGAAAAATTAAGACGGCACCTAAAGAATTTTTAGACGATAACCAATAATATTATGATTCTTGATAAACAAATTATAGATCAGCACAATAACCAATTAGCGGAGAAACATACACGAGCTTTTGACTATGTATCGGCAGATATTTCAGACACAGAGGAAATCTTGGACAAACTCCAGAAATTTCAAATTGCTATCCCAAGCTGGGCATTAGGAACAGGTGGTACTCGATTTGGGCGGTTTTCCGGAGCGGGTGAGCCCGGAACTTTGGAACAAAAGTTAGAGGATGTAGGCTTATTACACGCGCTCAACAAATCAAGCGGTGCTATTTCCTTACATATACCTTGGGATATCCCTTCGGATGCAGAAAAAATCAAATCATTGGCATCTAAACTCGGTATTGCATTTGACGCAGTGAATTCCAATACATTTCAAGATCAGACTGGACAAGAATACAGCTATAAATTTGGTTCGCTTCACCATGTCAATCCTAAAGTACGTGAACAGGCTATTGCCCACAATATTGAAGTTATCAATTATGGAAAAGCTTTGGGATCTAAATCTCTTACAGTTTGGCTCGCTGACGGTTCATCTTTTCCAGGGCAGTTGAGTTTTAGAGAGGCATTTCAAAATACATTGTCTAGCTTAAGTGAAATTTATAAGCACCTACCAGACGATTGGAAATTGTTTGTGGAATACAAAGCTTTTGAACCATATTTCTATTCTACAACTATTGGAGACTGGGGGCAATCCTTACTATTGGCCAATAAATTAGGTCCTAAAGCTTATACTTTGGTTGATTTGGGACACCATTTACCCAATGCTAACATTGAACAGATTGTTTCTCTATTGCTTATGGAGGGCAAGCTTGGTGGTTTTCATTTTAACGATAGTAAGTACGCTGACGACGATCTAACAGCGGGCAGCATTAAGCCATATCAGTTATTTCTGATATTCAACGAATTGGTCGATGGAATGGATTTGAATGGGATAGACCATGCGACAGGGTTGGGTTGGATGATTGACGCTTCTCATAACCTGAAAGATCCCTTGGTCGATTTGTTACAATCAGTTGAAGCGATTAAGATCGCCTATGCACAGGCTTTGTTAGTTGATCGCAAAGCATTGAAACAGGCACAGCAGACAAATGATATCGTGAAAGCTCAGGAAATCTTGCAAGATGCGTTTCGAACTGATGTCAGACCGCTTGTTGCAGAAGCAAGGTTAAGAAGTGGTGCTGCACTAAATCCAGTTCGATTATTCAACGAAGAAAACTTACGAAGTAAACTTATCGAAGAACGCGGAATAAATTCTGTAGCTACTGGTTTGTAACAAGGGAAAAGAATGAAGGGGAAACCAATACCAGTAGTTGCAATATTCGACGTCGGGAAGACGAATAAGAAATTATTTCTCTTTAATGAGCATTACCAGATTGTTTTTGAGAGGTCGGCTCGTTTTTTAGAAACTACCGATGAAGATGGCGATAGCTGTGAAAATTTAGAAAGTTTACGTTTGTCTGTTTTTGACTCATTACATGAAGTCTTTCGGAAAGGTGAGTTTGAGATTAAGGCGATTAATTTTACTTCATATGGGGCGAGTTTTGTCTACATTGATAAAGATGGGCGGCCTTTAACACCATTATATAACTATTTAAAGGAATATCCCAAAAAACTGCTGGAGTCTTTCTATGCACAATATGGTGGAAAAGATAGATTCGCATTGGAAACTTCGTCTCCGAGTTTGGGAAGTCTTAATTCTGGGCTACAGATCTATCGTTTGTTTAAATTAAAGCCAGCGCTGTTTAAGGAAGTCAAATGGGCGTTACATCTTCCACAATATTTGAGTTATTTAATTTCAGGACAACCCTATGCCGATATGACAAGTATAGGTTGCCATACAGCATTGTGGGATTTTAAGAAAAATAATTACCATCAGTGGGTTTTTGATACAGGCATTTTACAAAAAATGGCACCTATCGTTCAAGGAGATCAGCTCTTCAGGGCAACTTTTCCAGGAAGTGGTTATCTAGTTGGAAGTGGGCTACACGATAGTTCTTCGGCTTTGATTCCTTACCTGCTCAATTTTCATGAACCTTTTGTATTGATTTCAACGGGGACTTGGTGCATTTCATTCAATCCATTTAATACAGAATCTTTGACAAAAGATGAATTGAATCAAGATTGCTTGATGTATATGACCTATACAGGTCGGTCTGTAAAAGCATCGCGGTTATTTGCCGGTTATGAGCATGAAGAGCAAGTCAAACGTATTGCTCAATTTTTTCAAGTGTCAACTGGAAAATTCAAACAGATTGGCCTCGATTGGGAAATTATTGAAAAATATCAAGTGATGGAGGTGTCGGACCAATTGGATGCATTTGCTTCGATAGATTTGACACATTTCAATACTCATATTGAGGCGTATCATGTCTTGATGATGCATCTCGTAAAGGCTCAGATAAAAGCGACTTCTTTGATTCTTCAAAAGAATGGTGTACAACGGATATTTGTAGATGGTGGATTTAGCCGTAATGTAATTTATATGACGTTATTAGCGCAAGCTTTTCCAAATAGTGAAGTTTTTGGTGCATCAATGGCACAAGCTACGGCACTTGGTGCAGCTCTGGTTATTCACGATCATTGGAATAAGCAGCCTATTCCAAATGACATTATTGAACTCCGTTATTTTAGGGCAGGCAAAAAAATACATTAATTTCAATAATAGGAATAAGAATTTAGTTTTTTTATTAGTTATCGTGAGAGGTCAGGCGATTTTTGCCTGGCCTATTTTTTTTGAAAGTGTCTGATGTTATTGGCTAGAAAGAACCTTCTGTTCGCTTTCATTGCTGTCGGTACCTGTGAAGTCATTTTCTAATATATCGGTAGGAGTGTATTTATATGGTTACCACCAGTTTTAAAAAATAAAAAGTTTCCAAACGGGGGTGAGGAAACCTTTTATTAAAAACCTAAAATTAAGAATAATTATACCAATTATTATATGATGATTAAAGGTGCGGAAAATTAGGCGATTAGCTGTCCTGAACTGTTGGCGAAAGGGAGGCACAGGTAAGCGCAGGGTGGTCTGGCCAATTGGAAAAATTATATTTGAGTCTCCTAAATTAATAAAACTTAGAGATGAAGAGATTAATCTTAACGATCACATTTTTTATACAGGTCTGTTGCCATGTTTTATTTGCCGAACAGATTGTCAGGGAATTTCGCTTTGGTGGTACTAAGAAAAACCAGACTGTAATTTCTTTAAGGGAAGCACAAGCCTATAAGGATAAGCAAGGGTATGGTTTTGAATTTTCAACAGAACAAGATGTCAGGATTGATTCAAAGAACAAAAGCCTTTTCAGCGAAAAGCCATTTTATTTTTCGGTAAGAGTTCCTGAAGGCAATTATAAAATTACGATTACCTATCAGGGTTTGAACGATAAGCCTTACCGCAGTACCGTACGTTCTGAATCCCGGAGGCTGCAGATCGAAAACCAAGAGGTATTACCTAATAAATCTTTCGATAGGACCTTTATTGTACATATCAAAGATCCAAAGATTGCTTCTGGCGAAACTGTAGCATTGAAGAAGCCAAGGGAGCTGCAAAAACTCGACTGGGATAATAAGTTGACTTTGGAGTTCCAGCAAACAAATTGTATTTCGACCATTCGAATCGAGTCGGTAAGCAATGTCGCGACTGTATTTTTAGCAGGGAACTCGACGGTAGTTAATCAAGAGGATGAGCCCTGGGCGTCCTGGGGACAAATGATTCCTCGATTTTTTGATGCAGGTGTGGCCATTGCTAATCATGCGGAATCTGGACTGGCACTAAGTTCGTTTTTGTCCTCAAAAAGATTGGAAAAAATTCTCTCTGTTGCCAAGCCTGGAGATTATTTATTTATTGAATTTGGGCACAATGATCAAAAGGAAAAAGGAGAAAATGCAGGTGCTTATAAGGGCTATAGTGATCGTTTACGTTATTTTGTACGTGAATTTCGGGCAAAAGGTGGCCTGCCAGTTATCTTAACCTCCACAGCACGACGAGCATTTGATGGACAAGGAAAACTGTTGCAGACATTAGGTGATTTTCCCGATGCGGCTCGGAAGGTCGCAGTAGAACTTCAGGTGCCTTTGATAGATCTTAATCAGAAAACGAGTTTGTTTTACGAGGCATTAGGAGTTGAGCAGTCTAAACAAGCATTTGTTCACTATCCTGCGCATACTTTTCCAAATCAAAAAAATGATTTGGCCGATAATACCCATTTCAATCCCTATGGTGCCTATGAGATCGCTAAAATGGTGCTCACAGGAATTAAAGAAAACAACTTGAAGATAGCAGACCATATCGTCGATTTTCAGGACTTTGATCCGCAGCAACCAGATGATTTTAAAACTTGGTATTGGCCGCCAAGTTTGATCAATAGTGTTATCAAACCAGATGGCAATTAATTTGTATTGATATAATGTTACGGTCGGGCAGTATTTGTCCGACCTTTTTTATGTTCTATTTGCTCATTTAGACAGGATAGTGCAGGTTGGTGCAAATGTCTTTTAGACATATATTTGTCACACCAATTATGAACCGCAAAAGGACAAACTTTCGCTTCATAAAACGTATTATTTGAAGTATCTCAACGAGCACTTGCCGTAATTTATTATTAACCAAATTATTGACCTAATACATTTACTATGTTATCATCCAAATTTAACCTATTTTGGATTGCACTATTGATTACGGTAGTGTCATGTAGGAAGGAAGCCTTTGACGCCTACTATGGTAGACCCGAATGGCTGGCAAGCCCAATTTACCAGCAGCTCGATTCAATGGGCGACTTTAAGAAGTACCTGAGCTGCATTGAACTGTCCGGCTATAAAAATACACTCGGGACTGCGGGTTCTTGGACAGTATTTGCACCCACTGATCAGGCCTTTGATCAATTTATGAAGGAAAATGGTATTAGTGATGTATCAAAGATCGATGCGAAACTGGCCGAGAAGATTGTGCGTTCTTCAATGATTTATGACGGTGAGCGACTTGAAAAGCTGAACGATTATTTTTCAGCAAAAGGTTGGCAGCAAGGTTTTGCTTTTCGGCGTCGATCTGTATACTATGACTTTGTTGAAAAAGAGGATTTAGGGAATGGCAAGATTAGACGGTTTGTCTCAGCAAATCGCGGCCCTAATGTAGCTTATGCAGCTACGGATAACAATAATAAACACATTAGCTATTTTTTTGATGCTTACATGAACCAGCGTGGTTTGGGGGCTATAGATTATCAGTCATTTTATCCTAACAGCAGCTATACGGGGTTGAACGTTGGATCAGCTGAAATTGATCCTGCAAGAAGCAATATCTCCGCAGAGAATGGCTATATCCATGTTGTGAATAAAGTTTTGATTGCGGAGAAGAGTATCGATCAATACCTCCGCGATAATACGAGTTACTCCACATTCAAATCAATTCTGGATTTTTTTGCCTCTTATACATATAATGCGGAGATAACACGGAAGAATGAGGTGCTTACCGGGGAAAAGGATTCTGTATTTGTTAAAGGATATGCAGGGATTGGTTTGGCGCTCAACAATGAAAATTATGCAAAGGAAGATCCCAACGATGCCCAAACCAATAATTTTTCGATCACGGTACCTACCAATGAGGCTGTAAGTAATTACGCTAAACGTGTATTGTTAAAGTATTACCCCCAAGGCACCACGTTAAAAGATCTTTTTTATACAAATCCTGCTGTCTTAACAGAATTTGTAAATTCTCATCTGTATAATACACAGGTGTGGCCATCCCAGTTCTCCCAAGCGCAAAACTTTGTCGGTGAACTACCTAAGGTGACAAAGGCCAATATCAAAGAGACAAAATTATTGAGCAATGGTGCATTTTATGGTATAGACGCGTGTCAACAGGCCAATGTCTTCCACTCCGTCTATGGCAATGTTTTATTGGATCCTAAATATAGCTTCATGCGTCGCGCATTGGAACGCATGAGCATGAATTTGACCTTAAAGATTCCAACCATTCGTTATATGTTGATCCTTGTATCGGATCAGAAGTTATATGAAATGGGCTTTGACTATGATGCCTATAATACCTCAGACCCGATCCGTTTTAATGGCGGAAATGGCACCCCAGAAATGCGAGAGGTGCTGATGGCTCATATTATTCCATTAGGAAACGATCCCTTGCCTGATTTAACGGGAAAGGGAATATTGGAAAGCTATGCAGGTGAGTATGTAAAGTTTAACCAGATGAAAATGTCTTCTAGCGGAACTTTGGATGGACCAACGGAAACACAGCAAATCCGTATTGATTCAATCAGCATTGGAAATAACCTTTCGGGGCCATTAAATGGAGTTGCGGTCTATCTTAACGGAGGATTGACTTCATCGAATACCAATATTGGATTTTATCTTAAAAATATTGGAGCGGATCAGACCTCCTCTCCATTCAATTCATTTTATAAATATCTCATTGCAAGCACACTTTATTCGGCTACAGATGGAGTTGTCAAAGGAATAGAACTCGGATTGAATTATACTTTGTTGATTCCTAATAATGAGGCAATCGCTAATGCAGTTGCAAACGGTGATTTGCCAACCGCTACAGCTCCTACGGCGCAAGCGGATATTGATAAGGTAACACGATTTATCCAATACCATATTGCGCGCAATTCATTTGCGATCGATGGAAAGAAGACGGGATTCTTTCAGTCGCTTTGTAAAAATGTAGACGGGGATGCCCAATCGATACAGGTTGCTGTCAACCAGGTTAATAAGTTGCAGGTGATGGATAATCTTAACCGAACCGTTGAAGCTGATGTCGTGCAGAGTAATCAACTTGGACAGCGCGTATTGATACATTCGCTCAAAGGATATTTAAAGCATGGCCTGTAATCTAACCGAAAACATGATGAAACAGATAAACTATTTGATATTAATAGGGTGCATCGTATGGATGACTTTCTGGGGAGGAGGAGTTTACGCGCAAAATAATGCGGCTTTGCTCACCGGAAAGGTAACAGAAAAGGGAACAAAACAACCCATCGCCGGAGCAACAGTTGTCTTAAAAGATAATGATAACCGCACAATTGTCGGAACGACTACAGATGTTGAGGGGAACTATAGTCTTAGAGCTCGAATGCAAGGCTTGAAACTGGCGGTCTCCTACACGGGTTATAAATCTTCGGGTGCGATTGCTGTAGGGGATAGGAAAACAATCAATGTACAGATTGAATCGACAAATAATGTGATTGATGAGGTTGTTATCTCAAAGTCAAAACCTGTCAATGACGGTACGGGTATGGGGATTTCGAAAGAACGCAATACAGCAGCGATCTCAACGATTAGCATGGATGAGCTGTCCGAAATGCAATCAGTGTCTGTCGATCAAGCGTTGCAGGGAAGGTTACCAGGAGTGGATATCACGACGGTATCGGGCGATCCGGGGGCTGGAATGCAGATCCGGATTCGTGGTACGTCGTCTCTAAATGGAGCAACTGACCCGCTTATTGTAGTTGACGGAATGCCTTATGATATTACCATTCCGGACGATTTCAACTTTGCAACTTCTGATGATAATGCGTATGGGCAGCTTTTAAATATTGCGCCATCTGATATTCAGGATATCTCGGTATTGAAAGATGCTGCTGCAACTGCTGTTTGGGGGTCGCGTGGAGCAAATGGGGTGTTGGTTATCACAACGAAACGCGGAACTGTTAGTGCTCCCACGTTGGGATACACTTTCAAAGGATCTATTTCAAAGCAACCTGAATCTATTCCGCTATTGAATGGCGATCAGTACTCGACCTTGTTGTCTGAAGAATTCTATAATGCGGGTAGGGTCTTTTCAACGACAGACAATGCGCAGCAGTTCCAGTACGACCCGAATAACACCTATATATATCACAATTATAGTAACAATTCCAACTGGGTAGATGCCATTACACAGTTGGGGTATTTTCAAGATCATAATCTCCAGGTACGTGGTGGCGGTGAAAAAGCACGCTATCTGGCCTCAATAGGTTATTTTAATCAAGAAGGAACGACCATTGGAACAGGGTTAAATCGCCTATCTGCTCGTATCAATCTAGATTATGTGGTTTCTGAGCGCATCGGCTTTCAGTCGGACGTTTCATATACCCACGTCGACAATGATAATCTTTATCATGCTAATGTACGGGATATTGCTTATCGAAAGATGCCCAATCAGGCCATTTGGGAATACGATGAATATGGGAACCTAACAGGTAATCTATTTAATCCTGCTTCTTCGGCGCAAGGATTTTATCCAGGGACATATAATCCGCTCTCTATGGTTCAAAATGCGATTGGTAAACAGTTGGGTGATATTTTGGGAACCCGTTTTAATGTGGATTATAAATTGATACCCAATACCTTGCGATTTGTAAGTACACTGGCGTTAAATATTAGAAACAACAAAACCAAACTCTTTTTACCTCAGTTGGCAACAGGTCGGCCTTTTACGGAAAATACGGTGAATAAAGCATCGGATTCCGATTTGGATGAATTTTCATTGAGTACAAATACCCGGCTTTTGTTTACCCCTGCATTGGGCGACAATCACCAACTGACGGCCAATCTATCCTTTTTAACATCAGATTATCGGTATACGATCCAAGGGCTCAGTTCAACAAATACGGCATCTTCCTATCTGCAGGATCCAAGTGTTGCGTCGCGCACATTGACCGGCGACGCTAAATCTGTAACGACACAATCGCGATCAATCGGAGCCTTAATCCAGGCAAATTATATGCTCAACAAAAAGTATGTTTTTGCCGCAAGTCTGCGTGGTGATGGCAACTCAAAATTTGGTCCTGATAATCGTTATGGATTATTTCCTGCTTTCTCCGCCGCTTGGCAGATCGGAAGGGAAAATTTCTTGAAAGATATTAACGCCATAAAAGATATTAAGCTAAGAGCAAGCTGGGGACGCAGTGGTAATGCTCCCCGACGTGATTATACTTATATCAATGTATATAGCACCAATGATTATGCTTATTTGGATGAAAACGGTGTCTATTCAAAAAATATAGAGTTGTCCGACTTAAAATGGGAAACGGTGACACAGCAGAATTTGGGTATGGATGTAGAGATGTTCGACTACCGTTTGATGTTTGGTGGAGAGATTTATAAAAATAGAACAACGGATTTGATGATGGACAATATTCAGATTCCGACCTATACTGGATATAGTGGACTGGCTATGAATGTTGGTACAATGGATAATGATGGCTGGGAAGCAAATTTTACCGTGGTGCCCATTCGTAATAAAAAATGGGATGTCAGTTTTACGTTCAATATTGCACACAATCAAAATGTGATCCGCGAGATATCACCGCTTTATCCGCGCGAAAATGCTAGATCATCATTAAAGAATAAAACATTCTTTACCTATTTCCAGGAAAATAATCCGTATGGATCTTTCTATGGATTTCGCTATTTGGGCGTTTACAAAGATCAGGAAGCTACCATAGCAAAAGATGCACAGGGAAATGCCATCGTGAGCCCAGACGGCGAGACGATTTATATGCGTTTTAATTATCCTACGGTAGATTATGTATTCCAGGCGGGCGATGCGATGTATGAAGATATCAACCACGACGGTGTGATTGATCAAAAGGATATTGTGTATTTGGGCAATAGTAATCCGAAGCTTACGGGTGGGTTTGGATTTAATGTGGGATATAATAAACGTTTGAAATTAAGCGCCTTCTTTAACTACAGACAAGGATCTCAAATTATTAATGGAACCAAAATGAATACGACTGATATGCTTGGGTATAACAATCAAAGCACGGCCGTGTTGCGCAGATGGCGTAAGGATGGTGACATTACAGATATCCCGCGTGCATTGTTTGGAACCGGATATAATTCTTTGGGATCCAGCCGCTATGTCGAGGACGCTTCTTTTTTACGTTTGCGTACAGTCACCTTAAAGTATGACTTTGCGAAAGAGTTCTTGCAGCGGTTTCACATCGAGGGGCTTGGCGCTTATTTGACCGTAGAAAACATATTTACGCTGACGAAGTATACCGGTCAAGACCCTGATGTTGCCGTAAAGTTAAAGGATGCATTTACGGTGTTAATGGATAATTCAATGACACCGCCATTAAAAACAGTCACACTAGGTATTACAGCACGTTTTTAAAACAAGGTTATGAAAAGAACAATTTTATGGAGTTTAGTTGCTGCGGGAAGCATTTTACTCAATTCTTGTAATAAATGGCTGGATTTACAGCCGCAGGATGGAATAACCCGTGCAGAATTTTGGAAAACAAAGGAGGATGTCCATGCCGCCTTAATCGGTATCTATTCTTCCCTTAATTCAGGACCTGTTGAACAGCAATTGTTCACGTGGGGCGAACTTAGGGCCGATCTAGTTGGGTTGACAAGTTATGCGACAGACGACAATCGCCTGGTAAAAAATTACAATATTTTAAGTACAAATGTAATTGCGGACTGGAGTGCTATTTATACCGCGATAAATAATTGTAATCTGCTGATTGATTATGCAGGTCAGGCAAAGCAAGCAGATCCTACCTTTACAGAGGCCGAATACAATACAGATTTGGGGGAAGCTTTAGCTGTCCGCAGCTTTTTGTATTTCTATTTAGTTCGCACTTTTCGAGATATCCCTTTAAAATTAAAAGGCACCTCCAAAGACACCGATATTGTTTCTGTAGGGCAGTCCACTGGCGATGAAGTGCTCAAGCAAATCGAGAAAGATCTCTTGCAGGCTTTGGATTGGATACCCGAATACCATGTCAATACTTCGGGTTACAATGCGACAAATACCGGTCGGGTGACAAGACCCGCGGTACGAGCGATGTTGGCCGATGTATATCTGTGGCTGGAACAATACGATAAAGTGGAAGAGCAGACCACAAAAATTTTAGAAACTGGACGATATAGTTTAATTGGCGCAGCACTACCCGAAATTTTTGATGGTGGCACGATGGAAACGATTTGGGAGTTGAGCCATAAAAACTCCAGTGAAAATCCGATGTATAATATTGGCGTGACTGCACGTAGACCATTCACAGCCAATGTGGATATCTTGAATAATGAGATTTTTCCCTCCAACGAAGGGACAGATATAGATTTATTCGATAGTCGTGGAGAAGGAATTCTGTATGGTATGTCGGGAGATCTGAGAAAATACGGTACGGAATCCCCTGACTACTACAATTTTCAGCTCTACCGCGTATCTGACGTCATGTTGATGCGTGCTGAAGCTCTGGCAGAGCTTGGGCGAGGGACGGAAGCATTGGCACTTCTGGAGGATTTGCGAACCAAGCGTAAAGCCATAAGAGCTACGGATCCGAATATTGAAGCGACAGATTTAGAAGGAATCATCCTTTTCGTCTTCGCTGAGCGTGCACGTGAACTTACTTTTGAAGGTAAACGTTGGTTTGACCTTTTGCGCTTGGCAAAGAAAGATAATTATGCGAACATCAATGTGCTAGTAGATCTTGTAACGAAAGTTGTAGACGCTAATGTACGCCAATCGGCAATTAATAAAGTGCGCGATGTGGACAGCCATTATCTTCCCATTTTGGAAACGGAACTCTTCAAAGACAAACAGTTGAAGCAAAACCCATTTTACCTAAAATAGATCGTTATGAAAAGAAATTTTAGAAAACAATATTGGCTGATAGGGACATGGTTTGTCCTATCTGTTGCGCTTATATTTTCCTGTCAAAAAGAGAAATATCGAATTTCAACTTCAGATGAAATGAATATTACAGGTTATTTGGAAGCACATGAAACTGATTATTCCTTATTGACCGAAATCTTATACCGCTCGAAAACGGCGGGCTATCTAGGTGCTTATGGTACCTACACATTGTTTGCTCCCAATAATGAGAGTATTAATGCCTGGATCAAAGATAATGGAAAAACAGGATTGAATGATTTTACAGATGCGCAGCTATTGGATTTTGTCAAATATCACGTGGTTAGGGATACGGTAGGCAGCACACGTTTTACAGATGGGAAAATCAAAACAGCGAGCTTATTAGGCGAATATTTATACACAGATGTGCAAAATGGGATTTACCGAATTAATAAATCGGCAAAAATTATTAGATCCAATATTAGCTGTGGTAACGGCATTATTCATTCCATAAATAAAGTATTAGTTCCACCAGCACAGAGTCTTGCTGAATTGATAGGCAATAATCCTCGTTATTCCATTTTTGCCGAGGCTTTAAAAGAGACTGGGTTTTATGATACTTTATATTATCAACGCGGTGTAGCTGTGGCGGATGCTAAACGTTTTCAGACCGCTATTGTTGAGTCAGACTCCGTTTTGCAGCTACAGGGAATCAAAAGTTATGCGGATATGAAAGCAGCCTATTCACAGACTGGTGATGTAAAAAGCCATAAGGATAGTTTGTGGTTATATGTGGCCTACCATTTAAGCAACGATATCAAATTCTTGGAAGACATCGTTGCCGCAAATACGATCTATACTTTGGCTCCAAAAGAGATTATTTCAACCAAATTATTAGGTGCGCAGATCTTATTGAATGATGACGTGTTTAATGGGGTTCATGAAGCGGGTGCTGAAATCAACAGATCACAAAGCGATGTATTGGCGTCCAATGGTGTGCTGCATGAAGCGAAACAGCCATTTAAGATTAAGGTCCGCCAGCAGGTGCCCGTGTATTTTGATATAGCGACCTCTCCCGAATTAGTCAATGCTCTGGGAAGCGCCTATTTTAATAGTTCCAAGGCATTGGTGGCAAATGGTGCGACCATTGCCAATTCTTTTGCCTTTAATAGTTTGACGGTTTCGACCATTGGTACGAACGGATATTACTATTATAAAGCCTTAGAAACGAAGCGCCCTTATGCAAATGGAGACCTCTTAAGTCTGTCGCTTTGCGCGAACAATAGTGCGCGGGCAAAATGGATTGAATTTAAGACGCCATATCTCGTAAAAGGACGGTATAAAGTCTGGATCTGTTATGCCCAGCATGGCGATGCCCCAGAGATTCAGGCGACGTTTAATCCTGGAAAAGGGGATGAACAAATCCTGCCCAATACGATCATATTGAATCAAAGTCTGACCGCTTCGGGCGTTAGCGACCTCGCGAATGCAAATGCGGATAATCTGATGCTGGCACAGGGTTACAAACGTTACATGGCAACAGTAGGCGATTACAATGCAAATAATATTACCGGTGGACTCAAGGCAAAATCGGGTAGTGAAGCGCCATTGAATGTTGGCCGTTTGGCCGGTATTATCAATGTCGAGACGACTGATCGACATGTCATCCGTTTTGAAGCGATCAAAGATAAGAAGTGTGGTAGCAATACCGTCTATCTGGATATGATCCAATTTATCCCCGCAGATGATCTTGAGCAGAACTACCCTAGATTTCATCAGATTTCAGGTGAACTTTTTTATAGACCAAAATAACAGGATACACAATTATGAAAGCTATAATTTATAAAATTTACCTAGTCGTATTGGGCATGTGTTTATTGTCTGCTTGTTCCAAAAATTGGGAGGATCATTTTGGAGGAGGTGATGCCGATGCTCAAAAAAACTTGTACACCATTATTTCCGAGCATGCTGAGTTTTCAACTTTTATGGACCTACTCAATAAATCGGGCTATGGTGAATCGTTGAAAGCATCGAAAAATTATACCTTGATTGTACCAACTAATGATGCCATTGCTGCTGTACAGGATCAATATAATTTTTCCGATACTGCGGTGATCAGGAGTTTTGTAGGCTACCATATTATCAATTCGGTCTATAATGTGAATTCAGGAGCTGATACCGTAAAGGCATTAAACTTTCGCAATAAATATGTGGAGTTTACGCATGGCGCATTTGACGGTGTTGAACCTCTTCAGGGGAATCTGGTGGCGAGCAATGGACTGTACCATGTGGTAGGTCGTCCCCTAAAGCCTCTTCAGAATATATTTAATCTAGTACGCACCTTTTTTGCCGACACCAAGCAAATTGAGGCTGTAAATTCCTTTGATACAGTGTCCACAGAGGGTGATATTATATATTACAGGTATAGTCCGGTATGGTATACGGAAGTACGTCGCAATATGACGACTGAAAATAAGAAACACACCTATTTCGTCGTAGACGACGAAAATTTTGAGACCGAGTATGCTAAGTTAAGACCTTTCTATACGACAGCCTATGAGGAAGGGAATACGCTCCGTCCCGACAGTACGACTACGTTTTTTGCTAAAAAGGCTTTGTTGCGCGATTTTATTGTAGAGGGGGAATTGGCAACGGATCAACTTACAAATAATCTGATTTCAATAGCGGGAACAAAATTTAGTCTTGACCCCACAAATATTATCTCGCGGACAAAGGCCAGTAATGGAGTTGTTTATCGTGTGAAGCGACTTGAGTTTGCACTAGCGGATCAGATCAAGGAAATCAAGGTATTGGGGGCAAGGCCCATCGGTTACAAGCAAACGGATAAGCGATCAAATACCTTTTTCAGGGAAAAGCGAGATAATGAAGGAAATTTATACAATGACATTGAAGTATATGATCATAAAGTTACTTCCTTTTATGTAAAGTATCGCGCTACAGGTATGAACGTCGCTAAATATAAAGTATACGGACGAGCAATTATGGGATTGGCTGGTGATCCGCAAACAGCAGCGTTTATCCAATATGTCTACTTTTTTGATCCGAAACTTATCTCGGTGAATGAGGTGGATTTATACAAACGTTCAGTCGTCAATAACTTGGGTGCAAACGATACGCGAATGACATTTGATGTACAGCCGCTCAATCACGGAGAAGTTTATTTAGGTGAGGTGACGCAAGACCAATATGGGAATCTGCCTTTGCTTGTTATGAGCAATGGTACTGGTCCTATTATTTTAGAATATCTCCGATTCGTCCCGATTATTCAATAACTAAGCAAAACGAAATGAGTTCGATCAACATAAATTATAAATTGGGTATTATCTTGTTTATTTCCACTTTGGGAGCGCACAGCAGTTGGGCGCAACAAGATACTGTCGCCCGCAATATACAACAACAAGGACAAGTTACTTCTGCTTATTCGGTTAAAGGTACTGTCTATGACAGCCAAACCAATAAACCCATCGCAGGTGCTCGTATAACTTACGGCAGTAACGTTGCAAAATTGACGGATAGTAAAGGAAATTTCCGCTTGGAGCTACCGGTTTCCAATGCAATTGTTGAAGTTTCTTTGGATGGATATATAGCTAAGCAGGTACCGGTACTGCTGGATAAATCAATGAAAGTGGTCCTGTACCCTGAAGGGTATCGTTCTTTCTATAAAAAAACAGAGACAGTATTTGGTGATAATGGAGTTTTAAACAATACTGGCGCAGTCGATAAATTGGAACTCAATGCCTGGGAACAGAATTCTGAGACGGTCGTTAGCTATCTACAGGGCAAGCTAGCCGGAGTACAAGTAACCCGCCATTCAGGAACACCTTCTATTGGCGGAAATCTCAACATTCGCGGCTTGCAATCGCTGTATTCCAATAATCAGCCCTTATATATTGTAGACGGTATTGTGTATAATGCGGAGCATTTGAGTCCTTCTATAACGACAGGACATCTCAATAATGCATTGCAGCATATTGATGTGCGCGACATTCAAGATATTACGGTATTGAAAGATGCTGTATCTGCTAATATTTATGGAGCCAAATCCTCCAATGGAGTCGTGGTCATTAATACAAACCATTCAAAAGAGTTGGCTACACAGATCGATTTGCAGGCAACAACGGGATATAATTTCCGTCCGCAACGTATTCCCGTCATGAAGTCTTATGCTTACCGAAGTTATTTGAATGATTTGTTAGCAACGAGTACGTACAGTGGTGAGGAAATTGCGAATATGCCCTTCAATAATGATAATTCAAAATTCGAAGAATATGCGAAATATCATAATGAAACGGATTGGCAGAAAGATGTGCTTAATAATACGGTCGACCAGAATTATTTTCTTCGGGTTACAGGGGGAGATAATATAGCACGGTATGCCTTGTCGGTAGGTTATAACAATGAACAGGGGGTTTTGGATAACACGAAGCAAAATCGCTATACGGCACGTTTTAACGGCGACATGAACCTGACCAAAAAATTAACTGCTCAGACCAATATCTCCATGGGTTATGGACAGCAAAGCTTGAAGGATCAGGGCTTATCACCAAAGACCAACCCTTTGTTTCTTTCGCTGATTAAGTCTCCATTTTTAAATACGCATGATATTGCTCCAGACGGCAGCATTTCACCGAATTATGCTGAAGCTGATTATTTCGGCTATTCCAATCCGATGCAAATCACACAAAATGGGATTAATAATAAAAAGGCCTATCGGTTTTTAGGTTCTTTGGTGTTCAACTATGCATTCAATACAAATTTTAAGTTAAGTAACCTGTCTACCGTAACCTATGATAAAGCGCAAGAGGATTTCTTTATTCCTAAAAAAGGAGTCGCAAAGGACACGGTAAATAATATGGAAGTTTATAGTCGTCTCGGTACGCAGGTGGCACGTTATTATTCGATTTCAAATGATTTGCGTCTGCAATATAATCAGGATCTAGGAACTCAGGGCCGAGTGGAAGCTATTGGTGGAGTCCGGTACCACAAGCATGATTCGGAACAAGACTATGCACTAGGCTATAATTCGGCGACCGATCAGTTGGTCAGTATTGGTAACTCAACACCGGCATCTCGGGTTTATGGAGGGCATATCGGTAAATGGGCAAATATGACGGCCTATGCTATGGGTAATTTTAGCTGGAAGAATACTTATATCTTAAATGCATCCATATCGATGGATGGATCTTCCCGTTTTGGAGAAAAAGCAAAAGGAGGCTTAAAGCTTGCAGATAAGGTATATGCCGTATTCCCGGCAGTTGGAGCTGCATGGTTATTGTCCAATGAGGATTTTTTAAAAGGAAATAGTACGATTTCATTATGGAAACTTCGGGCGAGTTATGGAATTACAGGCAATGATGATATTGGAAATTATGATGCGCGGCAGAATTATATCTCCCAGAACTTCTTAGGTGTCCAGGGACTTGTGCGCGATGGTGTTGCCAATCCTTATCTAAAATGGGAGAAAGTAGAAAAAATAAACGTTGGGACAGATCTTTCGTTGTTGAATGAACGCATCAATTTAGGCGTTGATATCTATCAAAATAGGACAAGTGATATGCTGGCTTATAATTCGGGGAATACTGTTTCGGGAATTAGTTACTACCTCTATAATAATGGTTCAATGCGTACGCGCGGTATTGACTTCTCCTTGTTTGGACGTATTCTGACCGGTCCGGTCAAATGGGATGCCTCATTGACACTAAGTCACTATAAAAGTACGATCACAGATCTCCCCGAAACATCCTATACACAATATGCCGGTGGAACTTTTGTGAGCGAGAAAGGTGGCGCCCCCAATGCCTTTTATGGGTACCAGTTCAACGGTGTCTATCGTACCAGTGCCGAAGCTGCCGCTTCTGGACTAGCAATTTTAGATGCAACAGGTCATAAAATACCTTTCCAGGCAGGAGATGGGAAGTTTACCGATCGTAACGGCGACAAGATCATTGATGATGGTGATCGAATGATCATAGGGGATCCCAATCCAGATTTGGTGGGCGGATTGAATAACAGCCTGACCTATAAAAATTGGAAATTCGGTGCATTGGTGACATTCAGCGTAGGCAATGACATTTATAACTATACACGGGCACAACTAGAGTCGGGAAGTACATTTTATAACCAGACAGAACTATTACAAAATAGATGGCGGGCGGAAGGCCAGGAAACTGATGTGCCTCGCGTTGCACTCAACGATCCAATGGGAAATAGTCGATTTTCAAATCGATGGATAGAAGATGGTTCATATGTTCGGCTTCGTCAGCTTTCCGTTGAGTACGGTATTCCAGTAAATAAACGTATCATCAAATATGTCCGTCTATATGGTACTGCCAATAACGTGTTGACTTTTAGTAAGTATTTAGGTTATGATCCTGAATTTGCACAGTCTGCTGATGTTTTTCATCAGGGGATTGATGTGACGTTGGAACCCATTGTTCGCTCTGTGCAGCTGGGATTGAGGATCGGTTTATAAAAATTTAATATACTATGTTTATCACATACAGAAAATATTCGAAATATTCACTCTGGGCCTTATTGGCCTGTAGCCTCTCTTTTACATCTTGTAAGAAAGCTTTGGATTTCTCGCCCGAGGATAAATTGGACAGTTCAAAAATGTACAATACGCTTGCCGATGCTGATGCGGTAGTGCTTGGGATTTATGGACAAGTAGCAGGATTAGGTGAACGTTATATTGTCCTGAACGAATTAAGGGCCGATCTCATGGACGTCACACAAAATGCAAATCCCTATTTGCAGCAAGTTTCCAATCATGAAGTAGCAGAAGATAATCCATATGCCGATCCATCTGCTTTTTATAAAATTATCTTCAATTGTAATGATGCCTTGAAGAACTTCAAGGTGATGGAGCGGCAGGGGAAGCTGAGCAATACCGAATTCAATCAGCGTTATTCTGACCTCGCTATGCTACGTGCATGGTTGTATTTACAATTAGGGATTCACTTTGGAAATGTCCCCTATGTCAAAAATACCATTGAAAGTGTTGACGAGATTAAAAGTTTGGAGAACTATCCGAAAACAACTTTCGATAATTTGGTTGATTCTCTCATTAGTGACACAAAAGACCTGCCTTATCAGGATCCGTATGCCTACCCAACAGGTAGCACATTGGTTTTTACGACAGATGGAGCGAGCACACAGAAGGTGTTTATCAGCAAGGCTCATGTCCTGGGCGAACTTTATCTTTGGAAAGGAAACTACTATGAAGCGGCAAAGAGTTATAAGCGATTGCTGTCTGCTGAAGACAATAACAGTAATATTGATTATCTGTTCAATTTCAACCGTATTGGCTGGAGCTACTTTAATGTGAGTTTTGCAAGAGCCCAGGAGGGGTCATCTTTGGTAAATTCCTTAACAGCCGGGTGGCGAAGTATGTTTGCGCTATCGAACACGGTACGGGAATGGAATTCCGAATGGAACTGGTCTATTCCATACCATAACTCTTTTGCTCCTGGAAATCCTTTTATAGATTTATTTTCTAAGTCAGGTAACTATGCACTTAAGCCCTCTCAAAAGGTGATTGATTTATGGAATTCACAGATCAATAATGCGGGTATTCCCTGGGATCCCCGGAGTAAGCTATCTTATGAAGTTGCTGCAAATGGTGATCCTGTGATTACAAAATTTACGGATAATTCAGGGGATTTATTGAGCTTGTTAAATAAAGGCGGTCGTTGGAATATCAATCGAGCCGCAGGGGCGCATCTTCGCTTTGCAGAAGCTGCTAATCGTGATGGTCAGGGACGCTTGGCTTATGCATTGGCAAACTGGGGGCTAATCAGTACCTTCTATTATGGCGCTTTTACGAAAGACGGTGGTATTATACCTGGCAATTTTTTTGAATTGGAATCCGAAATAACTTATGAAGGATTTGGGACGAATCGGACCACTTTTGCCGAATCCTCGCCCTATTATTTTGATGCACGCGACAATGCGAGTATCGTACGTGGGGTTTGGTATCGGAATTCGGGAATCCGTGGACGGGCTACCATGCCGCGTTGGCAATTCTCAGGCATTGAATATGGTCCGGGTACAGTAAGTGGTTACGGAAGCATGATGACCGCTTTTAATGTACCGCAAGCTGATCTGGAGGATAAGATTGTCGAAGAATCTGCTCTTGAGTTAGCCTTCGAAGGCGAACGTTGGTCAGATCTGATGCGTATAGCAAAACGCCGTCATGACCCCGCTTTCCTAGCCGATAAAGTCTATGAGAAATTGCTGAAAGCAAATAACCCGAAAGCTGGAGCAGTACGTAGCAAGTTAATGGATATGAACAATTGGTACTTACCTTTTAAATTGCGGTAAACCTGATATACGTTTGGATTATTGATTTAATGGTTAAAGGTCTGCTTTGTGCAGACCTTTTTCTTTGATGTTGACCATGAGACAGCAGGATAGTGAATTCGAAACTCTTTGATATCATTGTAAGCAGATACTCCTTGTTAACAGTAATCGATATTTGCTCTGCTCCGTAAAGGCCTCATGCAAATCGAGTGCTGATTACGGGAGGTGGATAGAATCGTAACATGTCAATGACAGTGCAATCTTTTGATAATGCCATTTGTGTTTTATAAATGTAATTTTTACATTTATGTGTACTTCTGATTAATTATAACCAATGAAACAAGCTATCTTTCAGCCAAGAGCCGATTATTTTTTCCTAGCAAAAGCGATCTGCTTTTTTTGTCTATTTTGGATTTTCACTACCCCTGCATATGCCTATAGCAGCGGGACTTCTGAACCGGATTCGGCTTATTTTTTTGCTTATGCGAAAGAAAAGAATGCTGGCAGAGAAGGGCTATTATATGCCTGGAGTTTGGATGGTAAGCAATGGAACTCCATCGGGACAGAACTTGCCTTTGTAAAGTCAGATTATGGACGCTGGGGATCAGAAAAACGGATGATAAATCCTGTATTGTTTCCTCGAACCGGAGGCGGCTGGTCTTGTGCGTGGCAATTAAGTCCTGAAAGTGACGGTCCTTATGCATATACTTTTACATCCGATTTTTTCAATTGGGGCAGACAAGATTATTTTGTTGCTTTAAATGATTTGGATAAATCAGTGGTATCTTTTGTAAAAAACAGTTTATTGACTCGTGAGAATATCTCCATAAATGGCGAAAGTTTACGTGGAACCAAGTTGAAAGTTTCATGGTCTGTTATCAAAGAATTAATCAAGCATTATGATCTCGCGCTGCTTAAGCAAAAACAATGGTCCGAACGAAGCGTTGACGATGACGCCCGCTTCCCTGGCCTAAAGCCATTGGATGTCAAATTAACGCCGAAGGTTGGGCAAACCAAGTCCATCAGTGATATGTTGGTGGGTGTTTTTTTTGAAGATATTAATTATGCCGCAGACGGAGGCCTTTATGCGGAATTGATTCAAAATAGAGACTTTGAATATAAATTGAGCGATAAACAAGGCCATGATAAAAATTGGAACGCGAAAACTGCTTGGCGTATGGATGGCTCGGGACAATTTCATATTGACAGCATCAATCCAATTCATCCTAATAATAAACATTATGCGAGATTGCAGGGTGAAGGCATCCTCAGAAATATAGGCTACGATGGCATTGCCTTGAATAAGAACGAACGCTATGATCTTTCGTTTTTCGGAAGGGGCACTGTTGGTAAAGTACCTAAACTAAAGATCCGGATAAGTACAAAAGACGGAAAAATCCTCGATGAGAAATCCGTAATTGTTGACGGTAAAAACTGGAAAAAATATCAATTGGTATTGACATCTAATGCCACTTGTAAGGATGCCGTATTGGAATTTGTATTTACAGACCGACAACAATTGGATCTGGATCTGATTTCTTTATTCCCTCAGCATACATTTAAAGGACGAAAAAATGGATTACGGAAGGATCTGGCCGAGGCTATAGCTGCATTGAATCCCCGTTTTGTCCGTTTCCCGGGTGGCTGTTTAGCACATGGGGATGGAATTGAAAATATCTACCATTGGTCTAATACTGTAGGGCCGTTGGAAAGCCGTATGCCACAGCGTAACTTGTGGGGATATCATCAAACCGTGGGCTTGGGGTATTACGAGTATTTTCAATTTTGTGAAGACATAGGTGCCTATGCTGTTCCAGTAGTGGCGGCCGGTGTACCCTGCCAAAATTCGGGTGCTCATGGTCATCCATTGGGTGGACAACAATGTGGTATCCCAATGGAAGATATGGATGACTATATCCAGGAAGTACTGAATCTGATTGAATGGGCCAATGGCGATAAAAATAGTACCTGGGGAAAGGTACGAGCTGCCGCGGGGCACCCCAAGCCATTTCATCTAAAATACATTGGTGTTGGTAACGAAGATTTAATATCGAATGTTTTTGAGGAGCGTTTTACCATGATCTATAACGCTATCCGTGCAAAATATCCCGAAATACAGGTCATTGGAACGGCAGGGCCATTTTTTGAGGGAACAGACTATGTAGAAGGTTGGAAAATTGCCGATAAATTGAATGTACCCATTATGGACGAACACTATTATCAGACACCGGGCTGGTTTATTCATAATCAAGACTTCTATGATAAATATGATCGCAGCAAATCACAGGTGTATTTGGGCGAATACGCTGCCCATATTCATGGACGGGCGAGTACCTTGGAAGTTGCATTGGCTGAAGCGGCATATCTCACGGCATTGGAAAGAAATGGTGACGTAGTTAAGATGGCTTCTTATGCGCCATTGTTAGCCAAAGATGGCTATACGCAATGGCGCCCCGATCTTATTTATTTCTGCAATACCGATATAAATTTAACACCATCCTATTATGTACAGCAATTATTTGGGCGTAATAACGGAACCGAATATATTCCAGTAGAAGCAGTTTATGCCAATGCTGACGTTGAGGTACATAAGCGTATGGCATTTTCTATTGTTAAAGATCCGAAAGATCAATCGCTCATTGTAAAACTGGTTAATATTTTGCCAGTTGCGGTCAATATACAATTGGAATTGGATCAACTCCATTTGAAGGGTGATACAGCTCTTGTCGCTCAGTTGGCGGGGAAATTGGACAGTAAAACGGCAAAACCCGAAGAAAAGACCGTGTCCGTTGACAAGCTTAAAAATCAACAATTACCGCCCTATTCGTTAACTGTGATCCGAATTCAGTCGGGTGCAAAATAGCCTCATTCAATTCATATGATATATCCAGCTTTGCAGAAGAAGTCTATTTTAGTTTTTATAAACCTCTGTTTGACAATTGGGCCCTTGTTTGCCGGCTCAGGCTTCAATCTGATCAAAAATAATCGGGCTGCGGATGTTTATTATGGTGGAAGAAATCCTATCATTGAAACCGCTTTGGAACTTTTGGATGCAGATGCACAACAAGTTGGTCAATCTGCATTTAAACGAATCGACAATGCTGATCCTGGGGCGATTATCGTTGGAGAATTGCATGATCCAATAATTGGCAAATTGATAAAAGATTATCATATCCGTCTTCCTGAAATGGAAGGTCAATGGGAAATGTTTTGTTTGAAGGTGATTCCGATAGAAAAAGTGCCGACACTTTTAGTGATAGGATCTGATGCTAGAGGTACGGCATATGGAGTGATGGAAATTTCTAGAAAATTGGGAGTTTCTCCATGGAGTTGGTGGGCAGATGTGGTTCCCCTTAAAAAATCAACAATTTCTCTGCCCGTCGATTTTGAAGACAAGCAATTTCCTAAAGTGCAATTCCGGGGAATTTTTTTAAATGATGAGGACTGGGGATTGACACCTTGGAGCAGCAAAACCTATGAACCCGAAGCAAAGTTAGATGCAGGAATTGATCCATCCAAAACAAAAAAAATGGCGACGATAGGGCCTAAGACCTATGCACGTATTTTTGAGCTGTTATTAAGGCTGCGGGCTAATTCAATTTGGCCAGCAATGCATGAAGTAACTGTTCCTTTCTATTTTGTCCGGGGAAATCGCGAAATGGCCGAAAAATATGGAATATATATCGGCTCATCTCATTGTGAACCCCTCGCTCGAAACAGTGCGACGGAATGGGATATCGTAGGTCGGGGGCCCTATAATTATTTGACAAATAAAAATGAGATTGTTGATTATTGGTCCAATCGACTCAAAACACTGGGGCAATCCCATAACATATTTACACTGGGTATGCGTGGGAAACATGATGGAGCAATGGAAGGCGTCAAAACAACTGCAGCTTATAAAGATGCGATCAATAAGGTCATTAAAGATCAAACGGATCTGTTGAAAAAATATGTCAATGCAGACCCCGCGCAGATTCCTCAGGTTGTTATACCTTATAAAGAGGTATTGGACGTGTATAGGGCCGGTATGGATCTTCCTGACTATACAACACTGATGTGGTGTGACGATAATTATGGTTATATCACCCACTTCCCAAATCCGATAGAAAGAAAAAGATCGGGTGGTAATGGACTGTATTATCATGTCTCCTATTGGGGACGACCACATGATTATCTTTGGTTGTCGACCATGAGTCCGGCGCTGATTTACCAGCAGCTTAATACAGCTTATCAACATGATGTTAAAAAAATGTGGATTGTCAATGTTGGGGATATTAAGCCTGCTGAATATCAGATTGAACTCCTGATGGACATGGCCTGGGATATGGACCGGGTAAAAAAAATAGGCATCTACCAGCATCTGAATCAATTTTTGCAACGGGAATTTGGACATCGTTTGGCGAAGAAGATCGTGCCGATTATGCAGGAACATTATCGGTTGGCTCATATTCGAAAACCTGAGTTTATGGGAAATACACGTACGGAAGAAAAAGATCCAGCCTATAAAATTGTGAAAGACCTACCTTGGTCCGAACAGCAGATTAAAAAGCGATTGGTGCAGTATAAACATATTCAAGATGCAGCCACCGCAATTGAGGCTTCAATCCCGTTGGATCGCAAGGATGCATATTTTGAATTAGTGCTGTATCCGGTTGTTGCAGCGGCAAAGATGAATGAAAAGCACCTTTATGCGCAGTTGGCACGTCATGGCAAAGCTGAATGGCAAAAAAGCCACGATGCGTATGATAAAATCGTTTCCTTAACTGCGCAATACAATGCCTTGAATAAAGGAAAGTGGAAGGGGATAATAGATTATAAACCCAGAAACCTTGCCGTTTTCGATAAGATTATAGAAGAGAAAGCAGTTGCTCCACTGGCCAATAATGATCAGCCCGTCAAGCGGATTCCTGGTAGAGATCTAAAAGGCTCAATAGGATATGAAGGTTTGGGGTATGAAGGGCAGGCCGGAGCTATCCCATTGGATGTAGAAGCCAGTTATCCGCTCAAAGGGCTCAAGGGCGATTCTGTTACCGTTGTCATCCACTTACTGCCTACACACCCGGTCTCTTCAGATGATTTGCGTTTTGAAGTTTCTTTGGGGCAACAGCGTTCGCCTGCCATTTCTTATAAAACAATTGGACGAAGTGAGGAGTGGAAAGAGAATGTCTTGCGCAACCAGGCCATTCGAACGATTAAATTTAAGATAGCTTCATTGCAACAGGACATATTGCGTATCAAAGCGCTTGATGAGGGCGTAGTGGTCGATGAAGTAACACTATATTTGGATTAAAGTATTCGTTTCCTGCTCTATAATGGAAACTCGTTATAGACTTATTCATAAGATTATAAAAATGAAAAAACAATTTCTAGTCACGCTCCTCGTTATTTTAACTTGCCTCGTTAAGGCACAATCTTCTGTCTACCTTTTCTCTTATTTTATAGGTAATGGTGCTGACGGACTGCATCTTGCTTATAGTTTGGATGGTCTGAAATGGGAACCCTTGAATCAGGGAAAACCTTTCTTAATACCAACGGTGGGAAAAGATAGGCTGATGCGTGATCCCAGTATTTGCCAAGGCCCTGATGGCACCTTTCACCTTGTATGGACAACGGGTTGGTGGGATAAAATTATCGGATATTCTTCTTCCAAAGATCTTGTACATTGGACCGAACAAAAAGAAATTCCAGTCATGGTAGATGAACCTGATGCGAAAAATGCATGGGCTCCAGAGCTTTTTTACGACAAGGCGACGAAGGAATATTATATCATTTGGGCCACGACGATCCCTGGTCGACATAAAGAGGTACAGACCAGCGACAGTGAGAAAGGCTTAAACCATCGGATGTATAACGTCACGACAAAGGATTTTAAACGTTTTTCAAAAACCAAGTTATATTTTGATCCCGAATTTAGTGTCATCGATGCGGCTATTATACAAAAAGGCAATAAGGAATACATGATGGTGTTGAAAAATGAAAATTCTAACCCACCTGAGAAAAATATTCGGATCACAACAACAAAGCGTTTAGCGAAAGGATTTCCGACGACTGTCTCTAAGCCGATTACAGGAAATTATTGGGCGGAGGGGCCTGCTCCGCTGCAGGTTGGGGAGTATATCTATGTATATTTTGATAAATACCGCGACCACAAATATGGAGCTGTACGAAGCAAAGACGGCATCAACTGGGAAGATGTCTCCGATCGGGTGAGCTTTCCGAAGGGAGTACGTCATGGAACAGCTTTTACGATAAATCAAACGGTTTTATCAAATCTGTTAAAAGCAAACTGATAGCCTTGTTAATTATTGACAGGCTATCGTATTATGCTATAGGGTGAAACAGTGAAGTACAGGTTGCATATCGATAAATAGATGCTTAATTTCATTGCATGAGTTCGGCACTGAATCTGAATATATGCAGACATAGATAAATATTATTTAAGGGATAGTCATGACGGTTTTTCTATGCCAAGCCGCTGATTGAACGTTCCTCTTGGTTTTAAGAATAGACAATTCAATAAAAATAGCATGAAGAAAATCCTCTTTTCCTTTATTTTGGCAGGTATTGCGTTCAGCACACAAGCTAAAGTCACATTACCACATGTTTTTGGGTCGAATATGGTCCTTCAGCAAGGAAAACCAGTGGTGGTATGGGGGCATGCGGATCCTCAGGAGAAGATTGAAGTCAGATTGAAAGGTTTGATAAGGAAAACAGTGGCCGATCAAAAAGGAGCATGGCGTGTTACCTTTACTGCTCAAAAAGCAAGTTTTGATGCATTTACTATGGAAGTAAAGGGAGATAATACCATTTTGCTGAAAAATGTTGTTGTGGGTGAAGTTTGGCTATGTTCGGGGCAGTCTAATATGGAGTATACGATGCAGTTACATAAGGGGTATAAGAAGCCTGCTGTTGGAGTTGATCGGGCTGAGGAAGAATTGCGACAACCTGGAAATCCGAAAATTCGGTTATTCCTTGTTGCCAAAAAGAAAGGGCAGCAGGACGATGTGGAAACTAAAGGGTGGGAAGTAGCGGATCCGAATTCCCTCGCGCAATTTTCGGCTCCGGGTTATTTCTTTGGAAAGACCCTGCAACAACAGCTGAACGTTCCCGTGGGATTGATCAGTTCATCTTGGGGAGGTAGTAGGATAGAGCCCTGGACACCCTTGGAAGCCTATCAAAACTCCAGCACTTTTAAACAGGAAACCCGAAATGGGGAAACGAAAATTGAGCATGCTGTTGCCGGAGAAATGTATGAAGCGATGATCCGTCCACTGGCGCCTTTTGCGATGAAAGGATTTATCTGGTATCAAGGTGAAAGCAATCTGATGTTTGAGGATGCTCGTTACTATGCAAAACAAAAATTGCTGATCGATACCTGGCGTAAAAACTGGAAGGACAAAAATATGCCTTTTTACTATGTTCAGATTGCCCCTTATTATTATAGTAAAAGAAAGGATAAAACACAGCATAATGTAGAGGCGTTGCCTTGGTTTTGGGAGATTCAGACAAAATGCATGGACATTAAAAATTCGGGAATGGCTGTAGTCACTGATTTGGTCGACGACCTTTCTGACATACACCCCTCCTATAAATGGGAAGTAGGACGTCGCTTGGCATTATGGCCACTGGCATTTGACTATGGTCAAAAGAATATTGTTTTTTCAGGACCACAATATAAAAGTAAAAAGATAGTCGGAAATAACGTAATCCTGAACTTTAAGCATGTTGGCAGCGGATTGCAATGTAAAGGCGATCAATTGACCTGGTTTGAGGTTGCTGGAGCAGATGGTAAATTTGTACCTGCAGAAGCAAAAATTGAAGGTGATCATGTCGTTGTATCCGCTGCTTCGGTAAGGTCACCAAAACAGGTTCGCTTTGGTTGGCATGAAACAGCGCGTCCCAATTTTTTTAATAAGGAAGGATTGCCTACTTTACCTTTTAGAACGGAGTAGTGTATTTCTGAGATCTTTCTTTCGAAATATTCACGCTTTTATAATGATCAAATTGTAATGCTGTTGCCATCTTAATAAAAGTGATTGTTATAAAAAAAGGTTTTCAAACGGGGAGAATGAAAACCTTTAAAATAACCAATTAATCCTAAATTTATGATAAAAAATATGATACTATTTTACTGGCTTTCCTTTGCTATAATAGCTTTTTTTATCTAAATCATACCAAAAGTAGGCACCGTCTAAATTGGGAAATAACCAATTTAATACAGCAAGTTTAGGTATACCGAATGAATTTGTCATCCTGTGCTGTTCTGTCTCAACAGTATCGCAGGGGGTGAATGCCGATATTGGCAACAAAACCATACAGGTAAGTTCAGGATACTTAAGTGTCCTGAACTTTTTATTTTAGAGGTTTGCTAATTCAATGAATAAACCTATGCTTAAAATTCGAATTGTCTTCTTTGCTTTGATATACGTTATGATGGCACATAGTGCCTCAGCACAAACGATGAAGCAAATACACTATCTCTCAGGAACAGACAACGTTCATACGGTCAATTGGGACTTCTGGGTAACTGGGGGACGTAAGGCTGGAAAATGGGATAAGATTGCGGTTCCCAGTCATTGGGAACAACAGGGATTTGGGGCTTATAACTATGGTCGGGACTATGTGACCTATGGCAAGAATTTCATCTTTCACGATGAGAAAGGTTTGTACCGGCATCAATTTACTGTTCCAAAAAACTGGAAAGGTAAAAAAATAAGCCTTGTGTTTGAAGGTTCGATGACAGATACCGAAGTTAAGATCAACGGTAAGCTGGCTGGAGATATCCACCAAGGTGCTTTCTATCAGTTTAAGTACGATGTCACCGACAAGATCAGCTTTGACAAGGCCAATATATTGGAAGCGACTGTATCAAAAATGTCTTCTGATAAATCTGTTAACAATGCGGAGCGCCTTGCAGATTATTGGATTTTAGGCGGTATTTATAGACCTGTATACCTCGAGGCGACACCACAAGAGCATATCAGTTGGACAGCTATCGACGCCAAAGCAGATGGAACTTTTCGAAGCAACGTGCATTTAGAAAGTTTGTCTAAAGCCACAAATCTACAGGTGGAGATCAAAGATCTGAAGGGCAACCTGATCGCAAATCAGAAGTTCCCGATTATGGCGAAAGATTCGGTAAAATTGATCGAAATGAAAGTGGAAAAACCGTTATTGTGGACAGCGGAGACGCCAAACTTGTATCAGGTCACGTACACCCTATGGGATGGGAAGAATAAAGGATATCAATCTCAAGATCGTTTTGGTTTCAGGACGATCGAAGTTCGAGAAGGAGATGGTATTTATGTCAATGGTGTAAAAGTGAAGATGAAAGGTGTCAACCGTCATGTATGGTGGCCCGAAACTGGACGATCTGTGAACGCACAATTGGATCTGAATGATGTTAAACTGATCAAAGAAATGAACATGAATGCGGTACGCTGTTCACATTATCCGCCAGATAGATCGTTTTTGGCCTATTGCGATTCATTGGGCTTATATGTTTTGGATGAATTGGCCGGATGGCAGAAGGCATATAGCACTGTTGTGGGTAAAAAGCTAGTGCGAGAAATGGTTATTCGAGATGCCAATCATCCTTCCATTATACTTTGGAGCAATGGCAATGAAGGCGGGCATAATAAAGAACTTGTTGATGAGTATAAAAAATATGATCTTTCGGCAAGAACGGTAATCCATGCACATCATAGACCTGGGAACGCCATCAATGGAATCGATTGCAACCATTATGAAGACTTTTATTCAACAAAAAAAATTCTGGAAGGGCCAAACATTTACATGCCGACTGAATTTCTCCATGCACAGGACGATGGCGACGCAGCAGCGGGATTAGCAGATATATGGGAGTTGCACTGGAATGCCAAATTAGGTGCAGGCGGATTTATTTGGGATTTTGCAGATGAAGGTATCGTGCGTACAGATTTCAACAATGTGATTGATGTCAACCGCGTAAATGCCCCCGATGGAATCCTTGGGCCACATCGCGAAAAAGAGGGAAGTTTCTATGCTATTCGGGAAATCTATTCACCTGTACATATTACGATGAAGAAATTACCTGCCGACTTCAATGGAACTATTCCGGTGGAAAATCGTTATCACTTTACCAACCTAAAAGATTGTAGGTTTGAGGGTAAATTGATTACTTATAAACAGCCCTATGCCGAAGAAGCGGGGGTGGACTCGGTGTTGAATCTAAAGATAAATAGTCCTGTATTGGCTCCGACTCAAAAAGGAAACGTGCAGTTGAATTTACCGAGCGATTGGAAACAATATGATGCACTAATATTAACGGCAACTGACTCACATGGGGAGGAAATTTATACTTGGACATGGCGTGTAAAATCCAATCAGGCTCTTACAGCTGAAATTCTACCTTTAAAATCTTCTACCGATGTTGAAGCGAAAGAGGACAGTGTGAATTATATCCTCAAGGCAAACGGAATAACAGCTTTTATCTCCAAAAAAACAGGATTATTAGTTGATCTGGCCAATGATTATAGCATGAAATTAGCTTTTAATAATGGCCCGGTGCTTATTGATGGACAGTCGGAGCTGAAAAGTGCTAAACGTTGGCAGGATGGAAAAAATGAAGTTGTTGAGTTTATGTTTGATGGCAATCTAAGTTTTATCCGTTGGACGATGCGGCCAGACGGCTGGTTGAAACTTGATTATGCTTACAATATGAAAAAAACGGTGCCTTATGCCGGAGTAAGCTTCAACTTTCCTGAAAACTATATTATTGGGGCCAAATGGCTCGGTAATGGACCGTATCGCGTATGGAAGAATAGGATGCAAGGTGTCACCCTAAATACATGGGAAAAAATGTACAATGATGGAAAAGCCGGTATTGGTCCATGGGCATTTCCTGAATTTAAAGGCTACTTCTCCGATGTAAGCTGGGTACAATTCAATACAGTGCAAGGCAAGTTTTTGGTCGCAACAGATCAGGACGATTTATTTGTGCGATTGTTTGAGTTTTACGGAATTTCCGGTCCTAAAGGATATCCGCAATTGCCGTCTGGAGATATTTCCTTTTTAGATGCTATTCCCCCTATTGGAACAAAACTGGCATTGGGAATTAATGGAAATGCTGCCGTGAATGGACCCGCGGGTGAGCTTAATCAAATGGATAAAAGGATTAACCGGACACTCTATTTTTACTTTGGAACCCCAAAAGGCGAAAAAGAAAATACACAATTTGTGATGCCTAAGGTTAATGTGTTGACAGATTAAAAGAATAATGCTTAAAGAAGGGCTTTTCTATGTTAATAGAAAAGCCCTTCTTTATGGTGTAACCCTAATAGTAAGTATTCATTTCAATAATGCTTATTTAGGTTGCTTGAACCCAAAAAGGTTGTGCTTTATTCACTTTTATCGCTATTCGTGTAGGAAAAATCATTGACGTATTTATTTTGAATAGCAGTTGATGTTGTTTTTTTAAGATGTACATCCTTCAATTGTACGGTCTGAATTGGAAGTTCGGGATTGCCATTGATCTTCGAGACAAACTGCCCTTCTTCAGCTTTAATGTGGGAAAGATAGACATTCGTTATTGGAGTCAGTTTTTTTACTTTGGTTGGTACCAGGTTGCGCCATTGATAGAGCACATCCGTATCTATTCCAAGTATACCTTCCTTTACGTTTTGGGCTTTGATATTTGAAAAATAAATGTTTTTGACATAACCGCCCATACGTTCATTGGTTTTGATGAAAAGTAGATGCATGAGCTTCTCATTCGGCAGTACCGTGCAATTGTTTACGTAAATATTTTCAATCCCTCCCGAGAGTTCACTCCCAACGGCAAGGAGCTGATGACCGTCACGGATCTCGCAATTGCGGATCACAATATTCTTTGTTGGTGTTTTCAACCGCCAGCCTTCGGGATTTCTACCGGACTTCAAGGCAATAGCATCATCCCCCTGGTCAAATACACAATTTTCAATCAATACATTCTGACTCATTTCTGGGTCAATTCCATCATTGTTATGCCCATGGGCGTAGATGTCGATGCCACGGATAAGCGCATCTTTCGTTAGGTAGAGATGCAAGGTCCAAAAAGGACTGTTTCGGATCTTGATATCTTCGACCCTAACATGTTGGCAACGGTTAAATTGAATAAACTGAGGTCTAAGGTTAGATGTGTCGTTGACCATGATACGCTGTTCCACAGGCCTCCCTTCTTGTGCCCAATTATAGAGATTTTTGATGCTTTCCATGTGCGGCTTTGGTCTCGGAAACCATTTCTCCCAAACAGTCAGATCTGCTTTTATGGTTCCCTTACCGGTAATGGCAACATTTGTCGCTTCGTATGCATAGATCAATGGCGAATAATTATAGCACTCAAGTCCTTCCCAACTACTGTGAACAGCAGGCAAATAGTCTTTCGGGTCGCCCGAAAATAATAAGGTTGCCCCTGCACTGACATGTAAGTTAACATTGCTCTTTAGGTGTATTGCCTTTGTTGACCATTCTCCAGGAGGAATAATGATATTGCCACCCGATGTTGTCGCTAGCGCAATTGCCTTCGCGATTGCTGTGGTAGTACTTTCCTTATCACCCTGACGTGCACCAAAATCGCGGATATCGTAGTTTTTACAATGCTCGAAATTTGGGACCTTAAATACTGGGATTTCAAAAGGAGCTTTGATTTTAATATCGTCTTGGTTGATCTTGCTGATCTGTGCGACGCTAAATCGAGTAAAAGCGATCCATAGTAAAATAAGGGTGAAGATTGATTTATATTTCATGTTAATAATTATTTCATGAGCACGCAAGCTCGGTTTGTGTTTTTTAAGGCCATATGGAATATCCAGTTTATTTTTCATCAGGAGGTCCTAAGCAATTGGTTAAAAACAATAAAGACTAAAAATAAGGAACAATCAAGGGGGAACCTAATTTTACCAAGCAGGACAGTACAAGGTGGTTTGGATATATTTTCTTAAGGATAAGGTATCACCAAATCCATATCAACTCCTGACTGCAAGCGGATTGTTAAAAAGGTGAGTGCATGGTGAATCAACCTCTAAAAGGTGGGCTCAACGTGGACTCACTGTGCACTCAACGTGGTTACAGTGAGGAGTTGGTCATAAGTTGGTGTGGGGTTGGAGTTGAGAATTCTATAACAAATATATTACGAATGACGTTGAATCCCTATTTTTAACCTTATTATACATGAAAACGAGCACTTTCTGACTGTATTGTCTGGTTTGTTCAGGATACTACAGGACGGCTCTTGTTAAAAATGTTGATACTTTTAAAACTAGCTACTTATTTAAGTATCCTTAAATACGCTAATCAATTCGAAGGCATTGTCTACACTTTTTAAATAAGCTGTAGACAAGCGGGGAAACAAGACTTAATAAAACTAAATATGATGAAAAAATTCTTTCGATTTTTACTCCTGCTTACATCAATTGCGATCTTGTCCAATGCACATGCGCAAGGAAAGTTTCCGGACGGAACAGCAATCTCAAAATGGTTCGAGACTGTAAAATCGACTGAGATCGGATCGCTCGGAAAGAAATTTCTCATCACCGATTTTGGTGTGGTCGCAGATAGCACCATCGTGCAAACTGCCAAAATCCAACAAGCAATTGATAAAGCATATGAAAGTGGAGGCGGTGTTGTCGTCGTACCTAAAGGGATCTATCTGAGTGGCTCATTATTTTTTAAACCAAAGACACACTTGCACTTGGAAGAAGGGGCTGTGTTAAAAGGAAGTGATGATATCGCAGAATTTGCGCTAGCGGAGACTCGAATGGAAGGTCAGACAGTGAAATATTTTTTGGCGCTTGTCAATGCGGATCAGGTGGATGGATTTACAATTTCGGGCAAAGGCACACTCGATGGAAACGGGTTGCGCTACTGGCGATCTTTTTGGCTTCGAAGACAGTTTAATCCACAATGCACAAATATGGACGAGATGCGCCCACGCTTACTTTATGTTTCCAATAGCAAGGACGTACAAATATCGGGCATTCGTTTGATCAATTCACCGTTTTGGACCTCACATTATTATAAATGTGAAAATCTAAAATTGATCGGTTTGCACATCTCGGCGCCCAAGGAACCTGTGAAAGCGCCTAGTTCAGATGCGATTGATTTGGATGTCTGCCGCAATGTATTGATTAAGGATTGTTACTTATTCGTTAACGATGATGCGATCGCATTAAAAGGAGGTAAAGGGCCTAAGTCCGACAAAGATCCTAATAATGGACCTAATTCAAATATTATTATTGAGAACTGTTTCTTTGGATTTTGTCATAGTGCACTGACTTGTGGTAGTGAATCTATTCATAGCTATAATGTGATTTTTAGGAACAATACCTTAGATAAAGCACGCAAGCTGTTGCAGTTAAAGATGCGGCCAGATACGCCACAAGAATATGAAAACATTTTGATCGAAAATGTAAAGGGAAATGTCAATAGCATGTTGTTTATTAAACCTTGGACCCAATTTTTTGATTTGAAGGGCGAGAAAGATATTAAAATGTCCTATGCAAGAAATATTGTCCTACGCAATATAGATCTGGACTGCGACATCGTATTCGATGTCCTCAATTCGGAACAATATGTGCTGTCGGATTTTACATTTCAAAATATGCACGTCCGTGCAGCCAAAGATCCAGCGATTCACAGGGAATATATTAAAAACTTTGTCCTAAATAATGTAACTGTTAATAATAAAAAGCAATAATAATATGTACCAGCATATTGCTGTGGCTTAGACCTTGAATTATGAAGACAAAACTTATTCTTTTGACCGGGGCGCTGATCGGTTCCCTAGCCGTTTCAGGCCAACGTAAAATGGAGTTTTTGGATCGGGGGATGGTGGGTGTAAAAACGACGGACAACGCTGTTTTTTTAAGCTGGCGTCTGCTTGGCACTGACGATTTTGATACGGCTTTTGCAATTTATAGAAAGGATGGGAATGGCAAGCAGAAAAGACTAAATACTTCACCTTTGACCGGAGGGACTAATTTTTTGGACGATCATGTCGATTTGAATCAAGATGTTACTTACATTTTGGATATAGTAGCCGGAGGTAAAGAAAAAGAAGTCGCTAAATTGACCTTATCGAAAGATCAAAAAGTACAGCAATACTTAAATATTCCCTTACGTACTCCCAAAGGGTACACTCCGGGTGATATTTCTGTAGGTGATTTGGATGGAGACGGGACTTACGAACTGATTGTTCATCAGACGGGTGTTGGACATGACAATGCACACAATGGGATTACTTCGGAACCTATTTTTCAGGCATATAAACTAGATGGTACTTTTCTTTGGGAAATCAATTTGGGTAAAAATATCCGGGAAGGAGCACATTATACCCAATTTATGGTATACGACCTCGATAGTGACGGCCGTGCAGAGCTGGTCTGCAAAACGGCCGACGGTACGAAAGATGGACTGGGAAATGTCATTGGTGATGCCCAGGCCGATTGGCGTGATACTGTATTAAATTCGCGGACTGTTGGTCGCATATTGAAAGGACCTGAATATTTAACCGTATTTGATGGATTGACGGGCAAAGCCCTAAGCTCTGTAAATTATTTACCAGAACGTGGAGAGCTAAGTTCATGGGGAGATACAAATGCTAATCGCAGCGATCGATTTTTAGCTTGTGTAGCCTATTTGGATGGTGTACATCCAAGTGTTGTGATGACGCGGGGATATTATGAACGGACAGCTTTGGCAGCGTGGGACTTTAAAGATAAAAAATTAGTGAACCGCTGGGTATTTGATAGCAAAGTTCGTAAAGATCCTTATTCCGGACAGGGATATCATAATCTTACGGTCGCGGATGTTGACCAGGATGGCAAAGATGAAATTGTGTTTGGTTCGATGGTTATTGATGATAATGGCAAAGGTCTATACAGTACAGGACTGGGACATGGTGATGCGCTGCATGTCGGTGACCTAGATCCTGAAAGACCCGGCCTGGAGATCTTTGGAATCCATGAACTGAAAGGAGGGCGGAAAGGGACCGGCGTGGCTTTATTGGATGCCAAAACTGGCGCAATATTGTTTAAAAGTGCAATAGACCAAGATATTCCCCGCGGTGTTGCTGCAAATATAGATCCCGATCATAAAGGGGCGTATCTGTGGTGGCTGGGATCTAGAGATATGTACGATACCAAAGGTAATCGTGTAGGGCCGGCGCCGAGATCGACCAATTTTCTGATCTGGTGGGATGCCGATTTGAGCCGGGAACTTTTAAACAGTAACTATATTGAAAAATATAAAAATGGGAAAATAGAACGAATCTTTACGGCGATTGGAGCATCATCGATCAATGGAACTAAAAGTACACCTAACCTGAGCGCGGATATCTTTGGCGATTGGCGTGAAGAATTGATCCTACGTGCAGATGACAACCAAAGCCTACGTATCTATACAACAACGATCCCTACAACGCAAAGGGTATATACGTTGATGCATGATCCACAGTATCGCTTGAGCATAGCATGGCAGAATGTGGCTTACAATCAACCGCCACATACGGGGTATTATCTCGGTGCAGGTATGGATCGTCCAGTCAAGCCGAACATTCAGCTGGTTAAGTATGGCCATAAAAAATAGTAATTTGGAAGCGCGATTTGGATTTTTTGACTAAAAGAAATAGATAAGTTAGCAAATGAAGCATACAATAAAATGGATAGGGATGGCACTGACAGCCGTTCTTTTGATATCCTTTGCGAAACAGCAAGATAGACCTACGATTTATCTTATCGGTGATTCGACCGTTAAGAACAGCAATAAGGAATATTGGGGCTGGGGTACCCTGCTTCCTGAATTATTGGATACGACACGAATCCGTGTAGACAATCATGCGATGGCGGGGCGTAGTACACGAACATTTGTCAAAGAAGGAAGATGGGCAAAAGTTGATTCTTTGTTCAAGCCGGGAGATTTCTTATTGATTCAGTTTGGCCATAACGAGGGCAGTAAGCCCGATACCAGCAAACAAGGCTATCGGGGTGTGCTACGGGGCATCGGCCAGGACTCCGTTGTGCTGGATTGGGGAAATGGAAAGAAGGAGACCGTACACACTTACGGTGAAAACCTGCGTCGTTTTGTGATTGAAGCAAAGAAAAAGGGGGTAACACCAATTTTGTTATCCATGATTCCGCGCAACCAATGGGATAATCAAGGTAAGGTGAAACGGGCCGACAACGACTTTGGCTTGTGGGCTAGGCAGATTGCAGAAGAACAGGGCGTTCCTTTTTTGGATCTGAATAGTATTACCGCAGATAAATATGATCAGCTTGGTGCTGAACGGGTAAAATCCAATTATTTTCCAGGTGACCATACACATACGAATAAAGCTGGAGCAAGAGAAAATGCATTGTCTGTTATCGAAGGATTTCGGAGGATTAAAAGCCAATTAGTACAATACATTAAATAAAAATGAAGATGAAATTGAAATTGTTGCCTTGGGCTGTGGTCCTTTTCGCTGTAATCAGTATGTCTTTTTTGGAAAAACAGCATAAACCGACCTTATTTATTATTGGTGATTCCACCGTAAAAAACGGACAGGGAAATGGGGCCAATGGACAGTGGGGCTGGGGAAGTTTGATCGGTCAGTATTTTAAATTAGATAAGATCAATGTCAAGAATCGTGCTTTAGGGGGAACAAGTACCCGGACATTTTATAACAATCCAAAGCTTTGGCAGAGGGTACTAGATAGCATACAGCCGGGCGATTTTGTCCTTATGCAATTTGGACATAATGATTCAAGTCCTATTGTGGATACGTTACGTGCTCGTGGAACGATAAAAGGAAATGGCGACGATTACCAAGAAGTGTATAATCCATTGCTGAAGCAACATGAAGTTGTCTATAGTTATGGTTTTTACTTACGTCGATTTGTGAAAAATATTCAAGATAAAGGAGCCACAGCAATTATTTGTTCACCTATTCCGCGCAATGCCTGGGAAGGAAACCAAGTGCGTAAATCGGATTATGCAACATGGGCAAAAGAAGCTGCACAACAGGCTAATGCGTTTTTTATCTCCTTGCAGGATCAAGTGATAGCCCAGTATGAAACATTGGGGAAAAAGAAAGTAGAAACAGAATTTTTTGATCCTAAAGATGCGACCCATACAATTAAAGCAGGTGCTTTGCTAAATGCTAAACTCGTTGCTGAACAATTGAAAGCACAAACCAAAATCGGACTAAAGAAATTTATGTAGTATGATAAAATCTACCTTTCCGCTGGCGATCTTCTTTCTGCTCACAGTATTTATAGTCCGTGCACAGCAACGGCCCAATATTGTGTTGATTCTGGCCGATGACATGGGCTATGCTGATTTAGGTTGTTTTGGTTCCGAAATTCAGACCCCACATTTGGATAAAATGGCAAAGGAAGGTATTAAGATGACTAACTTTTATAATGCTTCGCGTTGTTGTCCATCACGTGCTTCTCTATTGACCGGATTGTATCCGCATCAGGCAGGTGTGGGTGATATGATGAACAAGCGTCCTTTTCCTGCCTATCAGGGCTATTTAAATCGAAACTCGGTCACATTGGCCGAACTATTGAAAAGCGCAGGTTATGGAACTTATATGGCTGGGAAATGGCATGTTGGACAGGAAAAAGAAAATTGGCCTCGGCAGCGTGGATTTCAGCGCTACTATGGGCTAATTGATGGAGCAAACAGCTACTTTGAAAACCGGCCTTATCGTCCCAAACAAACATTGACGATAGCTTTGGACAATGAGACGATCGTTCCGCCAAAAGATTACTATAGCTCGGATGCCTATACGGATTATGCGATGGCTTTCATTGGCGAGCATTTGGAAACGAAAAAAGAGGATCCTTTTTTTCTATACCTCGCTTTTCAGGCGCCCCACTGGCCTATACATGCCAAACCGCAGGATATTGCAAAGTATCGGGGTAAATATATGGAAGGCTGGGAGGCTATCCGTGAAAAGCGTTTTCAAAAACAGCAGCAGTTAGGGATAGTGCCACCAACGACCAAATTGTCTCCAATGGATACCACCTTGCGAAATTGGAATGATTGCAGCTGGGAAGAAAAAGTAAAATGGGATGAAAAGATGGCTGTCTACGCGGCGATGGTAGACGAATTGGATCAGAATGTTGGCCGACTGGTTGATTATCTCCAATCAAAAGGGCAATTGGACAACACTGTTTTTATTTTTCTCTCTGATAACGGGGCGAGCAATGAGACCATAACCAATGCGGGATTTACAGCAGAAATTAGAGCTGCGAATGAATTTCCTGCTAGTCATCCACGTTCTTTTACAGCTTATGGAATTGAAGGCGCTGCAGTGAGCAATACGCCTTTCAAAAAGTTCAAGCATTGGGAGTTTGAGGGTGGCAATGCAACCAGTTTTATCGCTTATGGGCCCAAGTTTCTGCCGCAAGGAAAACAGTTTGATAGGCCAGCCCATTTGATCGATATCATGCCAACCTTAGCACAATGGTCGGGAGCAAACTATCCTGAAAATTATGCCGGTAATACGATTAAACCGATGGAAGGGGCCTCCTTGCTTCCGCTATGGAATGAGCAACAGAAGGATATGGATCGGGAAATTTGTTTTGAGCACGAGGGTAACAAAGCTGTGCGCAAAGGTAAATGGAAATTGGTCTCTTCCTATCCTGAAAATAGGTGGTATTTATATGATATAGAAAAAGATAGAAGTGAAACAGTAGACTTATCAGCCTCTTTTCCGAAAATATACCGAGAAATGGTTAAGATCTATGAAAACTGGGCGAAAAGGGTTGGTGTGATACCCTACGAGCAGCTCGCTCAAAAACCTTCATGATTTCGCAGGCACCACACCAACAGCAATGAAAGCAAAAGAAGGTTCTCTCTGGCCAATAAGATCAGACACTTTCTGAAAAAAAGGAATTCCCGTTATGAATAATTATATAAAGAAAAACATGAAAATATTTAATACTTATACGGCCACTTTGATGATTGCGTTTTTCCTTTCAGCATGTTCATCGACGAAGAAGGTTGTCGAACAGAGGCAGGAATTAACCGCTGTAGATGTACTCCGATCGTTGCAGCTGACCAATCGTTATTTCATGAACAAATGGACAGACACCGGTAAACCGATCTATACCAACCGTTGGCGGCCGAGCAATATCTGGACCCGGGCCGTTTATTACGAAGGGCTCATGGCACTTTATCAGATTGATAAAAACAACGAATACTACAATTATGCTGTGGATTGGGGAAATAAACATGACTGGGGTATGCGCAACGGTTTGGAAACTCGAAATGCCGATGACCAAGCTTGTGGGCAGACCTATCTGGATCTCTATGAGATTGAAGCAAAGCCTGAGCGTATCCAAAAGATTAAAGCCAATATAGATTACATTATCAAATCTGGAAAAGTAGACGATTGGACCTGGATTGATGCCATACAAATGGCCATGCCAATTTATGCTAAATTGGGAGTAATGACCAAGGATCAAACTTACTTTGATTACATGTATAAAATGTATCATCATTCAAAAACACAGGAAGGTGGAGGCCTGTATAACAAGGCCGATAAACTTTGGTGGCGCGATAAAGATTTTGTTCCTCCCTACAAGGAGCCGAATGGTGAGGATTGCTATTGGTCACGTGGCAATGGATGGGTTGTGGCAGCTTTGGTCAGGGTACTTGATTTAATTCCGGAGAACGAAGCACATCGTGCCGAGTACATGTCGGATTATAAAGCTATGATGGAAGCGCTTGTTCCTATTCAAAGACCGGATGGATTTTGGAATGTCAGTCTACACGATCCGACTAATTTTGGCGGACGTGAAACTTCAGGCACAGCATTATTTGCCTATGGTATGGCCTGGGGTATCAATAATGGTTTCCTGGATGCTAAAATATATCGCCCTGTTGTAGAAAAGGCATGGAAAGCAATGACAGCAGAAGCGGTACACCCTTCTGGTTTTTTGGGCTATTTGCAAGGAACAGGGAAAGAACCTAAGGATGGTCAGCCCGTCAGTTTTTCAAGTCAACCGGATTTTGAAGATTACGGTTTGGGTTGTTTCTTATTAGGAGGAACAGAAGTCTATAAAATGTTGTCAAGATAAGATGAAAAGGTCCCTGTTTATTTTTTGTTGCCTACTGCTTTCATTCGGTACATATGCTCAGGCAGGGAGGACTACTTTTAGTTTCAACGCTGGCTGGCGTTACCATATTGGCGATGTAAGCGATGCTTATGCTGTGAGCTTCGATGATCGGGCATGGAAGCAGGTTGCCTTGCCTCAAGCCTGGAATGAAGATGAAGCTTTCGCAAAAGCGATACATGACCTTTCGACAACTATTGTTTGGTATCGAAAAAAGTTTAGTATTCCCAAGGGAATTACTTCCGATAAGGTCTTTTTGGAATTTGAAGGGATTCGCTTTGGCGGAGAATTTTATCTCAATGGAAAATTTATTGGTCGTCATGAAAATGGCGTTATGGCAGCAGGACTTGATATTTCGGACCTGATTGATCGCGATCACGAAAATATCTTGGCTATACGTATAGACAATAGTTGGAGCTATCGTGAAAAGGCAACAAATAGCACGTATCAATGGAACGATAAAAACTTTAATGCAAACTATGGTGGAATTCCAAAAAATGTATGGATCCACTTTACTTCCAAAATTTATCAGACTTTACCATTGTATTCCAATTTGAAGACTACAGGTGTTTATGTGTATGCGAAAAACATAAATATCCCTGAAAAGACAATGGATCTTTTTGTTTCTTCGGAGGTAAAGAATGAAACCCTGCAATCGCGTCTGGTCAACTTTGTTGCCGAAGTACATAATGCCGAAGGAAAATTAGTGAAAACATTTTCAAAAAAGTTCAATCTTCCTGCCAATCAAACACAACAATTGACCATGAACTCGACGATGAATCAGGTTAATTTTTGGAGCTGGGGTTATGGCTATCTCTATACGGTTACGACAAAAATTGTACAGGACAACAAAACTATAGACGCTGTAAAGACGAAAACAGGATTTCGAAAAACGGCTTTTAAAGACGGCATGGTCTATCTGAATGATCAGGTTTTGATGATGAAGGGCTATGCACAGCGTACAAGTAATGAATGGCCTGCTGTTGGTTTGTCTGTAGCACCTTGGTTAAGTGATTTTAGCAATGGACTCATGGTCAAGAGCAATGCCAATTTGGTTCGTTGGATGCACGTAACACCTTGGAGACAGGATGTTGAATCCTGCGACCGCGTGGGACTGATGCAAATGCTACCCGCAGGAGATGCCGAAAAAGATGTCCAAGGTAGACGTTGGGAACAGCGAACGGAGCTTATGCGTGATGCAATTATTTATTATCGGAATAACCCAAGTGTCTTGTTTTATGAATGTGGAAACGAATCGATTTCGGAGGAACATATGGCCGAGATGAAGACCATTCGTGATCAATACGATCCAGCTGGCGGACGGGCAATTGGCTCACGTGAAATGCTGGATAGTAAGTTAGCTGAGTATGGGGGGGAAATGTTGTATATCAATAAAAGTGCGCGTCATCCTATGATCGCAACCGAATATATGCGAGATGAGGCCTTACGTAAATATTGGGACGAATTGAGTTATCCTTTTCATAAGGATGGTGAAGGCCCGCTTTATAAAGGTGTAGATGCCAGTGATTATAACAGGAATCAAGATACTTATGTTGTTGAAGCGGTACACCGTTGGTGGGAATATTGGAAGATGCGTCCGGGCACTGGTGACCGCGTAAATTCGGGCGGTGTCAATATTATTTTCTCGGATTCCAATACCCATTTTAGGGGAAAAGAGAATTACAGAAGAAGTGGCGAAGTAGACGCCATGCGTATTCCCAAAGATGCTTACTTTGCCCACCAGGTGATGTGGGATGGCTGGATCGCTCCTGATCCAAAAGGCTTGTACCTTGTAGGGCACTGGAACTATGCGCCCGGAACGAAAAAAGATGTATTGGTCGTTTCGGCCGCTGACCGGGTCGAATTAGCTGTGAACGGAAAAGTACAGAAAGAAGCGGAAAAGCTATACGACTTCCTATACCGATTTCCATCCGTTGATTTTGAGGCCGGCGTATTGACGGCAAAATCATTCACAAAAGATGGAAAGTTGTTAAATAAGAAAGAACTAAAAACAACAGGTGAGCCTTACAAAATCCGTTTGACGGCGCAACATGGTAAAAATGGCTTATTTGCTGATGGTAACGATATGGTATTGGTAGAAGTCGAAGTGCTTGACAAAAACGGATTACGTTGCCCATTGGCTTCTAATACGATTGACTTTAAGTTGGATGGACCGATGGATTGGCGCGGGGGTATCGCCCAGGGGCCTGATAACTATATTTTAGCTACCTCACTTCCTGTGGAGGCTGGTGTAAATCGTGTATTGCTTCGCACAAAGTACGATAAATCGGGGCGTGTGATGTTGAAGGCGACATCAAGTGGTCTGCTGTCAGATTCAACCGTCTGGACGGTGCAACCGCTCAAAACCATGGCGGATTATTTCGTCAAGGAATCCAATGAAAATTTGCCTTCATTTTTAGCGCGTGGACCAAGTCCTGCGAACCCCACCTTGGTGCAGCTGAAAAAAAGTCTCAAAATCCGTGCAGTTGCTGCTGGCGCCAATCAAGAGAAAGCATCACACTCTTACGACGACAATGAACTGTCGGATTGGGTCAATGACGGACAACTAGGTACCGCCTGGATTACATATACTTTGCAGGAAAAATCCGATATCGATGAAGTTGACCTGAAACTGAATAATTTTAGATCAAGATCTTATCCATTGCAGATTTTTGTGGACGAAAAACTTGTTTTCGACGGCAATACCGATGTGACATTAGGCTATTGTACCTTGTCATTTCCGCGTACAAGAGGTGAAAAAATAACAATAAAACTTAAAAATGCACCTTTTACCACGAGGGAAAACAATCAGGTTGAAATGGGGGGCAAGAAACTTGATGATGGTGTGGCCCGTAATGACGTGAATGCCAAAGGCACCTTGAGCATTATCGAAGCTGACATACATCAGGTAGTGGCCAATTAAGAAAATTTGCCGATCATAAAATAGTTGAAGACTGAAAAGAAATGGAGAAAATAGCATTTAAAATGAAATTGAAACCGGGAATGTCTGCGGAATATAAGCGGAGACATGACGCGATCTGGCCAGAATTAATAACCTTATTACGCGAAAATGGGGTGTCTGATTATTCCATTTTTTTGGATGAGGAGACAGACACTCTATTTGCTGTTCAATATTTAGCAGGACATTCGTCACAAGAGTTGGGTAAGGAAGCTATTGTTCAGCAATGGTGGGATTATATGTATGATATCATGGAAGTACATGCCGATCATTCTCCAGTATCGGTCAGTTTGAAAAAAGTATTTCACATGGATTAGGCCAATTGTAACATGAAGAAAATTTATATATCATTAGTGCTTGCCTGTAATCTGTTGGCTGTCGGTCGAACGATGGCGCAGGATTTATGGCCAGCAGTTACCAAAGAAATGAGGCCTTGGACGCGTTGGTGGTGGCTCGGTTCGGCTGTGGACCGACCTAATCTCGAACGCGAATTAACCTTATTTGAAAAAAGTGGTTTTGGTGGAGTTGAGGTAACACCTATTTATGGCGCTAAGGGATTTGAATCCAGCTACCTGAACTTTCTTTCACCACAATGGATGAATATGTTGGGGGTAACAACGGATAAGGCCAATGCCTTGGGCATGGGAGTGGATATTAATTTGGGAACTGGTTGGCCATTTGGGGGACCTCAAATCAAAGAAAAGGATGCCGCTACCAAATTGATCCTAGATGAATTTGAATTAAAAAAAGGTGAAAAAGTCACCTTTCCCTTAAAGCCAAAGGATCCTAAACAACATTATTTCTTTTTGCAGGCATTACGGGCATTTAGAGCCGACAATAGCGAGATTAATCTGGATGATCATATTTCAAAGACTGCTGGAACATGGGAAGCCCCTACCGATATTCATTTAATAGCTGTCTTTTCTGGTAGAACAGGACAGAAAGTCAAACGTGCCGCTCCGGGCGGAGAAGGATATACGTTGGATCACCTGGGGAAGCGTTCTGTCGCATCTTATTTCAATAGATTTGCCGAAGCTTTTCAGGACAAACCATTGCATGTACGTGCTTTTTTTAACGATAGCTACGAAGTATACGGTGCGAATTGGACGGATGAGTTTTTGCAATCATTCGACCGGATAAAGGGATATAGGTTACAGGATCATCTCCTGGATTTTGTAGGTAAGGGAAAGAATGAAGCTAAAACAGCAGGCCTTAAATCGGATTATCGTGAGGTTGTGGATATACTGCTTGCCCAGAATTTTTTGACCCCATTTACGGATTTTGCCCATCGTTTTAGTGCAGTCTCAAAAAATCAAGCCCATGGATCTCCAGGAAATCTGATTGATTTGTATGCGGATACAGATATTGCGGAGTGTGAAACCTTTGGATCCAGTAGTTTTGGTATTCCCGGATTAAGACGGGATACTGCTGATATCCGTAATGTGGATCCAGACCCCATGATGGCGAAATTTGCGACGTCGGCGACAAATGTATACGGTAAAAAATATACTTCTTCGGAAACATTCACCTGGCTGACCGAACATTTTAAAACTTCTTTATCACAAACGAAACCAGAAGTCGAACAACTATTCCTTGCTGGAGTGAATCATGTATTCTATCATGGGACAACCTATTCGCCGAAAAATGTCCCTTTTCCAGGATGGTTGTTCTATGCTTCCGTTAATTTTGTTCCACAAAATTCGTTCTGGGACCACCTTACCGGTTTGAATCAATATATTACACGTGTGCAATCTATCTTGCAATCTACGCGTGCTGACAACGAACTGCTGGTATATTGGCCCATTTATGATATTTGGAATAATGCCAAGGGAATGGATAAGGCATTAAAGGTTCATGATGTTGACGAGTGGTTACATCCGACGCAATTTTATAAACAAAGTGTTCAGCTGCAGAAACGGGGCTATAGCTTTGATTTTGCAACAGATAAAATTCTGGCAGGAACTACAGTAAACGACGGGAAATTACAAACCTCAAAGGATGCGATCCCTTATCGGGCAATTTATATACCTGCCTGTCATTATTTTTCTGAAGTGACACTGCAGAAAATCCTGGAAATGGCCAACCAAGGCGCAACTGTCATCTTCCAGCAATTACCGCAAGAGATTCCTGGATATAGCCAATTAGAGGAACGCCGTACACTGTTCAATAAATTAATTGCATCGCTGGGTTTCGAAAAGGATAAAGCGAATCAGTACACAGCTTTTGGAAGAGGCAAAATCTATCTTACGACAGATGTCAATTCGGCACTCGAAACAGAAGAGATCGCAGCAGAACGGATTAACCAAACAGGGTTGAAGTTTTCACGCAGAGCCGCTGGTAAGGACACGTATTATTATTTGGTCAATCATAGTGGACAGACTGTTGATCGTAGCATTACATTAAATGCACAGGCTTCACATTATTCGCTGTTGGATCCTCAAACTGGGCAGACATATCAGTTGCCGTCAGCTAACGGCAAAATACGGGTGCAGATTCCATCTGGCTATTCCTGGATAGTCCTTGCCTCAGCGCAACAGGCCGGAGAACCCTTTCGCTATCAGGACGAGTTAAACCAGGTGGCGCAATTGGATCGCGATTGGAAAGTGAGTTTTATGGCTGGTGGACCTGTTTTACCAAAGGCTAAAAAGCTCGATCAACTCTCCTCCTGGACAGATTGGGGAGACCAAGATGCTGTCAATTTTTCCGGAACAGGAGCTTATGAAACAACAATTTCGATCAATAAGGATCAATCAAAATCTTATCTGTTGAAATTGGGCCGTGTTGCTGAAAGTGCAAAGGTCTATGTCAACGGAAAGGAGGCCGGTGTGTTATGGTCGATTCCGTTTCAGCTAGATATTACAACCCTGTTGGTAAATGGTGAAAACAAGATTCGCATAGAGGTTGCCAATTTAATGGCAAACCGAATCAGCTATTTGGACCGTAAAAAAGTTGCCTGGCGAAATTATCACGAAATCAATTTTGTCAATATCAATTATAAAGATTTTGATGCAAGCGGCTGGAAACCCATGGAAAGCGGTTTGATTGGACCTGTTACCATTTGGAGTTATTAAAAGCAAAAAGCAGTAAGCACTATTGAAAGCCTCGTATAAAACGAGGCTTTTTTTGGGGCATTACTTTTTACAATTTTGATGGTTAAAATATACAAAACAAAGTGCGCTTTAAGTTTTTAAAATTTGCAATTGTTTGGTTATCATGTAAGTTCAGGACAGTTAATCAAATGAGTTCTTTTAAATTGATTTACCAATATAAATCAGATTAATAATTAAAAAACTCAATCCATGAAAAACATAATGCGATATGGAGCCATTGTTGTGGCTCAAATGGCTTTTACACATGTATTGTACGCACAGGGGACACTGACGGGAAAAGTTGTTGATAATAAAAATCAGCCGATCAGTGGTGTTACAATCCAGGTAAATGGCAAAAATGAAGGGGCAAGCAGTCAAAATGGTGATTTCAGTATTCATGCAAAATCTGGTGACAATATTGTATTTCGTTCTGTGGAATACCAGCAGAAAGAAGTCCGCGTATCAACATTAGCATTTCTACGTGTCGAGTTGTTGCCGAAACAAGAAGCATTGGATGAGGTTGTCGTCATTGGCTATGGATCCCAAAAACGAACTAACCTTATAGCTCCGGTTTCAAAGTTTAATGCTGAGAATCTCGATGAGCGCCCTATTGCACGGGTTGATCAAGCCCTGATCGGACAGATGTCCGGTGTACGGGTTAAGCAATCTACAGGTGTTCCCGGAAAAGGGTTAAGTGTTCAGGTCAGGGGATCGGGCTCTATTACCGCTGGGAGTGAACCCTTGTATGTCATTGACGGTTTCCCACTGTCAACGGCCTCACAAAACGGCTCGGGAAACTATGCCTCAGGAAATCCGCTGGATAATATGAACCCAAACGATATTGAATCTGTGGAAGTCCTAAAAGATGCATCTGCAGCTGCAATTTATGGATCCCGGGCAGCAAACGGAGTTGTTTTGATCACCACAAAACGCGGGAAGAGCGGCCAGGCTAAAGTAAGTCTCAATTCATACATAGGCATTTCCGAGGCTTATAAAAAATTGGATATGTTAAATGGTGAAGAGTGGATAGATAGAGCGGTGGAGATGATCAATGCACAATGGGAAGCCTCGGGTACCGGAAGGCTGGCAAGCCAAAGCAATGCCGAACGACGGAAAATATTGGGACTCGCCGAGGGGACATATAATACATCTTATATGTATGATGAGCGTTGGTTGGAACCCGGACGTCCCGGGCTTTACCTTATTAATTGGCAAGACGAAGCGTATCGAAAAGGAGTGATCCAAAACTACCAGGTTGCGGCTTCGGGAGCGACAGAATTTGTCAATTATTATGTCTCGGGGAATTACCTCAATCAACAAGGTATTGTGAAAGGCTTGGATTATAAAAATTATACTGCCAGAGCTAACGTTGAAGTAAAACCGAATAAAAAATTCGCATTTGGTTTAAACCTAGCACCTACCTATTCTATCGGAAATGACCCCGGAGTGGAAGGAAAGGATAATATTATGCATCAGATTTATTCGATGTCACCTGTTCAGGACCATCCTGCTGGAACAGTAAACGTTTTTGACAATGAAAAATATCCTTGGAGTACTTCAACAAATGATCCCATTGCCAAATTGAATTATTATATCGGGGAAAACAAAATTTCACGTTTACTGGGGACAGTTTACGGACAGTACAATATTCTTGATAACTTCAATTTTAAGACTACAGTTAATTTGGATCAAACCGATAGCAGAAGTAATAGATTTCAGCCCTACACTGTAGGCGGAACTTTGGCTAACCGAACCAACAACCCGAATCAAGCAACCTATGGCTCCAACAGTGTGTATCGAAAGCAAACTTTTGTAAACGAGAATACGTTAAATTATCATCTCAATTTTGACAAACATGATATTACCGCTTTGCTGGGGCAAGCCTATAATTTTGATAAACTTGAAACTTCTTCCATCACCTCGCAGGGAGGTTATACCAATAGTTCGATAACAACTTTGAACGGTGCCGTTGCTACAGTTGCCTCAACAGGCGCAACGCAAAGTGTCTTGCTTTCTTATTTTGGGCGTGTACAATATGCCTATGACGGTAAGTATTTGCTTTCTGGAAGTATTCGTCGGGACGGCTCATCGCGTTTTGGATCCAATACAAAATGGGGTTGGTTCCCATCGTTGTCCATGGGCTGGCGTCTGTCACAGGAGCGTTTTATGAAACCAGTTACCTTTATCAATGAGCTGAAATTACGCGGAAGCTATGGTGAATCAGGGAATAACAATATAGGTGATTACAGTAGCATTGCCTTGTTGGGCTTTTATAATTATTCGTCAAATGGCCTTTCCGTTTCTGGACAGGCACCAAGCAATATCATTAATCCGGATCTAAGATGGGAAAAATCGCGGACTTATGATGTGGGATTGGATTTTGGCCTTTTGGGTTCCCGCATTACAGGATCATTTGACTGGTATACCCGGAAGAGCAGTGATTTATTGCTAAATGTTCCTTCCATGCTTTCGACAGGTTTTTCTTCCTATTTGGATAATGCAGGAGAGGTTAAAAGTAAAGGCTGGGATTTAGAGATCACTTCCCATCAGGTCAGAAAAGCAGATTTTTCATGGTCTACCTCTTTTAATATTAGTCATAATTCCAATAAAGTAACAAAACTTGATGGTGAGCAAAAGGAGATTTTAATACCGTCCTCATTTGATATCCAGCATAGTCTTCTACGGATTGGCGAGCCGATGTATAGCATTTATGTCGTTAAACAAGACGGCATATTGACTCAAGCAGACATTGATGCTGGGGCTGCGTTGTATGGTAGCCAAAAGGCAGGTGATCCAAAATATGTGGATGCCAATGGAGATGGTGTGATTGATGCGAATGACCGTGTGATTGTGGGGCATCCAAACCCAAGCTATGTATGGGGGATAACCAACAACTTTAAGTATAAAAATTTTGATTTGAGTTTTATGTTCCAAGGCCAGAATGGTGGTCATATCTATTCTTTATTAGGACGTGCCTTGGGACGCACCGGTCAAGGATCATCAGACAATGCGCTTGGATTTTATCGGGATAGATGGCGTTCAGAAGAGGATCAAGGAGAAGGTCGTGTTGGAAAAGCTTATTCGACGTTTGGACGGATTAAAAATACAGATTGGCTGTATTCGTCGGATTATTGGCGTTTACGCAACGTCACGCTTGGTTATAATATCAAAGACCTGAAATTGGGGAGTCAGTCCAAGCTTAGTTTAGTCCGTTTATTCGTGACATTGGAGAATTTTTGGGGAAAGGACAAATATGACGGGGGTGTAAATCCGGAATCTTCAAACACAAATCTAAGCGGAAGCTCTGATTATCCCGAGGCAGGTGATTATGGAGGCCTGGCTATTCCAAAGACAATGACATTTGGTTTAAACGTAAATTTTTAGAACGATGAAAAAATTGAGCCTATTTTTTTTGATAGCAGGTCTATTGGGATCTTGCAAAATGGATCTGAACCAGCAACCAATTTCGAGTGCTACTTCAGATACCTACTTTAAGACAGCAAATGATTTTATTCAAGGATTGAACGCTATATATAACAGTACACGAGGATATCCTGATCGCCTGATGAATCTCTCGGAAACACGGTCGGATAATTTGTACGCAGTGTCGGACGGCGGAGTGCGTGATTGGGAAGGGATCAACAGTTTTCATAAAACGATTGCCAGTAACCCCTATGTGATAGAAGCTTGGCAAACAAATTTTAACGGCATCTTTCGTGTAAACAATTATTTGGAACAACTTGCGGCGAATGGTTCCACGGCTATTATTGATGAAAGCCTTCGCAATAGAATGGAAGGCGAAGCCCGGTTCTTACGTGCATTTTTTTATTTTGATTTGATCCGATACTTTGGCAAAGTGCCACGGATAGACAAGGTGGTATCCGCCAGCCAAGCTAAAAGCATTGGTCGGAGTAACGTGGAGGAGTTGTATGCTTTGATTATTGAAGATCTGAACAAAGCTATTAATGCACTACCTGCACCTAGTGCGTACGCTGCAGCAGATAAAGGCCGTGTCAATAAATACGCTGCAAGAATGTTGCTTGGCTTGGTCTACATGACACGATCGGGGCCCACATTGGGCGTTGAAGGTGCGGGTTTGAACAGCAACGAATGGGGGACAGCGGTGGAGCAGTTCAACGAGGTGATCAACAGCAATGAATTTAGTTTGCTGACCAGCTATAATAGCATTTTTGATTACGGTAATGAGCGCAACAAAGAGGTGATTTTTAATATCGAATATTCAAGTGGCGCTAATCCTGTTGTTGGGGCAACATTTCCTTGGGTGCTTGTACCTGATAATTGGTTCAATTCACTCGGGCTAGCTACGCAAGGAGGCTTAACAATCAGGCCAGTATCTGACGACCTGCTTAAGCTGTATGATACAGGTGACAGCAGAAAGACGTTCAGTATTCAGCAAGGCTATATTTATGGCAATGTTGCTGAGACAAGATCATTTGTTAAGAAGTTTGTGGACCTTACCAAAGTGCCTGCAAACCGAATGGATTGGCCGATCAATTATATTGTATTCCGTTATAGCGATTTACTGTTGTTAAAGGCGGAATGCATATTGAATGGCGCCTCTGGGAACGTTCAAACGGATGTAGATGCGGTCGTCAATCAAATCAGAAAACGCGCCGGATTGACAACTGAGCTGACGAATGTCACTAAATCACAGCTGATGGATGAACGCAGAAGAGAGTTTATTGGCGAAGGGGTGCGATGGTTTGATCTTATCCGCAGTGGTAGTGTCGAATCGGTCATGAAAGCTTGGATCAGGAAAGAGGACGCCGCAAAGCAGATGTTGGATTTTCAAGTCAATTATGTCCTATATCCGGTGCCACAGTCAGAACTGGACAATAGTCCGGGCTTGTATACACAGAATCCCGGATATTAATATCTTAATTGATTTAATCGCCTTTAGCATTTAAGGGCGATTTTTTTATTTTTGGCGCCAGCTAATGACAGGATTGAACAGGATGGTTATTACAAATCATCCTGTTACTTTTAACCAACATTATAAGCCTAAGGGGAAATCTGATTATTTTTTTAAGCCAGTCGTCCTATAAAGCAATAAGTAAAGATCATACAACATTTTCATTATCTCGTATAATGAAAACCGATTTTCACTACCGAAGATCAACAAGGGAAAGAATAAAATAATACCTAAATAATACTTTAATGATAAACTATTTAACAATTAGGTTTGATCATCATGTAAAGAAGTACACTTTTTTGCTATTTATGGCGATGCTGTGCACCTTGAATTTATTTGCTCAAACCGCTAGGACTGGAAAAGTAAACGATGAAAAAGGTTTGCCTATCCAAGGTGTAACTGTACAGGTAAAAGGCAAAACTATGACGGCAAAGACCAATGCCGATGGGTCATTTACCATCAATGCACTGCCATCGGATGTATTGGCCTTCAGAAGCCTTGGTTTCGAATCCCAAGAAATTTCTGTGGGCAGTCAAAATAACTTCAATATAGTTCTTGCACAAAAGGTTGATGTCATGGACGAAGTCGTGGTGGTTGGTTATGGCACGATGAAAAAGAAGGATGTGACGGGTTCAATTGCCAGTGTGGGTGAGAAAGAACTGAAGGCAATGCCTGTGAAAGATGCATTGCAGGCAATGCAGGGTAAGGTGGCTGGTGTTGATATCACTTCGAACCAACGTCCGGGAACAACCGGTAGTATAACGATAAGAGGTGTACGATCGATCACTGCAGATCAGGGACCACTGTATGTAGTCGATGGGATGGTATTACAGGCCGGTGGCATTGACAATATTAATCCGAGTGATATAGAGACCATTGATGTCTTAAAAGATGCTTCTGCAACCGCTGTGTATGGTTCGCGTGGTGCAAACGGCGTTGTTTTGGTGACGACCAAGCAGGGTAAAAAAGGTCGCCTAATGTTGAATTATGCAGGTACAGCGACATTTGAAAAAATGTATGATGTCACAGAGTACATGGATGCTGCGGAGTGGTTGGATTATGCGCGTTTGGCGAAATTCGGAACGACGACACCAGATTATGCAAAGGATTTTTCTAGATGGGGATCTGTAGCTGCCTCATGGGCAAATATTGCTAAAGGTTGGACTAATAACAATACCGTATGGGATCCAAGCTTAGTCGGTAATTACGATTGGGCAGATCTTGGACGTAAAAATGCCTTATCTACCGAACATACTTTAAGCGTCTCAGGTGGAGGGGAAAACTCCAAAGGTTATGGTTCTTTTGGTTATCTCAAGCAAGATGCTACACAACCCGGTCAGAAATTTAATCGCTATACTTCAAAAGTAAGTTTTGAAGCTACACCAACAAAATGGTTTACCATGGGAGCTTCAATAAACACATTCTTCTCCGATCAAGATTATGGCTATAATTTCTCTAAATCTGTAACAGGTGCAGGTGACTATTACAGTGCTTTACGAGGTATGTTACCTTGGACAGTTCCTTATGATGACAACGGAAACTATCTGAGAAATCCTGCTGCGGGTGATATCAATATCATCAATCCAATTAATGAATTGGAATATAATACCAATCAACGTCAGACTTTTGGTGCGAATGGTAGTTTCTTTAGCCAATTGGATTTTGGGCAGATTTATGAACCATTGAAAGGTTTAAAATATCGGGTGCAATTTGGACCTGAATTTAGATATTACCGGTTGGGTTTAGCAAATGCAGCCGAGGGAATAAATGGTGATGGAAATAATGCGGTGACTTATTCAACAAACCGCAATTTAGCTTGGACTTTAGACAATTTGATCTATTACGACCGCGATTTTGGAACGGATCACCACCTTGGTATAACCTTGTTGCAGAGTTCTTCCAAGTATAATTCTGAATCAAGTAATATGAAAGCCACGGATGTGTATAGCGCAGAAGAATTATGGTATAATATAAATTCAGGAGGTTTTATCGGCAGTTGGGGAACGGGCTTATCTGAGCGACAAATGGAATCCTATATGGCACGTGTAAATTATAGCTATAAGGACCGTTATATGTTGACTGCTTTTGTGCGTTGGGATGGATCTTCGGTATTGGCACCGGGGCATCAATGGAGCTCATTTCCTTCCGTAGCTGCATCATGGCGCATTGACCAAGAAAATTTTATGAAAGACGCTCGCTTTGTCAATACACTAAAATTGCGTTTGGGAGCTGGTATTGTTGGTAATGCCGCAATTGGACCTTATCAAACGAAAGGATTATTGACCCAAAATTTTTACAACTGGAGCGCGACGAATTCAACACCAGGATATGTTGCCTCTGATCCTTCAGCTGCTAATCCGCAAAAAATGGCCAATCCAGAATTAGGCTGGGAGCGTACGACCCAATATAATTTGGGTATAGATTATGGCTTTCTAAATAACCGAATCAGCGGTGCTTTAGACATGTATAAAACGAAGACGAATGATCTGTTATTGGCCATGACGCTAAACTCTGTTTTAGGCTATGGGGCCACAATGGCAAATGTTGGTAAGACTTCAGGCTGGGGGATTGACCTTCAGATCAATACTGTCAATGTTAAGAATGATAACTTCCAGTGGAATACGACTTTAACTTGGTCCAAAGACAAGAATAAAATACTCGAATTAAATAACGGACGAAAAGAAGATTTAACCAATAACTGGATTGTTGGTCAGGAGATTCAAGTCCCTTATGATGTGGTTTACGATGGTATTTGGAAAACCTCAGAAGCAGAGGAGGCTAAAAAATATGGCGCTAAACCCGGACAGATTCGTGTGAAGGATATTAGTGGTCCCGATGGTGTGCCTGATGGCAAAGTCGATCGCAATTATGATCGACAAGTGTTGGGATCCTATCGTCCAAAATGGTCTGGCGGGATTATGAATACATTCACCTACAAAAACTTTGACTTATCTTTCTTTATTTTCTCGCGTTGGGGACAGACCATAAACGCCGGAGCTGCTACTTTGGATGGTCGTTATATGCAGCGCAAATTGGACTACTTTATTCCGGGCGTTCATGAAGATGCTGAATATTATCAGCCAGGCTCAAATGGTGAAGCGGCAGATCCTTGGAACTCTTCCATGAATTACCGTGACGGATCATTTATCAAACTAAGAAATGTAAGTTTAGGTTATAATTTTCCGAAAACAAAATTACAAAAACTTGGCATCAGTAATTTTAAGGTTTATGCACAGATCATGAACCCGGCGATGTTGTATTCAAAAGTGGATTTTCTAGATCCAGACTTAGCAAGTTATAATAATAATACAACGCAAGCCGGCTCCGCCATCACCACAAGAGGAGCTGTGATCGGCGTGAACATAGGATTTTAAGCAGCAAAAGGATTTAAAAAATTGACTCTCATGAAAAATTATAAAATATTAGTTGCTTCAATGTTAGGTGCGGCAGGATTATTAGTATTGAACGCCTGTAGTAAAGACTTTTTGAAAGAGGAGCAGATTACCATACCGGATACAGACTATTTTAAAACTCAGGCAGGGCTAGATGATTTAGCAACAGGTGTTTACTCCAAATTGAAATTTAAATATAATTATACCTGGGGGATGGCCCTGTTCAATCTAGGTGTAGATGAGTTTACGGATGCAAATAATGCTTCCCCAAGCTTTAATAGTTATAGTATGGATCTTAATCCTGCTGAATCAACTTATGGAGGTGGAAATATTCAGCCGGTGTTTGATAACATGTATAGCGGTATCGAATCGGCCAATACCCTGATTCAAAACGTACCCTTATATTATGATAAATCCAATGCCAATTATAATACACGTCTTGGCGAGGGATACTTTATGCGGGGATATTTCTACTTACAGTTGATTGTACAGTTTGGAGGTGTCCCCCTGAAATTGACCCCGACCGAAAAGGTTGAATCCTATTTTACTAGAGCTTCTGAAGATGCTTGTTTTGCACAGGCCATAGCGGATCTTGAGCAGGCTTATACGTTGTTGCCGGCTTCGGCGACAGAATTTGGGCGTGTAACAAAATCAGCTGCAGCACACTACATTGCTAAAGCACGATTGACTCGATCGAGTGAGCTATATGCCGCTTGGAATTCAAAATATACCGCGGAAGACTTAGATGCTGTCATCAAATATGGAACGGAGGTCGTGGCGGCACACCCCCTGGTAGATGATTACGTAAAACTATGGGATTATCAAAAGGCCAATAGTGCTAACGAAAAAGTCTCGGAGGTTGTTCTGTCGGCACAGTTTTCGGACGACCAGGCAACCTGGGGACGTTATGGAAATCAGATCCATCTTTACTACCCTGCTGTTTATCAAGATTTAGGCGGAACAAGCCGCGATATCTCCGGCGACCGTGAATTTTCTTATGCACGTACCACAAATTATACGCTGGATGTATTTGACAGGGTGAATGATTCACGTTTCTGGAAATCCTTTATTACGATGTATGGTGCCAATAATACCGCTAATGCCCCTGTCTGGACTGCAGCTAATGCATCGCTTGGGCCTGAAGGAACTGTTGTTGGAACGAAGCGATTTAAAGGTGGAGAGCTGGGTATTAAATACATTGTCAACAACGCTGGTGATACACGTTACAAAGCAGTGGCCGGTGATGCAACAGGAGTTCTTAAAAATGGCGTGATGCAGAACCCGCATACTTTTGTACGTTACTTTCAGGGAGAACCTCAAGCTTGGGTGGGTCAACATGGAAATAACGGATACTTTGGTGTTCAATCACGTTATGTGGCGCTTTCGAAGTTCAGAGATGGCTATCGGGTTAGTATAGCGTCTGCCAATGGTACGCGAGATGTTATTATGGCGCGCTCGGCGGAAGATGTCTTAATGGTGGCCGAAGCCTATATCCGCAAGGGGGAGGGCCAATATGCCAATGCTATACAGTGGATCAATAAATTGCGCAGTCGTGCTGGCTATAAAAATGGTGAAGACCGAGCGAAGAATGTCGACGGCGGACAAGCCTACAAGAATAATTCCTATGCTGTTGGAAAGGGCGGCGGCTTTTCTGCGGAAGGAGCAATCTATTGGGAAGGAAACTCATACTACGAATCCAATAATGATATTGCGAAAACTACGGCCTCTTCCGAAACACAGATGCTGATCAATTCTGTCGCTGACATTTATAATTCAGCAGTTGATGCGCCGATCTACGAGAAATTGGGGGCAACAAGCAATGCACAGAAAATGATGGCATTTTTGTTGAATGAACGCACACGTGAATTGTGCGGTGAACTTTACAGATGGGAAGATTTGGCGCGCACCAAAACATTGGAAGCGAGATGGAAAGCCTTTAATGATGGTTATGTACGCGGGAATACAGTCTTTAGTCCAAATACACATTACTATCGACCGATTCCGCAATCTTTCTTGGATGCAACAACCAATGAAAGCGGTGCCGCATTGACGCCTGCAGAAAAACAGGCTATGCAAAATCCAGGCTATTAATTTTTGATGGTAATAAACGTGAACCTGACCTACCTGTTCTGAATGGAATGGGTAGGTTTTTTTTTATCAAAATGTAAGCGATTGCAGGATAGCGCAGGATAGGGAATATTGCTAGTTTTGGTATCTTTCGGTTTGATTCTCATTACATTGGGAATCGGAATAAACCAAATTATAGATCAACGGAAGGGAAATGTTCACATGGATAGAAGAGTCTTCTTAAAATCAAATGCATTTTTGTGGGCGATGATGGTGTTACCTTTAGATACGGCAGCTAAAAAGGGTATACTGGAGTCTCCTTATTTTAAATTGAAACCGATTGGAAGATCCTTACAATTGGTAGATTACTTTATTTGGTGCTCATCTCCGATTTGGGGCGACGATGGTAAGGTTCATCTTTTTTATTCACGTTGGCGAAAGGAAAAAGGGATGGGTGGCTGGATCAAAGGTTCCGAGATAGCGCACGCAGTTGCTGATTCTCCCTATAAAACATTCCAACATAAAGATGTTGTTCTACAACCTCGAGAAGGATTTTGGGATAGTACCACCTGTCATAATCCACTGATAAAAAAGATAGCGGATACGTATTATCTTTTTTATATGGGAAATTCCAACGGAAAGACAGATACCAAAAGGATAGGCGTAGCAACGGCGAAAAACCTGGATGGACCATGGAAACGGCAGGATAATCCAATCTTATTGCCTGGCGTGGAGGGGGCATGGGATGATCATTGTACCACAAATCCTGCATTTCTAAAAGGTAACGATGGTAAATTTTGGTTGTATTATAAATCTTGGAATACTGCTGAATATCTGCGGGATAAAGGTCCTGTTAGAGGAAATCGAAAGTATGGATTGGCCAAAGCTGAACATCCCTTGGGACCATATGTGAAAGTATCAGAGCATCCGGTCATTGATTTTTCTGATCGTCCGCATAATGCACAGCTTGAAGATGCTTTCGTATGGAAACAGGATGAACAGTATTGTTTATTAGCAAGGGATATGGGGTTTTACAATCACGAAGATGGATTGATCTTAAAATCATCAGATGGCGTTAAATGGTCTGAACCGCAAGTGGCTTATCTAGGTTTATCGACCTATATTCAGGAACCGCCCCCACCAGCCAACTTGAAGCGCTTTGGCAGGCTTGAAAGACCTATGATCCTGATGGATGAAATAACGGATAAACCGCGTTTTCTTTTTGGGGCAACGCAGGGTGGTACAGCCGAAACCTCGACAGCCTTTGTATTTGAGATCGTGTGAAGAGAATGCCATAATCATGTTTATTCTGAGAAAATAACTGCAAGTTTTGCTTCTGTATTGGGAAGATCGATACAAGTGAGCTGAATTTGGCAGCTGATATAAACAAGTACAACCAGAAACAATTATAAGCCAATGAAAAAGATTTTTAGTATGCTCCTCGTCATTTTTGCATGCGTAGCAAGTCAAGCGCAACAAACATCCTGGACCAGTGCAAAGCAACCCTTAAAGGAAATTGAACAGCTTAAAAAGATCATTGTTGCTCCTACATTTGAAAAGAAAGATTATTCCATCGACGATTTCGGTGCTATTGGAGATGGCAGGACAAAAAATACTGTAGCCTTTAGAAAAGCAATTGAAACGTGCAATAGGCAGGGTGGAGGGCGCGTAATAGTCCCGAAGGGAGTCTATCTGACCGGTGCAATCTATTTGAAAAGCAACGTCAACCTTCATGTCAGCGAAGGGGCAACCGTACGCTTTAGTCGTGATAGTGCTGATTATCCGATAGTATTCACGCGTTGGGAGGGCATGGAATGCATCAATTTTTCTCCTTTCATCTATGCGTACAAAGAAGAGAATATTGCCATCACAGGAAAAGGATTGCTGGATGGAAATGCCGATAATGATCATTGGTGGTATTGGTGTGGTGCCCGAAAATATGGATGGCACGAAGGCCGCCCTGGAGAACAAAAGCCTGCCCGGGCAATTTTGCATCAGCAGATGGCTGAAGAGATGGACCCGTATAAAAGAGTATTTGGCGAGGGCAATTTTCTTCGCCCCAATTTTGTGCAGCCTTATTTATGCAAAAATGTCTGGATTGCTGACGTCAAGCTGATTAATTCTCCGATGTGGAATCTTAATCCTGTCCTATGTGAGAATGTATTGATTGAAGGTGTGAAAGTGGTGAGTCATGGACCTAATAATGACGGCTGCGATCCTGAAGCAAGTAAAAATGTATGGATCAGAAATTGTTATTTTGATACCGGCGATGACTGTATAGCTATTAAATCGGGAAGAGATGAAGATGGCCGCAATATTGGTCGACCTGCGGAGAATCATATCATCGAAAATTGTGAAATGAAAGATGGTCATGGCGGCGTCGTTATCGGTAGCGAAATTGCAGGCGGAGCCAGAAATATCTATGCACTCAACAATGTCATGGACAGTCCAAATTTGGATCGGGCGCTACGGATAAAAACCAGTTCGAGCCGAGGTGGGATCATTGAGAACGTTTTTTTTTATAACACGGAAGTGGGGCAATATAAGGAAGCGGCTGTACGATTTAATATGTTTTATGAAAAACCCGGAAAACATATTCCAACGATTCGCAATATCTGGGTCGAAAATCTCCATGTTAAAGGTGGTGGAAAGTATGCTGTGCTCTCCACGGCATACGAATCTTCACCTATAACCGATTTTACGATGGTCAATTGTAAAATTGATGGTGTAAAAGAAGCGTTTAAAGTTGATTACCTCAAGAATGTCTTGCTAAAAAATGTTATTGTCAATGGAAAAGAAATCAAGTCTTTCGATTAACGTAACACAACCATCGATGGTAACCATCGATGGAAAGTATAAACTCCAGTGACTAAGAAGTAGCTACCGGTCATTAAAAAGATCTGCACATAGCTAATTCATGAACTAATTATTGATATGATACGAAAGTATTTGATTTTTTGCGGCTTGCTAGTTGGGACTATCCTGGAGATAGCTGTTGCCCAGTCAAAACATTTGCAAGATAACGACCGTGTACTGCATTATACCGAGGATAAAGGAGATTTCTTACTGGTGAATGGAAGATATCGATTTAATCGTGCTCTTTATGGTAATAACCTGGCATCCCGAGTAGAAGCAGGCGATTTACCTGAATTTGCATTGTACATGCCGGGGATGGCAGGGAACTTACAGTTTGTTCTCAGCAATAAGCAGCAGCGAAAAAAAGTGATTGATGCCGATCATATTGAGACAAGGTATCGACCCGGAGCGATGTATTATCGCATCAAAGATGCCTTACTTGGAAATGGTTATATCGATATCGTTGTGATGGCGCAGGCCGATGCCGAAGGGATGATCGTAAAATTACAGGCGGCGAATACTAAACCGGATACACATCTTTACGCTGTCTATGGGGGAGCTAGCGGAAAAACATTCAGTAGAAATGGCGACATAGGCGCAGATCCAGAATCGGGGTTTTATCTTCTTCCTGCATATTGTGAACAGAATCAATATACACTGGAAAAAAATAGTTTTGGACTTAAGTATCAAAATAAGAAAAATGAGCCCCAATTTATTCAGGGTAGTTTTTCAGGACTCTCAGCACTACGGATGTCAGATGCTACCGTTTTGGATGATCTCTCTAATCTGACGAAAACGGAGAATAAGGGTAGTCCTATCCTTGTCGGGAAATTTATGCTGACTAAAAAATCAAGTTATATTCAAATCGCTAAAGGGAAGCGTTCTGCTGCGGAATTTTCTGAAGGCTCATTGGAAAAGATTTATGAGCTAGCGGATCAGAAAAGGGTTTCGCTGGCTAGTCGGGTTAAAATAAACACACCGGATCGATACATCAATAATTTGGGGGCAGCGCTTTCGGCAGCTGCTGATGGAATTTGGGAATCGCCTACTTTCTTGCATGGAGCTGTGGCATGGCGTATGCGTTTGAATGCTTGGCGGGGAGCTTACACCGCAGATGTATTGGGATGGCATGACAGAGCGAAAGAACATTTTTCGAGTTATGCAAATTCGCAGGTTAGAGAACCCGCTGCTGGACGGGTGGTGATGGATACAACTTTGCACTTAGCTCGACATTTGGAAAAAATGGGTACTTCTATGTTTTCAAGCGGCTACATTTCTCGGAATCCAAATAATAATACGGTACCCCATCACTACGATATGAACTTGGTCTTTATCGATCAATTGTTGTCACATTTTAATTATACAGGGGATGTTGCTTATATCAAAGAGATGTGGCCAACGCTGACTCGGCATCTCAACTGGGAAAAGCGAAATTTCGATCAGGACAATGATGGCTTATACGATGCCTATTGTGCAATATGGGCAAGTGATGGTTTACAATATTCCGGTGGCGCGGTCACGCACACAACCGCCTATATGTACCGTGCCAATCAAATGATGGCCAAACTCACAAAGGTAATAGGTGAGGATGCGACGCCCTACCAACAAGAAGCAAATAAGATTCAAAAAGCGCTAAAAGATCGACTTTGGTTGCAAAAGAAAGGTCATTTTGCCGAGTTCCAGGATGCGCTTGGCAATCAGCTTATACACGAAAATGCGGGTTTGTGGACCATTTATCATGCCGCAGACGCTGCTATCCTGGATGATTTTGAAAGCTACCAAAATCTCCAATATGTAACTAACTATTTGCCAAAGATTCCTATTCGTGTCAAAGGACAGGAACAGCATGACCTGTATACATTGCCGACGACGACATGGCAGCCTTACACTTGGTCGGTCAATAATGTTGCTTTGGCAGAGAATCTACAGACAGCATTGGCCTATTGGCAATCTGGTCGGGCGGATGATGCCTATCAGCTCTGGAAAAGTAACCTCATGGAAAGTATGTATCATGGGATCAGTCCCGCCAACTTTCAGCAGCTTTCCCACTATGATGCATTTAGAGGCGAATTATACCGTGATTTTGCCGACCCGATCGGTGTAGCATCTCGTACATTAGTCGAAGGATTATTTGGCGTGCATCCACGTCTACTGGACAAACAATTGTTTCTTAAACCTGGTTTCCCATCGACATGGAATTTTGCACAGATTGAAATGCCGGAATGGAGTTATACGTATAAGAAAACTAAAACTGCTGTTACATTTCAGATTAACACGCGTTATGCGATGCCCGTAAAACTTGCTTTGGAAGTTCCCGTAGATTTTACCCAGGTGAGTGCTGTTAAAGTCAATGGAAAAGAAGTCAAGTGGTCATTAAAATCTTCCGCTATAAATGGGGCATGTATTGTTGTTGAATCTGAAGCTGAGCGGAATTTCGACATCAGGATAATAGGGGATGGTAAACTCGAAAAGATGGATACCAAAAATGTGGAGCAAGTTTACACCGATCAATGGGCTTTCCCCTTACCTGCTAATACCCAATTGTTGGAAAGCTACGATCCTCAAGGAATTATCCAAAAGAAAGCCGGTCACAAATTTTCTTTTGTCCAGCATGAGCGGGTAGGAACCTTTTTCGTGAAGCTTCAACAGGGAGCTATGGTTTGGTGGCAGGCAGTTGATATTCGGCTATTACCGCCTGTAAATTCAACTATTCTGCGTAAAGAGCTAAACTATTTTTTGACGGTGGAAAACCGTTCTGCTCAGCCACAACAACTGGTAATTGATCATCAGGATTTTCAAACAGCCTTCAGCTTGAGATCAGGAGAAATAAAGAAATTGGAACTTCCCATCAATATCTTTTCAAAGGGAACAAATCGCGTTAATCTGGTTGTGGGAACTTATCGCCAAACAGTAGATTATATCGATTGGAATATCGATGATAAACCTGATTTTTTAGCGGAAAATTTATCGAGTTATTACAACGCGCGTTTGACGGATATCTTCCAACAGAAATACCTTTCGCCAAGACCGGAAGGGCCAACCTTGCAGCTGCCTTGGCAGGGAATAGGCAATTGGTGTTATCCATTGACGACGGCAAATATTGACGACAGGGGAATCATGAAAAAAGGCAAGCAAGGGGATCTAATATACCTAGGTATTCCGTTTCAGCTAAAAAATGACTCCAAAAATGTGGTCTTTGTCAGTCAGTGGGATAATTATCCAAAAAGCGTCAAAATACCTTTAGCCGGCCAGGCCAGCAAAATGTATCTCTTGGTCGCCGGTTCAACAAATCCGATGCAATCCCAGCTTATCAACGCCAAGATTAAGGTCAATTATACTGATGGAACTTTTGATACGTTAGACCTCATTAACCCTTTCAACTGGTGGCCTATCGAACAGGATTACCTCGATGATAATCACGCTTTTGAACTCCCCGATGAACGAATTCCTTACCGAATCAGTCTGAAGTCTGGAGAGCTTTATAAGGGCGGAACCTGGAGTCATTATACCAATATCAAGGGGTATAGCAATCGTGCCCTTGATGGTGGAGCAGCTTCATTATTGGATTTGCCTCTAAACAATAAAAAGAAACTTCAATCAGTAGAGCTTATCGCCGTAGCAAACGATGCGGTCATCGGTCTGATAGGTCTCACTTTAATGCGATAGATAAATTGAGAATGTACTCCGGAATTTCCGGAGGAATCTTGAACACGAATATAGTATGCATAAAAATCCAATATAGATGAAAAAGAAGTTTAGTATTATTTTCACTTTCCTTGTAAGTGTTTTAAGTCCTATGTTAGTCCTAGCGCAACAAGGAGCCAAAATTAATCGGGAAAATGTCGTTAAAAGGCACAATGTCTCCAATCACACCATGGATACATTAGCTTCGCTCACAGTCGGTAATGGTACCTTTGCCTATACGGTCGATGCTACAGGAATGCAGTCTTTTCCCATTTATTATAAAAATGGGATTTCCTTGGGAACACAGTCAGAGTGGGGATGGGATTCCTTCCCCAATACAAAGAACTATAAATTCGAAGAAACATTAAAATCCTACGACTTTAACAGCGAAGGGCGGAACGCGCAATATAGTATCCAATTGAAAGAACCGGAACGCAATGCAGAAGCTGTAAACTATTTTAGGGAAAATAAACACCGTCTGCAATTGGGTAATGTGGGCTTGGAACTTTATTTGAAAAACGGGCAACGGGCAACGGCACAACATATCCAGGCTATTCGACAGGAGCTGAACCTTTGGACGGGTATTATCACAAGTGAATTTCAAATTGAAGGAGAACCTGTCTCTGTAAAAACCACATCGTATCAAAGCAGTGACCGCGTTGCAGTACATGTCGCTTCACCATTGATTGCACAGCAAAGGCTGAAAATATTTGTACACTATCCTTACCCAAGCGGAAAATTTTTGGATGAAGGTACCAACTATGATCAGGTGAATGATCATAAAACAACGATCGTAGCTCAATCTGCACATGTTGCAGTGATAAATCATCAGTTGCAGGGAGCCAGTTACTTTACACAATTGGATTACTCACAGGGAACTTTAAAAAATACGGCTTCACACTATTTTGTGTACCAACCAGCTCCTGAGGTCAAAGAGTTTGATTTTTCATTTGCATTTGCGCCCACAAACAACTTTGATAAGAAGAGGATCCAGTATATGGATGCAGCAGGTGAAAGTGCAAGGTCCTGGAAGCATTTTTGGGAAAGTGGTGCTGCGGTTGACTTTGCGGGTAGCACAGATCCAAGAGCCAGTGAGTTGGAAAGAAGAGTTGTACTCTCTCAATATCTGACAAAAGTGCAATGCGGAGGAAGTAATCCACCCCAGGAAACAGGTCTCACTTTTAATAGTTGGTATGGAAAGCCACATACGGAAATGCATTGGTGGCATGCTGTGCATTTTGCATTATGGGGACGTCCTGAAATTATGGAAAAAACATTGGATTATTATTTTAGGACCTTTGAAAAAGCGAGAGAACTCGCAAAACGACAGGGCTATCAAGGGGTTAGATGGATCAAAATGTCCGATAACGAAGGGAATGAAAGCCCCTCATCGGTAGCTGCATTTTTAGTTTGGCAACAGCCACATATTATCTATATGACCGAACTGGCCTATCGGGACAAAAAGGATCTCGCTGTCTTAAAAAAATATAAGGATCTCGTATTTGCCACAGCTGATTTCATGGCCGACTTTGCACATTATGATCAGGCAACCGGTCGCTATAATGTAGGCAAGGGAGTTATTCCTGCACAAGAAGTTTTCAAGGCTTCCGAGACGATGAACCCGACGTATGAGGTCGCCTATTGGGATTGGGCACTTCGTATAGCGCAACAATGGAAGGAGCGTCTGGGAGAACCAAGAGTGACCAAATGGGATCAAGTTATTGAAAAACTGGCCCCCTTACCAAGTAAGGACAACATCTACTTGGCCACTGAAACTGCTCCCGATTCTTATACGTACGATCGTTGGATGACGGACCATCCCGCGGTACTCGGTGCATTAGGGATGGTTCCTGAATCACCGAAGCTAAATAAAGCGGTGATGAAAAACACACTGGATGTCGTTTGGGAGAAATGGCATTGGGAAAAGACCTGGGGGTGGGATTTTCCCATGACGGCTATGAATGCTGCTCGTCTGAATCTTCCCCATAAAGCGCTGGATGCATTATTTATGAATGTCCAAACCAATACCTATCTCAAAAATGGACATAATTATCAAGATGAACGCCTGCGGATCTATTTACCAGGCAATGGTGGTGTGCTCACGACCGTAGCGATGATGCTTGAAGGGTGGGACGCTTCCAACAGTGATTTACCAGGGTTTCCAAAAGATGGCTCATGGGTTATAAAAAAAGAAGGATTTAAAAAAATGCCCTAATATAGGCAACCGAACACCCTCATCCTAAAATTGAACTGTCCATTGAAAAATAGCAGTACAGTACAGGATGATGAAATCGGACACATTTTATAGTATTGTAATAACCAATATAAACAGGTATAACCCCAGCTTTTGTTCATGAGCTTGATCATTGTTATGAATATATATATCATTTATGTTTTTTGGTATTCGCTCTTTCCTATTAAATATTTATAAACAAATCGTTAATTTTATAATTAATAAAATCTAACAATGACCAATTCCGTAAATCAATTTTTAAAAACTTTAGAAATTAGCGATTTTTCTGCCACACCTAAGTATTTGCAATTAGCAAATACAATTATCGATGCTGTTAAAAATGAAACATTGGTCAGAGATGATATGCTCCCTTCTATTAATGAGCTCAGTGCATATCTGGAAATATCACGTGACACTGTAGAAAAAGCATACCGCTACCTTAAGAAAAATGAAATTATAGCATCTAACCCCGGAAAGGGGTATTATGTGAATAAAACGGATGTCGAATCCAAACTTAAGATAGCACTCTTTCTAAACAAACTAAGTGCCCATAAAAAGATAGTATATGATTCCTTTGCAAAAGAGCTGAGTGATTATGCCAACCTGGATCTATTTGTATACAATTCAGACCTATCGTATCTGAATACATTGTTGGGAAGCTTAACGAAAACATATGACCACTATGTTCTATTCCCCCATTTCAAAGAGGGAAGGGACAAAGCGCCGGATATCATTCGTAAGATTCCAGCAGAGAAACTCATGTTATTGGGTAAGTTCATCGAAGATGTGCCCGGAGATTTTCCTGCAGTCTACGAAAATTACGAACATGATATTTACTCCGCATTGGAGGAAGCTAATGAAGTGCTGAGTAAGTACAAAAACTTAAAACTTGTATTTCCTGACTATAGTGATTTTCCAAAAGCTATTATTAAGGGCTTTTATAAGTTTTGTCAACAATATGCTTTTGAACACGAGCTCGTATCCGACATTGATGAAGAGAAAGTAGAGAAAGGAACATGTTACATCAATATTATTGAAGATGATCTGGTGAAATTGTTGAACAAGGTTATTCAGAAAAAACTGGTTATAGGAAAAGATGTTGGTATCATTTCCTATAATGAAACTCCATTGAAAAAGTTTATCCTGAATGGTATTACAACAATATCAACTGATTTTGAAATGATGGGAAGAATGGCTGCTGAGTTGATTATCAATAAATCTAAAGATCGCGTTGAAGTGCCATTCTACTTGAAACTAAGACCTTCTGTTTAATGCTAATGCGCTCCTATGTCAAGGTACAGATGATCATGAAGCGCATATTGGTTCTTCATGTTTCAGCAGGCGAGCGGGCGGTAGTGAACGGAAAAGACGATTCTTTTACTTGAGGAACAGGCTAATAGAAAAAGCAAAAGGCTGATCTACTTAAATAAATCAGCCTTTTGCTTGTATAATTACTATTGAAAACTTCGTTTATTTCTTTAAGGTCTTCACAGGAAACAGATCAATAACACCTTTTGCAACTTTGCTGATATTATTAATTGCTTTTTCTGGGTTATCAACATCGCCCGAACCACGTGCCTGCCAAATTACTGAATTTGTTTTACGATCGATGGCTTCGATGATCAAATGGCCGTAGCGATAGCGTTCTTTTGCAACTGGATAATAACCGCCGCCATAGTAATATGGTGAAAACCATGGACGGTACCAGCCCCAAGGGCCTCCCCATCCGTAATAACCACCGCCGCCATAGACCAGACGGCTTTTATTATTGACAATGGTAATATATCGAAATAGTAAATCAGGATTATCTTTAGAATATTGTAAGCCCTTTGCCTCCAATGCAGTATTCGCGGCATCCAGGATATTGGTTTTAGCGATATCGTTGTCAAAATAAGACTTCGAAAGCGAGTCTACCGGAGGTAGCCAAGCATAGGTCTTGAAAGGAGTAAAATCCATCTTTTCTACCCGAGTGGTATTGTATTGATAAGACGAACATGATGCGAGTGCAACGCAAAGCACCAAAAATAATAGAATCTTTTTCATCGTAGTAATTTATTTATCAACTGTGATGAATCTACCATGAGTATATTGTCGCTACATTCAGCAGTACACTCATGATGGTTCATGGCCTATATGGAACTTATATTTATTTAACTAATTTGTTTTTATTCTTTATCCGCATACCTTTCAATTGTAAAAATAGTACAGTTGACGGTCTTCATGGCAATTGTTTTTCACCGTCCGGGATGCTACCATCCGCTTTAATTTTACAATCTAATACTTAGACAAAAAACTATAAATATGGTTTAATCCGAATTGTAAAATTAATAGGGATATTTTGCCACTAACGGAATCTGTCTTCCCGGACCGAATGCTTTTGGACTAATACGCAGGATCGGAGGAGCTTGAAAACGTTTGAATTCAGCATTATTAACCAATTTACATACCCTTTCTACTAACGATTTTTCAAAGCCCATTGCTACAACCTCAGATCCTGCTTTCTCATTTTCGATGAGTTCAAAGAGGATTTGATCCAATAGATCGTATTCCGGTAGCGAGTCCGAATCTTTCTGATCGGGTCGAAGTTCTGCAGAAGGCGCTTTTTCAATGGTATTGACTGGAATGATCTCCCTTTCTCGATTGATGTAGCGCGCTAAATCATAGGCTTTGGATTTGTAGACATCACCGATTACAGAGATGGAACCTGCCATATCACCATAGAGTGTACCATATCCTACAGCAGCCTCACTTTTGTTGGATGTATTGAGTAAAATATTGCCGAATTTATTGGAAGCGGCCATCAGAATTACCGCACGTGCGCGCGCTTGAATATTCTCTTCAGTCGTATCTGGCTGTAGCCCTTCAAAAAGAGGAGCTAAACTATGTTCGAAGGCATTGGCAATATCTTTGATCGGAACGATATAATGTTTGCAACCGGTATTGTTGACGAGATCCATTGCATCTTTTATCGAATGGTCGGAAGAGTAAACCGATGGCATCAGTATGGCTAATACATTATCAGCACCTAGCGCTTCACAGGCTAAAGCGGCAACTAAGGCCGAATCTAGCCCGCCGGACAGACCTAAAACCGCCTTCTTGAAACCGGATTTTTGAAAATAATCACGTAGTCCAAGGATCAATGCATCATGTATAAGAGCCATCTCAGCAATAGACTCTTTCGAAGATGCTGTGGTGGAGGTTATATTTTGTTGATGATAGGTGACAAATTGAAGATCTTCTTCAAAGCTTTTTAGCTCAGCAATTTTTGTTCCTTCATTATTCAGGGCGATTGAGCGGCCGTCAAAGATAATATCCATGTGAGCGCCAATTTGATTGACATAAATTAGCGGTCTTCCAGACTTTTTTACCTGTTGGCTGAGGACCTTGATCCGTTCATCAAAATGCGTATAGGAAAAAGGGGATGCCGCAATGTTGATGAGAAGGTCTGGATTTTCTTTTCTCAACTCTGCCATGGGGTCACCAACGTAAGAATTGCCCCCTTCGTCATCATCCCACAAATCTTCGCAAATGGTTAAGGCAATTTTTACACCGTTCAACTCGATACAATCAAAACGTCTGCTAGGCTCAAAATAACGATATTCATCAAATACATCATAATCGGGCAAGAGGCCTTTTTTAACAATGTTTCGGACTTCCCCATGCTCAATAAATACGGCCGTATTATAAAGCTCTTTGCCCTCAGGATCACTGTTTTTGACCGGTGCTCCGATGATACAGGCGATATCCTGACAATGAGCAGCGATTTGATGAATAGCTTCATCGCATTGACGTTTAAAGGCCTTACTTCGCAAAAGATCCTTGGCAGGATAACCACCGATGGCGAGTTCGGCGAAAATAATAAGGTCGGCTGTTGCTTCTTTGGCCTGTTGGATCGCGCTAATTATTTTTTTGGTATTTGCTTCAAAATTACCGATATGGTAATTCAATTGTGCTAAAGCTATTTTCATATGCTATTAATCGTCTAACTAAATAAGATACCAATTGCTATAGGATCTTCTCACAAATTTATTTCTTTTTTTTGATACTCAGACCGCCCTTAGTCGAATAAAAGCGCTAAATTATCTTCCGATCAATTGAAGGACATTGTATTACCAGCTATGGCCTGTAAGTGGAATGAATGCAAAGTGAGTCCATGTTGAGTTCATCTTTTGAGCTGCTCTCATTGTAGACGCATATTTTTACAACGGTGAAAGATATTGAATGTGCTAAATTGTTTTAACATAATTTTAACAACGTTAAATGCTGTTAAATTTCTTGACATGAAAGCAGATCTGTAGTACCTTTGATATATCAAAAGAAACGAAAGATATTAAAAACAATATATAAAGAACTTTTCATAATTTAGGTTAATAATTGGTTAGGTAAAGCTCGGAGTTCCCCACTTCGAGCTTTTATTTTTTCTAGCAACCTGTTTCAAGTCATGTATCAATTTCCTTCTGTATTTAATTAATTTAAAGTGTTGTTTAGGCATTATACTATTGCCACATAACAGCGATCTTTTTGTTCCATAAGTCTAACTCCTTTCCTTTTTTCTCTTTTATTTTTTTTTGCAGAACATTAGGATTAAATAGTGATCAAATTAATCCTTTAGACAGTGCTTGTTCAGTGCTCGTTCAGTGCTTGCTCAGTGAAGACTGAACAACTAGTGACTGATCACTGTCTAAAAATTGGTTAAAAATTGTTATTAGGTAAAAGAGGATGTTAAAATATTTCCGTTTTAATTGTCAACTTACTTTTAAGTTTTTAGATCATTTTGCTAGCATTAATACTATCGAACATATAATCGTTATTTATTATTTTGAAGAGATTGCGGGAGCATATTTCCCTGTAGAGAAGGGCCGAGTCGATGTGATGTGTGATACTGTGAAGGTCTTTAGTTGAAAACCTCATTAAACTAAAAACTCCTAAAATGACGTCATTTTAGGAGCTTTTATGCTTTATTGCTTCAAAAGGAGCGATAATTATTTGATATCCGTTACTTCAATGACAAAATCCAATGGCGAGTTTGCCGGAATAGTTCCCACAGCCTGGTTTTGGTATCCATAAAGGGAAGGTGCCATGATGTGAATTTTACTGCCCTTTTGTAGACCTTTTTCCGTTAAGCCGCCTAATTTCATGTCACCGATTTTTTGCGGTGCAAATGCGAAGGTCCAAGCAGGAATAATATTCGAGTCATAAAATGGATATTGATAACCTGTGTTTGTTCTAATCTCAAATTCTATCGCTGTGTCAGTTTTGTCAAATACATTTCCGTTCAATAATTTTCCGACATATTTTACAGTCGGTTTATATTTTAAATATTTGCCATTTAATGTATCAGTCAGTTTATAAACATATTCTCCTGTTCCTTCGGCAAGAATTTCATACCAAATTCCCGTTTCGCTGTTGTATTGCGCAGCAGGGTAATTTTGGCTAACATAATTTTTAAGTGTTACAGAATCCGTTTTAAATTGTGCATTCGCATCATAAACCGGCGCATCGTCGCTTTTGTTACAGCTGACAATAAGGAAAGCGATTGCTGCAAATCCCATGAATAGTGGTGATAACAGTTTTTTCATTATATTTTTTATTGGTTTTTCAAGGAAGCTATTTTCTTTATGAAAGTAGCTTTGCAAATGTATATTATTTTTTCTTCGTTAAAGGTTTTCGCTATAACAATTAACATTTTGATACAGTAATTTACACTTCTGAACGTGTACTTACAAAAAAGCCATTCTCACGAGGAAAATGGCTTCGATGAATGCATTGTTTGTATTTCTTAGTTGGAAGTAGCGGCTCCAATAGTTAACAATTCGATTGTATATACGACAGGTGTGTTTTTAGGTACAGTTACTTTCTCGCTTCCTTTTGTGTATTCAGTTTGATCAAAAGTATAATAAGAAGGTGCAATGAAAGTGATTTTATCTCCCTTTTGAAGCCCTTTTGGAAGTAAGCCGTGTGGGTAGTAATCTCTTCCGTCCTGTTTAATTACTGGAGGAGTAAAAGCTCTCATCCATCCAACATTATAAATATCGATCGCTTTATATATGTTTGTATAAACAGCCGGTGTTCCTGCTGGATTTTTATCAAAAACTGTTCCATCCATTAGCTCTCCTTTAAAGTTGAAAGTTGCTGAAAATGGTGTAATCATAGGACCGTTATTTGTTAAAGTAATGCCGTATGTATAGGGTGTAGCTGTTTCTTTAGCATATTCTATTTTATACCAGATCCCTTTGGAAAGTGAAGAGTCCGAACGCATAGCAGCATCACCCCATTTTTGTTTTGCGTATGCCTCTAAAATTGGTGCTTGATCTTTGTATAAAGAATCCTGTCTTGCCTTTTCTTTTTTTATGGCTTCCTCTTGTTGTTTGTAATAAGCATCCCAATCAAAATTATCTTTATTACAAGCCGTAAAAAGAACCCCCAGACACAAAAACGCCATTAATAATTTCGTGATATTTTTCATAATTTCTTAAAGTGTGTATTAATTATAAAATCCAAAACGCAGGAATGATGGAATTCGCTACAAGTAAATGTTAAATTATTCTAAAAAAACAGCTAACTCCTTTGAATTCAGGTATTTTTGTTGTATACTTTTTAGGCGGAATTCACGATCAAAACGTAGGAGAGTTGGGAAGATCATTTTTCTCCCTTGTAGCAATTGCAAAGCTAAAGGATGGTATTGTCCTGTTTTTTTTCTTTTGCTTAAGGGCTTCCATATACTAAGGTCAAAAGCAATGTCTTGGATAGATTCTGCATCTAAATGAACGGCGTAATAGCGCTTGTTGATTAATTGGGCAATCTCCTTTTTTGTAAAGATTTCCTGTTCCATTTTCCGGCAATAGCTGCACCAATCTGTATGAATAAAGAGGAGTGTTTCGCGAGGGGAAACGGCCAAGAGTGAGTCCAGTTCCGTAAAATCAATCCAATTTATCCGCTCCTGTCCTTGAGAACAGAGCGGATAAAAGAATAGGATCAATAGCACATATATTTTTTGGAAATGCTTCATATCCCAAATCCATGTTAATGAAAATGACCAACACGAAGGCCAAATGTATAAGTTCGCGGGCGTGTTGGACCATAGATATAGTCTGAATCGCGGAGTGCTCCCTTGTCAAAATCTTTTTGGAAAGCATTGAACATGTTTTGTACACCACCAAAAATCTCAATGCTGAAATCTTTATGTATTGGAAAGGTATACCCTAAGCGGAGGTTCAGCTCCACAAAGTCCCGGGCATTTTTAAGGGTCATTACATCATTTTGGATGTGTGGAACAATCATCTTTCCCGTGTATACCCCTGTCAGATCGATTGCAAATTGCTTGGTCGCTTTCAGGTTGCTATTCATATAACCATAGATATTTGGCGTACGGACATATTTCTTAGTGAGGATATCCTGTCCATCTTCTTTTCCCTCATAGATGAGCTGGTCTTTCTTATAGCGAGAGCGCTGGATCGTCCCCCCGGTTTGAAAAGAAAACCAGGAGGATGGCGCGATATTGATTTCAATATTGGAACCGTACACCCTGGCTCCTTCACCATTTTGCATTTCCTGGATAATCAATCCATCTTTTTCGGACGCCATGACGTTGACAAACTGATTGTTTAGATCCGTGTAAAATCCCTCCACGAGCAAACTTGTTTGTACATTTCCAAAATTTTTATTGTAGCTAAAAGAGCCTGTATATGCATTGGAGTATTCTGTTTTCAGATTTTCACCGATCAATACAAATACTTGGTTTCCACCAATGGAAGTGACGTGCATGTCCTCATTAAATGCCTGGGGTGCACGGAAGCCCCGTGCATAACCGCCTCTAAATTGAAGGTCTTTTGTGATATCGTATAAGATGGTCAACCGTGGGCTAAAAGTGCCGAAGCGCTGATCCGAATTTCGGTCTATACCTGCAAGACTATATTTACCGTCAACGTAGGTATAATCATATCGTGCTCCGATTAACGTTTTAAAATTGCTTAAAGGCTTCCATTCGTATTGGGCATAACTGCCTAACCCTTTGTTCTGCTGATCAATGGTTCGTTTATATCCCGGTATTTCATCCTGGGTATTGTTGTATGAAAACTCCACTCCGGCAGTAAATACATCTCTTTCAAAGTTGTAGGTATATTGTCCTCCGGCGACTAGCGCAATATCATTTGTTTTGCCATAAGCATTTGCGGCTAATGTGCTGTCGGCAAGTGTTGTTCCACCTCCAAGACCGCCATAGTAGCTGTCGCGAACAGTTTTCTGCACAGAACCATACAACGATATTTTTTGCTTATAATCTGTGGAATAGTGATCGTATGTGATTCCGCCAACAAGCGAACTGGTTTCCAATTGCTCGGTAATCTGCGTCAGATGCGGTACTTTATCGAGTTGATCACCACCGCGGCGAAACTCATTTACGGTACTAAAATCAACCGTTATCTTATCCAGGTCACTCGGTTTATAAAATAATTTTGTGCCGAAGGTGGTGTTACGAAGTTTGGTTATTTCCGAAAATCCATCGCCATTGGCATCATAGGCTTCCCGATTACGGTGCATACCGTAGAATGTGGCTCCTCTTTTGAGGTCTTCCGAAACGGTGGAGGTATTAAAATCCACTGTATTATCCCAGCTTTTGCCGCCAATGAGTGAATTGGTGGATTTTACCTGCCAGTCGTTTTCTACAGGATCTTTTGTAATAATATTGATGGTTCCAGCGATCGCATTGGCACCAAATAATGCCGAACCACCGCTTCGCACAACCTCAATACGATCGATCATACTGGTTGGGATCTGATCCAGTCCGTACACGCTATTTAATGCGGAAAATACCGCTCTACTGTTGATCAATATCTGTGAATAGGGGCCTTCGAGGCCATTCAGGCGGACTTGTGAAAAGCCGCAATTCTGGCAATTGTTTTCTACCCGTACACCAGGCTGATAATTCAATGTTTCCGACATAGCAACAGATTGTGTCGCATTAAATAATTTTGGACCGATGACATTGACAACCACGGGGGCGTCCTTACGTTTGACGCCATAGCGTGTAGCCGAAACAACAACCTCATCCAAATTGAGGTTGTCTTCTTCCAGTTGAATTTGCAAAGGCGACTTCAACGTGTCTAAAGAGACGACTTTGCTGATGGAGCGATAGCCCACTGCCGATATATTTAAGGTTACTTTTTGCGTTTGTATTGCAGACAGCTTAAAGTACCCATCTGGATCAGATGTAGTTGCGAGCTTGCTGTTTTTTAAAGTCAGAGTACCAGAAGGAACCGCCTCATGGTTTTTGTTGAATAAGTAGCCTTCAAGTTTTGATTGGGCGTATATAGTGGATGTACCAGCCAGTAATGTGGCCAATAGCGTGTAGTGCTTTAGCATCGTAATTTTATGAAAATTTTAAAAATACAAGCCTCGTATAGCATGGTCTGTTCCTCGTTATGAACGGCGCTCAAGGCATTGCGTCTTATCGAAAGCAGGATAATAGCTTGTTTCCGACAAGTTAATGTATGCCAATGAGCTCACTGAAACCATAATGACAGTATTCAGCGAAGGTTTTCGCTATTGTAACAGGGACAATTCTCAAAGTAGAGGCAAATAAAAAAATGGGATCAAAGATGATTATCGATAGCGGTGTTTCATGCTGTCGTTCTGGAGCCAAGCGATTTAGCACATGCGTAATTTCTACTTGTTTGCGCCAAGTTCGTTTGATCGTTATGGAACTAGAAACAGGCTTTCGAAATCTTTGATTTTTGGTTTATGCTAAGCTGGGGGGACCACGTAAGTGGTAATGATCGATCGTTGTGCTGATCGCCTCCGGACAAAATGAATTATAATACTCTTCTTTTACTTCACGCGGAAGAGGAAGTTCAAGGACGGTAAATTCAGTTTGTACGTAGGTATTGTGATAGATGACATTGAGGTATTCGATTTGGTCATCTGTTTCTTGCGGCTTTTGTTTTTTTGTAAAATCATAAGGGTGGGTGTGCATGACAATTTCACCAGTCGATTTTACCTCTTTGTGCATGAAAACAACACCCGAAATAATAATCAGCGACATTAATACCAATTGGCATAATGCGATAAGCTGACGTGGGGATTTCGTTGTTTTTCGGTACATAAAAAAGCGCTACTTTTTAGGGTAACGCTTCAAAAATACGATTTTATTGTTGAGTATAGGTGAAATACCTATTAAAAAAATATAAAGTATCTAGTTGTGAAGTTTACAGATCTTCCTGATTATTTAATCAGATGATTGTTATCGTCCGGAAATACAACGGAAGGTTTGAACTGCTTAGCCTCCTCGAAATCCATGGTCGCGTAGGAAATAATGATGACGATATCGCCAACTTGAACCAGGCGAGCCGCAGCACCATTCAAACAGATAATACCTGATCCACGTTGACCTGGGATGACGTATGTTTCAAGACGGGCTCCATTATTGTTGTTTACGATTTGAACTTTCTCGTTAGCGATGATATTTGCGGCATCCATCAAATCTTCATCTATTGTGATACTACCCACATAATTCAATTCCGCTTGTGTGACTTTAACGCGGTGAATCTTGGATTTCATTACTTCTATTACCATGGCGCAAAGGTAGGGCTTTCTGCTGAATTTGAAAGATTTGTCAATTAATTTGACAAATTATTCAGAATCATATTATCAATCAAACGGACACCTTCAACCCAGGCCGTGACAAGTGCGACATGCTGCTTGCTGAAATCGATGTGGTTGATTTCTTTTAACGTTGAACTTTCACATAGCGCAAAGTATTCAACGCTAAGCCCATCGGTGTCTGTTAAAATCTGTAGGGCTTTGTCTTTTATTTCCGCTAGCGGGATAGGGTCATGTATATGATCTTTTACATATTGCAGGGAACGGGAGAGTGCCAAAGCCGTTCTTTTCCCAGCTTCACTTAAGCGCGCGTTTCTAGAGCTCAGTGCTAGGCCGTCTTGATCTCTAATGATAGGACATATCGCCAATTGAATCGGGAGATCCTTCATGGCTATCATGCGTTTGATAACCATGACCTGTTGAAAATCTTTTTGTCCGAAACACGCAATATCCGGTTGTACCAATGTAAATAATTTATAGACGACCTGGGTGACACCTTGGAAATGGCCAGGGCGTTTTTCACCTTCCCAAATTTGGTCCAGTTCGCCGAGATCGAGATGCCAGGCCTCATTTTTGTCGGGGTACATCTCATCAACGCTTGGTAAGAAAAGGATGTCGCAATCGACGGATTCCAGTAACCTGATGTCGTTTTCGATGGGCCGAGGATATTTTTCGAGATCTTTCGGATCGTTAAATTGTGTGGGGTTAACAAAAATGCTGCAAACACGAATATCACTGATTGGTTTTGCATAATTTAATAAGGATAAATGTCCTTCATGTAAAGCGCCCATCGTAGGGATTAGGGCGATTTTTTGACCTGTTGATCGGGCTTCTTGCAGGTATGCTTGGAGAGATGCTTTCGTTTTGAAAATTTCCACTTTGCTATTTAGTTTTTTGTTGGCAAAGGTGCATAATATTTTGGGAATATAAAACGATGATTAATAGTAAATTGCATAGTAAGTATTTTTTTCGTACCTTTGTAGACCGATTTTACTGTTCGAAAATAATAAATAAAAATAACTGGAGATGGCAAAAACGAAGATATTGTTTATTACTCACGAGATGTCGCCTTTCCTCGAATTAACTAAAATTTCTGAAATTACACGTCAACTTCCGCAAGCGATGCAAGAAAAGGGTTTTGAGATCCGGATCTTAATGCCGCGTTTTGGGAATATCAATGAGCGTAGAAATAGATTACATGAGGTTATTCGTCTTTCAGGCTTGAACATTGTTGTGGATAATAATGATAATCCGCTAATTATTAAAGTTGCTTCATTACCTGCGGCCCGTATGCAGGTGTATTTCTTGGATAATGAAGACTACTTTCAGCGTAAAAAAGTTTTTAGTGATGAGCATGGCGAATTCTTTGCAGACAATAATGAGCGTTCGGTGTTCTTCTGTAAAGGAGCGTTGGAAACTGTGAAGAAATTAGGATGGTCCCCTGATGTAGTACACTGTCATGGATGGTTCTCTGCTTTGGTACCGGCTTACGTGAAGACAACTTATAAAGACGATCCTACATTCAAGGATGCAAAAGTGATGTACTCTTTGTTCAATGAAGAATTTAAAGGCACATTAGGTACGAAGTATGCTGAAATGGCGCCAGAAGGTTCCTTTAAAGCTTCGGATGCGCAGGTGTACGGTGATGGTAGTTATGAGGCTATCTACAAAGGTGCTTTGCATTTTACCGATATGGTGGTTGTCGCTGACGAAAATGTCAACACTGAAATCGTTGACTTTGCTCGCTCAAAAGATATTCAGGTTTTTGAGCCTAATGGCGATCAGGACTACGATGCTTTTGGAGAAGTGTATGATCAGTTTGCGCCTGAAGAAGTAGAAGCGTAAGCTTTACTTTTCGAAGCGTTTCGAAAAACAAACAGACAATAATATAAAAAAAGGCTATTCTCAAGGATAGCCTTTTTTTATGCGTCTCTTTTTTCATCCGGTCGAACCGTTATTTCAATGATTTTCGTTGCGCTGCCTGCTAGAAACCTTTTGTCTCGGTAAATATAGCTGCGAATTGTTATCTTCGCAGTAATCTGTCATTGTGTTTAGATGTTCATATTGGGGATCTCTGCAAAGATGATTCGGGTTTGATCTAGACCTAATAGGCTAGGTTGTCAAATAGCATACATAGGCTGTATTTTATTGTATTTAAATCGGGTGTTTGGGCATGTTTCTAGGATATGAACAGACACCATAGCTATAATCGTGTAATGAAAATTAAGGTAGGATTTGGGTTTGATGTCCATCAGATGAAAGAAGGTCATCCATTTATTGTCGGTGGAGTGCAATTGGAGCATCATGCTGGTGCCTTTGGGCATTCTGATGCCGATGTGTTGGTCCATGCGATATGCGATGCCATTTTGGGCGCTGCCAATTTAGAAGATATTGGCTACCACTTTCCAAATACAGATATGCGTTGGAAAGGCATTAGCAGTTTATTGTTGTTAAAAGAATGTATGGCGCTGATTGCTGCGAAGGGATATACGCTTGGCAATATTGATGCGATGCTGTGTCTGGAAGCTCCTAAGATCAAACCCTATATTCCACAAATGAAAGTTGAACTGGCTGAAGCAACGGGTTTGGATATCGACGACATCTCTATTAAAGCAACAACAAATGAAACGATGGGATTTATCGGTCGTCAGGAAGGGGTGGTCGCCTATGCGGTTTGTTTGATTGAACGCGCGTAGTTCGCCTCAATATTTTCGCGTTTAAATTCTTGCTTTTGGCCCAATTAGTAATACCTTTGCCAAAGTAGGGATTCTTGGCACACTATCTGATAGAGTGAGCATTAATGTCTTAATTGAAGTCTTTAAAGATCGAAATAAAGCAGTATCCAAGGTTGCAGAACATAACTGTAGCTGGAAAAACGGGCTCTCTATTGTGGTCTTTACAATGAATAATATTTACGTCTGAAATTTAGTAAATAGATGAAACGAGTATCAAAAAAAAATCAACTTACTGAGGCTGATGTCAAACGGTATACGTTCAATTTTTGGAAAATTATCGTCGGGATCGTCGCGATAGGTTTCCTCTTTATATTGAGTATACGTCTTGGCGTATTTGGAAAATTACCCTCCTTCAGTGATTTGGAAAACCCCAAAAGTAATTTAGCTTCCGAAGTTATCACGGAAGATCATAAGGTATTGGGAACCTATTATGTCCAAAACCGCTCCAATGTAAAGTATAGTGAATTGTCACCTTATTTGGTCAAAGCATTGGTTTCGACAGAGGATAAACGCTTTTATGATCACTCTGGGATCGACTACTCACGTACATTTACAGTTATCTTTCACACGCTGACCGGTAACAAACAGGGGGGAAGTACAATTACACAGCAGCTGGCACTTAATCTATTTTCGGATGGACGGCAAAAGAATTTTCTGAAGCGTGTCATCCAGAAATTTCAGGAATGGATTACAGCTGTTCGCTTGGAAAGAAATTATACCAAAGATGAGATTATTACCATGTATTTCAACACGGTAGACTTTGGTGCTTACAATACATACGGAATCAAATCCGCCGCGCGGACTTATTTCAATACGACTCCGGATAAACTGACAGCAGACCAAGCGGCCCTTTTGGTGGGGATGCTTAAAGGCCCGGGAGCCTATTCTCCGGTGCGGTATCCCGAAAAATCACGTACTCGCCGTAATACGGTGTTGAACAATATGGTTGCTGCCAATTTTATTTCGGCAGAGGAGGCTACAAAAGCGAAAGAAAAACCACTTGGTTTAGAACTTAAAATCGCAAATTATGGTGAGGGTTTGGCGCCATATTTTAGAGCGGTATTAAAGGATGAAATCAAAAAGGAATTTGCAAAATTGTCCATCACCAAACCAGATGGCACACCTTATGACCTCGATCGCGATGGATTGAAAATCTATACGACGATCAATATGTCTATGCAGCAATATGCCGAAGATTCGCAAAAAGAGTGGATGAAGCAACTGCAGTCTAAATTTGCCGCGCAATGGAAAAATAGGGATCCTTTTAAAGGGGATAAGGCAAAGCTGCTCATTAGTGGAATGAAGCGCTCAGACCGTTACCGTATTTTGAAAGAAGAGGGCTTGAATGAAGACGAGATCAAGAAGGCCTTCAATGTCAAGGTTCCGATGAATATATTTACATGGAAGGGAAGTGTTGATACGATGATGACGCCAATGGACTCCATTAAGTACAATAAACTCATGTTGCGCAATGCGATGATGTCTATGGAGCCGAAGACCGGACATATCAAAGCCTGGGTTGGAGGTATAGACTTTGACCACTTCAAATATGATCAGGTAAAAATGGGTACACGTCAAGTCGGATCAACGGCCAAACCATTTACGTACGCGGTGGCGATTGATAATGGTTATTCACCATGTTACAGTATTCCCAATTACCAACAAACTTATAACGGATGGACACCAAGAGGAAATGCACAAGGTGGAAACCCGATTACCTTAGCGAAAGCATTGGCTTATTCGCAAAACTATGCGACGGCCTATCTGGTACACGAAGTTGGCGCTGCGGAAGTAGCTGCATTGACAAAACGGATGGGTATAACAAGTGATGTGCCTAATTATCCATCGATCTCATTAGGGGCTTATGAAGCGTCGGTCTTTGATATGGTGGGTGCCTATTCGGCGTTTGTGAATCAAGGAACTTGGATTGAGCCAACAGCGATCTTACGTATTGAAGATAAAAATGGTACACCAATCTATGATAAAGCACCAAAGGTCGTAAAAGCCTTAAATAGTGAATCGGCTTATATTATTGTTGATATGCTGAAAAAGGTGGTATCCCAGGGTACGGCGCGACGTATTCAATGGATGTATAAGCTCACAAATCCAATTGGCGGTAAAACAGGTACAACCAACGACAACTCAGATGCCTGGTTTATTGGTATTACACCGGAACTGGTTACAGGTGTTTGGACTGGTGCAGAAGATCGAGGCATTAGTTTCGATAGGATGGAGTATGGACAAGGGGCCGCAGCAGCGATGCCAGTATTCGCCTACTACATGCAGAAAGTGTATAAAGATTCAAATTTGAAGTACACCAAGGGTGATTTTGAGCAACCGCAGGGTGGGCTTACCCGCGTCATTGACTGTAATCAGTATTGGGGCGGTGGTGGCTCTGATGTCGAAGATGGGTCTACGGATTCAAGCGGCAAAGATGCGACTAAACTAAAAGATGATCGCTTAGGTTTCTAAGTTATTTTAACGAATACCATTGGGCCAGACAATAAATTTTTTCGAGATTTGTTGTCTGGCTTTTTTGCTGACGGTGTTTGATATTGGAACATAATGGACGTATTTGACTATAGAGAAGAATTAAAGAAGATACCGCATCGACCGGGAGTCTATCAGTATTTTGATAAAAATAACGAACTGATCTATATCGGTAAAGCGAAGGATTTGCGTAACCGGGTCGGCTCGTATTTCGTTAATGAAAATCAGCTGAATGGCAAAACCCGTGTTTTGGTTCGGAAGATCAACCGCATATCTTTTACTATCGTTGACACGGAGATTGATGCTTGGTTACTTGAGAATTCATTGATCAAAAAACACAAGCCCAAGTATAATGTTCTGTTGAAGGATGATAAAACCTATCCCTGGATTGTCATCAAGAACGAACCTTTTCCGCGGGTTTTTTGGACCAGACAATATATTAAGGATGGGTCCCGTTATTATGGCCCCTATCCTTCCGTGGGAATGATGCATATTGTATTGGATCTGATCCGTGAATTGTTTCCCCTCCGTACCTGCAATTTGGCCCTAACACAGGAAAATATACGGAAAGGTAAGTTTAAGATCTGTCTCGAGTATCAAATTGGAAATTGCAAGGGGCCCTGTGAAGGGTATCAGTCCGAAGACGACTACGATCAGAACCTGAGTGATATTAAGGATATTCTGAACGGAAAGATTGCTGTGGTGACCAATCGTTTAAAGGAGAGTATTGCTGCCGCAGCAGCCGCTCTGGATTTTGAAAGAGCGCAGTTAATTAAGGCGAAGCTGGATAAGCTGGACAATTACCAGAGCAAGTCTACAGTGGTCAACTCATCCATTACAAATGTGGATGTATTTAGTATTGCTTCAGACGAGGGCTACGCTTTTGTCAATTACCTGAAAGTCATGAATGGTGTTATTATTCAGACACAGACGCTCGAAATGAAGCGGCGTCTGGATGAGAGTGAACAGGAGCTTTTGGCCTTGGCGATACCGGAGATTCGGGAACGCTTCAAGAGCCTTTCGCGGGAAATTATCGTACCCTTTGAATTAGATATTGAAGAGAACGAACGGATTCGATTTACGATTCCGAAGCTGGGCGAAAAGAAAAAATTGCTGGAGCTGTCTCAAAAGAACGTGGCATTTTTTAGAAAAGAGCGTCTGTTGCAATATGAAAAGCTTAATCCTGACATTCGGACCGAGCGTATCTTAAAGCAGATGCAAAAAGATCTTCGCATGAACGTGCTCCCACAGCATATTGAATGTTTTGATAACTCGAATATTCAGGGGAATTATCCCGTATCGGCTATTGTTGTCTTTAAGGATGCAAAACCTTCGAAGAAGGATTACCGACACTTTAATGTGAAAACGGTTGAGGGACCCAACGATTTTGCCACGATGGAGGAGGCTGTTTTTAGACGCTATAGGCGATTATTGGATGAGGATCAACCTTTGCCGCAGTTGATCATTATCGATGGCGGAAAAGGGCAGCTAGGCGCAGCCTTAAAGAGTTTGCGCTTGTTGGGGATCGAGCGAAAAGTAACCGTTATCGGTATTGCCAAAAGACTGGAGGAGCTTTTTTATCCTGGTGATCAATATCCACTTTATTTAGATAAAAAATCTGAAACCCTCAAGGTCATTCAACATCTTCGGGATGAGGCACACCGCTTCGGAATCACCTTCCACAGGAATCAACGGAGCCGGAAGACCTTCGTTTCAGAGCTGGAAAACATTCCGGGTATAGGTAAAACAACCGTTGAGAAAGTATTAACTGAATTTAAATCAGTGAAAAAAGCGAAAGAAGCCTCAGATGAAGAGCTAAAAAAAGTGCTTAATCTGAAACAGATTAAAGCACTTCGTGAATATTTTGCAAAATAAAAATTTACAGGAAGAACAGTTCGTGCAGGGGAGGTCGGTATAAAAAGATCTCCGTACGAACTTTTCAATGCGAATTAATCGTCGTAGCCGAAACGTTTAAGGTAGTTCTTTTTACTTCTCCAGTCAGGAATTACCTTAACAAAAAGCTCGAGGAATACTTTTCCGTCGATAAACTCTTCAATATCCTGGCGCGCATAGGTGCCGACTTTTTTGATCATGGCTCCTGCTTTTCCAATGATAATATTTTTTTGAGAGTCGCGCTCAACAATAATTTCGGCAGCAATACGTGTGATATTTGCTTCTTCTTTGTAAGATGTAACAATTACTTCTGTACTGTAAGGAATCTCTTTATCGTATAGTTTGAATACTTTTTCACGAATCATCTCAGAGACAAAAAAACGCATGGATTTGTCCGTTAACTCATCCTTTTCATAATAGGCTTCGTGAATAGGTAACTTGTCCTTAATGTAGTGCATCACGGCAGCAACATTATGATTTAATTTTGCTGAAATCGCAAAAACGGTATCCGGATTTAATTTTTCTTGCCAAAATTCAATCTTAGCCTTGACCTCTTCTTCCGAAGATTTATCAATTTTGTTGATAAGCACGGCAACAGGGGAATTTGTTTTACGCAATTTCTCCAGGACATCGTTCTCATCGTATTTTTCGTGGATATCTGTCACAAATAAAATAATGTCTGCATCGATCAACGATCCTTGGACAAAATTCATCATGGATTCTTGCAAAGAATAGTTTGGTTTGATAACACCAGGGGTGTCCGAAAACACAATCTGATGGTCTTCATCGTTTACAATACCGATAATGCGGTGTCTTGTCGTTTGCGCTTTGGGTGTAATGATAGACATTTTTTCACCCACTAAAGCGTTCATTAGGGTGGACTTACCAGCATTTGGCTTTCCGATGATACTTACGAATCCTGCTTTATGTGACATTTTTCTAAATTTTATTAGGATTACAAAGAAACAAAATATATCTTTGTACTCCAATTCGGAAGGATCATAATCTTGTTTTTTCAAAAGAAAAAAGCAATTTTGTTCAAAAATATATTGCGGGGTGGAGCAGTTGGTAGCTCGTCGGGCTCATAACCCGAAGGTCACTAGTTCGAGTCTGGTCCCCGCTACTAAAAGAAAGAGCCGGTTGCAATGATCGGTTCTTTTCAAGAAATTTAAAATACATTGCGGGGTGGAGCAGTTGGTAGCTCGTCGGGCTCATAACCCGAAGGTCACTAGTTCGAGTCTGGTCCCCGCTACTAAAAGAAAGAGCCGGTTGCAATGATCGGTTCTTTTAAAAGAAATTTAAAATACATTGCGGGGTGGAGCAGTTGGTAGCTCGTCGGGCTCATAACCCGAAGGTCACTAGTTCGAGTCTGGTCCCCGCTACTAAAGAAAGAGCCGGTTGCAATGATCGGTTCTTTTAAAGAAATTTAAAATACATTGCGGGGTGGAGCAGTTGGTAGCTCGTCGGGCTCATAACCCGAAGGTCACTAGTTCGAGTCTGGTCCCCGCTACTAAAGGGAGAGCCGGTTGCAATGACCGGTTCTTTTAAAGAAATTTAAAATACATTGCGGGGTGGAGCAGTTGGTAGCTCGTCGGGCTCATAACCCGAAGGTCACTAGTTCGAGTCTAGTCCCCGCTACTAAAAGAAAAAAGCCGAGGTGAATATCTTGGCTTTTTTTGTGTCCTAATTTACGCTATAATACCGCCTGTTTTTCAGGATCATCTTTTTTCCTACTCTTCTAAATTTCTTTTTATCGATTGTCGTAAGGTTGCTAAAAAACTGTCTTTTGCTGTTATTTAATCGTTCTACTTTTTTGATATTGGATTGCACTGTAAAATGTGTGTTTATGCAATCGTTTGTCTAGTTTGCGCAATCGATTTCGTTGATTCCATATTTTGATATCGTCATATCTTCTTCTAGTTTTAGCATTCATTTACCTAAATTTTGATTAGAACGCTAATCAATCTTTAAACTAACTATTAAATATGATCATTTCAAAGATTCTTGGTAATCAAAAATTGAGCTTATTGTCTTTAGCCCTACTTGTTACAAGTGCACATAATATGGCTAATGCGAACAGTCTCAATTTCTCGGAAAACAGTGCTTTGTTCAACAATGTACTATTTCAGCAGAAAGTAACAGGTAAAATCTCAGCTTCAGACGGTCCCAAAGCAGGTGTCACCATTCGTGTTAAAGGGACTGCTAAGTCCACGTCGTCTGGCGCCGATGGGCAATTTAGTATTGAGGCTAAAAATGGAGATGTGCTATTAATCAATAGTATAGGTTATCAGCCACAGGAAATCGTTGTCACAAGCCCAGTTGTCAACATCAACTTGGAGTCTGCAAATGAGGCTTTGGAAGAGGTTGTTGTTGTCGCATACGGGACACAAAAGAAAGTGAACATGACGGGTTCAGTCGCAACGATTACACCAAAACAATTGGCTGATCGACCAGTTACATCTCTTCAAAATGCTTTGCAGGGGATTAGTCCTGGTGTTACGGTATTGAGTCGTCCGGCGGAGGTTGGACGAAGCTCTTCCGGAGCAGCTTCCAATGCAGGGTCAATAACCGTGCGCGGTAGGTCAAATTTGGGATCACCATCACCTATGTTTATTATAGATGGTATACCAGCAACTAGCGCAGAATTCTCGGCATTAAGCCCGAACGATATCTCGAGTATGTCGGTATTGAAAGATGCAGCTTCGGCTTCATTGTATGGATCCCGAGCAGCAAATGGCGTTATTTTGGTGACAACCAAGCGCGGGGGCGGAGAGCGTGCAGTTATCGGTTTCAATGCAAATTACGGATTTCAAAGTGCAACGTTTTTACCGGAATATGCCGATGCTGTAACGTATGCAGAGCTGTATAACAAAGCAATGCTTAATGTTGGGAAAACCGCAACTTTTACTCCTGAGGTTATCGAGAAATATAAGAACCAATCTGAACCCGATTTTTACCCAAATAATAATTGGTACGATGAGGTCCTAAGACACTCTGCTCCACAGCGTGAAGTCGGACTTAATGTGAATGCCCCAGGCAAGATCACCAATTACTACTTGGGCTTAAATTATTTTGACCAGCAATCGTTAGTGCCGGGGCGTAAACAAGATCGCGTTAATATGAAGCTCAATACGAATACCACTGTTATCAAGGATCTATTGACATTTAATACCAATATGTCATTCCTTAAGCAGGATTTCGATCGCAAAGGGAGTGCAATTAGCTGGGTCGAAATGGGAAGAGCTTTGCCGTTTACGGTGATTCGTCAATCTGATGGTTCATGGGGATCTATTTCAAATGGAAAACCAAATGCAACGATTGCAAAAAATAATCAATTACGTGCCATTACCGAAGGCGGAAGAGGAAACAATCGGGATAATTATTTGCAATTGGCCGCGAATGCATCTTTAACACCGTTGAAAGGGCTGTCGATAGATGGGGCGATGTCTTTGAAATATACGAATACAAACTCCTTCGATTTTATCAACCGTACGGATCCTGTTACTAATTTCGTAACTAAGGAACCTATGCCATCCACCGCAAATACGATCAACGAATTGAAGGAATATTGGGGGAAACGTCAGGAACTTCTCTTGCAAGGTACGGTAAACTACGAACGGACATTTGGCGACCACTTTGGAAAAGTGACTGTTGGTGCATCCCAGGAGTCTAATGTGTATCGCGAAGCATTTTTGGGAAGGAAAAATTTTGTCACCAATGATGCATCAACGATTATTAATGGTGATTCAGGAACACCCAGCTCGGATGATACAGGTTTAGCAAACCGTACAACACAAGACGAATGGGCACTACGTTCCTTTTTTGGACGTTTTAATTATTCTTATAAAGATAAATATCTGTTAGAAGCAAACTTGCGTATGGACTATTCTTCGCGTTTTGCATCGGAGGTTAGAAAAGCGACTTTTCCTTCGTTCTCAGCTGGCTGGAACATCAATAAAGAATCCTTTATGGAGAATGTTAAATGGGTTGATCTATTAAAACTCCGTGGATCTTACGGTTCATTGGGTAACCAGGATGCTGTTCCGATTGGAAACTATTATAACCTTTTGGATCGTTTTTCTGCCTACAGTTTTGATGGTACGGCTGTGGATGGTATGGAGCAACTTTACGGAGCTAATCGTTTGGCTTTATGGGAAAAGGTGTCAATGAGTAATGTTGGAATTGACGCGACATTTTTAGGAGGAAAATTCAATTTGGTTGCTGATTATTTTGTTAAAAGAACAGAGGATATCTTATTGCAACCAGCGCCACTACTGACTGGAGGATTTGATAAAAAACACTCTCCATATTACAATCAGGGAACAACACAAAATAAAGGTATTGAGATTTCCCTGACTTACAACGGGAAAATTGGTGATGAATTTACCTATTCCCTATCAGGTAATATTTCAAAAATCAAAAATAAGATTATCACGTTGGGTAGTGTGAACGAGATTATTGACGGATATTATATCAATCGCGTAGGTGGGTCTGTTGGTGACTATTTTGGTTATAAGACAGCGGGTGTATTTACCAGTCAGACAGAAATAAATGACCATGCTGACCAAAGCAGTCTTGGAGCAACGACTAAAATAGGTGATATTAAATATGTTGATACCAATGGCGATAAAGTGATAGGCCCTGAAGACCGTAGTATTTTGGGGAATGATGTTCCTTGGTTCAATTATGGTTTTAACTTCCGTGCGGCCTATAAGAACTTTGATTTAGATGTCTTGACTTATGGTGTTGGTGGGGTGAAAACATATTTGGAAAATGAGGCTTCCGCGCCATTTTTTAACGGAGCCAATATTAAAAAGAATTGGATAAATGGCTGGTCAGAGGAAAATAATAAGGCTGATGCGCCATTTCCACGGATTACATTGACAGGAGATGCGCCACAAAATTACAGAACCTCGGATTTCTGGTTATTTAGCGGAAACTATTTTAGAATTCGAGCAATTACGGTTGGTTATACTTTCCCTAAAGAAGTATTAAGTCATATGAAGATGTCGCAGTTGCGTTTGTTTGCATCTTCGACTAATCCATTTACGTTCATGGCAGACAAACGTCTTGGAGATTATGATCCTGAAACAGGTTCTGGAAGAGCAAGTTATCCGGGGGTGAAGACTATTTCCGTAGGATTGACAGCTAAATTTTAATTTTTTAACGAAGAGAAATGAAAAGAAACATATTATATCCAATGTTGGCAGCGACCCTTTTAATGGGAGCATGTTCCAAAGATTTTTTGGATCGCACGCCTGTGAATAAGATCGCCGAGGATGATTATTGGAAAACCGAAAATGATGTTAAATTGGCAGCAAATGCAATTTATGCAAAGCTTTCAGACGCGATGTACATGGATGGAGCATCCGATTTAGTACACGCTCAATATCCATGGGAAAGTGCATCTACGGATATCTCTTCCGGTTCCGTTGCAACTGATTTGGACGCGGGATGGGATTACATCTCTATTCGTTCCTGTAACTACTTTTTGGAAAATGTAGATAAGGCAACAATGGACGCTGAATTGAAAGAGCGCTATAAAGCTGAGGTAAGATTTATCCGTGCATTTTTATATATTCCTATGGTAGAAAAGTTCGGGGATATTCCTTTAGTCACAACAGTATTAACAAAGGAAAATGCTAATGTGCCCCGTACGAAGAAAAGTGAGGTGTTGGAATTTTTATACAATGAACTACAGGAAGTCTCCACAAAATTACCTACTTCCTATGCATCTGAAAAAGGTAGAATCACCAAAGGAGCAGCTCTTGCATTGAAAGCCCGTCTTTATTTATATGAAAACAATTGGGAGAAAGCAGCTTCAACAGCAAAAGAAGTTATGGGCTTAGGTTATTCATTGTTTAAAGTAAGTAGTGAATCCGAAAGAGATAAAAAAGATAACTATGGTCAATTTGTTGATTTTAGCAGTGCAGCTGACGAAACTAAATTCAGACTAGGATTAAGGAGTTATGAAGGCCTATTTGAAGTCGAAAACGAAGGAAATAGTGAAGTCATTCTGGACAGACAGTATATTCCTGTGACACAAACACAGTTCAATAACACTCTTTTAATGGAAGGAAGTGTTGGTGGATGGAGTTCCCTAACGCCTACGCAAAATCTAGTTGATTTGTATCCAAGTTATAAAACAGGTCAGCCAGTTGAAAAAGTTTCGGCTGCTACTCGGGCCGCCAATTATGCGAAAGCGGATAAATCAGATTTTGTAAAAGAGTTTAAAAATAGAGATCCACGTTTTTATGCTTCTGTTTTGTTTGAAACAGCACCTTGGAATGCTTTGACAGAAGAAGGTGGGTATGAATTTGCTTGGCAGAGTGGTAAATCAAATATGTCGCAAACAGGATACAATTTTAGAAAACTGGTTGATCCTACATCCAGTAGAGCACAAGTCGATTCCTATGCAAATATTATCCTAATACGTTATGCTGAAATCTTGCTTACTTATGCTGAAGCGCAGAACGAAAAGTCAGGGCCGGATGCTTCTGTGTATGATGCACTGGATCAACTTCGAGAGAGAGCCGGTATGCCTAAAGTTGATCGTACTGTTTACGCGTCTCAAGCTAAATTGAGAGAATTGATTCGTAACGAGCGGGCGATAGAACTGATCTTAGAAGGTACACGTTACTATGATATCCGTCGTTGGAAGACAGCACCCGATGTGATGAAGAATATATACAATGTATCCAATGGATTAGCGCAAGAACGTGCTTGGAATGATAAGTTATATTTGATGCCAATTCCACAAGGTCAAATTGACTTATCTTATGGTGTGCTAACCCAAAACAAAGGTTATTAGTATTTCCCATAAAACAAATGAAAACGGGCTCCTCAATTATTTGAAGAGCCCGTTTTATTGGATGCACCTTCCAGATAATTACCTCCGGATTTTTGAATGTTATAAATATGTGTTTATGCAATCGTTTGTCTAATTGGCGCAATCGATTTCGTTGCTGCTAAATTTTGAGATAGCGTGATCTTCTTTTAGTTTTAGCATTCATGTACCTAAATTTTGATTAGCAAGCTAATCAATTTTTAAACTAACTATTAAATATTATGATTTCAAAGATTCTCGACAATCACAAGTTGAGCCTGTTATCATTAGCTTTACTCATTACAAGTACACATAACTCAGCTAATGCTAATGGTCTTACATTTACAGGCGACAACATATTGTTGAATAGCGCTGTTTATCAACAAAAAGTGAGCGGAACAGTGCGGTCTGTAGACGGACCCTTGGCAGGTGCTACCATTAGTGTGAAAGGTAGTGCTAAATCTACATCGACTGATGCGACAGGAAAATTTAACATTGATGCTAAGAATGGCGATGTATTGGTCATTACAAGTGTTGGATATAAGGCGCAAGAAGTGACGGTGACAGGGTCGGTTGTTAACATTAATCTTGAGTCCAATAGCGAAGCACTCCAGGAAGTTGTCATAGTTGGTTATGGAACACAACAGAAAAAAGAAAGTTTGACCGGTGCTCTTCAGGCTGTGAAAGGTGACAAATTGCGTGACGTAACAACTCCGTCTGTCGAGAATATGTTAAATGGTAAGGCCGCAGGTGTCTATGTGGCACCAGGAGCTGGTAAACCGGGATCAAATGGTGGAGTTGTGATTCGTGGTCAGGCAACAATAAGTGGTACAACAAGTCCACTATGGGTTATTGACGGCGTCATTGTTGGTTCAAGTCCAGGTGATATCAACCCTAACGATATTGAATCTTTAACGATATTAAAGGATGCTGCCTCAACATCTATTTATGGTTCTCAAGGTGCAAATGGTGTTGTTGTCGTCACAACAAAAAATCCTTCAGCTTCCAAGACCAGTATTAGTTTTTCTACCAAAATGGGGGTTAACCAACTTTCTAATGGACACATGAAGATGATGGATGGAGCTGAACTTTATGACTACTTTGCTTCATTCTCAAATCCAGCTGATATCAAATTTCCACGTTGGAATTCGGACTTACGCAATAGTAATTTCGACTGGTGGAAGCTGGCTACTAAAACTGGATTTGTACAGAATCATAATCTTTCTATTCAAGGTGGTACCGATAAATTGCAATCTTATTTGTCTGTGGGGTATTATAATGAAGCTGGTGCAGTAAAGGGGTATGACTATGATCGTTATAACTTTAGATTGCGTACCAATTATAAACCTTTTGACTGGTTGACCATTAAACCATCAATTGTCGGTTCTAAACGTTCTGTTGATGATCGTCAATATGATGTCAATGCGATGTATGGTAATCTACCATGGGATAGCCCTTACGATGCTAATGGAAATTTAGTGCCACACCGCTACAGTGGCTGGGTCAACAACGCGAGCACAAACTACTTGTATGACTTGCAATGGAATCATAGTGCCAATACCAATTATGAATTTATGGGTAACTTAGATTTCGATGTCAAATTAACAGATTGGTTGACCTTCTCCTCAGTCAACAATTATCGTTACAATAGTTATTCCGATAGCGGGTATCAAGATCCACGATCAAACAGTGGCGAAAGTGTAATTGGTCGTGTGACAGATTATCGCATGGAATTTGCCCGTCGATATACCAACCAGATTTTACGTTTCAACAAGACTTGGGATAAACATAGCCTGAATGGATTGGCTGCATACGAATTTAACGACTATTGGACAAAAACCTTAGATGCTTATGGGACGGGTATTGTAAATGGTTTCGAGGTATTGGATGTTGTTGCAAAACCAGAGCGGACCAGAGGTGGAATTTCCGAATGGGCAGTACAATCATTTTTGTCTAATGCAAACTATGCATACGATAATAAATATTTGGCACAGGTATCGTTCCGCCGTGATGGAGCATCCAATTTTGGTACGAATGCAAAATATGGAAATTTCTTTTCAGTCAGTGGTGGTTGGAATATCAATAAGGAAAACTGGTTTAAGGCTGATTGGGTGGATAACTTGAAATTGAGAGTTGCATATGGATCGGTCGGTAATAGACCGAGCTCATTATATCCACAGTATAGCCTTTATTCTGTATCGGCATCATCAAGTTATAATGGTATACCAGGGGCGTTAATTAGTCAAATCGGTAATAAAAATCTGACTTGGGAAAAAACATACACAACAGGTTTTGGGGTGGATGCAGCCTTGTTAAAAAATCGACTAAGATTTAACGTTGATTATTACGACAAGAAAACTGACAATGTACTTTATCAAGTTCCCATCAGCGGTCTGACAGGTGTTACCTCTATTTGGAAAAATATTGGTAAGATGCAAAACCGGGGGATTGAATTGACCATCGGTGGCGACATCGTTCGAAATGACAATGTGCAATGGAGTCTGGATGTTAATTTAAGTCACAATGTGAATAAACTGACAGAACTTTTCGCCACAAAAGATGCTGATGGCAATCTTGTATCTAAACGAATTATAGCGGGAGATGGTTCAGGAATCGCTGGATCGGCGCAACGCCTGCTTCAACCTGGTTATCCGGTAGATACCTATTACTTAAAAGAATGGGCTGGCGTTAACGTAGATAATGGGGCACCTATGTGGTATCAATATTCGACAGATGCGGATGGTAACGAAACGCGAACAGCAACATCTAATTATTCAGATGCCACATTCCGTAATGTAGGGAAGGGAAACCCAGATCTTTTTGGAGGTTTCAGTACGTCCTTAAATTATAAACAGTTTGACTTAAATGCTGTCTTTGGTTTCTCGTTGGGCGGGAAATTGTATAATTACTCACGTCAGGAATTTGATTCGGACGGAACATATACAGATCGTAATCAGATGAAATTACAAGATGGATGGAGTCGTTGGGAAAAACCGGGCGATGTAGCTACTCACCCGATAGCGAAATATGATAATCAAGATAAAGGTAATTCGCCGTCAACACGCTACTTGGAAAGTAACAATTTTTTAAAGATGAGGTCGTTGACTTTTGGCTACAACTTCGATCTGAAAAAGTATAACATCAAAAATTTACGCGTATTCTTAGCTGGAGAGAACTTGTTTACAATTACGAACTACTCAGGTGTTGATCCGGAACTTCCGTTGACTGAGCCAGATGGCAAAGGTGGAGGCGGTCAAATGATCAGATCTACAGGTGTTTCTGTATATCCTATGGTTCGCAAATACATGTTCGGCGCAAGTGTGACATTTTAATTTTAACGTTTAGAAAATCAATAATGAAAAAGATATTAATCGGACTTTTAATCGCAACGGCAGTATCCTCTTGCGATATAGATCGACTTCCTTATACTTCAATGGACGAAGATAATATTGTAACTAATCCTGATGCAATGGTAACCGGTACTTATGCACAGTTAAAAGCTTGGTCCGACCCTATGCACCGTTTAGGTGAATACGCTGGTGATAATATGATGATCCGCGGTTCATCGACAGATGCGTTTTACGAATTTATCTCCTATGCGAGAACTCCCAACAATTATCGTTTACAGGATTTTTGGGACAGCGGCTATAAAGCTATTGCACAATCCTCGAACGTCATCAAGATGTTTCCAGAAGGTCAAAGCAAAGAAATGGACAACAAACTGGGGGAGTGTTATTACATCCGTGGAATGATGTACTTTTACCTTTGTCGTGCATTTGGAAAGCCATACTATCAAAGCCCAGAAACAAACTTAGGTGTTCCTATTGTCAATGGTACACCTGATGATGTTTTCAATAATTTGAATCTGCCGGACCGTTCTTCTGTCAAAGATACGTATGCACAGGCAATCAGCGATCTAAAAAAGGCAGAAGGTTTACTGACACTTGATAAAGGGGCTACATATGCATCCAAAGGTGCGGCGCAAGCGATGCTTTCCCGTATATATCTGTATATGAGTGGTACCTATAAAAATCCAAATGCAACATATGCTCGTCTTTCGGTTGAATATGCAGATAAGGTGATTAATTCAGGTAAATATGTGCTGTTGGCCCGTGAGCAATTCATGAAATACAATACCTTTAGACCAGAAGATAACAAAGAGACCATCTTTGCGGTGAAACGTGTCGCTTCTGAATTTTCGGGCGATGATCACTATTATGGTATTGGTGGTATGTACTCCAATATCGGTGGTATGGGCTGGGGTGAGATGTATTCCAGCGCCAAGTACATTGATCTATTGAATGAAACTGGTCGTAATGATTGGAGACCTGATCATTACAACATTGTCGATGCACGTGCTGCATTTATTGAACCAACATATGCCAAAGATGATAAGGACAACTATTCAACAGTAATTCGATTTATCAAGCAGGACGTCCCAGCGAAGGCCGGCGACCCTAAAACAGTGAGCTATGTACAGATTCCAGTTATAATTAGTGGAAATAATGTTATTGCAAGAGAAGTCAAAAAGGTCGGTGATAAGGAGGTTGTTAAAGAATATACATTGACAGCAATTAATGCTAATCAACAGACCTATTCAATTACCTATGAGGATGGCAATACCTATGCGGGTATGATAGATTACTATATTTCCTTAAACCGTGCTTATCCCCAATTCTATATTGTGAAATGTTCACGTGAAGGGGAGGAGTCTCAACTGCACTCGCCTGTAATCAGTCGCTTGGGTGAAATTTATTTAAACCGTGCCGAAGCTAATGCAAAATTAGGTAACTATGGTGCTGCATTAAATGATTTGAATACCATCAGAAATCGTTCTATCGTCAATGGAGGATATACTTCGATTGATGCGGCCAACGCAAGCAAACTGATCGATAAAGAGCGTCAGTTGGAATTGGCCTATCAGGCCGAACGCAGCTATGATGTGTTCCGTAATGGGTTACCGTTGAATAGAACTTATCCTGGACCACAAAAACAATTTGAAGATATTCTACCAACAGATTTTAGAGTGACTTATTTTATTCCACAGAACGCAATAAATTCTTATCCAGGTAAATTGACGCAGAATCCAACGTCTAATTAGACGAATATTTATAATTTAAACCCGATAAATGGCTTTACTTCACGGTAAAGCCATTTTTGTTTTTGTGTCGCGATAATCCCTTTCGAATCCGTATCTTTGTTCCCTTAAGTATATTTTTAGCATAAAAGTGCCATCTGCTGTGAGAGCGGGTGGATCAAATAAAATAAATATGGCAAATATTGTTGCAATTGTTGGTCGTCCAAATGTTGGTAAATCTACCTTATTCAATCGTCTTACAGAAAGTAGAAAGGCGATTGTTGATGACTTTAGCGGAGTGACGCGCGACCGTCATTATGAAACAGCCGAGTGGATCGGAAAGAAATTTACAGTAATTGATACAGGTGGTTTTGTACATGGTTCGGATGATGTCTTTGAAGAGGCTATTCGCGATCAGGTCTATATCGCTATTGAAGAAGCTTCAGTCGTTATATTCATGGTGGATGTCACAACTGGCATTACCGACCTGGATGACGAAATCGCTGATATTCTGAGAAGAAGCTCCAAACCTGTGTATGTCGTGGCCAATAAAGTCGATCACGCAAAATTGCACCATGAATCGGCAGAGTTTTATGCCTTTGGTTTAGGAGAGGTCTTCAATATCTCGTCGGCTACAGGATCGGGTACAGGTGAACTGTTGGATGCTGTGGTTTCTCATTTTGAAGTGGAGGAGGAAGAAGAAGAATCCTTACCGAAATATACCATCGTGGGCCGCCCGAATGTGGGTAAATCTTCCCTGACAAATGCATTGATCGGTAAAGATCGCAATATTGTAACGCCAATGGCCGGGACAACACGTGATTCAATCCGTATACATTACAATCAATATGGACATAACTTTTTACTGATCGATACTGCAGGTCTTCGTCGTAAGTCCAAAGTAAATGAAGATATTGAGTTTTATTCGGTGATGCGTACCATCAAAGCCTTGGAAGATTCTGATGTGACGATTTTAATGTTGGACGCACAGGATGGATTAGAAGCGCAGGATGTTAATATTTTCAACCTGGCCGAGAAGAACCGTAAAGGTATCGTAATTGTTGTCAACAAGTGGGATTTGATCGAAAAGGACAACAAAACAATGAAGGCTTTTGAAGATCGCATCAAAGAGAAAATAGCACCTTTTACAGATGTGCCTATTATCTTTACTTCCGTAACCGAAAAACAACGTGTTCTTAAGGTGTTGGAAGTTGCCGACAAGGTATATGCCAACAAAACCAAAAAGATCCCTACGTCCAAGTTGAATGAAGTGATGCTGGATATTATCGAGAATTATCCACCGCCATCCTTAAAGGGTAAATATATCAAAATTAAATATGCAACACAGTTGCCAGGACGGACACCGATGTTTGCATTCTTCTGTAATCTGCCACAATACATCAAAGATCCGTACAAACGTTTTATTGAAAACAAATTGCGTGAGAACTTTGACTTTACAGGTGTGCCAATTCAAATATATTTCAGACAAAAATAGCTTTCCAAGCAGCGATTAAACATGGACCATAATCTCTATTTATACAATACGCTTTCGCGAACAAAAGAAAAATTCGAACCTATTCATCCCAATCTCGTTGGTATGTACGTATGTGGGCCCACAGTATACAGTGATGTGCATTTGGGAAACTGTCGGACGTTTGTGTCTTTTGATTTGATTTTTAGATACTTGCGTCACCTTGGTTATAAAGTGCGTTATGTGCGCAATATTACCGATGCAGGACACTTGGAAGGCGATCGTGATGAAGGGGATGACAAATTTGCAAAAAAAGCAAAGTTGGAACAATTGGAACCGATGGAAATCGTTCAAAAGTATACGATAGGTTTTCATGACGTATTGCGTCTTTTCAATACATTGCCGCCCAGTATTGAGCCTACTGCGACAGGTCATATTTCCGAGCAGATCGAAATGATCGAACAGATTATAGCGAATGGCTATGCCTATGAGCGGAACGGTACAGTCTATTTTGATGTTGAAAAATACGTTGAAACATACGATTATACGATATTGACCAATCGTAAATTGGAGGATATGCTCAATAATACCCGTGAATTGAGCGGTCAGGATGAGAAAAAGGGACGTTTGGATTTTGCCTTATGGATCAAAGCAAAACCTGAAACGATTATGCGTTGGCCTGCACCTTGGAGCGTTGGCTTTCCGGGTTGGCATATTGAATGTTCGGCCATGAGCAGAAAGTACTTAGGTGATCAATTCGATATTCATGGCGGTGGAATGGATTTGGCAGCGACACATCATACCAATGAAATTGCACAGTCTGAAGCATGTAACCATACGAGCCCTGCCAAATATTGGATGCATACGAATATGTTGACTGTAAATGGTGCGCGTATGTCCAAATCAGCCGGAAATGGATTTTTACCGGGCGAGTTGTTTACTGGAAATCATCCCTTATTGAATAGAGGTTATTCGCCGATGGCCGTACGCTTCTTTATGCTGCAGGCACATTATAGAAGTACGTTGGATTTCTCCAATGAGGCATTGGATGCGGCCGACAAGGGATATAAAAGACTCATGACTGCGATCAGTCTTTTAGACAAATTGAAGGTGTCTAAAGGTGCTGATTCATTCAATTTAGCTGAAATCCGCCGCAAGTGTTACGCAGCTATGGATGACGACTTTAATAGCCCTGTACTCATTGCCGAACTGTTTGAAATTGTACGTATCATCAACTCGATTTATGATGGTAAAGCGAAAGTAACGGCAGAAGGATTGGAAGGTCTTCAAGTATTCATGAAAGAATTTGTTGAGGATATCCTAGGGCTTAGAAACGATCAGACTTCAGCATCCGATGATATCGATGACGTCATGAATCTAGTCATTAAACTACGTAACGAAGCCAAAGCAAATAAAGACTTCGTCACCTCAGATCGTATTCGTGATGAGCTTAATTCTATTGGAATTCAATTGAAAGATAGCAAAGAAGGAACACTTTGGAATAAGATTTGATAGATAAGAAATCGAATTTATAAAAGAGGAGTAAAATGGAATATTTCTATTGGAAAAACACATTATCGTGGAAACCAATCAATATTCCATATAACCTTTAAAAGAAAGATCATTTTGCATATGAATTTTTGGAATAGGCTATCCGTCGTCGCATTCATGAGTGTTGCTGGTACAACGCTATATGCGCAGATACCTGAGAAAGTTGGAAGCCTATTGCAGGCCGATAAGGATGCTGCTGCATTGGCTAAGGCCTCTACGCCGCACCAGGCGTTTCTTTCGATCATTGATAAGGAATCTACGTTTTACGTCCCATCGGCAGTAAATGCTTATAACTATCTTAATAATAGACCAAATATTCCCGATGTTTTAAATTGGCAGCCAACGTTTGCGTTGATTGCTAAAAGTCAGGAGTTTGGTGTGACTTCGGGGTCTATGGACTTTCAGAAAGTAGGTGCAAGATTGCGTCATGGGGAATACCTGACTGTGTGGAAACGCAATAAGAAGGGTAAGTGGTTGGTCGATATCCGGGCTGAAGTTGAAAACAACGGGAAGGATGGAGAATTTGATCTTGAATATATCGAACCTACCGATTCGTGGTATCTGAAGCATCGATCTAAAGTGCGATTGAATCAACGTGAAGATATTGTCCTGGAGACAGACAAATTGATGTCAACAGTTTTGAAAGCCGATAACCCAACCGCATATAAGGAGTTTTTAAGTGAGGATGTCCGGTTTTTGTTCCCTTGGACCAGTCCGATGGAAGGAAAGGCCGAAATGATGGCTTATCTCAAAAAACAACGGATGACGGTAGAAACAGTGCCCGAAGAAGTAAAACGTTCGTATAGTGGCGATTTTGCCTATACCAAGGGAACTGCAACGGTGCGACAAAAGGATAAGGTGGTGAAGTATAATTATATTCGTATCTGGCAACTGAGTGAATTGGCGAAAGATGATGTGAAGAAAGCGAACTGGAATATTCTGATCGAGATGATGTTTGAAAAATAACAGAATGATAGCGAAATAAAAAAGGGCTTGAATATAAACTATTCAAGCCCTTTTTTATAGGATAAGTGTGTTGTACACTTATTGTTTTTTCCATTTTTTCAATCCTTCACTGTGACCGAAGTCATCACTGATATTGATGTAGGTGGTCTTCAATTTATCATCGAACCATTTGCTCAGATTACGGTTGGTTTTGTCCTGAACGGCGGCTTCTTTGATCTTTGTGAAATCCTCGTCCAAATTTGCTTTGTGAGGCGGGATACGTGTTTTTAAGTAATTGAAACGGTAGCCAACATCGCCCATTTTGTCTGTAAATTGCTCTGGTTTCGAGTATTCTCCTGGTTTTAGCGGATCGATTGCGGTAAATACTGATTTCTCCAAACCATCCATAGGGATTACCGTCGTGCGGCTCGATCCCTCTTGATTTAGGATCATACCCCCATTGAATTTACTTTCCTCTGCATCTGAAAAATTTGTAGCGGCATGATAGAAATCCATCTTTTTGTCAACCACCAGTTTATAGATACTGTCCAATTTATTTTTGGTTCTCTCCAATGCTGCAGGCCCAGGATTGATCTTCATCAGGATATGGCGTGTGTGTACCTCTTCGCCACGTCTTTCGAGCACCTGAATAATATGAAAGCCATATTTGGATTCTACAATAGGTGATATTTCTCCCGGTTTTAATTTAAAAGCCATGGCAGAGAATTCTTTGACGTAGTTGTCACGTGTACCAAAACCTAAATCACCACCATAAGGGGCAGATCCGGGATCTTGAGAGTATATGCGTGCCATAGTTCCAAAGTCGGAGCCATCTATGATCTGCTTGCGGATACCTTCAATCTTATCTCGCTGCTCTTTTTTCTCTGCATCTGTCAATTTGGGCATCATGACAATCTCACCGATTTCTACCTCGGTATTGAAGTAAGGCAGACTGTCTTTATTCAAGCCTTCAAAATAACGTTTTACTTCCAACGGAGTTACATCTATTTTGGAAACGATGTTTTGTCTCATTTTTTGCGCTTTTAATTGTTCGAAAACACTCGGGCGCATTTCTTCTTTGTATTGCAATAAAGAGCGGTTAAGGAATTTTTCAAGACGTTCTTGCCCTCCAGCCTGTTGGGACATATGGCGAAGGCGTGCATTGAGGTTGTCATCAACTTCCGTCTCGGTTACATCGATGGAGTCAATTACGGCTTGTTGAGATAATAATTTTTGGACAATTAACTGTTCCAATATACCATCTTTATAGTTTTCATCTGGTTTATTCCCTTGTGCTAACCATTGAGAATATTGCATATCCACGTCGGACTGTAAGATAATGCCCGATCCAACCGTTGCTACAACGCGATCAATAACTTGACGTTGCGCAAGACTGGCCTGAATTGATGCAAACAGCAATAAAAACAATATATAAATGTTTTTTTTCATCCGTATAAATTATTTATGATATTTATGAGTGATCTTCATTTGTATAAATGAACTTCTTTCACTCGTTTATTTGTTCATGATTTATTTTTTTGTCACAAGCATTCACGCTGCCTTCGGCGGTATGCGTAGTAATTGTGTTCAATATATACTTTTTTGAACAACAGCACAAAATTATCAGATTATATGAATTATTCGTACTTTTATTTAACAATATTTTTGTATTCCCAATATTTTAAATGGGTGATTTTAGAATTGTTAAAATTGATGTGCTAAAATACGCATTTGCCTATTAGAAAGGACGGTTTTAACCAAATTTAACAAGTCTATTGACGATATTTACACCTGTAAAATGGAGGGATTTTTTGATCCTCACACGAGGAATGAATGGAGGAATTTAATCGGGGTCCCGTATAATTTAGAAACAAACTTGATGTAATGGTCTCATTCAACAAATGAGTATCTACATTTATAAAATAATTTCAATGAAAAAAGCATTTATTTATTTGATGACAATTTTACCGCTGACTAGTTTTGCGCAACAGATTCCTATGTTTGTGGGCACATATACGAGCAAAACCGCGAGCAAAGGCATCTATATTTATAATTTTGATGTTAAAACTGGTGAAACAACTTTGTCGAGCACGCAAGAAAGTAAAGATCCATCCTTTTTGGCGCGGAATAATAACTTTATTTATGCGGTTAATGAGGTTCCAAATCAAGAGGGCACTGTTTCTGCCTATTCTTTTAAGGACGGTCATTTAACTTTTTTAAATTCACTTCCTTCCGGAGGAGAGTCGCCATGTTTTGTTGAGGTACATCCTAAGGGTAGCTTGCTCGCCGTGGCAAATTATACAGGCGGATCTGCGGCGTTGTTTGATTTGGAAAGTAATGGTGTTTTAAGCAAAAGAGCGCGATTGATCCAACATGAGGGCAAGGGAGTGGACCCCGTACGCCAAGAAAAACCACATGTGCACTCTACGTTTTTCTCCAATAAAGGAGATAAGTTGTACGTCCAAGATCTTGGTTTGGATGAGATTTCTATTTATCCGGTGAGTAAAACGGGAAATGCCTATAGTCTTGCAGATGAATCAGAAGATATCTTTACGCCTGCTGGAGGGGGGCCGAGACATATCATATTTGATAAGAAAGAGAAATTTCTATATGTCGTATTGGAAATGACGGGGCAAATAGCATCGTATAAGAAGGATGGTGATGCATGGATGTATCAAAGCACATTTGAAATCAATCCAGAAGGTTTTAAAGGGAATAATGGTGGTGCGGATATTAAGATGTCGGCTGATGGCAAATTTCTGTATGCAACCAATCGTGGCGATGCCAATACAATTGCTACCTTTTCGGTGGAGAAGGATGGGGAACTGAAGAAGCTTTCCAATCTTTCGGTAAAAGGTAAAGGACCGCGCAATTTCAACCTCTCTCCGGATGGTAAGTACCTTTTGGTAGCAAATCAGTATACCAACAACATTGTTTTGTTTAGCCGGGATGCTAAAACGGGTTTGTTGACCGATACTGGGAAAGAAATTGCTGTACCATCGCCTGTTTGTGTTATATTCTAATCAAGACCAGAAATCCGAATAAGAAAAGAAGATTTTTAAGAAAAACAGTACACGTTTTTCTTAAAAATCTTCTTTTCTGCAATCTAATTCACCTTCCTTTTCGAGGTCATTTAAGGTGGTTCCCTTCCATGTTTTTACCCGCTGTATATAAGCCGCCCTACCAATCATGTGTGCTGCAACCGGAGCCGTTAGGATTAGGAAAAATCCAATGGCTATAGCCTTGGTCGTTACGGACACATCCGGGAAGGTCATGGCTGCACAAATGAGCAATAGCCCGACGCCCAATGTTGCTGCTTTTACGGTAACTGAAAGGCGCAAATAAAAATCGGGCATCCGCAAGATGCCAATAGATGCAAATAGTATGGCCAATGCCCCGATGGTACTGAGAATGGCTAAAGTAATATCAATCATCTTTGCTTTGTTTTTCTAAATAAAATGAAAATGCGATCGTACCAAGAAATGCGATAAGCGCCAAGATCATGGCAATGTCTAAAAACACCTCCTGGGAAGTTCGTATACTATAAACGGTAATAATGCCGATTCCAATGGTGATAATAAGGTCTAAGGCGATTACACGATCAAATATCTGAGGGCCCTTATACAGCCGAATAAAAGCCAATATGACTGAAATAGTCAAGATCGGAAGGATCACATAGTCAAAATAGCTATTTAAAGTCATCTTAAGAGTTCTAAAAGTCTTCGTTCAACATTATTTTTAAGGGTAGAAACAAACTGTTCCTTGCTTTTCATGTACATGACGTGAATAAAGAGCGTTTTCTTATCTTCACTTACGTCGAGGATAAGTGTGCCGGGTGTCAACGAGATAAAGGTTGAAAGCAGGTTAATTTCCAAATCGGTTTTTGCATCCATGGGATACTTGACAATCGCAGGTTTGATAAAAAACTTGGGGGTTATCACGTCGTAGGCAACCTGCACATTGGCGACAATCATTTCCCACAGGAAAAAAAGAATAAAACTCAAGGTTTTGGGGACCCGATAAAAGTAGCGTTGATCTACTTCATTCCTGTTCATAAGCCAGAGGATACCAAATCCCAGCATAAAGCCGAATAGGAAGTTGGTGTAATACATCGATCCCGTCAATGCGACCCAGATGAAGGATAACATGAGGTTCATTAAAAACTGTTTTATCATATCATTTCTGCCCTCCTAATACAGCGTTTATGTAAGGTGATGGATCCAATAATTGTGTCGCGATCCGATCCGCAACATGGATGATAGCTTCGGCATTGAGTCCAATATAGAGAGACGCCGACGCCAAAATAACAACTGGAAGTATAAGCATTGTTCTCTTATAGCCGATCATACCCGCAAATTTATCATCAATGATTTCCGGATCAGGCGCATCTTTCCAGAATACCTGCGCCCACATTTTGGCGATGACAAACAAGGTGATAAAGCTGCCGATAATCAGGGCACCCGCGAAAGCATATTTTTCTAACTGGAAAGCGTCTTTGAAAAGATATATTTTTGGCCAGAAGCCCGATAGTGGTGGAATGCCCACCAATGAAAATAGAACAATGGCAAAAAGTAATGAAATCTTTGGATATTGGGCATAAAGTCCACCCAGTTTGGTCATATCCATGGTGCCGCGGAGTTGTCGTATAACACCAGCGATGAGGAATAAGTTCGTTTTGACCATGATATCATGGATCAGGTAGAATACTGCGCCTAATAAAGCCCATTTGCTATATAAGCCCAGTCCACCAATCATAAAACCGATATGACAAACGATCAAATAAGAAAACAACCTTCGGATATTGGTTTTGATCAGTGCGCCAAACGCACCCGTCAGAATAGTCAATATGGCTAAGACGATAAGCAGTTCCTTGGTAAAATGATTGGGAATAAATAGTAAGGAAAATACGCGGAACAAGGCGTAAATCCCAACCTTGGTCAATAAGCCTCCAAATGTCGCTGCTACGGCCGAAGGTGGCGTATGGTAAGAGGACGGTAACCAAAAATAGAGTGGAAATACGGCGGATTTAATCCCAAAACCGATCAGGAAAAATGTTGCTGTAATTTCTACTAATGCCTGATTTTGTATTTTAGGAATACGGAGGGCCAGGTCGGCCATGTTTAACGAGCCCGAAATGCCATAAAGTATACCTATTCCTGTTAAGAAAAATGTGGAAGCCAGGATATTCATGGCCATATATTTTACGGCACCTTCCAATTGGGATTTTCTGCCCCCCAAAGTCATCAATACAAAAGAGGAAATAATAATAACTTCAAACCATACATACAGATTGAAGATGTCACCGGTTAGAAAAGCCCCATTGAGCCCCATCATCAAAAAGTGAAAGATCGGGAAGTAACCGTAGAGAATACGCTGGCGCCCTACGCCGACACAGGAAAAGATGGAGACCGCCAGCCCTGCGATTGAAGTTAGGAGAACAAGGGTACTGCTGAAAAGATCGGCAACAAAGACAATTCCAAAAGGAGCTTTCCAATTGGCCGCATTCATGGTTAAAATACCACCATCATAAACCTTGAAGAATAGTTTAAAGGCAAGAATGAGCGCAAGCAAGCTTCCACCGACACTCAGAAAACGTTGTGCAGTGGATTTGCGCCAAAACATTAGTTGGACAATAGCAATAAATAAATGCACGATGATCGTGGCTATAATGTGGTTGTCTATCATATATCTTCTTCCTCAGGCGTGTTCAAATCATCCAAATCATCAGTACCAAGCAATGCATATACACGCTTGAGTAAAACGATGGCAAAGGAGGTTAGGCCAAAGCTGATCACGATGGCCGTTAAAATAAGTGCTTGCGGAATCGGGTCCGCATAAATATCGGTGAATACCTTCAGATCGGGTCCAATGATAGGTGGTTTACCTTTAATAATGTTTCCCAATAAGAAGATCAATATATTGGTACCATTGCCCAGTAACATGATACCCAGCAACAATTTCACCATGCTTCGACGCAAGATGAGGTATATTCCGGCAGCATAAAGGATGCCGATCAATAACACGAGTATCAGTTCCATTATTCTTCTTCTTCAGTAGTTAAAGCAATTGTAAATAAAATCGTCAGGACGACACCGATGACAACAAAGTATACACCAAGGTCAAAAAATAAGGCGGTTCCTATCATCCCGATAACGGGAATTTTCTCTTCCAGCCAAAGCCCGGTCATGACAGGGTAGCCAAAAAATGCAGGTAAGAACATGCTTATGGCCGAAATCCCCAATCCTATGGGAATAAGTGACAGCGGTTTGTACTGAATCAGTTTCATGGTGTTTTGAGGGCCAAAGGCAAAACTATGCAGCACAAAGGCAATCGAAGCAACTAAGCCGCCAACGAAACCTCCGCCTGGGTAATAATGCCCCCTGAGTAGAAGGAACACCGAGAAAAGTAAAAGTATCGGTAATAAATACCGCGTAGCGGTCTGTAATATTGTACTGTTCATTTGTTACTATTTAGCAAGGAGCTATCAGCTCATTTGTGCATAACCTTTATCTATCATTATTCTTTATCCGAGGATTTTAAACGTAATTTTAATAAGCTGTATACCCCTAATGCAGCAATACTCAATACCACAATTTCAAACATGGTGTCAAAACCTCTGAAATCGACAAGCAATACATTGACAACATTTTTTCCTTTAGCAAGCACATAAGCATAATCGCCATAGAAATCACTGATATTGGTTGTCGTTGGTTCATGGAGTACACGCAGTGCAACCATGGATAGCAGAATGCCAAAAACGATAGCGACCACGGCGTCGCGAATGATGGTGCGTCGGTTGGCCAAATTCAGAAAAGAAGGGAGCTTAAAGAGTACCAATACGAAGAGTACCACCGTGAGTGTATCGATGGTGAATTGCGTCATCGCTAGATCTGGGGCGCTGTAAAATACGAAAATAAGACATATGGCATAACCTACCACACTGGTGGCTACTACCGCAGTTAAACGGGATGAGGTGCGGATGGTAAGTACAATGGCACCGATCAAAATGCAGACTGTGGTGACTTCGTAGAAACTCACTGGCGATAGGGTTTCCCATTTGATATGGAGTGGTCCCCCCAGGTATAACTGGTAGGCGATCAATAATTCGGCAAATAAGATAATTTTCAACAGATACGAACGCAAATAGCCGTTGTGCATTTTGTTGGTGAAGAAAGTAGAGAATAAAACAATTTCCTGCGCACATAATTGAATGATATATTCAGGAGAAATCTTATTGAAATTTGCAATCCAAGCCAATTTTTTCTCGCTGGGCCTGTTTGTGAAATAAAGTAACGTACCAGCGGCAATTGTAATGGCGCTTAATAGGAGGATTAAATTAAAGCCATGCCAGATTTTCAGGTGAAATGTTTCGGGTTTTGCGAGTATACTTGTTGCGGTAGGTCCGGCAATCCATTCGCCGACAAGTCCTGGGATGCATCCAAAGACAACTCCTAATATAGCTAAAAGTAAAGGTGGGATCCACATGGCTTTATAGGGCAGGTGGATTGTATTAAATTGCTCGGGTAGCTTACCCATAAAAGGTTTGATACCGGCCATAAATCCAGCAGAGACCAAGAGTATATTTGTTATTACTGCAGCGACGGTCAAATAGAGAAATAAATCGGGTGTGGCATGCAGTGTTGCCTCGTAAATCAGATCCTTTCCAATAAATCCAAATGTAAGTGGAATACCGGCACTGGAAAGTGCCGCTAGGAAACCAGCCATAGCGACAGGCATTAATACCTTGCGTAGCCCCCGCAAGACTGTAAGATCCCGCGTTCCGGTTTCATGGTCTATAATCCCCGTAATCAAGAATAATGCGGCTTTATATAAGGCATGTACGAGTATAAAGACACTTGCTGCAATAATGGCGTCCTTTGTGCCGAGGCCCAATAAGAAAACCAAAATACCTAGTGCGGATATCGTTGAGTAGGCTAGAACTCCCTTTAAGTCGGTTCTGAAAAGGGAATGGAATGCGGCATAAAGCATCGTGAAGACACCAATGGCCATGAGAGAATACATCCAGATTGGGTTGCCCCCAAGTATTGGTGAAAAACGGGCCAAAAGGTAGATTCCGGCCTTCACCATGGTTGCGGAATGTAAGTAGGCCGATACAGGCGTTGGCGCTTTCATGGCACCGGGTAGCCAAAAATGAAAAGGAAATTGTGCCGATTTCGTAATAGCACCAAGTGCTATCAGGCCAAAGACCAGCGGGAACAATGGATGCTGCTGAATGAGTGATACTTTACCAATGAGTGCCGTAATATGATAGGTGCCGGCAATATTACCGAGTAAAATAAAACCTGCCAAAAGGAAAAAGCCGCCTAAACCGGTAATAGATAACGCGGTCAATGCGCTTTTTCGTGAGTCCTTGTTGTCATTGTTAAATCCTATGAGAAAAAACGAACTGATCGAGGTCAGTTCCCAGAAGATAAACAATAATAACATATTGTCCGACAGGACAAGTCCCAGCATCGCCGACATAAAGAGACAGAGGTAGCCAAAGAACCGATCGATATACCGATGCCCTTTAAGATAGGCATTGGCGTAGAAAAAGATGCAAGCTCCGATTCCAGTAATCAATAAGGAGAAAAGTAATGATAGTCCATCTAATTTAAAATCCAGATTGATACCTAAAGAGGGTACCCATGACGTCGACTGTACGAAATAGGAGCCTTGACTAATTGGTACAATATATTGCGTAAAGTATAGAAATAGAAGTACCGGTAAGAATGCGAGAATAAAACCCCATTTGGTTTTTAGGAATCGACCAAATGGAACAATAAGGCTCGATGTTATTAATCCTGATAGAACAGTAAATAGCATTTAGTCTTTGTTTTAATTTTTTATTGAAGTGTTTGTTTTACTTGTCAATAAGAACCTTCTACAGTTCATCGTTGCCAACGCTTATATAGCGATGAAGGTTTTTTGAAAGTTTACAATATAGTAAAAAAAAGCGGAAAATGGTGTTTTTTCAGCTGTTTTTCCTATGAATAAATGATAAAAACAGGGATTTTGTTTTGACGTGAGAATAAATTTTTAATGAGAGAATAAGCTTGCAAAAAAGGGTCAAGAGAAGTTAATTTATTGAGAAATAGAATTTTTAAGCCTAGACATTAATATTTTATGTAATAAAAATGTTAAATTTTGTTAAACAATATTAAAAAACTCTATCTTAGAGTAGTTAATCAGCCGCCAAGGACTGTTTCTAATCAATTTTGTTATACCCGTTGGAATTATGGGCTCTGAAGAGAAGTTATTTAGAAGGTATTATAAAAATTTATGCCACTTTGCATGGAAATTTGTGGGAGAATCTTCCGTTGCAGAAGATTTGGTGCAGGAAGCTTTTATAACATTCTTTAAGGAGCAACAACGAATGGATGAGTCGGAAACGTTTGTACGAAACTATTTATATACTGCGGTGCGATTTTCTTGTCTGAAGCATTTAAGACATGAAAAAGTAAAAGAAAAATATTGGACCCGAGTAAAGTTCAATGAAGAAGACGCGCATTCTGTTGAACTGTCCGTGATTCATACCGAAGTGATCAATGAAGTCTATCGAATTATCGCCGAAATGCCTACTGCGTGTCAGCAAATTTTTAAGATGGGCTATTTAGAAGGCTTGTCGAATCTTGAAATTACCGAAAAACTTCAGATCAGCGTAAATACCGTTAAAACGCAAAAACAGCGAGGCATGAAGATTTTACTGGATAAGCTGCATCCCGAATTTTTACCCCTTGTTATTTTTTTATTCAAATAATTTTAATTTCTTGTCACCCTTGACGATTCTATAGGGTTTCTAACCTATGGATATGAAAGCTAATACCAATTACATAGCCAAACTCATCAATAAGTTACTTCGTGGTCAAGAAACCATGACGGAGCGTAATGCTATTGAGCAGTGGCGGAAATCGGACAAAACTAACGATGATTTGCTAGAAAGCTTTCGGGACGCAAAAAATATTGAGGAGGATCTTATCTTTTTGGACAATTTGGATGAAGATCGTGCTTGGCATAAAATTCAACATGTTTCCGCTAAAGCAAAGAGAAATTATAGACCACTTCTTCGTGCGGCAGCCATTCTCGTGATATTGCTGGGAACAGCGCTCTTTTATATCCTTCAGCAGAAAGGGAGAGTTTTAGAGAAAGTAGCAATTGTACATCCTGTAAAAGGGGATATTTCACCGGCGCAATCTGGAGCTTTACTCGTCCTGGCGGATGGATCGATTATGCCTTTGGAGAAATCTAACAAAGCTGTTGATCCGAAAATAGTTGCCTTAACACATAAAGATAGTGTTGATCAACTGAATAATCCGAAAGCTGAGACTCGAATACAATTTAATACGCTGGTTGTTCCAAAAGGGAATTTTTATAAATTAAATTTAGAAGATGGTACTCAGGTTTGGGTAAATGCCAACTCTCAGCTTAAATTTCCTGTAAAGTTTAAAGAAAATGAGCGTCGCGTTATCTTGGAGGGGGAGGCTTACTTCGAGGTCGCTCATGAAGCTGAGCGTCCTTTTGTTGTGGAATCTAGAGGAAGCGAAGTGAAGGTGTTGGGAACGCATTTCAATATTAACGCTTATAGTAGTAATGTCCGTACGACATTATCCTCGGGAAGGGTTCAAGTTAGCCATTCAGGAAATGTTATTGTTCTTGAGCCCGGAGAGTATGCGAATCTCAAAGGTGAACTTCTCAGCAAAGGGAAGGCAGACTTAGATCACGATCTTTCCTGGCATAATAATCAGTTTTATTTTAAGAAAGAAACGATTGTAGAGATTGCCTCTACACTATCTAAATGGTACGATGTTCAGGTTCGATTTAAAAAAGATGTGGCGCTGGATAAGGTGTATAATGGTAATTTTAAACGCGATGTTAAGCTGTCCGAAGTTTTGGAAATGTTGACTTACGTCTGTGATTTGAAATTTGAGCTTCAAGGAAAAGAATTAATTGTCGAAAACAAATAAAAAGGAGTGCTTATGTAAGAAAAATAATACCTAACCTAAAGGTCTTACATAAAAAGTAGAACAGGAATGTTGCAGCATCCCTGTTCCGAAATGATCAAAAGGCCTAGAAATTTTTAAAGCGAATTAAGTAAACCCAATTAACCACAAAAAGTAAATGTATGAATAACTTACCATTTGGCAAAACGTGGCGACTGATACCTCATGACCCACGGTTTTGTAAACCTTTACGTATTATGAAAATTAGTACCTGCCTTCTTTTCGCCTTTGTGACCGGAGTTCAAGCCAATGGCCTTGCACAGAAAGTTACTTTGAAGATGAAAAATGCAAGAATTGAAGAAGCATTGAATGCGATTTCCAAACAATCCAATTTGCAATTATTTTATGGGGAGAATGTTGATTCTAAGGTGAGGGTCAATGTGAACTTAAAAAATGCTTCAGTAGAAGAGGCATTGAATTCTGTCCTACGCAATAATCATATAGACTATAAGATTATAGCAAATACGATTTCAGTTAATGGCGAGGAAGGCAGTCGTTCGGATCGAAATGCGCTGCAACAGGGTATCTCTGGAACTGTTAAGAGTCAGGACGGAAAAGGGTTGAGCGGAGCGACAGTAACCGTAAAAGGAACCTCTATTTCAACACAGACTGACGACTTGGGCCATTTTAAAATCAATGCTTCTACATCGGCTGTTTTGGTTGTACGGTATGTAGGATTTGGCACACGGGAAGTCTCTATGGAGGGTAAGTCAACCGTAAATATTACACTTACAGCTAATGATTTAAAATTAGACGAAGTCAACGTGGTTGCGACTGGATATCAGAATCTTGATCGTAAGTTTTTCACGGGTGCATCCACGAAAATTGATGCGAAAGAAGCCGAACGAGCTGGGGTTCCTGATGTTTCCCGGATGTTGGAAGGCCAAGCAGCGGGTGTCTCTGTTCAAAACGTATCTGGGACATTTGGTGCAGCACCAAAAATTCGGGTACGGGGCGCAACCTCATTAACTGGGGATAATAAACCTTTATGGGTAATTGATGGTGTCATCCTAGATGAGGCTGTCAATATCTCCAACGAAGCATTGTCTACAGGAGACGCAAATACACTTTTAGGCTCTTCTGTAGCTGGGCTAAATCCCGACGACATCGAATCGATTACCGTTTTGAAAGATGCTGCCGCAACTGCGATGTATGGTGCTGCTGCGATGAATGGAGTGGTCGTCGTGAATACAAAAAAAGGTAAAAATACAGATGGGCAGGTACATTTTAATTATTCCGGAAACTTTACGACTTATATTAAACCCAACTATAATCAATTCGATATCATGAATTCTGCTGAGCAGATGCAGTTGGTAATTGATATGGAAAACAAAGGTTATCTCAATCACTCTCAGGTTTCGAGAGCAGGAACAGGAGGGGTATTTACCAAAATGTATAATCTCATGTATGAGTATGATCCAAACACCGATTCTTTCAAACTCAGAAATGATGCTCCTTCTCGCTATAATTTTTTACAACGTTATGCAAACGTGAATACAGATTGGTTTGACTTATTGTTTAGAAATAGTTTTGTACATGACCATTCGTTGAGTATGAGTACTGGGACTGCAAAGGCACAGACCTATGCTTCAACGAGTTTTATGAATGACCCCGGTTATACGCTTGGTAATCAGGCAAAACGTTTTACGGCTAATATCCGTAATAACTATAAAATCAATGATAAATTGAGTACAGAGTTTATTTTTCAGGGAAATATTCGTGATCAACGTACGCCTGGAACTCTAAATCGTAACTCCGATGCTGTTTATGGTAGTTATTCCCGGGACTTTGACATTAACCCATATTCCTATGCGCTAAATACCAGTCGTATTATTACACCGTACGATGAAAATGGTGACTTAGAGTATTTCACGCGAGATTATGCACCATTTAATATCTTCAATGAACTTGATAATAACTATATCAAACTAAAATTGATGGATATTAAAGTTCAGGCTGGTTTAACGTATAAGATTTTGCCCTCTTTGACCTATTCAGCAACCGGAATGTATCGTTATTATAATTCTGAAAGGCAACATATGATCACGGAGAATGCCAACCTTTCTAAAGCCTATCGGGCAAATCAAGACCAAACTGTCAATAGCGGAAATCGCTTTCTCTATGCTGATCCCGATTTTCCAAATACCGATAAATATGTTATTCTTCCCAATGGGGGATTTTTTAATGTTGCCAATAACAATATGATTAGTTATTATATGCGGCATAATTTAGAATTCAACAAAAAGTGGAATGACCATACCATGAACTTGTTTGGAACCTATGAACTCCAATATGCGGATAAGCAGAGCCACGATTTTAATGGGCCAGGAATCGAATATGGAAATGGCAATCTGGTTTTACCTGCCTATCGGTATTATAAAAAACAGATTGAATCTGGCGATTCACCATTTGCGATGAACTATACTTATGACCGCAAATTAGCTTATGCATTGCGCGGCGCTTATAATTATAAAGATAAATACTCATTTAACTTTACAACACGTTATGACGGAGCCAATAAAATGGGGCGGACGAATGTTGCAAGGTGGTTACCGACCTGGAACGTATCGGCAGCATGGGATATCGATCAAGAGAATTTCTTTAATAGAGATAATAAGATCTTGTCACGTGCTAGGTTAAGGGGAACTTATGGTCTGGTTGCTAATATGGGGAATGCTTCCAATTCTTCGGCTGTTTTCTATAATGCTATTACTTATAGACCTTACGACGGAGAAAAAGAAGGCAAGATTAGTATAAGTGGCCTAGAAAACTCCGAGCTAACCTGGGAGAAAATGTACGAACTTAATATTGGTACAGATTTAGGATTCTTGAACGATCGAATCGATCTGAACTTTGATTATTACAGGCGTAATATATTTGATTTAATTGGGCCAATTCGTACTTCAGGGATTGGTGGACAATTTGAGAAATTAGCAAACTACGCTGATATGAAAGGTCATGGGGTTGATATTCAGGTTGGCGGATATCCATTTAAAGACCCGAATGGTTTTACTTGGCGTACACAGCTTACACTTGGTTTTAACAAAACGAAAATTACCAAATTAAATGTAACTCGCAATATCTGGGATTTGATTTCCGGCGAGGGTGGAGCAATGGTCGGCAAACCTCATAGGGGTTTGTATTCTCTGGACTTTGATAAATTGGCCGCCAATGGAGGTTATCCGACTTATATCGGTACAGATGGTACTCCGGGTGAAACTTATTTCTGGTTTCAGGACAATCAAACGGAGTTTCTTAAATATGAAGGTCCTGTGGATCCGACGCTTGCCGGAGGTTACTACAACCGATTGGAATATAAGAACTTTAGTTTTTCCTTTTTGTTGAAGTTTGGTCTGGGCAATATGGTTCGTCTACAGCCTAATTATTCTCCTGTGTATCTAGATATGTATAATGTATCAAGGGAACTGATCAATCGTTTTATTTACAAAGGCGACGAATATTTAACAGTAATTCCTTCTACACTCGATGGGTTAACAGCAGAATTTGATGTCCAGAATGCTGCCGGTAACCGTACGGCATCTGTTTATTCTTATAATGCTTACAATTATTCATCAGAACGTGTTGCAAAAGGTGATTACCTACGTTTATCGCAAATTTCAGTGGGATATAATATTCCCAAATCTGTTGTCAGTAAAATTAAATTTAGAACTGCGCAAGTAAATTTGGTGGGGAATAACCTATGGTTGATTTATTCAGATAAAAAATTAAATGGAGTCGATCCTGAGTTCTATAACAATGGAGGGGTAGCCTTACCCGTTCCGAAGCAAGTAACTCTATCTGTAAAATTGGGATTTTAAACGACTAAATTATGAAACTTACACATCTTAAATATTTATTCATTTCTTCTACGCTGCTACTCAGCAGTTGTAACAAATATCTTGATCAGCAACCGGATATGCGCGCCGAGATCAATACGGTAGATAAAGTCAAACGACTTATTACGTCAGCTTACCCTTTTGGTAATTATCTTGCAATGGCCGAAACCTATTCAGATAATGTGGAAGATAAAGGCGTAGGTGGACTATATCAGCCAGTTCCTTCCCTATATCGTTGGCAAGACATCAACAACAGTGATACGGATAGCCCCAATAGCTACTGGAATAATTGTTACGAAGCTATTGCAGCTGCGAACCATGCTTTGGCTGCAATCGAAACAAATAATTTCGGAAAGGAAATTTCCGCATTCAAAGGTGAAGCTTTGGTTGCAAGGGCGTATGCGCATTTTATGCTCGTCAATTTCTTTGCGAAAGTTTATGACTATAAAAATCCGCAGGGTAATACCTCTCCCGGAATTCCATATGTGACAGAACCGGAGACCGTGGTGATCAAAAAATATGATCGTGGAACGGTGAAGTCTGTTTATGATAATATTCGGAAGGATCTGGAAGAAGGATTAGCGCTTTTAGACGGGAATCCAGCAGAATGGAATGTACCTAAATACCATTTTACACCAGCTGCTGCGCATGCTTTTGCAACACGCTTTTATCTGTTTACTGGTGAGTGGCAAAAAGTGGTTGACAATGCTAACAAAATTTTTGCGGGAGGAAATTTTGCAGGAAAATTAATTCCTTATAATTCCACATTCAAGAAAATGACCTTCGAGGAGGTACATACGGTCTTTTCCAAGGCCGATCAACCTTATAGTTTGTTGATTAATGAAACTTATAGTGGTTATCAACGCTGGTGGGATAATCGTTATGCTATGGGGATCAATGTGTTTCAAAAGATTTATAATGGTACTACTGCTGCAGGAGCGAAGTTTTATAATTTCGGTGTCTCCTATGGTGCTCCACACTATACTACTTATATCTGGAAGGAATTTTGGTATGTAACAAATGCAACCGCAAATACGGGATTTCCTATGCTTATGGTCCCGGTATTAATTACAGATGAGGCACTAATGAATCGGGCAGAGGCTTATTTGGAATTGGGAAATAATGCAGCTGGTATTGCAGATATGAATTTAATGGCAAGTAATCGAATAGATGGTTACAATCCTACAAACCATGCTGTAACGGCTGCAAAATCCAAAGCATTTTTTGGTGTTCAAGATGATAAGGAAGCACTTATTCAAACGGTTCTACAATTTAAACAAGTTGGATTTATGTCGATGGGTTTACGTTGGTTCGATATTATTCGTAAAGGCATAACAGTAAAACATCTTATTATTGCCAACGATGAGAGTGAGTCTTATATCGAATTAAAACCTGAGGATCCACGACGTGTTTTCCAGATCCCACAAGAAGCGAAGTTGTCAGGTGTTGAACAAAATCCAAGGTAATTTTATGAAAACGATAATAAAAACATGTATAATAGTCGGTCTGTTCGCCAGTTTATATTCCTGTGTAAAAGAGGAGAAGCTGAATACTAAAATTGAAAATTACGATACCTTTGTTCCAGGAGCTATTGACGAATGGATTACAAAGAATCTGACCGATCCCTATAATATTGAAGTAGTCTACCGGTATCAGCGAAATATGCATGATATTAATAAAAATATAGCACCGGCAGACGAATCCAAGGTTATTCCACAAATGGATGTGGTAATTAATGGATTTTTGGATGTTTATAAGAAAATCGGGGGAGTACCTTTTATAAAAACATACACACCCAAACAGTTTGCTTTATTTGGATCAGGTGATTACGATGTGGATGGCTCAGTAAAAGGAGGAACTGCAGACGGAGGTAGAAGGATCACTTTGTATGGGATTAATAATTTTGACATTGCGAATTCAAATTCTGTAACCGGTAACCTTCAGGTTATTCACCATGAATTTACCCATATCCTAAATCAGATGAGATTTATCCCTGCTGAGTTTGGAAAAATATGTGCAGGTGATTATTACTCGAATTGGACTGCACAGGAGAATGACCAGGCAAAAGCAAGATCATTGGGCTTCATTACACCTTATTCGAGAAAGTCGATCGGGGAAGATTTTGCCGAAGTCTTATCACATTTAATTGTCGCTGGTCAATTATATTATGACGATTTTGCTTACGATAGTGGAAAGGATGCTTATCCCAAGTTTAAGCAAAAGGAGGCGATTGTACGGGATTACATGATGCAGAATTTTAACATTGATGTAACGCAATTGCAGATTGAATTTCAGCGCGTCATGTCGGAAAAATACAAATCTACACGTTATTCCGCTACAACGGCATTGAGCAATGACTATGTTGGTTCGTTGGACTGGGATATCCGAAACACCTGGGGATTAGAAAACACGATTTCCAGCAAGCAAAGATCACTATTTATGGCAATTTTGGATGAGCTCGGAGGCTGGACCACCAAATCAATGACCTTCCAGTTTGTCTCCGCTACAAAGGCAACATTAAACATTGGATTTGGCGATAATAATGTAACCTACACGGCATCCTATGACTTTGATATTGTTAAAAACGCAGACAATACATTTAAAATCGCTAAGTCGGCGACCCAAGGGACAGGCAATAATTATGGTAACGGTACCATCGATTGGGTATTAGAAGATACGCAACCCCTGATAGATTATTTGGGCAGTACTAGTTTTTCAGCCGACTGGAAACAAGTCGATTTGTCGGTCAATCCGAGCGATTATCTGCAATTTTTGATCTTAAAAGATATAAAGGATCCAAATGCAACATTTATGGGCAAAGTAAATTTGAGGAAGTATTAGATTATGAAAAAGATATTTTATTTAATGTTTTTGGTCCTATTGGCTTTCAGTTGTAGCAAACCAAAAGAAATGGATCCCATATTCGGTAATCCCGATGATAGGATTTCCGATACATTATTGTATGTTAAAAAGACATTGGTAGATGCACCATACGGGTGGAAAGCTTATACAACCACGGAGATATCCAAAGGGGGATATGGCTTCTATATGCAGTTTGGTGAAAATGATCGATTAAAGATGGTTGCGGATTTGAACGAGAATACATCTTCCGTAATAAAGGAGTCCACCTATCGCATACGTCAGATAATGTATGCTACGCTTTCTTTTGATACGTATAACTATATTACTATGTTGCAAGATCCAGATCCTAGTGTTTTTGGTGGAACAGCTGGGAAAGGGCATGGTAGTGACAATGAATACGATTACGTGAAGACTCATGGCGATACCTTGTTCTTTCAGGGACGTAAGTTTATTAAACCGCTTATTCTGGTTAAAGCAAAAGAAGATGAAGCAAAAAAATATACTTCAAAGGGCTATCTTGATGTAATTAACAAAAATAGAGCATTTTTTAAGAAAAACCCGTTAACCTCGATTGTTGTGGGCAATGTGGAAGCAGAATTGGCATTTGGTTTTCGAACCAAAAGGATGTCTATTATTACTGCCAATGCAGATGGAAGTTTTTCTTCTTCCTTTGTTGAATTCTGTAATACAATAGATGGACTTGAAATCGTTGGTGGCGTCCTAATAAATAATGTTCAACTAAAACGTTTCATATGGAAGGATGAGAATTCTCTTATTGGACTTGACAAAGATGGCAAGGAATATCCGTTGAAAATTAATGCTTCTTCAGTTGTTCCGTATCTTACAGCTTTAGGAGCAAGTTTCTCTGTGATTACAATTCCGGATGTGACCACGTATAATGGGTGGAGTACAAATTTTGCGACACGTAAAGCGCAAGCAAAAGCGGGAATTAATAGATGGGGATTTGACGGGGTTAATTTCTTTATTTTAAGGACTATAGATTTTAAGTTCCAATCTGTTAATAAAAGAATGACTATTGTGTTTAATACGACATACGAAGGTTCTAAAACATTCACCCTAACGTATAACTATACCTACGCCATTGAAAATGGTAAATTTAAATTTACATTAAGCGGAACACCTACGGGAAATGATGGAGCACTTTACAACGATGTTCGCTATTTACTGCAGGAGCGGATCAATGTTGATACGTTTGAACTGGGATACTTTGTAAATTCCGAAACCGGAGAAGTCATGTCCCAATTTAAGAGCGTTGAGCATCCTGATTTTTATTTTACAGGCCAAAATAATTAATATTTTAATTCAGTATCGATCGGGCGATGGCCTTGGTCGATACTGATATTTCTATTTATAATGATGTTGCTATGAAAGAATTTTATAAAAGTATTTTAATTCTTGGATTACTGTTTATTGGGGGATGTGGTAAAAATTCATTAGAACCAAATAGGTCGCAAAAATTTGCTGCTAGTAAAGACAACGAGTTTATTGAGGAGGTAGTTGTTTCAGCTACAGAATTTAATTCTTGTGCAGAAAAATACAATGATTCTACGATGCGATATATGAGATATGCTGGTACACATGATGTGTCAAATTACGACTTTGCAACGAAAATGTCGCAGCTAATTCAATCAAGTTTGGCATGCTCAGCTTCAACATCACCGAATACACCTGTTGGACCTCAGCCATGGACTCCCAAGCCAATCGACGTGAATATAGATTATACTCCTGACGTAATTTATACTTATTTAGATAATCCTTCGCATTATATCGGTTCTTCCAATTTGACGACAATGAAATGTTTGATTTCTTCGTACAAATCTCTCATAGCTCAGAACCCGATTGTAAGTGATATCAATGAAAGAACTTTGTTGTTTTCTAAACAGGTCGTAAATGATGGCTATGAGAATGTCTATATTAATCCTTTACCACATTATGATCCTTGGAGTGGATTTTATCTTTTAGCAGCGATACAGACCTTGGTAGGAACAAGAGACATTAGCGAACAGATCTATAATCAATATTTTGCTGGTAATTCAAATGAAACTATTGTTTATCCTGTTGTTCAAAATATTGGTTGGATATATATAGGTAACACTGGTGGGGCGAACCAGGAAAATATTCTTCCTGAGGTTCCAAAAACTGTACAGATAAATTATAATTCTAACTTCGCTTTATATGCACCAACTTGGGAAAAGATTTATCAAGATCCGCGAATAGAGCCTATGCCTAGTACTAGCATATATTTTAATAGTGTTAACAATAAACTGTACTCCAATAGCAGCCTTACCCAATATGTACCAGATGGCTTATATAGATTGCCAGCGGAGCATCAAAGTTTGTATGAGAAGAATCATTTTATTGTTGAAATAAAAAATGGTGAGATCTATAAGCAGTTTGGAAAATCCTAGATAATATGGCTAAGCCAAGTGAGCAAGATTATGATAAAAATTCCTAACCTAATTATCTTTTTTTCAGTTCTTATTTTTTGTGCTTGTTATAGGCATACTCATGTGATAAAGACTGAAATTATGGGAAAGCTTCCCGTATCAGCTCCCTTCTATATCGATTTATATAGTTTCGAGACAGGTGAAAAGATGGTGTCTGATACATTAGATCAAGAAGATTTTGTTTTAACTAGTAAATCGCTTCCAAAGGGGATTTATCAATTGGTTTTTTCGTGGGAGCGGAATGTGGTGAAGCCGCAGGAGATTGAGCGATTTGCCCGTCAGCCTGAACTTGGTACACCAAAGTATTATATTTCAACTACATTTTGGCTCGATCCCAATGAGTCTGGGAAATATAAGTTCTTGCTTGAAAGTCCTGGTAAACAAGCCGAGTTAGAAGAACTATTGTTGGCTAAAAATGAAAGCGAATCTATTAAAATGGCGGTTGTATCAGGTGGGAAAAACAACAAGTTATATAATGAATACTTAACACTGGTGGATCGTTTTAAGGATAAAAACAGACATCAAAAAGATAGTCTTCAGCAAGTAGCAATACGTTATAGTGATCATAAATTCTTGCAAGAAGTAGGTCGGATACAAAAGCTCTTATCAAAAGACTGGTTGGTGAATGTGGAGAATGAATTGTTAGCAGATGAAATCGATTTTATGAAAAGGAATATTGACGCTGAGGTTATTCCCCGTATTTATAAAATTCAGCTAAATAATAAAGATAACGTTGAACGATATCATGAAGTATATAGCTTATTTCCATTGAAAGTGAGGCAAAATCTGGCTTTAAAAAATTAAAATTATTGAACTATTAAAAAATCATTGATTATGAGAGAAGTCTTTAAAACACACATAAGTTTCGGTAGTTATATCTGGGGAGTTGCGATGACTATATTCATCGTGATGTTATCTTATAAAGGTCTTGAAAAAGGACTGTATCTGGGGACACTATTGTTATTTGGTATATTCGCAATAACTTGGTATTTTACATTCTTTTATAAAAGGTATTGGATTGAAGGTGATAAGCTTTTTATTAAGACAGTCTCCGGTACGAAATCTGTTGATATTACTTCTATACGAAAATTAGAAACAGATAAGGTAGACTGGCTTGGTACAATGAGACTTACAATTTTAAGACCCTATAGAAAAGGATTGGTACTGCATTATAATAAGATTGACGATATATTCGTCGATCCAGAAAGTCCTACTGAGTTTATCGAAAAATTAAAACAGATTGCACCGAATATCGATGTCATAGCAGGTAAATAGGCTGGAGTTTTAAGTCTACTTTTAGAACTATCTCAGTTGTTAAACCTAGAGTTGTTTATACTGGACGACTCTAACTTTATGCCAATAGGAGGTTCTCCTCTGATATAGAAGATAATTCGAAATAAATATGAGACTTCCTTATACATTAAATTGGCGATATTCATTTGGAATTTTCGCTAATAAATATGGACGGTGGCATCTCTTGTTACAATTAAAATTGACTTTTTGACAATAAGTTCTTTTTTTTGAGCCGTTCCTCTTTTTTATATTTACCCCCCTTAAAGAAGTTATCTTTTATTTTTTTACTGCCGATTTTCTAAGTTTATAAGTGCAAAAAAGCATATGAGATTCCGCTTGGTAACTTTTTTGTGTGAATAATAAAAAATATTTAGCATTTTTACCAAACAATTATTAAGCACTTACATGTAAGTGCACATACATGTCCTAAAATATCCGCTACGAAGTACAATTTGTAGTCGCGGGATCTTTAACGATGCAGAAGGAAGAAGTATTATTTAAAACACACTATAACGGATTGTGCCACTTTGCTTGGAAAATTGTTGGTGATTTAGCTGTGGCTGAAGACCTAGTTCAAGATTCATTTGTCGCTTATTTTAAAAACACCGAGCAGGTCAGCGACAATGAGATTGCCGTTAAAAATTACTTGTATAGTTCGGTTCGTTTCGCCTGTTATAATCATATTCGCCACGAAAAAGTACAACAAAGATATTGGAATGTCGTCGGTTTTACAGAAGAGGATAATATAGCCCTTGAATTGAATATGATTCATAGTGAGGCCATTCAGGAAATTTACAAAATTATCGAACAGATGCCGACCTCTTGTCAACAGGTCTTTCGCCTGGGCTATTTAGATGGTTTGTCTAATCTTGAAATAACCCAGGAATTGAAAATTAGCATCAATACCGTAAAAACCCAAAAACAGCGCGGTATGAAAATGCTTTTAAAACGACTAAATCCTGAGTTTTTACCCCTTATTATATTTTTGTTAAAAAATATTTAAATTCTTGTCACCCCTTTTCCTGCCTTAAGTTTCTTTACTGTACAATATGGAAGAAAACTCAGGGCATATCTCTCAGCTGCTTCAAAAATTTTTATTTGGTCAATTGACCGAAATAGAACAAAAACAATTTGAAGAGTGGCTACAAGCTAGTGACCAAAACAGACGGCTTTTAGAATCATTTCGAAAAGCAAAGAATATTGAACAAGATTTAGCTGTTGTTAAGCAATTGGATGCAAATAGAGCTTGGGAAAAGCTTAACAGCAAGAATGATAGATCTAATTATAAGTGGTTTATCAGTATTGCCGCATCGTTACTTCTATTGGCCACTTTTTTCTATCTATGGCAGAGCAGTTATTTGAAGACAGATGAAGATGCTGTACATAATCTAACTTTGAATTTGGAGCAGGATGTCGAGCCGGCACAGAGTGGGGCTATTTTACAGTTGTCCAATGGTGAAAAAGTTGTGCTTAATAACAAGACGTCCAAAACCTACCATACAAACAAGACATTTGTTGGAAATGGCGCGGAATTAATCGTTAAAAACGATAAAAGCCAGCAAATATCTCGTCTGAACTCGCTCATAGTGCCACGTGCAAGTTATTATAAAATCACTTTGAGTGATGGTACCAAAGTTTGGGTTAATGCACAGTCGAAATTAAATTTTCCGGCGCAATTTTCAGCAGATGAAAGAAGGGTGAGTTTAGAGGGAGAGGCCTATTTTGAAGTGGCACATGATGCTAAAAAGCCTTTTTACGTTGATTCAAAAGCTGGAGAAATCAAGGTTTTGGGGACGCATTTCAATGTATTCGCCTACCACGATGATATCCGAGCAACGCTAGTTGAAGGTAAAGTAGAGGTGCGACAAAAGGAAAATAAATTAGAATTGAATCCAGGTGAATTTGCTTCCCTTTCGAAAAATAATTTGATAAAGGGGAATGCTGATATTCAGCAGGATTTAGCTTGGCATAACAATGAATTTTACTTTAAAAAGGAAACGATTGTAAATATTGCTCATCAACTGTCCCGATGGTACGATCTGGATGTGAAATTTAGGGGCAATGTGCAACTCAGCAAAGAATATAGCGGTAGTATACAGCGCGATGTAAAACTTTCTCAAGTGTTGGAGATGTTATCGTATGTCAGTGACCTTCGATTTGAGGTTCACGGTAAGGAATTGATTATTGAGAACAAAAGCTAACTTATTTTAAAACATAAAACTAATTCAGCAAGGCTTATGATATAATATTACTATCCAATCATTAAAGTGCCCCAAAAAAAGAGAACAGGAATGTTGGCGCATCCCTGTTCAGAAATGTGATCAAAGGGCTCATAACTTAAAAGTGAACTATTAATTACCTAATTAACCACAAAATGTAAATGTATGAATAACTTACCATTTAGCAAAGCCTGGTCCTTGTTACCCCAAGATCATAGGTTTTGCAAACCCTTACGTATTATGAAAATTAGTACATGCCTTTTATTCGCATTTGTAACCGGTGTTCATGCTAAAGGAACAGCCCAAAAAGTTACCTTGAAAATGAGGAATGCACGGATTGAGGAAGCGCTTTCTGCGATTTCTAAACAATCCAACTTGCGTGTTCTCTATAGCGAAAACTTAAACGCTAAATCTCGTGTTACAGTCAATCTAAAAAATGCGTCTGTAGAAGAGGCATTAAACTCGATTTTAAGAGATAAAAATATCGAGTACAAAATTATTGCAAATACAATTTCTGTCAATAGTAATGGAAAGAATGACGTAGTTGTCGAGGGGACACAACAGTCGATCGCTGGAACAGTTAAAAATGCTGAGGGGAATCCGTTGGCCGGTGCTACAATCACGGTCAAGGGAACTTCCATTTCCACGCAAACCGATGCAAACGGACATTTTAAGATAAATGCTGGAGGAAATGCGGTATTGGTTGTCCGATATGTGGGTTATAGCAATCTTGAAGTTAGTGTCAATAATAGAAGTTCCATCGCGATCGTATTGGATTCTAACCAAAATCAAATCGACGAAGTTGTTGTAACAGGACTTGGAGCTAAAATAGACAAAAGAACATTTACAGGGGCTACATCTAAGGTCGATATGAAAGATATTGAACTTGGTGGACTTCCTGATCCATCAAGAGCTTTGGAAGGCCGTGTTGCTGGGGTTTCGGTTCAAAATACGACAGGTACTTTTGGTACAGCTCCAAAAATTAGAGTCCGTGGTGCAACGTCAATTTATGGTAGTTCAAAACCGCTTTGGGTAATTGATGGGATTATCATAGAAGATGTGTCAAACGTCTCTTCAGATGATCTGTCTTCGGGAGATGCATTGACCCTAATCAGTTCTGCTGTCGCCGGCTTAAATGCCAATGATATTGAGTCATTTACTGTACTGAAAGATGGTTCTGCGACTTCAATATATGGTGCTAGGGCTATGGGAGGTGTTATTGTTATTACAACAAAGAAAGGAAAAGCTGGTCGGAACTCCGCCAATTATGTGGGTGAGTTTACTTCAAGAGCGATTCCTTCTTATAATAATTTCAATATCATGAATTCTCAGGAGCAGATGGCATTTAATCAAGTTCTTGAACAAAGGGGATGGTTGACAATGGCAGATGTGGCAAGTAGATCCGAATCGGGTGTCTATGGGAAAATGTATGAATTAATCAAGGCAGGTCAATTAGAAAATACACAAGAAGCGAGAAACGCTTATTTAAGGAAAGCAGAATACCGAAATACAGATTGGTTTAAACAATTGTTCAGCCGGACAATCATGCAGAACCACTCAGTCAGTCTTTCATCAGGTACAGAAAGAGCACAATATTATACATCCATTAGTGGTGTTTTTGATAATGGCTGGGCGCGTAAATCAGATGTGAAACGCTATACAGGGATGTTTAATGCTTCCTATGATTTATTTGATAATCTTAAATTAGATTTGCGAACAAATGGATCCTATCGTGATCAGCGGGCTCCAGGTACATTAGGTTCTTCTGTAGATCGAGTTTCCATGGAAATTAAACGGGATTTCGACATTAACCCTTATAGTTATGCATTAAATACTTCACGGACACTTGACCCTAATGAATTCTATACACGGAATTATGCACCATTTAATATCCTGCATGAATTGGATAACAATTACATGGATATAAATGCTGCCGATATTAAATTTCAAGGAGAATTGCGATGGAAGCCGATCAAGGCATTGGAATTGGGGTTATTGGCCGCTACAAGATATCAGCAAACATCGCAACAGCACTATATTAAAGATCAGTCAAATCAGGCATTAGCTTATCGTTGGATGCCTACTACGTTTATTCGTGATGCGAATCCTTTCTTATATACTGATCCGAGTGATCCTTATGCAGTGCCAGTTTCTGTCTTACCATATGGCGGTATCTATAATCGTACAGACAATAAGATGTTGACAAAGGATTTCCGTTTTACAGCAGCTTTCGACAAAACTTTTAAAGAGATCCATAAGATATACGCATTTGCCGGTGCTGAAACGAATTCTGTGGATCGAAATCAGAACTGGTTTAGAGGTTGGGGTTTGCAATATGATTTAGGGGAAATTCCATTTATAGATTATAAGCTGTTTAAGAAAAGCCAGGAAGAAAATGCTGATTATTATTCTATTGATAGAAGAAAAAATGGTGATATAGCTCCTGCTCGTAACAGACAAGTAGCATTTTATGGAACCGCAAATTATACGTTTGACAACCGATATACTATTAATGGTACATTACGCTACGAAGGGACCAACCGTTTAGGTCGTACAACCTCTGCACGTTGGATGCCTACATGGAACGTTTCAGGAATGTGGAATGTCATGGAAGAAGATTTCTTTAAAAAATTGAATACGCCATTTTCGAATTTAAGTTTTAAGGGGTCTTATAGCTTAACGGCAGATAGAGGGCCGGATTTCGTTACCAATTCGAAGATTATTATTCAAAGTTATAACCCATGGCGTCCTAATACCGCAGATAAAGAAACAGGTCTTAATATTTCTGATTTAGAAAATTCGGAACTTACCTATGAAAAGAAACATGAGTTAAATATAGGTACTTCCATTGGTTTATTTAAGAACAAGATCGCATTGGATGTTGATTACTATAAACGTAAGAACTTCGACTTAATCGGTATTGTCAATACACAGGGACTTGGTGGCGAGATTTCAAAGTACGGGAATGTTGCCAATATGGAATCTCATGGATTGGAATTTAGTCTTTCCGCAACAATATTGAAAAAGCAAGATTTTTCGTGGGTTTCTAGCTTTATTTACACCAAAGCGAAAAACAAGATTACGGCTTTGGAAAACAATAGTCGAGTTGCAGACTTAATTGCTGCTGGCGGATATGGACGGGTTGGTTATCCCGTAAGACCGCTATTTTCCATTCCATTTAATAGACTTCTTCCGAATGGTCTGCCCGTCTACAATTACATCGATGGAGCAGAGACAACAACGGGGGTTTATTTTCAGGAACGCAAGCAAATTGACTGGTTGAAGTATGAGGGGCCAACTGAACCGACCGATATGGGAAGTTTTGGGAACGTATTTTCATATAAGAATTTTAAGCTCAATGTATTTATCACCTATTCTTTTGGAAATGTAGTTCGATTGGATCCAGCATACAAAACAGGTTATTCCGACTTAAATGCTACACCAAGGGAATTTTGGGATGCCTGGACTGTTCCTGGAGAGGAAGCATTTACGAATATTCCTGTGATTTTGGATAGACGTTTTATCCGAAACAATAGTCAATACGATTATGCTTATAATGCCTACAATTATTCAACGGAAACTGTTGCAAAAGGTGATTTTATTCGTTTGAAGGACATTTCCTTGTCTTATGAGCTGCCAAAATATTTTGTGCAATCTCTTAAGATGAGTAATCTTGGTGTACGGTTCAATGTGATCAATCCTTGGTTAATTTATGCGGATAAGCGCCTTAATGGGCAAGATCCAGAATTTGTTAATTCAGGAGGTGTGGCATTACCAATTGCGAAACAATATACATTAACCTTAAAAATGGGATTCTAGCATATGAAAAAGAGATTATCATATATATTAATTGCAGCGGGAATAATAGCGACAAGCTTTTCTTCCTGTAAGAAATATTTGGATGAATTGCCCGATAATAGGGCTGAACTAAATACAACAGACAAAATTGGGAAAATGCTCGTTGGGGCTTATCCAGAGAATGCTTATGTTATGGTAGCTGAGTTATCTTCTGACAATGTGGATGATGTTGGGCCAGTTTACTTAAACTACGCACGCTTCATAGAACAAATATACAAATGGCAAGATATTACTGAAACGAGTAATGATGGAATCGATCGTATTTGGGGAGCGTGTTATGGAGCGATTGCTAATGCAAATGCTGCATTGCAAGCTATTGATGAACAGGGGAATCCAGCGAGCTTAAAAGCACAGCGTGGTGAAGCGTTGTTGGCACGGGCTTATAACCATTGGATTCTTGTAAATATGTTTGCACAGAATTATTCGAAAAAGTATTCAACAACAGATTTGGGTGTTACTTATATGACGAAAGGAGAAACTACCCTAAATCCAAAATATGAACGTAATACTGTTCAGGAAGTTTACGATTTTATTAAAAAGGATATAGAAGAAGGTTTACCATTAATCAATGACGCTTCTTACGCCAACTCTAGTGTTGCAAAATATCACTTTAACCGAGCGGCAGCTTATACCTTTGCATCGCGTGTTGCATTATTTATGGAAGATTGGACAAAGGCAGTGGAGTATTCCACCGAAGCGTTAGGAAACAATCCAACAGCGACTTTACGTGATTATGCAACGATTGCCTCTTTTTCTGCTGCGATCAATAATACAACGAGAGAGTATAATGCGAGCTCAGTGAAAGCTAATTTCTTAGTAGCTACGGCTTATTCGGCGATGGGGACAACTTTTGGGGGGTATTCAACCAACAACAGAATCAGTCACGGTGGATCTATTGCAATGACGGAGACAGCGTTTGCTGCTCAGCCTTTTGGGAAAGCTACGACATCAACGGATTATAGAATTCGTGCATTTTCCTATACGAGTACGACGGCAAATAAAGTGATTTTTCCACATGTTGCCTACATTTTTGAGTATACTGATCAAGTTGCGGGAATTGGATTTTCACGAGGAGTCTATACGCCGATCACGTCGGAAGAAGCTTTATTGAATAGGGCGGAAGCAAATATTCATCTTAAGAATTATGCGGCAGCCATTACTGATATGCAAATCCATATTAATAACAATACCATTAGCAAGCCTGGGACAATAAGTGAAGCTTCGATTAACAATTGGGCGAATTCATTTACATATTTTACTCCTACAGCTCCAACACCGAAAAAGAAATTGAACCCAGATTTTCAGATTGAAAGCGGTACACAGGAAAATATGATCCATGCAGTATTATCGCTTAAACGCCTTCAGTTTCTTCATACTGGCTTAAGATGGTTCGATGTAAAACGTTATGGCATTGAAATAACCAGAAGGGTCGCTCCTGCGGTCAACAATGGAACGATGACTTTTACGGTTACCGATAATACGCTATCGATCCGAGATCCTCGTCGTGCAATTCAATTACCTCAAGATGTAGTAAGTGCAGGTTTAACACCAAATCCTAGATCAAATGAAATTAAGTAATAAACTATTTATGTTATTAGCTTCATGCGGAGTGTTGTTTTCTGCATGTAACAAAGAGGATAAATTAAATCCCAATAGTGTTTTTGTAGATTCAACAATACCAAAGAACGCTTTGGACAATTACCTCTATAAAAACTATATTCTACCCTACAATGTCGAGATACTGTACAAGTACGTCGATAAAGAATCTGATATGAGCTATCGATTGGTACCTGCACCTTTTGAATCTTCTATAAGATTGTCCAAGCTTATGCTTTATCTTGTTATGGAGCCATATTCAGAAGTGACTGGAGGGAAGGAGTTCCTTAAAAACAACTTTCCAAAATTAATTACGTTTACTGGTTCAGCTCCAATTCAAACAAACGGTGTCATGATTTTGGGAACAGCAGAATCAGGTACAAAAGTATCTTTGTATAATTTGTTGGAATTAAATGAAACCAATGGTAAAAACCCGGCTTTTCTGACGGGCCGATTTTTCAAAACAGTTCACCATGAGTTTCAACATATTCTAAATCAGAATAAGCCTTATCCAAGTAATTTTAAGGAGATCACAGGTACTAGTTACGTGGAGGATGACTGGAATGCGAAATATCCTGCCAATGCTACAGGTATAGGAGCCGCGATCGCAGCAGGCTTTATCTCACCGTATGCTTCTAAGGCCGATACTGAGGATTTTGCTGAACTGTATTCGTTCTATGTTACGCGGAGTCAAGCTGATTTTGATGCCATGCTGAATGTTGAAAATTCTACGGCAGCGGGAAGGGCTTTGATCCTTTCAAAATTAGCAATTGTGAAAAACTATATGAAATCTGAGTGGGGAATTGATATGGATCTCTTAAGAGCCAATATTCTTGCTCGTTATCCTAATCTTAGCACATTTGATCAAACAACTTTAAATTAAGAAAAAATGAAATTTAAACTATTTATTTTAGGAATAACCATTTTGTCTTTGGGCGCAAGTTGTGAGAAGAAGATGGATCGTATTTTTGAAGACAGTCCGAGTGACCGTCTAAACGCGAGCGTGGCTAATGTATATTCTACTTTACAAGCGAATAAAGATGGCTGGATAATCAAGTATTTTCCAAGCAGCGGATTAGAATTTGGAGGATATACCTTATTTGCCAAATTTAATAATACCACTGACGTTAGCATTGAAGGTGATTTTACAACACTTGCTGCACAGGTAAGTACTTATACTGTCGCACCTGGTGCTGGCGCAATTTTGACCTTCGATACCTATAATCGCATATTTCATTATTTTGCATTGCCTGCAGTCTTTAATAGAGAGCCTGCATATCAATTACCCGGTTTCCTTACAGCATCAATTGGTGCGAGTAACGAGGGGATGAAAGGTGAAAATGATTTCTTGGTAACAAAGGCATCAGCTGATTCCATTGTCATGGAAGGTAGAAAATCGTACAATAAGGTTGTGATGGTCCCGATTAAATCTTCAGAGGCTTCTACAATTATAGCGACCTACCGCGCTGCGCTTACAAAATTCCATGCATTTTCAAATTACAAATTTGAAGTTGGGACAGAATCCTTCGCAGCAACATTTTCAACCGCAGCAACGAAACGAGCATTATTGATTGCAGGTAATACTAAACCATATGCTTATCGTTATACGCCTACTGGACTTGAATTTTATACGGAATATGACGTAAATGGAGTGAAGTTTAGAGAATTGAAGTATGTAGAACCAACAGGAGCGTATACCAAAGGTTATTTTACCAACGATGCAGGAACGATCAAGTTAGTCCCACAAAGTTAAAAAGCAATTTTCTCCCTGCGAAATCAGGGAGAAAGTTTCATATGTTTATTTAGTGGCCCTTTCAGAATATTTTTTGGAGGGGCTTTTTTGCAAATATTTTTTTCCATGTAATGGATCTATTGATTTAGTTGTCATAATGATGTAGGCCTTTGCCATAGTTAGTTTAATTGATATAAACCAAAGTGTAAATTTTATGAAGTATTTTTTTAGTGCCCTTTTACTTGTTTTTGCAGCTCAGTTATTTGCGCAACAAAAAACCAATCAGACGAAACATCTGCCATTTGAGACGATCTATTTTGCCGGTGTTCAATTTAACAACGCCAGCAATCTGAATAGGATTTTGAAAGAATATGATTCCGGAAAGGTGCCTGGGTTTGGTTGGAATGCAGGCGCCGGACTGGCATACAGGACGAAACAAACCCTTATTGGCGTGAATTTTAGCCTGTCGACAAGCAGTAAAAACGACAATACGATGAACACAGGAGATTTTACGGTTTATGTATCTACCAATGCGATACGTACAGGCAGATTGATCTTTAGTCCGCAGCTGGGAGTCGGTACGCAGTCTACTACTTTTACGGTTCAAAAGAAAAATCTGAATGGAGAATTTAGAGACTTTTTGACCACGCAGTCCAACCAAACTAAAATGGAGCATGATGCTGCTATTGTCGATTTAAGTGTTACGTTGAAAACATCCAATTCCGAACGAACGAGCTTTCGCCCCGAATGTAGAATAGGTTATAAATCTTCTATTACACAGAATGAATGGAAAGTAGTGAATGCTGCCGTTGCAAATGGTCCGAAGGACAGACTGGGACATTTTTATGTTCAGTTAGCTTGGGGTATTGGACGATAATAATGCGATATCAAGGTTTATAGTGCTCCAAAATATCGACATTCTTTAATTGATTTCTTTTTAGTTTTATTAATTTTCTTGATATTAAGCTACCTCAGGTGTAATTTTTTATTATATTTTTATTAATTTTATTTAAGTTTCTTTAACCAAATTACTAGTGATCATGTCATATGCCGTTTATGGAAATTTTTAAAACACACCGCAAGTTATTTTTTCTTTACTGCCTTATTATGCTAGTGATTATATTAAGTCAGCAACTTATAGACGTTCACTTTCGGGGTGAAGCAGTGGAATTCACTGCGGATAGAATAATTAGAGTAGTTGTGTATCTAATTGTTGGAGCATGGATACTTACATTTGTGGAAATAAAGACTAAAAAGCTTAAGTAAATTAAAGAATCTCTAATTATCTGATCTGACTGCAAGAAGTTACATTTAGGGAAATGTAGAAAAGCCGCTTATTAAGCTAAAATAAGTTATGAAAAGATTATTGTTTATTATTCCCTTTGTTGTTTTCTTTCTAGAATGTAAGAAAGAAAAAGACGATGCTAATCCTTTCTTAGGAGAATGGGAAATCAAGACCATCTATACAAGGTATACCGACCCGGTTGCTGGACTAAAAGAGGAAACAACGGACGTGAAAACATTTTTGGCAAAGAATGGCTATTCCCCATCGACCTATAAAGGACTGCTGTTTTATGCTGTTGATAGTGCCGCATTGATAACATCGGAGATATTCGCGCTGCCCAACGATGATGGGCACCTATATGAGGATCCGGACAAACCTGATAGCGAAAGCAAAACGGCCGATAGGATAAGAGCGAGCTATAAGGTCGATGGCAATACCATCACTCTTCAATTGGAACCATTACCATTCTCACAGAAGTTAACTTATCGTTATGCTTTTGTAAATGGTTTTCTTGAACTTACTGTAAAAGATCTAGAAAGTGAGCTGGAAGGAAGGCCTGTGATCCATAAAGAAGTATGGACATTGCAGAAAAGCAAATAATGCGATAACTTAGCGTAACCTATTTTCTGAAATTTATTTACCATGAAACGGATTATTTTCCTCCTATTCATTATTCTTATAAATAAAGTTGCCGTGCAAGCGCAGCCAAAGACGAGACCATTTCAATTTAAGAAACCAAATCAAGTAGTTGAACATGCGAAGTTTGGTAAAATAAGCCTATACGACGCAAGGGAGATAAAAGATAATCTGGGTGTCATACAAGTAGGTATGATGAACGCAAACCGGTTGTTGGTGGCGGAGCCATCATTGGAAAAACAGTTACAGAGCCAATTGGAACAAATAACCGGTCGTAAAGGCAATGGTGAATTGCTGATTCGGTTGGAAAAATTCTGCATAGCGGAATTGACGGGAGCTTTTTCTGAAAAGGGATTTTTGGATTTTAGAGCAATCTTATTCTCAAAAGAGGCTAATGGAGAATATTTACAGCTAGCCCGAGCTGATACAGCTATCGTTGTTAAAGGGATGGATGTAACCAAAGCGACTTTGGCACGTGCCAGCGATGTTGTCAATAACCTGATCTTTGATGCATTAACCAAAAACGGTGATACCACAAAGAGCTATAGTCTCAGTGAAATCGAACATTACGACGATATTCAAAAGAAACAATTGGCACTTTATAACACGGAAACATATAAAGATGGGTTATATCTGACCTACGAAGAATTTGCCCTTCAAACACCATCAGGAGGGCAGGCCCAATTAAGAGAGGGCGATTTAAACTTAGGCTTCTTTAAGGAGAATGAAAAAGGGAAACTGAAAAAGGTAAACCCGAAAGATTATTATGCAGTAGTGCATGCTGGTAATCCTTTTATTTCAAGTCAGGATCAGTTTTATGCTTTAATCAAGGAAGATGATGATTTTATTTTTGTGGGCCCCGTTGTGGAAACTGCATCTGCAACCAATGTTGTTGTAGCTTCGGTGTTGCTAGGTGCAATAGGAGGTGTGTTGGTAGCAGGCCCTGAAACAAATTACTATACGCAGAAACTCGACTATGCAAATGGTAGCTTTATTCGAATGCTGAATTAAAGATAATATGTATCTCTTATTTACATCGTAAAAAACTTTTGGTCGAATCTAGTATATCGTCTTATATTTTGTGTAAAATTTGATGCGTTCGCAGTTTTCCATAATTTGTTAATAACATTGTGGAAAACGTTGTTACTCCAGAGTTGTGAAACAGGTTCTTTGTTGCTGAAATGTATTGACGCTATAAATTATTTATTCTTTATTTATTAAATAATCATGTATATTAAATGCAATATATTAACCCTTGACTAATGAAAACCAAATTTATACTTGTTTTAATATTGTCCTTCATCGTCTGCTTCTCCATAGCAGCTGCTGTATACTATTTCTTGGATGAGAAATCGTCTATTCCCGATTCCTTGTTCGTGGCGTCTATATCAAGCTCTATCGTGATTACATTATTCTCAAAGTTTAACACAGCCGCTCGACGTAAATAATTATATTTTCTTGGCACCAACTCCATACCAACTAGTGGTCAACTCCGTACTGTAACCGCCTTGTGTGCACAGTGAGTCCACGTTGAGTCCACCTTTTAAGGGTGCCTTCACTGTACAGACATCCTGTTTGCATCTTGCTTGCAATTAGAAGGTGGTTAGAAGTTGGTTATATCTAATCCCAAAAAAGGTATCACTAAATTTTCAAATTTATAATTGCTATTTGCTGCAGTTTTCGAAATCCTTAAAAATGAACAAGATACTTGACATAGGGTCGTTTTGGTGGTATATTTATTGTATGGGAATAAATGATAATGGCTATATCCGTGGACTGGTTGGCCCACTGGTAAGCAGAAAGGTAGGAACAAAGAACTACATTCAAGGTAAACCACATCGTGTAAAACAAAACGTCGACACGAAGAAAGCTGGTAAAGATTTTGGACAGGCAAGTCGCGCGGGCGCTGCAATTAGGCAGGCTTTTAGATTAGTGCATCAGGAACTGCATGATGGACAAATGGGCAATCGCTTGAATAGACAGATTTATAGGGCAATGAAGACAAATATCGATGACGATAGGGGAACACTGTGCCTAAACAACTGTAGGCTCGATAGATTGGTGAATTTTCAATTCAACGAAAATTTCCATATGCAGGATGCGCTGAATATCGATCCAACGGTTAGCCTAACCGAGGAGAATCAGATCGAAATCTCATTTCCGATATTTGACATTAACCGAGCATTAATGCTACCCAAAGATTGTAATGCTATCGCCTTTAAATTCCATACTTTTTCTTTCAATTTCAAAGAAAGGGAATTTATAGAAGTAAAGGATGAAGAATGGGAGATCGATATCGTCTATGGACAGGATTCAACTCCGGCCAAGACGATCAGCATCCCATGCAACGAATTTGTTGGTACACCCATCCTGGTTGGATTTACGATCATATATCTTCATAAAAATGGCCGACGCTGCAATGTGCTCAATGAAGTTGATTGTACGCCTGCAACCATTCTAGCTGCTTTCCAGTTATAAAAGTGATCTTAATCTTTTCCTATATTTTTTCCTATCGGAGCGGATATCCATTTACCGCTCCTTTACCTCCATTTACCGACTTTTTTATTCCGTTGATCTAAATGTAATAAAATGGAATGCTGGGTTGTCTTACTTTTGAATCAGAATCTTAAAGGAAATGATGCAACAAAATCAATATCCTTGCGACAATAAGAAAAGAGACAAAAAAACTAACACTATAAATAAAGTATTATGAAAACTTTAGTAAAGACATTCGCAGCAGCAGCATTGATTACGGTATCAACTTTCGCAATGGCAGCAGCTGACCCGGGTAAAGCATTAAACCTCTCCACAGCTGATTTGGCGATCGATAGCTACGTGTCGGTTATGACAGAAGGTGCATCTCAGGGCGTAGAAAAATTATTCGCATCCGAATTCAACCAAAAAATTCAAGGCAAAGTTGCGCGTACCAATAGCCGTTCGGAAGTTATCTCTTTCCTGAAAAAGCAAAAAGGCGAAAAGTTAAACTGCAGCACAAATACAGAAGTTCTTGAGGAATCTGAAAACTATATGGTCGCACGTATCACCATGAAGTTTGATGATTTCACCAAAACAGATTTAGTGACGTTGGTTAATGAGTCAGGAAGCTGGAAGGTTGCAAGCTCTGTAAACTCCTATAAATAGAAACTGTTTAATTAAATTCATATGTTTATTTTAGCCACGTCGGGATGATGTGGCTTTTTTTGTTTCACCATCTCTTAGCGAATCTGAAATGGCTTTACTACTTCAATGAGTAACGTTTTTAAGTTATCAACAGAGTTATTAACATTGTGTTGATAACCTGGTTTCCTCAATTGCAGCGATAGTTGTAATAAGTAATAATTAATTAACCTGTTTATTTCTTGTTTGCCTGCTCCATTTGTTATTATTGCAATACTATTAACAAATTTTATGAAATCCAACTTGTATTTAGCGGCAAAGCTGATTTGTTATTTGCTATTCAATCTATTTATATTTAATGCGAGTGCTCAGATTGAGCGAACAGCATACTATACAAAGGCAGGGCGAGAAACCAAACTAAAGGATTCAGCCTATTTTTCCAGAACCATAGTTCATATGACAGATCAGCCTATGTCATACTTTAAGATCGTAGAGCATTATTTACCGAATAATACCATTAAGCTAAATGGAACAGTGCAGGATACAGGTATTATTTTAAAATTCTTTGGGAAGCTGGAGGAGTTTTATTTTAATGGTGAAAAGCGAAGTCTAGAAAATTTTAATTCAGAAAATGTACGTGTTGATTCAGCATTTTACTGGTATCCGAATGGGAAGTTAAAAACAATTTCACATTACCCATTTAACGATAAAATAAAGGGTGGTGTCGCATATTATATCGCACATTACGATTCGTTAGGCAATAAGACTCTTGAAAATGGAAACGGTTTTATTCGTATTGAGTATGATCATGACGATTACCTACAGGGAGAAATGGAAAATTACCGTCGTGAAGGTAAATGGGAGGGTATACTGTCTAAGCTGCCAATTACCGAGGTCTTTGCGCGAGGCAAGCTGCTCTTTGGTGTCAAAACCAAAGAAAATGGAACGACCATTAGCTATGATTCAACGACCTATTGGGTTGATCCCGTTTACCCAAGAGGAATGCCAAAATTGATGAACTTTGTTTCTAGACATTATAAATGGCCTAAAGAAGCTAAGCGAAATAATGTTAAGGGGGTATTGGAAATTAGTTTTGTTGTGAATAAGGAAGGATATTTAGAAGATATTGTTGTGAAAAAAGACTTGGGCTTTGGTACGGGCGAGGAGGGTATTCGTGTGTTAAAAATGGCCGAAAGATGGAAACCGGGAATACTGCGTGGAGAGCCTATCGGTGTAATGTTTACGATACCAATTCGGTTAGATGCCAATCCTTGATTGGTGGTCTGTTCAAAAAGACTGATTGTGTTTTTGGCGTGTAGTTGTTCTTCTGTTCCTATGGTGAAGGCTAAAATGAAGTTCTGTGAATAAATGAAGCCCTCAATTTTGGTGACAAGTTGGGTTATTAACAATCTTATTAACATCATGTGGAAAACTTGGTTTTGCAGCATGATGTTGGCCATCAATAGAAATAAGTATTATTTAATCGATTAATTTTTTATTTAACCAGGATATTTGTTATTATTATCAATTATTATGAAGTATTATTTACATTTTTGGGTCTCAACCGTCTGTTTTTTGTTATTCAATTTTTTCTTATCAAACCTTTATGCTCAGGTTTCTTTTACAAGTTATCATAAGAAAGATGGCGATGAAACAAAACAAGCGGATTCGGCCTATTATATGCGGACAATTCATGTTGATGCATCGGGAAAGGATAAAGTTTATCGTGTAGAGGAGTTTTACACGCGCAATGATTCGATCAAACTCAGTGGCATCAGTACAAATGCGCTTTATCCGTTTAAATTTCGCGGGCGAAAGTACGAATTTTATGAACAGGGAACGTTAAAAAGCTTAGAAAACTACAGCGACGAAAGTGCTCTTATAGATTCTGCTTTTTATCTGTATCCAGGGAATAAATTGGAGAAGATTGTTTTTTATCCCAGTAGTCCCGATAAAAAAGGAAAACTGAAAATAGAAGATCCCATCTATGTTGTATACTATGATTCTCTTAACAACAAAACCTTGGAAAATGGGAACGGATTTATTCGGCTAAATTATGGGTGGAGTTATGAAGAGGGACAAATGAAAAACAATTTGCGCGAAGGTGAATGGAAAGGAAAGATGGGAAAGGACAGCTTTGTTGAAACGTACTCGAATAATCAATTGGTGTCAGGGACTAAAACAAAGGTTGACGGAAAGGTTTTTAAATATGATTCGTCTAACTTTATGAGTCCGCCTGATTACCCCGGTGGAATTTCTAGACTGATGGGCTTTATAGCGAGCAATTATGTCTACCCAAAGGAGGCGATTAGCAATCAGGTGTCTGGTGTGGTCATGATAGCGTTTGTGATAGACAAAGATGGTAACATAAAAGATCCGGTAGTAAGGAAAGATTTAGGTTTTGGAACAGGGGAGGAAGGAATCCGTGTTATAAAAAAAGCAGGCAAATGGAAGCCCGGAATACAACGTGGAGAGAAACTAAATGTGAAGTATTCGCTCCCAATCCGCTTGAACACATCGCGATAGAACTGTTTGGATAGCATTAAATAAAGATATATTAAATATAATCTCTCGCATATTTGAAATGAAATTCTAGCGGGATAGTGGTAAAATACCTAAAAAGGGCTTTCCAAAAAAAAATGGAAAGCCCTTTTTAGATATAAAATATTTAAGATAGACTATTTTCTCAAAGCCGCTGCTCCTTTGATGATACCCTCTACAACAGCAGGATCCTGAAGTGTCGAAGTATCTCCTACATTGGCGATATCGTCTTCGGCAATCTTGCGTAAGATACGACGCATGATCTTTCCAGAACGTGTTTTTGGTAGGTCATCGACAAACTGGATAATGTCTGGTTTAGCAATTGGACCGATAATACGTGAAACGGTTTCCATGATATCCTTTTTGGTAGCTTCTGCATCGGTGTGGTGATTCGCAATGACATAAGCATAAATACCCTGGCCTTTTACTGGGTGCGGGTATCCGACAATGGCAGACTCCACAACATCAGCGTGCATATTGATGGCATTTTCTACCTCTGCTGTACCAATACGGTGGCCCGAAACATTCAGTACATCATCTACACGGCCTGTGATTTTATAATAACCCTCCGGACTACGGAAACATCCGTCGCCTGTAAAATACATATCCTTATATGTCGAGAAATAGGTTTGACGGCAACGGTCATGATCTCCCCATGTCGTACGAAGCATGCCTGGCCAAGGGAACTTGATACATAGGTTTCCTGTGACGTCATTGCCTTCAATTTCTTTTCCATTCTCATCCATCAAAGCGGGTTGAATGCCCGGCATCGGGAACATCGCATAACTTGCTTTTTCTGGTGTTACTCCCGCCAATGAAGTGATCAAGTGGCCTCCATTCTCTGTCTGCCAATAGGTATCAACAATAGGGCAATTCTTTTTACCAACTTTTTCGTTAAACCAGTTCCAGGCTTCTTCGTTGATTGGCTCGCCTACTGACCCCAAAACACGTAAAGAAGACAGATCATTTTTATCGACAAATTCGTCACCAAAGGCCATCAATGAACGTAAGGCAGTAGGGGATGTATAGATAATATTGACCTTGAACTTATCAACAATGTCCCAATAACGGCTGGCATCCGGGAAGGTTGGAATACCCTCAAACATTAAAGAAGTAGCTCCTTGTGATAATGGCCCGTAGACGATATAACTGTGTCCTGTAATCCAGCCGATATCTGCTGTACAGAAAAATACGTCGTTTGGCTTATATTGGAACGTATTCATAAAGGTATAACCTGTATACACCATATAACCGCCACAGGTATGTACTACACCTTTAGGCTTACCTGTGGATCCTGATGTATAAAGGATGAATAAATTGTCCTCAGCATCCATCTCCTCGGCTGGACATGCTGGATTTCCTTGTGTCTCTACTTTTTTGATCTCATCTTCCCACCATACATCGCGTCCTTTGATCATTGATACCGGTGTACGCGTACGTGTTAAGACAATTACCTTTTCAACGGTGTCACATTGCATCAAAGCATCATCTACGATATTTTTTAGACCGATGGTTTTATTGCCACGGTAACTGCCATCAGAAGTAACGATCAGTTTGCATTCGGCATCTACGATACGATCCGCGATAGAACGTGCTGAAAAACCTCCAAATACCACCGAGTGGATGGCACCGATACGTGCACAGGCCAATACTGCAATAACCAATTCAGGAACCATTGGTAAGTAAATACATACCCGGTCTCCTTTTTTGATGTTATTATTTTTAAGTACGTTGGCAAATTGCTCTACCTTTTGTAGTAATTGTTTATAGGAAAGAATGCGGTGCGCTTCATTGGGATCGTTAGGTTCCCAAATGATGGCTGGTTTATCACCATTTGCATAAATATGGCGATCAAGACAGTTTTCAGTAATATTTAATTTTGCACCCTCAAACCATTTGACATTGGGTTCCTCAAAGTTCCAGTTTAGCACTTTATTCCATTTTCTCTTCCAGAAAAAATGATCTGCAATGCTCGCCCAAAACTCCTCAGGTTGTTCTACACTTCGCTTATATTCACTTTGATATTCTTCAAATGATTTTATTTGTAGGCTCATCGTTATTAGGATTATTATGAATTATTTTAATTTATATTGTTATCGTTGCGAAATTGTTTTTGATATTTCGATTTCGGTGTACAATTTAGCGGTTTTTGCCCATTTTATCAAAAAATTGATGTTTAATATAATGTTAAACTACTTTTATCTATCAAGATTGTTATCTTGCATCAAGATTTACCGAGATGTCTTTTCTAAGAAAGCTGTTCTATATTACAATCTATACAAATCTTCTGATCGCCATGGCGGCCATGGCACAATGTGCGTTGACTTATATCATATTTGAACGGTCGATCAATTGGTATATCGTTTTAGTGGAAGGGACAGCGACTTTGTTGCTTTATAATTTTAGCCTGTGGTGGTCCAAACCGAAGAACCCAAAAGAATCAAAATTCCCCCGGACGCGCTGGATCTTTAATCATGAATGGGTCATGTGGTTAAACAATGGTATCGCTTTGCTTGTGCTCGGTTATTGCTTATGGTATATTCATGTGTACTCCTTTTTGTTTTTGGGATTTATTGGAATCCTGAGTCTGTTGTACGGAATGCCCCTGTTTACCTTCCGTGACCGCAAAGTGGGCCTTCGACAGATACCCGGGGCCAAGATTTTTCATATTGCCCTGGTCTGGGTCTGCAGCAGTGTGGTGCTTCCCTATGTGGAACTGGCCAACGTCGGTGTCAAAATAGATCAGTGGGTTTTTATTGCGCTCTGCGGATTGAAGTTCGTATTTTTGGTTATCTGTACACTGCCTTTTGATATTCGGGATATCCAACAGGATTCCTATTATCACCTGCGGACTTTGCCCAATATGCTGGGCGAACAAAAAGCTAAAAATCTAACTTATGGACTGTTGGGTCTTCATTGTGTTTTGATCTTGACGGTACCTTATACGGTGCCTATTAAAATTGGATTGATTCTGACCAACGTGCTCATATTTGCATTGCTAAAATTGGCTGTTTTCAAAACAAAAGATCATTATCACTATGCTTATCTACTTGACGGTAGCTTGGTGCTTCAGTTTCTGATTGTTCTTGTTATCGGTATGTTTAGCGCCGGAACCTGATTTTTTATACACTTCAAGAGCAATAGGTGACTTTAACCTCCTAAGCGGGTATGAATAGAAGGTGCTTACTTGCTAGATTGATTGGAGATTTAACAAATAGCTCGTTGTAAAATTAAGATGCCAGAAAGGCGATGATCTTATCGGCAGCCACTTCCGATAATTTATAATAACTTTCGAATGTCCATCCGGCAACATGTGGAGATAAGATCACATTGTCTCTGCGGATAAGATCTGCATACCAGTTCTGTTCAGCCAGTTTTGGAAACTTTTCTACAGGCAATACATCAAATGCTGCTCCCAGAATGGAGCCTGAATCAAGACCATTTAATACTGCGGGTACTTGTACAATACCACCTCGTGCCCCTAGTAAAAAGAAAATAGGTTTTTCAAATTTAGCCAGATAATCCACATCGATCATCCCCTTTGTTTCATCCGTTAAGGGAATATGGAAACTGATCACATCGGCTTCTTTGCAGATTTTTTCCATGTCGGCTGCGGCGGCATATTGATCCGCGTAGTCGATTCGGTATTTATCATAGGCAAGCACCTGTACATCAAAACCGGATAGTTTTTTTGCCATGGCCATACCATTGTGGCCATAGCCGATCAAGCCTACAGTACGTCCCTTAAGTTCGTAGCCACGATTGGCTTCACGCAACCATTGGCCAGATCGTATTTGTTGGTCACCCCGATTCAGATTGTTCATTAGACTGAGCAACATACCGATCATATGCTCACCTACAGCATCCCGATTGCCTTCATTGGCCGGAATTAACAGCACGTCTCTTTGCGCAGCAACTGTATCGTCGATATTGTCCATACCTGCACCGGCACGAGCGATAAAGCGGAGGTTTGGCGCCAGGTCAAAAAAAGCTTTATCTACCTGAAATTTGGAACGGATAACCATACCGGAGTAATTGCTGATAATTTTTTCAGCCGCTTCCCGACTGATATCCGGTTGATAATGGAACGCGATTCCTGCCTGTTCAAATTTCTCAAGCATGATTTCATGAATGTCGTCGACGATCAAAATGGTAGTTTTCATTCAATTATTTTTTTTATGTGGGACTGATCAGTGAATACTGTTGTGGTGTAGTACGATGATTTAGATCCCAGCGTCATGATTATGGTTGATCTGCATAAAATCTACAGATAATAATTTGTTCAACTGTTGTTGTTTCATGCGATTAGGCATTATTTTCATGCCAAAATTTCTCATTTTTATCAGGAATGAATTTTCCCATTGTGCGATTTTTCCTATCCTCCAGGAAGTATTACAGATATAATTTACCCGATCCAATCTTCTTTTTTCGAATCGTTGGAAAGCCAAATTAACGGAACCTGCGGTCTGGAGTTCATCCACGAGAACAGCAACATCTTCAATAGCCTGACAGGCTCCCTGACCCAGGTTGGGAGTCGTCGCATGCCCGGCGTCACCCAATAATAGAATATTGTCAAAAGCAAGTTGTTGAAGTGGTTCGATGTCAATGATGTCATTTGCAATTAGCTCGCTATCCTTTGTTTCCGAAAGAATCGTTGGAATAGGGGCATGATAATCTTTAAAATTTTCGAAGAGCTCTTTTGTTTTCCAATTTTTTAAGACCGGATTTTGTGCCTCAGTATTGATGCATGCGTACCAGTAGATGCGGTTATTGACAAGTGGGGTCATCCCAAAGCGTCCTTTGCTGCCCCAGGTTTCTGTGCCTTTTTCAAGTTTTATGCTGCTGTTGTCTATGGTGGCCCGCCAGCAGGTATAGCCTGAATACCGGGGTGCCGAGGCCGGTATAAGTTGTTGTCGTAATGCTGAGTGTACGCCATCGGCAATCAAAAGGGCTTGGCCGTGTACATGGCTCCCGTCTGCGAAATAAACTTGAATATCTTCTCCCTCCCGTTCAAAGGAAACGGCACGTTTGCCGAGGTGAACTTGTCCATTTGGGATTTTGGATAAAAGAAACTGATGCAGATCTGCCCGATGGATAGCGAAATTGTCCTGTTGATATTTTTGACTGATTGACCTGGTGTCAGGTTCAACAAGAATATTTCCCTTTTGATCCAAGACATTATACGATGCAAGGTAATGCCCTATCGGAACGATTTCATCTTTCAATCCGAGATGTTCCAAAGCTTGCATGGCGTTGGCCGCGAGCCCGAATCCAGCACCTATGCCCTTGAGTTCAATGGCGCTTTCATAGACATGTGCTTCAATACCTACTTTTGCAAGCCCAATTGCAGCACATAATCCCGCGATACCTCCGCCGACGATAATAAATGTGCTGTCCGTCGAATGCATAATTAAAGACTATTTGCTATTTCGTTTGTTAAACCAACAAAATCATCCACGGTCAGTCGCTCCGCGCGTAGCTCGTACAATGGATTGTCGGACATTTTATCTTTGGGAACAACGCCAGAAAGTGAGTTACGGAGGGTTTTACGGCGTTGATTGAAGCCCGCTTTGACAACACGCCAAAATAGTTTCTCATCACAATTCAATTGTTCACGGTCATTGCGCGTCATGCGGATAACGCCCGACAATACTTTTGGCGGTGGATTAAAAGCTCCTGCTTTTACAGTAAAAAGGTATTCTACTTTATAATAGGCCTGTAAAAAGACACTCAAGATACCGTATTCCTTGCTGCCCGCCTTAGCTGTACAACGTTCGGCCACTTCTTTCTGGAACATCCCCGTCATTTGAACCACACGTTGGCGTTCATCCAAAATTTTAAAGAGAATCTGGGAGGAGATGTTGTAAGGGAAATTGCCAATAACAGCCATTTTCTCACCAAAATACTGTGAAAAGTCAAGGTTCAGGAAATCACCGTGGATCAATCGCTTACCCAATTGGGGATATTTATCGTCCAAATAAGCAATGGATTCGTCATCCACATCGATCAAATAGGTTTCATATTCTTCTTTTTGCAGGAGAAAATCTGAAAGTACACCCATTCCCGGTCCTACTTCAAGCACTTGGCTAAAACCCAATTTAGGATCCAGTGCTTCCACAATCTTTTGTGCAGCATTTTTATCGTTCAAGAAATGCTGTCCTAAATGTTTTTTTGCTCTTACTGTGCTCATGTTGCAAAAGTAATGAAAATTAAAAACTAAAAGTCAGAAATTAGAAGTCCGAAGTAAAAAGCTTAAAGTTAAAAAAGAGCAAGGAGCAAAGAACAAGGATAAAGGACAATACCCAATACTAAAAAAAAATCCCTATTTTTGAATCAAAGCATTTAAACAGAATGAGCGATAAATTAAAAATCGGAATTACCGTAGGCGATATTAACGGCATTGGACTTGAAGTCATCATTAAATCTTTGGTAGATCAGCGGATGTGCGATTTCTTTACGCCGGTGGTTTACGGAAATACAAAGGTTGCTTCTTTTCACCGTAAAGCGATCGGTGTAAATGATTTTAGTTTTAACGTGATCAATGATGCTGAGCAGGCGCATTCCAAAAGAGCAAATATGATCAATTGCTGGCAGGAAGACGTCAAGATTTCGTTGGGTGAAGAAAACGAAATTGGCGGTAAATATGCTTTCCTTTCGTTGGAGAAAGCTGTTGAAGACCTGAAAGCCGGCAAGATTGATGCTTTAGTGACTGCCCCAATTAATAAGCATAATATTCAACAGGAGGGATTTCAATTTCCGGGCCATACGGAATACCTGCAGTCCAAAGTGGGGGCCGATGATGTATTGATGTTTATGGTATGTGATGAATTGCGTATTGGTGTGGTAACAGGTCATATTCCACTGCATGAGGTTGCGGCTAATATTACGGAAGAGGCTATCCTTAAAAAGCTAGCGCTGATGAATGAATCCCTGAAGAAAGATTTTTGGGTTGAAAAACCTAAAATTGCTGTCTTAGGACTAAATCCACATGCTGGTGATCATGGTATTATTGGTACGGAAGATGACCAGATCATTAGACCTACAGTAGAAAAAGCAAACGAACAGGGAATCTTCTGTTTTGGCCCTTATCCGGCCGATGGATTCTTTGCTAAAGGCGCATACGAGAAATTTGATGCGGTACTGGCAATGTACCACGACCAAGGATTAATTCCTTTTAAGCATATTGCCAAAGGTGCCGGTGTCAACTTTACCGCTGGTCTTCCTATCGTACGAACTTCGCCAGATCATGGTACAGGTTATGATATTTCGGGAAAAAATCTAGCTTCTGAAAGTTCTTTTGTCGAGGCGATTTTCTCAGCTTTGCATATTGTGAAACACCGCCGTGAACAAGCGGAATTACTTAAAAATCCACTTGCTTTCCGTAAGTTATCCAAAGATAGGGATTAGGGAAAAAAATTGTTACTTTTGCAAACTGTTTGGTTTTTACCTGCTGTTTTGACTATGTACGATAATTTACAACATCCAATCTTTTCAATTATTAAGGAACTCGCCGAGACAACAAATACAGAATGTTATGTCATCGGGGGGTATGTTCGCGACTATATCATGAAGCGCCCTTTTAAGAACGATGTGGATATTGTTGTCGTTGGTAGTGGTATTGAATTTGCGACTTTATTGGGTGATAGGCTGCATACCAAAGTTGCCGTATATAAGAATTTTGGCACCGCAATGCTGGTTTATGAAGGACTCAATGTGGAGTTTGTCGGTGCCCGGAAGGAATCTTATCGTGCCAATTCACGTAAGCCTATTGTGGAAGACGGTACCTTGTCCGATGATCAAAATCGACGTGATTTTACGATCAACGCGATGGCGTTTTCATTGAATAAAGCGGATTATGGTACTTTAGTCGATCCATTTGAAGGCGTAAAGGACCTTGAGCAACGCATTATTCGGACACCTTTGGATCCGATAGAAACGTTTTCTGATGATCCACTGCGTATGATGCGGGCTATCCGTTTTGCGACACAGCTAAATTTTAAAATCACGATTGATGCGATCAAAGCGATTAGCGATACCAAAGAGCGAATAAAGATTATCTCGAAAGAACGTATTATCGATGAAATCAATAAGATCATTCTTTCTCCAAAGCCTTCTGTAGGTTTTAAATACCTGTTTGATACGGGGCTATTGGAATTGATATTTCCGGCGATGTATAATTTACATGGTGTTGATATTATTGACGGCAAAGGCCATAAGGATAATTTCTATCATACGCTGGAAGTGTTGGACAATGTCTGTGAATTATCTGATGACCTCTGGTTGCGTTGGGCTGCGATTATGCATGATATTGCTAAACCGGCAACCAAGCGTTTCGACAAAAAACTCGGTTGGACTTTTCATGGCCACGAAGACCGTGGTGCCCGTATGGTACCAAAGCTTTTTGCCGAATTGAAGCTACCGCTCCATGAGAAAATGAAATTTGTTCAGAAGCTGGTGCAATTGCATCTTCGGCCTATCGTCTTGGCGCAGGATATCGTAACGGATTCTGCTGTACGCCGTCTATTATTTGAGGCCGGTGATGATATTGAAGCCCTTATGATGCTGTGTCATGCGGATGTGACAACAAAGAATGAGTTTAAAAAGAAGAAATATCGTCAGAATTTTGAACTTGTCAAACAAAAATTGAAAGATGTTGAAGAACGGGATAAGGTGCGCAACTGGCAACCACCGATCAGTGGAGAAGATATTATGATCCTATTTGGCTTAGCGCCGGGACGTACCGTTGGGCAGTTGAAAAATTTGATTCGCGAGGCTATTCTGGAAGGCGAGATTCCAAACTCCCGAATAGAAGCATATCAATTCTTGGTGAAAAAAGCAGGCGAAATGAACCTGACGATCAAACAAGAAATCCCATTGGAAATTTCCAATTCTTAAAATATAGTATTAATTTTAGAGGGTTAACAGAAGAAAATAGTAGACATGGCAATTTATAGATTTAGAGTTACTTTTGAAGATTATGAAGATGTATATCGTGAAATCGACATGCCTTCAAAAAGTACATTTATAGACCTACATGAAGAAATCCATAAATCAACAGGATATGCTGCAGATGCATCTTCCTCTTTCTATGTGAGTAATGATCAATGGAAAAAGGGAACAGAGATTGCATTTAAGCCTACGCAACGTAAAAAGGACGCAGAGGTATTGTTGATGGAGAATATCCGATTGAGCAAGTTTATCGATGATCCACATCAGAAATTTTACTACGTCTATAATTTTGATCGTCCTTATGATTTTCAGGTTGAACTGATCAAGATCTTGAAAGAAGAGGATGGAAAGGATTATCCTGCATTATTTAAGTCTATCGGCCAGGTTCCTAAGACCATGACAGCTGCTAATTTTCCCGTATCAGATGCAGTTGAAGAGGATGACTATGTAGAGGAAGACGATACGCAATATGGCGTAGATGATGATGACGAATTAGACGGCTTCGACAGTGACGATGAAGAAGAGGGCGAAGAAGGTGAAGAGCGTGAAGAATCGAACGGTTACGAGGACGAATATTAATTAAGAAGACTTTATAGGTTCTTTTCAACCTGTGAAGTGCTAAATTATGGCAAATAAAAAAACATTGATAGCCATTGTGGGGCCAACAGCTGTTGGTAAGACCACAATGGCTATTTCATTGGCACAATATTTTAAAACAGCAATAATTTCTGCTGATTCTCGTCAGTTCTATCAGGAAATGTCTATTGGTACGGCTAAACCAGATCCAGCGGAACTTGCTGCTGCTCCCCATTATTTCATTAATTCACACTCCATCACGCAGGATTATTCTGCAGGAGATTTTGAACGTGAGGCCTTACTGAAACTGGAAGAACTATTTCAATTGCATGACGTGGTAATCATGGTAGGTGGATCGGGCTTGTTTGTACGGGCCCTCTGCGAAGGATTGGATGATCTGCCCAAGGCTGGTGATGAAGTGCGTGAGCGACTTAATCATGAACTTGCAGTATTGGGATTGGAGGCCTTAAAAGATCGATTGAAAAGCATTGACCCTACATATTTTGAAACTGCAGACATCGATAATCCGCAACGTGTCGTCCGGGCGCTTGAAGTTTTTGAGGCGACAGGTAAACCCATGTCATTTTACCATAAGAAAGATGTCGAGAAAAGGCCTTTTGATGTCCTTACCATTGGCTTGAATATGGATCGGGCGAACTTGTATGAAAGGATCAATTTACGTGTAGATTTGATGATGACAAATGGCCTACTGGACGAAGTGAAAGCTTTACTTCCTTTCAGAACGAAGCCCGCATTGCTTACTGTTGGTTACGCCGAGTTGTTTGATTATCTCGATGGCAAGCAGTCTTTGGAGGACGCTATAGCGAAAATCAAGCAAAATTCAAGGCGTTATGCCAAGCGTCAGATTACATGGTTTAAAAAATATGGTGATACGCACTGGTTTCAATCCCAGGAGACAGCCGCAATAATTGATTTTATCCAAAAGGAGTTGACAGGAGAGCATTCCTAAGGATCTAGCAGCAGTGAACTAGACATTATCCGCGAAGGTTCAAACGAGGTTTATAGACCGCGTTTCAAGGTGTGCATAACGTATATAGGCCATAAAAAAAGCCTTTGTTATTGATAACAAAGGCTTTTCTATTTCATTCTGGAAATTACTTTACTAAATAGTTCCATCCGAATGGATCTTCTACTTTGCCATAGCGCAAGTCGTTGAGGTAATTCAAAACACGATTTGAAAACTCGCGGCCCTCTACTGGTGGCAAGTGGTAATCTTGTCCTTCAAAACCGATACGGCTGATATCCGTAATTGTGGCTGCAGTACCAGCTGCGAAAGCTTCAGTTACTGTACCGGCTTTAATACCGTCAATTAGTTCTTGAATAGATACCTTTCTCTGCTCGGCTTTATAACCCCATTTCTCCGCCAATTCCATAATTGTACGGCGTGTTACACCGTGTAAGATTGTATCACCATGTGGTGTAATAATCGTATCTCCAATGCGGAAAATAAGGTTTGCCGTACCTGCTTCTTCAATATATTTATGCTCGGAAGCATCTGTCCACATAATTTGGTCATAACCTTCGTCATTGGCCAATTGTGTAGGGTAAAGCGATAATGCATAGTTACCTGCATTTTTAGAAAAACCAACACCACCTTCTGCTGCACGCGTATAGTAGGTCTCAACTTTTAAGCTGATTGCTTTGCTGTAATATGCGCCTACAGGGCCAGTGATAATGATAAATTTGTATGACTTTGAAGGGTGTACACCTAATGCTGCTTCTGTTGCGAACATAAAAGGACGGATGTACAATGATGAACCTTCTTTTGCCGGGATCCAGTTACGGTCGATGTCCAATAGTTTGCTTAGGCCATCCATGAAAATCTCCTCCGGTACCTCCGGCATTTGAAGACGTGCGGCAGATTTGTTGAATCTTTCCCAGTTTCTGTCCGGACGGAAGATACTTACTGTTCCATCTGCAAATTTATACGCTTTGATTCCTTCAAAGATCGCTTGGCCATAATGTAAAGCAGACATTGAAGGACTAATACTGATATCTCCGTAAGGGACGATGCTGACATCTTTCCATTCACCGTCATCATAGTTTGCGACCAGCATGTGGTCGGATAAAATCTTTCCGAATTTTAGATTGTCGAAATCTACTTGCGAGAGTCTTGAATTTTGAGTTGGCTCTACGCGAATTGAATAGTTTTCTGTCGCGTTCATCTTATTTTTTAATTACTTAGGCTAAGTTAGGAAAAAAATGAAATATAAGTTGCACCTGTACGCGGATAATTTACCCGCTTTGATATGCCTTTTATTTCGGACAGTTGTTCCCTGTTTTGCTACACTTTTTTTTGAAATGGAAGAATTTGGCGTCATTTCTTTACGCTCGTCTGTATTACTAATTAAATGTGTTAATTATTTATTAATTAACGTGGAGTTTTGATATTATGGCATAAAGTTTGGCTATAAAGAATGCGGTCCTATAGATGGGCTTTTTGGTCCGCAGTAACGCTATAAAATCACTTATCATAAAAATAAACTTAATATGGAATTGACTCACAGTCTTAACAAAAGTAGTGAAGTAACATCAGGCGATAATCGCTCAGTGTTACAGGGTGAAGTTGAAGTTCAGAAGAAAGGTATTTCTATGAATTTTATCCTTGGTTTTTTTGTTTTTTTATATAAAACGGCAATTAAACCTTAACAAACCTCCATTATAGTCTAAGCTTTCTTGAGCTTACCAATTAGACGAACTCACAGCGGTTCTTTAAAACAACAAAATTCAGCAATACGAGATTAGCCAAAATAAGGGAATCCAAAAATTTTGGCTAATCTCCAGCCGGAGACCGCCCTATTACGGTCAATGTGCGGAATATTTCAGTTTGTACGCCGTATTATTCGGCGAGTATTTTCAACAGCGGGTCGAGATATTCGCGGCTATTGCTCAATCTTGGAACCTTATTTTGTCCCCCAAGTTTACCCCTTGATTTCATCCATTTATAAAACGTATCTTCGGGCGCATTGTGTACAATAGGTGGTCGGAGCGCCATATTCTTAAAACGTTTAGCGTCATAATCCGAATTGATTTCACGGAGTTTTGCATCCAATATTTCACAGAAGCGTTTAAAATCGTTGGGTTGTTGTTCAAATTCTATTACCCATTCATGTGCCCCGGCTTCAGCATCTTTAAAATATACCGGCCCTGCCGTATAATCTTTTATGCGTGCCTGTGTCAACTTGCTCGCTTCGGCCAGCGCCTGTTCGGCGTTGTCAACAATAACCTCTTCACCAAAGGTGTTAATGTATTGTTTGGTTCGTCCGGAGATCTGAAAACGATAAGGAGATAATGACGTAAACTTGATGGTATCTCCGATTTTATAACGCCACAAACCAGCATTCGTTGAAATGATCAATGCATAGTTTTTGCCAAGCTCCACCTGATCCAAACGTAATGTTGACGGATTTTCTTCGTGCATTCGCTCAGTAGGTAAGAATTCGTAATAAATACCATAATCTAGCATAAGGAGAAGATCTTCCGAGTCAGATTGATCTTGTAAACCAAAATATCCTTCTGAGGCATTGTAATTCTCTAGATAATACATGTTGTCCGAAGGGATCAATTGTTGGAATTGCTCGCGATAAGGTTTGAAGCTCACTCCGCCATGCCCATAAAACTCTAGATTTGGCCAGACCTCCAAGAGGTTATCTTTGCCTGTAATCTCAAGAATACGTTTGGCCATAACAATATTCCAGGTCGGTACGCCAGCTAGGCTCGTTACGTTTTCTTTGAGTGTAATTTGCGCAATCTGCTCAATTTTCTCTTCAAAGTTTGGATTTAAAGTAACCTCCATATTGGGCGTTCGCTTAAATTCGGCCCAGAAAGGAAGGTTACGGATGAGGATTGATGAAAGATCACCATAGTAGGAATCCGGACTGAAATTGTTGATTTGGGAAGAACCGCCAATAACAACAGATTTTCCCGTAAATACGCGATTTTCGGGTCTATTATGGCAATAGATTGTAAGCATATCTTTACCACCCTGAAAGTGACATTCTTCGAGGGCTTCCTCACTAACGGGAATAAATTTGCTACGGTCAGATGTGGTACCTGAGGATTTCGCAAACCATTTGATATCAGAAGGCCACAGGATATTCTGTTCGCCTTTTATCATGCGATCGACGTAGCCCTTGATATCATCATAGTCCTGTATAGGGACGCGTTCTTTGAAGATTTCGGGCGTTAATATACTTGTATAATCGTATTTTTTTCCCCACTCCGTAGCTTCAGCAGTGGCAATTAAACTCTGAAACCATTCTTCTTGTACATCGTGTGGGTATTTCATGAAAAGTTCAATCTGGTGAATTCTTTTTTTCATGAACCAAGTAAAAATGGAGTTTAATAAGGCCATAGGGGGAGAGATTCTTTAATCTTTAAAATTTTTTCCTTCTTAATTCAAAATGTCGACCGAGATAAAATTTACGGGCAAGCTCATTATCTGCAATTTCCTCAGGTGTACCCGTCAGCATAATCTTTCCTTCGGTCAGGAGGTAGGCCCTGTCCGTAATAGATAGGGTTTCCTGTACGTTGTGGTCGGTAATTAAGATGCCGATATTACGGGTTTTGAGCTTGGCTACGATCGTCTGAATTTCTTCTACGGCGATTGGGTCAACCCCTGCAAAAGGTTCATCCAAAAGTATAAAAGATGGATTTGCAGCTAATGCTCGCGCAATTTCGGTACGTCGACGCTCCCCGCCGGATAACAAATCACCCCTGTTTTTGCGGACACGGTGCAGGCTGAATTCTGTGAGTAGTTCTTCCAGTTTTGCCAAACGTTCTTCTTTATTCGGATAGTGGATTTCTAATACAGCCAAGATGTTGTTTTCTACGGAGAGCTTCCGAAAGACCGATGCTTCCTGAGCGAGGTAACCGATACCACGTTGGGCACGTTGGTACATCGCATCCTGTGTAATCTCCTGATCGTCGAGGAATACCTTGCCTTCATTGGGTTTGATTAGACCAACGATCATGTAGAAAGAGGTCGTTTTTCCCGCCCCATTAGGACCCAATAACCCGACAATCTCTCCTTGTTCCACATGGAAGGAAACATTGTTGACAACGGTGCGCTGCTTATATTTTTTTATGAGATGTTCTGCCTTTAAAATCATCTTCGTGGAGTGTCTTGTGTTATATGTATCTGTTCAATAGGACTACTTAAGAACCCTCATCGTTCTTTCATGCCTGGTATCTAATCCTGTATGAGGGTTTTACGCCTTGATCAAATCTTGTGTAAATATATTTAATATCTTCTTACTATTGCAATACTAATACTTAATCCCTTTGATGTTTAGTTGTAAGTTTCTTTTGTTGCGCCACACATTCTCTTCAATGCTGTAACAGATGTCGAAACTTTGCCCAGAATTGATATGTGTGATATGTTCTGCCAGTCCAAAACCGATACAGTCGAATGAAGGAGAGTCTTCTTGAACAACGGTCATCTTGAGGTGATTGGTGCCCACAATAAAAGCTTGTCCTACTGCATTTACCTTTTTACTGAGGAAAATAGGAGATTCATTTTGGGGCCCGAAAGGTTCAAACTGCTGGAGAATACGAAAGAACTTAGCGTCGATATCTTTCAAGGCTAGTTTAGCATCGATCAAAATTTCTTGGGTCAGCATTTCAGGGCTGATACGTCGCGATACCACTTCCTCAAAACGATCTTGGAATAGGGTGACATTATCTAAGGACATCGTTAGTCCGGCAGCATATTTATGACCGCCAAATTGCTCCAATAGATCGGCGCATTCGCTTAAGGCTTCGTACAAGTCAAAACCCAGTACCGAACGGCAGGAACCTGCAATATGACCATTTGTTTCGGTCAATATAATCGTCGGACGGTAATATTTTTCGGTCAGGCGGGAAGCTACAATACCAATGACACCTTTGTGCCAGTCGGCTTTATACAATACCGTGGATTTGCGGCTTTTAAGTAGGGCATTGTCCTCAATGAGTGCCAGCGCTTCTTCTGTTATTTTGAGATCAAAGTCTTTACGGACATTATTTTGATCGTCTATGCTCGAACTGAAGTCTTTGGCTTCCTGTAGCGATTTGGAAATCAAAAGCTTGACGGCGTCTTTGGCATGGTCTATTCTGCCGGCGGCATTAATGCGTGGGCCGATCTGGAACACGATGTCGTTAACTGTAAAGATCTTCGTTCGATTATTTGATAAGTCAATCAGTGCCTTTAATCCGACGCAGGGATTCGTATTAAGTTTAATAAGGCCAAAGTGGCTGAGTATTCTATTTTCACCGGTAATCGGAACAATGTCGGAAGCGATACTCACGGCCACAAGATCCAAAAACTGATAGCAGGTATTGATATCCATGCCATTGGTCAATATAAAAGCCTGAATGATCTTAAAGCCAATTCCACAACCTGAAAGTTCTTTATAGGGATATTCACAGTCTGCACGCTTGGGATCTAATACGGCATAGGCTTTGGGAAGTTCTTCACCGGGAAGGTGGTGATCGCCAATGATAAAATCAATTCCTTTGCTATTTGCGTAGTCTATTTTATCGACTGCCTTGATACCGCAGTCCAATGCAATAATTAAGCTGAAACCATTTGCTGCGGCATAGTCGATGCCTTGTGTAGAGATGCCATAACCTTCGGCATAGCGGTCTGGTATATAAAACTCCAGCTGGCTATGAAATTCCCTGAAAAAACTATAAACAACGGCTACCGCTGTGGTACCGTCCACATCATAGTCTCCATAGATCAGAATTTTTTCTTTGTTGCCGATGGCTTGGATAATACGGGTGATGGCTTTCTCCATGTCCCGCATCAAAAATGGATCGTGCAAATCCGATAATTGAGGTCTAAAAAACTGCTTTGATTCGTCAAAAGTCTCAATTCCCCTGCTCACGAGCAACTCTGCCAATACAGTGTTGATGTTTAATTCCTCGCGCAGTTTGTTGGTTATTTTGACATCAGTTTTAGATTTTAGTACCCACCTTTTTTGCATATCTTTGCACAATATTTTAAGTGTAAATATACGTTTTAAGGCTGGACTTACCTAATTCCTAAACCCGGTATTGATCCGCTGTTGCTTAACGTGCATATTCCCAATGTTTTAAATATGGTGCAGGCTTATTCTTTATATGAAGGTTCTTTTTCCGTAGACAAGAGTAGAAAATTTATTCCCTTTGACCCACTTCTAGACGACCCTAAGGACCGACCGGGGGCGATGTTTATCCATGTCCATCCCTTCTTGATCCAAACGAATGCCGGACTTGTTCTCTGTGATACCGGTCTTGGCTATACCGATGACAGTGCTGTGCTACAGCTGCATCATAATATCCGTAAGGCTGGCTTTAGACCCGAAGATGTAAAATATGTACTGATGTCCCACCTTCATAAGGATCATGCCGGTGGGATGGTCACATTTGAAAACGGAACTGGACGTATCGCATTTCCTGAAGCCGAATATATTGTTCAACGTGGCGAATGGGAAGACGCCTATTCAGGCATCTCCAGTTCATACAGGACCGAGATTTTTGATGTGATTCAACGCAGTGGAAATTTGGTACTGGTGGAAGGTGAAGGAAAAATAAATGATGAAATCAGCTATGCGCTCAATGGTGGACATACCGCACATCATCAGGCATTTCATATTCAAACGGATGATCAGCACTATTTCTTTGGCGGAGATGTATTACCTGAGCCTGAAGAAATTTTCCATAATTATGTCGCCAAATATGATTTCGATGGTCGGCGCTCCAAAGCCTTGCGTCAGGAGTATTGGGCAGAAGGCGCGCCAGCAGGCTGGATTTTTTTGTTTTATCATTCTAAGAATATAACCATTGGCCGTAGTCAGATCCGGGAAGATGGGACCTATAAGCTGGTTGACGCAAAGTTATAAAGGAAAAACCTCCATGACCTTTTAGGAACATGGAGGTTTTTGGAAGGTTTAGTATCCCGGATTTTGTGGGAAGGCTGCACCAGTGTTACTGTCTATAACTTCTTGTGGAATAGGCCAAAGAATAAATTCTTTTTTCACCACATTTTTTGATTGTGTGTTTAATGTTTGCACGCGGCGTAAAAAGATATCCTCACCAAAGCGGGCAAGGGTCATACGGCGCATTTCCTCACCAATAAGCTCCCGGGCGCGTTCGTCGAGAATCAAATCAGCATTGATTGCTGCTGCATCGATTAATGATGCCTTTGCACGGGCACGGACAGCATTAATGGCGTCTTTAGCTTGTGCCGGTTTATTGGCGCGCCAGTATGCTTCAGCCAATAGCAGGTAAGTCTCTGCCAAACGTACTTTCACACGGTCCTTCATATTTCCTTCAAATGCAGGGTCAACAGCGGTCTTTCCGTAGAAAAATTTGGTTGTTGTCGGGAATACATTACCTGATTCTTTGATCGCGTCGGTAAGTACGATCTTCTTGCCATAAAGTTCAGGGACGGAGGGATCGTTATAATACCAATCGCGTTTGATATTGAAAGATGAATTTCTGACATCTTGTTTTTCATAGCTATCTAGCCACCATTGATAAGGGCGCACGTGCCCAAGCCCTCTTCCACCAAGTGAGTCGGCCAAAGCAAATCCTTTTTGTTGTGAATAGAAAGGTACCCAGGCACGTTTACTCCAATCGGTGTAGCGGTCGCCGCCCCCTTGTGTATTGTATTCCAATTGGATAGCCCAGATCGTTTCTTGATTGCCGGAACCGCGATTTTGATTGTTTTCGATAAACATATCGTGGAAATAATCCCCAGGTTTATCTTTTTCGGCGCCAAAACGTTGATCGTTCAATTTAAAGTAGCCACTTTGAATCACTTTGTTGGCAGCTTCTGCAGCTAAATCAGGCTGTCCAGCTTCGATATATGCTTCTGCCAGGTAGTGGAAAGCAGCCCATTTCGTCAATTTACCTTCCTGAATTGTTCCTGGATTGTCGGGCAGGTTTTCGCTCGCGTACTTAAGGTCTTCAATCATATGTGTCAAGATCTCAGCTTTCGGTGTACGCGTGAAATCACGACGCGGTGTTTCGGATACCTTGTCTACCCAAGGCACATCGCCGTACAGGTTGACTAAGTAGCGATAACTATAGGCACGAAAGAAACGAGCCGTTGCTTCCACACGTTTTGGATCGTTGTCCTTGTCAGTCCAGCTAATGCCATCCTTTTTTAAAGCCTCGAGGATGGTATTGGTATTACCAATAAATCCGTAGGCATATTTCCAATAATTGCGGACATAAGACGAAGCAGGATTTAGCGTATAATTGCTGAATGGAGCCAATGTAGCGTCTGTACCTGTGGTTTTGATAGCAACAATATCAGTTCCGACCTGTAGTGCTTCTTGCGGAGTTGCTCCTTGGGAAAAGATACTACCGTTCCAGGTCAGGAATTCCATGCGGGCATAAGAGTATAGACCGTTTAGTCCAGTTTCGAAGCCTTTCGTATTGATATAGGTATTATCAGGTGACTGAAAGCTGCTGGTGTCTTCATTTAAGAAGTTCTTGCTGCAGCTTGTAAAAAGTAAGCCTAGGCCAGCTAGAATTGTATATAAAGTTGTATTTCTTTTCTTCATGATCTTGATGTGTTTAGAATTGGACATTTACTCCCAATGAGAATGTTCTCGCAACAGGATAAGGACTAGCAATATTTGTCGTTGTTGGATTACCTGTGGTCGAACTTACGCTCAATGCCTCTACGTTGTAACCTTTGATTTTGGAGAATGTATAGAGGTTACGGGCGTTAATAAATGCTTTAATGGAAGAGAGATTCAATCTTTTTAGAAAATCGCCATCAAAGGTATAGCCCAAGCTAAAGTCTCTAATCCGCCAGTAGGCCGAATTGATGTAATACGTATGGTTGTTTACAGGCGTGTATCCAGGAGATGGGATATCTGTGTTTGTACGCTCCGGTGTCCAGTAAGGCATGTCAGCGAGATAATTGGCGCCGTTGTTAGGTAAGAAACGTTCAATGTTTTTGAAATCATCGACTTTCGTTCCACCAAATGCCCCATTCATAAAGAACGACAGGGAGAAATTTTTATAGGTGAAATCATTGCCAATACCGAGTGTATAAGGCGATATTTTGTTCCCCATCACGGTACGGTCATTGGCATCGATTTTACCGTCGTTGTTAAGGTCGGCTAACTTGGCATCGCCAGGTTTCGCTTTAGGTTGATAGGAGTTTGCGATGTCGTCGCCCTCTTGCCATACACCAATGACTTTATAATCGTAGAAAATACGGATAGGCTTTCCGATTAACCAGGCATTGGTCAAATCATCTTTTCCGTCAGCGCGCAGTTTGGTGATTTTATTGTTGTTATAGGCAAAGGTCGTATTTACATTCCATTGGAAATTGTCATTTTTGACAGGTATGGCATTCAAGGTAACTTCTATCCCTTTGTTGGAAGTTTCACCGATATTGGTCAAAATGGTGTTATAGCCATTCATGACAGGAACCTGTTCACTTAATAAAAGATCCGATGTTTTTGAGGAGTAGTAGTCGATCGTTCCTGAAAGTCTATTTTTGAGAATACCAAAATCTAAACCAAGGTTTAATGAAGCTGTCGTTTCCCAAGTTAGATTGCTTCCGCGTCCATTGAAATTCATCACAAGTCCTTTGACTGGGTCAAGACCATAGATATAATCGACGTTGGTCAGACGGTCGTAAGTTTGATAAGGTGATACGGCCTGATTTCCATTTTTACCATAAGAAACACGAAGTTTTAACAAGTCGAAATAGTCCTGCACATTTCCTTCTTTAGAAACCACCCAGGCACCTGCAACGGATGGGAAAAAAGCATACCGGTTGTTAATAGAAAATGCACTATAACCATCCGAACGGCCAGTCAGCGTTAATAGGTAACGGTCTTTAAAAGCATAGTTGATCCTTCCCATGTAGGAAATCATTGCTGTGTTTTGAAGGTTGGATTCGATCTTGAGATTTTTAGACGCAGAAGCCATGTTGTTATATCCGGCATCTGATACAAAATCGTCTCCATTCATTTTAGAAGTTTTTAGATTTGTTTTCTGGGAAGAATAGAGGCCCACGACATTGATCTTATGGTCACCAAAGGTGCGGTCATAGGTCAAGAGATTTTCCCAGGTCCAGTCCCAAAAATGCTCATTGTAAATTGATCCGGTACCATTCACGCCACGTCCTGTAACCGTATTTGAACCATAGTAGAAGTTTTCATTTATATTTCGGTAGTTGGTTCCGAATGTGGTTTTGAAACTTAATCCTTCAATAGGGAGTTTTACATCAAGCCAAGTATTTGCATAGACCGTTCTTCTGGTCTGATCCCATTGACCTTTTTCGTCTGCGAAAGGGTGTGCCCACAAGGTTTGTGCGTACATCGGGTACGTTACAGCAGTGCCATCGGCATCACGGTTTTTACTGTAAGGGGAAAGCTTTACAACACTTTCGAGGTTGGGTTGTACGCCGTCACGGTTCCCTTGGGAAGCCTGCATGGTCATTCCTAACTTTAACCAGGAGCTTAAACTTTGGTTGAGGTTTAGATTGACATTATATCTTTCGTAGGGCGTGTTTTTTACCACACCATCTTGATTTAGGTAGCTTACAGATGCATAATAATCGGATTTATCTGTTCCACCCGAAAAACTGAGTTGATGTTCCTGAATGGGAGCGCCACTATTGAATACTTCGTCCTGCCAATTGACTTCTTCCCCTTTTTTGTATTGTTCCAATACGTTGGCAAAAAGATAATTTTCTGGGTTGAGCTGATCGCCGGTTTTTCCTTTCGAAGCCTGGTAATCACGCATAAATTGGATGTACTGTGGACCGTTCATCAATTTAAGGCGGCGTTCTACACTTTGAACCCCAAAATAGCCGTTATAATTGATGCGTGCTTTCCCTGCGGCACCCTTTTTTGAGGTGATGAGGATGACACCATTTGCCGCTCTTGAACCATAGATTGCAGTAGACGAAGCATCTTTTAATACCGAAATACTGGCGATTGTATTGGAGGAGATGTCGCCTAGGGAACCACTAAAAGGGATTCCATCCAGGATAATTAGGGGTGCATTGGACGCCGAGATCGAGTTCTCACCGCGGATATTGATAGAAGCTGTTTCGCCAGGTTTTGCTGAACCGGAATTGATCGCCAGACCGGAAATCTTACCTTGAAGTTTATCGACGACATTCGGTGAATTTATTCGTTCCAGGGATTTTGCTTCCACTGTAGCGATACTTCCTGTCAAATCGCTCTTTTTCTGTTTACCATAACCTACGACCACAACTTCATCCAAAACATCCTCGGATTTGGTCAAGGTTATTTGTGCTGCTTGTGCTGCGGAGACTTCTTTCGCCGTAAATCCGATCGAGTTAAATGTTAGGATGGCACTTTTTGAACTGACGTTCAGTGAGAAGATACCGTCTTGATTGGTTGTCGTCGCTGCTGCTTTGCCTTTTTCAGAAACGGTAACACCGCTTATTGGTTTCCCCGTTTCATCAACAACTTTTCCGGAGACGACTTGCTGGAAGGGTGAACGACTGGATATTGCAACCAAATTACGTGGATTTGCTACCCCGTAAATAGGTGCCGCTAATGACAAGATTGATAAGGGTGTCAGCAGGATGAGATGACTCTTTTTGACCATAGGTGTGTAATTTAGATTCAGTAAGTGTTTAATGCGGCAATTATAAAGAAATAAAGCGTTGACAATTCTATTGCTTCTTGGAACAAACGATTGCACGAACTACGAAAACGTTATAGAAATGGGGCTTTGTAATGAAAATTGGAGCGAATTAAAGCTGATTTTTTCGGCGAGAAATTCCGATCGTTAATAACATGTATACGTCGAACGCATTTATTGTTGTGCAGTTGTGTCATCAAGATGCCATACGTCGAAAAAAAGGAAGATATCGATCAAAAGGGTCGTTTTTCTGCTCTTTTTTTAGTATTTTGGGGTAATTTGGTCTTTGTAGCCCATCCCGTCAGATACCAGCGGATTCGTTTAAGATTGATTTTTTGGGTAAATTTGTGTTTTAGTAGCTAAGGGCTGATGCTGTTTTTTCTAAACGTCTTTGTTTTTTGATAGAAAGAACCTTTAGCTTGTTTTCGTAATTGTTGTAAACAACGTTATGAAGCTTATATTATTAGTATTTATTTAAATAGAAGATTATGTCTATTGTAAGAGAGTCCGATCTGATTGGAATTGGAAAAAAATTTCAAATTGAAACCGATGCGGGAGACAATATGGTTGTTGTTATCCATGACGATGGCAGACGGGAACTTTATCGCTATGATGACGAGGAGCACGAGTCACGTTGCGTTATGACACTTAATGACGATGAATCCCGTCAGATCGCGGGTATTATCGGTGGCTTGTCCTACAAACCTAAAGCGTTGGAGACAATTGAAGTTGCTTTGGACGATTTGCGTATTGAATGGTACAAAGTGGAAGGTAAAAATGAAGGGGCCGGAAAGACAATTGGAGAGCTGGAAGTTCGCCAACGTACAGGTGCATCGATTATTGCTGGAATACGGGATGATGATACGGTTATCAATCCGGGACCGTCTTATTTGATTAGCCCGGGTACAACCCTTGTCATCGCGGGGAAGAAGAATAATATTAAACTTTTAAAGGAAATTTTACTGTAATTTATGCTATCACATACCTTAATTCTGGAAATTGGAATCGCTGTAGGACTTGTTGCCATTGTTGGCCTAATCGCCAATAAGCTTAAGTTTTCTGTTATTCCATTTTTCATTATTATAGGAATGGTTTTGGGACAGCACGCTCCGCAGGTTGGTCTGGTGGATTTAACATTTACAGAGAGTAAACCCTTTATAGATTTCATGGGACGGTTGGGCGTATTATTCCTGCTGTTCTACTTGGGCCTTGAGTTTTCGGTCAATCGCCTTATTAAATCCGGTAAAGCAATTGTCACAGGCGGGACAATTTATGTTTTATTGAACTTTACCTCTGGCTTGTTGATCGGATGGCTAATGGATATGCCATTTAAGGAGATGATGGTCTTATGCGGTATCATGACAAGTTCTTCCACGGCTATTGTTGCAAAGGTTCTTACAGATCTTAAACGCACGGCCAACCCCGAGACGGAGGTCATCATGGGCATGATTATGTTCGATGATCTGTTTATCGCGATGCACATCTCTTTCCTTTCAGGCTTGATACTGACCGGAAGCAGTTCGTTTTGGACGGTAGCTGGAACGTCCTTACTGGCCTTGGGATTTATATTGGCCTTTTTGATTTTGGGTAGAAAACTGGTGCCTGCGATTGATCGCTTATTGAAGGAGAAAACCTCCGAATTATTTATATTGATCATCTTTGCCTTACTTTTTATTGTGGCAGGTTTTTCTGAAACCATCCATGTTGCGGAGGCTATTGGGGCATTGATGGCTGGCTTGGTGTTGGCAGATTCGCAATACATTAAAAAGATTGAATCGATGGTACTGCCTTATAAGGACTTTTTTGGAGCGATGTTTTTCTTTAGTTTCGGATTATCTATTGATATTATGTCCCTTGGAGGTGCCGTATTTTGGGCTTCGATTGCAGCAGTGGTAACGGTAATGGGGAATCTTGCATCGGGATATTTTGCAGCTAAATTTTCGGGTATGAAACCCAAAACTTCTTTTGATATCGGCTTTACCCTGTCTGCGCGGGGAGAATTTTCCATTATCATGGCGAATATTGGTAAAGCAGGGGCTTTATTACCCGTTATTCAATCCTTTGTGGTTGTGTATGTACTTATTCTTTCCATTGTATCTCCACTATTGACCAAAGAGTCACGTAATCTGTGGAAATTACTTTTCGGTGCAGATGCCAATAGTGCAAAGCCTTTGAAAAAGTTGAGCGATTTAGAAAATAATCAGACCACTTAGCGCTTCTGGATGATAGAGTCGCTCTTAAATGAGTGGTCACAAGCAAAGGAGGATCCTACAGTACTGTAGGATCCTCCTTTGCTTGTATGAGCTATTGAATTTTACAAAAATCCTAATTCTAGCTTTGCTTCTTCAGACATCATGTCTTTGGTCCAAGGTGGATCAAATGTCAATTCGACCAATGCCTCTTTTATACCTTCTACGGCCGCAACTTTTTCCTGAACTTCATTCATGATCTCACCAGCCACCGGACAGCCCGGAGCAGTCAGTGTCATCACGATCTTTGCAATGCCCTCTTCCTTTGTAATGATTTCGTAGACAAGTCCCAAATCCACAATATTTGCGGGTTTCAGTTCAGGATCATAAATCGTTTCCAGTACCGCCTGGATTTGTGGTGCTAAACCCAGTTTATCTAATACGATGATACTCATTTATTCAGTTTTTTATCGTGAATAGCGCCCTGATAGATCGCTAGTAATTCTTCTTTATTTATTTCAGGAGTAAAATTACGAAAATAGTATGCATTGCAGGTCTTTCTTATCTCATCTTTTTCATCTGGTGTTTTGGCACTCCACGTTGTCAAACAGCGGATGATATCGTTTTTGTCGTGGGGATCGAATAGCTGTCCTGTTTTGCCCGGAATGATCAGTTCGGGTAGTGGCCCTAGATTCGAGCAGAGCACAGCTGTTCCGACTGAATAAGCCTCGAGAATCGTGATCGGCATACCTTCAAAACAAATCGATGGTACGAGTAGTGCCTGCGCTTTGGCTATCAGGGGAAGTATTTCGGACCTCTTTTTAAAGCCTAGGTAGGAAATGTTCGGCTGATCTTTAATTCTTCTCAGGACCTCCTCTTCGAGCGGACCGCCACCAATTAGCTGTAGTTGAAAATCTGTTCCGATTAAAGCATCGATCAGATTCAATATCCCTTTTTCTTCCGAAAGACGACCAACGTAAATGAAGTAGGGCTGTGTAACTTGCGGGCCTATTGTGGCAGGGAAGACAAAGTTTGGTTTAACCGCAAATTTACTGGGTGAAAGACGCAAAGTCGATTCTACAAATATTTTTTTCGCAAAGGAACTTAAATTAATGTAACGATTAACCTTTTCCCAAGTCCCAATTTTACGGTGAAACCAATAATTCAAAGCCAGAAGAAATGTTTTGACTGTGGAATTATTGAATGCCTTTTGCCGAATGGCCGTCCAAGGAAACTCCTCTTGAAGGGAGTCCAGAAAGAGATGGTTGTGGTGGTAAAGCGTAGCTGAAGGGCATAGCAAACGGAAGTTATGCAAGGTCATGACCTGGGGGATGCCGAGTTTTGCAATCGTACGCACGATAATCGGTCCTGCTGCATAATGGGTGTTGTGAACGTGAACAATGTCCGGTTTAAACGTCTGAATTATTTTTTTGACACGTTGAGCAGCGCAAATATTCCAAAAAGATCCTATTGTCTGTAATGCACCTTGCCAGCCCTTTTTGTTTTGAAAGGTTAGCGTTTGAACTTCATGTTCTTGTGCTAGGAGGGATGATTCCTGCTGGAATACAGTGTCTTCACCACCAGGATCTTGATAAAATGTATGGATAATCAGTATGCGCATAATAAAAGACTTATACAAATGTACAATTTTGGGAGGACTTCCTTTAAGGGGACAAAATTGCCATTTCTATATGATTATTGCTATATTCGCAAGATTCGATCGTAAAGATATATGCAACATTTACAACAACTCGTGATAGCGGCGATAGAGACAAGTCAATTTCCTGAAACACCATCAAATTTATATGATCCGATACGGTATATATTGACTTTGGGCGGAAAGAGGGTTCGACCGGTGCTGACATTAATGGCTGCCGAATTATTCGGTATGCAAGAGATGGATGAAATTATCCCTGCTGCCAAGGCAGTGGAGTTTTTTCACAACTTTTCACTGATCCACGATGATCTGATGGATAAGGCTCCTTTAAGAAGAGGTAAAACGACAGTTCACGAAAAGTGGGATGCTAATATTGCCATACTGTCTGGAGACGGATTGTTGGTCAAAGCTTATGAGGAAATCTCAAAGTGTAATCCGATTTACCTGCCTGCGACATTGAAAATTTTGAGTAAAGTAGCCATGGAAGTGTGTGAAGGCCAACAATTGGATATGGATTATGAAAGTCGGGATTCGCTGACTATGCCTGAATATCTCGAGATGATCCGTTTGAAGACTTCAGTATTACTGGGCGGAGCATTACAGTTGGGGGCTATTTTATCTGGAGCAGATGAACAACAACAGCAGCTGATTTACGATTTTGGCGAGAATGTAGGCTTGGCGTTTCAATTACAGGACGATATCCTGGATGCTTACGGAGATCCAGACACTTTTGGAAAGATCGTTGGCGGTGATATTATGATCAATAAAAAGACCTTTTTATTGGTGAAGTTGATGGCCGTAATTTCGGACGAAGATAAGATTGTCCTTCAGCACTTATTGGACGCTTCTATGGAGACTGCCCCTTCAAAAGTTGGTGATATGCTTGCATTATACGAGAAGTATGCGATTAAAACCGCTGCCGACGAATTGAAAGATATTTATACACAACGGGCATTTGAAAAAATGGCGGCGTTGAATGTACCAAATGATCGTAAAGAAGCGTTATTAGTCTTAGCAAATAACCTTTTGGTGAGACAGCAATAAGTATAAATTCTATTAAAATTCGTATCTTGCCATTAAATGGTTGTTTTGTAATAAAATAATTAAATAAATTTTTAGATTACGTTCATGGAGCCTTTAAAAATCACCGTATTTCAAGCATATCTATTCTGGGAAAATATAGAGAAGAATCTAAATAATCTCGCGTTGAGACTTTCCTCATTGCGCGAGAAAACGGATGTTATTATTCTCCCCGAGATGTTTAATACAGGCTTCACGAATAATGTCGAAAAATGTGCAGAGCCGGCAAATGGCCCTACAACAAGATGGCTATTTGAGATGGCGAGTTCGCTTAACTGTGTTGTTGCCGGTTCCTTGATTATCGAAGAAGGTGGCAAATACTATAATCGCTTTGTGTGGATGTTTCCAGATGGTAAATATGTAAAATATGATAAACGCCACCTGTTTGGACTATCTAAAGAAAGTGAGTACTTCGAACCAGGAAATGAACGTATCCTGGTGGATATCAAAGGATGGAAAATTTGCCCAATGATCTGTTATGACCTTAGATTCCCCGTCTGGTCTAAAAATCAAAATGGCGCCTATGATATTTTAGTGTATACGGCCAGCTGGCCGGATAAGCGTTCTGCACATTGGAGAGCCCTCATACCAGCACGTGCGATAGAAAATCAAGCTTACGTTGTTGGAGTAAACCGGGTTGGGCATGATGGTAATGATATTTACTATTCAGGTGGTTCTATGTGTATCTCTCCACTTGGTGATGTGGTGTATTATAAGCCAGAAGACGAGGACTTGTATACATTTACCTTAAATCCGAATGATCTGTTGGAAGCACGGGAGAAATTTCCTTTCTTAAAAGACTCCGATTCTTTTACAATCGGGTAACACGCTCTAAATTAGGTATAATTGCAAGCATTTATTTTGTTTGTCTCCTTTTTATTTGTTAAATTCAGTCTAGTATAAATCAAATTGTTATGATTTATCAACATCTACTGGTGACATGTTGATAAAATTTTGTTTGAGACAGTTAGATTAAAGCGTAATTTAGGCTAACTATTAGCCAAAATACGTTTAGCTTTTTCTCAAATTATATGAAAGACGACGTTTTATTATTGCAATAAGTTGCGTAAACAACCATAACCATTATTCATATGTTAGACCAAGATTTAGTATCACAAGAGTATTTTTATAATTTCCTAACGGGAAAATACTCAATTGCAGTTATGCGGAGATTACAACGTAATCTCAAGGAGGCCGGGTTAAGCATTACTTCTGAACAATGGAGTATCATGTATAACCTGTGGGTAGAGGAGGGGCTAACCCAGCAGGAACTCGCTATTCGTACATTTCGAGATAAGCCGAGTGTCACGCGATTAATTAATAACCTTGAACGGGTAAATCTAGTGATCCGCGTCAATGATAAAAACGACAGAAGGTCCAATCTGATCTACTTAACAAAAACCGGACGAAAGATGAAGGATGAAGGAATGAAGCAGGCAAAAAATACCATTGAACAGGCTTTAGGGGGATTAGCCGACGATCAAATTGCCTTGTCAAATACCATTCTGCATCGCGTATTATTTAATTTGAAATAAAGATACTTAGTGGGGGTTATTTTATAAGGGAACTATCAGGGTATAAAAAAGGTCCCCTATGTATTCAACATAGGGGACCTTTTTTATATGAATTTCTAGCAGTTAATCTTCGAAAAGTTTGCTTTCGAAATCTGTGTGGCTATTGACCAATTTACCTTCAGTTCCGAAATAGATTTCCTGAAAACTTAGTGTCCGGATAGCATCTACCTTACGATAGAATTTATCAGCCGATACATCCGAAAGTGTTTTGAAACCACAAGCTTCCATAATTTCGACTGTAGCACGTAATGTGTTGCGGTGGAACTGAGCTACGCGTACATATTTATCATTTACGTCGAGTCCTTTGTATAAATGCGGCTGTTGCGTGGCAACTCCAACCGGACAAACGTCTTCATTACACTTAAGTGCTTGAATACAACCTAAAGCGAACATCATACCGCGAGCACTATAACATGCATCTGCGCCTAAGGCAATAACTTTTAAGATATCGAAACCCGTTACAATACGGCTGGATACGATAACTTTAACATGTTTTTTCAAACCAAAAGCAATCAAGGTTTTCGTTACAAATGCCAATGCATCGTATAATGGCATCCCTAGGTTATCTGTAAACTCTAGTGGCGCAGCTCCTGTACCACCTTCTGATCCATCTACGGAGATAAAATCAGGGAAGATCTGCGTGTTTTGCATGGCGTGACAGATGTCGATAAACTCATGTTTATCGCCGATACAAATTTTGAAACCGATAGGCTTTCCACCCGATAGCTCGCGCAGCTGTTGTATGAAGTGCATCATTTCAGTCGGTGAGGAGAAAGCGCTATGTGCTGGAGGCGACATCACATCTGTTCCTGGAATGACGTGACGAATAGCCGCGACCTCTGGGGTGTTTTTTGCCGCTGGAAGGATACCCCCATGACCGGGTTTAGCACCTTGCGAAAGTTTCAATTCGACCATCTTCACGTTTTCACGATTGGATTTTTCTCGGAAAAGTTCCGGATCAAATTTTCCCTCCTTATTACGGCACCCAAAATAACCTGTACCCACCTGCCAGATTAAATCACCCCCATTGTTGTGGTAATCGCTGATTCCCCCTTCGCCGGTATTGTGTGCAAAGTTTTGAAGTGCAGCACCCTTATTTAATGCCGTTATCGCTGTTTTACTCAACGCACCGTAACTCATTGCCGAGATGTTGAACACACTTAAGCTATAAGGTTTTTTACAGGCTGCATTTCCAACAGTGGTGCGCAGGTCGTGGTTTTCGATATGGCAAGGGAAAACAGAGTGTGCAGCCCATTCGTTCCCGACTGCCTGTGGATCGGTCTGCATACCAAATGCTACAGTTTCACGTTGATTTTTTGCACGTTGGTATACGATCGAACGCTGTCTTCTGTTGAAAGGACGTCCATCCATATCCGATTCCCAAAAATATTGTCTCAACTCAGGACGGATAGATTCGAAGATATAACGGAAATATCCAACTAAGGGATAATTGCGTAGGATGGCATGTTTGGTCTGGAAACTATGGTATAACGCGATCAATAGCAATGGAAATGGGATGATAAGCAGCCAAAACCAGCTTGATGTAAATATAAATCCAAATGATACAATGATTAAATTAATCACAATCATTATTGAAAGAATGAGTTTTCTAACTTCCATAGAAAATACGATTGTTTAGTTTTAATTCGCTATTTTAATGTTTAGCCCAACTGATTATTTTATTACTCAATTAGCATTCCAAAATGCGCTTTTGGACGAAGCAAATGTACTAAAGTTCCTGAAGTAAATGGATATATTTAGCCCTTGGAGGTAAGTTTTGATAAGTTTATAACCGTTTCTAACAAACTATTTTCTTTTAGTAATCTCCTGCGACAAAAGTTGATAGATTTGCTGTAAATCTGGTTTATTGCTAATAAATTGCAAATGTTTTTGCATTGTTGTGCTGTCCTGTCGGATCGCCGGACCTGTCTGAACTGTTATTGGAATATGATTTTGCACTTTTTCTGCCGTTTCCAGGATGATTGGTTTGATTAGATCAAAGGACAAGTCGTTTTCTGCTAAGAGCTCATAGGCCATCTGATAAAGGATGTTAGTGAAATTGTTGACCATGACCGAGGCCAAGTGAATGGCTAAGCGTTGCGTTGAGTTACAATAGATACTCTTCGGTGCAAATGTCTGTGCAAGCTGAAGTAGCGCGGCACTATTTTCATCGGTGTTACCTTCAACACAAAGTGGGACGGTCGAGAAATCGACTGCTTTATTTTTGGACAGCGACTGTGGCGGATAGAGGACTCCTGTATTTTTAAATCTAGTCAGTACAGATATATCCGTTGCGCCCGAACAATGGATAACAATTCCTTTTAAATCTTTTGGTAGCGCTTCTACCAGCGATACAATGGCCTGATCGGTAACGGCAATGAGATAAAGATCGGCATGTAGGTCTAGTTCAGATAGTTGGTCAATTGCTGGGCAATGAAAAACAAAGGCCAATGCATCTGCATTGGCCTTTGTTTTACTGTAGATCTGAACGATATGCTGTCCTGTTTTTTGAAACTGTTGTCCAAAATGCGTAGCGGCATTACCGCTTCCTAAGATCACAATGTTCATTATTTAAGTGCTTTTCGTTTCTCCTCTTTATTTCTTCTCACAATGGACATGATAAAGCCGATGGTCATGACAATCGTTCCACACCAGAAAAAGTTGATGTATGGGAATTTAATGGCTTTAAATACCACCCATTTCTTTTCTGGAAGCGGCTTTTGATAAACCATGATTTCCAGTTTATCCTTGTCAGGTTTAATTCCCGTAAATCTGAATTTAAGTCCTTGCTCGTTGACATCTTTATTGAAGTCATAAACACCACCGTCTTTAATTAAGTAGATTGGTTGTACCTCATACTGTTTGTTGTCGGCCGAAAATACTTTTATTTTCAATCCAACCATGACATCACTAGGACCTTTTGGAATTTTCTCGAGGTGAGCCTCTTTGTTTAAGCCTTCAATGACATAATATCCATTGCGGTAGCGTAGGGTATCACCGATATTTACCTGATACGTTGCCGGCTCCTCATAGTCTTCGAAACCAGTTTTGTCTTCTGCCGGAACTTTCGCATGCGTTGCTTGGCTTTCAGCTGCAGCGGCGGTAATCAGCGTATAAACATCGTGCGTAACATAATGTTTGGTCGCAGGAGTACCAATCAAACCGCCCATTTTCGCGTTGTTTTGTGCAAAAGGTTGTAGCACAAAATGCTCCTTCACTTTACCTGTTTCTTCGTCGATCCGCTCGTATTTTATTTTATAAAACGTATTTGGAGCCACAATGCTATCACCGATATAGGTTATTTTGTATTCCCCCATTTGTACAGGTTCACCTTCGGTCAAGAATAAGTTGTCGCCAGGTTTCTCTACTTTGTCAAATCCCGATACAGCAATGTAACCTGTGTTGTTGACCGAGATGACCTCGTTGGTTGCTGCAGCCACCATGGCACCGATAAGTAGTAATCCAAAGCCGATATGGGCTACCGAAGAGCCGGCCAGCTTCCATTTACCTTTGACAGCATCACCCAATACGCGGATATTCGCCAAAATACAGAAAATACTTGCGAAGGTGATCAAAATATAGATCAGGTTGGTATAAGTCTTTGTAAAATAGACGACAGCAGCCGTTAGAATGAGAGACACAACTAACGATGCTACGGTAGAAGCCAAAAACTTGCGGCTATCGGTACGTTTGTATTTTAAGAATTGTGTAAATCCGGTTAAGATCATAACGATCACTGCAAAACCCGATTGCCACTTGTTATAATGTTGGATCGGATCCAAAGGTGGAGCTACCTTGGTGCCAAAGATCTTGTTGAACACTGGAATTGATGTCGAGGCAATGATCTGTGCACATGCGACAGTCAATACCAAGGCGCCAATAAACATCCAGAATTCTCTTGAATAGATATCCTCATCCTTTTCTGTGATGGGCATCTCTTTCTTTTTGACCGTAAGAAATACCACCATGATAACCAAAAAGACAACATTGAATAAGATCAACTGTCCGCTCATTCCCAGATCGGTGAAGGAGTGTACAGAAGTCTCTCCAAGGACACCACTACGTGTCAGGTAAGATGCATAGATAACAAGTACAAAGCTGATCATCGCCAAAAATGTAGCGGTGAAATAAGAGTGACCTGAATTCTTGTAAGCAATCATGACGTGGACAGCAGCAATCAGGGTAAACCAAGGAATAATTGATGCATTTTCTACCGGATCCCATGCCCAGAAGCCACCGAAGTTAAGTGCTTCGTAAGCCCAGAATGAACCCATGATAATACCTGCACCTAAAATCATCACGGCAAATAAAGCCCAAGGAAGTGCTGCATTGATCCATTCTTTGTAACGTTTGGTCCAAAGAGCACCTGTTGCATAAGCAAAAGGAACAATCATCGACGCAAAGCCAAGGAACAGGGTTGGTGGGTGAATCACCATCCAGTAATTTTGAAGCAAAGGGTTCAAACCATTACCGTCGGTGATAAGTGAAAGATAATTAGCTTCTCTAAAGATCGGAATATCCATTGCTTCACGCAATAGAATAAACGGGGAGCTACCGATACGCAGACCGAATATTTCCACACCAATAATCATGGAAGCTAAAAATGCTTGGCATAACATGACGAAAGTCATGACAGACGATTCCCAGCTTTTTGCTTTAAACAGCAAAACAGAACCTAATACTGTTTGCCAGAACATCCAGAGCCAAAAACTACCCTCCTGACCTTCCCAAAAACTGGAAATGATATAGTACGTAGGGAGTGTCTTGGACGAGTGTGCCCAAGCATAATTATATTCAAAAAGATGATTGTATATAATATAAAATAAAGTTGCACCAATCGCCACTACGGAGACCGCATTAGTCCAAAAGGCAATACGTGCAATTTTTTTCCATGAATTCTCTTCAGGGTATTTTGTTGCAAAAAAGTAACTGATAAAGGATAGAAGTGCAGCACCAAAAGAAAGTACAATAAAAAATTGTCCGATCTGCCCTGGCAGCAGGTGCTCACCAACGTAATTAACGTCCATTGAAAATTGATTTTACGAATTAATTATTGAAAGCAGTAGCATTGATCTCGGTGACGACCGATTTATCGTTATATTTTGACGGACATTTCATCAATATCTTACTTGCCCTAAACACATTTCCGTCCATTTTTCCTGTCAATACAATTTGCTCTGAACGTTCAATATCTTGAGGTTTGGCGCCTCTAAAAATCACTTCACATTCTGTACCATCGTTGTCACGCATGAAAAACGAAAATTTGTTGGCGTCAGTTTTGGGATCATAATGAAGCGCTTTGTCTTTATTCAATTGACCTACCACATATAGTTCGGTTTTCTTTTCTTTAGCTTCGGTAAATGTCGAATAGGTACTTGAATCGGTATAGATAACAAGTATCATAGCGATTGCGACAGCAATGATAGCGATTAGAATAATTGAACTTTTTTTCATTTGTATTTACTTATTTTATAAGTGTTTGATCTCATCGTATAAATGAGCTCGTTTCACCTGGGTTGTTTTTTCTTAACGTTGAATAGCTGTTCCGATCTGCCAGATATTCTCCTTTTTTTCAGAAAGATTATTACCCAAATCTGACAACGTTGTGCTCGCTAAAATCCCAAATTGATTACATTTGAGACCTAATCGAATGCAAAATTACAAATAGATTCGCTAAGAAAGGAATAATGCAACTTTTCCATATTATTTATATCTATTCTAAATAGTTTGAATTAATTGGAAAAATAAGCTAGATTCGAATGCTTTTGAATAATTTGAGGTGAAATTTGCTATTTTGGTTCTAATGATATCGCATGAATTTTACAATTGCCTGTTAATATGAGTGTTGCTTTGCGATTTTTAGGCCTCTTTTGGGCTGTTATATTTCCCTGCTTTTTTGTTTTTGGACAGGTAAAATTCCGTAATCAGGAAATTGCTATCCAAAATGACAATGACGTTTATCTACTGACCGGTCAGGACCGCTATTATACCAATGGTATCAATATCAACTATAGGATTGCGTTGCCAGGTAAACCGGATAGAGAGACTTCAAATACGGTATTGGATTTTGAAATAGGCCAACGGATTTACAATGGTATCAGTATCATTGACTATAGACGGCAGGAAAAGAAATACGATAGACCATTTGCAGGTTACCTCTATTTTAATGCTGGGGTAGCGCGGTTTTTACCGCACGATCAGGTTGTTGAGTTTAAGACTGAATTGGCGCAGATCGGTCCTAAATCCTACGGTGAAGAAGCACAGAAGTTTATCCATCATCTCTTTGGGATGTATGAGGCGACAGGTTGGGATACGCAGCTTGGAAATTCCTTCGGTATTGATTTAAGTGCAACCTATAAAAAAGGACTATACCGCAGTCAAAACCAGCAATTCGATGTGGGAATTATAGGTGAGGGAACCATTGGGCTAAATAATACCAATATGGGGATTGCAGCACCGCTTCGGTTGGGGAAGCTGAAGTCCTATCAGGCATCCACCTTTACACATGGGCATTTGACACAGGGAAGAGCAGACAATGATAAAGAATGGTATTTTGTCTATCAACCAAGCGTGTCTCGTATTTTTTACAGCGCAACAGTAGAAGGAGGAAGAGGTAAAGATGATCCTATAGGTAAGTTATACACTATTCAGCCTTGGATGCTTAGTCACCGCATTGGTTTCAATTGGTCTAACCACAAGATCAATTACGGTATCAATTACATCTTCAATTCGAAAGAGCTCAAATCGGTGTTTCACCGGCATCAATATGGCGAGCTGTTTTTTGCCTACCGTTTTTGATCAGCCGGCCATACGTAGGACCTACATGGATCCGCTTGATAGGATTTTCGTTGGTCCAGCGTTCAAATGTTTGTCGTTTGTAGCTTGTTTAACCTGGGTTTTCGGGAATAGGGTCGGCCAGTTTTTGCCCGATCAATCTGGTGGTGAGCATAGCGGCTACGGTGTCTCCAGTGGCATTGAGCATTGTTGCGAGCGGATCGACCAGGGTCGCTATGATCATAATGGAAGGGATCACTTCCGTTGGCATCTGATAAACCGATATGATCAGCATTTCTCCGATGTAGCCACCATTAGGAATACCTCCGGCTACGATGCTCACCAGTAAAGTAATGCCAACCGCCATAATCAGATTGGCCGGGTCAAAAAAATCCTTGCCACTTAATAAAAGTGCAATATAGATTTTAAAAATACAGGCGATCGCCGATCCATGCTTGTGCAATGTTGTGCCTAAAGGAATGACGACACTAGCTACACTGTCGGGAATTCCAATTTGCTTGGCTGCAAGTAAGTTGGCCGGCATGGTGGCGAGGCTACTGCAGCTGCTCAATGCGGTCAATGAAGGCAATATGTTATTTTGCCAATAACGTTTGACACCCTTTAGCCCGAATGCAAAAAAAGCGAATAAACTGAATACCGTGAAAAAATAGAAGATTCCAAAAAAGTAATATAGACCGATAGGTTTGGCATAGAAACCAAAGAGCTGCGGACCTAAGGTTCCGACTTGGTACGCGAAATATGCACCCAAACCAATGGGAGCCAGGTTCATGACCATCACGAGTAAATTGCCCATCACAACATTGCCTGAATTGATGAATTTACGAAAAACTTCTGCGGATGCCGCCGATTTACGTGTCGCAATACCAACGAGAAATGAGAAGATAACAAAGGCTAGCATATTTTGACGCGATAATAAACTTGAGAATTCGCTGACTGTTAGAAATCGGACCATTTTTTCACCCCAAGAATCATGAACGGCTGTGTCAATAATCTTGTTTGCCTGTTCAACGGCGAGCGGAGCGTCTACGGGGAAAAGGTAAAGAAAGAGTATACTTGATACCCCTGCAACGACGATACCCACCACAAATACAAACGACATCATGCCGATGATTCTACCTAATACGCTGTCCCCATCGATATTGGCAACAGATGAGGATATGGCAAAAAATACAAGTGGTATAACGCTGACAAAAAGCAGGTTTAGAAAGATGTCGCCAATCGGTTTCAGGTTGTTGACACTATTCGGAAGAAAGATACCGATCAAACTTCCGATACTGATCCCAAGGAGTAGAAGTAAGATACTACCGTAGTTCTGTACAAAAGTTTTTGTAGTGTGTTTCATAGGTATGTGCTTAATTATTGCTTAAGAAGCTCATTTGCATAAACGAATTGCGGTAATTTGCTTTCTGAATCTCGGTGCATTAGTGATATCCAATTCCATCCTATTATATCTATTCATCGTATTGAATCTACTTGATAGGTCTGGATATTTCATTAGGTTTTATAACTATTTACTATTTAGAATGCTAAAATAGTGTTTTTCTCGAATAGCTCGATTAAAAGGAAGTGAATTTATGCGTGTTTGTTCGTTTTTGTGTTCTTTTGTTGAATGAATCAGATTTTTTTTCTGAACTCTTATGTATTTATTGGTCCGAATTTTCATTAAATTCTTAGGAAGATCGCTCGGTTTGGGTTATTAAAAAAGAAGCATTTTCAGTCCGCTTTCACAGCTGTTGATGCCGTTGAAATCAGTAAGGTTTTGATACTCGAATTGGCTTTTTTATCTTTGGACAGTAGCAGTAATAAGTGTCATGGGTAAGGAATGCGCCATTTGTTTGGATTACTGTTTAGTTGTTTAGACTTAATGTGTGAAAATTGGAACTTAAAGTATTTGTATAAAAATGGAATTTGTAACGACAGGAGATGGTTCGAAAACGTTGTTTAATGCTGAAATAGGAGAATGTTATCATTCTAAACACGGTGCAGTACAGGAAAGCAGGCATGTTTTTATAAAAACAGGGCTTGACCACTATGTACAAACAACAGGGGCGACCGACGTCGGGATCCTGGAGGTTGGGTTCGGGACAGGTTTGAATTTTTTGCAAACAGCTGACTTTCTAAGCGATAAATCCGTTCAGGTGGAATATGTCGGAATAGAAGGATTTCCCTTGCCTTTGTCCACTATTGCCGCAACGGGCTATGAGGCGACGGTACATCCGGCCGTATGGGCAAGCTATTTGAATGCATACGAGCAGGCTTTGACGGGAAACGTACAGATTAACGCGTACTTAAAGCTTCATATTGATCATACCTTATTGATGAATTTCCAATCGGATCGCTTATTTGACGTTGTTTATTTTGATGCTTTTGCGGCAGTGCATCAGCCTGAGATGTGGAATGATGCTGCCTTAGGACATATCGCGCAGTTTGTTAAACCTGGCGGTGTTTTTGTGACTTATGCTATTACCGGAAACCTCAAACGCAGTATGAAAGCATTGGGCTTTTCAATAGAGAAGACGCCTGGTGCGCCAGGCAAGCGTGAAATGCTGCGCGCAACGAAGTTATAGGAAGGACGATTGCCGACTTTAAATTATTGTTAACTGCTTGGTATTCTAAAAAGTGTTTTCTAATTTAGCCCAAAATAGAGACGCTAACCTATTCACCACTTGTGGTTTATATTTTACTACCTAATGACAGATTCGCAGTTGATAGACAGTTTGAAGACAGATGGCCAGGAAGGATTTGTTGCGATTTATCGTAAATTCTATAAACAACTGTTATTCTTTATACTTGGTTATCTGAAGGAAAACCGTGTGGCAGAGGAAATCGTGGCTGATGTTTTCGTTAAGGTATGGGAGCGTAGGTCTGATTTTCATACAATGGAAAATCTAAAGGCCTTTATCTATATTTCGGCAAAGAATGCGAGTCTGAATGTTATTCGGTCGGAGCGTTCTAAAGGCATCCATGAATCCTTGACAAATTATGAAGATCTGTTGGTAGATGATCGCGACGTTTTCTCAAAAATGATTCATGCGGAGTTAATCCACTCTATATTTATTGAGGTCGGAAAGCTTCCAGAAAAACAACGGGAAGTTTTTAATATGACCTATCTTGAAGACAAGACTGTCGAAGAGATTGCAGAAGAGCTTCAAATGAGCCCAACTGCTGTATACACAAACCGTTCCCGTGCGATACATACCATACGAACCTTGTTGGGGACTAAAAATGCATTAACGCTCCTCGCGTTTTTATCTTTAGTCGGCGAGAATTAGCCGGGGCGTATCCGATTTTATACCCCGCTATTTATTCTTTTTTGACCCTTATCTTTTTATTTTCTGATTGGTTTTCTAAGCTTCTGCGCTGTTTTTTTACCTGTTTAATATTTTTTTACTTTTTTATGTAAGATTCTGTGAGTCGCCGTGTTTTTATTGACGAAAGAAACGATGACGAAAAGTATGCATGGTACAGACCACATTATAACACTTCTGAACTCCTATTTAAAGGGTGAAATTCATCCTGATACACATGTGGAACTCCGGTTGTTATTTGAACAATACCCAGAATTGCAGAGCATGTTAATGGAGTTAGAAAATCCAGAAAACCTTCAGCAAGAGCTTAAAATTTATGAAAGTCTTTTTGAGGCTGATGCAATAAAGGCAGAAGAAAGGGTGTTGTCGACCATTTTAGATCGAATTGACGTAAAGTCGACTGAGCAGCAGGTGAGTTGGTTCAAAAAATATCGGTTGTATGCTGCTGCTGCGGCATGTATCATCGGTTTAATTGGGCTGGGGACTTGGAAAATGAAACAAGATGAGCAAGCTCAAACTGTTGTTGATCCGATACTCCTGGCTAAAGATCTTGTACCCGGAGCCAATAAGGCAAGGCTTCAGCTTGCCGACGGAACACATGTAGACCTGGATGGTCGTTATAGCGGGATCTTAATGGGAAGTGAGATACGGTATAACGATGGTTCGGTCGCAGTGAATACGCAAGAAGATAAAGGGCAGATGATGGTCTTATCAACACCTAGAGGGGGGCAATATCAGATTGCTCTGTCCGACGGTACTAAGGTGTGGTTGAACGCCGATACGCGCTTGCGTTATCCCAACAAGTTTATAGGCCAAACACGTGTCGTAGAATTAGATGGAGAAGCCTACTTTGAGGTCGAAAAAATGGGGGATAAACCTTTTGTGGTCGTGACCAATAAAGAGAAGGTCGAAGTATTGGGGACTCATTTCAATGTCTATTCTTTCCCGGGGGAGCAGGAATCAAAAGTGTCTTTGTTGGAAGGTAAAGTAAAGGTATCTGTGCCTATAGGAAAGGAAAGACTGCTTGTCCCCGGAGAACAGGCTTTGGTGAATGGCGAGGAACTCTCTGTTCAGCAGGCCGCTGTAGAGGAAAGTATTGCCTGGAAAAATAATGAGTTTACATTTAACGATGAACCTTTGGGAACCGCATTGACACAAATTGCGAGATGGTATGATATTGATATCGAAATAGCTCCAAGTGTGTCGAAAATTAGGTTATGGGGATCAGTATCGCGTTTGGACAATTTTGATAAGGTACTTAAGATTATCAAAATGACAGACGATAAAATAAAAGTTCAGATTGAAGGAAGGAGGGTGAAATTGATGAAATAAGAATACATTAAATCATTATTTCGTCCTTTTAAGGAGCTGAGGAAGGTGGCACTTCCCCAGCAAATTGGTTCGAGATATAATAAAACTTACTCAACTGTTTATTAAACTAACAAAACCAACCAAATGTAATGAAAAAGTATAAATACCTCATTATTATGAAAATGATTATTATGCTTCTTTTGTTTAGTATCGTGCAGCTTCAAGCTGGAAGTTTCGCTCAGACGGTGCGTATAAAAAAGAAGAATAGTCCTATTGTTGATGTATTTCGGGAAATCAAAAAACAAACTGGATATACCGTATTATGTAAATCAGAAATTATCAGCAATAGTCCTAAGGTCAGTGTGGATTTTAATAATGTCTCCTTAGACCGAGCATTAAATGAACTATTGTCTTCTAGAGGACTTAGCTACATCAAAGAAGGTAATTCTATTATTGTGAAGATTAGTGATAACAGTCGTCTCGAGCAGTATGCGCCGCTCACAAATGTAGGCTGGCTAGCAGAGCAAAGCCCTGTTCAGGGCAAAATTACCGATCAGGATGGCAAAGTGCTTGCTGGGGTAAGTGTAGCCGTAAAGGGCGGAAAAAAAGCAACTGCATCAGACGCCAATGGAAATTATACAATTGCTGTAAGCAGAGGGTCAATTCTGGTATTTAGTTTTGTTGGCTATGAGCGTAAAGAAGTAGAAGTGAACGGAGATGTCTTGAATGTTAGCATGCATCCAAGTCTATCGAATCTGGCAGAAGTCGTTGTCACTGGATATGGTACATTTAAGAAATCGGACTATACTGGCTCTGCTTCAACAATACGTACAGAGCGTATGTCAGATGTACCAGCAGTAGATTTTTCGACGATGCTCCAAGGTAATGCACCTGGAGTCCAGGTTAATTCCCTATCGGGTCAGCCAGGAGGTTCAACGGATATTCGAATACGGGGTATGGGGTCTATCAATGCAGTCAATAGGCCACTTTTTGTTATCGATGGAGTGCCAGTGATGTCGGGCGATATCTCTTCTAGCAGTTCAAACAATGCTGGCCTCGATGTAATGTCTACCTTGAGTAATGCAGATATTGAGCAGATTACGGTGATAAAAGACGCGGCAGCAGCTTCGCTTTATGGCTCCCGGGCCGCAGGCGGTGTTATCTTGATCACAACAAAATCGGGCAAGGCCGGGAAACCTGTATTTTCGTTCAAAGGTGACTATGGGCTTTCCAGTCAAGCGACAGATTTTCGTGAGGTAATGAATGGTCCGCAACGCCGCGAAATGCTGCTGGAAGGACTTCGCAACAAGGCGCGTTATATCGACAAGTTGACTGATGAAACGCTGATTGAAAATTTTGCACAAAACAATATTGATAAATATGCACCCCAACCCTGGAGCGGCTGGACAGATTGGAAAAAAGAACTATTTCGTCGCAATTCACCGTTTAGAAACGCAGACTTATCAGCTTCCGGTGGGGATTCCAAAGTCTCATACTATACATCATTGGGTTATACCAACCAAACAGGCTTGTCTTATCAGTCTGGTTTTGAAAGGTTAACAGGTCGTTTGAATGTGAAATACAAAATGAGCGACAAGCTAGAACTTGGGGCTAATATTTTATATTCAAATGTGAACCAGGATGTTAATTCGGAAGGCGGGACTTACACATCACCGATCTATTCATCACGTCATAAGCTGACTGCTTCCGAACCTGTATACAATGAAGACGGTACCTTCTTTTTGGATTTTTTCTCCAATGGTCCACGTAATCCGAAAGCATCATCATTGTATAATTACCGTCGGGAAAAAGCAGATCGATCGTTCAATACCGTCTTTGCAAACTATAAGTTTATGGATGGTCTCGTTTTCAATACAACCTTCAGTTTAGATCATACAACGACTCGATACAACTCCTGGTCTGATCCGCGGACTTCAGATGGTGAGAAGACAAATGGTCCATTGTCTACAAGTTTTACCGACTATAATCAAATGGTGTGGCGTAATAGCTTGACCTATACCAAGACATTTGCGGCGAAACACCATTTGGATGTTTTGGGCGGTTATGAAGTCAACCGTTACCGCAGAGATGGGATGGATGGGGCCAAAGATAACTTCCCTTCGGTAGAAAAGATTGTACTTTCCAATGGTTCGGTGCTCACTGATCTTTCCGGGTCGAATACGGAATGGCGATTGCTGTCGTATCTTTCGCGCGCCAACTACAATTATGATGATAAGTATTTCTTAGGAGGAAGTGTGCGCATGGATGGTAGTTCAAGGATTCATCGGAGCAGCCGTTGGGGCACATTTTGGTCACTGTCAGGCGCATGGAAGTTTACGAAAGAGAATTTTATGGACTCTTTGAATGATGTGGTGACAGATGGTAAGATTCGGGTGTCTTATGGTACAAACGGTACTTTGCCTTCAAGTTATTTCACCTACATGGATTTAACAGGATTTGGCTATCCGTATGGGAATAATCCGGGGATCAGGGAAACACAGATCGGAAATCCAAACCTAAGATGGGAAAAACAGAATAACCTTAATATTGGTTTGGATGTTCGTTTATTTGATCGATTGGGACTTACATTCGAATGGTATAGAAGGCAGTCATCAGATTTATTGAATGATATGCCGACCTCCTTAACAACGGGTTTCGGATCTTACCTGACAAACATTGGAGCAATTCGAAACTCGGGTATCGAAGTGGATCTGAATGCAGATATTCTACGTGACAAAGCGTTCAAATGGAATGCGAGTTTGAATTTCGGTATGAACAAAAATAAGACAATAGCTTTGGCCGATGGTAGTGAGGAATTACGCGATGGTACGTCAATACATCGTATAGGCCAGCCTTGGTATAGTTATTATCTTATTGAGTTTGCTGGAATAAACCGGGAGACTGGGGTACCTCAATATTATGTCAATGACCCTTCAAATTTAGGATCAAGGGATATTACAGAGGATTATACTAAAGCCAATCGTATTCTTTACAAAAGTGTCGATCCAAAACTGATCGGTGGGTTTGCCAATACGTTCCGGTATAAGATGTTTGATCTGAATTTCACTTGGACTTATTCACTTGGCGGCAACTCCTATGACAGTGGTGCAAGCAAGACTGAACTAGGCGGAAAAACTGGCTATGATAATATACCACAGTATTATGAACGGAGATGGCAGAAGCCTGGTGACGTAAGCGATATCGAGATGTTTATGGTCGGGAATACTTACGATATGAGTAGTGTGGCCAATACACGTCGTGTCCATTCTACGGATCATATTCGATTGAAGAATATGACTTTTGGTATTTCTTTGCCACAGCAGATCTCGCGTCGCCTCAAAGTAAGTAATATTAGGGCATATTGTTCGGGCGTAAACCTATTGACGTTTGCAGCCTACAAAAACTATGATCCGGAAGTACCTGTAAATGGTATCGTGTATTTTGAGTCCCCTAAATTGAAGACAGTAACCTTTGGTTTGGATGTTAAATTCTAAAAAAAGACTATGAAAAATATATTATCAATGGTATTGCTCTCTTCCACTCTTTTGGTGGGATGCGGTGACCAATGGTTGGAGAAAGCGCAACCGAGTACATCAACAGAAAGTTCGCAGGCTATAAAATCTGTTCGTGATGCGGGATATGCCTTAAATGGTATTTATGATATTATGCGCGGATATGAATACTATGGCGCAAGAATGACCTATTATGGGGATGTGACAGGAGAAGATATGTTGGCTAATGGTGATACAAAAAGAGCTGCAAAGTATTATCTTTTTGACTTCAATAAAGATAATACACCTAGTTCATTGTGGTATCAACCCTATCGTGTATTAAGAAATGCCAACGGTATTTTGACCTATGTAAATGGTGTTCCAGAAGGCCAAATGACGGAAGAGCTGAGAGATATCAAAGGTCAGGCCCTCACACTTAGAGCAATGGCCCATTTTGATCTGGTGAAAGTTTTTGGAGCTCCCTATGCAAAAGACAATGGCGCTTCTTTGGGCGTACCGATCGAAACTGAGAAACATGCTTCTACCAATAAACCGGTGCGAAATTCGGTTAGGGATGTTTACAAACAGGTGATAGAAGATCTGGAAAACGCAGTGAACTTGTTAAGTGCAGCGAAAAAGAATGGTAAGCTGAATAAATATGGTGCTCAGCTACTACTCGCCAGAGCTTATCTCTACACGGGAGATCATGCAAAGGCTTTTGCGCTGACAAATCAATTCATTAAAGACGCGGAAGCGGCACAGAGTTCGACAAAAGGGCAATACATCCTGTGGACGAATAGTGAGTATGCCACTGTTTGGTCAAAGGATTTTACCAGTGAAATTTTGTTTGGACTATCCGTTCTAAAGACAGAAAGTGGGCCAGGAAAAGAGGGGATCGGCAATTTATTATGGCGTAATGGGTATAATGATATTATTCTGTCGGATGATTATATGAATCTGATTAAGAATGATGCAAACGATGTACGTCATAAAATCATTACCAAATATACCAGCAAGCAAGTTGATTATTATTATCTAAATAAGTATCCGGGCAATACAGCTGATGGGGAGAACCCGGAGTTTGCAGATATCCCGGTGCTTCGTCTTTCGGAAGCTTACCTGATTGCTGCTGAATCGGCGGTGAAGCTAGGTGACAATGCGAATGCTTTAAAGTATTTGAATGCGATTGTTACACGTGCAAATCCGGCAAAATCTATTAGTGGTGTAGTTACTTTAGAACGCGTTATGGAAGAACGCCGTCGTGAACTTGTAGGGGAGGGGCATCGTTTGTTTGATGCCATGCGCAATAATATGCGTATCGAACGAAAGGGCGCTGCCCATGTTTCACCTTCATTGAGACCGGAAACAAAATCCTTTGATCGGACATTTTTTAAAACTTTAATGGCCATTCCAAGGGTTGAAATTGATGCAAATAATAATATTGTTCAGAATGAAGGATATTAATATCTTATGAAAATTCATTTAAAAGCAAAGCACGGTGGTTCCTATGGAATCGCCGTGATCTGGTATTTGTTTGTTCTATTGGGCGCTGTGCAGGGAGTTGTTGCTCAAAGTACTTTGGGATTGGGAAAGTTTGACGGTCCTTATTTTTTTTATGAAAATGGTGACAGTAGTTGTATCCGTGTGGAACATGGTCAGGTGTTGTCCGAAAAATCGGAACATATTAAAGCTTTTAAGGTTTCAACGGAAGACGGTAAGCACCATTTTGAAGTTTGGCGTCATCCCATAGAGGCTCCTGCCTGGTCCTATCGTCCAAGCAAAAAGATTGTGGTCTTGTCGGATCCGCACGGTGATTTTGAATCTTTTTATTCGATTCTCAACGCGCAAAAGGTCATTGGGTTAAATTACGAATGGACGTTTGGGAGCAATCAGCTTGTCATCATAGGCGATGTGTTTGACCGTGGGAAAGATGTTTTGCCTATCTTTTGGTTGATCTATAAACTTGAATACGAGGCTGCAAAAGTTGGGGGGCAGGTCCACTTTTTATTTGGTAATCATGAAGAGATGGTTTTACGCGGAAATTGTAAATATACGCAAGAAAAATACAAAGCTTTAGCAGAGAAGGTAGGTAGGGATTATCGTGAGTTTTGGTCGGTAAATACCGAACTGGGGAAATGGTTACAGACAAAGAATACCATGGAAAAGATCGGGGATAATTTGTTTGTTCATGCCGGACTAAGTGCAGCGATGTTGGATCCTCAATGGTCTATCTCGGCGGTCAATGACTCGGTACGTCATCATCTGTTTCAACAGAAGGAAGAACGGCAAAAATCGAAAGCTGCTACTTTCTTATTTGGGAGTGAGGGGCCACTGTGGTACCGCGGAATGGTTCGTAAAGAAGAAAAATATCTCCCATTGCCTCAAACAGAGTTAGAAAAGCTGATGCATGTATATGGAGCTGAAAGAGTCTTTGTAGGGCATACCATTTTTCCGGAGGTAAGCAAATTTTATGCGGGGAAGGTCTACGCCGTGAACGTAGCCAATGAAGCCAATCGCCTGAAGGGCCGCAGCCGTGGAGTGCTCCTCCAGGGGTCTAAGGTTATCATTCTTTATGACGATGCCAGCAAAAATAAATACTTCGCCTCTAATTTATAAGCCGCTTAGCAAGTTGATATAATTATCGATAAAGTGCAGTTTGTCTTTGGATTTATATTGTTGAATATAGCGCGGATGGTCGAGGACGGTCATTTTTCCAAACAACTTTTCTTCCTTGTTGATCTTGGCGAGAAAGGTTGCATTTTTTTTTCCGAGGACAAAGACCTCCTCTGTCACCAAGCCCATGGAAATGTGCTGTTTTAAAGACTCCAACATAAAGTGGCGGACCATGTCAAAAAGTTGCTTGTCGTCGTAATAGTTTGCATTGATCCAGTTGTTGGGTTTTGTTTCTCGGACAATCGCGAGAGGAAATGGGGAATTGATGTAAAACTGTTTGTAAAAGATATCAGGGCCGCCATAAGCTTCGATCATATCGTACATAAAAACCGAGGATATTTCATGGGTATGCGCAGAATGCATTTGTATGCCACATACACTAGCTAGTCTTTTGGTATCCGTAAAAGGAACTCCCGTTACACCCGCCCCGTGTCTGCTCGGATTAATGCCGATAATGAATTTTCTGGTTAGATTATCATTGTAATATTTGTGGTAGAACTGTTCCATCACAACCAATGTCTCAGGGTTATCAAGGTAAGGGTTAATTACGTTGAACTCTGGGGGAAGACTTCCTTGATAATGAAGATGTTTATTGAATAAAACTACTTTTTCCGCAAATGTTAGCATCGTGTATTTTTAGAGTAAGGTAGTCATTTCTGAGAGGAAAACATATCATTTGGAATTATACGTCTTAAGAAGGACTTAAATTTTGATAAAGTGCATCTATTGTTTGGAGCATCTAAGTATTTCAGTTATCAGAATAATTTTAGGTTCAAAATGAATATAGTATGTCTATAATTTCAAAATGAAAGCCCTATTCCTACATTAGAGGAATAAGGCTTTTGATGTATAATGAAATATGATATCAATTCATATTTCATAAAGAGGTTAAGATTTTTTGTGGTCACCATCTTTGCGAGATGAACGTTTCATTATAACATTATTCTAGTCTGTTTTTACTCCGTAGAAAGCTACTCCTTCATTTCTGTATCCACCATTTCCTAAAGTTGGTTGATTCTCAGTTGTGAAGTAATAGTCACCTCCGTAGACTCCACTATATGCATATACTGGGCTTCTACCATTAGCAAATTGATTATATGCGTAAAATATAATGCCCTCATTTAAATAACTACCTTTTATTGATGGTTGGTTACTTGTTGATAAATAATGGGCAGACTGGCCTTTACTGAAGTATGTATATACAGGGACTGTTCCTTGCTTTTGTTCCTTAAATGCATAAAATACTATGCCTTCGTTAATATATTGACCTCCACTAATGGAAGGTTCATTTTCTGTTGAGAAATAGTGGTCTGTTGTTTTTTTATTATTATACACATAGATGGGAACCTCTCCAAGTTCAGTAATTTGATTATCCTTAATGTGTTTCTCGACCGCGGCTTTAACTTGGGCTTTCTTTGTCGGATCTGCAATAAAATCGTAGATAAACATGGACCGATCTATACTAATTAAAGCGGCATTTCTATCGGTCACTCCTTGTTGCCATGATGCGAGATTGAAATTTGAAGTAGGTTTTCCCTCGGAGTCAAAGCTGATACTTGTCCCTGTGTTGTTTCCTCCGTAGTATTTTCCATTATAATGTCTCTGGCTAGTTTCGTTAGTAAGTTTTGTCACCTCTTCTTTCGTTTTATCAGCATTAATATTTATACCAAACATATTCAACACGGATGCACCTATTCCGGCTTTTATTGTTGATACCTTCTTAACTTCCGAAGTTTCTTTTTTTGCTTCCCCACTGTAATTGATTCTCACACGTGAACCTAAGCTAATATCTAATAAAACGTGGGTTCCATATCTGTTTACTATTTCAGTTGCAGTCTTAGTAGCCACATAATTTTTAAATTCTGGAGTTAGATATGTTAAAAGTGTTGCTGTAGTTACATCTTGTGTAAATCGAATTCTTTTTACTCTATGCCACATTTCAAATGTTGCATAGGAAAATCTTGATGAAATAGCTGTGGTATTGGAATCTTCGTCATTTTTAGAAAAGTTGCCTTTGAAGTTCAATAATTGTTTATTATTACCTCCAGCGTCTGTTGCAAAAGGAATTGATACATTGCCATCTCCACCATAGGATTTCTTATTGTTAACGTTTTTAATGTATTCGTATGCGGAATAACCTGTGAAAACGTCATAAGACCCACCTGTTACTGAATTTACATCTATACCAACAACTTTGGATGCATCATTTTTATCTTGAAAATCAACAGCAAATTGACTGATGTTGAAAATGGAAACATCGCTCATACTATTGGTTATAAGCATATCTTGTGTAGCATCATATCCGTAGCCCAGTACGTCCCATTTTCCATCACCACCACTTGCTTGTTTTTCTAAATTGTTGTTAAGTAGTTTGTCTTGTGAAATTTCATTTTTCTTACAGTTAGTAAGAAGCATTGTTGATACTATCAACGTGTAAATAAAATTAATTCTTTTCATTATTTTGTAATTTTGTGTACGAATTAACGAAACTAATTTTATTTTGCAATGATATTTATTGATTTTTTTATTTAAATAATATTTATGTGACTTTTTGTTAATATTAGTAATATTTAAATATTTGATTTTAAGTTTATTGTGTTCTTAGGGTCTTAGTGTCTAGAGTTAATTTTAGTCTTTTTTCAATAAGAGGTATTTCTTGATTGGAAATTGGTGTTTTGCTGTGGTGCTGGCTGCCCCCTGTAGATTTCTTGTGGTTTGTTGCTAATAGACTTGTTTTATTTCCTCCAAGGTCTCGAAGAATACTTTTTAAACCTACTTCCTCGGGATCTCCAAGATTGGGGCTAATGGATAGATCAACAGGAATATTTGGCTCCATTCCATCGAAATAGTCAAACCAGCCCGTTGCATTTTTTAATAAGAAACTACTGAGATAGATGGAATATTTGTCAATTTCAATGGGAAAAAAGCCTACCGGTTTGCCGAACGTTTTTTGTCCGACTAGTTTCGCGTTGTAATAGGGTTTAAATAAGCTAATTAATAATTCGCTTGCTGAAGCAGTCGATCTCGAGGTGATAAAGTATATATTTTCAACGCTCTCCAATTGTCCTTTTTTATTAAAATAGTAGGTGTTCCCTTTTTCACTGAAGTCTATATCGGCCATGGTTGCCTGGCGTCCATTGATTTTTACATAATTCCCATTGATATCCAGATAGGGCTGATGTTTTAAAATTTTTGCTTTTCCAGCACTTAACGTATTGTTAAAGCTCTCTACATACATTAATTTCCCATTCAGCTTACTGGAGGCAATCAGGTTAGCTAAATACTCTGCCGTTTCAATATATCCTCCTTTATTGTAGCGTAAATCAATCACCATTGTGCGGGGTTTCTGCTTAGCTATATCTATAAATATATTGTCCAAGTCGGCTCTTAGCGTATTTAATTGGGGGAATGATGGGACATAAAGGTAGGTTACATCGTCAATATGATTGACTATTATTCCACTGTTTTGGACAGCGGATGCGGATACCGTTGCTTTCGCATTTTGCTTATAATTGGTTTCTACGTAACTATATTTTGGATTCATTAATCCTCGGTACTCATAGGGTAGTTTAGTTTGCTCATTGATTTTAAATTGAGAGAGGTCAAATAGCTCGGTGTTAACTGCGTTGATCTCAGAGGTTATATGGGCATATTTTTCTCTAGGTGAAAAAGCGCTATAACTAGGAAGCGCATCATTCCATAGATATATTTCTTTTGCATAGAGGTATAAAGAATCTAAAGTGAATTCAGTTCTAGATCCTGTTATAGGTGAAGTAATTTCATCTTCTTTCGGCTCTTTTTTACATCCAAAAAATAAAATAAGTATAGCAATTGTTAAATAATTGAGTGTAGCTTTTTGGAAAATGTTGTTAATTGTTACTTTCATTAAGCAAATATAATATGCTACTAAGTTCTTTTCTTATTTTTTTATTGAAAGTTGTAAAATATTGCTGTTGGAGTTTAAATTGGAAACATGACTGGAATAATAAAAGTAGAGATTGTGCTTTTATGATACAAAACAGGGCGCTATTTGGCGCCCTGTTTCATGAAGTTATCTTGAGTCAAGATTAGTGACCTTGCGTACCGTCTACACCATGTGAATGTCCGTGAGACAACTCTTCTTCAGTAGCAGGACGTACAGTTAAGATTTCGATATCGAAATTTAATGTTTTGCCAGCCATTGGGTGGTTTAAGTCAGCAACAACTACTTCTGGAGTAACCTCAGCTACTACAGCGCGGAATTGGTTTCCTTGGTTGTCTTGTAAAGGCAATACTTCTCCTACTGGAGGTAAACCTGTTTCTTTGAACATATCTACTGGCAATTGCGCGAATGCTCTGTCGTCTTTTTGACCGTAAGCATCATCCGGTGCTAATTCAAATGAAATTTTATCACCAACGTTTAAGTCTGCGATGTTTTCTTCAAATTTAGGTAACATCATACCTACACCATATAAGAAATCCAAAGGTTGTTCTGCAGTTGTTTCTTCAACGAAAACTTTTTCACCGTTTTCTACTGTGTGAAGTCTGTACGTCAATGCTACGACGTCGTTTGCTTTTATAGCCATCTGATTTTGATTTTTGGAAGCCCGAGGCTACCGTTTATTAAATATAATTTATTAACGCTTGTATTGAATCCTGTGGTAGACTGCAGGTCCTGTTTTTACAAAGATATGCTTTTGTCTCCTTTCCGACTCTATGTTCTAGCAATGGAAGATTTTCTTCTGTACCGCCAAGAACAATTTTATTTGGAATATAATAGTTGCCGAGTTCATTTTTGAAAGCCATCGCTTTATCCCCCGTCAATGCAATTTCATTGATTCCATATATTTCTTCTAGCAATAATATTGCCCAATTTGAATAGGCAGAGCCATAAGTCTTGATTTGAGGGAATACGTTTGCCAGTAATTGGTCTGTAATGGCGATGTAATTTTCATCATCAAAAAGCAAACCTAATCTTTTCAGCTGACGAGCCATCGTCGACGAAGAGGAGGGAATTACATTATCCATAATTTCACTTTTCCGTGCGATGAGTTCCTCTGCCTGCGACGAGGTGTAATAGAATGTTTTTTGTGATCCATCGTAAAACAATGCAATGGCCTTATCGGCTAGCTGTCGTGCTTTGGTTAACCAATTGAGCTCAAATGTAGCCTCATATAATGCAATAAAGGCTTCAATCGTGAATGCATAGTCATCTAGGAAGCCTTCAATTATCCTATTGTTGTCTTTTGGTTGGTGCAATAACTGGAGATCGTCTTGAATAAGATGGGTGCATATAAACTCGGCATTGTTTAAAGCGAGTTCAAGGAAATGGTTGTTTCCAAGACTGTGGTAGGCATCGATGAGCCCTTTCAAAAATAGCGCATTCCAGCTTGTCAATTGCTTGTGGTCGAGCCCTGGACGTTCTCGTTTTTCACGATAGTCGTATAATTTTTTCTTTGAAATTTTTAAAAAATCTGCCCATTCGTCAGCTGACATATTGACCTTTGTTGCTAACTGGTCTGCATTTATGGCGCAAATAGGAATGTTGGTTTTTTCCTCTTCCCAGTTGCCCGCTTCGGTTATGTTAAAATATTGCTCGAGTAGGGGGGCATCGTCGCCCAGTACGCAGTCAAATTCGGCTTTGGAGAAGGAATAGTATTTCCCTTCAATACCTTCACTATCTGCATCTAATGCGCTATAGAAACCATGGTTTGGTACTAGCATCTCCCGTTCGGCCCAGTCTATCGTTTCTTCGATAATCCGCTTATAGAACGGATCTTGACTTTGTTGATAGGCTTCGGCATAAAGGGACAGTAGCTGTCCGTTGTCATAGAGCATTTTTTCGAAATGAGGAATATGCCAATAGTGATCGACCGAATAGCGTGCAAAGCCGCCGCCGATCTGGTCGTATATACCACCAGATCCGATTTTTTTTAACGTAAAATGGGCATGATCTATGATCTCCCGATCGTCGGAAAGTACGCCATATTTTAGGAAGAACAACCAATTGTTTGGAAGCGGAAATTTGGGCGCCCTTTTATACCCGCCATCTTTTTTATCGAAGGTTTCGGTCCAAGGGGTAATAATTTCATTTAAGTCGTCGATCGTGTATTGCTCTGGAATAGGGAGGATGGGAAGTTTCTCTGCCCTTTGAATGCCATTGTTTAGCTTTTCGGCATAGTCAAATGCAACTTCGGGTTTCTCCGCCCACATTTGTGCAATTTGCAATAAGATATTCTGCCAGTCGTGCGGTTTGAAATAAGTACCACCGTAAATGGGTCTCCCATCGGGCAGGCAGATACAATTCAATGGCCAGCCCCCTGCATTGGTCATCAGTTGCACAGCAAGCATATACACTTGATCAATATCGGGGCGTTCTTCACGGTCGATTTTGACTGATACGAAAAACCTATTCATGGTTTGGGCGATGGCTGAGTTTTCAAAACTTTCACGCTCCATCACATGGCACCAATGGCAAGCCGAGTAGCCAATGCTTACGATGATCAGTTTATTTTCGTCTTTTGCCTTTTTTAAAGCTTCCGGTCCCCAGGGCATCCAATCTACTGGATTGTGTGCGTGCTGTTTAAGGTAGGGTGAATTTTCAAATTGCAATTGATTCGCCATAAGACGAAGGTAGTAAAAAAGCCTCCATGATGGAGGCTTAAATGTGTTTTTTAATATTTGGGTTCTGCAACGATCTGATAGGTCTTAATGGCATCTTTCGGAGTCCCAATTAAAGCGATTGACGATTTACCTCTTTCCCAAATTGCTATCGGCAGGTGATTAAGCTTATTTTTGAAGAGCTTATTGTACTTATCGTTAAGTTCAGCCTGTTGATTGTTTGTCGTGGTAAGTGTGGGGCTACCAAAAGATTCGCGTGCCACTTCCATCAAATATTCTTTCTCTTTTTCAGGTGTTTGTTTTCGAAATTGATCGCCATAATAGAGATTGACATAGCTATAGGGGTATTGCCCTTTTATATAAGTTTGATCGATGCGGTAACCCTTTTTGTAAGAAAAGGATTGGCCTACAATGCTTCTTGTGGGTGGGTTTTCCCAATTGACATTGAAAAAATCTTTTCCAGCAATAGCCCTGATCGTTAGGTTGGCTTGTTTGACCACCTTACTATCTTTGTAAACCAATAAGTTAAATTTGTAATCGCCCGGTTTGTTGAATGTGACACCTGTCATATAACGAAAAGGACTAACGCTTGAACTGTAATGCATAATATCATCGATATGCCAAACAATTGAATCGACAACCTCTTTTTCCCAAAGAAAAAAAGTGAAATGATCCTTATGATTATCTTTTTCGTATAAACGGATCTCCCCTTGTTCAAATACATTGATAACCCTATTGTCAGTCCAAACATCCATGTTTTTGGTCATTCTTGTTGTAAGGGATTCCGCTTCTTTTTCTTCAGGTTTTATTACTTCTGGTGTTTCAGGGTAATTTTCTTTTGTACAAGAAAAGAAAATAAAAGAAATGCAGCTTATAAAAAAATATTTTTTTAACATTATTTTTATGTTTTTGCAAAAATAGAAAAAATACGAGAAACTTTTTTGTGGTGTGGCGTTTCACTTTTTAGTTGCGTTAACTAATTGGTTGTCGGCAAGCGTTTATAGCTTGAAAATTAATTAGATGTTATTAAATGTCCGATGAATTTGATTATTTTTACATACGTTTATTATTAGCTTTACCGAAGTCCTATGTCAAATGACATTGATTTGCTTAAGAAAATAGTCCAAAAAGATAGAAATGCTTTTGAAGCTATTTATAAGAGCCATTTCCGTAAATTATATATTTTGTCTTTTCGGTATGTGCGAGAGGAGGCAATCGCTGAAGAGCTCACCAACGACGTATTTATGATGTTATGGGAAAATGCGGGCAAATTGGCCATTAGTCAATCACTTGGAGCTTACCTATCACGCAGTGTTATCAACCTTTCACTTACCTATATCAAAAAGAATCAGCGTTTGTTGGAACGAAGCAACGATTATATCAAGGAATTAGATCTGACAGATGAAGAGGATCAGACTGATAGCGCCGCACTTTACGAATCCAAATTGTTGATGATCGAAAGCTTACTGGAAGGGTTACCGCCACAGTGTCGAAAAATTGTTCTCATGAGTAAGTATGAAAAGATGAAACAGCAGGAAATTGCGGACCAGTTGGGAATTTCCATTAAAACTGTGAAAAACCATCTGACCATTGCTTACGATAAAATCCGGGTTGCCTTGGCAAAACAAAAAACATTTTTACTACTTCTGATCGGCTTTTTATTTTTTTCATTGGGACTTTTTGTCCAGTTTATTATCTTATAAATATGGAAGAAAACAATACTTCAAGATTTATTCCTTATGACTTGATTCAGAAAGAGCTGGATGGGACTATTTCCGAGAGGGAAGGAGTGTTGCTTGAACATTGGATTTCTGAGGATACAGAGAACCATGAGTTTTATAATGAGATTAGAGCAATAGCGGACGATCTTATGGTTTTGGAACATTATAAAAATGTAGATACCGACAGCCAATGGGACAAATTTAGTCGGCAGCTGGATAAAGCTGGTGACGATCAGCGACAAGATGTTGCTATATCCGTAAAAACGATCTGGAAACCCTGGATGAAATTTGTGGCTGCCGCCGTATTGTTCGTGGTCGGTTTTGCCGGTTACCTGAACTTTGACCGTTGGATGGGGTATGAAGTCCGATTATACGGATCGGAAACACAGCAGCCTATCGTACTTCCCGATGGTTCGATCATGACACTACAGGCCGGAGCCGAGGCGATGTTCAACAAAAGGACATTTCCACAGCAAAGAACTGTTGAGCTCAAAAAGGGAAAAGCACTATTCGATGTCAAACATCAGACAGGAAACTCCTTTGTGGTTGATCTTGAACATAATTATGTGCGTGATATCGGCACTACCTTTGAAGTCAATTTACTGGAAGATGATGTCGAAGTCCTTGTTAAGGAGGGAAGTGTAGCCTTGAGCAGTGGAAAGGGCGATCATGCAAAGGAACTTGTTTTAAAGAAAAATCAAAAGGGACTGTATGAAAGACAAACAGCTTCCTTATCCAAAATCGATCTGCAAGCGGACAATGAGACAGATGTCGCACAAAAGTTGAGCTACTCAAATGTTCGGTTGGACAGCATCTGCGCGGATCTAGAAAAACATTTTCGGGCAAATATTACTGTCGTTGGAGATAGTCTAAAAGCACGTAAACTCAGCATGTATTTTGATGGGCAAACGCTCAATGAGATCGTTCAGATTCTGTCCAAGACCCTAAACGTGAAATGGAAATCGGGTAAAAAAGGATATAGTATCTACGAATAGACTCTTCGCGTTGCTGATATGAAAGATAGGATATTGTATCGTCTGCTCTTTTTATGCTGGTTGGTTATAGTCATGTGTTCGAAATCCATGGGACAGAATTCTCCTGCGGATTGGCGAATTTCAATTGACACACATAACAAACAGATTATTCAGATATTAGCCGAAATTCATAAAACATACGATATATCCATGTCCTATGATGAGCAGATTTTTAACAAGGACATCATTTATGGTCGATCATTTAATAGATCGAGTTTAGAAGAGGTTCTTAATTATTTGCTGAAAGATTCAAATGTTGGATTTACGATTATCAATAGGGCGCTGATCTTCTACGAAGACGATAAAACTTTTACCATAAAGGGGCGAGTTGTAGATAGTCTAAGTGGTGAAAACTTGATTGGAGCGACCTTGTTGATTGCCGAGAAAGGTAAGAGCAGTTTAAGTAATAAGTATGGATTCTATTCACTGACTTTACCACAGGGTGAATATAGCTGTTATGTGAGCTATCTGGGGTATAAGACAAGGATCGTAACATTAAATCCCAATTTGGAAAATGATTATCTTGTCATTAAACTTGCTCCTGTGGATTTTAATTTGAGCGAGGTAGTCGTTCAGGTTGACTCTTCGTTAACGGCTCAGCATATGGGAAGTTTCACAGATAAGATCAATTGGTCGCGAGCACGACGAAATGCCTTTTATAAAGGTGAGGCCGATATCATGAAAGTGTTACAGATGCAAAATGGAATTAACGGATTGACAGAAGGCGGCAGTAATCTTTTCGTAAGAGGGAGTGGTAAAGATCAGAATCTTATTATATTGGATGAAGCTGTTGTTTATAACCCATCCCATCTGTTCGGTCTGACTTCCGTATTTAATTCGGACATCTTGAAGAATACACAACTTTACAAGGATGCTATCCCTGCCAATCTAGGGGGGCGTCTATCTTCCATCATGGATATGAGTACCAGAGATGGCGATGCCAATGCTTTTCATGTTTTTGGTGGGTCAAGTCTATTGATTGCTCGCATTGGTGCCGAGGGGCCCTTTATAAAAAAGGGAAAAGGTGCCTTCATTGCCACTGCGCGGGGAAGTATATTAAATGCTTTTAATACGGATTATCGGTTGTTTAATGTCAAAGGTAAGTACAGTGACTATAACGTGAAGTTCAATTATTCTTTTGACGAGAAAAATCGGATTTACCTTTCTGGTTACTATGGGCAGGATAAAGTTATTTCACCGAATAGAAATACCAACCGTTGGGGGAACTGGACGTCTACTTTGCGATGGAACCATGTGCATAGTGACCGGTTGTTTATGAACCTTTCGGCCATATTCAGTGATTATCATAATAGATTGGATGTCAGTAAACCCGAATCGAGTGACAATCAAATCTGGTTGACACGGATACGTGACTTTAGTTTGAAATCCGATTTTACGTATTTTATGGGATTGGACCGCACGTTGGATTTTGGTCTTCAGGGAACCTTACATCGTTTCAATCCCGGAGAGATATCACCGATAAATTCAAACACGGAAGATAATATTTTTAGGGCGCAAGCTTATGATTATACGGGGTATGTTTCTTTTAATTGGAAGATCGATTCAGCTTTCCGGATCGTTGCGGGAATGCGGGCGAATGCCTTTTTTAATGCCTCCTTTGGACGCTATTATTTATTGGAAGGCAGCTCGTATAAGCCATTGTCGAACGATGCCGACAAGAAAAAGTCGTATTATGGTTTAGAGCCACGTCTGTCCTTGCAATATAAAATGGGCAATGACTATGCTTTCAGATTGGCTTATAATCGGAGTTATCAATATTTGCAGTTATTACAGAATGATGAACTTGCTTTTTCCTCATTGGAAGCATGGGTGCCGGCAGGATTAAATATTAAACCACAATATGTTGATGCTATTTCTTTTCGTATCAACAGATTATTGTATCATGGAAATATTGGACTCGAAGGGTATTGGAAGAAGATGGGCAATCAGGTCGAACTGATCGATCATGCGCAACTGATACTCAACCCATTTATCGAAACGCAGCTGCGCCAAGGCAAGGGGCATGCTTATGGACTTGAATTATCTGTTAATCAGCGTATCGGTGACCTTATGGGTAGTATTTTCTATAGTTGGTCGAGATCTTTTCGTAAGATCAATGGCATCAATAAAGGAAAAGAGTATGCGGCTAACTTCGATATTCCACATGTGCTTAAGAGCAACTTGTCCTACGATTTGGGAAGGTCGGTGCATCTCAATGCTTTTTATACAATTCATACCGGAAGGCCCTTAACCTATCCGGTAGGATTTATGGAATATGAGGGCATATATGTTCCAGTGTATTCAAGTCGTAATTCCCATCGTATGCCTACATTTAGTCGTTTTGACCTGAATTGTTCGGTGGATCTGGAAACGATCAAACAGCGGGAACGTGGTAGAAGACATACCTTGAATTTTGGATTATATAATGTGTTTGATCAGCGTAATCCGCTCTATTATAGTTTTTCCGAAGATAGCAATGGGAACTTAGCTATTCAGAAAACATCATTTTCTGGGAGAATACCTTCAATTAGTTATACAATGAGATTTTGATTGATATGAGGCTCTTGTTGATTTTTGTTACTTATTTTCTAGTGGTTTCTTGTCAGAAATCAGCGGTAGACGAAGGACAATCGTACGATATGATTGTCGAGGGGGGGATTAATACGATGTACAAAGAGCAGTATATCCAATTGAAGAAATTGGATGGAATGAAATCTAACACAGGTACTATAGGAATTAGTGGTGCTTCCGTGCGTGTCACGAATGGCCCCAATATGATTGAATTCAAGGATTTGGGAGAAGGACTTTATCTTGGTGAGCTTTTCAATCTGAAAGATACAGTAGGGAATGTATTTCAGCTTACAATTACTTTGAATGGAAAATTGTATGAAGCACAAGATCAATTGATACCTGTGGTACCAATTGAAAATGCCTTTCTACCGGTAGAAAAAAGTAAAGTGAATAATACTTGGGAAGTAAAGGTCAGCAAACATTTATTTGGAATGCGAACCTCAAACAAATGGCTTATTTTACCAAAAAAGGATTTTTCAGACGATGATATTTCCTCTTTTCGCTCTCCTTTTAGCTACAGTTATCGTTTGGGGGCACCCAATGTACTGAATAACTTACTTGGGAAGACCTATAACTATGAAGTTTCGTTGAAGGACAGTTTAATCGTCTCTAAGTTTTCTGAATCGCCACGTTACTCCCGTTTTATTTATAATCTATTTCAGGAGACTGAATGGAAAGGATTATTGTCTGCAGTACCTGCCAATGTTGAAGGTAATATTTCGAATAATGCCCTTGGCTTTTTTTATGTGATGGACGGTGTGCGTAAATCAATTCCAATGAAGGACATTAGAACCAGCAAATAGGATTTTTTCAAGATCTAAAACTGGAAACAGGCACAATGGAAGATCGGTGGATCGAGGATATTCAAGTCATTTAAAGCAAATATTTATACATACTTATACATATGAAAACTGCACAATATAGAGCAGAAAGGGTAATCCTATTTCTATTTTTCTGGCTATGCTTAGCCATAACATCTGCAAAGGCTGAGGTTTTTCCAAATTATGTTATACCACTTAAGGATATAAACAGCAAACAAAAAACAATGCTTGTATTTATTACGGGCGACGGCGGCTATAATGATTTTAGCAAAAGTCTTCTTTCCTATTTTTCCCAGGAAGGATATCCCCGTTTGGTCATCGATGCAAAAAAATATTTTTGGAAAAAGAAAAATCCACAGGAAGCAGGAAGAGAATTTGAACGGTATATCGACCATTTCAAAAAGGAGTGGGATTGTGATCAGATTTATTTGGTTGGACATTCATTTTCGGCAGGCGTGCTGCCTTTTGTCCTGAGTAATTTCTCGGATCCATTGAAAAAGTCAATCCGTCATGTTACCTATTTGTCACCGGATCAATATGCGAGCTTCGAGGTGACCGTATCGACTATGCTCAACTGGAAACAGAAGCCTAATGGTTACGAAGTGCTTGCTGAAGTCTTGAGGCTAAAGCAATTTCCTTCTACTTATGTCTTTTGTAAAGAGGGCGAGGAAGATCTCGTGAAAATGTTTCGCAATGCGGGACTAAAGGTTGATGTACTGGCGGGGCCGCATAATTATAATCGCGATTTTAAGACTATTTATAATACAATTCGATTAAGATAGCATTCCTATTAGGACCTTTTTATAAAAACCTTGTCATCCTACTGAATTTAGATGCAAGGTTTTTTTTATGCAATATCGTTTTTTATTGGTTTTATTGTTCTTTACTTCTCGACTATTTGGACAAGGAGCTTCATTAACAGGGATTGTCCTCGATGCCTCAACGGCAAAACCTATACAAGGTGTTACTGTAAAGCTTTCCAATACGGCAAAATCTGTAGCAACAAATAAAGAGGGGCACTTTCAGCTGCCGGCAGTACCTGATAACTGGGAGTTACTATTTAGTGCGGTTGGCTATAAAAAACAGGTATTCCCGATGAGTGTCGCACAGGGCAAGAAAGTTCTTATTATCCGTTTGGAAGATGAACAACAAAGTCTCGATGAAGTTGTCGTGAATGCGCCTAAAAAAAGAAAATACACGAATAAACATAATCCAACAGTAGATTTAATCCGTAAAGTAATTGAAAAAAGAGATGAAAATAATGCGTTAAATGGAACAGCCGGTAGCTATCAAGAATATGAGAAGCTATCGATGTCCTTGTCTATCCAAAATCAAAAGGTGGATAAATCCCGCTTGCTCAAACGTTTCGGATTTTTAAAACAGGGGATGGATACGCTAAAATATCCAGGTAGGTCGCTGGTCCCGATATTTATGGATGAGAAAATTGGTCAGCGAAAATTGGATGCTCTTAAAGGTAACAGCTTTGTTTTACTGGGTGAGAATCAGTCACGCGTAGATCAGTACCTGGATGAAGACGGTATTGATGAGTATTTGGATAAAATCTATGGAGAAACAGACATCTATGATACAGATGTCTCTATTGGGAATAGACGTTTTTTAAGCCCTATAGCAACATTGGGCCCTACATTTTATAAATATTACTTGGTTGATACGTTGAAGGACAGCAAACCTTGGCATGCCAAAATACGCGTAGAGCCAAGGAATAAAGAAGATGCTCTCTTCTCGGGTTATATTTTCATCCGATTGGATGGCAGTTATGCGTTGGATCAGGCTGAATTAACGATCAACGAGGCAACAAATATCAATTGGGTAAAGGGGCTCAATATTGTATTGAAATATTCGGAAAATCTAGCGCATCGTTTTTTTCTAAGTCGGGGAGTCCTCACCATTGACATGGGGATTTTTAAGGATGGTATGGGCTTGTTTGGGGAGAAAGTGACTAGCAGATCAGCTTCCAATGAAACACAGCTCGCTGTCAATGGTAAAGCATTGACACGGACAGGGCCACAGAATCCGAATGGGATTGACTGGAATCTTGCAAGACCTGAGAAACTGAGTAGGCTGGAGGAGCAGGCCTTTACGAATATTGATAGCTTAAAACAGTCAAAATCTTTTAAAAACTTGATGGCATTGGGCTCCTTTATCATGTCGGGGTATTATGGACGTGGTGTTATCGAAATAGGGCCAGTACCATCATTTTATAGTTTTAATCCGGTAGAAGGAAGCCGATTTAAGTTCGGCGGCAACACAACGGATCTTTTTAGCAAGACATTGGTCCTGGATGGTTATGGTGCCTATGGTACGAAAGACAGGAAATGGAAATACAATATGGGTGCCACCTACTCCTTTAACGGAGAATCGGTCTACAAATTTCCTGTAAAGTTAGTCTCTGCTAAGGTTAGTAAAGAGGTGCAGGTGCCGGGACAGGATCTAAATTTTATTGATAATGACAATTTTTTGCTTTCATTCAGAAGAGGGGAAAATGACAAAATGTTTTATCTACAGCGGAGGCAGATCGAATACTGGCAGGAATTTGAAAACCATCTATCCTTTAAAGTAGGGTTCTTTAATCAAATCCTAAGCCCAGGTGGCATATTGGAGTTTGATCGTCGAGCTTTTAGAAGAAGTAACGGCAATGAGCTGTGGACCTCTGCTTTCACCGGAGAAATTCGCTGGGCTCCACATGAGAAACTATACCAGGGGAAACGTTATCGGCGTATTATCAATACAGGTCAGCCTGTTTTTACCTTAGCCGCACAGGTTGGCGTGAAAGGTTTATTGGGTGGAGATTATAACTACCAACGTTTTATATTAAATGCCAATAAGCGATTTTTTGCCTCCCAATTTGGTTTTGCGGATGTTGTGCTTGAGTCGGGCATTCAATTTGGGAAAGTTCCTTATCCCCTGATGATTATTCACCGTGCAAATCAGACCTATTCGTATCAGCTCAATTCATACAATTTGATGAATTCAATGGAGTTTATGAGCGATAAGTATGCTTCATTATTGGTTCAACATTCATTTAATGGTTTTTTTCTGAATAAAGTTCCGCTTCTGAAAAAACTGGATCTCCGGGAGATCGCCTCTGTAAAGATGTTGTATGGAGCTGTCGACGCCTCCAATAGATACACGAAAAGTTTTGATGAATTACCCAAGGATCCTCGCGAACCGCAGCTGTTCTCCCTCAATAATGGGGCTTATATAGAAGGGAGTGTCGGCTTGAGTAATATCTTTAAAATTCTACGTGTCGATCTGGTGCGTCGATTTACTTATTTGGATAATCCAGGTGTATCTCCTTGGGGCGTAAGGGCAAAGATCGGTATTGATTTTTAATACGCTAAAAAAGACAAATAATCTTGGGACTATTTTAAGGTAATGATGTCATTAGTAAAAGTGATTTAGAAAAACGAAATAATTGGGTTTGTCAATTTGAGAGGTAATTATGCTGATGAAAAACAAAATGTTGATCTGGAAATCCTTATTGGGCCTATCGGTCATTTTGGGTGCCGTATATTTTTTTGCAAATCAGAGACAGGAGTTGGCATCGTCGGTAGGGCTTATCCAGTCAAGTTCATTGTTTTGGGTCGCAATCGGGATCGTGGTTTCTTTGGCATACATCGCAATGCAAGGTTTGGTCTATGTCTATAGTTTTAAGGCTTTGCAACAGAAGCTATCACTAGGTGGAGCTACCCGTTTATTTCTGAAGAGAAACTTTATCAGTGTCTTTCTTCCGGTAGGCGGATTTACCTCACTGGCTTTCTTTAAGAAAGAAGTTAATCAGGAGGGAATTGATGATGCAAACGCCAATCTTTCTTCTGTTATCTACGCAGTCATTAGCCTAGTGTCCTTATTTATACTCTGCCTTTTTGTTTTTCTGTTTGTAGGAATCGCAGGTCTTGATGTGCAGATCATCGGGATTATGCTTGTTTTTAGTGTTCTATTGCTGGGGTTTGGCTGGTACTGCAGATCATTTTACCGTGGGGGAGTAGCATACAATTTTACAGTACGTCATTTCTCCTCAGTTGCAGGTACCTGGGATGAACTCCATAAAAAGGGTGTAGATTTTTGGGCTGTATTGCAAAGTCTTATTTGGGCGACAGTCATTGAGCTAGTAGGGATTTTACATATCTATATTGCTATGCTTGCTTTAGGCTTTGAAACATCGCTATTGGCCTGTACGGTAACGTATGCTGTCGGAACGTTGGTCTATTGTTTTTCACCATTGATGAAGGGGGTGGGACTAATCGAAGTATCTATGGTTGTCATGCTGTGTAAGTTTGGCTACAGCGAAGAACAGGCTATTTCTATATCCCTTTTATATCGTTTATTTGAGTTTTGGGGTCCATTAGCATTGGGGGGAATTAGTTTCTTCGTGAATAAAAACAACATCTTTGTTCGGATACTTCCATCAGTTTTTATTTTTGTGATGGGGCTTATTAATATCATCTCTGTCTTGACCCCAGCCATCCATAGCCGTGTCACGGCATTAAAGCAATTCATATCCTATGATGCTTTAAACTTTTCAAATGCAGCGGTACTTTTCTTCGGTATATTATTGGTGATGTGCTCCGGCTTTCTGTTGAAGGGGCTACGTATGGCTTGGTATGTTGCGGTTGCGCTATGTTCGCTTTCCATTGTTGCTAATCTTTCCAAAGGGCTGGATTTTGAAGAAGCCTGGTTCGCTTTTTTGGTGCTGTTGATGCTCCTTTATTCATCAAAACACTATTTTGTACAAAGTAATAGGAGATTCAGTTCCTTAAATCTTAGCTTGGTTTTGTGGCTTATTGGGGTTGTGCTGTTGTATGGAATTACTGGGTTTTATTTTCTGAATGCGAAGCATTTTAATATGGATTTTACCATTTTAAATGCGGTAAGCAGCACACTGCACGGTTTTATGCTACTTAATGGTGATGTTGCGGAACCTCAGACAACGATAGGACAGTATTTTTTGTATTCCATTAATTTTTTTAGTGTGATCAGTCTGTCTGCATTGTTCTACTGGATGGTCAATCCGTGTCAGTTATCGGAAGAAGAAGTAGATGGGCAGATTGAAATTGCACAGCGCCTCTTGGAGCGTTATGGTAAATCACCTGTCGATTATTTTAAGACCTATGGGGATAAAGATCTTTTCTTTAACACGGAGCGGACGGGCTTTATTGCGTATAAAAAATGTTATGGTTTTGCGATGGTGCTTGAAGGACCCGTTTGTGAGGATACTGAAGATGCGATGAAAGAATTGATTAATTCCTTCGAACGCTATTGTCGCAAATCGAGTTTAAAAACAGCCTATTACCGCGTTGACGGTAGGCATCTAGGGATTTTTAAGCAGTTGGGTAAAAAATCTTTTCTGATCGGAGAAGAGGCCATTGTCAATGTCGATAATTTTTCGCTGGAAGGAAAGAAACGTAAATCACTTCGAAATGCGGTGAATAGCATTGAAAAAAAAGGTTTTGTTTCGAATTTATATCGCGCACCGTTATCCAATGGTTTGCTTCAGAAACTGCAGGTTGTGTCGGATCATTGGTTGAGAGACATGAAGCGTTCAGAACGTGTTTTTTCGCAAGGCATGTTCGATGTTGGTAAGATTAAAAATAGCCATGTAATTACTTTGGAGGATAACGAAGGGCGCATTTTGGCCTTTTTGAATATCATTCCCAATTATGCTCCGGACGAGGCGACGTATGATCTTATCCGGAAATTGCAAGATGCGCCAGGCGGAAATATGGATGTATTGATTATCCGTTTTTTAGCGTATTGCAAAGAGGAAGGTTATTCTTTTTTAAATATGGGACTGGCTCCTTTTTCGGGATTTGACAAGAAGAAAGGGCTTGTTGAACGTTTGATCAGTTTTCTATATGAAAATAATCCTTACTTCCGTCAACCAAAGGGCCTAAAAGAATTTAAGGAAAAATTTGATCCTTGTTGGGTCGAGAAGTTTGTGGTGTATTCGCATGATCTGGATTTGATTTCAGTGCCTTTGGTGATTGATAAGGCAATGAAATCAAATGCGGGTAAGTGATAAGCTGATCTTATCTGAAGATAAGTTTGTTCTTTGATAGAATTTTAATCAATTATTTGCACAAGATCGGCGCAATTGCCGCTGAGCATATGAAAGGTAAAACCTGCATCGAGCTTGATCTCTGCACAGGATGAGGTGCGTAAATAGGCCGCTTTTCGGGTCAGGTATTCCACTAGATCAGTCAACGTGGGATTGTGTCCAAAGAGCAGTACATGATTGATATGATCGGGGATCGCATTTATGATGGATAGCAGATGCTTGTATGTACATTCATAAATTGTTTCTTCAATTTGGATATCAAAAGAAGAAGAGCCCATGACATCCAGAAAAATACGTGTTGTTTGGAGTGCACGATTGGCTGGTGAACTGATCACAATACTGTTATCATCGAGAGTCAATTTTGCCGATAGCTTAGCCGCTACTTGTTTTGCGTGTTGTATGCCGTCGGATGTAAGTGCGCGATCAAAATCGTTTATGCCCGGAATAGTTTCGGCTTTGGCATGTCGGATGATATAAAGTTTTTTACTGTTGTCCATGATTAAAATTTTTGATTCTATACTAATATAAATAATAACGCTTGTTGTTCCGGTTCATTGTGTTTGGGCAATGAGCAGGCTTGCGTATGAATACAAATAATAATACAGGAAGTTTTGAAAAGTATATACTATATGAATAATTTTTGTACTCTATTTAATTCGTTATATCTATCGAGGGGCTTAGCGATGTACCGTTCATTGGAGAAATATTCGAGCAACTTTCATCTTTATATTTTTGCATTTGATGACGATTGTTATCGCATTTTGTCTGAATTAAAGCTGAATAAAGCTACTATCATCCGATTATGTGATTTTGAAGATGAGCAATTACTGGCTATAAAATCCACTCGCACTACGGGAGAATATTGTTGGACATGTACGCCCTCGATTATTCTATATAGCATTCAAAAATTTGATTTATCCAATTGTACGTACTTGGATGCAGATTTGTTTTTCTATGCAGATCCTGGAGTGCTTATTGAGGAGGCAGAAGGAGCTTCAGTAATTATAACTCCACATCGTTATAGCCCAATGTATGAAGACAGTGAATCGGGAGGAACCTACTGTGTGCAGTTTGTTTATTTTAAGAATTCAGATGAAGGTATGGCCGTCTTGAATTGGTGGCGTGAAGCGTGTATAGAATGGTGTTATAATCGTAGAGAACCGGGCAGGTTTGGTGACCAAAAATACTTGGATATATGGCCATCTAAGTTTTCTGGAGTTCATGTTCTAGCGCATTTGGGTGGAGGGGTGGCTCCTTGGAATGTTCAACAATATGATTTTGAACATAAAATGGGGCAAATTTGGGGCAAGGAACTTTCAAGCCAAAGGAATTTTCCTGTAATCTTCTATCATTTTCATGCCTTGAAATACGCAGAAGGAAATTCTTTTACCCTCGCAGGGCGTAATTTAATCAGTAATAATGATATCCATTTTTTGTATAAGCCCTATGTAAAAGCATTAAAAAGTTCAGGGTGCGAAATACAGTCTATATCGCGCGTACAAAAATTTCATGAAATGAATGAAATTCCGCGTATTAGAAAATCGCTACGCCGTATGTTCAATTTATACGTACTTGGCAAATTTAGAGAATATTATCATCAATCCTATTTCTTAAGATAATGGCTTATAAAATTGACTTAAAAACATTCACCGATGAGCGTGGAAATTTAACGGTGATTGAAAAGGTAATTCCATTCGATATGAAACGGTTATTTTATATCTATGGGGTGGACGGATCCATACGGGGCGGACATCGGCATCATAAAACTGTACAGGCAGCAATTTGTCTGAAAGGAAGTTGCGCGATTTACAATCAGGATGGAGATAGTGAACAAGTTTTTGAATTGGATTCACCAGATCAATGCTTAGTTTTAGAACCAAAGGATTGGCATCAGATGTTTGATTTTTCGGAAGATGCTATTCTTATGGTACTTGCTTCTGAATATTTTGATTCAACAGATTATATTTACGAACCCTATTTTATACATGATAGTTTACGAGAACTTACAGCAAGTCAATAAGGAGTTTATGGAAGAGTATACGCAGGCTTTTCATGAGGTATTGCATGGAGGCTGGTATATTTTGGGGAAAGAAGTGAAACAATTTGAGCAGACATTTGCGGATTATTGTGGTGTGCAACATTGCATCGGAGTAGCCTCCGGATTAGATGCGTTAGTTTTGTCATTGCGCTATTTCGGCTTTAATTCCGGCGATGAAGTGATAGTTCCTGCTAATACCTATATCGCTTCAATCCTGGCCATTATGCAGGTTGGCCTAAAACCTGTACTTGTTGAACCCGATGTGACAACCTACAATATTGATCCTAAAAAAATTGAATCAGCTATTACAGAAAGGACTAAAGCTATTTTAATCGTTCATCTTTATGGCAAGATTTGTGATATGAGCCCAATTATTTCTTTAGCGAGCAGATATGATCTGCGGGTAATTGAAGATTGTGCCCAAGCGCATGGTGCTAGCTACAATGGCCAAAAGGCAGGCTCATTTGGCGATTTTGGGGCGTTCAGCTTCTATCCAACTAAAAATTTAGGCGCATTAGGGGATGCTGGAGCCATAACATGTAAGGATGATAAACTGAATAATTCGATTCGGACACTGCGTAACTATGGTTCGTCTGTTAAATATGTCTTTGATGAAGTAGGTTATAATTCACGGCTCGACGAGCTGCAAGCAGCCTTTTTGTCTGTGAAATTAAAATTTCTAGACAAGATCACAGCCCACAAAAGGAGCTTGGCAGCAATCTACCTAAGTGAGTTAAAGTCTGATTTTATTCTTCCCGTCATACAACCTTTACAGGAAGATGTTTATCATATTTTTGCAATTCGTCACCCTGAACGTGATCGGTTGAAGCAGTATTTATTGGATAATGAAATAGGTACGGAAATTCACTATCCAATAGCTCCACATCAACAAAAAGCGATGAAGGGAATTTTATCAGGTGATAGATATCCTATTTCTGAGAAAATTCATCAAACTATATTGAGCCTTCCAATTTCTTACGGACATACGGAGGATGATATTTTTAGAGTGGTTGAGGTAATGAATAAGTTCTCTTAGCCCTTTTAAGCAGAAGCTATACGTAGTGTGACTTAATACTAAATTTATTTTTATAAATTGATATTCTTTATTTTTGTTGTAAATTATTATTTCAAATATAGCAATTTACAGTAAAAAATAAGGATAAAGGTTTTGGATAGTAAGCGTAACAATTTTAAATTTTCAATAATTACCATTAATTATAATAACCGTAAGGGGCTGGAATTGACGATAAATAGTGTTGTAACTCAAAAGTACAAAAATTTTCAGTTTATCGTAATTGATGGGGGGAGTAACGACGGTAGCCAGGAGGTGCTTGCTGTCTATCAAGGTCAAATTGATCAAATTGTCTCCGAAGCAGATCAGGGAGTTTATGATGCCATGAATAAAGGTATTATGCTCGCGAGCGGAGAATATTTGATATTTATGAATAGTGGAGATACTTTTTATGACGAGGGTACGCTAGGTATTTATGATGAGCGGGTGGATGGGACTGGAGACGTGTATTATGGCAATACGTTAGGGATATATGATTCGGGGGAGTATGTTGATTTGATTCAACCGGCGGAACTTACGTTGTCCTTTTGGTTATTTAGTGCCTTAAATCATCAATCTACGGCCATTAGGAGGAGCTTGTTCTTTCAATATGGTTTCTATGACCGTTCTTTTAAAATTACTTCTGATTGGCAATTTTTTGTGAACTTATTTTTCCAGCATAGGCGTTCATTTATCTATATTGATGCTTTGTTAGCTAAATACGATTTACATGGGATCTCCTCCGATAGTTACCACTCTGCGACACATATGATTGAAAGAGAAGTTTTTATAAAAAAAAATTATCCTCAATTTTGGTATGAATATATTGCTTTGAAAGATCTCAAACGTCTAGAAAATAAGTCTCGACGATTGATCCATTTTGAACACTTGCAAAAATCTAAAATTTCCTATCGTCTATTAAAATCTTTTATGGATTTTCTATTGCTGTTTAATCCAATAAAAGTAAGAGAGTGACTCGTTTAACTCAGTAGATTCTTGACAGATTTTTTTAATGCCCTTCTAAATTGTTTTGCTGTAATATATTTCCATCCAAAAAAGGGCTTAGAGAAGAAATAGAATAAAGCTTTTTTTCCACAATTATTCATGATTACCTCATACCATTTTTGGAAAATAAATTGATATGTTTTAAAAGATAATGATTGATTAGTTGGATTAATGCGATTTAATAATTGTATATAAAATCTTTTATATTCATCAATGCTAATGCCGGACCAGTCAAATGGAGGTGTTATCATTTTTTGATGCTTTATATCTGAGGGCAAATTGAGGCTAGAAAGAATATTTTCTTTTATCGGTAAAATTTGATTTTCAAGTTCTACTGCATATTTTTTTGAAATGCCTGAAGTATGATCACGATATAAAAGTAGGCACTTATCTAGATTTGCTACGGGGTACTTTGTTGAAATTCTCAAAAATAAATCGTAGTCTTCCGCAAGAGGGATTCGGTAGCCATTGAATTCTCTAAATATATCCATCCTTATCATAACGGATGAGTGTGTGAAGTTATTGCCAAAAAACAATAGATGCCGAAGTAAGTCAGGGTCTGTCTCTACCTTAAATTTTTGCCCTGTAGGTATCCCTTGTGGATCTATTACATCTGCATGCCCGCCAATTAATGCGAGTTCGGGTCTCTTAATAAATTCGTCTATTAGTAATTGCAAACGGTCTGGGATCGCAATATCGTCACTGTCCATTATCGCGATAAAATCTCCTGTTGCCTCCTGCAAAGCTCTGTTCCTCGTGATTACGACGCCCTGATTAATTTGATTCTGCAATAATTTGATCCTGCTATCATCAAATTTCATAATCTCATTAACGGTATTATCCGAAGAACAATCATCTACTATTAGAAGTTCGAAATTGCTATAAGTTTGATTCAGGATACTTTGAATTGCCTGTGCAATATATCTTTCGGTATTATATGCGGCCATTAAGACCGTTACTAAAGGCTGATTTGAACTCATTATGGTATTTGATACATTTAATCAATGCCATATTCAAACCTTAGCTTATGGCAAAATGATCTAATATTTTCTCGTCTTGTAAAAATATGCAAAATATATATGAGAAGATCATTTTAATGATTCTATTATCAAGTAATCGGCGAAATTTAACTTGAGACCGGGAACAATATATATTGAAAAAAAACGCTATTATCGGGGAGTTTGAATGCTTATTTTTATCTTTATGGTGTCGATTGTAAATTCACAAAGGGGCATGAACGAAGTATTATTGGGTATTATATTTGGAAATTATTATTTGTATATTTTATGAAGAAAAGAATTTTGCTGCTTGTTCCAAATGATTATAAACTCTATTTGTTAATAGAACGAAATTTATTAGAAATTGGTTTTGAAGTAACTGTTGTCCTTCATGATTCTATAAAATTTCGTTATAAAAATATATTTCAAAGAGTCCTTAATACGGTAAAAAAACTTATAGATGGGAATAATAAATATAAGCGAAAACTGGCCGACGAGTATACAGCCGAACAGCTTTTAATGAAAATTGACTCTTTTGATCTATTTGATTACTGTTTGGTTCTAAGAGCTGATTTTTTTCATGAAAAGGTACTATTAGCGGCTAAAAGCAAATCGAACCATATGGTGTCCTACCATTATGATGGGTTAAGACGGAATCCAGCGATTTTTAAACTGATTCCCCTATTTGATAAGTTTTACGTATTCGATGAACATGATATTATCTCAAACAACGGGCTGCAGACTTATCTTTCTCATAATTTCTACTTTGACTTTGCTCAAGAAATAGATTCAATACATTATGATGCCTATTTTTTAGGCTTTTATAATAAGAGTCGTGAACTTTCTTTGTTAAGCTTGTTTGATATTTTAACTAAAATATATCAAACAGTAAAATTTCAGATTGTTTTTCCGTCCAATCAGTTAGAGCATGCAAATCTTTACAGGGAGAGAGGGATAGAGTGCTTAAACGAAATTATTCCATTCGAGGATTATTTGAGGCATATAGAACAGACAAAAGTAATAGTGGATTTTTTAATTGGTGATCATAACGGATTATCCTTTCGAATATTTGAAGGATTGAAATATGAGAAAAAAGTGATTACGACCAATGTGAATATCCTTAAATATGATTTCTATCATCCCAATAACTTCTATGTTTTAGACTCTTCGTCAATGAGCGAGAAAGATATAATTACATTTCTTGGAACTCCATATGTTTCTATTGAACCAGATATTAAAAAGAAATATAGCTTCTCTTCTTGGATTAGTCGAGTATTAGATAATGATTTAGTTTAATAATTGGCTTCCGATGCTACTAAATTCCCATCTTCGTCAAATTTCCAAGAGCTTGAACTAGAAGATGTTCTCATGTATACACGTTGTTCGTCTGTAAGATTTTTAGGATCCAAATACCAGCCCATGTGTTTGCAAGTGAAATTTCCCGAAATTCGAATTCCCTCATAAAATTTTAGCGGTTTAACCTTAAACTTTTTTGGATATTGTGGTTTATACAGTGCAAATGTCGTGTCTATACCTGCTTTATAAATGTTTGAATCTAATTTCTCTATCCAAAATTGTTTTTCCCATTTTAGTACTTTGTCTTTAAATGGATAAAAATCAGGAATTGTTTTTAGATCAAGAGCAAATCCAACCTTTTGTATTTTATCATGATATCTATCCATAGTTTTTACCATTATGTCTAAAAAATTGTCTGGCAATTCTTCGTTTGGAAGAATATCCGCGTCAGTGATACAATAGTATCCATATCCATATTTTTTCTGAAGCTCTTCATTCTCAAAAAATACCATGTGCCCTAAATTTTCAGACATCATTTCTATTTTAACTTTATCTTTAATTTGGTTATAATAGGCAAGAAGGGGTTGGTATGTTGATTTATTATCAATGATTATTATATTTTTAATATTTTTTGCTAGAAGAAAAGAAACTAAATTTTTTAAATTTTCCAGCTGGTTATAATTGATAATTATTATTGGAATGCTTTTAGCATCCTTTCTTTGAGCTTTTACTTTTTTATCGAAATAAATTAAAGAGATGTACTGTAAAAAATGATATATACGTTTTAATTGTTTTTTCATTAGTCAACTTCCTTTGGTAAATGCCAAATTTATTAAAAATAGTGTTCTTAAATATTATAAAGTGAATGCTTTTCTCCTTTTCTATAGAATTTTAATGTAAATTAAAATGAAGAATTATATCTTTTTAAGGTACATTGCCAAGCATTGACAACATCGTCGATTTCATGCGCTATGCTATAATTTTTTAAAATATAATCGGAAGCAAGCTGTCCTTGGGCTATGATAAGATCAGCATTGTTAGCGAATAGATTTATTATATAAATAATTTTGTCTACATATCCAACTATGTCTCCCTCTTCAACAGCATATGAAAACTCTGGTTTAAAATATTCTGCGCCTCCTCTGCCTTTATATCCCACAACAATACAGCCACAGGCCATTGCTTCGGCTGGTGGTAAACCAAATCCTTCCCGATGATTGAAACTTAAAAAAATTGCACTTTCACGCATGATCTGCGCGACTTCTTTTTCTGTTTTATCTTCAATAGCGACTAGATTCCAAGAGTTGTCTAGTCCCTTGAGTCGAAGTACATTGATAATTTGCGCTATGTCGTGAGAAAGTTTTCTGGGCATGAAGCATATTTGTTTTTTCTTCTCTTTGGAGTAAAAAAAAAGCTTATCATTTATACCCAATCTTAGCTTATGGATTGAAATTTCTGGAAAGACATATTTCAGGTAACTTTGAGAGTCTTCAGAGACTGTGAGTACTGCTAGAGTGTTATCGTCAGTATATGTGTTTTTCTGCAATTCAAAGCTAGTTGAATTGTCAAATGTGTAATAGCAGTTTTGATTAAATATTACCCGCGGTAAATTCGGTGTTATTTTATGCGCGTTTAGGCCATAAAATTCTGGAAAGACCAATATGGAATTACTTTCTAATTTTTTGCTTACCAACTTTAGAAGAAATAACGTTATTCTTCTGAGGATATTGATGGTTTTTGACTTGGCAATGTATTTTATTTGCTTAAAGATATATGGATTATAGGAAATTGGAGGATCATTATCTAACCATTTCTCTTTATTCCCATGCCATTTATGTAGGATTCTAGCATTAATTCCAGCACTATTTAATATTTCTACTTGCCTATACATCTGTTTAACCCCACCAGTAGCATATTTATTTGTCGGACAGATAAAATAAATGATAAAATCTTTTTCCATTATGATGTAACGTTTTCCACCCAATTTTCTAAAGAGTATCTTTTTGTTATTTGTAAATCTGGATTAAGATACTCATCTTTTAGAAAATCCTCAGGGATCTCAATGTCATTAATATCTTGAAGATATAGGATATTTGTCGTATTGTAAAATTCCAGGGATTTTACATTCTCGGCTGTTGTAATTAGCTTCTTTTTTAGTCCTAGAGCTTCAAAGGGGCGAAAAGAAAGTCCCTTTTGATGTGGATGTGAAAGGTCTAATATGATCTTGCTGTCGAAATAATATTCGCAGGAGTTTTTAAAAGGAATAATTTGCTCAATTATTTCCATATTTTCCGGAAGTTTTTCTTTGATTTGATCTTTTTTATAGGCAAAAATTCGTGCTTTTGCCTTTATCCCATTGTTGTTGAAATATCGAAATAATTTAATAGCATCATTAATTCTATTGTCGTATGTTATCAATAGGGCTACGTCAAATTTTATCTCCCAATTTTGAGCTTCCTTAAAGTAAAAATTAGTGATAGGGGTAAATCCATATTTATAACAGTCAGCAGGGTCGAAGCTTAGAACGGCATCAAATTTCGAAAGAAATTCATTTGACTGTGGAATTTTCTCGATGCTGTCCCAAAGAATCGCCTTGCTTTTTTTTGATCTACTTACGGCAGTCTCCAAAGCATGTTTCGTCAACAGATCAGGCCTATTTATGAGGAGCAAATCATATTGTTCGTATTTTTCAATGGATTTTTGAAGATAGAATTCGGATTTCACCTTTTTAAGATTAAGTCCTCTAAATTTCTTGAGAAAAAAATTATATACCCTTTCACTAATGTTTTTATATTTATAGGGTTTCGTTGAATCGATTTCAATTACTTCGTACTCACTAAAGGATCGTAATCCATTATAGACAACTTCATTAAACCCGTAATAATTAGGAGCTATAAAGAGTAATTTTTTTTTCATTTAAGGTTTGTTCAAGACCAAATACTTTGTTGAGCCAATTATCTAGCGTGTATTTTCTAAATAATTCGGTGGGAATTCTTTTATAAGGTGTATCAAAAAAAGATTCGTTTAGGTGCTCTAGATCGTTAGCTATATATAGTATATTTTGAGGATCGTAAAAATCATAGCTCAGAATACTTGGGTTGTCAGTAATGAGTTTTTTCTCAAAAGCCATCGCTTCAAAAACACGAAAACTTAACCCTTCTTGGCCATCTCGCATAAGATCCAAAATTACTTTGTTTTTCTTATACTCGTCTAATACTTCATCTATATATATCGGGGTTTTTCTTAGTTGAATATACTTGCTAAATAGCTTGCTGGAAGATAATTGTTTTAGTTTCTCTTTCCATACTTGTTTTCCAACCACAATAATCTTACTCCGTATTTTCAATGCCGACAGACGAACCGTGAGCTTGCGAAGGAGCTTAATACGCCGTTTATCATAGGAAGTAATATAGAATAAGTCGTTTTCAATTTCTTCGGCCTGAATGGGTTGTTCTGAAAGATAATTGTAGTTTGTTATCTTTTCAAAACCATATTTTTTTACATCCTTATCTTCAAAAGAATAGATCTTATCAAACAACTCCAACTTTTCTTCCACTGGAAAACGCTCGAGGTTATCATACAGATAGGAAATTAAATATTGTGTATAAGATTTGATCTGTTTGATAGTCTTGTAATCTAAGGTATGTGGATTAAGCACCAGTATCTGATCTTGGGGACCTAGTTTTTTCAGTGTGTTTATTACGTACTCCTGACGTTTTACATGTTTGATGTTTTTATTCAGAAAAATTTTGCTGATTGCATTAGAAGCCCGCTCACCGAAGTTTTTGTATTTATAGGCACCCATATTGATATGTGATGCATCAATACCCTTCTCTTGCAATTTCTTTACAATGTGGTGATCGTAATTCCAGTAATCAAAGCTTATAATGCAAATCTTCATTTTTTTTCTTCTCTTTTCAATGACTTAAAAGTTTCATGTACACTGAGACTCTGTAAGTAGCAAAGTTGGTATCCTCGTCGCCCATCTAATATTCCTAGTTTCAAAAAGTATGCCTTAAAAAATTTAAAGGACACTTTCGCCAGGTGACTTAAGAGCGAATACCGCTTATTTTTAGCGTATAGTTCTTTCCCTTTAAGCTGACCATAATGGACCATTTTCTCTTTGTAACTCGCGTAGTCTGCAAAGGAATAATGCCATATCTTGTTTTTTAAGCTACCAATCGTGCCATTAACCAGTAATGTCTCGTGCACCTTTTTTTTGGTGTCGTATGTTGCTTTACTTTTTTTGAACAATCGGAAATTCTTATCATTTTGTGTTCCCGAAAAATTAATCCGTTCACCGCAAAAGAAAAATAAGCGATACATGTAATAAGCGTCTTTCGCTTGAGGATCGTTTATTGTCGATACGATTTCCATCTGGCATGCTGAAGTCAAACGCTCGTCGGCATCCAAAAAAAGCACCCAATCGTTATTCGCATAGGTCAGGGCCAAATTGCGCTGCTTGGTAAAATCCTCAAATTTATGCTGATAAATTTTTACCTTGGGGTGCAGACCGGCCAACTCAATGGTTCGATCTGTACTGAATGAATCCACAAGGATAATCTCATCTGCAAATTCCATACTCTTTAGGACCTCTGTTATATTATCCTCTTCGTTGTATGTGATGATTAAAGCGCTTAATTTTTGACTCAAAGTATACGATATAATTGAAAAATTGGACCATACGCTATTGTAACGTGAAAGCTCACTTATTCGTTACAATTTAATTGAAAAAATGACATTTAATGTTTTCACAATGTAGATCACCATGGTGGACGTTATTGCTTTGTGACAAATATATTACATATTTTTTGTAATAAAATATAAAATAAATGAAATGTTTGTGAAGTACAAGTTTATTCTCGATTAGCAGATATTTGATTCACTAAATAGAAGAAAATACGTGTTTGTAAAGGATATATCGTTATTTTTGTATGTTTTATAGTTTTGAATCTTTTTTTACAATACTGTATAAGCTATTTATTACCGTAATTTAATTTTTAATCCAAGTGGCGATTCCAAAAGTTATTTATCAGACTTTTAAAACCAATAAGATACCCTTGTTGACGAAGTTTTATATTTGGCGATTTCTAAAACGAAATAAGGGCTATAGCAGACGGTTTTTTGATGATGGGCAAATCGATACGCTTATCAGGGAAAATTTTGATCAACGTACTTACGAGGCCTTTGCCCGGTTGCAAATCGGTGCGGCTAAAGCGGATTTTTTTAGGTATGCGGTTTTATATATCCATGGCGGTATCTATTTGGATTTAGATAGCGATATTATTGGCATTTTGGATGAGGTGATTAAACCCGAGGATACTGCTGTTATTACGCATGAGAAAAATAGAAGCCTCTATGCACAATGGGCATTGATCTACGATAAAGGACACCCATTCCTGAAGAAGACGATTGAATTGATCGTACGAAATATCGAGGAAAATAAATATCCACATGATGTCCATCAGATGACAGGGCCAACGGTATATACCGAAGCCATAAATCAAGTTCTAGAAGAAGATCCTCAGGTTGCCTACCGGCGGATAACCGACGATTATCAGGGACTTTTGAAATTCAAGTATAAACTAAGTAAAATTCTGATTTACGGCGATCGCTCACTACATTGGAAAAAAATGCAACTTCGTGTACCTGTGGTCAAACCTAAGGATGATTAGATAACGACAGCTCTATTTCTTATATATGCTATGAAGTTGAATTTCAAGAAGATCTTTTTAAAAAATAAGAATGTTAAATTCTTTTATTATTTGAGTGTATTTGGACGACAGCTGAGACCAAAGTTTCTGTTACGGAAAAAGGCCTCGGTGCTGCTGAACAGAAATCTGGCCCAGCAGTCTGAATGGGTCCGGTTTCGGATAAACTATTATAATAAACTAGTTCCGCAGCAGTCTTTGTCAATCGATGCGATTCCGATCAAAGATTATAAGATGCCCGAGAAGATTCGTGTTTATTATTTTGATAGTAAACAATTTCTTGATTATTTCAATCATCAACTGAAATTTCAGATCCTTCCAGGTGATATTACTGCTATTCCGGATAAACCTGCTTTGGTGAAAAGTAGGCCAATCGCAGGTGACAATGCGAACTCGGTATTGTTGAACCTGGATAAGAGCCGACACTTTAACTTTATTACCGACCATGTTCCTTTTCGGAAGAAGAAAAATAGACTTGTCGGAAGAAGTGAGTTTGCTCAGGCACATCGGGAACTATTTTTTCAGCAATACCATAGTCATCCCTTATGTGATTTAAAAAGAGCGTTTAGATCTTCTGACCCCGATTACCTTTCTATCACTGGACATTTAGCTTATAAATTTATTCTTGCCCTAGAAGGAAATGACGTAGCTACCAACTTAAAATGGATCATGTCGTCAAATTCCATCGCTGTCATGCCGATGCCAACGTATGAAACCTGGTTTATGGAAGGAACCTTACTTCCGGACTATCATTTTATCTGTATTAAAAACGATTATTCGGACCTGGAAGAAAAATTACAGTTCTATATAGATCATCCCGACGAGGCTGAAACAATTGCTAAACAGGCCAATGCCTATGTGAAATTATTTATGGATCGGGCACAAGAAGAGTTCGTTTCTCTTCATGTATTGAAGAAGTATTTTATTTCAACGGGTCAGTCGGTCGATTTATAAGCTGGCATAAATAGAAGCCATCTGTTTGGCAACACGGTCATCATTAAACTTCTGAACAAATTCCAATCCTTTTTCGATCATTTCATCTCGCTTGGAGGGATTACTAAGTAATGATGTTATGGCATGGCGTATCTGCGAAATATCGGTAGGGTCAATATAGCAAGATGCCGGTCCCCCCGCTTCTGGGAAGACGCCCATTTTACTGGTGATCACAGGTGTACCAGAGTAGAGTGCCTCTATAATGGGAATGCCAAAGCCTTCATAAATTGAGGGATAAATGAAAATCGTTGCCGATGCATAAAGAACGGCCAATTCTTCCATTGCTAATCCTTGGAAAAAGAATATTCTGTTTTCCATGTTGTTTTGTTGCATATAGGCCATGATCTCTTGAGAGTAACGGGTTGGTTTACCGACGATAACAAGTGGGATATCAAGGTCTTTTATGGCCTTCACTACTGGTAAAATATTTTTACGCTGTTCAATGGTTCCAACATTTAATAAGAAATCCTGCGGTAATTTTAATTTCTCTCGAAGATTTGCTTTTTGTTCTTCTGTCTTGATAGTTTTGAATGATTCATGACATCCCTGATAAACGACATCAATTTTTTCTTCGGGTATATGAAAGAGGTCGACAATATCGTTTTTAGTACATTGACTGATGGCAACGATACGATCGGAAGTCTCACATGCATGTTTGAATTTCTTTTTATAAATCCAACGGTCAATTGGATGATAAAGTTCAGGGTGTCTCAGAAAAATTAAATCATGAATGGTAACGATAGATTTAATATGTGCCTTTGCTAAACCTAATGGAATTTCACCCGATAGTCCATGGAAAATATCAATTTTATCCTTTTTCAAATCATGAACGATACGTTGGTTGCGCCAGAGATTGGGCCAGGTGCTATTGATAAAGCCTTGTGGCAACCGGATATTTTTTTGAGATGCTGGTTGATTGATATATTGATCACCAGTCTTGGGTGTATATTTGAGATACTCATTTTCGGGAGCATACTTTTCGAGCATACGAATTAAGTCCCGGCTATAATTCCCAAGACCGGTCTTGTTTAAAAAATAGCGTTTTGCATCGAACCCAATCCTCATCTTATTCCGTTTATTTTTTCGATCACCATTTCCGGTGTAATTAAATCAATTGCTTCTATCCCATCACAATCACAGGGCTTGTTGCCATAGACTGAACTTGGTCTATTGGGGTGCTCAACTTGAATGCAGTCTGTTAATTGTTGTCCATATCCCGTGAATCCCGCATAGGGATGCGTTGCTCCCCACAAAGAAAGACATCTTACGCCCATTAACGATGCCATATGAAGCCCCGAAGAGTCCATGCTGATCATTACATCCAGGTTGGAGATCAAATCCAGCTCCTCCCGCAGCGAAAACTTGCCTACCGTATTATAGGTGTTGGGAAATCGCTCTGTCCAGTTTTGGGCAACTTGGAATTCTTGTTCGCCACCGCCAAATAACAAAACGTCATAGCCATTATGCGTGAGTTCGTCTATCACATTTTCCATCTTGGTTTGAGGAAAAATCTTATAACGATGTTGCGCAAATGGAGAAATGCCAATTTTCTTGCGGTCGAAATTTGCAAACATACTAAATGCAGCTTTGGGTACATCTTGCAAATTAGAAGCCAATTTGTTGCTGAGCTCAAATTTGAACCCTAAAGCGCGAAATACATCAGCATAGCGTTCTACGGTCAGTTTCAGTGGAACTTTAATCTTGTTGTTTTCGCGGGTTAAGGCTTTTTTTTCCGCCCTGCCTTTGTCAAGTTGTTTTACTTTTACGCCCAATAAGGAAAATAATAGATCAATTACACGCGAACGCAAATTGAAATGTAAGTCGGCTACAGCATCTGCACCGTATTGTGCTAGCTCTTTCTTTAACCTGACCAAACCAAAAAATCCCTTATGAATTGTTTTGGGTTCAATCGCGTGAAACCGTATATTTTTTATTCCATCAAAAAATGGGGCAAAGAATTGTCTGCTGACCATAATGATTTCCACCTCAGGATATTGAATGTAAAATTCTTTCAATACTGAGGCGACCATGGCAACATCACCCATAGCTGAAAATCGCGTTACTATGATCCGTTGCGGTAAGGACATGTGTTATTTTCCTGATGAATATAAGACAGGGTTCAATGCTGGATCGTTATACATTTTCATCTGTTTGTATACTTTCATGTATTTATCGCCAGATGCAATGGCGGTCATCAACTCGTCAATACTTTGGGACAAATCTTTCCTTTGTTCCAATAAAACGTTCAGTTTTTCCTGGCAGGAAATGATATGTGCTTCGGAAGCATCTGTGCGCAATGTTTCCTGTTCCATGTGGTAGATTTTTAAAGCCAGAATGGAAAGCCTATCAATAGCCCATGCCGGACTTTCAGTATTGATTGTTGCAGTAGAACTCACCTGTATATCTTGAAATTTTTGTAAAAAATAACTATCAATATACTCTACGGTATCTGTGCGGTACTGATTGGATTCATCAATACGTCTTTTCCAGTATAAGCCTTCTTGGGGTTCAATCGAGGGATTACGTACCACATCTTCCATATGCCATTGCACGGTGTCAATCCAGCATTTTAAATAGAGGAGATGATCCAGGGACTGTTTGTCATACGGATTTTGGATTGGATGATCAATCTGGTCGTATACGTGGTAATCCTGGATAGCACGCTGAAAAATTGGAGTTGCTATTGCACTAATCATGGTACAAATATAGTTATTTTAATGTTGAAGATTATTGGGATGTGATCTTTTAAGATTTAGTTTCAAAAGCTTTTAGTCCTATCAGGTTTGGTTAAGTTTTGATGAATTAAATGGCTTTTAATTTAATATTTATTTTACTGCTTTGTTTTTTTGATTTATTTTTTTCCTTTTTTAATTGTATTTGTTGTTATTATTTTTAATTTTGTGCAATAAATTAAATTTAAGTAATGAAAGGTAAGTTTTTAGTGTCATTATTGGGAAGTGCTATCGTTTTCTTTAGTTGTAGTAAGGATAGATTAATTGAGAGTCAATCTACAGGTAGTCTTGAAAAAAAGGCTATAGCAAATTTACAAGCTGGAAAGTTTGGTAATGGTATATTTAATGATCTTGGAAGAGGCTATGATATGACTGGACAGTTTGCAAATGCTGAAGCCGTGGCAAATAGAGTTCTCAATATTGATGCATTAAATGCATCCCAGGCTGGGCGAGTAATAGCAGATTCTATTTACTCTCAGGAATATGAAGAAAATTATGGTGAAAACGCCGAATCATATTCACAATCATTGACATCGAAATTAAATGCAGGATTTTCTTTACCGTTGTTTGGTAAAACTCTGACGAACTCATTTAATTCTTCTGATTCAAGTCAACATGCTTTTAATTCAAAATATATTTATGGAAGTTGCAATGTTGTGGTCAAGCAATTGAGACATAGAATTAATGCTCCTATTAATATCTTATTAACCAGTCTTGATGCTAACTTTCTACAAGATATTAAAACATTGTCTGCAGAATCTATTGTAAAGTCATACGGTACACATGTTTTAGTCGATATTTATGCTGGAGCAGCAATGGATGTTTTATTTCAGTCAGAAACTAAACATGAAAATAGGTTTAATGCTGCCAAATCTGGCGCATCATCAGCAATGAAGGATGTGTTTAATATCAGTATAGCGAATGGTTCAGAAACTTCCTCATCAAATGATAACTATAATAGAACACTAAAATATAAAACAAGAGGTGGGGATCCCTCGAAGGCATTAGTGAACACAATTAATCTAGATATTTCCAAACCACAAGTAAGTTTTGCTTCATGGCAAGCGAGCTCCACAATTTCGAATTCTGTTTTAGTTGACATTGCGCCCAATGGATTAATATCTTTAGATGAGTTTATAGCAGATCCAACAAAGAAAAGTGAAGTTAAGGCTTATATTTCTAAATATCTTTTAGATAGAAAGACAAAACTTTATCATGAGCGTGTCCCTATTTACTCTTATGTCAAAAATGGCGGAGGCATTCATCTTCTGTCGCAATCTGCATATGAGGGCAGTTATTGGAAGAATGAAACAATTGGATTTTATGCTTATGCGAATCCAGTTAATAATAGTATTCCAGTGCGTTGGTATACGACTTCTCCTACAATGAGAGATAATCTTTACACGCTGAATTTTGGTGACGGTTATTGGAATGACTTTAAGGGTGTAGTTTTTTATGCATACAGAAACCAAGAACCAGGTACGGTTCCTATTTATGAATACACCAATAAGGATGGAAAAGACCATTACTATTCTCCGAATATAGAAGGAGATCCTTACTGGAGACGCAGAGGCGTTGCATTCTATGCATATCCAAAAAAATAAACTTTTGATATAAAAGAGACCGTCTCATAAGTAATTTTGAGGCGGTTTTTTTGTCCAGTTAATGCTATGGTATAGTTTTATCAATCGTTTGATTTCGTCATTTCTTGTGTATTAAACCTTTGGGGTTAGGAAAAGTTTAACAAGGCTCTATACCTGCTTTCTGAGCTTACAAGCTATTGATAGTACCCGTTCAGCATGCTGATCCTCTTCATATGGATCAAGGCAACGTCTTTTTTATGTGCCTGTTTATCTGAAAGAGACCGGTTGATCATTGCAATATGAAGTAGATGTTTTTCCGAATCTGTTCTTTAAGCTTCCAACTTGAATAGGCGTTGGTCAGGTAGCCATAAACCAGCAGGTTCAGCAACATCCTGGGGCTTCACTTCATTTATACATACGATTGACCGAAGTATTGTCAATCTCGTCAATAATATTCTTAACAATACGTAAGGAATGATTTTCTTATATCAGTTCTTTCAGGCCCAATTGAATTCCCTATAGTTCGCCAGAATCTAAGGCTTAAAATACTGGCGTACTTCCGATGCCTTGGAAAATGCGTAAAATCTCACAAACCAAAGCGAATATATCCTCATTGAGATAACCTCGTCTTTTATCCAAAAATCATTTTTCTATCGATAAAACCTGGCATTTATAAAATGCTCAAAATATCTTTAGCAGTAAGTCTGGAAATAGCCCTAATAGGACTAATAGAATCGTACACAATAATGCAATGCTGAGAAGGAAAGGATTAAATTTTTGCACAGACTGAACAGTATTATCCCTTAAAAACGCATTCAGTGGTATTTTAAAATAATAAAATAGGGAGATAACTGATGTCAACGCACCGACAATAAGCAATACCAATAAACCGAAGGATTGGAAGTTTTGGTATTGTTCGAACACTTTTGAAAAGACCAAAAGTTTTCCAACAAAACCTGCAGTAGGGGGTAGCCCCACCAAAGCGATTAAAACAATTGAAAACGAGGTGAACAGCAGTGGGTACTGCTTTCCTAAGCCGCGATACGATTCAATTGAAGTATTTCCTAAACTAGCTTCCAGAGCATCAATAAAGATGAATACCGCAATATTCATCAAAGCATATATGGAAAGATAAAATAATAGCACGTTGGATTCATTATTCTGATAAACCAATACAGCCATAAGGAGTATGCCGGTATGTCCAATAGAAGAATAGGCCATCATCCTTTTGGCGTCCTGTTGACGTAAAGCGGCTAAGTTACCGATCAACATCGTTGCTACGGCGATCGCAATAATCACATAAGTCAAGAAATCACTAAAATAAAAGGACACGTTAAGCCAGGCTGAAAGTATCTTGGATAATAGCACAACAACAGCAATTTTGGGTACTGTAGCGAGATAGGTTGTAATCACTGTAGGTGCACCTTGATAAACATCCGGGCTCCAGACATGAAAGGGAAAAAAGCTCAGCTTAAAACCAATACCCGTCAACAAAAATAATAAAGCAATGCTGATCATGATATGAGGGGCTTCCATTAATCCAGCAATATGACTTGGAGCATCAAAATTCAAGTTTCCCGTGAAACCGTATAGTAAAGACAAACCGTAAAGCATCACTGCCGCACAGATCGATCCAAAGAGTACATATTTTAAAGCAGCCTCCGATTGGATTTTAGTGGTGGAGAAATAACCCACCATGATATAGGAGCTAATCGAAACCGTTTCGACAGCAATAAATATCATCAGCCAATTGCTCGACATGGTCAATAGATTCAGACCCAATGTCCCCGTCAGTAAAACAGCGTAAAGATCTCCTAAGGGGCGGCCATGCGCTTGATGGCGTTGTTGAATGAATATGCAAATGAGGATTGTTGATAGCAGGATAATCAGTCGTGCCGAAGTAGCGAAAGCGTCAACCCGGATCATATCAAAAAAGCCAGCCATCTCTACCTTACTGAGTCCCTGGCCCACAAGGTAACAGCCACTGAACAATAGTCCGATGATAGTAATGACAAAAGATGTATTCTTCCAGTGTTTGTCAGCAAAAAGACTAGCGAGGATAGTACTAATAAAAGTAATGATCAGTATCAGTTCGGGTTTAAAATATGGGATACTGACGATAATCTGATCGATGAAAGAACTGATATATGGACTGAATGTGAGCATGCCAGATTAGATAAATTGTTGGATAAAGCTCACAAGATTCAGAACACTTGCGTTTAAATTGTTAAATACTAATGCCGGCATAATACCAAGTAATAAGGCCAGGGCTAAAGTTGGAAATAGGATCACTTGTTCACGTAAATTCACATCTGTTAGCGTATTGCTCCAAGATTCGCCGCCTTTTAAACGTATTTGCCCAAAAAACATGCGTTGCAAGGTCCAGAGTAGGTAGGCAGCACTTAATAGTATACCTATAGAACCTGCTATAGCCATCCAACGGGGCAGTCCTGTGCCAACACTCTCGGCATTGAACGAACCGATAATGACAAAGGCCTCTCCAATAAAAGCTGAAAAGCCTGGTAAACCCAAGGAAGCAAAAAATGCGACAGCAACATAGCCTGTATATTTGGGCATAATTTGAGCTAAACCACGGAAACTATAGATATTTCTGTCATGTACTCGGTCATAGACCACGCCAACAAGGAAAAAGAGTGCCGCTGATAAGAATCCATGGGAAATCATCTGAAACATGGCGCCAGAAATACCTTCTGCAGTCAGCGATGCAATACCAAGCAGCACAAAACCCATATGAGAGACCGATGAATAAGCAATCATTCGTTTCAGGTCTTTCTGTGATAAGGCATTCAAGGCACCATAAATAATGGAGACAACGCCGATTAAGCCAAGCCACCAATTGGATAAGGCTGCCATGTCAGGAAAGATGCTATAACAGATACGGATAATACCGTAACCACCAATTTTCAGGAGGATACCGGCAAGAATAATAGATACTGGTGTCGGCGCTTCAACGTGCGCGTCCGGTAGCCAAGTATGCAATGGCACGATTGGTACTTTAATGGCAAAGGCAAAGAAGAGCACAATGAAACCGATCAGTCGAGCCGAAACGCCCAAAATTTCCTGGTAACCCTCCCAGCCGAAAATAGAACCCTCAAGATAATTCTGTGGATTCATCATATAGATCATGTTGAAGGTATGTGCTCCAGTCAAAGGGTTGATTACTGAAAAATACAATCCTACGATAATCAACAACATAAATACAGACCCGAATAGGGTATATAGAAAGAATTTTATAGCCGCGTATTCGCGTCTTGCACCACCCCAGATACCGATCAGGAAGTAGAGTGGCAGTAACATGACTTCATAAAACAAATAGAATAGGAAGAAATCCAATGCGCAGAAAATCCCCATAACGGCCATATTGAGTACCATGAGCAAGGCAAAGTATCCCTTCGGACTTTTCTGTATATTCCAAGAGGCGCTTATAGCCATCAGCATAACGAAAGCACTCAGCAATAACAAGGGCATGGAGATCCCATCAATACCAATAAGATAATCGATCTCTAATTTACCTATTGATCCTAAATCTAATCGGATCCAAGAAAGCTGTTCAACAAATTGATAGCCCGCCAGATCTTGGACTCCTGTTTTGCTTGCATCAAACTGTGCATAACATATTCCGGCCAGTACAAATTGGATTGCTGTGAATGCTAAAGCAATATATTTGTAACTCGATTTATATCGTGTCGGTAAGGCGAGAATGAGCGCCGTAGCCAATAGCGGTAAAAATATCAATAAGGATAAAATAGGCATTTCCTAAAAAAATATAAGATAAATTAAACCAAGTAAAACTAATAAAAAGACGGAATACAATGTTGTCTGTAGCTTTCCATTTTGGACCAGGCGGACTTGATTGCCGGTCCAGTAAGCCGCAGAAGCAACCGTATTAACAAAACCATCTACAATATATTTGTCTATCCATACACTTAGCTGAGAAAGGGATAAGACGAGAAACTGAATCAAAGAAACAAAGGCGTCAACAACATAACGGTCAAACCAGTAGCAGAACTGTGCCAATTTTAAGGTGCCATTGACAAATACTGCTTCGTAAAACTGATTGATATACCCTTGATTGAAAGAAATCTTTAATGCCCAGTTAGCAGGGTTTAAAGGATATTTATTCTGTACATACCATTTCCAACCGATGATCCAGCCAATAGCAGAACCAAGAAGCAGTATTGCAGGGATAATAAGGTGTGCACTGTGACTTGGCGCAAAGGCATATTCATCCAATAGAAGGCCGTCCATCAACCAGGAATCGTGATAAGAAAAAGGGTTGAAAGAAAAGAGCGGAAATAAGCAGAACAGTCCCAAAAAAAACATGGGGAACAACATGGTCTTTGGCGCTTCATGTAGTGGATGACCATGCAGTTTGCCTTGTAGCCGGTCGGCAAGCCTAAACTCTCCAAAAAAAGCTTTAAATAGCAAACGCCCAATATAGAAAGCTGTTAAAATACTTACAATAATCAAACTTATGGGGACGATAAGGTATAAGTTACCTTTTGAAATAGCCCATTCAAAGGAGGAGATAACGATACTATCTTTGGATAGATAACCTGAAGTCAACGGGAACCCTGCGAGTGCTAGCGAAGCGATGCCCATTAGCACAAAGGTCTTGGGCATATATCGACGTAGCCCGCCCATGTTCCGTAAATCCTGCGGATCAAAGTCCAGGTGGCTATGTTCTTTAAAATGGGCCATTTCATGAATAACAGCTCCGGCAGAAAGAAACAACAGACACTTAAAGAAGGCATGCGTTGTCAGATGAAATAAGGCAGCATCCCATGTTCCAATGCCAATACCAACCATCATAAAACCTAACTGCGAGATGGTCGAAAAGGCAAGAATACGTTTGATGTCGTATTGGCCAAGGGCGAAGTACGCGGCCGAAGCAGCGGTTATTGTACCAATGATGGCAATGAATAATAAGGCAGATTCATTAAATAATGGAAATACGGTAGCCAGCAGGAATACACCAGCAGCTACCATTGTCGCGGCGTGAATCAACGAGGATACGGATGTGGGGCCTTCCATGGCATCTGGAAGCCATACATGTAACGGAAATTGTGCAGATTTAGCCATAGCTGCCAAGAAGAAGGCTAATCCTGCAATGGTAAGCCAAATCTGAGGTAAGCTATTGACCGGAGATATCCATAATCCTTGGGCGATTGTGGATTGATAGATTAAGCCATTATCGCCAAATAAATCGACTAAATTGAGTGTTTTGAACTGCGTAAATACGATCGCAAGACCGATTAGGAAACCGAGGTCGCCGATACGATTAACCAAAAATGCTTTTTTATTGGCTTGTGCAGCTGTTTCGCGGGTAAACCAAAATCCGATGAGAAGATAGGATGCAAAACCGACCAACTCCCAAAAAACATACATCAACAGGAGACTATCCATAATGACCAATCCCAACATCGCAAAACAGAATAAGCTGAGATACATCCAATAGCGGTGAATACCGGGATCGCCTTTCATGTAGGCTCTGGAGTATATATGTACGGGTAAGGCAACAGAGGGTACCAAAAAAAGCATTAAAGTGCTCAAATTATTCAGCAGGATACCAACTTTAAAGGATGTTTCACCAATCGTGAACCAATTTACTTGAATAGATACCGCGGGATTATTCCATATGGACAACCAAGTGAGTCCACCAGCGATAAAGCTGAGGATAATAGCCGTGAGAGAAATAAGGCCGGACTGGTCGCGTTTGCCTACTAGTGCTTGATATAGGAATGCCGCGAATGGTGCCACTAAGGTAAGCAGCGCAGTCAGAAGGGGCGATATGTGAACAAATTGATCCAATGTTTACTTGTCTTTTAATTGGTTTATCTCATCCAGATTAATGGTTTTGTAATGTCTATAAACATTTAATACAATCGCCAATCCAACAGCGACTGCCGCCGCAGCGAGAACAATGGCAAACAGTGCGAAAATTTGCCCGCCATAACTGACCTTATCATATTTACCAAAGGCAACAAAATTCAGGATAGCTGCATTGACCATCAACTCAATACCGACCAAAATCATGATCGCATTTTTTTTGGAAAGCACGGTATAGAGCCCAATGCAAAAGATGCAGGCACTGACAACCAAAAAATGCGTCAGTGTAATCATATCGCACGCTCCTTTCTGGATAAATGTGATGCTCCGATCAAGGCCATCATCAAAAACACGGATATGATTTCAAATGGCAATACATAAAAAGTCATAAAACGTAATCCGATCTGATGTATATTATTGTCTGTTGCGAGGATCTCGGTATTATTTTCCTTGGCATTTAAGATCCACCATGCTGGAGAAGCTTGTTGCCATTCGACGATGCCATAAAGCATCAGTAACAGGAAACCAAGCACGATTGGAATAGTCTGCCATTTGGGTAGGCTTAAGAATGAACCGCTACTATTTTGAAGATCTTTTAAAAGCTCTTTATTGGAAAGCATAAAGGCAAATAACATCAATATGAGCACGCCGCCAACATACACCATAATTTGTGTAATAGCTACAAAATCGGCTAAAGCAAATAGGTAAAGTCCTGCCATTGCAAATAAAACAATAAAAAACAGGAATAGAGCGCGTGCAATATTTTTAAGATTAACGAGCAAGAGTGCTGAACCGACTGCTAGGGTAGCAAAGGCGTAGAATAAAATACTTTCCATCTTTTATTTTTGCTTTGCTGCCTCCTTGTCAGCTTGAAACTTGGTCCATTCTGCTTTACGTTGTGCGACCTCGCTATCGGTCATATCGGAGAAACCATAGATAAGATCAGTCAGTTTTTGTGAGCTGCGGTCATATTCGTTGGTCATGGTAATACATTCTGTGGGACATACTACCGTGCATAGTCCACAATACATACATTTAGCCATATCAATATTGAATTTGGCCGGGTATAGTCGTTTAACGCTACCATCGGAAGTTTTTCCAATTGCTTCCGGAGATTTGATTGCTTCGATTTCGATGCAGTCTACAGGACAAGCCTTTGCGCATAGATCACATACAATACAGTCCTCGATATCGACTTGCAGCTGATAGCGGGCAACCTCGGGGATCGGCATTTTTTCACGTGGATACTGCACCGTGACAATTCCCTCCTGCTGATCAAAGTAGTTATCCTTTTTGATATTTAATTCCGTTCGCGAACGTCGGGCACCAAACAAGTGTTTAACAGTCAAAGATAAACCCTTGATTGCCGTACGAAATGCATGCGAAGCCGTTTTAAATATCATAATCTTATGCTATAACTAAAATTCGCCAAATTGCAGAAATGGCCATACAAAGAAAAGCCAGCGGCGTCAATACTTTCCAACATAAACTCATCAGTTGATCTGCACGCAACCGTGGTAATGTCCATCGGATCCACATTTGTATACCAACAATAAACAATGATTTGGCCAAGGTCCAAAATATTCCCCACACTAAGCCTGTGGTCCAATCGGCCAAACGTATTGCACCTATGTTGGGTAACGGTGTATTCCAAGCTCCTAAGAAGAGAACAACGCCCAACATGGATACCAAAAACATCATGGCATACTCCGCCAAAAAGATAAAGGCAAATTGTATCCCGCCATATTCCGTATGGAAGCCACCGACCAATTCAGATTCGGCTTCCGGAATATCAAAGGGAGCACGATTACACTCGGCAAGGGTTGCGATAAAGAATATGATGTAGGTGATAATCAAATGTGGAGCCTGAAAAATATTCCAGGCAAAGAGGCCCCCAATCTCATTGACTTCCCAAAGACCCAAGAATTTAATGCTTCCATTGGTTAGGATGCCCTGTCCAATAGCGATTTCATTCAAATTTAGGGTTTGGGTGAGCATAACGACCGTAATCAGTGAGAGGCCTACCGGAATTTCATAGGATACCATCTGTGCAATCGCACGCATGGAGCCTAATAGAGAATATTTATTGTTGGATCCCCAACCTGCCATTAAGATGCCCAAAGCATCAATGGAGATGATAGCCATAATGAAGAACAAGCCTGTATGTGTATCCGCGGGAATAAAGTCCTTTGCCCATGGGATAACAGCAAAACCTGTAAATACAGCAACGAAAATAACGATAGGTGCAAGCCTAAAGAGAATTTTATCGGCTGATGAAGGGGTGATTAATTCTTTTTGGAGCAGTTTGAGAATGTCGGCGATTGTTTGGAGACTACCATACTTTCCTGTTTCCATCGGACCGAGTCGATCCTGGACAAATCCCGCAATCTTTCGTTCAGCATATACTGCAAACAAGGTGAAAGCTGCTATAAAGGTGAAAATAGCAATGGGAACCAAGATATGTAGTATTGTTTCTAACAAGTCTTATTTATAATGATTTTTAATAAGAGACCAATGAATACGCAAACTTAACGAAAAACAGGGAATTTAGATAAGGAAAAATTAAAATATACTTAACAAGTAGATTATCGTGACAATAGCGTAACAACGAGTAATCATATCGTGTTCGAATGGGTGGCTTCGGACAGCTGTAAAGCCATCCCTGTTAGCTCAGATAAAAATAAAAAAGCACCCCGAAGGATGCTTTTTATGGATATAAATCGAAATCGAATTAACGATTTGAAAATTCAACGTAGTCGCGTTCTGTGTGGCCAACGTATACTTGTCTAGGACGACCGATAGGCTCTTTGTTTTCGCGCATTTCTTTCCACTGTGCAATCCATCCTGGTAGACGGCCTAAAGCAAATAATACGGTAAACATGTCTGCTTTGAAACCTAACGCACGGTAGATGATACCTGAATAGAAATCAACATTTGGATAAAGTTTTCTGTCAATGAAATATTGGTCATTCAATGCTGCTTCTTCCAGTTTCTTCGCGATATCCAATACAGGATCTTGAACACCTAATTTTTCTAAGATATCATCACAGGCTTTTTTGATAATTTTAGCACGTGGGTCGAAGTTTTTGTAAACACGGTGACCGAATCCCATTAAGCGGAAAGGATCGTTTTTGTCTTTTGCTTTAGCAAGATATTTTTCAGCATCACCACCATCATTTTTAATGGCCTCTAACATCTCGATTACGGCTTGGTTTGCGCCACCATGTAATGGTCCCCATAATGCGTTGATACCTGATGCAACAGAAGCATAAAGGTTTGCATTGGATGAACCTACAATACGGACAGTAGATGTTGAACAGTTTTGCTCATGATCAGCATGTAAAATCAACAATTTGTGCATGGCATCAATGACGACTGGATCGAATGTTTTTTCATCGTTAACTTCTCCGAATAACATGTTTAGGAAGTTGTCGATATAGCCAAGGTTGTTTTTAGGATAAACAACAGGGTGGCCCAATGATTTCTTCTGGATCCAAGAAACGATTGTTGGCATTTTTGCCAAAAGATTGATGATCGTTTGATCTTCTTCTTCGTCTGTTAAGTTTGGATTTAAAGATTCTGGGTAAAACGCCGATAATGCACCAACTAAACAGGAAAGTTGACCCATTGGATGTGATTTGGAAGGAAAACCAGCGAAGAAGTTTTTCATATCTTCGTGAATCATCATTTGCTTTTTGATGTCAGCTCTGAATTTTTCCAATACCTCTTTTTTTGGAAGCTCTCCATAAATCAACAAATAAGCAACTTCCAAGAAAGTCGATTTCTCTGCCAATTGTTCAATTGGATATCCTCTATATCTCAATATGCCTTTTTCACCATCAAGGAAAGTAATCGCACTTTTCGTTGCACCTGTATTTTTGTATCCTGGGTCTAACGTAATAAATCCGCTTAGATCTCTTAATTTGGAAATATCAACTGCTTTTTCATTTTCAGTACCGACAATGACCGGAAGGTCATACGAAGTGCCGTCTAAATTTATAGATGCTTTATCTGACATGTTTATATATTATCTTATATCTGATTTGTTATGCTAATCTCACAAATTTAACTATTTGATATTTAAAATTGAAAGTTCTTTTGGAATTAAAATGACATGACTGCGTCATTTTGGATAATATTCACTAATTATTTACTTAAATAAGCAAATAATTTATTCAAATTTAACATTATCTTATTCTGCAAAAATATTAATCTATTTTTCGTTGGGCGACTTTGCCTTTGTCTTCATAGTTCCCCTGTTTGCCTGACCCGAAAAATGGAAGTATAACAAAACAGACCAGAACAATAGCGGTTGCTGTCAATATTCCCGTAGTCCATAAGATTTTACTGAAATTTTCAGCGTCTAGTAGCTGAATGCCCCACAACCCTAAAAGGAAATAGGTGGCAACGAAAAGGATCACCAAGGTGAATAATATACCGAATATGTATTTCATAGCTGAATTAATTTATGTGTTATGAATTGATTCACCTCGGTATAATTGAGCTGAATCGTGATATGAATATCCCCGCATGCATTATATTTTGTTGAGAATCTGTTTTTTGAGTGTATCGAATTCTTCCTGACTAATGATGTTTTCACGGAGCAGCAGCTGCAGCTTTTGAAGTTTCTCGACAAAGTCGCCTTCTTGCTGAATATGATCTTTGATCTCCTCTTTTTGGAGGTCAAACTGTTTTCCGAGTTCCATACCGACGCCCAGTTGTGCACCTACACCCGCGATTCCTCCTTCATTTTTAGCGGCATCACGGAGCGCACGTAGTTTTTCTAATTCAACATAGCTCAGACCTGCCTGTTGTGCCGCTTGATTTTGTGTGCTTAAATCGGCGATTTCTCCGATTCTTCGTTGTGTATTGGCATCAAATTGAGTTCCTAAGATTTTGAAATCCGTAATGTCGAGACCAAGGTCATTAAAATCTTGTTCAACCGCAGTCTTGATGTCGTGGGATAACAGTCCCAGTTGACTGTCAATTTCATTGTAACCCAGTTTCTTTTGTGCAATCTGCGCAATAATTTGTTGTGGGATCCGATTATTGATGATGTCTTGAATGACAGCTGTGCTGACCGTATTTTGATTAGCGACAATGTTTTTATAGAAATGCACCGGTTCCTTGATGAGGTAAGAGAACGTACCATTCAAGCCGATTTCTATTGGTAAATTGTAATGGGGGTCGATATATTTTATAGGTGTTCCCGTTCCCCAGGATTGATTGACGATAGCAGCTGTGCGAAAAAAGTAAATGTAAAGCTTATGCTCGGATTCAAAATTCTGCCGTAAACGCGCTAAAGTGGTAAAGAAGGGATGGTTGTCCGTTTTGAGGTTGTACGTTCCTGGTTCGGTCAGCAGGTTTTCACCTTTTCCCTCATACACAAGGATGCAGCCCTGCCCTGGAGCGAGGATCAGCTTGCTGGAATTTTTGATCTCATTCCTTTCGGATGGAAATTTATACCATAATAATCGAGGGTCTTGGTTTTTCCACTCGATGACTTCAGAAAGTTGGTTGTTAAAAAGATTAAATAGTCCCATAGTGATTAATTTAGTGTGTCGAATTTGGGGTTATACCCTTCAAACTTGTTGATTTGTTTTCCATTATTATCAAAATAATAATAGTCGCTGGCGCCCTTTATAATAAAACCATCTTTGAGTAGGCTCCCATTTCCATACATGGATTTAAGATCTGTAGTCACTGTTTTTTGTATGGCGCCAGTTGTTACATCCAATAGTTGGATCTGGAAAGGGTCGTCTTCAGCAGGCGTTGGTTTATACGCGATGAGTAGCGTTTTGTCATTCTGCGCAATGATTACAGGCTGAAAGTAAAGCCTTCCTGGTGTGAAGTCCTTGAAGCTAATCAGACGGGCGCCTTTAAATTGCCATGGATTGATCAATACCTTTTTATAAGGATCACGGTCGGTAAAAATACCCGAACCGCCATAGTCTTTATCCCAGGAAAAGCGCGGGCTATCTTTGGGAAATCCATATTGATATTGGTAACTGTACTGGATTAACTGGATTTTTTCTTCCGGATAATAACTGGATTTACTTGAAAAAGCGAATTCCGTTTTTGTCGTTGGATTGGGAAGTTTTTTCCTTCTCTCATCGTAAAGCTGTTTATCGGGGATAGATTTATTAATTAAGGGGTAATAAGCTAGATTTTGACCCTCATTGTTGACAATTTGATAGGCTGATCCATAGTCTTCGTATTTAAATTCAACCTTAGCGATGCCTGTGCTTAAAGATGGCGCATCTTTCACATAGTTCTCAAGCACACTTTTATATGTAAGTGTATTTCTGTCCAGCTGATAAATGTATTTGGCTTTGACGATAATATAGAGATTCTGGTCTTCAAATACCTGAAGTTTGACGTCGCTGCTCGACAGTTCGACAGGTGTTTCCATCAATGCCTTTACCCATTCTTTTTTACCTGTTTTTGGATCGAAAAACCCAATATAAACCTTATTATCCTTGTTTTCGTCCATTCGTTTTCTGAAGGTTCCGACATTACCGACGACAACAACGTGGGGCGTATTATCTTTGTCCAAAAATAGTGTGTTGCTTGCGTAATTCCATTCAAGAGGTTCTACCTCTTCTTTTTTCTCTGCTGTATTAGAGGTGCTGTAAGTTGAATAATTGGGCGCTGGCTTTTTGGAAAAAATAGCGCTTAGGGCTCCAATGACAAACATAAGAGCAATAAAGCCCACGACAGCAAATAATACAATCCGTACGGCTTTATATTGATCCGGATTGTTGCGCGGATAGTTGTAGTTGTGATTGATATTGATGTCGTCGCTATCTAAAAAAAATTCTGTTCCACAGCTATCGCATTTATAATAATCGGGGCGTAGTGTGGTGATTTTTATACTTCCGCAATGCGGACATTTAATCGCTTTGATATTTTTAGCCATTTATCTTACCTGTATTTTTTTGAACCATCTTTTGGCGCATACAACCGGACTGATTCCAGGGGATTCTATCCAGTTGAAAGTTCTGCCTTTTCAATTGATGAAACGATTTATGTGTGAATTTAGAATTAAAATAATCGTATAACAAATTTTCTGCCAGCTAACTTATATTCGTCGAATCTGAGTTTAAATACGCAGGAAATGAGCCGTTTGTTTTTTTTAAACAAGGGAGACGGCGCTGTTCACTATTAATTTGTAAAACAAAGAGAAAATATTTTTGGTATTTACGAATTATTCGTAGATTAGTGAAAGATTAGAAAAAGGAATAAACAGCTATGGAAAAATTAACAGCACAGGAAGAGCAGGCAATGCAATCTATTTGGAGTCTCAATGGAGGTTTTATAAAAGAGATTTTGGATAATATCAAGGGTGAAAAGATGCCTTATACCACCTTGGCTTCAACAGTAAAGAATCTGGAACGTAAAGATTTTGTGAAAGCAGTACGTTATGCCAATGCCAAGCGCTATGAACCGATGGTGAGTGAGGAAGATTATAAAGCGAAATTTATGAATTCCTTTGTGGGCGATTATTTTAAAAATTCCTATAAGGAGATGGTATCTTTTTTTGTGCAGGAAGAAAAACTAACGGCTGATGAATTAAAGGAAATTATGGACATGATTAAGCATAATAAATCTTAATAACATGGAAAGCTTACTGACCTATATTATTCAAGTCAACCTGCTCTTGGGGATTATCTATCTGGGATATATTGGACTATTGAAAGGGCTGACGTTCTATATGCTAAATCGAGTTTACTTTTTGGCAGGAGGGCTATTTGCTTTTATATATCCATTTCTGGATTTAAAGTCTTTGTTCGTGCAGCGCGGGCTGAATATGGGGGCGGTAGGCGAGCAGATTTCGCTTTATATTACTGAGCCGGAAGTGCAGCAACAACTGACCTTGGGAAGGTTGGTGGAAATTGTGTTTATGGTTGGTGCGATTGTATTGTTATTGAAGTTTGTATTTCAATTATTGAGTTTATTACGGATTCATCTGAATTCAAAGTCCGATCAATGGCGGACGTATCTATTTCGGAATGTGCTTATTCCTATTGTTCCATTTTCGTTTTTGAATAAAATCTATGTCAATAAAGGACAGCATGCTGATGCTGAACTTAAAGATATTTTTAAGCATGAGGATATTCATGTGAAAGGCCTTCACAGTCTGGATATTTTATTGTTTGAAATGATATTGGTGTGTTGTTGGTACAATCCTTTCGTCTGGTTCATGCGCAGAGCCATTCGCCAAAATTTGGAGTTCTTGACTGATCAACAGGTTCTCGATAAAGGAATTGACAAGCAGACGTACCAATACAGCCTATTGAATGTGTCCAAAAAGGGCACTTCAGTAGGATTGAGCAATCAATTTAATTTTAAACTTTTAAAACGTCGAATTATGATGATGAACAAGAAGCGATCATCGAAAATAGAACTGGGTAAATACGCCTTTCTTTTACCTGTATTTTTATTGACGGGAGCAGCATTTACGGTAAGTAAAGCGGAGGGAAGCATAGAAGGGGTAGTTGAGAAAGTAAATGAGACAGTATTACCTATTCAGTTACCAACAGTTGATTTACGATCTCAGACAGATCAATCAAATATGAAAACTACTGTATTGGCGGATACTTTGGCTAAAGCAAATCAAGTGGAGACGAGAGATTTTAAGGAAATCAAGAGATCTGCTATTGATTTTTCTAAAAATCAAAAGTATTTTGTGGATAATAAATTGGTCTCTAAGGCTGAATTTTTGGCTATTCCTGAAGGAAAACTGGCGAAGTACTGGTTTTCGAATGACAGTGATATGATCAAGTATCGGACGAAGTCTTCAATTGATATTTCTGGCGGAGCAATTTTGGCCAATACTGTTGAAATGCAACAACATTCGGATATAGCACAAAAAAAATTACGCTGTGTTATGAATGGTATTGTGCAGGAAAAAACTTTTACTGTGGATGATATCGATCCGAATGCTATAGCGTCAGTCTCGGTATTACAAGGTAAGGCTGCTATTGATAAGTATGGTGAAGATGTTGGGAAAGATGGTATCCTTGAAGTGAATTTGAAGGAAGGAGCTCATATTGGTAAAGATATGACCAAACTCAAAGGTCTTACGATTGGGGTGACGTATCGTGATGATCTGCTAACGAATGATAAGTCAACTGATGTGGTGTACGTTATTGATGGCAAAAGGGTAGATCAAAAAATGGTGAAGGAGCTGGCCCTGACGCCGGATGGAATCGCGACACTATCGGTGTGGAAGGATGCTGAAGCGATTAAGAAATATGGTGAAGATGCTAAGAATGGTGTTTTAGTTATTACGACAAAAAAATGGGCTCGTGAGAATCCGGATAAGGTGAATAATAAGTTTCGTTTCATAGGGCAGGAAAATAAAAAAGGGGATGATGTCGTTACCGTCGTTGGCTATAAGAGAGACAACAGTGTGGATGATAAGATTAGTTCGACGATTGGTTCTAAGAAAAACGAAGGACAGGGTGAAAAAGTTGTTGCCGTGGTTGGTTATAAGAAAAGTGAGACATTGGATGACGCGAAACAAATTACTTTGATGGATAAATCAGAAACGGCTAATCTTGAAGCAAAAACAATTGGTCTCTTAGCGAACAAACAGGCAAGTCAGTCGATCGGAACAGATTTTCCATCGGTCAGAATACGTGGTTACGATGGAAAAGTCAAGCCATTAATTGTGGTTGATGGGGCTGTTAAGAAGGAGGCCAGTTTGCAAAGACTTGATTCGAAAGATATTGAATCTATAGAGATTTTGAAAAATGCAAGTGCGACTGCATTGTATGGGAGTGCAGGCAAAGACGGTGTCATTATCGTTACGACCCGAATGAAAGCAAGCGAGCAGAAAAACGATGTGCAGGCGAATGGAAAATTAAAAGAGAAGATAAGCGGAGCGATTAAGATGGATATAGAAAAAGAAAAGATCAGGGTAGAAAGCAGTAATTAATGTGAAATTCTCTGATTTATAAAAAAAAGACCGATTATCGGTCTTTTTTTATAAATCAGTATCAATACACAGTACGTCAGTCTGCTTTAGTGACTTCTACTATTTTGTGTTTAAATTAGTCATCGTCAGCTCGATGCCGATATTGACAAAACTTTGGATCATTTTAACGGAATGGTCAATTAAAGCCGGTAGTTCAGCTTGTTCTTCTTTGTCAAAAGGGCCCAGTACATAATCTACTTGTCTACCTTTTGGGTAATTGTCTCCGATGCCGAAACGTAAGCGCGGATAAACCTGTCCGCCACAAAGCTGCTCAATGGATTTAAGTCCGTTATGACCGGCGCTGCTTCCTTTGGGTTTCATCCGTAGCGAACCAAACGGAATGGCCAGATCATCCACAATCACCAATACATTCTGAATAGGAACTTTACATTGTTGCATGTAGTAATTAACAGCCTTGCCACTTAAGTTCATGTAGGTCGTAGGTTTAATCACAGTGACATTGTGCCCCCTTTGCTTAAATTCGCTATAATAGGCCAACTTGAGCAAGGAGAAACTGGCACCAGCCTGTTTAACAAGCTCGTCGGCAACCATAAACCCTATATTATGTCGTGTATCGGCATATTCACTGCCAATGTTGCCCAATCCAACGATAAGATAATTCATGCTGCAAAAATAAAAATTTTAATAAACAAAAAAGCACCGAAATTCGGTGCTTTCTGTAGTATTTTAAGAATCTTGTTCAGATTATTTTTTACCACCTTTAGATGCTTTCGCTGCTTCTTGTTCAGCTTGACGCAATGCACGAGACATGATTACTGATACGATTGTATCATCAGCATTGTTTAATACTTTTGCGTTTTCCAATTGAATTTGACCTACACGAACTGATTTACCAACTTCTAAAGATTCCATTGGTACAGCAATTTCTTGTGGTAGGTTTGCAGGTAATGCTTTTACGCGTAAATTACGTAATTTTTGAACTAATTTACCCCCCATTTTAACACCTGGAGAAGTTCCTGTTAATTTGATAGGAATATTCAATGATACTTCTTTATCATCAAATAATTCTAAAAAGTCAACGTGCGTAACTAAGTCAGTTAATGGGTGGAATTGTGCGTCTTGAACGATAGCTCTTTTAGTTTGACCTTCAATGTTTAATTCAACAATGATTACGTCTGCAGTGTAAAGAACTGGTTTCAAATCAGCTGCGGATACAGAAAGAGCTGTTTGCTCTGTACCACCGTAAAGTACTGCTGGTACTAAACCTTGGTAACGCAATTCTTTTGCATCTCTTTTCCCTACGTTCTGTCTTACAGAACCGCTAATAGCAATTGATTTCATCTTTTAATTTTTTATAAATTTGAGGTGCAAAGATAATCTAATTTCTGATATTATCAAAAAAAATACGGCCGCTATTAGTTCGGAAACAGGCACTTATTCTATGTTTTCGATTTTTCCATGTTCGTGACTATGCCTAGACACGGCTACTTGTTTACCCGAAAGCATGACTTAATTGATGCCACTTCCATCTTTAAAAGGGAAATAAAACTCTTTTAACTCGGGTATAACAAGGGGTTAACTGGGGTAGACCCCTGCTATACCCCTGTTAACCCCCTGTTACCCCCCTGTAAATCCCCTGTTATTATCGAATTTGACAGCAGTCAATTGCTAACCTATATACTCAATAAAAATGCCCATCCGTCTATGGTTAAAAGATAAGAACCAAGCGAAAGAGTGTTTTTAAATGTTTGTTGTTTTTTGGGAGAAGGTGGGGTGGTGGCGCAATACAAAAAAAAGACCCTGGCCGTTGAGCTAAATGCTTTCTGTACCAGGGTCCAATATCTAGGATGTAAAACTCAAAGATTATTCTACTTCAAATAAATCAGAGATTGAAGAGTGTTGATTTACACTTGTGATTGCTTTTGCAAATAAATCAGCTGTTGATAATACTTTGATTTTGGTCGATTGTTTTGCTTTTTCTGGATCTAATTGAATGGTATCGGTTACGATCATTTCTGACAAGACCGAGTTTTCAATTGTTTCATATGCCTTGCCTGACAACACAGCATGTGTACAAACAGCTCTTACAGATTTTGCACCATTTTCCATAATCAGTGCTGCTGCTTTTGAAAGTGTACCAGCAGTATCGCAGATATCATCGATCAAAACTACGTCCTGACCTGTTACGTCACCGATGATAGACATCGATTCGATTTCGTTTGCACGTTTACGACGTTTGTCACAGATAATAACTTCTGCATTGAAAAATTTAGCAAATGTACGTGCTCTATATGAACCACCCATATCTGGTGAAGCAATCGTTAGATTTGGAAGTTTTAACGATTTGATATAAGGAACAAATATGATAGAGCCATCTAAATGGTCAACAGGGATATCGAAAAAACCTTGGATTTGTGCTGCGTGCAGGTCCATCGTCATGATGCGGTGGATACCAGCTGCAGTCAACAGATTGGCGATCATTTTTGCGCCAATTGCAACTCTTGGTTTGTCTTTTCGATCTTGTCTTGCGAAACCGAAATAAGGGACTACCGCTGTGATATAATGCGCTGAAGCTCTCTTCGCTGCATCTGTCATCAATAATAATTCAAAAAGATTGTCGGTAGGTTGGTTGGTAGATTGGATAATGAATACATCGCTTCCGCGAACTGACTCATTGTAGAAAGGTTGAATTTCACCGTCGCTAAAACGTGACAATGTTTTGTCTCCTAGTGGTTTCCCGTAAGATTGTGCGATTTTTTCGGCCAGTTCTGTAGTGCCAGAACCTGCAAATAATTTAACCGTGTTGAATTGCAAAGGCATGGTTTTGTATATTTATGTTGGGTTATTGTATTGTCGTTTATTCAATATTTTTATTCCCTTACTATTTTTTAAAGTTAAACATTAAAAAAAATGGATTGTTTTCACAATCCATATACTCTTAACTTTAAAAGTTGTCCGACCTGGATTCGAACCAAGACAAACAGAACCAAAAACTGTCGTACTACCCTTATACTATCGGACAATGTCTCTAAAAAGTCAACGTTACCGTCTTTTTCTTTTTGACGACGCAAAGATAGAGATTTGTTTTAAAAATCAAAATGCAAATTTAAAAAAATCTTAACCCTTTTATAAATAATAAGCCTTGCATATAACGCAGAAAAGGCTTGCATCTGCAAGCCTTTTCTATTGTTTGTTGTCCGACCTGGATTCGAACCAAGACAAACAGAACCAAAAACTGTCGTACTACCCTTATACTATCGGACAAACAATTCAAAAGTGATTGCTATCGTGATGATGTCGTTCACATTTGATGATGCAAATATACGGACTATTCTTATTTCTGCAAATAAAAATGTGTTGTAAAGTGTATTGGGGCTGATTTTCAAAGAAATAATTTTTGTTTTGATTTGAAAAAGATATGCGCGCTAAGCTTTTTTTCGAGATGTTGGCCCACAAAAGTACATGCGTGCTTTTGGAAATGCTTTCCTTTCAGCCAATATTGGATCGCATAATGAAATTTTTTCAATTAATATGTGTTAAAAAATCAGAATAAAGTTCATTTCTTATTAACTTATCCTTATTTTCGAGCCGTATTAATAATACTTTTTACAGTTATCATTTTATGAACTATACTAAAATCAACAATCTTTTAGGATGGATATGTGCGCTAATAGCAACTGTAGCGTATGTCATGACTGCCGAACGATCGACGAGTTGGTGGGACTGTGGCGAGTTTATCGCTTCGGCCTTTAAACTTCAAATTGTGCACCAGCCGGGAGCACCTTTATTCTTAATGATTCAAAATATATTCTCAAACCTTGCTGGTGGAGATGTTACACGAATTGCTTTCTGGATGAACGTAGGATCGGCGGTATGTAGTGGTCTGACCATTTTGTTTTTATTTTGGACAATTACCGCTTTAGCAAAGAAAATCGTTGTAAAAGGTGTTGATGGATCATATACATCCACCGATTTAATCAAAATATTCGGCTCGGGCGCTGTTGGTGCACTGGCTTATGCTTTTACGGATACTTTTTGGTTCTCAGCAGTAGAGTCCGAAGTATATGCCATGTCTTCTTTATGTACAGCCGTCGTATTTTGGGGTATTCTAAAATGGGAAAATCATGCCGATGAAGCTGGTTCGGACCGCTGGTTGATCTTTATCGCCTATGTGATGGGGCTTTCTATCGGGGTACACTTACTGAACCTTCTGGTGATTCCGGCAATTGCTTTGGTCATTTATTTTAAACGTTCAAAAACTGTAACATCCTCGGGGGCGATCAAAGCTTTCTTAATTGGTGTCGTTGTTTTGGCGCTGATTTTATGGGGTATTATTCAATACACTGTTAAAGCCGCCGCATATTTTGATCTGTTCTTTGTGAATAGTTTGGGCATGGGCTTCGGTACCGGATTTAACCTTTTCATGATTTTAGCGGTAGCTCTTTTCGTATATGGGATCTGGTATTCGATCAAAAAGGTAAAACCCATGTTAAATCTGATCTTAATCAGTGCAGCATTTATCATTTTTGGATATAGTTCCTTTGCCATGATCATGGTGCGCGCCAAAGCGAATCCGACGTTAAATAACAGTGACCCAGATAATGCATTCTCTTTTGTGAGTTATCTTGGACGTGAGCAATATGCAAGTGAGCCACTTTTGAATGGACCTACATTTGATGCACAAGTGGTTGATGCCGAGCCTACATATACGTACAGAAAAGATAAGGACAAGTATACCAAAGTGGAGAACGGTATGGACTACAAATACGATAAAACGATGTTTTTTCCACGTGTTTACAGTTCAAGGGATCAAGGACATATCGAATACTATCGTGATTACTTAAAAATTCCGGAAGGCCAATCGCCGACTTTCGGTGATAACCTGAAGTTCTTTTTCAGTTATCAGATCGGACATATGTATGGCCGTTATTTCTTATGGAATTTTGCCGGTCGTCAAAATGACCAACAAGGGCAGGGCTCATTTACCGAAGGTAACTGGATTTCAGGTGCTAAACCTGTTGATCAGTTGCATGTTGGTGGACAGAATGCCATTCCAGATTCACTGAAAACTGATCCTTCAAACAATAAATATTATTTCTTGCCTTTGATCATTGGTTTAATCGGTGCATTCTGGCATTTTGGAAAGAGACAACGCGACGCAGGAATCGTGGGACTGTTGTTTTTCTTTACAGGATTAGCAATTGTACTCTACCTAAATCAAAGCCCACTTCAACCACGTGAACGCGACTATGCGTATGCAGGTTCTTTTTATGCCTTCGCCATCTGGATCGGGCTCGGTGTTTTCGCCATTGCGGATTATCTGAGTAAAAAAGTGGATGGTAAAATTGCCGCCGGTGCTGCTACAGTAGCCTGCCTATTGGGCGCTCCAGTATTGTTGGGCTTCCAAAACTGGGATGATCACGATCGTTCGGAGAAAACAACTGCCCGTGATCTTGCTAAAAACTATTTGGCGTCATGTGCACCCAATGCGATTTTATTTACTTATGGAGATAATGATACCTATCCTTTATGGTATGTTCAGGAAGTCGAAAATTATCGTCCGGATGTACGTGTCGTAAACTTAAGTTTGTTGAGTTCGGACTGGTATATGCGCCAGATGAAACAAAAAGTGAATCAGGCAGATGGTTTACCGATCAATATCGATGATGAAAAGTTCAAGAAAGGTGTTCGCGAAGTGCTTTATTATCAGGATATGAAGGTTCCAGGACATGTGGATCTGGATTTGATTATGCAGATTTTATTGTCCGATGACCAGAAGAACAAATTGGAGTTGAGAGGTGGTAAGTTTGAAAACTTCCTACCAACCAAAAACTTTAGCCTTCCGGTGAATAAAGAATCTGTTCTGAAAAATAATGTCGTCCCTAAAGCTTGGCAAGAATCTATTGTTGATACCATGAGCTGGACCTACAATAGAAATTATATCTCTAGAGCTGAATTATCTATCTTAAACGTATTATTGAATAACGATTGGAAACGTCCAATTTATTTTGCGGCAACAGTTCCAAATGATAACTACCTTGGTTTGGATAAATATTTAGTACAAGAGGGCTTCGCGCTGCGCTTGATGCCGATTGCAACTCCTGCCGGGGCAGAAGGTACATTGGTTGATACACAGTCTGCTTATAAAGACATTACTACGAAATACCAATGGGGTAATATGGCACATGCTTCTTACCTGGATCCTGAATCTTACCGCATGATTACCATGATTACAAATACAGTAATGGGCGGTACAGCGACACAGTTGATGATGGAAGGTCATAAGGATGAGGCGCGTAAAGTCGCTGTTGAAACCTATGAAAAAATGCCGAAGCGTGTTTATTTGATGCGCGATATTTTAGGCTATATTCCAATTGTCAACGTGTTGTATGAAACTGGTGAAACGAAGCGTGCAAATGAAATCGTAAACCGTAACCTGAAGTTTATGACCCAAAATATGCGTTGGTATCAGGATATTGCACAAACAAAACCTGAGCTGGAATATTCAAATATAGGTACAGCATTACGTGCTTTGGGTGCCTATAAGAGTATCTTGGCCTCTACCTCGGAAAAACAATTGCTACAGCAAGTGACCGATTTAGAAAAATCGTATAAACAACAGTATGGTGTTGAGTAACAATTAGAGACATCATTTTAACCGAAGGAGCTGCCCTTTACTACAGGTATTCGAAAGGAAAAACACTTTTTGATGCGATGTAGGAAAGGGCGGCTTTTTTTTGATTATTTTTTCTTAGCTTAACGCCATATAAAACCAACCTTAAGTTATGATGAAACGTCAATTAAAATTGTGGGATGCAGTGATGCTGGTCATGGGGTCGATGATCGGAAGCGGTATTTTTATTGTATCGAGTGATATGATGCGGCAGCTTGGATCCGGATATTGGTTGGCGATCGTTTGGTTATTGACCGCATTAGCAACTGTTGCGGCGGCAATCTGCTATGGCGAATTGTCGTCTATGTATCCGAAGGCTGGGGGACAATATACCTATCTGACAGAAATATTTGGGAAGCCAATTGGCTTTTTATACGGCTGGAGTTTATTTACAGTCATTCAAACGGGAACGATAGCAGCTGTAGCTGTCGCCTTTGGTAAGTTTACAGCCTACCTTATTCCGCAGTTAAATGATGCTGCACCGCTATTTCAGCGTGGAGAGTTTAAGATTACCTGGATACAGATTGTCGCTATGGGTGTTATTATCCTCCTCACCTTTATTAATACAAGAGGGATCAAGAGTGGAAAAGCTGTTCAATCTTTCTTTACTTCAGCAAAAATCATTGCGCTGGTTTTATTGATTTTGGGTGGTCTGTTCTTGATTAAGGAAAATCACTTTTCAGAAAATATGGCTTATGGCTGGGATTCTTTTCAAAATTTAAAAGGTGCTGGCTGGTCTCAGATCTCGGGGGGCGTACTGATGGGGGCTTTAGCTGCTGCGATGGTGGGTTCGGTATTTAGTAGTGTGGCCTGGGAGAATGTAACGTTTGTTTCCGGAGAGATTGTCAATCCACAGCGTAATGTTGTTCGGGCATTGGTTATCGGAACAAGCTTGGTGATGTTGCTCTATATAAGTTGTAATTACATTTACCTGGCGGCATTAAATCGAGAGGAAATTGCTTTTGCGGCAAATGATCGTGTTGCCATAGCGGCGGCTGAAAAAATATTAGGCCATAGTGGTACAATAGCGATGGCGATTTTGGTCATGATCTCGACCTTTGGTTGCGTTAACGGGCTCGCACTATCAGGTGCGCGAGTTTTTCAGACTATGGCAAAAGATGGATTGTTTCTGAAACAAGCGATTCCCAATAACAAATATGATGTGCCGGCACGATCGTTATGGCTTCAGGGGATCTGGGCGTCATTGCTTTGTCTAAGTGGGCAATATGGCAATTTACTGGATATGATATCTTTTGTTATTGTTATATTTTATATGATTACAGTGCTAGGGGTTATTATTCAGCGTGTACGAAGACCCGATTTGGAACGTTCCTATAAGACATTTCTATTTCCTGTCACTCCGATCTTGTACCTGTTGATAGGTACCGTATTTTGTGTATTATTAATTATCTATAAGCCACAATATACCTGGCCAGGCTTTATACTTGTATTAATCGGTGTACCGGTGTATTTTTTTGCACGGAATAATAAACGTGCCGAGCTAGATGAATAGTCTTTACCTATAGCATTTCGATGTTATGGAATTTGCTGTAAATGGTTAGCAATGCGTATTGTATATAACTTCAAAATCTGTTAATGTACTAGAATAATTGGTTTGTAAATTTCCCTGAAAGGAAGATATTCTTTGTTTAAATCACTTTTTGTTATTGTGCCAGTTGGATGCAAATATTGAAATTAATTGCCCTTCATGGCTTCGTTTTTGTTAAAAAAAGTGTAGCTTTGCTCAAACATTCCCATAATGAAACAGTCGATTTTATTAGACGGACCAAAATTTCAAATCACAATTCAAAGACTATGTCGTCAATTGATTGAGAATCACGGTGATTTTTCAAATGCTGTCGTCATAGGTATTCAACCCCGAGGAACTTTTTTAGCGAGACGTATCGTCAAAGAGCTTGAACAAATGATCGGAAAGGAGATTTTAGTTGGCGATTTGGATATTACCTTTTATCGCGATGACTTCCGTACGAAAGGGAATACTGGTCCACTCTTAGCAAATAGCACAAATATCAATTTTATTGTAGAAGGTAAAGAGGTCATCTTTATAGATGATGTCTTATGGACAGGACGTACTATTCGTGCGGCAATGGATGCTGTACAGGCATTTGGCCGTGCAAGAAGAATAGAGTTGCTTGTTTTGGTCGATCGCCGCTTCTCTAGACAGATCCCTATTCAGCCTGATTATATCGGAATACAGGTAGATTCTATTGATTCACAAAAAGTAATTGTTAACTGGAAAGAATCAGAGGATCAGGATAGTATTATCTTGATTACAGAAAAGAAGACGTCAGCTAGCGATTAATAGCGGTGTCATGACGTTACTGAAGGTTATTGTTGACCTTTGGAAACAGGCACTTTCAATAAAAAATGATTAGTAAATATTTGAATATACTATAAAATGTCATCTGTAGCAGAACAATTAAGTACCCGCCATTTATTGGGGATCAAAGATCTAAATGAGAACGATATCCAATTGATCCTGGATACAGCAAGTAATTTCAAAGAGGTATTAAATAGGCCAATCAAAAAGGTTCCGTCGTTAAGGGATATTACGATTGCCAACGTGTTTTTTGAAAATTCAACACGGACACGTCTATCCTTTGAACTTGCTGAAAAGAGACTTTCTGCGGATATCGTGAATTTTGCGGCTTCCTCCTCTTCGGTAAGTAAGGGGGAGACACTCATCGATACGGTGAACAATATTCTTGCAATGAAGGTTGATATGATTGTGATGAGACATCCATACGCGGGAGCTGGGGTATTTCTAAGTAAACATGTTGATGCACAAATTGTCAATGCAGGTGACGGAGCACATGAACACCCTACACAAGCTTTACTTGATTCATTTTCGATCCGTGAACGCTATGGTGATGTAGCTGGTCGTAAAATAGCTATCGTTGGGGATATTACACATTCACGCGTTGCCTTGTCGAATATCTTATGTCTTCAAAAGCAAGGTGCAGAAGTGATGGTTTGTGGTCCAACCACATTAATTCCTAAACATATTACATCGTTGGGTGTAAAAGTGGAGCATGATTTGCGGAAAGCGTTGAACTGGTGTGATGTTGCAAATATGTTACGGATTCAATTGGAGCGTCAGGATATTGCCTATTTCCCTTCCTTAAGAGAATATTCCATGCTATATGGATTGAATAAAGAGATTTTGGATTCTTTAGAGAAGCCAATCACAATTATGCACCCCGGACCAATCAATCGGGGGGTCGAAATCACATCGGATGTCGCGGATAGCGAACATTCAATTATTTTGGATCAGGTTGAAAATGGTGTTGCTGTGCGCATGGCTGTCTTGTATCTATTAGCAGGGCAACGCGGATAGTCTAAATTGGTTTTAACGTGCGTTAATGTACGTGTGAGACTAAATAGCACTGTTTTCTAATGCAACTAAAGTATGCCTGACTTTATTTTTTGTCGGGCATATTTTTTGTGCAAAATTTCCGTTATAATACAGGATTATTCACAGATGTTAATAACTTTTGTGTAAAATAGCTCAATTAAAGTATAATTTAGTAAAATGAATAAAACTATCTCCCTGAGAAGTGGAGGTTTGAATTGATTTTCAATAAATTTGGGGCTATCTTAAAGCCTTTAATGGCAGAGAGGCTTTCGATAAGTTTGCTTTGAAATGCGAATTTATCACGGTTTGGAGGGAGATTCATTTACATTTGCAGATAAATAACATATTAAGGTTTCACATATTATGTATAAGAAGATTTACCAGGTGGGAGTTGCATTAACCGTTATGGCGACGCCAGCATTAGCGCAACAGACAGAATGGCAACAAATCAACAAGGCGTACAAAACAGGGATGGAATTGTATGAACGCGGAAAATTTAGTTCTGCTTCAGCCCAATTTGACCGTGTTGAAGCTTTGCGGACAAAATCCAACTTGCAATTGGACGAAACAGAGGAACTGTCTTTGTTGAAAGAGAACGTACGGTATTATCAAGCGGTTTGCGCACTGGAATTGGGCGAATCCGATGCCGAAAACCGTTTTCTGAAATACATTAAAGATTTCCCTGTCAGTGCAAATGCTAAAGCGGCTTATTTTCAAATCGGTAAATCCTATTATGCTAAAAAAGATTATGTTAAGGCCTTAGAGTGGTTTAACAAGATCGATAGCAAAAATTTAGCAGGTAAAGAAAATGTAGAATATCGCTTTAAATATGGATATGCTTCCTTTATGACAAAGGATTATAAAACGGCGAAACCATTATTTGAAGGATTGAAAGATCAGAAAACTGAATTTCAGGAAGCTTCAATCTATTATTACGCGTATCTTTCTTACTTAGACGCCGAGTACAAAACGGCGTTGAATGAATTTGAGCGCCTAAATGGATCGAAACAATTCGAAAATAGTTACCCTTATTATATTACTGCTTTGTATTTCCTGGATAAACGCTACGACGATGTATTGGATTATGCGTTGCCAATTTTGTCGCGAACAAAACAAGAAAATGAAACAGAGATGTTCCGTATTATCGCGGCAACATACTTTATCAAAGGTGATTTAAAAACATCCAAAGAGTATTACGATAAATTCCAGGCACAGGACCAAGGTAAAACACAGAATAATCAGGATAGCTACCAAATCGGTTACATCGCTTACAAGTTGAAAGATTACGACAAAGCGATCACTGAATTGGAAAAAATGACCGATCCAGACGCATATTATCAATCTGCGATGATTACCCTAGGGGATGCTTTCTTGAAGAAAGGCAATAAGCAATCTGCGCGTAACGCATTTTTCCGTGCTTCGAAATTGGATTTTGATCCAGCAATGCAAGAAGAAGGCTTATTCAACTATGCTAAACTTTCATATGAATTGGAATTCCACCAAGTGGCTTTGGCTTCGACACAAGAATACCTAAAAACGTACCCAAAATCGAAACGCTTAGAGGAAGCAAAAACTTTGCTTGCTGAAGTATTGTTGAGTACAAAAAACTACCGTGAGGCAGTTGATATTTTGGAATCTATTCCTAAACGTGGAAAAGAAGCAAACGCTGCTTATCAAAAGGTAACCTACTACAGAGGTTTGGAGTATTATAACGAGCGTGCTTTTGAAAATGCAATTTCCCTATTCATGCGCTCTGAAGAGTTTCGTTATGACGAGGAAATTTACGCTTTAGCCACCTATTGGAAAGCGGAAGCAATGTACGAAGTGCGTAAATACGGTGAAGCGGTTACAAATTTCAATAAATTCTTACGCTTGCCGGGAGCTAGCAAAACGGATGTGTATGGGTATGCCAATTACGCGTTAGCCTATGCGGCTTTCCGTAATGGTAATTACAGCACGGCGGCCAATTACTTCGAGCGTTTCTTAGCGTCTGGTGGTTCGAAAGGAATAGAAATGAATACACGTAATGATGCAATTGCACGTTTAGGCGATTCTTATTTCTCTTCGAAAAACTACGGCAGAGCATTAACAGAATACAATAAGTTGATCTCTTCTAAAGCGCCTAGTCAGGATTACGCGTTATTCCAGCGCGGTATTATTCAAGGATTACAAGGGGATAACAACGGTAAAATTTCAACATTGAATGCTGTTATTGCGCAATTCCCAAGTTCTAATTATGCGGATGATATTGCGTTTGAGATTCCTTACACACGTTTCTTGATGGGGGAAAGCGATCAGGCAATTGCTGGCCTTCAAACAATGGTTGAAAAATACCCGCGCAGCAGTTATGTGCCACGCGCGTTGGTAACGATTGGTCTGGTTCAGTATAATCAAGATAACAATGATGCTGCATTGGCAACCTTCCAACGTGTAGTTGACCAGTATGCATCAACAGATGAAGCAAGACAGGCCATGCGGTCAATTGAGAACATCTATTTGGATAAAGGCGATGCAACGGGGTATATTAAATATGCTACAGGGACAAATTTAGGTGACGTTTCGAAATCTGAACAAGATTCTCGTTCATTCTCGACTGCGACGACTTTATTCTCCAGAGGTAATTACCAAGGGGCGGTGGAAGCTGTAAATGCGTATTTCGATAAATTCCCGAAACCAAATCAAGAGAAATATGCGCGTTTTGTTCGTGCTGAAAGTAACGCAGCTTTGGGCAATACAGAAGATGCACTACATGATTACAATATTATCTTGAATGACTGGACGTCTCCTTATACAGAACGCACGTTGATTTCGGTGTCAAATTTATATTTGAAACAAAAGAAATATAACGAAGCGACACAGTTGTTGAAAAAATTGGAGCTTACCTCTGAATACAAGGCTAACTATGGTTTCGCAATAAATAACCTAATGGTTTCTTACTTCCAAATTGGAGATTATAAAGAAGCATTAAATTACACTAACGCTGTTAAGAACTACGAAAAATCTTCTGAAGAAGAGATTGCAAATGCCTTCTTATATGCCGGTAAATGCTATGTGAAGCAGAACAAGAAAGCTGAGGCAATGAAAGAATTCAGTTTAGCTGCATTGAAGAGCCGTACGGTATATGGTGCCGAAGCAAAATACAATGTTGCGGTATTACAATTGGAAAATAAACAATACGATGCGTGTATCAAAACAGCAATGGATCTATCCGATAATTTCTCTTCGTACGAATATTGGGTGGCGAAAAGCTTTATTACCATGGCTGATGCTTATGCAGGCAAGGGAGATTCTTTCCAGGCGAAAGCTACACTTGAATCGATTGTGGATAACTATGATGCGAAAGACGATATTTTGCCAGCAGCGAAAGAACGTCTAAATAAATTGAACAACAAAAAGAAATAGGATACAATGAAGAAGTTGCAAAATAGAAACGTGAAGAAATATACTTTAGCAGCGCTTTTGATGGGCGTGGGATTGAATTCTTTTGCACAGGAAACAGGCAAGAAGAATGATCCTGAGAAACCGGTCACTATCGATTCTTTTGATGTTGTTCGTGATTATAAGCCAATTCTTGCGGATGCTGTGAAAATCCGCCGCAGTCCGGATATGACCAATAAAAGGGAATACCAGCCCAAATTGTCCTACAACAATATTTTGGACAAGAAATTGGATATCAATACCGGTTTGAAACAATTGAATGTTCAGGAGATTCCTTTTGCACAACCTTTTGAACATAGTAGCAACTATGTCAAATTTGGCATCGGTAACTATAACAGTATATTGGGCGAAGCTTATTTGGCTTCTGAACAGTTTGAAAATACACGATTTGGTTTATTTGCAAAGCATTTGAGCCAAAAGGGTAATATTGACGGACAGAAGTTCAGTACACAAGATATAGGTATCTTTGGTCGTCGTGTATTGGATGCGGTAACCGTTAAAGGTACCATCGGATACAATCGTTATGGCACAAACTTCTATGGTCAGACTTTTGATCAATCGGGAACAACCTTGTTGAATACGACTCCGGATAAACAGACCTTTACAGATATCTATTTGAATGGAGAGCTGTCAAGTAATGTGGATCAAAAAAATGAGCAGGCCTTAAGCTATTCCGCAAAAGTTGATGGTTATTTGTTTAAAGACGCTTATAAAGCCAAAGAAAATTCCATCGCATTATCCGGTTATTTGAATAAACGCCTAAGTGCATTCAATGTTGGTGCGAATTTGAGCGTGACAATGAATAATGTGAAAGATAGTGCTGAAGTAAAAAATCATTTGGCGGTCATCAATCCATATATTCGTTTTAAGGGCGACAACTATAACGTAACCTTGGGTGCGAATTTAACTTCTGAATTTGGCGATAGCTCAAGATTCAATATTTTCCCATCCGTAGAAGCTGATTTTGCTTTGGCGCCTGAATATATCTCTTTGTTTGCCGGAATCAATGGCGGAGTGAAGCAAGCTTCTTTCCGTAGTTTCGCTAAAGAAAATCCGTATTTGGCTCCTAATGCTAAAATGATAAACTCGATTGAGAAAATGAATGTTTACGCGGGTTTAAAAGGAAATGCTGGCGCAACATTTGGTTATAAAGTAAAGGTATTCTACAAGCAGATTGAGGGATTGCCTTTATTTAAAAACAGTGCATTTGGCGATAGTCAAAATGGCTATGTTCCTTGGGCTTTTGATGTCGTTTATGACGGCGTGATCAATAAAGCTAAACATATGGGATTGGAAGGAGAAATCAATGTACGTCTTTCACAACTGGTTAATCTGGGCGGAAAAGTATATATAGACGATTATAAATTGAGTGATGAGGAAGAAGCTTGGGGATTGCCAAAATTCCGTATGCAGGCTAATGCACGCTTCAATATCTCCGATAAATTTTTCGTAGATGCTGAACTTTCCACACAAGGCAATACCTATGCGTATATTTATGACTATAATGCAGATGGCAGTCGTATTGCCAACAGTGGACATAAGGCAACAATAGCGTCGTTTGCTGATCTTAATGCAGGCGCAGAATACAGAATCAAAAAACAATTTGGTATTTTCGTCAAAGCAAATAACATTTTTGGAAAAGAATACGAACGTTATATGTATTACCCAAGATTGGGCTTTAATGTAATTGGTGGTCTTAATTATTCGTTTTAACGAATTAAGATTATAAATTTGCATCTTAAAATAGTGCGCGATGAATCTAGGCAAAAACATCAATAGTTTATTAAAACGTTATGCGGAAGTATACGTGCCCGGAATAGGTGTGTTCAAACGAATTCATTCTCCGGCTCAGTTCGATAAACAGAATAATGTGTTTTTGCCCCCGATTTCCTACGTCGAACTGGACTATTCTGCTCAACACGGATTTAATATTGTTCATTATATCCAACAACAGGAAAATTTAGGCCTCAATCAGGCACAGCAGATTTTATCGGAAGCTGTTGATAACCTAAGAGCTGATTTAGGTCAGTTTGGACAGGCTAAACTTGATGATCTTGGCTTATTAATTAGTTATGGTACAAGTTTAGTATTCAAACCCCTAGATCTATCGGGATTCGACTTCCAGCCGGTTACAAATCTTGTTGCACCAGAGATTGAAACAGTCGTTTCTTCTTTGGAAGAAACCAAAGAAGAAGAACTTACGACCTTAGCGGTTGAAGAAGACCCTGTTGTAGAAGAAGATCCTGTAGTGGAAGCTAATGATAAGGTGGAGCTTGTGGAAGAGTCTATGCCGGATACGGTGGATCAAGATGAAACGATCGAGGTTGAAGAGGTCAAAGAAGAAACTGAAACAGCACAGGAACCGGTCGTGGTAACGGATCCAGCAGCGGATGAGCTTTCGCAGGAGACAGCACCAACAAACGATCGTACTGATCTTGAAGCTGAAGAATCGTCGTTAGCGCAAAAGGAAACTGAAGAGTTTGAACCTGTGGATACAACTGTGATAGCTGATAGCAATCATTCGGTTACTCCAGAGGAAGAAATCGCTGCAAAAAAAGAAATCGGTGCTATTGCGTCGGCTAACGCTAATTCAACATACGCGCCAAATATCTATGAGGAAGAGCCGCGTAATTCAAATGCGATTTGGTATTGGATGACTGGAATTATTGTGCTGGCAATGGTTGCTGTTGCGGTCGTTTACACCAATCCTGCGTTGAAGGATTCGTTATTTGGGTCGGCCAAACCTGTTGTAAAAGCAGCAGATACACTTGTTCAAAAACAGCCGATCATGCCTGCTGATACCTTGTCCAATACAATGCAAGCAGATAGTTTAAAGCAAGTCGATTCATTGGCTAAAACTGGTGTGAAAGATTCTGTTAAAAAGACAACAACTGTACCTGCGACCAATGCGGCAGCAAAACCTCCGGTTTTGGAAGCAAATCCTGTGATCAAAGAGTCTATTCCTGTTGCACAACCCAGATATCAATTGGTAATAGGTTCTGCAAAGACAATGGCACAAGCAGAGCAGGAAGCCAAGCGTCTTCGGGAAATGGGCTATAAAACAGCACGAGCTGTAGAGGGAAAGTTCAAAAGAAATAGAAAGAAAATCATCTTAAACACCTACATGACAAAATCGGAGGCAGACCTCGCTAAGAAATCTGTAGAGAAAAAGATTGAAGGTGCTTGGGTAGAAACATTATAGAAACTATATAAAACTATTAATAATTATGTCATTAGTACAAGATACAGCACGGGCTGCTGTGGATTCGTTTAATCAAGCTGCACAACAACCATTACCTGCTGCTGCGCCTACAGAAAACATGAGTTTGATCGATATGATGATCAAAGGGGGATGGATCATGGTTCCAATCCTATTGTTGTTCTTTATTGGATTGGTTATCTTTTTTGAGCGTTATTTGACTATTCGTCGTGCCGCAAAATATGATAACAGCTTAATGTCGCAAGTAAAGGCAAATGTTTTGTCCGGAAATTTGGATTCGGCATTAGCTGTAGTTCGTTCAAGTAACTCCGCTTTGGGACGTATGTTGCAAAAAGGCTTATTGCGTGTCGGCAGACCGATCAAAGATATTGAAGGAGCGATCGAAAACGTGGGTAAATTGGAAGTTGCCAAGTTAGAAAAGAACATCAATATTTTGGGTATTATTGCTGGTATTGCCCCGATGCTTGGTTTCGTAGGTACGATCTTTGGAGTAATTAAGATTTTCCACGACGTCGAATTAGCTGGTGGTATTGATATCGCTTCTGTATCTGGTGGTCTATATGTAAAAATGGTGTCTTCTGCATCAGGTCTTGCGGTGGGTATCTTAGCTTATTTGGGCTACCATATCCTAAATATGATGGTGGAGCGATTGATTTTACGTATGGAAACGGATGCAGTAGAATTTATTGATTTATTGGATGAACCCGGAAGATAATGAACTTACGAAGTAGAAAAAATAAACCATCTGCGGAAGTACATACTTCAGCGCTGAATGATATCATGTTTTTCCTGATGTTGTTCTTCCTGTTGGCTTCTGCAGTTTCTAATCCGCAAGTGGTGAAGCTATTGTTGCCAAAGTCAAGTGCGGGAGAACAATCTGTTGCTAAAAAGACCGTCACGGTATCGATTACAAAAGATTTGGGCTATTTTATTGACAAAACTCCAGTTCCCATTGAAGGATTGGAAGCAGCAATTCAATCGCAAATGGCTGCGGGTGAGGAAGTGACAATTATGCTCTATGTCGATAATACGGTTCCCATTCAAAATGTTATTTCTGTAATGGATGTCGCTAATCGATTGAAGATTAAAGTGGTATTGGCAACAGAACCAAAAAAAGATAAATAGGAAAAATTAAACTTTTTTTAAGTTTATTGGTCAGCTATTAATATAGGAGATTAATGCGATGAGATATCACCTTCAACATGAAGAAAATAACTTCCCCAAAGCATTGGGGATATCGACTTTGGTCATGGCATCGTTGCTCTTGATTGCATTTTTTGTTGTTTTTAAAGCGCAGGCACCTGATAACATTGGTATGGGTGGGTTGATTGTTAATTACGGTACTTCAACTGAGGGAATGGGAGATGACTATATGAGTGTTGAGGAACCATCGGTGGATCCCAACGCCAATAATGAGCGCCCTGACCGTATTGATCCTGTTGAAACACCTACCCCAACTCCAACGCAGCAAGTTGCGGAGAAGGCGGTTGTCACACAGGATTTAGAAGACGCCCCTGCGGTAACAAAAACGGAAAAGAAAGTCGTTGCAAAAGCACCGGAAACCACCAAAGAAGTGAAAGAAGTGGCACCACAGGCCAATGCCAAAGCACTTTTTAAAGGCAATAAAAATAACGGCACTGGGGCTGGTGATGGTACGGGGACAACTCCTGGAAATCAGGGGTCCAAACTGGGTGATCCTTTAGCAAGTAACTACGGCGAAGGGGGATCTGGCAACGGTAACATGATGTTGTCTATTGAAAACCGAAGTTTTACGCAACGGCCAAGTATTGACGATAATGGACAGCAAGCTGGAAAGGTTGCTGTGGAGTTTAGAGTGAACAAGCAAGGCATTATCACCTATGCACGTGCTGGTGTAAAAGGAACGACGATTACCGATCCATCCTTGTTGGAGAAATGTGAGCGTGCTGTACGTGGCGCTAGGCTAAACCAATTGCCAAATGCTCCCGACTCCCAAACAGGACGGATTGTATTCAATTTTAGATTAAGATAAAAATCATTCACATGAATGCTTATAATGAGGCAATCGAGTATCTCTATACTCGATTGCCTATGTTTACAAGGGATGGCGCCTCTGCCTTCAAAAAAGACCTTGACAATACCATCAAACTTTGCGCTGCTTTGGATAACCCACAGCGAAAATTCAAAACATTACATATTGCCGGTACAAACGGTAAAGGATCCACCTCCCACATGTTGGCCGCTATTTTGGCCGAAGCAGGATATAAGACGGGTCTCTATACTTCGCCACATTTACTGGATTTCAGAGAACGTATTCGTGTCAATGGTCAGTTATGTGAGAAAGAATTTGTTGTTGATTTTGTCAATACCCATCGCGAGCTTATAGAAGAAGTCAGTCCATCGTTTTTCGAAATTACTGTAGCCATGGCTTTTGATTATTTCGAGAAGAATAAGGTTGATATCGCTGTCATTGAAGTCGGCCTTGGTGGGCGTTTGGACAGCACCAATATTATTCAGCCTTTGCTGTCGGTAATTACCAATATCGGTTTTGATCACATGAATCTTCTTGGTAATACACTGGCGGAAATTGCTGCTGAGAAGGCGGGAATTATCAAAAGAAATACACCTGTCGTTATTTCGGAATATGCTGAAGAGACAGCAGCCGTGTTTTTGGATAAAGCAGCGATCGAGCATGCACCGATCCAATTCGCTTCCGACAACTATGAGACGAAAATGCTGGGCGTGGACCAAGATTATTTGACGGTACAAGCGACGGATACGGCAGGTCATTCAGCAGACTATCAACTGGATTTAAAGGGCTCCTATCAGGTCAAGAATCTCGCCGGCGTCCTGTTAGCTGTTGATGAATTACGTCAACAGGGCTTTGAGATCAGTGATCAACATGTGCATCAAGCGCTAAAAAATGTGCAGGCAACTACAGGAATTCAGGGCCGATGGCAACAATTGTCTAAGGATCCATTTATCATCTGCGATACAGGGCACAATGAGGACGGAATTCATGAAGTGCTCAAAAATCTGGCTACAACAACGTATGATAAATTGCACTTTGTGATAGGTGCCATGCGCGATAAGGATTTATCACATATGTTGCCTTATCTACCCAAGGATGCAACCTACTATTTCTCTGCTCCGGATATGCCGCGTGCAATGCCATCCGAGGAGCTGCGGAAAGAAGCTATGGAATTTGGTCTAACGGGACTTGATTATGCATCGGTAGGAGCTGCATTTGATGCAGCAAAAGAAGCGTATCAACAAGGGAACCTTATTTTTGTTGGCGGAAGCAATTTTGTTGTTGCGGAAGTGCTTGCTCGTTTGACACAGGAATAAGAATATCACCTTTCTCGCAAATAAATCTGCGGGAGGAATTCATAGAAACCGATCACAAAAAGGGAGCTGCGTGAAGTGCAGCTCCCTTTTTGTGATTTTGTGCCGTTGGTCATTAGTCATTGATCGTCAATTCACCACGGATATCCTTTTCAATCCAATAGGCGACCTCTTTTTGATCTTCTAACTCGCCTTGAAGATACATTAATTTGGTTACTGCCGCTTCGAATGTCAGGTCGTAGCCATTGAGCACGCCGATGGATTTAAGTCCTTGTGAAGTCTCATAGCGACCTAATTCAACAGAGCCTACTTTACATTGCGAAATGTTGAGGATATTTTTACCTTGTTCAATTGCTTCTTTCAATAGATCCAGAAACCAAGTGTCGGTGGTGGTATTGCCTGACCCAAATGTTTCCATCACAATGGAACGGACATCGGAGTCTAAGACGGCTTTGATCGTTTGTGCAGAAATTCCGGGGAATAATTTCAATACCGCAACGCGATTGTCCAGTTTGGTATGTAGGATAAATTCTTTATCAATATTATTTAATAAAGCATCTGTATTATATTTGAGGTGAATACCTGCTTCAACCAATACGGGATAGTTTGGCGATCTAAAGGCCTCAAATTTGGCCGAATTATATTTAAATGAGCGATTGCCACGGAATAATTTATTGTCGAAAAGAATGCATACCTCTTGTATGATAGATACGCCATCTTGTTTTGCTGAAGCAATTTCAAGGGCTGTCATCATATTTTCCCGCGCATCCGTTCGGATCTCTCCGATAGGCAGCTGAGAGCCAGATAAAATGACCGGTTTTTGGAGTCCCTCCAACATAAAGCTCAATACTGATGCTGTAAAAGCCATTGTATCGGAACCATGCAGAATAACAAAACCGTCGTAATCTGCATAGTTATCCTTAATAATTTGTGCCATTTCAATCCATATCTCGGGCTTCATGTTGGATGAATCGATAATGGGTTCGAAAGAGTGCACGGTCAGCTTATAGTCTAAGCGACTTAAATCAGGGAGATTACGTTTGATCAATTCAAAGTCGAAAGGAACGAATGTTCCTGTTTCATCTTTAACCATTCCAATGGTCCCACCTGTGTAGATAATAAAGATATTATGCATTGAGTTTTGAAATTATATACCAAATATACGTTTTGAATTTTCTGTTGTGATTTCGGCTACCTTCTCGACGGAGATCTGGTGAAGGTCAGCTACTTTTTGTGCGACGTAAACCAAATAGCTACTTTCATTTTCTTTACCGCGAAAGGGGACAGGAGCCAAATAAGGTGCATCTGTTTCCAGAACAATATGTTTTAAATCGATTTCTTTGACCACCTGATCTAAGCCCGCTTTTTTAAAGGTAACGACTCCGCCAATACCAAGCGCGAAACCTAAATCGATAGCCTGTTGGGCCTGCTCCAGGGAACCGGTAAAGCAGTGCAGAACGCCAAATAATTTGTCGTCGTGAAGTTCTTCCAATAATTCGAACAGTTCAGTGAAGGCTTCCCGGCAGTGGATATCGATCGGTAAATTTAATTCCTTAGCCCATTGAACCTGAGTTCGAAAGGCGTCTTTTTGAATTTCAAGTGTGCTTTTATCCCAATAAAGATCCAGTCCGATTTCACCTATGGCATGGACTTTGTGTGTTTCCAAGCTCTTTCGGATGGTTTCTAACTCTTCCACATAGTTTTCCTTTACATCGCATGGATGTAATCCAAGCATGGGAAAACAATGTTCTGGATAAGCTGCTACGGTATCAAATACAGGTTTTATGGAAGCGCTATTCACATTCGGCAAAAAAAGACGTTGGATGCCATTATCAAAGCAACGTTGTAGATGTTCTTGCAGTTTTTCGGTTCCTGCATGGTAATAAATGTGTGTATGTGTATCTGTAAGCAACATAGTTTTCTGCGTGGAAGCAGTGGGCTAGGGTAAAAACTTGTTTTTATTATTATCGAATAAAGTGGTAGACTTAATTACCAAAATTTCAATTCGCTCTCCAAAGATAACTTATTAATTAGCAAAAATGAAAATTAATACAGGATTCCTTCTACAGAAACGAATTCCTTTTTTTGTATCTTGGAAAAGCTAACAGGTGGAGGTCAGTTCTTCATGCCATGAATGCATAAGTGACGATTGTTATTGGCCGTTGAAAAGATACGTTTAATTAAAAAGAGTCAGAAGTCAAACATACCGTCCGATTTACTGTTAAACAGATAAAAGAGGCGGTTGTTGTCCTATTTTTATAAGAATAAATGAATCATATGATTAATAAGAAAGTATGCCTGGGTTTATTGACTTTGGCGTCGGTTATGTTTTTGAACAAACTACATGCGCAATCATTGATTGACCCATCGGTAAAAGATATTATTCAAAAAGCCTTTCAGACAAATAAAGAATTGAAATTGAAGGCTTACGAAGTCGATAAAGCACGTCTGGAAGCCGACGGGGTAAAAGCAAACCGGCTACCACATGTCTCTGCACTCGGATTATACGGTTATGTACATAGCAATGGGAGTATTGATATTCCTACGGTTAATATCCCTTTATTGAACCTCGGCTTGTTTGAAGGCGCAACAGGATTTAGTATGCATGGGCAAGCGGCCTATGCGGGGGTGTCTGTAAAGCAGATTATCTTTTCGGGATTACAGATTCCGAATGGAATAAAAGCATTGCAGGAGAAAGCTGTGGCTCAACAATATTTAGAATCGGCCGGTCGAGAAACACTTTCAAAGGATATTATTGCTTCTTTTGATCAGCTGATGTTGTTGGATGAGGTGGATAAATTGATTGTCGATTCTGAGAAGCGATTAAAGAAAGAACAGGAAAAGGTGAATAAAGCGATTCAAAATGGCCTTGCAATACCTTATGATAGAGATAAGTTGAAATTAGCCTTGCTGGAGCTGGAAGAGAAAAAGGTAGAGGTTTCTGGCAATCGAGATTTGTTGTGCCAAAAGATCGAACAGGAAACAGGGGTGTCTTTTCAGGAGGTTGGCGGAATTCATTATGGACTTAAACCTATATTTTTGTCGGAGCTACCCCGTGATGTCGAACAAAGGTCTGAGCTTAAAGCGCTCGATGCTTCGTCAAAAGCATATGAGTACCTGTATAAAAAAGAAAAGGGGGGAGCTCTTCCTGCTGTCTTTGCCTTTGGATCTGCGAACTATCTGAATGTATTCAACTCCAAACTCACGGTGAAAGACCAGCCGCTATTTGGTACCGTCAATTTACCGCTTAATTCCATAAAGGGCAGTCCTAATTTATTAGTCGGAGTAGGGGTCAAATGGGATCTCTATACGGGTGGGGAGCATCACAATAAGATTAAACAAGTTAAACTTGATCAAAATATCAATGTCACCAAACGGGAAGATACAGCGGAAAAGTTAAATCTTTTGCTGAGCAAGAATACGGTCACTTATACGACTGGAAACCAAAAGTTGAAAGTGGGGGAACAGCAGCTGAAAGTTGCGGAAAATAACCTTTCCATGGCTGTTAAACAGTACCAAGCGGGCTTAATAGATGTTACAGAGTTATTGGCTGCTGAAAACGATTGGTACAAAGTTAATTTGGGTTATTTTAACAATGTTTTGCAGCAACGTACAGCTGCAGTTGAATTACTACATACATCAGGAAAATTATTACAAACTATACATGAGTAACATGAAGAATTTATATGGGATATTATCTCTGTCTATTTTTGTTTCTTGTACAAATCAAGTGAAAGAGAAGCCTATTGAAGGCAAGGTGGAGCGAGAGCAAGTGACGGTTGTGACAAAGGTTCCGGGGAAAATTGCGAAGCTTCTGGTTGAAGAGGGTGACTTTGTGCATGCGGGTGATACCTTGGCTATTTTGAGTATTCCCGAGGTAGATGCGAAAGAAGAGCAGGCAAAGGGAGCGCTGCAGTCTGCTGACGCTCAATATAATATGGCCGTTAAAGGGGCTACGAAAGGGCAATTGGTACAATTGCAGGCAAAGGTAGACGGACTAAAGGAACAATATGAATTTGCGAAAAAATCAATAGGTAGGCTGAATGCCCTTTTGCAGGACAGCCTGATTCCACAACAAAAGTACGACGAGACCTACGCTAAATTTCAGGGGGCTAAAAATCAGTATCTTGCAGCACAAGCTGAATTAGCTGAAGCAAAAGGTGGAGCTAGACAAGAACAGCAGATTATGGCCTTGGGGCAAAAAGAACGTGCGCTGGGAGCAGTATCTGAAGTTAATGTCGCTGCCCAGGAGAAATATATCATTGCTCCACAGGACATGAGTGTGGAAACGATTAATCTGAAAGTCGGTGAATTGGCGATGGCAGGCTATCCGATTATCAATGGCTTCCTTGATCGATCAACTTATTTTAGATTCACACTGCCTGAAAATCAAATCGGAAAACTCCAAAAAGGCGCTGCTGTAGAAGTAGAAATTCCCTATTTGAATCACAAAAAGGTTAAAGCAAAGGTGATTAGTATCAAAGCCTTAAATTCGTACGCAAGCATTGCCTCAGCTTATCCTGATTTCGATCCGCAACAGGCTGTGTTTGAATTGAAAATTGTTCCTGAAGATGCTGCCGGTAGCAAAGATTTGTTAACAAAAACGCTTGTGGTTCTCCATGCGAATTAAAGAGCTTGACTGTGAAAAAATTTTTAGAATTGATCCAACGGGAGTTTAAGCTCTTCTTCAATAATAAAGTGCTATTGATGCTTTTTCTAGGTGCACCTGTATTGTATGGTGTCTTGGTGGGGCATGTTTATAAACAAGGTAAGGTAACTCAGATGCCGGTCATTGTGGTTGATGAGGATAATAGCCCCTTAAGCAGTTCATTTATTGATATGCTTTCAGATAATGAGAGTATTGAAGTTGCCCGTGTATTACCGTCCTTATTTGATTCAAAAGATATTGCTATGCACTATGAGGCAACTACGATTGTACATATTCCCAAGGGTTTTGCATCCGGAGTACAACAGGGGCGTTTGCCCGAAATGACTGTTTTTGTAGACGGTGCCAATACATTGACCTCCAATACCGCCATGATGGCTGTCAATGTGTGTGCCTCGACGTTGAAAGCGGGCATACAGATTCAGGCGCAAATGAAACGTGGTGTTCCGGCAAAGATCGCTGCACAGCAGTACGAACCCTTTAAGACAACTTTTGTTAAGCAGAATATTCGAAGTGGAAATTACCTGTATTTTATGCTACCGGGAGTGCTAATTACTGTGCTGCAGCAGGTATTGCTCTTAGGCTTGGCTTTATCTTTTTCCTCAGAATTTGAAGGCAATACATTTCCGGATCTTGTACGTAAAATCGGTAATCCCATCGGACTTATTCTTGTTAAGATATTACCTTATGTTTTGATGTCGGTCGGTATCCTGGTTTTATATTGGGGTTTTGGCCAATATTACCGCATGCCTTTACAGGCCGAATTTGGTCGCTTTGTACTGTGCACTTTCGTCTTTTTGCTTGCGGTATGTTTCATTGGTGTTTTGGTGAGTATTATACTGCCCTCACAATTGAAATCTACCGAGGTACTCATGGTTATCGCGACGCCAGCATTTATCTTAAGTGGCTTTACCTGGCCGTCGAGTCTAATGCCAGGATGGGTACAGGCTATTGCCAATGTTATTCCGTCTACGCACTACCTTCGGATTTTTAGGTTACTGTTTATTCAGCATGCTGAAAATTATCATACCGATAAGGCACTGATCGCATTGACCATCATCATGATCATCAGTTTTATATTGGCGGTAATAATACTATGGTTGAAAATACGAAAGATAAAAAAAGAAGATAAGAAGGTTAGCGCATAGTGAATAAAAAATACGAACAACAAAAAAGCGGTTTCATCTCGATGAAACCGCTTTTTTGTTAACTGAAATTTACAGTCGAATTATTTTTTTGCTGCAGGAGCTTTAGTTGCCGGAGCTGTTGTCGTTGGAGCAGTAGTTCCTGTAGGCGCTACCATGCCTGGAGTTGTTGCTGTAGGAGCAGGAACTTTTCCAGGTTTGATATCCAATACTTCTACTTCAAATACTAAAGGAGCATATGGAGGGATAACACCTGAAGGGCGATCGCCATAAGCCAAAGATGAAGGAATGACTAAAGTTGCTTTTGTACCTTTGTTAAACAATTGGAATGCTTCAGTCCATCCAGGGATCACACCATCAACACCTAATTGGAATTTTAATGCTTCATAAGGACGTTGAGGGTTGAAAATTTTCTCTTTTTTAGCTACATCTGGAAGGTTTGTGTCAAATACTTTTCCTGTAGTTAATGATCCTACATAGTTCACGTGAATAGAGTCACCTACTTTCGCATTTGTACCTGTTCCGGGTTTAGTAATTACATATTGAAGACCTGAAGCTGTTTTCGTTGTTTTCAAGCTTTTATCCTTGATGTATTTTTCAAGTTTAGCTGGTTCAGCTGCCTTGTGTTTGTTCAATTCTTCTTCAAAATATTTCTGAACTTGTTCACCCAATTGTTGGTCTGTTAACTTTCCTTTTTTGAAGTGTTTTTTGACTTTGATCGAATAAACAATGAATTTATCTGCAAACTCTGGTTTTGGTTGATGTGTTTTAGCAGCCATAGAATCCAAATTGATTTTGAATACCAAGCTATCGCCTTCACCCACATATTTGAATAAGCCTGTAGGGTCACCTGGATTTTTTGCAATGATACTATCTGGATATAATTGAACGATCTGAGGGACTCCCATGTCATACGTACTTTGCATTGTAGAATCTCTGTCCGTTTTCACAACCATGTCAAGTGCTAATAAATCGCCTGATACTGCTTTTTCTTTTGCATTATCATCCACGATTTTATACTCAAGACCACCTTCAGCCTTTTTGAATTTTTGGCATGACGTCATCAAAAGACCGGCAGCCGCGAAAAATAGAATTGCTTTCTTCATTTTCTAATGTATGTTACGATATCTTATTTTGTTAATATTTCTTTATAATTTGGTAAAACCGATTTGAATTTGGCAATTACTGCTTCAAGGCTTTCTTTCGAATTACCTCCCGAAGCGTTAAGGTGCCCACCTCCATTGAAATACAATTTACAGATCTCATTGCAAGGAACTTCTCCAATCGAACGCAAAGATAGTTTAATTTGTTCATTTCTGTCAATAATTAAAGCAGCCAATCGAATTCCTTTGATAGAAAGGGCATAATTGACTAATCCTTCGGTATCACCGGTGATCACTTCAAACTGAGTGAGATCCGCTTTGGTTACATGGATAATGGCGGTGTTATATTCATGGATAACCTCTAGACGATTCAATAGACAGAACCCTAAGAATTTCAGGCGGCTTTCTGACGAGCTATTATAAATCTCTTCGTGAATAGCCCAGTTTTGTGCACCGCAATCAATGAGTGATGCAATGATGCGGTGAATTTCAGCAGTGGTAGAACGGAAGCGGAAAGAGCCCGTATCGGTCATAATACCGGTATATAGGCATGTCGCCATGTCAGCACTGATATGGTCTGGATCTTGCATCTCATGGACTAAGAAGCGATAGATCAATTGTGCAGTCGCTGCAGCAGATGGATCCCAAAATGCGTAGTCTTCAAATCCTTCCGGATCTAAATGGTGATCAATCATGCATTTGATTCCTTTCGCTTGACGAATAGGTTCACCCATTTCGTGAATCCGGGCAAGGCCATTAAAATCTAAGCAGAAAATGAATTCAGCTGCGTCAATCTGTTGATTGTGCAGGTCAATATCCTGCGTATAAATTTGTACATTTTCTAAGCCAGGTAACCAATCCAAAAAGGCTGGAAAGTCTGACGGTACAATGAGATTTACGTGGTGTCCTTTCGCGGTCAACCAAAAATATAATCCTAAAGATGAACCCAATGCGTCCCCATCTGGTTTGTAGTGCGTTGTAATTACAATACGTTTTGGTTCAGCTAATAATTCTTTTAATTCTTCCGATTTCAGCATAGTCATATTAAGTCTGCAAACCTACTATAAAAAAATTAGATTAGACAAATTTTTTATAAAGATCTTTTAGCATCTTATAGCGTTTGGTGTTGATTTTAAAAAATTGAATTTCAGGTATTTAAAACTTATATACGTAGATCTTGAAATCCCGCTTCATGCAGATCAAATAATTGGCATTGTCGCCGTAGTTAATCGGTCCATAATAGAACTTTGAAAAACCTTCTACAGGGAATCCCTCCTGGACCAAGCCATCGGATCCGAAAACATAAATCATGCGGTTGTCAGTTCCAACACCTATGATATCAGATTTACCTATTCGTTTAAAAAACAGCGGTCTGTTACTGGCCTCTTCGATGAATTTATATTCAAAGTAGGAAGACGAGTCTCTTGAACTGTAGGCATTCAGTTTGTTGTTGGCTAGAATAACAAAATCTCTGTCAGCACCACCGCTAATATCTTCAAAATTAAAGAACGCATCTTTACCCCAATCACCTAGTTTTATTTTTTTGGTTTCGCCTTCGAAAGGAATTTTGAATACGCTGCCTTTATTGTTTGCCAAGTAAATGAAGGAGTTTTTTTCATCCGACGCCGCAACTAAACCAATTGGATTTTTAACACTTTCCCCATCGGTATCCATTGTTTTTTTACGGATGATCTTACCATTTTGATCGAAGAAATACACGGAAGCAGTGCTTGTACCGGCAATAATATAATTTGTCTGTCCCAGGCTGGTTGTTTTTAGATCGAATAAAATTCGGCCATCCACGCTATTATTTTCAAAGCCCTCCACTTTTTTGCCATCCAGGGTATACGCAAGAATGCGGTCTGTTGCCGGAATGTAAATACGTTGTTCTTTATTGAAGGTGGCGATTGCAGCTCCGTAAGTTGCCGAGTATGGAAGTTCAACGGAGAAGCCAGTTCTGTTTTTACCATCGGGCATAAAGCGATATAAGCGGTTTTTTGTAACGGCGACAATACTGAGATCCTGTAACTGAATTGGCTCGCCCAAAATTTCACCTTGGAAGAGGTTTTGCCAGAGTTCTTTTCCATCTGGCGAAAATGCATGTACCGTATGATCTTGTTCTTGAATCAGGATAAACTTGTTCTTCCCATCTTGATCGAAAATCCAAGGTTTATTGATAATTCGGTTATCCAGCTGGACTGTCCATTCTGGTTTGCCGCCTAATCTCGTATCACTCTTAAAGAGGGCATATAAACTAGACGAAAATGTGCCCTGATTGCCACTCAACTGGTAAGACCAGGAGTAGAAATTTTGAAAGCCATATGCATCCTCATCTTTAAAGTTCTTTGCAAAGTCAGCTTTTAAGTTATCTAGAATATTGCTTTTACCAGCTTTAGGTTCTAAATAGAAAGTCACGTTGCTGCGGCTATTCTGCAATGCTGCATGATTTTTGAAAATAGCCGTTCCGGAAAGAAATTGCTTTTCCCGGAAAGATTCCCGATAATCTCTCAAGATGCCCGTCCGTGTAGCTACCACCATAATGTTATCTACAATGGTAAAATAGGGTCGGGTAAAGCTTTTGAAAGGTTCACCAAATAGCGCATGTAAGAGATTCGAATATTTAAATTGATAGATTGAATCACCTACAGATGAGCTGAATTTCTTGAGATTATCAGCAAACTGCGTTGAATCCGAAATGCTGATCAAACCTATTGCATCCTGATTATCCAATTCCGCGAGCGCAAATTCATCGTTGAAAATTGGCGCGATGATACTGTCAAATGATACTTTGCTGTCTTCTTCAAAGTTCTTTATACTTTTAGCCAATCGGCCGTCTTCTTTTTGCTGTACCAACAAGGCTTTCAGTCCACTGCGAAAACTATGGGGATCTGAAATACTAAAGTCTATATAAGATGCAGCATTTTTAGGCAGATAATTCCCCAGAGCTTGCACTTGAGCCGTCTGCGTTGCAAATAACTGTAGGTAGCTATTTTTGCTCGCCGTGAGATCTGTTTCACCCTTAAAAATAAAAGCATCCTTTTTGAAATTCATATTCCAGGACGTTTGGCCCTTCAGCGAATCGATTAAGTTGAGATAAGTGCCAAATTTGGATTTCATCAATATTCGAGCAATTTGCGACAATTGTTCATTGAAAAAATAGAGACTAAGTGGCGTGTTTTTATTGTTATGGTTTACGAAGAACTCGATTTGTTTGGTACTTATTTTCTTAACCTGTTTATCAAAGATCTGGGAAAGTACCTGTTTGGAGTAGCTGGCGAAAATGATTTCGTGGGAATAAGCGCAATAAAGTGTACTATCCTTGCTGCCTTGATTAAGCCCATAAAATCGTTGCCCTAAGGTGTCAAAAGGTTGTATTTTATAGTTTTTACCGACGTTTTCAAGCAATGTTGCCAGCGAGTTATTATCAATGCTTTGACCAACCTGAACGCTGTATAACGGAGTAATTTGGTCTTTTTCCTGGTGAAAAGAGAGTAATATTTGCTGCCCCGCTACAAGAGGCGCTAACTGTTCACTACGTAATAATTCGTCTTTAAGACGCTCCAGGTTGCCAAAATTGCGTTGACCTATAATGGCTTTAAAGAGCTCATAGTCATTGAAGATCGTATCTACAGTCTGATCATTGGCAAAGGAGGCAATTGCTAATGTACTTTCAGGAAGATATTGTAAAGCTTTAGAATCTTGTTTATTGTTTTTATTGAAGTCTCCAAAAAGATAGATCGTGGCCGCGATGACCGCGATGAATAATATAACAGTGATGATGATTGTTTTTTTCATCCTTTTTATTTTTTTCAATGTCTGATAGGAACTCGAATAAATCGCCACTACCACGCTGGTCGATACGATTAAAAATCGAGTTTTAGCAGAACAACTATTTATGAGGTACTTATTTTCTTGTCAGCAGATAAGTACACTAAACTTGTTTTTTTAATGGTGATGAAGCCATCATGCGGCAGATGTTTATCAAGGATATGCAAATCCTTTGAGCTGTTCCAATATTTCTGTGAGCAGCACGATGCTCATGATGATCCATACGTAAAACAAACCTAATAAAAATATATGGGAAGAGATAGAAAATCGTTCCAATAATGCGCCTTTGTAATATAATTTTAACAAAAAATTCCTTATTTTGCTCTGTTTTTAATACATTTATCGCTAGAAACTCATTTTCAGCATTCACTTTAACATAATGAATAAGAAAATCATTTTAGCCGCTTCGTTGTTGGGAGCATTAGCTGTAATATTAGGCGCCTTTGGTGCTCATGGTCTAGAAGGAAAGGTAAGTACATATCATATTGAAACTTGGAAAACTGCAAATCAGTATCATTTCTATCATACCTTCGCCCTGTTATTTTTATCCACTTTTTCGCGAGCAAAGACGTACTCCATTAAAGTATCATTTATAGCTTTCCTCATTGGTATACTTTTTTTCTCGGGATCGTTATATGTCTTAAGCGTGCGCGAAATAACCGGCTTTGGAAATCCGTCTATTTTAGGACCTATCACCCCTTTGGGAGGATTGTCGTTAATCGTTGGCTGGGTTGCATTATTTATTGCTGCACTAAAAAATAAATCGTAATCGTATTTAATTGCCTATGTTCATACGAAATCATATTCGTATCTCATTATAACGGAGCCTTCTTGAATAGATTTCAGGAAGGCTTTTTTAGGTTACAATTGACTGGCCTATGCTTTCTTGTTTTATTCCACTCCGATATCGCTTTGAGGCCGCATGGTTGTTGTCGGTTTTATGTATCGCCGGGGTCGTTTGACCTCTTTTCCTGAAGGTTTTTTTGTACTTTTATACCATAATTTGAATTTATGTCCAATCCACAATCTACGATTTTTAGTGAAAGAGATACGCTGTTTGTTGATGTGGTCCTACCACTAGCATTGGCAAGAACATATACTTATCGTATTCCGCTTGACTGGAATGATCGTGTGCAGGTCGGTGTACGTGTCATTGTGCAATTTGGAAAGAATAAGATCTATTCTGCGGTTGTGAAGTCAATTAGTCAGGAAGCACCAAAGCACTATGAAGCAAAGTATATTTTGGACATCATAGATGACAAACCCATTGTCAATTTGGCTCAATTTAAACTTTGGGATTGGCTAGCCGATTATTACATGTGTAGTTTAGGCGAGGTCATGCAGGCTGCGCTACCTTCGGCATTGAAGCTGGCCAGTGAGACCAAAGTCGTTTCATCGATTGCGGCAGATTTTGACCGTTCTACACTTTCAGATAAAGAGTATCTTATCATCGAGGCTTTGGAGGTGGCGGGAGAACTTAAAGTCAATGATATTGTGAAATTGCTGGGACAAAAAACAGTCTTCCCCATAATGAAGCAATTATTTGACAAAGGAATTGTTCTGATTTCTGAAGAGATTACAGAAAGATATAAACCCAAGACCAAAGCATTTTTACGTTTTGCTCCCGACTTTAGAAATGAAGATGCAAAAAGAGAATTGTTGGATAGCTTAAACCGTGCGCCAAAACAACAAGATGCGGTATTGGCATTTATGCAGCTGGTCAAAAAAACCGAGGAGATCACGCGGCCCATGTTGGCTGAGGCCTCGGGCTGTGGTAACGGTGCTATTACGGCTTTGATTGACAAAGGTGTTTTTGAAATAAAGGAAAAGGTTGTATCCCGGTTCCAGGGGGAAGATATCGAACTGGATGCCAATTTTCAATTTAATGAAAACCAGCAAAGGGCCTATAATGAAATACAAGAGTCGTTTGAAGAGAAGGAAGTTACCCTGTTGCATGGTGTCACAGCTTCAGGAAAAACACAGCTTTATATACGGCTTATCGAACAAGCAATCGCAGCGGGAAAATCAGCCCTATATCTACTGCCTGAGATTGCGCTGACAGCACAGATTACGGCGCGCTTAAAGCTGCACTTTGGCGATAAATTGGGGGTGTACCACTCCAAGTTTAATGATAATGAACGTGCCGAGGTATGGCATAAAGTAATGAAAAATGAATTTCAGGTCGTGATTGGGGCCCGTTCTTCAGTTTTTCTGCCATTTCAGGATTTAGGGATTATCATCGTTGATGAAGAGCACGAAAGCTCCTATAAGCAGTTTGATCCAGCCCCACGTTATCATGCCCGCGATACGGCTATTTACCTCGGGTTTCTACATCAGACCAAAGTGCTACTGGGATCAGCGACGCCTTCTTTGGAAAGTTATTACAATGCCAAGGCTAAGAAGTATGGTTTTGTGCAACTGCTTGAGCGTTATGGCAACGCACAATTGCCAAGTATTGAGTTGGTGAATATTCCCGAAGAAGGAAGAAAAGAAAATATGTTTTCCTATTTTTCTGGCACCTTGTTAAAGGCAATTGAAGAAGCCGTAAAAAATAAAGAGCAGGTTATATTATTTCAAAATAGACGTGGGCACACGACAATGATCCAGTGTAATACCTGTGGATTCGTTGCAAAATGTGTCAATTGTGATGTCAGCTTAACCTATCACAAGAGCTCGAATATGATGCATTGCCATTATTGTGGTCATGTGGAGCCTCCACTTCGTGTTTGTCCGGCCTGTGGAATGCCGCATATCGAAAGTAAAGGGTTCGGTACAGAACGGGTAGAGGAAGAGCTTGAAATCCTGATGCCCGAAATTCGCATCGGTCGGTTGGATCTAGATTCCACAAAAGGTAAATACGGTTTCGACAAAATTATCACGGCTTTTGATGAGCATGAATTTGATGTTCTTATTGGAACGCAAATGGTCGCTAAGGGGCTCGATTTCGGAAGAGTAAGCCTCATCGGTGTTGTCAATGCAGATACGATCATTAACTTTCCGGATTTCCGTTCGTATGAACGATCTTTTTCGTTGTTTTCCCAGGTAGCAGGACGCGCAGGTCGGCGTGAAGCCGGAGGAAAAGTGATTATCCAAAGCTACACCACGAATCATCGGGTGTTAGAACAGGTGGTCAATAACGATTATGAAGGGATGTTTATGACAGAAATTACAGAACGAAAAAACTATCTTTATCCTCCTTTCTACCGTCTTATTCGGATTGATATTAAACATACGGATTTTCAGAAATGCTATGATTCGGCCAATCGTTTTGCCTCGGCGCTGCGTCAACAATTGGGCGCAAGGGTATTGGGTCCGGAGCCGCCTTTAGTTTCACGCGTGCGGAATAATTTTATCCAGACGATTACCTTGAAGATTGAACGCACAAATATTAGTATTGCAAAGGTCAAGGAATTGATCCGTTCGGTTCTCCTGGATTTTGAAATAGATAAAACCAATGCTGGTGTACGCGTTCAGGTCGATGTAGATCCATATTAGTGACAGCTATTACTGGTATTAGCTTTTAAGGATTTGCGTTCTTGGTAAAGTTAAATCACATGTGTTTATAGCTTTTTTTGCGATCAAATTTAAGAAGTTAGCTCAGATTGGGTATAAGGGCAGATGATTTGGAAAATAAAGCAAATTGACTTGAAAATGTGTACTGTATTGGTATTGAATTATTTGTGATTAATTCTGCTTAATATGCCTTTTAAAAGGTAAATTTGAAACATCATGGCGTACAAGTTTATTGATAATTATCGAGAGAAAGGTGCTCGTAAGAAATTGGTTGAACATCTTAAAAGCCGGGGGATTGCGGACCAGAAAGTATTAGATGCCATTGGCAAGGTACCACGTCACTATTTTTTTGATGAAACATTCTGGAATCAGGCCTATCGGGATATTGCTTTTCCAATAGGTGACGGGCAAACAATTTCACAGCCGTATACCGTCGCCTATCAATCTGAACTGCTTCACGTCAAAAAAGGAGATAAAGTACTGGAAATTGGCACCGGATCCGGATACCAAACCTGTATCTTATTGGAACTTGGGGCAGAGGTGTATACCATCGAACGTCAGGAAAACCTGTATCATCGAACAATTCAAGTATTGCCTTACATGGGCTATAAACCGAATTTCTTTTTGGGTGATGGCTCCAAGGGAATTGAAGAGCACGCTCCTTATGACAAGATCATTGTAACTGCAGGTGCGCCATTCGTACCAGAGGTTATGTTAAAGCAGCTGAAGATGGGCGGAATTTTTGTGATCCCTGTAGGAGACGAAAAATCACAAAAGATGATGACGATCATTCGGGTAGGTGAAAATGATTTTGACCGTATCGAATTGGATACTTTTCGCTTTGTTCCTTTGGTGGGAGATCAGGCCTGGTAGGATATCCATTCAACCAGCTTAAACGACTTCCCCCAAGGTCTTTAAGCGACGCTAAAACATCCATGATTAAATTGAAATGAACGTGAAAGAATAAATATTCACCTTATGACCCCAACTGCAATATTATATGACCAGAAGCATCGCGAAATCGCTTCAGCTGTCCTCAAATTAAATAAACAAGTCAATACGCTCAGCTTGTCACGGCTATTTGTGATACTCGGTGGCGGAGCGTTATTATTTTATACCTTTCAACTGGAAAGCCTTCCGCTGGTGTTTTGCTGTTTTTTTGCATTATTGTTCCTATTCGCCTATCTCGTGCGGAAGCAGAGCCAGCTAGAGCTTCAGAAGAACTATTTTGAAGCCTATCTGAAAGTTTTGGCAAATGAACAGGCCTTGGCAGACGGAAAATTAAATATGTATGATCATGGCCAGCATTTTGAAAACGGAGCTCATCCTTATAGCTCTGATATGGATGTCTTTGGAACATACTCCTTATTTGCACAGATAAATCGGGCAACGACCAAACAGGGGATTGATCTTTTGGCTTCTTGGCTTGATGCACCTCTCCAAAGCCATCAAATTCAACGCAATCAAGAGGCTTCCCAGGAACTGGAAAGTGAATCGGAATGGATATGGGATTTTCAGGCAAAGCTTTTGGCCAATCTGAACCATAAATTGGATATCAAAGCATTTTTGATAAATTACTTTCAAGACCGGAATTTTCAGTTCGGAAATGCTTCCATGAGATTCTATGTCAAAGCAGGCCCCATTTTATTTTTAGTTGCTTTAGTGGGCAGCTTTTTCTTGCCGAAATTGGCTGGAATTGCAACATTATTGGGCTTATTTCATGTTCTCTGGGCATTGGCAAAAGCGGGGAGTGTGAGTATGTTTTCCTCGCGGATAGACAAGATCGGTGGTGTACTGGGATCTTACGCAGACGCGATTCAATCTATTGAAGACCACGCATGGAAGTCTATTGCAATGCAGGGAATTGCTGGAGAGCTTAAACAAAACCAGGGTACTGGATCTATTTCCCTAGCCTTTAAAAAACTTGCTGGTCTTATTAACAATTTGGATGCCCGGAATAACGTCTTTGTTGGGATATTTCTAAACCTGTTTCTGCTTTGGGATTTTAGACAGGTATTGGCTATTGTTGACTGGAAGAATAAGTACGAACACGAGATTCTAAATTCATTCGATACCTTAGCTAAGGTTGAGGCTGTAACTAGTCTTGCCATTTGGAAGAGAAACCATTCGTCGTACATTTATCCAGTAATTTTGGATAACCCACTGGAAAATAAGATTGACGCGCAAGGGGTATATCATCCATTGATTCCAAGCAATCAGGTCGTAGCCAATGATTACAGTAGTATAGATCATCGAGTTGCTTTGGTGACAGGTTCAAATATGGCAGGAAAGAGTACGTTTCTGCGGACAGTTGGTATTAATGCAATTTTGGCTTATGCCGGAGCTGCGGTTGCTGCAGCTTCTTTTCAGCTCCCGATTTATAAACTGATATCCTATATGCGAATCAAGGATAATCTGAATGAAAGTACGTCGACCTTTAAAGCTGAATTGAATCGGATGAAATTTATATTGGATACAGTTTCAGCACATAGCGAGAGTTTTTTCCTAATCGATGAGATGCTTCGTGGGACAAATTCTGTCGACAAATATCTTGGCTCCCGTGCAATCATAAAGAAACTGGTTCGATTGGATGGTAAAGGCATGGTGGCTACACATGACTTACAGCTGTCCAGTTTACAAGAGGAATTTCCGGGAGATATCAAAAATTACCATTTTGACATTCGTGTTGACGAGGGTCAGATGCTGTTTGATTATAAGCTGAAGATAGGAGAATGTAAAATATTCAATGCTTCGCTTTTATTGAAAGGTATAGGAGTGGATATCGACGAAAATATGGAATAAAAATGACGGAACTGGAGCTAGATTGGTTTACATTTGTCTCCTCTTAAATCCACTTAATAAAAAAATAAATGACTTTACAAGAACGTATTGATTTATCAGAAACACACGTCTGCACGACCGTGTTTCCGTTTTTGACGAATCATCACGATACTTTATTCGGCGGCAAGGCGATGTCCATTATGGACGAAGTATCGTTTATGGCTGCAACACGATTTTGCCGCAAAACGTTGGTGACTGTGTCGACAGATCGTATAGACTTCAATAAGGCAATTCCTTCCGGAAGTATTATTGAAGCTATCGCAAGGGTTCAGAATGTAGGCCGGACCAGCTTGAAGGTGAAGGTCGAGATATTTTTGGAACATATGTACAAGGAGGGAAGAGAACTGGCCATTGAGGGTGTTTTTACATTTGTTGCCCTAGATGAAAACAAACAGCCAATTCCAGTCCTTGAAGGCTTGGATATTGAATAAAATTTTAGCTTCCGAATGTGGAAACTCAAGGGAGAATTTTTTAAAATTATAACATCGAAAAAGGGACGCATCTGCGCCCCTTTTTTCTTTGAGAGAGTGATCCAAAAATTCTATAGGTCATCTCTACAGTGTTGTGTTCTATGGTGTTTTATGCTTTTTAGTCATTCGTTTCGCTTGATTGGGCTGAGATCATTAAGCTCTTCGACTGTAAATAGGCGATAATGAACTTTGAAAGTTTTACCCAGTGGAGTTTCCAATGAGAATCCTCCGGGACCAAACCCATCCAGTACATCGAGGGTGAAATGTGCATGTTTCCAATATTCAAAGAGATCACGATCCACCCAGAATTCATATCCCTCAGCTAATCCGATCATGGCGTCATTCGTCCTTGGAAAATACCCTCCTTCCTCAAAACACTGTGGTTGCGTACCCTCGCAGCAGCCTCCGGCCTGATAAAACATTAATTTACCATGCTTCGCTTCAAGTTCATGAATGAGCTCCTTTGCTTTTTCAGTGATGTCTAATCTATTAATCATGGTGAAATCCGTTTCTATATTTTAGCGTTGGTTCATATGAAATTAAGCGGAAGGGGCAGCATTTGCTCCCCCTAAACTCGGGTACTAAGCTGTTCGAAAAGTATACCCAGTTTTTTTAGTTAAAAGAAACCAAGTTTTTCTTTACTGTAGGAGATCAACATATTCTTGGCCTGTCTGTAATGGGCAAGCATCATTTTATGGTTTTCCCGTCCAATTCCTGATTGTTTGTATCCGCCAAATGGAGCACCGGCTGGGTAGGAGTGGTAATGATTTACCCATACGCGTCCAGCTTGTATAGCACGTGGAACCTGATAAAGCTGATGTGCATCTCGGGTCCATACACCTGCTCCGAGGCCATACATGGTATCGTTAGCGATGGCAATTGCTTCTTGTTCGTCTTTGAACGTGGTCACTGCAAGCACGGGGCCGAAGATTTCTTCCTGGAAAATGCGCATGCTATTATCTCCTTTGAATAGGGTGGGTTTGATGTAGTAGCCTTCTTCAAAACCAGCACCAACTTTGTTTTCATCTCCGCCAGTCAATACTTCGGCTCCTTCTTCTTTGCCAAGTTTGATATAGGACATGATCTTATCTTTTTGAATCTTCGATGCCTGAGCACCCATCATTGTTGTTGGGTCTAATGGATCCCCAACTTTGATCTGATTAACCCGATCGATCACTTTAGCAATGAATTTTTCATAAATATCCTCCTGGATCAGTAGGCGAGAGGGGCAGGTGCAAATTTCGCCCTGGTTGAGCGCGAATAATACCGCCCCTTCAATTGCTTTGTCCAAAAATGCATCATCTGCATCCATTACCGAACTGAAGAAAATATTGGGCGATTTTCCCCCCAATTCCAGGGTTACCGGGATGATATTTTCAGTCGCATATTGCATGACCAAACGTCCTGTTGCTGTGGAACCTGTGAATGCTGCTTTGGAAACCTTTGGATTGGTGACCAAGGAACGACCAAGCTCTGCGCCGAAACCGTTGACGATATTGACCACTCCGGCAGGAATCAAATCACCGATGATTTCCATAAGAACAAGAATAGATGCTGGTGTACTTTCAGCAGGTTTTAACACGACAGTGTTCCCTGCAGCAAGGGCCGGAGCTAGTTTCCATACAGCCATTAGAATCGGGAAATTCCATGGAATAATCTGTGCAACAACCCCGATTGGTTCGTGTACAATCAGCGACACCGTATTGCTGTCCAGTTCGCTTATGGCCCCCTCTTCAGCACGGATTACACCAGCAAAATACCGGAAATGGTCGATGGCTAATGGGATATCCGCATTGAGTGTTTCACGTACCGCTTTTCCGTTGTCTATCGTTTCAACGGCTGCGATATATTCTAAATTAGCTTCAATGCGGTCAGCAATTTTATTGAGGATAATACTTCGTTCTGTAGCGGATGTTTTTCCCCAGGTTTCAAAAGCTTTGGCTGCAGTGTTGACAGCGAGATCCAGATCTTCTTTTGTTGAATGGGCAACTTGAGTAAACACTTTTCCGTCTACCGGCGAGATATTATCGAAATATTTTCCTTGAATTGGTGCAACAAATTTACCACCAATGTAGTTGTCATATCGTTCTTTGAACGATGGTCTTTTAATTGCGCTCATATGGTTTATTATTAATTATTTTTATTCCCTTCTTATCAAAGTTAGCCAGCAATTATTCAATAGCGTAGCAGAATTGATCCAAAACATAGCACAATTGTGGCAGATGAATTTCGACTACAATTTATTTTTTTGTTATATTTGATTGACTGCCAATTGTATTTATTTATTGCACTATGGGAGACAGAACGCTGATTCATACATTGCCATTTTCTCGGGCACGGGAGCTTAGCACATTGGTAGAGAACCGACGTGCATTTACGTTGGATAGTTTGGAGCTTAATATCTACGAAACCTATCGGGTGTCGCAGCATGTACCTTTATGTTTTGATGATTTGGTTATGATTAACATGATCCAAGGTAAAAAGATCATGCATTTGGAGAATGTAAAGGCTTTTGACTATCTGCCCGGTCAGATGATGGTGTTGCCTGCATCGGTGGCTATGCATATTGACTTTCCGGAAGCGACGCTCGACCAGCCCACACAATGTACTGCTTTAACGATTCATAAAGAGAAGATAGCAGCAGTCTTGGACTATCTTAATGAGTTTTATCCGAAAGAACAATTTAATCAGTGGCGGCTTGATCCGGATTTTTTTCATCTGTACAATTCGACTGAGCTCGCCGACCTGGTAAATAAGTTGTTTCAAATTATTATTAGCGAAAATCCGTTGAAAGATGTACTTGCAGATTTGACTTTTAAAGAGCTTACGATTCGGCTACTTCAGTCACAGTCGTTGATTGCATTAAAAATTGGGAAGTCGCCCAACAAGGTACTGTTACATGTGCAGGAATTTATTCAGAAACATATTACCGAGAAAATTTCAATTGGTTTATTGGAGCGGACTGCCCACATGAGCAAAGCGAGCCTTACGCGGATGTTTAACCGTGAACTTGGACTTAGCCCGATGGAGTATGTGATCCAACAGCGAATAGAGAAAGCCAAAAAAATGCTTTTACTCACCCGTAATGTAAAGGAGTCTTGCTATGGTGCTGGATTCAATGATGTCAACTACTTTGTCCGGCTATTTAAAAGCAGGGTAGGAATGACGCCAGGCGCATTTGTCCTGGCGCGTTAAGCTAGAATTTCATCACGCGATCAAGCTCACGTTTAACATCTCTTTCTTTGATGTTTTCTCGTTTGTCAAAATCCTTTTTACCCTGTGCCAAGGCAATTTCAACTTTGGCAAAACCCCGGGAACTGATAAAGATGCGTAAGGGTACAATGGTAAAACCACGTTCTTCCCCTTTCTCTTTCAGTTTTTTTAACTCTCTTTTTGTCAATAGCAGTTGACGGTCGCGTTTTGCCTCATGGTTATAGAAAGATCCCATGGAGTATTCGGCAATGTGCATGTTACGGATGTATAATCCGTCCTCAAAAAAACTACAGAAACTATCGTTAATATTTGCCTTTCCTTCGCGTATGGATTTTATTTCTGTACCCAATAATCGAATTCCTGCAATGTACTTGTCCAGTAAGTGGTATTCAAAAGAAGCTTTTTTATTTTTTATATTGATATCTGAAGATAAAGCCATATATTGTTGTATATTAGTAAGTCTATACCATTGCTATTGCAATGAACCTAAATGTAACTAATTATAGGATAATTTAAAGTTCGCAAATATAATTATTAAAATTGTCTTATTTTAAAGTAGAATTGTGTGGGCAGATGTTAGCGGAGTATTAAAATAAAATTAACGGTTTTGGGCGATGTGTTAAAAATATGACTAAATTTAAGTGAAAGTCAGATTATGTTTTCGTATGTTTGCAACGTTTTTTGGAATTATTGTGAATATATACAACGTAGAATTTCAACTTACATTGTGGATATAGCAGATTTTTAGTCGGAGACCGAGTTTTTTATATAAAAGTCCAATTCGATAATTTTGTTTGTTACAATAACATCTAAAAGTTAGAAATAGTTTTAGAAATACCTTTTTATCGCATGAGTAAAGGAAAGTTAGGCGAAAAAATATCGCAATTTAAGATTGTTGAGGAGTTGAAAGCTAAGGGCTTATATGCCTATTTTAGACCTATTCAATCAAAACAAGATACCGAAGTAAAAATCGATGGTAGACGTGTATTGATGTTTGGTTCTAACTCTTATTTAGGGTTAACGACTGATACACGTATTATAAAGGCAGCGCAAGATGCTTTGGAAAAGTATGGTACTGGATGTGCTGGATCTCGTTTCTTAAACGGTACGTTGGATATTCACGTGGAACTGGAAGAAAAATTATCTGCTTATGTAGGTAAAGAAGCCGCGATTCTTTTTAGTACAGGATTCCAATCAAATCTAGGCCCTTTGTCATGTCTAATGGGACGTAATGATTATATTTTGTTAGATGAACGTGACCACGCGTCAATTATTGATGGTAGCCGTTTGTCTTTTTCCAAAGTAATCAAATACGGTCATAACAATATGGAGGACTTACGTGCTAAGTTGTCACGCCTACCTGAGGATAGTGCAAAGTTAATTTGTACGGATGGTATCTTTAGTATGGAGGGTGATATTGTTAATTTGCCTGAGCTTACATCGATTGCCAATGAGTTTGATGCTGCCGTAATGGTCGACGACGCACACAGTTTAGGTGTTATTGGGCACAAAGGAGCTGGTACAGCTTCTCATTTTGGGCTTAATGATGATGTAGACTTGATTATGGGTACATTTAGTAAATCGTTAGCTTCTTTAGGTGGATTTGTGGCTGGTGATGCAGATGTGATTGATTTCTTAAAACATAATGCGCGCTCTGTGATGTTCAGTGCTTCAATGACTCCAGCTTCGGTGGCTTCAACATTGAAAGCTTTGGAAATTATTCAAAATGAGCCAGAGCATATTGAAAAATTATGGAAAAATACAGATTATGCCAAAGCACAATTACTGGATCATGGGTTTGATTTAGGTGCTACGGAAAGTCCTATTTTACCAATCTTTATTCGTAGCAATGAAAAAACGTTCTGGGTAACTAAAATGCTCCAAGATGATGGTGTGTTCGTTAATCCAGTTGTTTCTCCGGCAGTTCCTGCGGAAGAGTCTTTGATCCGTTTTTCATTGATGGCGACACATACTTATGACCAAATCGACGAGGCTATTGAGAAGATGGTTAAAGTATTCAAACAAGCTGAAGTTGAAACATTAATATAAAATCTAATCGTATGATTCAGATTATACCCGTTGAAACAAAGAAACAAAGACGGCTGTTTATAGATTTCCCTCATAGTCTCTATGAGGGAAATCCTAATTATGTACCTGCCTTATTTCTTGAACAAAACGATTTGCTTTCCCCCGACAAGCATCCCTTTTATAAACATTCCCAAGCACAACCTTTTCTAGCTTATCGTAACGATAAGATTGTTGGTCGTATATGTGCCATCTGGAACAACAACCATAATGCCTTTAATCATGTGAATGAAGGACAGTGGGGTTTTTTCGATTGTATAGATGATCAAGAAGTCGCAAACGCGTTGTTTGAGACCGCAGAGAAATGGGTTAAAGCTAAAGGGGGGGATACGATCGTTGGGCCGATCAATTTATCGACCAATGATACCGTTGGTTTATTGGTTGACGGTTTTGATAAGCCTCCAGTGGCCATGATGCCCTACAATTCGCCTTATTACATCGACTTGATTACCAATTCAGGCTACGGACATAAAGTGGATTTGAGAGCTTATTTGGTTATGGAAAAGTCTGCGGATAAGCGTTCTGTTTTGCTTTTGGATAGGCTGGAAGAACGTTTGAAAAGATCTGGCATTACATTGCGTCAATTCAATGTGAAGGATTTTAAAAACGAGGCAGCAAAAGTTCGTGACATTTATAATAGGGCATGGGATAAAAATTCGGGTTTTGTTCCGATGACAGAGGACGAATTTAATTATACGGCCAAAGATTTAAAAATGATTCTCGATCCACGTTTTGCTATCGTTGCAGAGAAAGACGGTGAGCTTGTTGGCTTTGGTTTAGGGATACCAGATATCAATCAGATCCTTATCAAAGTGAAGCGCGGACGTCTACTTCCTACGGGTATTTTTAAATTGTTATTTGGAAAGAAAAAAATCAACTTACTTCGTGTACTTATGTTAGGGGTATTGGAAGACTACCGTAAGCTTGGTATTGAAGCATGTTTGTACGGCCGAATTATAAAAGAATCAAAAGATTCTAATATTAAGGGGGCCGAATGTTCATGGATGTTGGAGCATAATTACATGATGAACCACGCTATTGAACAGATGAATGGAGAATTGTACAAACGTTATCGTTTGTATCAAAAATCATTATGATAGAAAAAGTATTAATCACCGGAGCGAGTGGTTTTGTAGGCTATCATTTGACAAGAGCAGCGAAAGAGGCGGGGATGGAAGTTCATGCCGCGGTGAGGAAGTCAAGTGATGTTTCAGAAATTCGCTCCGTTGTAGATAAATTTGTTTATCCGGATTTCTCTGATGAAGAGTCTATCAGAGAATTACTGGAAGCGGAAAACTATACCTATGTTGTTCATGCTGCGGCAATGACTCGTGCCAAACATGAAGAAGATCTCGAAAAGGTCAATGTTGGTTATACAAAAAGCTTGGCATCAGCTTGTTTTTCTTTAAAAACTCCCATCAAAAGATTTGTTTTCGTTAGTAGTCTTGCGGCGATCGGTCCTGTTAACTACGATGCTAACCTTATCGATGAAAGTAACCCTTATCGTCCTGTTACGGCATATGGTCGTAGTAAGCGGCAAGCGGAGCTCGCGTTGAATGATTTTAAAGATCAGCCACTAACGATTTTGCGCCCTACTGCGGTATACGGCCCTCGTGAAAAGGATATTTTTATTGTTTTTAAAACAATGAATGGAGGCCTGGATGCCTATGTTGGTCGCTCTCCTCAAAAGCTTAGCTTTATTTATGTTGCCGACTTGGTACAGGCGATTCTTCATGCCTGTCGTTTTGACCAAGGTGGAAAGCAGGTGTATAACCTCAGTGATGGGCAGGTATATGGGCGTTATGAGTTGGCTAGGTTTTTCAGAGAGTTTAGCCAAAAGAAAATGATTCGTATGCATATTCCTTTGGGTGTCGTGAAGACTATCGCGGTTATTTTTGAACGTTTGTATAAAAATTCTAAAGCAATACCTGTACTATATCCTGAACGGCTGAATGAACTTACAGCTGAAAACTGGGGCTGTGATATCTCGGCGGCTCAACGTCAGCTACAATACCAACCTAAATATGATTTGAAGAAAGGCTTAATGGAGGCATTGGCTTGGTATAAAGAAAATAAATGGCTATAATCGCAGATAATGAGTGAGTTAAAAATAAATAAAAAACTTTTTCAGGATAGAAAGAGAACAAATATCTTAAGTGAACCCGAACAAAAACTTATTTCGTACCTCGTTCCTAGAATCCCCAATTGGATTACTTCGGATGGACTTACGGCAATTGGATTTTTAGGTTCCTTAATGATATTGGGGAGTTTTATATTGGCTGAATATGTTGATATTCGCTATTTACTTTTAGGGATCCCTGGTTTCTTTGTACAATGGTTTGGTGATTCATTAGATGGGCGTATCGCATTCTACCGCAATAAATCCCGTCGCTGGTACGGTTTCGCGCTGGATATTGTAATGGATTGGATCAGTACGGTTTTTATCGGATTGGGATATGTGCTGTATACCGTGGGTGACTTTAAGTATCTGGGATTTACATTGGTCGCATTATATGGCTGGGCAATGATCATTTCTCAGCTCAGGTATAGAATTACAGATAAGTATACGATTGACGCCGGAATTTTGGGACCGACTGAAATTCGGGTGATTATTTCATTGGTTATGCTCTTCGAAGTTTTAATGCCAGGATCTATTAATTGGTGTGTACTGGTAATCTGTATTGCACTTTTTATAATTAATACAAATGATACACGCCTACTTCTTAAATTAGGCGATGAAAAAGATAAAGAGGATAAATTGAAAAAACAGCAGGAGGAGGCTATTTAATGATGTCTTCAAAAGTTATTACTTTTTTAAAAGCTCAACTTTCCGCCTTTTTAGGCGGATTGTTTGATTTTGGAGTATACTCTGCTTGTTATAAGCTACTTCATATCAGTGCTCCTTTTTCTAATGCGATTAGTGGTAGCCTTGGTGCTGTTGTTAATTTTTTGATCAATCGATACTGGTCCTTTGGTAGTACGCAAAAGTCTGTAGGGAGTCAGCTATGGAAATTTGTGATTGTCGTCTGTGGTAGTATTACATTGAAGTCTACGGGAATTCATTTTCTGGTGGATGTATATCATGTAAACTTTTTGTTCTCGAAACTAGTCGTTGAGCTGCTCGTTTCTTTGGGCTTCAACTATACACTTCAGCGTTTTTGGGTTTTTAAAGCGGAGGAGAAATAGTAATTACCTAGTTTTGGTTTTGTAGGATGTTAGTTTGGCTCTTGTTCTACACTAAAAGGGTTCTTAGCGTCTTATCTCTGTTATATTCCTTCAAATCGCTGTGGTTTTCTGTTTCTCTGGAGCAAATTCGAGGTGAAGCGTGCTACTGTCTTATTTGTCGATTATATTTATTCGCTTTTATTTAGTTCTTCTTTAAACTAGATTTTAATTGGTATTTAGTTAGCTTTAAGTTAGGGTTAGTTTAGCTATAACCTAAGCTATACCTAAACTAACCCTAACTAAACCCTAAGTAAACCCTATACTAAAACGAAAGTTGATCAAAGTTTACAATAAGTAATTCCTGGACCAAAATGTCGGGATCTGGAACCCTGCATAAATTCTAAAAAGAATCCCGGGCAAGTATTAAGGTAGTCATGCCATCCTCTGTTTCGCTGCGGTTAAGGTTCCCGGTCACGTCCTATCTCTATTATATATATCGATGGTATTAAACGTGGCGGATCTCTGTTGTTCTCTGTTCGGCTATGTTTGCGTTTTCCAATCTCCCTTTGCTATGTCGGTGGGGCCGTAGATCCGGGAGGTGCAATTCAGCATGTTTTCGTTACCAGATCCCGCTATCTGGCCCAATCTGGCGGCCGGATCAGCCATTCCAGCCCTCCGATCACCTGTTTTACAAAAAGAATCTCGCACCGTTACAGGCAGTTAAGGGGAAAATGAAATAAATAAGAACAAAAGGCTTGGAAGTTTGTTCCTAAACTCCCTATCTTTGCACCACTCCGCAAGGGAGGGACGGTTACCACGAAAGAGGGAAACCTGAAAAAAGAAGGGTTTAAGAGAAGTCTGGCAGGATCAAAAATCCCGCTCAGTTTATTTTAAACGCGGAAATCGAAAAAAGAGAAAAGAAAAAAAAACTTCAAAAAGTTTTTGGAAGTTCAGAAAAGATTTCTACCTTTGCAGTCCCAACGGAAACGAAGGGAAAAACAAAACGATAAAGAGTGGCGCAATGCCCATCGGAATAAAGCGGATACGGAAGTTGAAGCGACAGAGTTCTTTAAGAAAACACAATCATGTAAGCGTGACGAGTAGACAAACGAAAGTCATGAACAAATTCAAGCAATTCGTTCAATTCGATCCAAGATCAGAGATATAAAAAAAGAATTCTGATTATTATAAATAGTTGGAATCAAAAACTTCATTTTACAATGGAGAGTTTGATCCTGGCTCAGGATGAACGCTAGCGGCAGGCCTAATACATGCAAGTCGGACGGGATCCATCGGAGAGCTTGCTCGAAGATGGTGAGAGTGGCGCACGGGTGCGTAACGCGTGAGCAACCTACCTCTATCAGGGGGATAGCCTCTCGAAAGAGAGATTAACACCGCATAACATCAACAGTTCGCATGTTCGGTTGATTAAATATTTATAGGATAGAGATGGGCTCGCGTGACATTAGCTAGTTGGTAGGGTAACGGCTTACCAAGGCGACGATGTCTAGGGGCTCTGAGAGGAGAATCCCCCACACTGGTACTGAGACACGGACCAGACTCCTACGGGAGGCAGCAGTAAGGAATATTGGTCAATGGGCGGAAGCCTGAACCAGCCATGCCGCGTGCAGGATGACTGCCCTATGGGTTGTAAACTGCTTTTGTCCAGGAATAAACCTCTTTACGAGTAGAGAGCTGAATGTACTGGAAGAATAAGGATCGGCTAACTCCGTGCCAGCAGCCGCGGTAATACGGAGGATCCGAGCGTTATCCGGATTTATTGGGTTTAAAGGGTGCGTAGGCGGCCTATTAAGTCAGGGGTGAAATACGGTGGCTCAACCATCGCAGTGCCTTTGATACTGATGGGCTTGAATCCATTTGAAGTGGGCGGAATAAGACAAGTAGCGGTGAAATGCATAGATATGTCTTAGAACTCCGATTGCGAAGGCAGCTCACTAAGCTGGTATTGACGCTGATGCACGAAAGCGTGGGGATCGAACAGGATTAGATACCCTGGTAGTCCACGCCCTAAACGATGATAACTCGATGTTGGCGATAGACAGCCAGCGTCCAAGCGAAAGCGTTAAGTTATCCACCTGGGGAGTACGCCCGCAAGGGTGAAACTCAAAGGAATTGACGGGGGCCCGCACAAGCGGAGGAGCATGTGGTTTAATTCGATGATACGCGAGGAACCTTACCCGGGCTTGAAAGTTAGTGAAGAGTGCAGAGACGCACTCGTCCTTCGGGACACGAAACTAGGTGCTGCATGGCTGTCGTCAGCTCGTGCCGTGAGGTGTTGGGTTAAGTCCCGCAACGAGCGCAACCCCTATGTTTAGTTGCCAGCATGTAGTGGTGGGGACTCTAAACAGACTGCCTGTGCAAACAGAGAGGAAGGTGGGGACGACGTCAAGTCATCATGGCCCTTACGTCCGGGGCTACACACGTGCTACAATGGATGGTACAGCGGGCAGCTACATAGCAATATGATGCTAATCTCTAAAAGCCATTCACAGTTCGGATTGGGGTCTGCAACTCGACCCCATGAAGTTGGATTCGCTAGTAATCGCGTATCAGCAATGACGCGGTGAATACGTTCCCGGGCCTTGTACACACCGCCCGTCAAGCCATGAAAGTTGGGGGTACCTAAAGCATGTTACCGCAAGGAGCGTGTTAGGGTAAAACCGATAATTGGGGCTAAGTCGTAACAAGGTAGCCGTACCGGAAGGTGCGGCTGGAATACCTCCTTTCTAGAGTATCGAAGATCGGTGCTCGTCACGTTACATATGATTGCAGAAGAAAAAAAACATCAGAAGAAAGTGCCCGCCCCTAAGGGAGCAGGACCGAGAGAAAGAGATGAACAAGATAAGCTAGTCCCGTAGCTCAGTTGGTTAGAGCACTACACTGATAATGTAGGGGTCAGCAGTTCAAATCTGCTCGGGACTACGAAAACGTTTGGGGAATTAGCTCAGCTGGCTAGAGCACCTGCCTTGCACGCAGGGGGTCAACGGTTCGAATCCGTTATTCTCCACATCTCCGGGGAAGTATATAGCGATATACTTCATCTATACCGGAAAAAGAGTTCTTTGACATATTGAAAGAGAAAAAAAATTACAAGAGAAGACAACAGTATAGAGACAATACGTTTATGTGTCTGATGTAAAGAGGAGACCCTCGGTGAATGCCGAACGAATCTTTACGTAGCATAGGTGTATATATATCAAAAGCAGCCGCATAGTAGCAAAAGGCTATGCCGGTGAAGAAAGTAAATAAGGGCACACGGGGGATGCCTAGGCTCTCAGAGGCGAAGAAGGACGTGATAAGCTGCGATAAGCTTTGGGGATTGGCAAATGCGACTTGATCCAGAGATTTCCGAATGGGGCAACCTGACTATTTGAAGAATAGTCGTATAAAACGCGAACGCGCTGAACTGAAACATCTAAGTAGGCGTAGGAGAAGAAAATAACAATGATTTCCCAAGTAGTGGCGAGCGAACGGGAAAGAGCCCAAACCGGTCATGTTACGGCATGACCGGGGTTGTAGGACCACGACATTGTACAGCGCTATGAACTGGAAGCAGGTGGGAAACTGCGCGACAAGGGTGAGAGCCCCGTACAGGTAAAGAATGTTGACATAGTGGTATCCTGAGTACCGCGGGACCGGAGAAATCCTGTGGGAATCCACCAGCACCATCTGGTAAGGCTAAATACTCCTGAGAGACCGATAGTGAACCAGTACCGTGAGGGAAAGGTGAAAAGAACCCCGAACAGGGGAGTGAAAAGAACCTGAAACCGTGTGCTTACAAGCGGTTGGAGCAGGCAGGTCCTGTGACAGCGTGCCTTTTGCATAATGAGCCTACGAGTTACTCTTGTCTGGCAAGGTTAAGTCCTTCAGGGACGCAGCCGAAGCGAAAGCGAGTCTTAATAGGGCGCATAGTCAGATGAGGTAGACGCGAAACCTTGTGATCTACCCTTGGGCAGGTTGAAGTTGCAGTAACATGTAATGGAGGACCGAACCGATAAACGTTGAAAAGTTTCCGGATGACCTGAGGGTAGGGGTGAAAGGCCAATCAAACTGGGAAATAGCTCGTACTCCCCGAAATGTTTTTAGGAACAGCGTCGGCGTAGAGTTTGATAGAGGTAGAGCTACCGATTGGGTGCGGGGGAGTCAAATCCTACCAAATCCAGACGAACTCCGAATGCTATCAAATATAGCCGGCAGTGAGGCTTTGGGTGCTAAGGTCCAAGGCCGAGAGGGAAAGAACCCAGACCATCAGCTAAGGTCCCCAAATTCGTTCTAAGTTGAACTAACGAGGTCCGGTTGCCCAGACAGCTAGGATGTTGGCTTGGAAGCAGCCATTCATTTAAAGAGTGCGTAACAGCTCACTAGTCGAGCGGCCGGGCGTGGATAATAAACGGGCATCAAGAACGGTACCGAAGCTATGGATTTGTACTGAAAGATGTGCATCTGGTAGGGGAGCATTCCATCGCCGGAGAAGCAGTTTGGCAATGAACTGTGGAGGTTATGGAAAAGCAAATGTAGGCATAAGTAACGATAAGGCGGGTGAGAAACCCGCCCACCGAAAGACCAAGGTTTCCTGATCAACGTTAATCGGATCAGGGTCAGTCGGGACCTAAGGCGCACCCGAAGGGGGCAAGCCGATGGACAACTGGTTAATATTCCAGTACTCTTCATAACTGCGATGTGGTGACGGAGTAGTGACACTGCCGCGAACTGACGGAATAGTTCGTTGAAAGGCGTAGGTATAGGGACGGTAGGCAAATCCGCCGACCCTGCTGAACCCCAATAGTACAGCAAAGCTCCGGTGGCGCTGATAGAGCAGGTAAACAGACTTCCAAGAAAACCCGCTAAGCTTCAGGTTATGAAGACCCGTACCGCAAACCGACACAGGTGGTCGAGGAGAGAATCCTAAGGTGCTCGAGTGAGTCATGGCTAAGGAACTCGGCAAAATGGCCCTGTAACTTCGGGAGAAGGGGCGCTGTCTCGTAAGAGCAGCCGCAGTGAAAAGGCCCAGGCGACTGTTTAACAAAAACATATGGCTTTGCAAAATCGCAAGATGAAGTATAAGGCCTGACACCTGCCCGGTGCTGGAAGGTTAAGAGGGGATGTCATCGCAAGAGAAGCATTGAATCGAAGCCCCAGTAAACGGCGGCCGTAACTATAACGGTCCTAAGGTAGCGAAATTCCTTGTCGGGTAAGTTCCGACCTGCACGAATGGTGTAACGATCTGGGCGCTGTCTCAGCCATGAGCTCGGTGAAATTGTGGTATCGGTGAAGACGCCGATTACCCGCAACGGGACGGAAAGACCCCATGCACCTTCACTATAGCTTAACATTGAGATTGGGTACAGGATGTGTAGGATAGGCGGGAGATGTTGAAGTGGCTTCGCCAGGAGTCATGGAATCAACCTTGAAATACCGCCCTTTCTGTATTCGGTTTCTAACTCCCTTATGGGGAGGACATTGTTTGGTGGGTAGTTTGACTGGGGTGGTCGCCTCCAAAAAGGTAACGGAGGCTTTCAAAGGTAAGCTCAGTACGCTTGGTAACCGTACGTGGAGTGCAATGGCATAAGCTTGCTTGACTGTGAGACCGACAAGTCGAACAGGGTCGAAAGACGGACATAGTGATCCGGTGGTTCTGTATGGAAGGGCCATCGCTCAAAGGATAAAAGGTACGCTGGGGATAACAGGCTGATCTCCCCCAAGAGCTCATATCGACGGGGAGGTTTGGCACCTCGATGTCGGCTCGTCACATCCTGGGGCTGGAGAAGGTCCCAAGGGTTGGGCTGTTCGCCCATTAAAGTGGCACGCGAGCTGGGTTCAGAACGTCGCGAGACAGTTCGGTCCCTATCTGTTGTGGGCGTTGGAAGTTTGAGTGGATCTGACCTTAGTACGAGAGGACCGGGTTGGACAGACCTCTGGTGAACCTGTTATGCCGCCAGGTGTACGGCAGGGTAGCTACGTCTGGAATAGATAAGCGCTGAAAGCATCTAAGTGCGAAACTAGCCACGAGATGAGACTTCCTTATAGGGTCGTAGAAGATGACTACGTTGATAGGCCATAGGTGTAAAGGTTGAGAGACCAAAGCCAAGTGGTACTAATAGCCCGAAGCTTTCTCAAGCAGACAGACACTGTTGTCTTCCTCTTTAATTTTTGAAACATACAGGAAACGAACCTCTTTCAATATATATGTCAGTTGGCATGAATAACATGATATGAATATCATAGATCATCCAATAAAGATTTTTAGGTGCCTATATCGGCGGTGTCTACCTCTTCCCATTCCGAACAGAGCAGTCAAGCCCGCCAGAGCCGATGGTATTGCCGTAACAGGTGGGAGAGTAGGTCGGTGCCTTTTTTTACACGGAAGCCCTTGCTGGAAACAGTCAAGGGCTTCTTTCGTTTAGATACTTTCCTTATGAAGCATCTCGCCTGTTCTAGAACTCTCGTATCTAGGTTTTTTGTATATTGCTGTACATATTACTTACTGGCCATATGAGAAATTGTTTGATCATCGTCTGTCTTTTCTTGTTTAATCTGAGATTAGGTATTTGCCAAGACAGACAGGATTACATTTTTGTTTCTTATGAAAACTATCTTCCAACCCCCAAGATAGGTATTGTTGATTTTTATAGGCAGTTAAATGAAAAATGGAAACGTGATAGGGATATGCTTAATGATGAAGCACATGTGGGATTCAAGGTCAATAAGGATAGCACTGTCAGCGTTGTTTCTAACAATTTTGATCATGTAGATATTATCTTGGGAGGATTTTCGTGACGGCTGTATCAGTTTAACATTTGATCCTGTAGATATTATCTTGGGAAGATTTTCGTAATGGCTGTATCAGTTTAACATTTGATCCTGAGAAAGTAATGGTCACATATGATTTTTATTGAGTAACTTTGCAGCGCAATGGGTACATTATTGGACAACGGAATTAAACCGTATAATCATTACGGGGCTTATTTAAAGCAAAAGTATAACGGACAGAAAGTGTTTAAAGTGATTGTGGATGGTAATTTTACTTGTCCCAATCGTGATGGTAGTAAGGGCTATGGCGGTTGTACTTACTGTAATGTGGATTCTTTTACACCGGATACTGCCCGTAAAATCCCTTCGATACGGGAGCAGGTGGAATCGGGTATTGAAAGAGCACGTAATAGCTATGGCGCCGAGAAGTTTATTATTTATTTCCAACCAAATACGAATACGTATGCGCCGACTCATCTACTGAAAATGATGTATGATGAGGCTTTAAGTATTGACCCCGAAAATACCTTAGGGCTTTCTGTTGGTACACGTCCTGATTGTTTGGATTTTGAAAAGATTGCATTGTTGGAGTCTTATACAGATCGTTACAATGTGGATTTGGAAATGGGTATGGAATCTATTTACAACGATACATTGGAGCAGATCAATAGAGGCTGTTCTCACGACGAATTTGTTCAGACCATGAATATGCTGAGAGATACTCCGTTAGAGCTTTGTGTGCATACAATCTTTGGCTTCCCATGGGAATCTGAAGAAATGATGTTGAAATATGCAGATGAAATCAACCGCTTTCCGCAGATTAAATTTGTGAAGTTGCATCACCTACATATTGTAGAGGGATCTATTATGGGGGTTAAGTTCAAACGTGAGCCTTTTGAACTTTTCTCGATGGAAGGTTATACCGAATTCTTAGCAAAGTTTATTCCTCGATTGCGTCCTGATCTGATCATTCAACGTATTTTCGGGATTGCAGATAAAGAATTGTTAATTGCTCCGAATTGGGGCTTGCCGAAATCAGGTATTCAAACATATATCGATAAGGGATTGGAAGCACGTCAGGTCGTACAGGGAAGTCTTTTTTAGTCGTCCCTAATATTTCTCCTACTCTTTTGATAGATTATTGTACGCTATCGCGTTTAATGAATATATTCCGCGCTATAAAACAGGAAAGGCTTCTCTAAAGAAGCCTTTCCTGTTTACCTACAAAAAATTGGGTACGATCACCATCTTTTATTTAGCCCTCAACAATCGTTTTTAGATCGGCTGGAGAGTAATTGATAGATTTTAAGGTTTTATTATCGGCTGTTCTGAATACCAGAAATTTGCCATCAACTTCTTTATAATAGGATTCTACACCTTTTAATTTATAGTGCTCCTGTGTAGCGATGGCTTCTGCTTCGTCTTTACATGCCTTGCTCATATTGGAGCGTTGAACTTCATCAAAAAGAGCTGAGAATTTATCTTTTAAGCCAAATTCTAATACCGCTCCAGCAAGTACATATTGAATGTCACATAGTGCGTCTGCAATTTCCACCAAATCTTTATCCTGGATGGCTTCTTCTAATTCTTTTAATTCCTCAGCGATCAACGATACTCGTAAGGCACATCTTTGTTCAGATGGAATCGTAGGGGTGTCTAGGATTGGATGTTGGAATGTTTTATGGAATTCCGCAACGGATGAAAGTGTTTTCGGATCAGTCATATTCTTTGTTTTTTTATTTGAAAGAGCAAATATAAAAAATAAAGGACGGTTAACTGAATGACCGTCCTTTATTTTTATTTATCTTCTTAAGCGATTAAATCAGGTGTTTTAATTGCACGATTTCACGCTCCTCTAAGTATCTCCAACGGCCACGTGGAAGATCTTTTTTCGTTAGATTAGCATAAACCACACGGTCCAATTTAACGACTTCATATCCTAGTGATTCAAAAATACGACGTACGATACGATTTTTTCCTGAATGGATTTGGATGCCAACTTCACGTTTTGATCCACCTTGAACATAGCTCAAGTCATCGGGTTTGATTACACCATCTTCTAATTCGATACCAAAGCTGATTTTGTTAAAATCACCTTGTGTAAGGCTTTTGTTTAACTCGACATTATAGATTTTGCTGATGCTGTTGCGTGGGTGTGAAAGTTTTTCAGCAAGACTACCATCATTTGTCATTAAAAGTAGCCCCGTTGTGTTTCTGTCAAGACGACCAACAGGATAGATTCTTTCTTTTGTCGCTTTAGAAACAAGTTCCATTACGGTATGACGCTCCTGAGGATCATCTGTAGTCGTGATATAATCTTTTGGTTTGTTCAACAGAACATAAACATTTTTTTCACGTTTTAAACGTTCGTTGTTGTAACGGATTTCATCTGTTGCAGGGTCTACCTTGGTTCCCAATTCTGTAACAGGTTCTCCATTTACCCAAATGACACCAGCAATGATAAGCTCATCAGCTTTACGTCTTGAACAAATACCTGCATTGGCGATGTAACGGTTTAAACGAACTAAGCCATCATCCTCTGCATCCTCTGCTTTTTTCTTTGGACGTTTAATATATTGTTTATCACCAAAGTTTTTGTTGTCATCAAAATTTCTACTTCTTTCGCCATCAAACTTTCTGTTAGAAGGTCTTGAAGAGTCATTTCTGTCTGAACGTTTGAAATTATCTCTTTTATCAAAAGAACGCTCTGATCTATCGAATGATCTTGGGCTGTCATTTCTGTCTGAACGTTTGAAGTTATCTTTTTTATCGAAAGAACGCTCTGAACGGTCAAAAGATCTTGGAGTGTCATTTCTGTCTGAACGTTTGAAACTATCTCTTTTGTCAAAAGAACGTTCTGAACGGTCAAAAGATCTTGAGGAATCATTTCTGTCTGTACGTTTGAAACTATCTCTTTTATCAAAAGAACGCTCTGAACGGTCAAAAGATCTTGAGGAATCATTTCTATCTGTACGTTTGAAACTATCTCTCTTATCAAAAGAACGTTCTGAACGGCCAAAAGATCTTGAAGAGTCATTTCTATCGGAACGTTTGAAGTTATCTTTTTTGTCAAAAGAACGTTCTGATCTATCAAATTTATTGAAGGAATCTTTTTTGTCAAAAGATCTTGAAGAATCATTTTTATCAAATGAGCGGCCTCCTCTACCAAAGGATTTTTCTGAATTATCTTTTGAACGGAAGGAATTGTTCTCTCCTCGGAAGGGAGGTTTGTCTGAGAATTTTTTAGATCCGAATGATCTGTTCTCACGATTATCATCTTTTCTGAAAGAACCTCTTTCAGATTGGTCATTTGACCCATATGATTTTTTTCCGAAACTATTGTTCTTATCGCCTCTAGATTTGAAGCTATCTGAGTTGCCTCGTGACTTTCTGGAGTTGTCATCACGACTGTTCCTTTTATTGCTGAATGGCATTGTGTTTTGCTAAAATGTGAACTACAAAGTTAGGTATAATTTTGGGTTTTGCGAAAAAATCCTTATCTTTTTCTTTTTTTTGAATTTACTGCGTTTTTACGCTCAAAAAGCCGCTTTAAGTGGTCTGGAATGTAACTATTTGTTTTTTAAATAAATAGTATTTACCTTTGTACCCTTGAATTTGAACCAAGCTATTTTTTGATCGATCGGAGTCGTGGATAGGATAGCATTAAGGGAGTGAATGATAAGAAAAAAAGTTTTATGTAGTAGTTTGATTTTGTTTGCTTTATTGTTATCAAAATTATACTCAACCCCACACAACAACGCTTCAAACGGCGATAAGATCGTTGAACCGAAGCTCGTAGTAGTTCCCGCTCATCATGGGGATGAAGAAGAAAAAAAAGAAAAAAGCAATTCGTTTGAATCTTATATGAATTCATTGACATTTGCCGAAGATTCATTACCGATGGATCGTCCGCTCGTGGAAAGTAAATTGCGTAAATTTTTCAATCGATTCTCGTTTAAAAAAACAGGATCATACGATATGCACAAAAAGGCAGAGACCTATTTGCCTATGATCGCAAAGATCCTTAAATCACATGGTATTCCGGAAGATTTCAAGTACATTCCATTGGTGGAAAGCGGCCTTAGTAAAGCTGTAGTTTCATCTAAGGGCGCTGGTGGTTATTGGCAGTTTATGCCGGCAACAGCCCGATTGTATGGATTGAAAGTCAATGGTACGGTCGATGACCGGAAAGATCTTGTCAAATCTACGCATGCTGCTGCCAGATACCTCAAATACCTGTATGCCCAATTTGGTAACTGGACTTTGGTAGCTGCAGCATATAATGTCGGTGATGGTAGTCTCAAAGGTTCTATAAGACGACAAAAAAAGGACGACTATTTTGCATTGAAATTGAATAATGAAACGGGGTCATATGTGTATAAACTTGTTTCTATGAAGGAAATTATCGAACATCCGCAAAAGCATGGTTATTCGCGTTATGCAAACAAAGAAAGCGAGACCTTGGATAAGGAACCCAATATGCTATAAAATTGCGTAAAGTACAATAACGATTAAAGTACCATAAAAAAGGCTTTCCAATACTGGAAAGCCTTTTTTATGGTACTGTGTTTAATCCGAGTTATAGCGTCGATAGATTTTTATCTTAAATCGACGATTTCAAAACCTTTGTAATCATTTTTGTTGAATACAAATAGACTACCTGAAAGCGCTTTATTGCCTTCCTGCGAAGCTAATGTATAGGTATAGCGATTACCACTTTTATCAAAAACGGTCGTATCATAGATCAGGTTGCTTGCCTTATTGATACGCAGCTTTATCTTTGAATAGTTTTTTTTGCTGTCGAGCGGACTTAATTCAACAACACTTAGCGTAAGTCCCTTTACCTTTTCAGTATTGGTCAAGGTATATTTAAAACCGCTTGTATAGAAGCTGAATATGTTTGTTGGATTGATCTCGTTGGTCGAATTGCTTGCTTCTGAGATTTCCACTTCCTTTTCGGCTTTCATGATATTCCACTGTGTCCTGGAATCCGATATCAATACTTGATTTTTGGTACTGACCTGGTACTTGTTGTTACTCTTGTCGAGGTATATTGTTCCAGCGTCAGTATGTGAGCCACCATTAGCTTGTTTAATAGCTAATGAGAAGTTGGCCTGTATTGTTTTGTATGCATTGTATTTTTGGCTTACTTTCGTCAGTAACGCTTTAGCAGCGGCATCATTTTGTGCATAACTGTTTTGGCTGTATGCAATAATTAGCAAACCTACCATAAACCACAATTGTTTTTTCATCTTAGTTGTCCTTTCTTAACGTCTCCAAAAATTGTTCTAATGAATACTCATCTGGATAAAGTACCTCGCGGGCCTTACTTCCTTCAAATGGACCTACAATTCCAGCAGCTTCCAGTTGATCGATGATTCGTCCTGCTCTATTATAACCCAATTTTAATTTACGTTGGATTAATGAAGTTGAGCCTTGCTGATGCATGACAATCAATCGGGCAGCTTCTTCGAACAACTGATCGCGGTCTTTGGGATCAAAATCCACACTACCAGAACCATCTCCGTTTTCGTCTACGTATTCCGGAAGCATAAATGCCGAAGGGTAGCCTCGTTGTGCACCGATGTAGTCGGAAATTTGTTCAACCTCTGGCGTATCAACAAAAGCACACTGAATACGTATCAAATCACTTCCAGTCGCCAGAAGCATGTCACCCCGACCGATCAACTGATCTGCACCGCCTGTATCCAGAATAGTCCGTGAATCGACTTTCGATAATACGCGGAATGCAAGACGTGCAGGGAAGTTGGCCTTGATTGTACCGGTAATGATATTGACAGAAGGACGTTGGGTTGCAATAACCAAGTGAATCCCTACCGCACGGGCCAATTGTGCCAATCGTGCAATCGGTGTTTCGACCTCTTTTCCTGCTGTCATCATCAAGTCGGCAAACTCATCAACAATAAGAACGATATATGGTAAGAATCGATGACCCTCTTCAGGGTTTAATCTGCGATTGATAAATTTTGCATTATATTCCTTTAAATTCCGTACCTGCGCATTTTTTAACAAATCATAACGTTGATCCATTTCTATACACAGAGAATTTAAGGTGTTGATTACCTTCTTCGTATCAGTAATAATTGCATCTCCGTCATCAGGTAATTTTGCAAGGAAGTGGCGCTCAACTTTTTTAAATAGAGAAAGTTCCACTTTTTTCGGGTCAACAAGGACAAATTTTAGTTCGGCCGGATGTTTTTTATACAGTAAAGAAGTCAGAATGGCATTGATACCTACTGATTTACCTTGTCCGGTAGCCCCCGCAACTAGCAGGTGAGGCATTTTAGCTAAATCGGCAATATAGACTTCATTGGAAATCGTTTTACCTAAAGCAATCGGGAGGTCCATGTCTGTTTTTTGAAATTTCTCCGTAGCAAGTACCGATCGCATGGAAACCATTTCCGGATTGGAGTTTGGTACCTCAATACCGATCGTTCCCTTTCCGGGCATAGGTGCAATAATCCGTATACCCAATGCGGCAAGACTTAAAGCAATGTCATCTTCCAGGTTTTTGATTTTTGAAATCCTTACACCTGGTTTTGGTATAATTTCATACAAAGTTACCGTTGGACCTATAGTAGCTTTGATACTTTCGATTTCGATGCTGTAATTTCTCAGTGTATCAACAATCCTGTTTTTGTTCGCTTCGAGTTCCTGTTGATTGATGGTTATTTTACCTCCCCCATAGTCCTTCAATAAATCCAATGCTGGATGTTGATAACCGGAAAGATCCAATTTGGGGTCATACTGTCCGAATTGGGCCACAAGGTCACTGGCAGTGATCTCTTTTTCCTCTTTGATATCCTCTACCACCAAACCAGGTACTGCATCGGCTTCAATGGCAGCTTCTGGCACTTGCTGAGGTTCTGCTTCAATTTTCGGTGCTTGATATTCCCGGACTAGCGGTAATTCTTCCGCTTCCAATTCTTCATTCGGCTGATCAATGGTGAAACTGATTGAAGGTGTGTGCTCTGTTCGTTCCATAGGACTGTCGTCGAAGGAAAGCACCACCTTGTCTTTCGGATCAATCTGCACTTCAGGTATTGGGTGATGGGTAAAAGCAGGACGCTGAAGTTCTTCCTGCACATCTTTTTCACGAGCAGATTGAAATCGCTCATTGATTGATGTTGGGCGTTGAAAAGATTCCCGTACAGATTGGATGGAATCATCTTCAATATGAATTTTGTTTCTTAGATTTTGTGGGGCGTATTCATCCTCATCCTCATCGTCCATATCTTCGGAGAATGACTTGGATTTCCTGTTACTGAATAGGACAAATTTAAAATCGAGGTTGTAAAGTAAGATTAATGTCGTCAGATAGGCAAAAGCCAATATACAGCCAACGCCGACAATGCCAACTTGTGCTTCCAATAATTTATTGGTCCAAAAACCAAATTTCCCCTCGAGCATATGCGGTGTATCGGCCATAAATCCATGTAGGAAGCCCAATGTTACCGAGATAAAAACGATAGCGACAAAAGAATAGACCACCGTACGGTACAATGGAAGCAATGATTTCTTGAACAACAGGCGATATCCTAAAATGAATAATACCGGGATAAAGAGAAAAGATGCGACGCCAAACCATTCGTACATGAATTGGTTGGCAAGCAAAGCACCAAATTTCCCTAGTTTATTGTCAACTACGGGTAAATCAACTGCTTCATCATGAATTTCTTCCGTAGATCTAAATAATGTTGACCACCCGCCATTAGTTTTTGCGATATAACTTTGATCGTCTTCCCAAGTGAATAGGTAGGAAACGAAAGCGGTAGCAAATGCCAATGAAAGCAAGATCAATAAAATCCCCAATATCTTGACAGCCTTTTGCTGTGCATCAGAATAATCTCTTGGTACACTATTTTTTTGACTTTTTTCCTTTTTAAATGTTGTTGATTCCTTTTGAGGGGCACGTTTGCCGGAAACTGAATTCCCTGTCTGCCTAAATGTATTTCCTTTGTTTGACATTGAAAAGCTCACAATTATACTGCTTACAAACTTAGTTATTTTGATAGTATTTTAAAGATGCCGATAGCCTAATTATTTTAAGTTTGTCGTTTTTTATGAATGAATAAATTTAGATGTAGCTAAAAAGCTTGATAGTTATAATGACTAGCAAATACTATGCCCTGCAAATGGGTTTGACCAAAGAATGTCGATATCAATACAGATTGCCACTGTTTTGGTGTATTCTTTGGAGTTGCTGTAAAATATGTAGTTTTACGAATAAAAATAACAGATAGGATGAACAAGTTTGAAATACGAAAAGCGACATTAGCTGATAAAGGACGGATTTGGGAAATTATACAACAAGCAATTGCCCTCAGGAAAGAACAAGGTAGCCGACAATGGCAGGATGGTTATCCGAATGAAGATGTGGTGCAGTCGGATATTGATAAGGGCTATGGGCATGTCGTTAAGGTGGAGGATAGGATTGTAGGTTATGTTGCTATTATTTTTGATGTCGAACCTGCTTATAATGATATTGACGGAAAATGGTTAAGTGATGGTCCTTATGTTGGTATACACCGATTGGCCTCGGCGCAGGATCCGCATATGAAAGGTGTGGGGACGGCTATTATGTCTGGGGTGGAGAAGATCGCGGTTGATCATGGGGTTTATAGTATTAAGGTGGATACTAATTTTGACAATGGAGGAATGTTGCATGTATTCGAAAAGCTGGGATATCAATATTGTGGGGAGGTATATTTTAGAGGAGCTGCACGTAAGGCATTTGAAAAACTATTAAAATAACCGGACCGATTTTTTCAGCGGAGGAGGAAGAGCTTTGGATTGTATAAAAAAGTCCCTTTTGAGTTGTTCAAAAGGGACTTTTTTATACTTATGGATTATTAAAATGGAATACTGCTGATTACTTAAGGATTATTAAAGTAATATACTGCTGATTACTAATTTGCGATAATCAGGTAGTAATTCTTTTTACCGCGTTGGGCAACAATATACTTATTGTTTACAAGGTGATTTTCAGTAATAGATTCTTCTATATCAGTTGCTTTTTCTCTATTGATAGAAACTCCACCGCCCTGAAGCATTTTGCGAGCCTCACCTTTGGAAGGGAATACTTGTGTTTGAACAGCCAGTAAATCAAGAATATTGATGCCCGCTGCGAGATCCGCTTTAGCGATCTGAAACTGAGGAATGCCTTCAAATACCTCTAAAACAGCCTCGTGATCTAAGTTGTTCAAAAACTCTAAAGAACCATTACCAAAAAGAAATTCAGAAGTTTTGATCGCAGTTTCGTATGCTTCTTCGGAGTGGGTACGAATGGTGATATCTTTTGCCAGTGCTTTTTGAACTAGACGTAAATGTGGCGCTGCATCATGTTCTGCAATAATAGACGCTATTTCGTTCTGGGGTTTGAGTGTGAAAATTTTGATCCAGTTTTTAGCATCATCATCCGAGGTATTCAACCAAAATTGGTAATATTTATACGGCGAGGTTTTCTTTGGATCTAACCATACGGCACCAGATTCGGTTTTTCCAAATTTCTGACCATCGGCTTTTTTGATTAATTGCGTGGTGATTGCATAGGCAGTTCCCTGATCTTGGCGACGAATCATTTCACTTCCTGTTACAATGTTGCCCCATTGGTCGGACCCTCCCATTTGAACTTTACAGTTGTGGTGCTTCCAAAGGTAGTAGAAGTCATATCCTTGAATCAATTGATAGGTAAACTCTGTAAATGAAAGACCATTGTCACCTTCCAAACGTTTTTTTACAGAATCTTTTGCCATCATATAGTTAACGGTAATCATTTTACCGATATCACGGATAAAATCCAAAAATTTAAAATCTTTGAACCAGTCGTAATTATTAACCATTTGGGCGTCATTTTCACCTTCTCCAAATTCAAGAAATTTGCCTAACTGTTTTTTTAGACAAGCTACATTATGCTGTAGGGTAGCTTCGTCCAACAAGTTACGCTCTGCAGATTTGAAAGAAGGGTCTCCAATCATTCCTGTTGCCCCTCCAACTAGGGCAACTGGTTTGTGGCCCGCATTTTGGAAGTGGATCAACGTCATGATCTGCGTCAAGTGTCCTACGTGTAGAGAGTCGCCTGTGGGATCAAAGCCGATATAACCAGCGACTTTTTCTTTATTTAGTAAGTCTTCAGTGCCGGGCATAATATCTTGCAACATGCCTCTCCAACGTAATTCTTCTACAAAGCTCATTGTTAAATGGATTTAATTTTTTAATTTACAAGATGCAAAGATAGGAGATTAAGCGTATATTGAGCGAATAATTCCATATAAAAGCACACGCTAATAAGCTGGTATGAATTTTTTATCACATTTCTATTTTGAGCGGTTTGCGACCAACCCCGAGCGTATTGTGGGTGGACTGTTACCAGATCTGTTAAAAAATGCCGATAAATCTTTTATGCTAAAACCGCGGCAATATGAAGATGAGCTTTTGGACAATCCTCTACTCGAGCAGATGTATATCGGTTGGAACCGTCATATCGAGGTCGATCGCCTGTTTCACAATTCACCTTATTTTTTTCATCATACACATCAACTGAAACTAAAAATCCAGTCTAGTTTAGCGGGGCTGCCTATCCGGCCGTCCTTTATGGCTCATATCGCGTTGGAGCTATTGCTGGATCATATCCTAACACAAAATAAAGCGGTCTCCATCGATAAATTCTACGCTGCACTAATGCATGTCAATGAAGACGCTGTTCGGAAATTTTTGAAAATTAATCAACTGAATGATATTCCTAAGTTTGAAAAATTCTATCATCAGTTTATTGAGTGGAAGTATATTTATGACTATGCAGAGGTGGAAAAAATTGCAGGTGCACTTTTCAATATTTGTAAACGATTGTGGCAATTTGAAGTTTCAGTGGAGCAAAGACAGCTTCTGACGGAACAGCTGATTTCCTATTTACATACGCAGATGACCGATTATCAGGAAATTTACCAGTATATTCAATATGCGCTGGTAGACTTTAATTAGTCCATCAGAAAAATACCAATAGTATAAGACCTTGAAAATATTTATTTTCGCATAATTTTAAGTATCAAAAACTAAATTTACATGTCACATAGACTTTTTCGGAAGAAAAGTGTTGATCAGATTCTGCATGACACCCAAAAAGAGGGGGGGACAGGCCTTGCAAAGGTATTGGGGGTAACAGATCTGGTTTCGTTGGGTATCGCCGCTATTGTAGGGGCCGGAATCTTTAGCACAATTGGATTGGCGAGTTATGAAGGTGGACCAGCAGTCTCACTTCTCTTCGTTTTTACGGCTTTTGCCTGTGTTTTTACAGCATTGGCCTATGCGCAATTTGCCAGTACTGTTCCTGTTTCGGGCTCGGCATACACGTATGCTTATGTGGCCTTTGGTGAATTGTTTGCATGGATCATAGGTTGGGCATTGGTCTTAGAGTATGCTGTTTCCAATACGGTTATTGCCATTTCTTGGTCGCAGTATTTTGTTTCCATGCTGGAAGGCTTTGGTCTATATATACCAGCTTGGTTATCCATGGCACCGGGCTATGCTTATGACGCTGTAGACAAAATGAATCAACACGGCGCTGCTGCTCTGACCGCAATCGACCAGCATGGTCTGGATGCTTTTAATAGTGCGCCACGGATTGGCGGTGTCCCTATTATTTTTGATTTACCGGCAGGTGTTATCACGTTTTTGGTCACTTGGTTGGTTTACATCGGAATTAAGGAATCGCAGAAAGCCAGTATGGTGATGGTGATGATTAAGGTAGCAATCATCTTGGCTGTCATTTTTGGGGGTATATTTTTCATTAAACCTGAAAATTGGACCCCTTTTGCACCGAATGGCCTCAAAGGTGTACTGGGAAGTGTGGCCGCGGTTTTCTTTGCCTTTATCGGATTCGATTCGATCTCCACAACTGCTGAAGAGTGTAAAAACCCACAGCGCGATCTGCCTAAGGCAATGATCTATTGTCTATTGATTTGTACTGTATTATATGTTGCCATTACCCTGGTCTTGACGGGGATGGTTAACTATACCGAATTAAATGTGAAGGATCCACTTGCTTTCGTGTTTAAATATGTCGGCTTTGACCATATGGCCGGAATTATATCGGTGACCTCTGTGATTGCCATTACCAGTGCCTTGCTGGTGTATCAATTGGCTCAACCAAGAATTTGGATGACCATGAGTCGGGACGGTTTGTTGTGGAAGAAATTCGCGACGATCCACCCAAAATATAAAACACCTTCTTTTGCGACTATTGTGACGGGTTTGGTGGTTGCTATCCCTTCGTTATTTTTTAAAATGGACTTCTTTGTGGATCTAACGAGCGTGGGCACCTTTTTTGCCTTTATCCTTGTTTGTGCAGGTGTATTGTATATGGATTATTCGGGCTTATCTGCAAAATCCAAATTTAAAGTTCCTTACATCAATGGTAAATATTTAGTTGGTGCAGGGCTACTGATCGCTATTGGGTTCATTTTTAGCTATGCGCAAGAGACGATTCAGGAGTGGAAATCGCTCTCCTTCCTTGAAATTATAGAACATAAAATGTTGGTCATTATATTTTGGTTAACCTGGCTTGGCCTGAGTATTTATAGCTTTAAAATGAACTTTTCGCTATTGCCTGTCGTTGGTATCCTGATCAATTTGTATTTGATGACGGAATTGGGGGCAAGTAACTGGATAATATTTGTGATCTGGCTCGTAATTGGATTGGCTGTATATTTTATGTATGGCTATAAACATTCAAAGTTAAATAAACAGGCGCAAGTATAGTATATGAGAAGCGTCGTACAATAATTGATTAAAGAAAAGGAGCTATCATTTATCAGATAGCTCCTTTTCTTTGAATATCATGGACGTATTAGAATCTCCACAAAAGGATTCGGCTTACCTTATTGCCTTGTTCCATGCGGATCACCTCGGTCTCTTTTACATTTATTTTCTTTAGTTTGTGTTGTAGAAAGCGAATGTCTTCACGGTGAGCAACTAATGTTGTGAACCATTTTACTTGATCTTTGTGAAATTGACTTTCAAAGATCATGCGTGACAAGAAAGCTTTTTCACCACCATCACACCACAACTCGCTTCCTTGTCCAGAAAATGCTTGTGTGACAGGTTTTTCGTCTATTTTAGCTTCTTTAATGCCTGTAGTCTTTCGGATGGACTGCTGTAAAGCCTCGGTTTGAGAGCTGAAAAATGGGGGATTACAGATCACCACATCATATTTCTCACCTGGGAGGATAATATCTTTGAATATGGCTTTCGGGTTATTTTGTAGACGGATTTGTATGCTCTTTTTTAAGCTCATATTTGTCCGCGTTATCTCGATCGCATTTTTGTATGCGCTCTTGATAATTTCAGATCCTACAAAGCTCCATCCATACTCCTGATGCCCGATGATGGGGTAGATACAATTTGCACCAACACCGATATCAAGGACATGAACATTTCCACCTTTTGGAATCTCACCATTATTGTCTCTTGCAAGCACGTCTGCGATATAATGAATATAATCTGCTCGGCCCGGAATAGGGGGGCAAAGATTCTCTTTGGGAATATCCCAATGTTGAATGTGGTAATATTTTTTTAAAAGGGCTCTGTTTAATGTCTTTACAGCATCGGGATTGTTAAAGTCAATGGATTTTACTTTATAAGCATTTTCTATAACAAAATCTTTGAGCGAAGGTTCGACTTTGCTCAATTCTTCAAAATTATAGTTATCGAGATGTCTATTTCTAGGGTGTAATTTCTTTTTTGGATTAGCGTCTGCCATGATGTATTATTTGCAACAAAAGTAATGCAATTCTATTGAATAAAAAAGGTGATGCGCAAGCATCACCTTGAGGAGTATTAATCTTTCCGTATGAGATGGACCTCTGAAGTCTGTGGAAAATTGAGTGGAACCCGCTCAATTGTAACAAAGCTGGAATCTAAACCGAAACCTTTTTCTTCGGACAAACTCATTTTTTTGAGGTAACCATAAATGTCCATAATTACCTTTTCTACCCATGTCATTTGGTTGGTTTTGGAGAGTACTTTCTCTAAAACAACAAACTTAAAGTCTCCTGGAATATTGTGTTTACGCAAGGTGTCATATTGACTGGTAATATCAATTTCACCTTTTTTTACCATTTCCTCCACTACTTTTCTGAACAGTAGGCTGATGCGCTGTTCTTCTCTAAAGCCAAGTTTAAAATCAACGCGTATTAACTTACCCGGGATAAGCTGATCGATCGAATACTCTTTTGTATGTGGATGATCCATCACATCAACGTGGACCAGCCAATACACATCCGCACGCTTCGGTTTTTTATTAATGATTGAATAAATAATTTTAGCCTCTATCTCGGATTTGAAATTTGCACTTGTCAGATATACCAAATGTGATGCATATGGGGGAACCGATTTGTCCTCACTTAATTCGGAGATAATTGGGTAATATTTATTGATATTGATAAAGTTGACAAAACGATTTTTAATTTTTCGCGCTGTGTACCAGCAGTACATCGTTACGAATAATGCCGTAGCGAGCATAAGGGTTAACCAACCACCGTGGGCTATTTTGACACCATTTCCTACTAAGAAAGTTAATTCAATTACAAAATAAGCAACTAAAAATATAGCAATTAGCACGCGATTTACCTTTTTCATGGCGAGGAAATAACCCATTAATACCGTGGTCATCAAAACGGTTAAATTGATCGCAAGACCATAAGCTGCATCCATTCGACTAGATTCTTCAAAAACCCAGATAACAATCATACAGCCGACCCATAAAATTAAATTGATGGATGGTACATATAACTGTCCTTTATGCTCGCTCGGGTATCGGATTGCGACTTTAGGCCATATATTCAGACGTACTGCTTCTGAAATTAAGGTATAGGAGCCAGATATCATGGCTTGACTGGCGATGACCGCTGCAATCGTTGCAATAGCAATACCATAACCTATAAACCAATCGGGCATAATCGAATAGAAGGGATTTGCTCCACCTAGAACGCGCCCTTCTTGCGTCAATAACCAAGCCCCTTGACCAAAGTAATTCAATACAAGGGTGATTTTAACGTAGATCCAGCTAATACGGATGTTGTTTTTGCCACAGTGTCCCATATCCGAATACAATGCTTCGGCGCCTGTAGTACATAAAAATACTGCTCCGATCAATAATAGTGAATGGGGGTAAGTAATTAAAATATGGAAGGCATAGTAGGGGTTGATTGCTTTCATCACTTCCGGAGCTAGGTGCAGATGGGATAAACCGATTACACCGATGATCGTAAACCAGATCGTCATCAACGGACCAAAAACTTTTCCTACTACAGATGTTCCAAATCGTTGAATAATAAACAATAAGGAGATAATTGTAACAACGATTGGTACTGTAGGTAATCCAGGGAATTTAAGATCTAAACCCTCAATAGCCGAAGATATTGTGATGGCAGGGGTGATCATTCCGTCCGCTAATAAGGTTGCTGCACCTATCATCGCCGGGAAAATTAACCAAGGGGCACGTTTACGCACCAATGAATAAAGGGATAGAATACCGCCTTCACCTTTATTGTCCGCCTGCAGTGTGATCCAAACGTACTTTACTGTTGTCTGGAGGGTCAGTGTCCAAAAAACACAGGATAGCCCACCCAAGACTAAGTCTTTTTGAATGGCTCCTTGTCCCATGATTGCTTTGAAAACATACAATGGAGAAGTTCCGATATCTCCAAAAACGATTCCTAAACTGATCAATAATCCGGCGAAGCTCACCTTATTGATACTGTTGTGATGACTGTTGTCTGCCATTTATCAATTATTTTATTTCAAAATATACTGCAAAAATATACTTTTTGCCTGTACTTTATGTAGGTACATTTCCTGCGCCAAATTTTAGCATTTACTTTGACATGCGCAAGAGCTGTTAAAATTTGTTAAAAGAAACTTAGAATGAATCTATTTGCTGAAAAACTTTTAAACAAAATACTAACTTTGTTGTTGATAATTCAAATAGTTAGCGTTATATTTGATTAAACCGTAACCAGTATTTGAAGTCTAATTTAACACTATGGGGAGAAATCTACTTAAAGCAGCTTGTTTAACACTTTTATCCGCACTGACATTGTGCAGCGGGGTGTCTCGGGTGTATGCAAAGTCTCCTTATGACCATACTATTGCGCAACATATTTTGGACGGCAGTGAGGCATTCGGGGAAGACAACAACATCAAGGACACAGAGAAACTTATCAATAATGTGAAGGTTTTCTATAATCCGATTGCGGAACAAATAAATCTTTCATTTAAATTGGCAAAATCGTCAAGTGTCTCTATTAAAGTAATGGATGCATTGGGCAATGAGATTCTCCAATTAATGAATGGCAACCTAGATTCGGGAATTCAAAATCTTTCCTTTGAGCATGGCGGAAAATTAACGACAGGGTTTTACTTTGTACGAGTAGTCGCTGGTTCAGAAACTGTGGTGAAAAGATTTTCTGTTCGATAAGAAGATAACATATAATGTAAGTTCATTCGTATACATAAAACAGTAAAGGGAATCATTTGATTCCCTTTACTGTTTTATGTAAAACTTTATTTGTTAATTCTAGTCTTGTTGTATTTCTTCGATCCACAGTCCATCATCTTGAATGATCTTGATCAATTCGTCTAAGGCATGTGCGGAACTTACATTTTTCTTAACGATCTGCTGACCTCTATATAGCGTCACTTTATCAGGTCCCGCTCCAACATAACCATAGTCAGCATCTGCCATTTCTCCAGGTCCATTAACGATACAGCCCATGATGCCAATTTTTAAGCCTTTTAGGTGATTGGTACGGCTACGGATCATCTGTGTAGTTTCTTGGAGATCAAATAAAGTTCTTCCACAGCTTGGGCAGGAAATATATTCTGTCTTGGATATTCTAGATCGTGTTGCCTGTAAAATTCCGAAAGAAAGCGAGGCGATGTTTTCTAATGCCGTTGCCGGAGAGTCTATCCATATTCCTGACCCCAATCCATCGATCAATAATGCACCTAAATCCGTAGCGGCATAAAGCTGTATTTTTGAAATAGGTTCTTCGGGATTCATAAAATCACCAATAGGTCCTGAGAAGTCTTCTTCCAGATAAGAACGTTTGATAATGACTGGATTGTCGATCCCGATTTCCTGCAGGTTTCGGAAGAACTGTCTTTGATCTGCCATACCATGCAGGTACCCTGTCTCTAATATGAACACAACAGTTTTGTCGAGTTGCAAGGATTCAAACAGCGGGGTTAACAAATCTGAATTACAGATTTTGACCATATTCAGGACTTTATCCTTGTTGTCCGACTTTACAAATTCGTCTAAGGTAAAGAGGGGATGAATATTAGTTTGATCGGTAAGTTTTGACCAGGTGTTGTAGTTATATACTTGCTTCAGATTTGCCGGCATGGTAAAGGATGGCAAATTGTCTGCGAGATAGACAAAGTCTACAGACTGCTCACCCATGTGGTATTTATCTAATAGGATATCATAGCGATAGCCAGCTTTGGAAAGGATCTGAGCGTCTTTCAGATTTTCTTTAGAAATGTCGACCACAATCCTTGGTACCAAAGAGCCTCCGATAAAGGTATTAACTTCCTGGCTGGCATAAGGAACATTTGGTGCGTCTGGAGAGAGCTCAACAATCTCTTGTTTGGGTTGACTCTCGATGTTTGCCTTTCTTTTACTGTATCTATTGACAAGTGCTATGGCGACTGGAGCTTCCCGTTCAGGCTCTTCGGTTAACGATACACGTACAGTATCACCGAGCCCATCTTCCAAAAGTGTTCCGATACCAACGGCAGATTTTACACGACCATCTTCACCGTCTCCAGCTTCGGTTACACCGAGATGTAGGGGGTAGTTCATGTTTTCGGAAACCATTTTTTCGACCAGCAACCGATAGGCTTTGACCATGACCTGTGGGTTGGATGATTTCATTGAGATACAGAGATTGTAGAAACTCAGATCTTCACACATCCGGATAAATTCCATGGCAGATTCGACCATCCCTTCGGGGGTGTCGCCGTAATGACTCATGATCCGGTCCGACAGTGAGCCGTGGTTGGTACCAATACGCATAGCGGTACCATTCTCCTTACAGATATTTACAAGCGGAGTGAATTTTTGATAGATGCGCTCTAACTCACGCTTGTATTCTGCATCGGTATAAGATAGCTGATCAAACTTTTTCTTGTCTGCATAGTTACCAGGATTGACTCTTACTTTCTCGACGATACGAGCGGCAACCTCGGCAGCATTTGGTGTAAAATGAATATCAGCAACTAAAGGGACCTTATAGCCTCTTTTGCGAAGTTCATTTTTTATGTTAGCTAAATTTTGTGCTTCTTTAATACTAGGAGCGGTAATACGAACGTATTCGCAGCCCGCCTCAACCATTCGAATGGTCTGTTCAACTGAGCCCATCGTATCCATTGTATCTACTGTAGTCATACTTTGAATACGAATGGGATTATCGCCACCCATGGGAATATCACCGATCTGAATTTCCCTCGTTTTCCATCTCGAATAATCTACCTTGGAATTGCAATAGATTCCAGGTAATGTCAACATATTACTTGTGTCCATATCTAACACAAAGTTAGCTTTTCTTGACTAAAAATTGGCTGTCAATTAATATCTTCTAATTTTTATTGACGCGATGCCACCGTTGATGTCGAAATCGAATTTTTGAGCGGCCGAATCGTAATTTGTCGATTTTACCTCGCCTTCACTTTTTAGGAAATCGCCTTCATAATCTGTTGAGGATAATGCATTGTCGCTTGTAATGCGGCAGGCAGCATTTTTTGGGATGGCGATTTCAATAGAGGAGGCTCCAGCATCCATCGAAATTTTAGTTGTTGCTAGGGGTTGTCCTAATTTTAACTTTAGGCTAGTGGCTCCAGCATCGATATCCAATGCTTCTATTTTGTAGGGTGATAGATCCAAATTGGCATCGATGGCACCTACATCAAAGTTCAGATTCCACAGGATATTGGGGTTTAACGCGATGAAAGTATTATTATTTTTGCTGTTAAAATCCTTGTTTTTGAATTTTCCCTTTAGGTTGATGTCTAATTTGTCTGCGGACTCTCCATGTACAGTTACGCCCAGTAAATATTCTTTTGATGTGTTAAATGCCGAGAAGATTTCTGTCGTAGTGCTACTATCATTTCTTAATGAAGTGGCCCCCAAATCGAGGTTTAAGGTAGCGCTATGGATTTTATCGTCCAACGGTACATTGAGTTTTTCCGTTGTATAATTTGTTTTGTCGTTAGGGTCGTCGATATTGATGTTGACACCTTTGCTTTTCAGTAATTGTGTTAAAATCGGCTCTTTTGGTGTCGACAGCCCTATGTAAGTCAAAAAACCTAAAATCACTACGGTAGAACCAATGGCGACAAACTGTCCAATCTGTTGGTCTTTGGGTACCAGCATACGAATTCCGGCAAGGACGATAAACAGCGGCCAGTATCTAAAAATACCTACCCAATTGAATGAAATTGTGTTGAGCTGTGATAATAATAAGACAACTCCTATAAAGAGAATGGTGATACCAGTTGTTATTCTTCGTGTATTCATAACTAATTCCGTTTGTTAATATGTCTCAAAAGTAAGTCGCTTTGAGAGATACCGTATGAATGTTTAGGCTATTATACATAAAAAATCGGTAAATGTGACTAATTGATCGGTAAGTAATTTCGTTTTTCGTATACTTTTTGGGTTTTCGCTTGTTTATATATTTGCTGGAATTAATTACCTTTAATGGATTACTTGGTTTAGTATAGTCGTAAAATTGGCGTAATACATTGAAATTAAATAGATAATATGATCTTTCATCACATTGGTGCATATCTCATCCTCCTGAAATCAGTTTTTAAAAGACCGGAGAAAGGTCGAATTTATTGGAAGGAAACCGTATTGGCAATGACCGATATTGGTATAGGATCTTTGGGACTTATTGTCATTATTTCTACCTTCATTGGAGCTGTTATGACCATGCAAATTGCCTTTCAGATGGTTTCGGACTTGATCCCAAATTCTATTATTGGTTCGATCAACCGGGATTCAAATATTTTGGAATTGGGACCAACGATTTCGGGGTTAGTTTTAATGGGAAAAATTGGGTCGTCTATATCTTCGCAGATCGGATCCATGCGTGTGACAGAGCAAATTGATGCCTTGGAAATTATGGGGATCAATGCCCCTGGTTATTTGATATTACCCAAAATATTGGCAGGTATTACCATGATTCCGATGTTGGTTATTATTTCCATCGTATGCGCCTTAGTTGGCGGTCTGTTGGGCGGGTCACTTTCGGGTGCTGTGACACAGGCGGATTATATTTTAGGAATTCAGGATGGCTTCAACGGTTTCACGGTGACAGTTGCCCTTGTTAAAGCTGTTGTATTTGGGTTTATTATTACCTCGATATCTGCTTATAAAGGGTATAATGTGAAGGGGGGAGCTTTGGAAGTTGGGCAAGCTAGCACAGAAGCAGTTGTCGTTGGTTGTATAACTATTCTTGCTGCGGATTATGTAATAACCGCATTAATGCTTTAAAAAGATTTTATGATTCAAATCGAAGATATTAACAAGTCATTTGGAGACAATCATGTTCTGAAGGGTATCAGTGCAAATTTCGAACCTGGAAAAGTGAGTTTGATTATTGGAGGGTCAGGTTCGGGAAAGAGTACTTTATTGAAATGTATTGTGGGCCTGCACCAACCGGAAAAAGGAAAGGTGATTTTTGATGGCAAAGATTTTACTCGGATGAATTTTGAAGAGCGTGTTCCTATTCGAAAAGAAATAGGCATGCTTTTTCAAAATTCAGCGCTGTTTGATTCGATGACGGTCGAACAGAATATCATGTTTTCGTTGGACATGTTTACGGAGATGTCCAAAGCGGAAAAATTGGACCGTGCGAATCATTGCTTGGAACAGGTCAATCTGGAGGGAAGAAATAAACTGTTCCCCGCAGAACTTTCGGGGGGGATGAAAAAGCGGGTTGGAATTGCACGTGCAATCAGTATGAACCCCAAATACCTTTTTTGTGATGAACCCAATTCGGGATTAGACCCGGAGACTTCGATTGTTATTGACGAATTGGTGCTAAAAATTACGCAAGAATTGAAATGTACGACGGTCGTTGTTACACATGATATGAATTCTGTGATGGGAATCGGTGAGTATATTTTGTTTCTCTATAAGGGACAAAAATTCTGGGAAGGTTCCAATAAGGATATGATGCGATCGGATGTGGAAGAATTGAACAACTTTGTTTTTGCAAGTCCATTAATGAAAAGTGCTAAGGCATCTATGGGACAATAAGAGGTGAAACTAGGGTTTTAATGCGCTTAGTTTTATGTATTTGATCTGTGTTAGCACCATGCAGATTTCTTTTCTATTGAAATTTAGCTTAGTTTTGTCGGAAAATTTTGATTTTGGCAGCAACAAATATACAACTATTGACCCCACAGCATTGGAAGGACTATGAACTCATTGACTGTGGTGATTTTGAAAAACTGGAACGTTTTGGTGAATTGATCTTAATCAGACCAGAACCTCAGGCTGTATGGCCTAAGGCATTGAGTGATGCGGATTGGAACAAGCGTTACCATATCAAATTCAAAGGTCGTTCGGCTACTTCTGGAGAATGGTTGAAGAAAAATCCGAAGGTCCAGGACCGTTGGCACATCGAATATAAAAATAACGACGTGGCCATCAAATTTAGATTGGGCTTGACATCTTTTAAACACGTCGGGATATTTCCGGAGCAGGCTGTAAATTGGGATTATATTTCGGAATCTGTTCGTTCATTTAAGACAGAGAAACCGAAGGTTCTAAATCTTTTTGCATACACGGGTGGAGCATCTTTAATAGCAAAGGCTGCCGGCGCGGATACAACGCACGTAGATTCGATTAAACAGGTAGTTACCTGGGCTAATGAAAATATGGAAATTTCCAATTTGGATAACATTCGTTGGGTGGTTGAAGATGCTTTGAAGTTTGTAAAACGTGAGCTGAAAAGAGGTAATACGTATAATGGGATTATTTTGGACCCACCGGCATACGGACATGGGCCGAAGGGAGAGAAATGGAAATTGGAAGATCACATTATGGAAATGATGACTGAGGTCGTTCAATTATTGGATCCTAAAGAACATTTCTTGATTTTAAATACGTATTCATTAGGCTTTTCTTCTGTTATTGTTGAAAATTTAATTAAGACGGCTTTTCCAAAAGTGGAAAACTTAGAAATAGGGGAGTTGTTTTTACAAGCAACTGCGGGACCAAAACTTCCACTTGGCGTATTTGGTAAATTTCGCAAAATAGCGAAGTAAGACTTGTCAAAAGATTCTTTGGTAACAACACGGGGTGCTTATTTAAGCGCCCCGTGTTTGTTTTAAGCTATATCAGGGAGTTAAATATGTATGTCTTTTAAACGTAGTGATGCAAGTTCAAGCTGTTTGGGTATCGCTGTGCTGATGTTTTGTGGAATGAGCGATAAATGTTGGGTAAGCTCGTTGTAATAGGTTATTCCAGCTTGTAATTGTGCTTTGAATTTGGCTACATATTTTATCTTTTTATCGTTCATGATATTTTTATTGTCTGTGACATATTTTTGAATATGATCGATATAAAGGTTGAGTTCGTTAATTAAAATAAAAGGTCTGTTATCATTTTCAAAAACTGAAATACGGCCATAGATATGGTCGATCATTTCCCGCAAAGAATATTGTTTTTTGAACCAGACAAGATTTGGGCCTGGGCAGATGGATACAGCGGTCTGTTCTTTGTTCTTCTGGATATTGTACTTGAGATAGGCGGGTGCTGCGAGCCCTTCACAAAGACAGGTTTTCGCTGTAATGGCGTCGAAGGCTTTATCGTATTCCGCAGTGGACAGATTTTGTTTTTGTAGTTCCTGGATCTTTTGGTATTGATATGCGCGTGATGCGGTGCAGATCGGTTTATCACTAAACTCTGTGTTCGAAATAAGGTATTCTTTTTTACAAGGGCTACCGGGGCGTCCTTTTTTTATACGTTCCAGGCGTAGGTACTCCGCGCCACTTTTTCTGAAATTGTTAAAGGGAATTCCCAAGGGAGATGCCCCACTACAGTAGAAGTCTTCTTGCTTGGCAGTTTCCAATGCTTTTAAGGTTTCTTGATCTACCGTGGTTGCTTCGGGAACCATCAGAAATGGGGATCCCCATCCCACGGCATCGAATCCATAATAATTTAACAAGAATTGATGTTCTGAAGCAGTTCCCACACCTCCTTGAACTGTATACTTGATGATGGGGGGAGTTGTTAATGAGCGCTCTTGGGAAGTCCAATATTCGTGGTATATCTCGAAAAGTTCGGTTTTCAGACTTTCTTTTTTCTCTTTAAACTCCTGAAGGATTGGCCCCAGAAGAAAACCATCGGTTGCGAAAGCATGACCACCGCAGTTCAAACCGGATTCTATTCTGAATTCGGATACCCATACACCGCGCTTAGCGAGATATTTTGCCTGGATGAGCGCTGATCGAAAGTCACTTACTTTCAAAACGATCTTTTTGTCAAATAAACCCTCACTATTGGGGAAGAAAGCCGGTAACTCAGCGAGGTAAGCGTATAGGTGTGGATTCATCCCTGCGGAAAGGATAAGAGAGGAATGCAGGGTGGAATTGGCAAAACCTCGTAAGGCTGCTGAAGCATCCGAATAACGTTGATCCAATAGGTTACCATCCTGGTAATTCATTTTATCTACTTTGGACATAATATTAACATCGATGTCTCCCGCTTTGAGGTAATTGATCAATAGATCTTGGAGCTCCGTTTTAATCGCGCGATTGCTTTCAATCTCCATCGCATGATAAATTGGCTTTGAAGGATGTGAATCGGGTAAAAGCTGAAAATATTTGGTAAGTTCTGAATTTTCGGTAAAGGGTTGACGCTTTAAGGCCTCGATTTGCCTATTGACCACAAACTGTACAAGATTGAGATAGGCCGTAATTCTTTTTGCTCGGTAATCGTCTTCTGTTTTAGCGATCGGATGATAAGAGATTTGATATTGTCCGCAGTAATAGCGGCGCATGCGCTCGATTAGTTCATCGTCAACAATAGACATTACGGATGAGATACCGTATTGTGCGACCTTAAGTGCGGAGTCGATGGAGAAAGCTAAGCCTAATACGGGGATATGAAAAGTATGCGTCATTCTTAAATATTTCTTTTACGAAATAATGGAGAATAACGCTGAAAAAAAGTAATGATTGTTTTATGTGGAAATGATTGTAATCACTATTCAAATACAATTGTCTTGTAATCGTTGCGCATCACACGATCTTCGCTAAGGAGACGAATTGCTCTGCTCAAAACAGCCTTTTCTATTTCTTTTCCGGCAGTTACCATATCTTTTACAGTATAGGTGTGGTTGACATGTCGTATATCCTGTACGATGATGGGGCCCTCATCGAGTTGGTCGGTAACGAAATGCGCTGTGGCGCCGATGATCTTAACGCCTCTTGCATGAGCCTGCTTGTACGGGTTGGCGCCAATAAAAGCGGGGAGAAATGAATGGTGTATGTTGACCAGTTTATTCTCAAAGGTACTGACAAACTTAGGGGACAAGATCCGCATGAACTTCGCTAAAATAATATAATCGAAATGATAGTTTTGAATTTGTGCAATCAGCTGTTTTTCGAATGTTTCCTTTGTTAGGTTTTCATGCGAGATACAATGAAATGGGATATCGAACTTTTCCGTAAAGGAGCGTAGTGATTCATAATTACCAATTACTGCTTGCACCTCCGCTCCCCATGTTTCGAAGTGTTGTCTTACTAAGATATCGGCAAGGCAGTGGTGCTCTTTGGTCACGAGGACGACGATTTTTTTGCGGTTATTGGGGTTTATCTGTATCTGAGCGGATGGAGGAAGTACTTCGGCAAGGGAATCGGAAAGCTGTTTCTGCTCAGACATGAGCCCGTGACACACGACACGCACGAAAAATTTGTTGGCTTCTTCATCCACATATTCACGCATGGTGACAATATTGAGTTGATATTTTGCTAGCGTATTTGAAATGTTGGCGACCAATCCAACGGCATCTTGACATTGGATCAGAATTAAGGTTTGGTTGTGCATGAAAGGTGGTTGTAGGTTGCTAAAAAAGCGGGTTATTTTAACCCGCTTTTTTTGTTAGTTCTTCTTCAAGGTCAACTTCAACACGTAGATTTTCGACAATATGTTTTTGTCGGTCTGGTGTGTTTTTGCCCATGTAATATTCTAATAACTGTTGAATTTTATTGTCTTTGGACAAGATAACCGGATCAAGGCGGATATCTTTTCCGATAAATAATCCAAATTCGGAAGGTGATATCTCACCTAAACCTTTGAATCGGGTAATTTCAGGCTTAGCGCCTAATTTTGCGATTGCTTTTTGTCGTTCTTCATCGGAATAGCAATAGATCGTTTCCTTCTTGTTGCGGACACGGAAAAGCGGTGTCTGTAAGATGGAAACGTGACCGGCTTTGACAAGGTCTGGAAAAAACTGCAAGAAAAATGTCAATAACAACAGACGGATGTGCATTCCATCGACGTCGGCATCGGTAGCGATAACGATATTGTTGTAGCGTAATCCATCGAGACCGTCTTCAATATTAAGCGCGTGTTGTAAGAGGTTAAATTCTTCGTTTTCATAAACGATCTTTTTGGACATGCCGTAGGAGTTTAACGGTTTTCCTTTTAAGCTGAAAACTGCTTGAGTCTGCACATCCCGCGATTTGGTAATTGAACCAGATGCAGAATCCCCCTCAGTGATAAACAAAGTTGTCTCTTGGTTACGTTCATTTTTATCACTGAAGTGCACTTTACAGTCACGTAGTTTACGATTGTGCAAAGAAGCTTTCTTCGCTCTTTCGTTGGCGAGTTTTTTGATACCGGCGATATCCTTACGTTCACGTTCTGATTGGAGAATACGTTTTTGAAGGGCATCAGCTGTTGTCGGATTTTTATGTAGGTAATCATCCAATGCTTTTTTGACAAAGTCATTGATAAATCCTCTTACAGTAGGACCTTCCGGGCCTACACTTTGAGATCCTAGCTTTGTTTTCGTCTGTGATTCAAAAACAGGTTCCTGCACTTTGATCGCGATGGCACCGATGATTGATGAACGAATATCCGATGCGTCAAATTCTTTTTTGTAGAACTCGCGGATTGTTTTGACAATTGCTTCACGGAAGGCAGCCTGGTGTGTTCCACCTTGCGTGGTATGCTGACCGTTGACAAAAGAATAATATTCTTCTCCGTACTGCTGGCCGTGAGTCATCGCGATTTCAATATCATCCCCCCGTAAGTGAATAATCGGATAGCGCATGGATTCAGCATCAATATTTCGTTCCAATAGATCTTTTAGTCCGTGCTCAGAAATAAACTTTTGACCATTAAAGTTGATCGTAAGTCCTGAGTTTAGAAAAACATAGTTCCAGATCATGTTTTCAACAAATTCAGGCCTATATTTATAATTCCGGAAAATAGAATCGTCGGGGTAAAATGTTACGGCTGTACCATTTCGTTGTGTTGTATCCTTTTGTTCATCGTTGACTAATTCTCCTTTGGAGAATTGGGCGATGCGCGTTATGTTTTGACGATATGACTGTACGGTAAACTGACTGGACAAAGCATTTACGGCTTTTGTACCGACACCATTTAAACCAACGGACTTTTGGAAAGCCTTACTATCATATTTACCACCTGTATTGATTTTAGAAACAACATCAACCACAGAACCAATTGGAATACCACGTCCATAATCGCGTACGGAAACTTTATTTTCGTTTACCGTGATATCAATAATTTTACCAGCGCCCATAACAAACTCATCAATCGAGTTGTCAACGACCTCTTTCAATAAAACATAGATACCATCATCATAGGCCGAACCGTCCCCTAATTTTCCAATGTACATTCCCGGACGAAGGCGAATATGCTCTTTCCAATCCAGGGACCTAATGCTGTCTTCGTTATATGTACTCATAAATTAATGTAGAACTTAGCTAACAAAAGTAAAAAAAATAAACTATGATAAGTAGTTTAAAAGGCTAAATTTTTTAGATATCGATCGTTTGCGTGCTGCTGGAGAAAATTGCCGGTTTGCTGGGAAATGTTTACATTTAGTGTAAGTAATTGTAACGAGAATAATTTATGGGATTATTTGATAAAATTAGGAATGAGTTTGTCGATATTATCGAATGGGTCGATAATAGCACAGATACGATTGTGTGGAAGTTTCCACGGTATCAGAATGAAATAAAAATGGGTGCGCAGTTGACTGTGCGGGAAGGGCAGGCTGCGGTATTTTTGAATGAAGGTGTGGTTGCGGATGTTTTTCAGCCTGGTCGCTATGAATTGACAACACAGAATATGCCGATCATGACAACCATCAGAGGTTGGAAATACGGGTTCAATAGCCCATTCAAAGCCGATGTCTATTTTGTCAACCTTCGACAATTTGTCAATCAGAAATGGGGAACCAAAAATCCGATTATGCTGCGGGATCCTGAATTTGGACCAATTCGACTTCGGGCTTTCGGTAATTTCTCCTTTCAGGTGAAGGACGTTACTGTTTTTATGAAACAGCTGGTTGCGACGACGCCTGTTTTTACTGTTGAAGATATCACAGAGCAACTTCGAAATATTGCGGTATCGCGTGGGATGGATGCTATTGCTGAGTCGAAGATACCAGCCTTAGACCTCGCATCCAACTATGATGAAGTTTCGGCTTTGATACAACAAAAAATTGGGGTTGATTTTGATGAGTTGGGTTTGAGCTTAACGAAATTCTTAATCGAAAATATTTCATTCCCAGAAGAGGTGGAAAAGGCGCTTGATAAGCGAAGCAGTATGGGGGTCGTTGGTAATCTAGGGGCATATGCCCAATTTCAAGCGGCTAATTCCATGGAGAAAGCTGCTGAGAATCCCAATAGTGGGGGGATCGTAGGTGCTGGATTTGGTGCTGGGCTGGGAGCAGGAATGGTTGGTCAAATGGGTAATGTATTTCAGCAAAACAGTTTTGATGGGAATAATCCTACTGGTATGGGCTCAGCTGCTGTAGCTTCGTCTACCGGAGCCGTTGGACCACCTCCATTGCCCAAAACGGTAGCCTATTACCTGGCCATTAAAGGTAAGCAGGAAGGGCCATTTGATCCGGAACAGCTGCGCGGTCTTGTAAAAGAGGGGACGATGACACTTGCCACCTTGGTTTGGAAAGAGGGACTTGAAAACTGGATCGAGGCTGAAAAGGTAGGCGAATTAAAGGATCTGTTTTCGCAGAACCCGCCACCGATACCAGGAGTTTAGGATAAAACGGACGACCGAGTTTTATGAGTTTTGAAGAAAAAACCTCCGAAATAGAGCAGGGGTTAAAATGCCAGGGCTGTGGTGCTATCTTGACTTATCAGCCCGGTACTTCCTATTTAGAGTGTTCCTATTGTGGAACTAGGAATGAAATAGCGGATCAGCTACCGGAAGATGGGCATATTGAATCTACAGATTATAAAGTTTTTGGACAAGCAATGGAAGGAGTCGCCGATGAGCGCTATAGCTATTTGGCTGAAGTCGTGCATTGCAGTAACTGTGGTGCAAACTCGCGTTTGAATCCTCATGTTACGGCAGATTTATGTGCTTTTTGTGCTTCACCTTTGGTAATTGACCATCAGCAAAAGCGTATTGTGAAGCCACATGGTCTTGTTCCCTTTTCCGTTGATTACAAAAATGCTTTTGGGTTATTGACACAATGGGCCGGTAAGATATGGTTCGCTCCGAATGACTTTAAGCGAATTTTTAATTCAAGAAATGATCGTTTAAAAGGAGTGTATATACCATTTTGGTCCTATGATGCAGATGTACATTCTGATTATGTGGGGTCACGTGGCGAGTATTATTATGTGACGCGTACAAGACGTAATTCGGATGGTGAGACGGAAGAATACGAAGAAAGACGAACAAATTGGTATCCAGCTTCAGGTAGTATCTATAGTCAATTTAAGGATATTGTCATTTCGGGATCAACATCTCTTCCCGAAAAGTTCTCTGATAAAATCGGACCTTGGAATTTGGGCTATCTAAAACCTTTCAATGAGCAATATTTAAGTGGCTTTATCGCTGAAACTTTTAGTGTGGATCATGTAAAAGCGGCGGAGACTGCCCGGACAATAATGGATCGGGAAATCGAACGCCAGGTTGAGAATGACATCGGTGGTGATACACAGGATATTGATTCTATTGATAGCGATTTTAAATCCATTAAATTGAAGTATATTCTTTTACCTGTGTGGTTATCAGCTTATCAGTACAAAGGAAAGAGTTATCAGATCATGGTCAATGCATTTAACGGTAAAGTTTATGGACAACGACCTTATAGCTTTTGGAAAATTGCTTTTTTGGTATTGGCGATCATTATTGTTTTATATCTCTTGAGTTTTATGGGATAACAAAAAAGGTTAAAAAAAAGCGCTGTTCCCAATAAAAGAGAACAGCGCTTTTTTTAATGCTAATCGTCTTGACTATTTGTTTAGTGAAAGTAGGAATCCGATCGTGAAATTGGCATCCCAATCAAATACGAAAGTGTCGCAATTGGTTGCATCTTTAATTGCTTTATAGATGTTGACACCGCTTTTTGTTTTTATTTTATCTGTTTTGTAAGATGCTGGATCGTTCAAAACCGTAAAACGCTCTTCACCTTGGCGTGTCTGCGATGCTAATTCAAAAGGAACCCCGCCTATAATAAAACAAACCTCTCTTTTATTTGACGGAATTTTCTCGCCTAATTTTTTTACTTCTGTATAGACCGCGTCATCTTTAAGGTCTTTTTCATAATATTTTGCACCAGGTGCTTCTACCGATTTTGTGTCACCGTCAATCCAGGAAATTTTAGTATTACCGGAGCCTATGTCAACAACAAATGAATTATCTTCGTAAGCTTTCGGCAGGACAGATTTTAATGCTAATTTTCCTTCTTGCTCTGCTGTAACCAGGTTGACCACAAAGCCCATTTTTCTTAGTTCAGCACTGATAACTGAAGTTTTAGGTTCTTTCTGGGCTCCGGAGCTAATGACGAAATGTATGTTTTTGGATTTGACGCCTTTGTCGAGCATCATGCCTATATAATCTTTTAATCCTTTACGGATGTCTTCCGTATTTGCCAATCCTTCGTATGCAAATGACTTTCCAAAGTCTTTGGAAATGATCTCCCAGCGATTTTCTTTGTCCATATTGACGACAAAGGAATTGAAACCCGAAGCGCCCACTTCAACGACACCCTTGTATTCGCCGTCGATTGGTTTTTCGGGTTGATAGTTGAATGAACGAGTCGTTTCTGAGCCTGATGAAGGTGCGGCCGCATGACCATTATTGCTTGTTGAATCTGTTGTTTGGACTGTCGAATTAGCATCAAATTTGCCCGATTGAATGGCCCAATAACCGATTGCGAGAATAGGTAAGGCGATGATAATTGCTTTGATTGGCCATCTTAATCTTGCCCATGTTGATTTTTCTTCCATAATGTTCGTATAATAAGTTTGATTTTAGTTAATGTTAATCGAGTAATGTAAATCCTTTATCTACTTTTTCTTCGGGTTTGAGTTCATAGCTGGCATCGGCCATTTGTGTTACGTTTAATACATTTAGATTACGTTCGTCAACTTTGCGGATAAACTCTTCCAGTTCACCTTGAGTAGGCGTGCCACCCACGGTGATGTTGTTGTTTTGATCCAAGAAATCAAGATTCGATCGGATAGAGGCAATATTTTGACTGATGGCACCTGTTGCTGCATTCATGGCCTCTTGAAATGCCCAGCCATCTTTAATATTGAACACATCGGCTAGGCCATCGGTGGCATTTTTCATCTTTTGAGTGGCTTCTAGCTTCTTGGAAATAATAGAAATGCTGCTATCCAAGGTGCTGACATAGATACGCGCTGCGCTTTCATTATCTTTTAGAACTTCCAATACTTTTGCAAATTGATTGGCATATTGTACGTAACTGCGCGCATTTTGCTCTTCAGATTCACCTTCTTTTCCCAATAGAAATGCTTTGGTACGTGTTTCTTTGGCATCTCTTGCATAAGCATTTGCCTTCTCTGCATTATTTTTGCTCGTTTCCTCCTTTGATTTCTCGTCGAGATTGGCCGCTTCAGCGGTGAAACGTTTCGCATAGGTGTACTTCTCTTCGGCTGTTTTTTGAGCAGTTTCACCGCTTTGAATCATGTCGATGCGGACACCGTCTACATTGCTGATTTTTTCCTTCACACGTTTCAGGGTGTCTTTTGCATCTCTTGATAACAGTTGTAAGGTTTCGATAGGGTTATTTCTAATGATGGATTTTTCACCTTTAAAAAGTAGGACGGTACCCAGTCGGTGCAATAGCGCAATGATCTTTGGGGCTAGCAATAGTAAGGTAATCAGGATTATACTGAATATCACAAAAAGTATACTTTTTCCGGCATATTCCAGCATAATCGGTAAGTACTTGAAAAAAGCAAAGGCTCCGCCAAGTAAAAGCGCCCAAAAGAAGATCGATGAAGCTGTCTTCTTCGCTTCTGGTGATTTTAATTGTGCAGGCAAATGATCGCCCAGTACTTGAAATATCGGAAGTTGCGTTTTTATCTCAGCGGGAATATTAACATACTGATCTTTTCTTTCCATTGATTTATTTTTATGTTATTGATTGATTAATCATATGCAAGGCAGTGTTGATTTCGGTGACCACTTCATCAACGGCCGCGTTGCCGATGTTTATTTTTTGTTCGATATCTTTAATTCTTGGTTCGTACTTTTCATTAATTTGACCCAAAGCGAGTTGTTTTTTCTGTAGGTCATCTTGCAATTTGGCGATATTCTCCGTTATTGTTTTGATTTCAGTGTTCAGATTTGCAATCTCCATGGTTCGGTCTTGTTCAGTCTTTTTCTTTTCAGCCTGTTTTTGTTCCGATTCTTTGGCAATGGTTTCTTTCAATTTATTAGCATAATTTGTGCCAGTTGCTACCAGTTTATCCTTGGTTAACGAACTGTCTACAAATTTCAGTGAAGTATAGGCTGCTTTTAATGTGTTTTCCTCTACTTTTCCCATTGCGGCAGCAGCATTCCATACTTCGAAAAAATCTACACCCTGTTCGTTGAGTTTTTCAAGAATGGCATAGACCTTTAATTTCATTTCTTTGAGGTCGGTTGTTCCGTCATTGGCTGTTATTGGGATTGGGGGCGGTGTTTTTCCAGTTGGAGCCTGGGCCGTGGGCGATGAATATGCCGGTGGTACAGCGGGGCTTTCTGGAGCAGCGCTAGTAGCTGGCGCCGGAGGGGCTTGTGCCGGTGGCGTTTGCTTTGGCTGATCGTCCTCAAAAATTAATTTCTTCAGACTGTTTAATATACTGGATCCTCTTTTAGTATCGTCGTTGCTCATCATGTCATAGTTGATTATATCTCTACTAAAATAATAAAAATTAATATTCTCTTCTAATGAATTGCGTTATGGAACATCTGAAATGGACATGGGGTGGAGGAGCTTGGATAAAAGCGATGAAATGCAAAGTAGGGAGAGTGAATCAGCTGCTATGGCACTTTATGTTGGGGTAAAAACAAAGATTCCCAATTGTTGATTGGGAATCTTTGTTTGGGCGGTAACGGTCCTGTGGGACTATTATCTGCCAAAATCATCTTGTACGCGAACAATATCGTCTTCGTCAGAAGGATTGTTGGCATCTGTGTGCTGCCAGATCTCTGCCAAGATACCGAAGCCGTCCAATCCGATTAAACGGTGACGTTGTCCTTGGCGTAATCTGATTGTTTCTCCCTCTTTCAATGTTGAAACAACCGATTCTTCATCTGTGTCAGAAACCATAACGCCTACGTTACCTTGGATAACTCGCCAGATTTCGGCACGACGGTGGTGATATTGCCATGAAAGTCTTTTCTCTGGTGCGACAATTAAAATTTTTGGGCTTAATTTTCCTGAAATTCTTAATTCTTGTACATCCATTCCGCCGAAGTACTCATCGGCAAATTCTTGTGCTTGGGATTCGTCGATAACGAAAAATCCTCCCCAAGGGCGTGCAGCATCTGATTTATCAATACGAAAACCTTTGGATGTCAGCATTTCCTGTACTTTTTCAAACAATGCGATTTTATCTATAGCCATATTAAAAATTCTAAAAATTTGTTATTCGTTAATTCAGTTGCTAAATATAAAAAAAATCCATTAATATTTTAAGTTAACCGTTTTAGCTTTATCTAAATCCGTTATAATGGAGCTGTTTTGGATATCTCTAGCTATAATATGTCGCGTGAAGTTAAAAATGAAATTGCTAATTTTGTGATCAATCTAATTTCAGGATATGTCAAACTTTCAAGTCGATCGGGAAAATACTGCATTTATGCAGGCTGTTGCTTTTGTTAACCAAACGAACCAAAACATATTTATAACAGGAAAGGCTGGTACAGGAAAAACGACGTTCTTGAAGTATATCCGTGAGCATAGCTACAAGAAGATGGCTATTACGGCACCCACGGGCGTGGCTGCGATGAATGCGGGCGGAACCACTTTACATTCTTTATTTTGGCTTCCATTTGGAACCTTTATTGAAGATTATGAGTTACGTTGGGACGAGCAGGATAGTCATATTTACAATAAATCACGTTTATTCAGTACGATTAAACTGACCAAGCAGCGCAGGGCTATCTTGCAGGAACTTGAGCTTTTGGTGATTGATGAGGTCTCAATGGTCCGTGCAGATACATTGGATGCGATTAATGTGATTCTGCAATCTGTTCGTCGCGATATGCGACCTTTTGGTGGGTTACAAGTATTGTTTATCGGAGATTTATATCAGTTGCCACCAGTAGTGAAAGATGCCGAATGGAATGTTTTACGGGATCATTATTCTTCTGTTTTCTTCTTTAACGCTAAAATTTTAAGGGATAATCCGTTGGTGATGTTAGAGCTTAATAAAATCTATCGTCAGCAAGATGAGGGTTTTATTTCCATTTTGAATGCCATACGAAACAATCAGTGTACAAGTGATATGCTAACGACCTTAAATGGTTATTATCAACAGGACTTTGTTCCAAATGAAGAGGATCAGTATATTACATTGACCTCCCATAATCGAAATGCTGATGAAATAAACGGAGCCAAGTTGGCATCATTATCGGGGAAAATGTTAAATCTTAAGGCTGTTGTCAAAGATGATTTTGCGCAGGGTTCCTACCCTGCTGAAGAAACGTTATCCTTAAAGATAGGGGCACAGGTGATGTTTATTCGAAACGATTCGGGAGATGAGCGTAAATATTACAATGGAAAGATTGGTACGGTAAAGGACATCGATACGATGCAGGGCACAGTAACGGTTACATTTCCTGATGGGTCGGAATCTGTTACGGTAAAAAGGGAGACCTGGGAGAATATTCGGTATAATTACGATAAGGGGCAAGATCAGATTAAGGAGGAGATATTGGGTACATTTTCGCAATTTCCACTTCGACTGGCCTGGGCTATCACCATTCATAAAAGCCAGGGTTTAACTTTTCAAAAAGCGATTATTGACGCAGGTACCTCTTTTGCTGCGGGACAGGTGTACGTTGCACTGAGCCGTTTAACGAGTTTAGATGGGCTTGTATTAAAATCGATCATCCCGTCTTATGCCATCCGTACCGATTACCAAGTTGTCGAATTTGCGCAGCGTGCTCAGGGACAGGCTGATGTAAATGAGATTCTAGAGCAATGCCAGCGGAATTATCTTGGCCAGATTTTAATGCACGGTTTCCGTTGGGACGGTCTATTGGCCGAAACTTCTGAATTACTGAAATCACTTGAGGAGCGTAATATTGATGGAAAGGAACAAGCAGTACTATTTTTTCAACAATTGGTCAAGCACCTTCAGACCCAGGAGAAAGTTGCACATAAGTTTATTGTCGTATTGTATGATTTGTTGCGGGATAAAAACGCGATCGACTATGATGTAATTTGTGAACGTTCTACTGCTGCGGTCAATTGGTTTTTACCGAAAATGGATGTAGATCTGATTGAGGCCTTAACTAAACATATCGAAGAGTACCAGATACGAAAACGTACGAAGAAATATATTGACGAGTTAAAAGCACTGTTGCTTGATTACAAGCGAAAACGCGAGCAGTTGCAACACTGTCTGCTTATTGCCGATACGCTTTCAAAACGGGAAGATTTTCAAACAGCGATGCTCGATGTTGCTGCCAGTGTGAAGACCAAAGAAAAAGATGAATTGGCTGCGCAAAATGCAGATGAAGAGGGGCCTAAAAAGTTGGATACAAAGGAGGTTTCCTTAGAAATGTTTAAGGATGGGATGAGCATTGCTGATATAGCGGTTAAGCGCGGGATGGTTGCCGGTACGATATATGGGCACCTGATTAACTTTGTGGGTGCCGAAGTGGAAGCAACAGAGTTGATCGCGCAGGAGAAGTTGGATCGTATTCTTGGTGTGATACGTGCAAACCCGGATAAATCCTCTTCAGAACTTAAAATGCTTTTGGGGGCAGATATTGATTATCCGGATATTAAAATTGGACAAAAAGTTTTGGGATTGTAGTGGATAAGGATTTATGATGTATATTTGTCAACCTTTTATTATAAGCTAATTGAAAGAGGAGAAAACCAATAAGAAAATTAACAAATGGATTGTATTTACTTCCATGCCTATTCAAATGGGTGTGACAATCTATTTATTTTATTGGGTGGGAACTTGGTTGGACAATAAATATGCGATTGCTGGTGAATGGGGGATGAAGGGATTAACACTTTTGGGGGTGATTGTATCTTTGTATCAGTTCATCAGGCAGGCAAATCAAATTAATAAAAATGAATAGTTATCTGAAAAGCGTATTTGTACTGCTGATCGTTTTTGCGGCAAGTTTTGCTGCGCATTATCTCGTGATATCCGGAATGAACACAGAGGGATACTGGGCTCAAACGTCCTACAGTCTTGTGGGGATGTATACTTTTGGCGTCTGTTCTTCTTTGCTGGCTGCGGTTTTGATCTTTTTTGCGAACTGGTCCATGCCGGAGAAATTAGGTGTAATATTTCTAGGGCTCGTGCTACTGAAAGCTGTCGCGGGGTATATTTATATAAAGGACGGGCTAAAGACCGTTGAAAACAACTTTATCGAATATAACTTTTTGGTGGTATTTTTCATCGCTTTGTTTGTGGATGTATACATCGCTTTTAGCGCTTTAAATCAAGTAGATAAAAAGGTTTAAACTATTTTTGGAAAAAGTTTAAACAAATGGTGATTTATGCCAAATAAAATTGTATTTTTGCGCAAAATTTTTTATTATTCAATAGTAATCTGAAATGGTGAATCTTAAGAGAGCACTTTTATTATTTGCAGTAATTTTTCTTGCTGTCAATCCTTTTACCTTAAAAGCAGCTGAGGAAGCGCATGGGGATGCGCCTAAAACCCAGGCTGAGGAAATTAAAGAGTATAGTCAACATCACTTACAGGATGATCATTATTTCTCTTTGTTTACCGATAAAAAAGCAGGAAAACATTATGGTTTTCCATTGCCAGTAATTCTTATTGATAATGGATTGATTGTTTTTTCTTCTGGCGAGTTTCATCATGGTGAGTCTGTTGTGGAGAAAAATGGTCAATACTACACACTTTATCACGGAAAGATCTATAAAACAGACGCTGCTGGTACATTGAGTTACGATGAAAAACATCATCCTACGAATGCAAAACCCCTAGATTTTTCGATTACAAAAAACGTTGTCGGTTTAATATTAGCTGCATTTTTAATGTTTTGGGGCTTTATCTGCCTAGCTAAAACCTATAAAAAAGGTGTGAATAATTTGCCAAAAGGCATCGGTCGTGTTTTAGAGCCATTGGTTTTATATGTACGTGATGAAATGGCTATTCCTAATATCGGTCACCGTTATAAGGAATTTATGCCTTACCTGTTATCGGTATTTTTCCTGATTTTTATTCTAAACTTATTAGGTTTAACACCTCTTGGTTTTAATGTGACGGGAAATATTACAGTCACGTTATGTTTGGCTTTATTTACCTTTTTTGTTATCAATTTCAAAGGAAATAAAGATTATTGGAAGCATATTTTCTGGATGCCGGGTGTTCCAGTTCCTTTTAAAATAGTTTTGGCACCAATTGAGGTGTTGGGTATGTTTACAAAACCCTTCTCCTTAATGTTGCGTTTGTTTGCGAATATTACGGCTGGTCACTCTGTTGTCATGGGTTTGATCGCAATTGTCTATTTATTCCAACAACAGTTGACAGTAGTAGGTAGTATTGGTGTCTCTATGGTATTGACACTTGTTCTATTCTTATTGGAACTTTTAGTAGCTTTTCTTCAAGCATTCATCTTTACGATGTTGTCATCCTTATTTATCGGAATGGCAGTAGAGGAACACGCTCATCATTAATTGAATTTTTTTGTTAAATTTTATATATTAAAAACATGGTAATTCCAAATTTAGTAGGTGCAGGTTTAATCGTAATCGGTGCAGGTTTAGGTTTAGGTAAAATCGGTGGTTCAGCTATGGAAGCTATCGCTCGTCAACCAGAAGCAGCATCTAAAATTCAAACTGCGATGATCATCATTGGTGCCTTAGTTGAAGGTTTAGCATTCGGTGCTTTAATCTTAGGTGCATAATCCAAGTTGATTAAAAAAATTACTAAACACAGTTTGCAACGGTTGGTTGCAGACTGTGTTTAAACAAAAAAATACAAACAAAGGAAAATTATAATTTACAATTGTATATAAATGGAAGCATTAATTAATCAGTTCTCGTACGGTTTGTTCTTTTGGCAACTAATCATCTTATTGGTTGTGATATTTTTATTAGGCAAATTTGCTTGGAAACCTATCGTAAATGCTTTAGATGAACGTGAGCAAGGAATTGCGAATGCATTGGAGGCTGCTGAGAAAGCTAAATTGGAAATGGCTCGTTTGACAAATGAGAACGAACAATTGCTTAAAGAAGCTCGCGCGGAACGTGATGTTATCCTTAAAGAAGCAAAGGAGCTAAAAGAGAAAATTGTTGCTGAAGCGAGAACACAAGCACAGTATGAAGGTTCTAGAATGATTGCTCAAGCAAAAGAGGAGATCAATGAACAAAAGAATAAAGCTTTGGCTGAGGTTAAATCTCAGGTTTCTTCTTTGTCCTTGGATATCGCTCGCAAAGTTTTAAACAAAGAATTTGAGGACCAAGGAAAGCAAGAAGCTTTAGTGGCAGATTTGCTTAATGACGTTAAATTGAACTAATCCGGTCACTTAAATTACGAAATAGAATTATGTCAGTATTTAAAGTAGCATCGAGATATGCTAAGTCATTAATCGACTTGGCTAGCGAGCAAGGCGCACTGGAAACAATCAAGACAGATATGGATTCATTCATTACTGTTTTAAAATCCAGTACAGAATTGCAAGCGGTTTTTGCCAATCCTATTGTTCCTTTGGACAAGAAGAAAAACATATTGGATGCGCTATTTAAAGATAAGATCAATCCAAATATCTTGGCATTCTTTAAGATCATGATCAATAAAGGTCGTGGCGAGATTGTTTATGCCACTGCTCAAGAATTTATTCGTGAGTACAACGAGGTAAAAGGAATTGTGAAAGCTACAGTTACATCTGCAGCGCCGCTTTCTGAAGCTAATTTGGCAGCGATGAAAGATGTACTTGCGAAAGAAACCAACGCTCAAGTGATATTGATCAATAAAGTTGATCATAATTTGATCGGTGGATTTGTAGTCAATATCGGCGATCGCCAAATTGATGCAAGTATTGCTGGTAAGTTGAATAAATTGGAAAGATATTTGAATCAGAATAATTAATTTGTTCTGATACTTGAAGTAAAATAAATCAAAAAACCCCTTATAATAATTAAAATGATAGAGGTAAGACCAGATGAAGTTTCGGCAATTCTAAGAGAGCAATTGTCGGGCTTTAAATCAGAAGCCGAACTAGAGGAAGTGGGTACCGTACTTGCTGTGGGTGACGGTATTGCTCGTATTTACGGCTTAACTAAAGTTCAGTCCGGTGAGTTGGTTGAATTTGATAACGGATTACAAGGTATTGTATTAAACTTAGAAGAAGACAACGTTGGTGTTGTACTTTTAGGTCCTTCTGATGAAATCAAAGAAGGTGATACTATTAAACGTACCAACCGTATTGCATCCATCAAAGTTGGTGAAGGCTTGTTGGGACGTGTTGTAAATACTTTAGGTCAACCAATCGATGGTAAAGGACCTATTCAAGGTGATTTGTATGAAATGCCTATCGAGCGTAAAGCTCCAGGTGTTATCTACCGTCAACCGGTAACTGAGCCATTACAAACAGGTATCAAAGCGATCGATGCGATGATCCCAGTTGGTCGTGGTCAACGTGAGTTGGTTATTGGTGACCGTCAAACAGGTAAAACAGCTGTTTGTATCGATACAATCTTGAACCAAAAAGAATTCTATGATGCAGGAGAACCTGTATTTTGTATCTACGTTGCCGTAGGTCAAAAGAATTCTACAGTTGCGAATATCGTGCGTACATTGGAGGAAAGAGGTGCTATGGCTTATACAGTAGTTGTTGCTGCATCTGCTGCTGATCCTGCTCCACTTCAGTTCTATGCACCAATGGCAGGTGCTGCTATCGGAGAGTTTTTCCGTGATACAGGCCGTCCAGCATTGATCGTTTATGATGATTTGTCTAAACAAGCGGTAGCTTACCGTGAGGTTTCATTATTGTTACGTCGTCCACCGGGCCGCGAAGCATACCCTGGTGACGTATTTTATCTACACAGCCGTTTGTTGGAGCGTGCCGCGAAAATCAACTCTTCAGATGATATCGCACGCAACATGAATGATCTACCTGAGTCGATCAAACACTTGGTAAAAGGCGGTGGTTCATTAACTGCGCTTCCGATCATCGAAACTCAGGCTGGTGACGTTTCAGCGTATATCCCAACCAACGTAATTTCAATTACAGATGGTCAGATCTTCTTGGAGTCTAACTTGTTTAACGCAGGTATCCGTCCAGCGATCAACGTAGGTATCTCTGTATCTCGTGTAGGTGGTAATGCGCAGATCAAACCGATGAAAAAGGTATCCGGCACATTAAAGTTGGATCAAGCTCAGTACCGTGAATTGGAAGCTTTTGCGAAATTCGGTTCTGATCTAGATGCTGCTACTAAATCTGTATTGGATAAAGGTGTTCGTAACGTTGAGATCTTGAAACAAGGTCAATACTCTCCGGTTTCTGTTGAGAAGCAAGTGGCAATCATTTATATCGGAACTAAAGGTTTATTGCGTAATGTTCCTGTAAATAAAGTGAGAGAATTTGAAGAAGAATTCTTGACTCAATTGGAACAACGTCATCCAGAAGTATTGTCAGCTTTTAAAGCGAATAAGTTCTCCGATGAATTAACTGCAGTATTAGAAACAGTAGCTAAGGATTTAGCATCAAAATATTAATAGTAATGAGTATTTGGTATTGAGTCTATCGACAAGGCTCGATACTCAATACTAGGTACTTAATACTTAAAACAAATATGGCAAATTTAAAAGAAGTAAGAAACCGGATTACCTCGGTATCATCAACACAGCAGATCACGAAAGCTATGAAAATGGTTTCGGCTGCTAAATTGAAGCGCGCTACTAACGCTATCTTACAATTGCGCCCATATGCGAATAAACTAAGAGATATTTTGGCGGATGTTTCTGCGAGTGTTGAGGGAAGTAACTCTCCTTTTACAGTAGACCGCGAGCCAAATAAGGTGTTGATCGTTGTTGTTTCTTCGAACAGAGGTTTGGCTGGAGCATTCAACGCAAATGTTATCAAAGCGACTAATAACTTGATCTTTAACAGATATGCCGAGCAACATGCAAAGGGTAATTTGAGTATCATTGGTATTGGTAAAAAGGGTTATGACTTCTACTCGAAACGTAACTTCAACATGGTAGCTAATCACTCTGATTTGTTTTCTGATTTAAATTTTGGTTCTGTATCTGTGGTGACTGAATTTATCATGGAACAATTCAAAGAAGGTAATTTTGATCGTGTTGAAGTAGTGTATAATCAGTTCAAAAATGCAGCAGTTCAAGAGTTGACTGCAGAGCAGATTTTACCATTATTACCTGCGGAGGAAAACAAACAACATACGCATAAAGCAAAAATAGAAGCTGAGGTGGATTATATCATCGAGCCTTCCAAAGAGAAGATTATCGAGGAGTTGATTCCTAAAGCAATCAAGATTCAATTATACAAAGCTGTTTTAGATTCGAATGCCTCTGAACATGGAGCACGTATGACGGCAATGGATAAAGCTACAGAGAATGCTGGTGACTTAATTAAATCACTTAAGCTATCTTACAACCAAGCACGTCAAGCTGCAATTACAACAGAATTGACGGAGATCGTATCTGGTGCAGCAGCATTATCAAACGGATAATTTTTTTATTCGGAAATATAAAGAGAAAGGGCTAATCACACATGATTAGCCCTTTTTCTATATATGCTATTATCTACCATCGAATTAAGGCCGAGCCCCAGGTAAACCCTGCTCCAAAAGCTGCCAAGCATACGAGATCCCCGTCTTTAATCTTTCCTTCTTCCCAAGCCTCGCATAGTGCTATCGGTACAGAGGCTGCTGTGGTATTACCATATTTCTGAATATTGTTGAATACCTGATCTTCCTTTAACCCAAGAGTTTTCTGTACAAATTGGGAAATGCGAAGATTGGCCTGATGTGGAATCAATAAATCGATATCGCTGGTTTTTAAATTATTTTTCGCTAGCGCTTCATGAATGACCTCAGGAAATTTGACAACAGCTTTTTTGAAGACGGCCTGACCATCCATATTTGGAAACGCAGTTCCATCTTCGAGCATCTCTTTGGTCATTAATAATCCGCCCAATTCCTGATCCGGCCAGTCGGGCATTTTATCCAGCCAAATCCCACTGGAAGCTCCGGGGTAATACATCGCTAGCTTTTCAGCATCCGCTCCGTCTGAATGTAAGTGCGTGCTGAGGATTCCTTTACCATTTTCGGTTGTGGGTTGCACAACCACTGCTCCGGCACCATCGCCGAAAATCACGGAGACGGCCCGTCCTCTCGTAGAAAAGTCAAGTGCAAAAGAGTGTTTCTCTGAACCAACCACGAGCACATTTTTGTACATCCCTGTTTTGACAAATTGATCGGCAATAGAAAGCGCATATATAAAGCCAGAACATTGGTTTCTAATATCCAGTGCCCCGACCTCCTTCATCTTCATTTCCCGTTGCAGTAGAACGGCGCAGCCCGGAAAATAATAATCTGGCGATAAGGTGGCAAAGATGATGAAGTCGACATCTTCAGGTGTAATACGAGCTCGTTCGATGGCAATTTTAGCTGCTTCGACCCCCATAGTGGTGGTGGTTTCGCCTATTCGGTCTGCATATCTACGTTCTTTAATGCCAGTTCGTTCTTGAATCCATTCGTCACTGGTATCCATAAAGCGTGTTAGGTCATTATTGGTATATACGTTTTTTGGGACGTAATAGCCAATTCCTGCAATTTTTGACTGTAACATAATAAATTCCTCTAATTGATTGTATTCTTCCCTTTTATATTATCGTTAATTTAGAAAAAAATATTCTATTTTTGCAGCATGGGTACCCAAACTGCTGAAGAAACCTTTACGTTAGAAGAGATATTAGCCTCTGTGAAAGAGTCTAATCGCCTCATTTTGTGGAATGATGAAACCAATACGTTTGAACATGTGATTCATTGTCTCATCTATCATTTACAATATACCGAGAAGCAAGCTGAGAAGATTGCCTGGAAAGTACATACTGAGGGGAAATGTGCTGTACTGGAGGGTACTTATACGGAGATGGAGATCTATCGTAAAATTCTGAAAGCCGAGGGATTGACTGTTTCTGTGGAGTAATTTGCTATTCTTTTGTTACCGTAATAATGTGGTTACGCTTCAATTTTGTCTGTAAGTTTTAGTTTTCTTTGCACTATAACTTATAAACTAAGCTGAAGCATGTTTTTTTACGCTAAATCGTTTAAATCTTTCTTATTTGTATTCTTTTTACCTGTTGTCCTTTTTGCTCAAACAGGTCAAATCAAAGCTATTTTAGTCGATAGCGAAACCTCTAAACCTATTTCATCGGCTAGTGTCGCGCTCTTTGACGCCCATAGTAAAGTCTTTGTTAAGGGCGGACAGTCTGTATCCCAAGGATTCCTTTTGTTGTCTGATATTAAACCTGGAAAATATAATGTCCGTATCACTTATGTTGGCTACGAGACACAAACTATTGATAGTATAGAGATATTAGGGAATAAAAGCAAGGACTTAGGTCGAATTGCTTTGAAGTCTACAGGTAATATGTTGAACGAAGTCGTTATTGAAGGAAGAGCTCCAGCCATGCAAATTGGTATAGACCGTAAAACCTTCAATGTAGGTGAGAGTTTGGTCAGCGCGGGTGGAACAGCGACCGATGTGCTTGCGAATGTTCCCACTTTGCAAGTTGATCAGGATGGATCGGTCAGTTTGCGTGGATCAAGTAGTGTGAAGATTTTAATCGACGGCCGGGAGTCTGCTTTAGCAGGAAATGATGTAACTTCTTTGCTTCAGAGTCTACCAGCCAATTCAATTGAAAAAGTTGAAGTCATCACAAATCCATCCTCTAAATATGATGCAGAGGGCCAAACTGGGATTATCAATATCGTTTTAAAGAAAAATATTCGAACAGGGCTGAACGGATCGATAAATACATCCGCTGGTTCTTATGATAATTATATGGCCGGTATAACATTGAATTATCGTGATCGGAAATTCAATTACTTCGGATCCTATAACTTCAATAAACGAAACATGTTGGGAAGTGGGAAAACGGACAACACGTTTTTTGGTGATAGCACGCGTAATTATAGCGAATCCGAATCGTCAAGAAAGGGCAATAGCCATACGGTAAAAGCTGGGTTTGATTATAATATGTCAGACCGTACTTCATTGAGTTTTTCGGGTAATTTAAGTATACGTGATAACAAGCGAATAGAAGATTTGAATTACGAGTTCTTTAAGCAATCGCAGATGACAGGAACGAGTGTTCGAAATTCAACACAATTTGAAGACGATCTGGGTTATGAATTAAACGCCGACTTTAGACATCAATTTAAGCGAGAAGGAGAGGAGTTGACGGGGAATGCCAGTTATGGGCGAGACAAGGAAGATGGTACAAATGATTTTTCTCAAAATTATACCGATGGACGGAAGGCCACCTCACGGAAGAATGTTACGTCTGAGGATGGCAAGAATATCAATCTTCAATTGGATTATGTTTTACCTTTCTCCGAGGTAAGCAAATTCGAGGCAGGCTACAGGTCTCAAATCAGAAAGTCATTTGATACCCAATTTTCCAGATCACTCGATTCTTTAGGTAATTATGTGCCGGATTATAGAATCAGCAACGATTTTGATTTCACGAGTACTGTCCATGCGATTTATGCGAATTATCAAAATAAATTAACAGATAAAATTGGCTATCAAATCGGACTCCGGGGAGAGCAATTTGAACTCAAGTCCACCTATTTCTCCAAGGATCCAGCTGCAGTGGAAACGGAGTCCAATGCTAAGCAGAAATTTTTCAGGTTATATCCAACACTGTTTTTAACCTACGATGTCGGTGAAAACGGAGATAAAGTTCAATTTAGCTACTCGCGTCGTGTTCAACGGGCTCGTGGTTGGCAAGTTAACCCCTTTTTAAACGTATCCGATGATTTGAATTATCGTCAGGGAAATCCGAATCTGAAACCGGAAGATGTACACAGTTTGGAAATGAGCTTTGCCAAAACCTTTGGTAAAGTAAACCTCATATCTTCTGCCTATTTCAATCACGCAAGTGAGGTTATTCAGCCATTTGTTTACAAGATAGAGGATGGGAGAACATACAGTAGATGGGAGAATATGACCAGTCGTAATCTTTCGGGTTTTGAGTTTATTTCAAAAGTCAACGCAACGAAGGATTTTGACTTTACATTTAATCTCAATTTGATCCACATTCAGTATAATGCAAACCCAGACTACGATATTACAGAACGAAAGGATTTCGCTTATAATGCTAATCTGACCGCTAATTATCGTTTTACACCAACGTTTTCTGCTCAAATAAGAGGCGAATATAATTCTTCGCGTGTAATGGCTCAGGGGCAGATGAATGCCATGAAAGGTGTGGATCTAGCCTTGAAAAAAGATGTGTTCAAGAAGAAAGCTTCGATTATGTTGAATGCGAGAGATGTATTTAATTCGCGAAAAATGAATGGTGTGACAGAGACCACTCAACTTATATCAAATTTTGAGCACCGTTGGATGAAGAGGATGGTAACTTTATCACTTTCCTATCGGTTTGGTAGCCAGGATTTAAACAAATCAAAGAAGAAAGTGTCGAATACAAATGAAATGGGAGGCGGAGAGGAATATTAAAAAATATTCCTCTTTATACACTCAAATGCTTAAATTTAATTTTAAAACAAACCTAAAACTAAAAAGAATGAAGTTATTAAAAACAGTTCTTGCGGTATCGGTGATCGCTTTTTCAGCACATCTTAATACTGCCGTAGCACAAGCAAAAAAAGAGGTTCCTGCTTACAAAATCTTAGATTTACCTCGCGTAGATATCAAGAAATTTAAAAAGAATAAAGCTGGCGCCTATGTTATTTTTGATGGTACTTCCATGGAAGGCTGGAGAGGATATGATAAGACAGTAGTTCCAAAAAGATGGGTGATTAATGAGGGAGCGATCAAATTTGATAGTCAAGCCAATGTTGGTAAAGAAGAAGGTGGTGACTTGGTCTTTGCTCATGATTTCAAGAATTTCGAATTGGAGATGGAATGGAAAGTTGCTAAAGGAGCAAATTCAGGTATCTTCTTTTTAGCGAAGGAAGTGGAAGGACAACCGATTTATATCTCGTCTCCAGAATGTCAGGTTTTGGACAATGAGAACCATCCTGATGCTAAAATGGGGGTAGATGGAAACCGTAAATCGACATCATTGTACGATATGATACCTGCTAAGCCTCAGAATGGTAAGCCATATGGCGAGTGGAATAAAGTTAAGATCAGGGTAAACAATGGCAAGGTAGAGCATTTTCAAAATGGTGTAAAGGTTGTTGAATATACATTATGGGATAAGTCCTGGATTGATTTATTGCAAAAAAGTAAATTCAGTGAGGAAAAATGGCCTTTGGCTTTTGAATTGTTGAGCCATGTGGGTGGCGATAGCAAATCGGGACTTATCGGTCTTCAGGATCATGGAAATGATGTATGGTTTAAGAATATTACCGTTAAGGTTCTAAAATAGAAAAAGCAGCTTAAAGCTGCTTTTTCTATTTTCTATAGTATCGATTGTAATTCTTTTAAGTCGATAATCATATGTGATACATCGTCTGGTTTTTCAATAACATTTGGGTTAAAGAAAATGGCGTCCATGCCTACATTTACGGCTCCACGGATGTCGGCGTCAAGGTTATCTCCGATCATCAATGATTGTTGGGGCTGCGCTTGAGCAGTCGTCATAGCAAACTCAAATATTCGGGGATCCGGTTTATTCACACCGATGACCTCGGAAATAAAAATATGTTTGAAGTATTTGTTTAGGTTGCTCTTTTCCAATTTGGTCTCACAGGCCTCTTTAAAACCATTAGATATTAGGTGAAGATTGTATCTGTCACCCAGATAAGCCAAGGTTTCATGTGCATGGGGAAACAGGTTTGTTTTTTTTGGACAGATAGCGAGATACTCCAGTTCGAATTCTTCAGGAAACAACTCCGGATCCACCCCGAGCTCGGTAAAGGTGTCTGCAAAGCGAGCTTTCCTAAGTTCTGGTTTTGAAATCTTTCCGTGATGATAGAGTCCCCAAAGTCGATGATTGTTAACTGTATAAGTTTCTATAAAACGAGTGGATGATTCTTGATTAAACAAGTGATCAAACTTGTATTTAAAATATAGCTCGTGCAGACTTTCTTCGGCATTTTTATCAAAATCCCATATTGTATGATCTAGGTCGAAGAAAATGTCTTTTTTCTCGTGATTAAACATATGCAAAATTAAAACAAATTAACCTGAAATTCCAAGTCAGTTAGGTTATCTAGTGATGAAATTAAAGGTTACTTTTACTGATACAGGGGGGCCGATGGTTTATATGACTGTTTGGTGATTTTAGTCTTATTGCGAATCGGTTAATTTTCTTCTTTGTGTCATAATCCTTCGGATATTTCCGAATACATGGGTGAATACCTATTTTTGTCACATGAAGAAAGCGCTGTTACTCTTTTATTTTCTATTGTTCTATGCGGTTATGCAACTGATATGGTGGGGCGTGATGTTTATCCGTTTTGATCCGAGTAAAAAGAACATGATCATAGGAGAGGGAATATTCTTCTTGATTATTTTCTTGTGGGGTGCATGGCGGTTGAAGCGGCTGGTTGAAAGGGAGCAGAAACTGCTTCAACAACAGCAGAACTTTCTTTTGGCTATTACGCATGAACTTAAATCGCCATTGGCTTCCGTCAAATTGTATATTCAAACTATTTTGAGGCGTGATCTTGACAAAGAGCAACAACAAACGTTCTTGAGAAACTCGCTGAAGGATATCGAGCGTTTGGATGATCTGGTGGAAAATGTATTGATGACAACCAAGTTGGACAGCCGAAATTACAGTATGCCGAAGGAGGATTTTAATTTTACTGCTTTGGTCGAACAGGTTGTAGATAGGCTTCAAAAGAATTCCTGTAGTTCACAAGTCTTGAAACCTTATTTGGAGGCGGATATCATTATTCATGCAGATAAGTTTGCGATTAGTAATGTGGTTACTAATCTAATAGAAAATGCGATTAAGTATTCGCCGGCATGTGCTATGGTGGATGTGAAATTATACACGGAGAATAATAAAATAATTTTTTCTGTTGCTGACCATGGTATCGGTATCAGTGATGAAGAGAAAAAACTTATCTTTAATAAGTTTTATCGCGTGGGAAGTGAGGCAACACGAAAAACCAAAGGTACAGGTTTGGGGTTATATATCGTGAAAACCGTATTGCAGAAGCACGACGCGATCATAAAAGTTAAAGATAACACTCCTAAAGGGAGTATTTTTGAAGTAACATTTGAAAGAAATGCAAAGTAAACAAAGAATATTACTTGTCGAAGATGAAGAACACTTGTTAGAAGCTATCAAGTTGAATCTCGAAATGGAAGGTTACCGTGTTACTACGGCTACCGATGGAAAAAAAGCATTAAAAGTCTTCAAGGAGGAACGTTTCAACTTGGTGGTTTTGGATGTGATGATTCCCGAAATTGATGGATTCCAGGTGGCTGAAACTATTCGACTGCAAAACACTGAGGTTCCTATCATGTTTTTAACTGCTAAAAACAGCAGTGAGGATAGAATTACAGGTCTTAAGAAAGGGGCGGATGATTATCTGGTAAAACCTTTCAACTTAGAGGAATTGATCCTTCGTGTTGGAAATTTGGTGCGTCGTGGCATGAAACCGGACGATTTGAAAGAACTAAATTCTTACCAAATCGGTGATAAAACGATCTATTTTAATTCGTATGAGCTACATCATGCGGATGGCACGATCACTTCGTTGACAAAGAAGGAAACCATGCTGTTGAAACTGTTGATTGAACGACGTAATGAGGCTGTATCCCGGGAACAAATATTGGAGACCGTATGGAATTACGATGTTTACCCATCTACACGTACCATCGACAATTTTATCTTAACCTTCCGAAAATATTTCGAACCAGATCAAAAGCATCCGATTTATTTCCATTCTATCAGAGGTGTTGGTTATAAGTTTACCGACAATAACGCATAGGTAGAAAGAGATGATGACAATCAGGGCTAGAATAGCCGTTATTTTTATTGCTGCATTATTATTGGGCTATGGCTTATACCAAGGGCATTATCAAACTGCTGTGCTGATTGCAGGTGGAATAGGCTACTTGATTTGGAGTCATTTTAGAGAAGGCTCCGTTTTTTTGGCAACGCAGGCTTTTCATCGGCAAGATTATGAAAAGACAAAAAACTTGTTAGCAGAGATCAAGAATCCGGATGCACTTCGTAAAGGCAGACGCAATTTCTATGAATTTATGATGGGAAATATTGCGCTTAAAGAGGAACGTGTCGATGAGGCCGAATATCATTTTCAGTTAGCTTCACGTCTGCCTTGGAAGAAAGATAACGAAAAGGGGATGGTGATGATCAATCTGGCAAATATAGCGCTGCGAAAGTTGGATTATGAAAGAGCGAAAGCTTATACAGATGTTGCCAATAAGTTACATCTGACGGCTAGACAGAACAGCATTATTACAAAAATAGAAAACGAAATTTCAAAACATTTATAGTGAGTACTACTTTACAAAACGACTTATTGATTAAAGCTGCATTCTCGCAGCAAACGGAAAGACCTCCTGTGTGGATGATGCGTCAAGCTGGACGCTTTATGAAGGAATATTGGGATATCAAAAATAAATATTCCTTTCTGGAGATGTGCAAAACACCAGAAATTGCTGCGGATGTCACTATGCTTCCGGTAGATTTGCTAGGCATTGATGCAGCTATTTTATTTTCTGATATTTTAGTTACAGCTGAAGCTATGGGAGGGGATCTGTCCTTTGAACAAGGTGTAGGTCCTCGTTTTTCTAATCCTGTTCGTTCTGTAAAGGATGCTGAAGCTTTGTCTACCAACTGTTTGGATAAATTACAGTATGTTGCTGATGCAATCAAGGTCATTCAACAACGTCTTGACAACCGTATCCCTTTGATTGGTTTTGCGGGAGCACCATTTACAATTTTAAGTTATTTGGTTGAAGGTGGATCTTCGAAAGATTTTAAGTTAACGAAGTTGATGTTGAATAATCAGCCTGAGTTGGCACATCTGATCCTTCAAAAGATCGCAGATGTAACGGTTGAATATCTTAACATGCAGATCGCAGCTGGAGTAAATGCAATTCAATTATTTGATAGCTGGGCCTTGGCCTTATCATGGAATGATTACCGGGATTTTTCCCATTATTATAATAAGCAGATTATCGCTAAGTTAAATCGTAAAGATATTCCTGTCATTTCCTTTTGTAAAGGATCTTCTGTTTTTGCACCAATGATGGTTGAAGCGCAACCTGATGTTGTTTCTATCGATTGGAATGCAGATTTGAAAAATATTAAACAATCTCTGCCACAGGGTATTGCTGTCCAGGGGAATTTGGATCCATTTGTTTTGTATGCAGATAAACCTGTTATCAAAAAGAAGATCATCGAACTATTTGAGCGTATGAGAGGTGAAAATGGTTTTATCTTTAACTTGGGGCATGGTATTATGCCAGATATTCCTTTTGATAATGTAAAATATGCCATCGAGGTTGTAAAAGAATTTAGGTATTAGTTTGCTACCCACTTCAAAAACAAAAACGACTTGCCTGTGGCAGGTCGTTTTTGTTTGACTTATATTTAATCTATTTCTGTTGATATAGCACTATTGTATATTGGATGTAAGATTTGCGCAATTGATGTTTGGACGTATTGAATGCTATTAACTTTTCTTATTTTTGTAACCATGGTCTATTTATATGCAAAAGCAGTTCATATTATCTTTGTGATTTGTTGGATGTCGGGTCTGTTTTATATGCCTCGACTCTTTATATATCATACAGAAGCTAAGGACAAGAGTCAAGAAGCGTTTGATGTTTTGCATAAAGAATTCAGTAAGATGGAGAAATTACTGTGGTGGGTTATTACTACTCCTGCGATGTACATCACTGTCTTTTCTGCACTAGTTATGTTATGCTATTCCCCTGGTTTATTATCCATGGGGTGGATGCATGTAAAACTGACATTCGTTCTGGGAATGATTATCTATCATTTTACCTGCCAGAAAATTATGTTTAAATTGAGTCGTCAAGAATCCAAATTAACTTCAACAAATCTCCGTTTGTTTAATGAAGTCGCAACAGTTTTATTATTTGCGATTGTTTTTACTGTTGTCTTAAAATCGGCACTGAACTGGATATTTGGCGTTTTGGGGCTCTTAATTTTATCCATTGCTTTAATGATGGCCGTAAAACTTTATAAGAAGTACCGGAACAAGAAAGCATAACAAAATGTTAAATTCTTTGGTTTCTTAATCCTTTTTTATTCTGTGTAGTCGAAGGATAATAAATTTAATCGGATTATGTACAGGAAAATTTTGGTTATGGTCTTGTTGCTTATTGTCGCAACGGCTGGGTTTGCGCAGCGATACAGACCTTTTGGCGGGGCATTAAATATCTATTCTACAGATGTTCCATTTTTTCTTTATATCAACAACGTTTTGTATAACAATAGGGCTTCCACGGATATTAGGGTATCTAATTTGACGAGTCGTCGTTATGATTTGCGTATTGTGTTTGCTGATAGACAACAACGTACATTGAAGGGTAGCGGTGTGCAACTTGTCAATAGAAATGGACAATATATGAACGTTGTTTTTTCTGTCAGTAGTAGACGCGGAAATAGGGGGATTATCTTGGAATCCATGAATCCTGTTGATCGGTATAACAATGGTAATTATCGTGAGGATTTACCGTATAATAACCGGGATGAATATAGTAATGAACAAGGTAATGATCGATATAGACAATCAGAAGATCGTGACGATTTGCCAAACAATAATCGTGGGGGATATCATAATGGATGGAATAATGATCAATATAGGCAGTCAGGAGGAGACTCTAAGGTTTATCGTGATGGTATAGCGAATCAAGGAGGATATGCTGGAAATGAAGATAATGATCAGTCTGATGCCGGAGGAATGAATAAGACGAATTCTAATCGATTGAATGATCTATTAAATCAGAAGGAAAACGATCAGGATAGACTTGCTGTAGCTGCTCAGGAATTAAAAAGTATACGCCTAAGTGTTAGTGAAATTGTTGATTTAATGGAACTTTTTATACGAGATGATAATAAACTGGCCTTTGCCAAATATGCTTATCCAACCTGTGTGGATAAACAGAATTATGAGAAAGTAGGAGACGCTTTATCGTTCAGTTCAACAAGGGAAAAGCTGGTGGATTTTTTAAAAAAATAAAAGGAGCAAAATGCTCCTTTTTTTATTCACCGCCAAAGCAGATATATTTTAATTCCATATATTCATCCAAACCGTGTTTAGATCCTTCACGACCTACACCAGATTGTTTTACTCCACCAAAAGGAGCTGCTGCATTTGAAATAAGGCCTGTATTGACACCTACCATGCCAGCTTCTAGCTGTTCAGCGACACGAAAACAGCGATTTATATTTGTACTATAAAAATAGGATGCTAGTCCAAATTCAGTCGTATTGGCCATTGCTATTCCCTCTTCTTCTGTTTTGAAACTGAAAAGGGCGCAAATCGGACCAAAAGTCTCCTCGCGGAATATAAGCGCTTCTTTCGGAACGTTGGTCAGCACAGTTGGCTGGAAAAATAGATCTTTGATGACCTTTCCTCCAGTAGCCAATTCGGCACCATGATTTAATGCGTCTTGTACATGATGCTGTACTTTTTCTAGCCCTTTTGCATTGATTAAGGGGCCTACCTGAATGCCTTTGTCAAGGCCATTACCAACTTTCAATTTACTGACAGCATGGCTAAGTTTCATCGAAAATTCATCATAGACATCTTCTTGGATTAGAAACCTATTGATGGAAACGCAAGTTTGCCCTGAGTTTCTAAATTTTCCGGCAAGCGCTCCTTCGACAGCAGCATCAATATCCGCATCGTTAAAAACCAGAAAGGGGGCGTTACCACCAAGCTCCATAGATACCTTTTTAATGTTAGAGGCTGATTGTTCAATAAGCGTTTTTCCAACTTCGGTGGAGCCTGTGAAGGACAGTTTTCTTACAAGGTTGTTCGTAGCTAGTTCTTTGCCGATACCGGCACTATCTTTTCCTGTGATGACATTGAAAACACCCTTCGGGACACCTGCGTCTTCAGCGAGTTTAACTAATGCAATAGCCGATAATGGTGTTTGTGAGGCTGGTTTAAGTATCACAGTACAGCCAGCGACTAAAGCGGGAGCCACTTTTCGGGTGATCATCGCTAAAGGAAAATTCCAGGGCGTAATTGCGGCTACGACACCTACACCTTGCCTAATCGTTATCATTCTACTTCCTTTTTTATGGGCGGGTATTGTTTCACCATAGGCCCTTTTTCCTTCTTCTGAAAACCATTCTACGAAAGAACTACCGTAGTCAACCTCTACCCTCGATTCGCTTAGCGGTTTACCGCTTTCCAGGGTCATGATTTCCGCAAGATCGTCTTTATAGTATTGAATAAGATCGTACCACTTGCGGACGATGTTGCAACGTTCCAGTACAGTTGTGTTTTTCCAGCTTTTCCATGCCTTGTCAGCATCAATTATGGCTTTGGTACAGTCAACTACTTTTAGATCTGGCAACGAAGCAATAACTTTTCCTGTTGCAGGGTTTACCACATCAAAGGTGTGTTTTGACTTGATAAATTTCCCATTGATATAGGCACTGTCAATTAAAAGTGTATTTTTCATCGATGTAAATTTAATTGTCACAAGTATAATTAGAAGATTTCTGAGCTGAACTTCACTTCAATATGATTGCTGTTTGTTCAAATGAATCTTTCTCGCTCAGATTTTGAAGGTATCGTACAAAACTCATTTTTTCCAAACCATCGATAGCGGTTTTTAGCAAAATAATCATAAAGCGCATCTCTCCACGAAAGTGGCAAAATCTTCAGTAAATAACATGTAATGTAGGGAAATCCGAGCTTTTTACAGATTCTTAGGATAGCCTCACTTTTGATGTAACTTCCTGTCTGAGATAGATAGACTATGGAGTCAATGTTTTTCGGAATATTTTTTAGTGCGTTTTGTGCGAATTCAGACTGTAGCGAGCTGAATAGGAATTTGTTTTTGCGATCTATTCTTAATAGTATCTGAACAAAGCGATTACAAATCAAGCAATCACCATCGAAGAAGATGATATGTTTCCCTTGTTGATCCATTTAATAAAGTTACTTTTATTTATTGAAAGTACTGCCATTCCAAGATCATAAATAGGGATGTTTCCTTAGGACCAAAAATTAGTCCGTTATAATAAAAAAGAAGCGGTGTCTTTTATCCAAAAACACCGCTTCTTTTTTTATCTTGTATTTTATAGATTTTTCATGATTGTATGTCCCATACGATCCCTTTTAGTTTTTAAGTACTCTTCATTAAAGGGATTTGCCGTTATTTCAATAGGTACATTTTCTACGATTTCGAGACCATAACCTACTAGGCCAGCACGTTTTGTCGGATTATTTGACATAAGACGCATTTTTGTGACACCAAGATTTCTAAGAATCTGGGCTCCTACACCGTAGTCTCTTAAATCTGCCTTGAACCCTAACTGCACATTGGCGTCTACCGTATCCAAACCATTTTCTTGTAATTTGTAAGCATGTAGCTTATTGATCAGTCCAATACCGCGACCTTCTTGATTCATATAGACAATAACACCTTTACCCTCTTGCTGGATCATTTCCATAGCTTTGTGCAATTGAGGACCACAGTCACAACGGCAAGAACCAAAAATATCACCCGTAACACAAGAGCTGTGCACCCGTACTAAAATAGGTTCATCTTCATTCCACTCGCCTTTATAAAGCGCTAAATGTTGTTCGCCAGTGTCCTTTTGTGTAAAGGCTTTCATTTTAAAATCACCATATTGCGTTGGCATATTAACCGTGACTTCTTCATTGATTAAAGAGTCGTGCTTAAGACGGTATTCAATTAGATCTTCAATACTAACGATCTTTAAGTCAAATTTTTTAGCAACTTCCATGAGTTCCGGAAGTCTGGCCATTTCACCATCTTCTTTTAGAATCTCAACCAATACACCCGCTGGCTCAAATCCTGCTAATCGAGCGAGGTCAACTGTAGCTTCAGTGTGTCCTGTACGACGTAATACACCACCATCTTTCGCTATGAGTGGGAAAATATGTCCTGGTCTACCTAATTCTTCATAATGAATATTAGGATCGATCATTGCTTTAATTGTTTTCGAACGGTCTGACGCAGAAATACCGGTCGTACAACCATATCCCTGTAAGTCAATGGAAACTGTAAAGTTCGTTTCATATACAGCTGTATTCTGTCCCACCATTAAGTCGAGGTGTAATGCATCTGCTCTTTCTTTTGTAATTGGGGCACATACTAGTCCACGACCGTGAGTCGCCATAAAGTTGATGATTTCGGGAGTTGCATTGCGGGCCGCAGTGACAAAGTCTCCTTCATTTTCGCGATCTTCGTCATCCACGACGATTACTACTTTTCCTGCTTGTATATCAGCGATCGCTTCTTCGATCGTGTTTAATTTGAAATCCATTTATTGATATATTGTAATTGGTACAAAGTTAGTGTAGAATCTAAATTTATTTATAATAGCGTTGTCACAATCTAATGTGATTCTTTTAATTTATTCTTTTTTGCAAGCTTTTCCTTAATCCATTTCCAAGCGGCTTCTACTTTTAATTTATATTGATCAATATCAAATAAGGCAGAATCAGTCGTCGACTTGTATGTTAGAAAAGCAGCTAATGGTGTTAAGACAATAATGGCCATCCACATACCAACAGCCGATGAGATCGCACCATCTTTCGCTGTTTTTTCTGCTACTGTAGAGATAATGTGATAGATTAGAAAGAAAATGATGGCCATCACGACCGGAAGACCGAGTCCTCCCTTTCTGATAATGGCTCCTAGTGGAGCTCCGATTGCAAATAATAAAAGACAGGAGACAGCTAGGGTAAACTTGCGATGCCATTCAATCCGATAGCGTATATCTTTCGACTTGTAATCTTTAAACTCTAGTGTACGTCCATTTAGATCTTCCTTTAAATAATTCAACTGGTTTAACGCATTCATGGTGATCTGTGCCCGTTGTTCTTGGGGAACCAGATCGCTAAGCAAATTTTTAAAAGGTTTGATCTTAGCTTCTTTGACCTTTGGCTGTCCAGGTTGATTCGCACTAAAATATTTCGAATAGATATTATATCGGGTGTCTAATGTACGGACGATGGCTTTTCCCATACTGTCTATCTTAATATGGTTGGAATCAATGTACATGTCTAACTGTTTCAGGTTTAACATGGCATGGTGGCTCTTGAAGAGATTTTCATCCGTTTTACCTTGTTGAAAACTTCCCATATCAAACTTTTGCTCTGTTTCCTTGAACTTAAATCGCGTAAATTGCTGACGTGGATCGTAGGTTTTGGAATTTTTAGTCCGTGCTTCCTCATAGCGGATACCATCCTTAAGTTTTAGGATCATATAATTGTTGTCAGGAGAGTTATAGATATACCCTTCTTTCGCCATAAGTACATTATTGGCTGTATTACCGCCACGATGATCATAGATCATCAAGTCATAGAGAATTGTTCCTGCTTTGTTTTTCCCCCTAGCACGGATTGAGTAACCTGGAATGGTGTTGTTGAAGATTCCGGGTTTGATGAGGAAATCTGCTTTTTTATTACGCACATCAGTAAGTAGCGTACCCATTTTTAGGTTCACTACCGGGAGTATATAGTCGGAGAACAGAAAAGAACTTGTTGCGAAAATTGCAACGAGTATAAATAGTGGGGTCATCGCTTTACGTAAAGATACGCCTGCAGCTTTGATTGCAACTAATTCATAGCTTTCACCCAGATTTCCGAAAGTCATAATGGAGGAAAGGAGCATGGATAAAGGCATTGCCATTTGGATTTGAACAACGCATTGATATCCAATTAGCTCCATGATCGTATACCATTCGAATCCTTTTCCAATCAAATCATCAATGTACTTGAATAGGAAAAGCATCAATAAGACAAACATCACAATAAAGAATGTGACAATAAATGGTTTTATGAAAGCTTGAAGAATAAGTAAATGAACCTTTTTCATCCGTGACGCAAAGCAAATTGATGCCTTTACATTAAGGCATCTCCCAACTAAGAGCTCCAGCTGGAGCTCTTAGTGGAAATATATTGCAAAGATAGGCTTTTTTATGCACCTATAACACTTTGAAGATAGACTATTGAATTTTTCCAAATTAGCTTTCTATTTTCAAGGTCTTCTTCTTTAGCGTAATCTGTTATTTTAAGAGCAACATCATTTGTTAGCTCGTCTTGATCGATCTCCAGATCGAAATAATAGGGATCATCATCGAGCCATTTAAAGCGTACAGATTTATTTTCTCTCGATGCTACAATTTTTGCTCGGTGAGGTTCATCATCCCAAATGAAAGTATAAACGGTGTCTTTATAGTTTACATCATCTGCAAACCATTGTGCCAATTCGTTTGGTTCTTGCAAATACGGAAATAAAATTCTAGGTGAAGAGTTGATGATATATTCTAGTTGGAATTTTATTTTATCTGCCATAAAAATGTTTTTTTAAATTTTAGTTTGTTTAAATCAAAAATAAGCTATATTTGCATTCCCAAAATGGCGGGGTAGCTCAGATGGTTAGAGCGTTGGATTCATAACCCAAAGGTCGGCAGTTCGATTCTGCTCCCCGCTACAAATCTCTTCCAAAATTGCTTTTTACTGCATCAACTTATTATTTGTAATAATACATATTTATTTTGTTATTGCAAGTTTTTTTGTAAAAAGTTGCCCCTGTTTTTTGATAAACATGTTGTTTTTAGGACTATCAATTTTTTCAACTACTGTTTCTATTTTTCAATGATAAATTTATTGAGTTAAAAATGAGTTTGTTGCGTTTAATGCGAGTTTTAATTAGGTCAGAATTGGTAAAAAAATAAAAAAATCTTTTGAATTGACATACGAAGTGGTATATTTGCATACCGAAACGGCGGGGTAGCTCAGATGGTTAGAGCGTTGGATTCATAACCCAAAGGTCGGCAGTTCGATTCTGCTCCCCGCTACCAAAAGCATCAGTCTGTTAAGATTGATGCTTTTTTTATGATTGTATGTATTTCCTTTTTATCGCATTACCTTTTTTTCGCCGCCGACAAGAGTACATCTATCTTTGTATTGTTTTATGGATAATATTTAAATAATGAATATAAGACCTATACTAACCCTATTCTACTTTTTTATCTGCTATCATGTTTTTGCACAAGAAGGCACAATAAGCCATGTCGTTACTCATCAACGGAAAACCATTCAATGTGATGCACAGAAAGGCGAAAATTCCTATCCAGCTTGGGGGGTATTTCCGAAAGAAAACGATCCTGTAAGAAAGGTTACTATGTTTGTTACCCTTGGGAGCCCAGATAGTTTGCGCACAGCACATTGGGATTATTTGGATCACATCGTATTGCGTCGTAAAGGAGGCAAAAATGGAGCTGTGCTAAATTATGAATTAGGAAGAATGCTTACGCCCTATGGTAGTATCTATAATAAAGGATGGAGTTGGAAATGGCAGGTCGATGTAACTGATTTTGCTCCTTTCTTAAGGGATAGCGTGGAAATTGTTTATACTCATTCTGGTTTTGAGGACAAGACTGTAGGATGGGCACTTACTGTAGATTTTGAAATTTTATCAGGTCCACCAGTCGTCACCCCATTGGGAATAACAGCGCTATGGAATAAAGCATATAAATATGGGGATGTCAACGAAAAGATAGCAGAAAATTTACTACCAATATCATTTACCTCGAGTCCGGGAGCAGCATTGAGCCGAATACGTATTCAGCATACAGGGCATGGTATGGATAAACCACGTGGCTGTAGTGAATTCTGTAGCCGATGGCGCGAACTCACCTTCGATGGAAAGACTGTAGACAGACGTGATATGTGGAAGAAATGTGGTGGTAATCCACTTTATCCACAAGGCGGTACCTGGGTACATGACCGCGCATATTGGTGCCCTGGAGATTTACAGCAGCCTGATTTTATTGATGTATTTACTAAAGTCGGTACTCATCAAGTTGCCTTACAGATGGAACCCTATACAGCGACAGATAATGTACAGGCTGTCGAAAATATATCCGCTTACTTGTTTCAATATTCAGCCCCCACACGAAAAGTAGATGTTGCAGTCGAGTCAATAATGGTTCCAAGTGATGAACAGCGTTTCTCTAGATTAAATCCGGCGAGTGCTGGTCCTAGGATCTCTTTCAGAAATTTAGGCGCCGACCCGATTCGATCCCTAGAAATTGTTTATGGCACGAAAGGATTTCCTGTCAAAACTTTCCATTGGAAAGGTAATCTTCCTTTTAATCAAGTTGCAGAAGTTATCCTACCCGGAGAAATACAGGAAAAAGATCGGGAGAATGTATTTACGGTGTCACTTCTTCAGCCTAATGGAAAGCCGGATGCATGGCCCGCAGACAATAAGGCGCAAAGCGTTTTTACAGCGCTACAGAAATTTCCGACTGATTTTGTTTTGGAGTTTATGACCAATAATAAACCAGCGGATAATCGTATATTTTTAATTAATGCAAAGCAGGATACGGTCTTTCGTAAAAATGGCTCTCAACTGGCTGCAGCAACGATGTATAGAGATACTTTACATCTTGCTGAGGGAAATCACTCACTCGCTTTGGTTGATACCGCAGGTAACGGACTGCAGTTTTGGGCTCAACCTGAAAATGGTGATGGTCATTTACGGATCTTCGATCTGAAAGGAAATCTTATTCATGCTTTTGAAAGTGATTGTGGAAATGGCGAAATGTTTAGTTTCAATGCTAAACGCGGCCTAGAGATGAACACGATTTCAACGCAATATGCCTTCTCACTTTATCCCAGATCGGTTGTGGATAAGACGCAACTGAGCGTAGTGTCCAATAAACAAAGTGAGATGACTGTGCTTTTTATGGTTGATGGCGTTTTGTGGCAAAAACATGAATACAAATCCATTCAACAAGCTGTCTTAAACTATGATCTGAGCCATTTACCTTCAGGAAGAATAATCGTAGAAGTTCTGATGGATGGTATTAGTCGATTTAAAGGACGGATAAATAAAAGATAAGCGGATAAAAGTAAAGCGCGAAGATATTTTGTGCTTAGATTTTCACGAATTAGATAAAAAAGCTCCATTAATGGAGCTTTTTTATCTGCTTAATCAATTGTCGTCGTAAGCTAAGCCTTTCCAGTCTTCTCTCTGTAAGTACTTCAGCATAAAAAAGAACACGCCCCATGCAAGTCCGGCTAAGATCCAAATTAGAGTTTCATAGTGGAAAATTGTTTTATGTAAGTATCCCAAAATACCTAATAGACCTAATATCAGTAGATTAGTTATTGCTTTTGAATTGGATTGACTAGCCTTAGAGAACGGATAGTTTTTGACAATAAAAAGCATAATCAGAATACTTTCGATACCGCCGACTGCGGAAGATAATAGCAGATCATTAATAGAACTGAGACCAAATAGTGGTACGCAGATAGAAAGAAACAGTATGTTGAACGGTAAAACATATTTAATAAGACATGCTTTAAGAACTCCAGTCATCAGTTGTCCTGGTTTTTGTATCGGAGTCACATGGTAGACCCAGGCCGCTTTATATTTATTACTTTGGGTAATAAGCTGGAAAACGGTTAATATGGTCAATAACGAAAGATAAAACATAATGATATACAAGCCTGAATCCCGAAGTTTCGCTATTTTGCCAGCTATGGGGAGATCATCTCCTGTACGTAGAAATAAAAAGACAAAATAAATAGGTAGATAAGCCAACGAAGGGTATAGCTGTTGCTTAAATTCTCTCGTTTTAGAACTTATCAGCCATACAATGCCAAATCCAGCCTCTTCAACAGGGGATGAGCAAACGCTCGAAGAGATCCTTTTATATAGCGGTAATTTGGCGGGATTATCTCGGGGTAATTGTGAACTTTCACTAGGAAGGTTATCGGCACTTGCCAGTGCAGCTATTTTTGCATTAAATCCACGTGAAAACAGCTTAGTACAAGCGTAGATACCAGCAAAGGGAGTTAGTATTCCCAGTGTTGATAAGATGACCAAATGTACATTGTGGTTACCAAAGAGTAATGGTTGGAATGATGCAATCCAGGTACTTGGGAATATCCAAAGAAATCTGAGCTGTTCCATCGTTAAATGGGATTCCACAATAGATTGGATCAAATTTGGGCCAACATAATAGGATAGAAAAAGAACCAGTGAGAGACCGATCTGTATATAAGTAATTACATCTTTAAACTTTTGGATGGGGAGATATTTGATGCTGATCAGATAAAATCCATTAACAAATATCAGCGCGATTAAAGTGCTTAGTATAAGCTGCAGGCATAAAAGAAAGACGGAGACGATATCCCAATTGAATAATACATAAATAAGCACAGGTAAGGTCAATGCAATTACTTGATTAAAAAGCTTGATTGCAATAAAAGTTATTCGGGAAATAGCTAAAGTCTTGTCATTAACTGGTCTAGGCATAATGATATACTGATCCCGGGTATCTAATAATATGGGTGAAAAATCGGATACCAACGTAATGCTTAACATGCTAATGAAACTGAGTAGCATAATCGAAACGGCTAAGTACCTATCTGGAATTGAAATAACAATGGCCATGAATATCAGGCCAAAGATGAGATACAATAAGAATTGTAAAATCGATGACGAAGAAGAGGATTTCCCTGAGCTACGTTTCCTAAAGCTAATCGGCTTTCTGTTCTCTAAGACTACTTTGGTTTCTAAGATGATCTTAAACTGTTCATAATTGATGCCCAAGCCTTTCCAAACCCCACGAAAAAGAAGGATAAATTTTAAGATAAATTTTTCCATGTTATTGAATGGCAGTAATGATATTGGAAGCGTCTAATGCACTGTTGCCAGTATTGGTTAATTTAGCAAATATATGCTCCAACGATTCGTTAGGATCTGTTTTTAGTTCCTCAATTGTTCCATCCGCAATGATGCTGCCCTGATTTATCAGTAAAATCCGATCAGATACTTTTTCAACAACGTCCATCATATGTGAACAATAGAAAATTGTTTTCCCTTCTTTTGCAAGTAATGAAATAAGTTCTTTGACAAAGATAACAGCATTGGCATCGAGTCCGGATAATGGTTCATCCAAAACAATAATCTGGGGATTATGAATAATTCCTGAAATTAAAAGTACTTTTTGACGCATTCCTTTCGAGAAGGTATCCATCCTATTATTTACATTAGATTCAAGACCAAAAGCTGTTAACAATTTTAAAGAACGTTCCTGAATGGTGTTATCTTCCATGCCATATAGTTTACCTATAAAATTTAAGTATTCCATGGGAGTGAGGACCTCGTATAATTCTGCGTTCTCGGGAACATATCCCAATAATGCTTTTACAGCAAGTGGATCTTCTTGAATATTGATACCATTAATTTCTACAGTGCCTGTGAAATCTTCGATTAGCCCTGTTAATATTTTAACAGTAGTGGATTTGCCGGCACCATTTGGGCCAATATATCCGATAACTTGACCTGGGAATATATCAAGGTTGATTCCTTTTAATATCTCCTTTGTTCCGTATGATTTTTTTAGGTCAACAATCCGGATGAGCGGTAATATACTTTCCATATAATTATAATCTTCAACGTAAACTTACGTAAAAATTTGGAGTTATAGTTCCTATTGAAAAGTCTATAGACTGTATTCTCGAGAAGAACATTTCTTTCGAATCAAAAAAGAAGGGACCTTCGGGGTCCCTCAAAAAAATTATATTATTTTTGGATAACTATCTGTCGTTTTTAGGATATCCCTCTTCATCGAGGTCATCTCTCAGATCTTCTTCGTTCTCGGCTAATTTCTTGTCTAAAGGGGATAGGCGCTCATGATCAAAAGTTTCAATTCGCATGTTAGCTTCATCTAGATCTTCTTCTTCGAGCTCACCTTGTGTTGCATATTCATCTCCGACAAATGGATTAGAATCATCGTATGTTGAATCATCATCAATTGCCCCCTCAGCTATTGTATCATAGTCAGCTGGGTGATCATAGTCTGGGTCGTTGTCATCGACGTCCATTTCATAACTGTCAAGCTCCTTATTAAAAGCAAGGTCCTGATCCATATCCGTATAGTCTTCCTCGACCTTTCCATTTTTACGTTCTTTTTTTGACATAATCATGCATTTGTTATTCATTGGTAAAACAGTTTCCGAAAAGAAAAGTTTTGGATTTATTCAGCAAAACGATTATGGTAAAAGTATTAGGAAATCAAGGGCTCGAATATCCTCTGGAAGGATAAAAAAATACAAAAAATGGTTAAAACGGTAAAACAATGTAATTATATATTTGTTCTATTTTAAAACAGGAATTATGATCTTCAAGCGTTTAAATTATCAGACTTTACAGAGTTTACGCCTACAAGGCTACAATATTTTATTGACCATTGGTCGGGCTGAAGACGAGAACCCAATTTATTTCCCGATGAAATTGGATTCTTTAAATTCCAGTACCTCAAATTTTGAAAGTGATGATGCAGCTACCTTTCAAGGAAAAAAGATTCTTATTTTGGATGAGGCCATTCAACGCTCCTTAAATCATGATCTTAATGGTATAATACAGCTTGACAATTAAGCACTATTTTTAGCTTTTTTATAAGAGCTAGGTGTAATATTTCTTTTCTTCTTATAGAAATTGGTCAGGTGGCTTTCATCATTAAATCCTAATTCTTCTACAATTTGTTTCATTGTGTATCTGTTGGATGCTAATCTATCTTCAACTAGTTTGATACGAATATCATCTATATATACTTTATAGCTTTTTGAATATGTTTTTTTAAAAAATGCCCCAAAATAATTTGCTGAAATTTGGAACTGATCTGCGATTGACCTGATTTGTAATTTATCCGGGAAATAAATATTTTGCTGTATATATTGCTCGATCTCTTGGGGCATTTCATATGACTCGTTAATAGCTAGCTCCAGATCCTTCAATATATTTTCGACTAAAGCAAAGAGAGACATTGTCTGGTGGAATATAAAAATTGATTCTGCTGTATCTTCACTCTCATATTGTTGAATCAGAGATATTACCCGCTCGATTAGTTTTTTATTTTCCTTTTTAAGCGATAGACTCTTATTTAATAAAGTCTTCGAGTTGAAGATATCAACCGGATTGTGAGAAAGTCTGAAATTTTGTTGTATAAGGTGCAGGTCTTTAAAATAGGAGTTTGAGAAATAGAGTACAAATGCGATTGTATCCTTTTTGGTCTCAAGTGTTTCGAAATCTTTATTCAAAAAAAGTAAATTCTCTTTTGAAAATTTTAAGTTATTTCCTTTCGAAACGAGTGTGCCTGCGGAGATATAAACTAAAGCAAAATCAAACGCCGTTTTGTTTAATTCTAATTTTTGTTTGTGTTTGATTTTTTGAGATTCGAAAGATAAATTCATCATATGTACAGATCCTATTAAAAAATAACCACTACAAACCTAAGAAAAATGGATTAAAGACTCTCGTTTTTTCGATTTCTATCTGAACGGATTATAGTTGCATATTCACGATAAAGTATAAATCATTTGTCGTCCTTAAAACATTATTAGGTGCTTTTTGCGTTTCTGGTCATCTTTTCAATAGAATCCCATTGATCTTCGGGAATAATATCCAAACCATTGAACTCACCTGCTCCCTTGAGCCACTCTCCGCCATCTATTGTGATAACATCTCCGTTGATATAACTCGCATAATCGGATACCAGATAGGCCGCGAGGTTAGCTAATTCCTCCAGTTTGCCCAAGCGGCCCAAGGGGATACGTTTGGTAGGTGAGAGGAGTTCTCCTAATTCGCCTGGGAGTAACCGTTCCATGGCGCCCGAAGTTTGGAATGGACCAGGAGCTATAGCGTTGAGCCTTATTCCTTTTTTTCCCCATTCTACAGCTAGAGATCTGGTTAGCGCAAGAACTCCGGCTTTAGCAGTTGCAGAAGGAACAACATATCCCGATCCGGTCCAAGCATAGGTTGTGACGATACTGAGTATAGCTTTATTCTGTTCATTTGCCTCAATCCATCGTTTGCCCAGCACTAGGGTATAGTTTATACTCCCTTGGAGCACGATACCAATAACAGATTCGAAGGCTCGGTGGCTTAAACGTTCGGTAGGCGAGATAAAATTTCCAGCAGCATTGTTTATGAGGATATCTATCCCCCCAAAATGTTCATATCCATAGGAAACGACACGTTCCACATCTTCATAATTTCGCACGTCTCCAGCTACTGCAAGACATTTTGCCTGATGTTTTTCCGATAATTCGTTTGCTGTATGTTGTATAACATCATCTTTGCGGCTTGTGATCAGGCAAGAGGCGCCAAGCTCGAGAAAGTAATCTGTCATGGCTTTCCCTAGACCTGTACCACCACCCGTAATCAAAATTCGTTTTCCTTTTAACGCGTTTTCCTTTAACATACCCATATGCTGTCCAGTTTTATGTATCCTTAAGTTACACAAATTTGGGATAAAATAAAAGCCAGGGGGGAGCGGATAAAAATAGTTCAGTAATAAATGGAGGTAGAGATATAAACAAAAGCAGGAGCTATTCATCGAATAGCTCCTGCTTTAAAATTTCCATTCTGAATGGAATGGAGGTATGCTTATGCGCCTAATTGTACGCGTTTGAAAGCAGTTACAGTCAATCCTTTAGAAACTGAGTCTAAGAATTGAGCGATGTTTTTAGAAGAATCTTTTACGAATTCTTGATTTAACAAAGTTGTATCTTTGAAGAATTTGTTCAATTTACCTTGAGCAATTTTCTCAGCCATTTCAGCTGGTTTTCCTTCAGCGATGATTTGTTCTTTAGCAATGGCAATTTCACGCTCGATTGTGTTTTGATCAACACCATCTTTGTCAATTGCAATTGGGTTCATTGCAGCAATTTGCATTGCTACATCTTTACCAGCTTCTTCAGCACCAGCTGCATCAGCAGAAAGACCTACTAATACACCTAGACGGTAGTTCCCGTGGATATAAGCTATAACTTTTTCAGCAGTGATAGTTTCGTATTTAGAAACGTCAATTTTCTCACCAATTACACCAGTTTGCTCGATTAAAGAATCAGCGATGTTTTTGCCATCAAGTTCCAAACCTTTTAATTCTTCCAAAGAAGCAGGTTTATTGTTTAATGCAAGATCTGCAATTTTTTCAGCGAAAGCTACGAAGTCTGCGTTTTTAGCTACGAAGTCAGTTTCACAGTTAACTTCAACTACGATACCTGATTTACCATCAGCAGTCGCTTTAGCGATGATAACACCTTCGTTAGAGTCGCGATCTTGACGGCTAGCAGCTACTTTAGCGCCTTTTTTACGCAAGTAATCTACAGCAGCTTCAAAGTCACCATTAGACTCAACTAAAGCTTTTTTACAATCCATCATACCAGCGCCAGTTTGTTGACGCAATTTGTTTACATCTGATGCAGAAATTTGTACTGACATGTTTATTTCTTTTTATTATTATTTACGACTGAAATTTGTACAATATTAACTTAAAACATGTTAAGCTAATATGAAGTTTAACATTCCTTGATAAACGAGTGTTGTTAAACCAAAAAACCGGACAGAGAGGCTAGTTCAAGAAAAGTAAACTTTTCCAGAAACTAACGCTACGCCATCCGGTTTGGAATAAAAATATTATTCTCCGTCTTTCGCTTTGCGAGGACGTTTAGCTTCTGAAGCTTCACCATTATCAGCTTTTGCTTTAGCAGCAGCAGCATCTTTTTCAGCTTCTTCTTCTTTGTCGCGTTTGCGCTCGTCCAAACCTTCTTGGATTGCTTGACCAATGATACCTGCGATTAAGCTAATAGATTTGCTAGCGTCATCATTTGCTGGGATTGGGAAATCAATATTTGAAGGATCAGAGTTTGTATCTACCATTGCAAAAGTAGGGATGTTCAATTTCATTGCTTCAGAAACAGCAATGTGTTCTTTTTTCACATCGATGATGAATAAAGCAGCTGGTAAACGGTTCAAATCAGCGATACCTCCTAAAAGGTTTTCTAATTTGATACGCTCACGTTGAATCATCAACTTCTCTTTTTTAGACAATACATCGTATGTACCGTCTTTTTGCATTTTGTCAATGTTAGACATTTTTTTGATAGACTTACGAACTGTAGCGAAGTTTGTAAGCATACCACCTAACCAACGCTCAGTTACAAAAGGCATGTTAACCTCTTTTGCTTGTTGTGCGATGATCTCTTTTGCTTGTTTTTTCGTTGCAACGAATAAAACTTTGCGACCTGATTTTACGATTTGTTTGATAGCTGAAGCAGCTTCTTCTAATTTCGTAAGAGTTTTGTTCAAGTCAATGATGTGGATACCGTTACGTTCCATGAAAATGTACTTAGCCATTTTCGGATCCCATTTACGTGTAAGGTGACCAAAGTGCACACCTGCATCCAATAAATCTTGATAAGTAGTTCTTGCCATTTTTTGATCCTCCTTTGATTAACGTTTACTGAATTGGAATCTTCTACGAGCTTTACGACGTCCTGGTTTTTTACGCTCAACCATACGGTCATCACGTGTTACTAAACCTTTAGCGCGTAATGCAGGTTTAACTTCTGGGTTAAGTTCAACCAAAGCTTTTGCGATCGCTAAGCGAACAGCTTCTGCTTGACCTTTAACACCACCTCCGTTAACGTTTACTTTTACATCAAAGTTTGCTAATTCACCAGCTACGTTCAATGATTGAGTAGCGATGTATTGCAAAGGTAATGTTGGGAAATACTCTTTGTAGTCTTTACCGTTTATGATAATGTTTCCGCTACCAGCAGTTAAGTAAATGCGGGCAACAGCAGTTTTTCTTCTTCCTGAAGTGTTAGTTGTTGACATGTCGATTCTCCTTAAAATTTAACTGGTTTTGGATTTTGTGCTTCATGTTTGTGCTCAGTACCAGCATAAACGTAAAGGTTTTTAAACAATTGACGACCTAAACGGTTTTTAGGAAGCATACCGCGAACAGCCTTTTCAATGATGCGTTCAGGGAATTTAGCCATTAACTCTTTAGGAGAAACGAAACGTTGACCACCTGGATATCCAGTGTAGCGAACGTAAACTTTGTCGCCTAATTTGTTTCCTGTCAATTTGATTTTGTCTGCATTGATAACAATCACGTTATCTCCACAGTCTACGTGTGGGGTGAATGTAGGCTTGTGCTTACCACGAATTACTTTCGCGATGTTGCTCGCCAAACGCCCCAAAATCTCTCCTTCAGCGTCAACAACGATCCACTCTTTGTTAACGGTGTTCTTGTTGGCAGAGACAGTTTTGTAACTTAACGTATTCACTTGCTTTTGTTTAAATAATTTATTAAAAAATTTTTCTTCCCCTTATCACAAGGGTCTGCAAAGGTACATCTATTATTCTATATTTTAAAATCTATTTTGCTTATTTTACTGAAAACGAGCCGAATTTCAAATAAGCGCCACCGATCTCAATATTTTTACAACTTCCTCGAATGAATATTGTTACATTAGTTAGTATATTGCAGGAAGAATTTTTTAATTATTTAGCGGAAGTAGATGAGATTGAATTTTTTAAATAAACAATTTTTTTTAAGTTTTATTGGTGTATTCCTTTTGGCAGCGACTTCATTGCAGGCACAGTCGCCAGATAAGAAGATAAAACCGTATGATGCCCGATTTAAAAATGTGCAGGAAATATTGAAGCAAGGTAAAATCGGTCCGGGCATGGATTCTCTTGACGCAATCATCGCAGACTTTCCGCAAGCAGACGATATCTATTTTACAAAAGCAATACTTCTTGCACAGATGCGAAATCAGGAGGGAGCGATCCAAGCCATTAAAGAAGCGCTGGCGATTCAGTCTAAGCCTGAATATTTGAGCTTTGCAGTTGATGCATTTAAAAGTAAAAATGATGCTGACAGTGCATTAATCTACCTCGATAAGCTAATTGATCAGGATGATAACAATACGGCTTCACTAAAACGCGAACGCATTATGCTCCTGTTTAACGGCGGCTATAAAGATGTGGCTCTGGAGTATTTCTATAAAACCAAAGAAATTGCAGCGCCTTCCGATACATTGGACATGGTTGGTAGTGTATTATTAAATGATGCCGGTAATTATAAAGCTGTTATTGATCTATTGAAGCCCTGGGCAGACAAGGGGACCTCTTTGGCTCAGGTATATGGCCAATTGGCGCAGGCTTATAATCTTTCCAAAAATTCGAAACTTGCACTGGAATATATTAATAAAGGAATTCAGATCACAAAAGAAGATTTCCTTTATTTTGATTTAGCGGATCTCTATCGATTTGATAAAAAGCTTAAATTATCCTTTGATGCGCTCAAACAAGGATTTCAGTCTAAAAAGGTTGACTTTGCAGACAAAAATCGAATTATAATGACCTTATTGAGCCCGAAAGGACCATATACGCAAGAGCAACTTTTGGAACTGGCCAATATTCTAGTTGAAGTACATCCAAGGATTGCAGAAAGTCATATGGCGAAAGGGCAGGTGCTCTGGTTGAAGGATGATAAATCTGCGGCCCAAAGTTCCCTAGCAGTTGCCGTAAGTATGAATCCCTATCAAATCGATGCTTGGCGAATGTTGATGAGCCTGGATATGGATAAAGGCGAGTTTGATCAAGCGATCGCTCATGGCGGCGAAGCCTTACATTATGTATCCAATAATGCTACAATACTCTATTTTACGAGTATGGCCTATCTAATGAAAAAGGATATGGAAAATAGTCGGAAATTTATGGAAGCCGCACTTAATAATGCACAGGAGGAATCGCCTTTTCTACAAGCAAATATTTATGGCGGATTAGGAGATATTTATAATTCACTTAAGATGTATAAAGCCTCTGATGCGGCTTACATCGAAGCTATTCGATTGGATAGTACAAATGTGACGGCCATGAACAATTTAGCATACTATTTGTCGTTAAGAAAAGAACGACTTGAAGATGCAACAAAATATGCTGCAATGGCGACGAAATTGCAGCCCAATAATGGAACGTTTGAAGATACCTATGCTTGGGTGCTTTTTGCTGACGGAAAGTATGACGATGCGCTGGTGTGGATTCAAAAAGCATTGAAAAATACAAATCCACAAACATCGGTACTGTTGGAACATTATGGTGATATCCTGATTAAGTTAGGGAAAACTAACGATGCTATTAAACAGTGGAACCTGGCTTTAGAAAAGGGAGTGGACTCGGATGAAAATAAGCTGAAATTGAAAAAGAAGATTGAGACTAAAAGTTATGTGGAATAAAATCGTCTGTCTTGGCGCTGTGCTGTTGCTGCTTTCTTCTTGTAGTTCGAAGAAGAGGCTGCTAAAAGAAGCGGAGCTCAAAGCTCAAAATGAACTGACCATAAGTGATAACTCAAGGGAAGCAAAGAAAAACAGCTTACGTAATCTTTTTTTGACTAATTTGAATTATTCTACTTTTTCTGGAAAAGCGAAAATGCGTCTCGATCTTGGGAAGGACAATTATGACGTCACTTCCACTATTAGGATAGAGAAAGATAAGAGGATCTGGATTTCCATTTCTGCTACACTTGGTATAGAGGTTGCCCGGGTATTGATAACTCCAGACAGTGTACAAATCTTAAATAAATTTCAGAGCGAATATATGGTTAAGCCATTTGACTATCTATATCGTTTTGCCAGCCCGGATTTAACTTTTGGGAACCTACAAGATTTGTTGCTTGCAAATCTTTCGGTGAATCTATTGTCCGATATTGATCAGGTTAATTTTAAGCAGGATTCGATGTCTGTCCAGTTAGATGGCAAACTGAATGAACTAGATTTTTTATATAAATTAAATAATAACAATAGGCCTTATCAATTTAGATTAGCACAACTTGCAAAGAAACAGTTGTTGGAGGCGAATTACGGCGAATATGCCATGGCTTCCGGACAGGAATTTCCGATGCTTTTAAAAATGATTATTTCGGATGGTCGTCAAGAGATAAAAACAGAGATAAATTTTAACAAAGTGACTTTTAATGAACCGGTCGACATGCCGTTTTCAGTATCGTCACGTTATAAAGTAATCCGATGAGAAGCCTTCTATTTCCTTTAGATTTATTACTTTCGCAAATAGTTTGCTAAAGTAAGACGTAAATTGTTAGAGTAGAAAGATGGCAAACACAAAAAAATAGTACTGTAAATGAACTTTAAAAAGACGATACTTGGTATAGCTGCTTTCGTATTCATGATTGGAATTTCATCGGCACAGACTCGCGCTGAACTTGAAAAACAACGTGAGAAGCTCAATCGTGAAATTGCCGAATTACAAAATACGGTCAAAGAGATCGCAAAGGAAAAGTCACTGACACAACAACAAGTGACTGCATTAAGTAAGCAGATTAATTTGCGCGAACAGAAGATAAATACCATTACTTCTGAGGTAGCAGTAATCAATCAACATATCAATGCCAATACAGCTGCTGTAAATAAGTTGAAAGCGGAACTGGAGAAGATGAAGCGTGATTATGAGAAGATGGTGATGTTTGCGTTCAGAAACCGAAATGCCTATAATAAATTGATGTTTATTTTTGCATCTAAGGATTTCAATCAAGGATTTCGAAGAGTAAAGTACTTACAACAGTTCAATGATTCAAGAAAGTTGAAAGCTGCTGACATCGAAAACACAAAGAAACAGATAGAACAAAAAATCGCTCAATTGCAAGCCGATCGAAATAAACAGGTTGCTTTGATGAAAGAGCAAGAAAATGAGAAAAGAACGATATCGCAACAACGATCCGTTTATTCTGGACAATTAAGTGATTTGATTGTTACAGAGCGTGGTGTGAAGAAAGATATTACGCAAAAGCAAAAAGAGGAACGTCGTATTAATGCGGCCATTAAGGAGATCATTAGAAGAGAAATCGAAGCCGAACGCCGACGGGCTGAGGCGGCGCGTCGTGCAGCTGAAGCGGCAGCTGAGCGTAACCGCAAAGCGAATGAGTCTGCATCAACCACAAAAGGTAAGAACAATACAAGTTCGAAAGGCGGTAATACTGCTCGAAAATCAGATTCTGAAGTCTTACGTAGCACACCGGAAGCAGTTAAGCTTTCAAATGATTTTAGATCCAATCGCGGTAGTTTGCCTTGGCCTGTTTCTAATGCGAAGATCATGCAAGAGTTTGGTTCGGAAAGTGTCGGTAGAAATGTCAATTGGGATCACGAGACGGTCAAAATACAAACATCAAACGGTGCAGCAGTAAAAGCGGTATTTAATGGAGAAGTGTTGAGTATAGTTTCGATGATGGGGCAACGTATTGTTATGATTAAACATGGTGAGTACTTTACAGTGTATATGAATTTGGCTGGGGTAAGTGTTTCAAAAGGACAGAAAGTCAGCACTGGACAAACTATAGGAACTGCAGATGTAGATTCGGATACGGGAGTTCCGATGGTAGAGTTTTCTGTATTACAAGGAACAACACCATTGAATCCAATGTCCTGGTTGGCTAGATAAGAAATAATTACTATATTTAATAATTATCATTACATTTGTAAGGAAAGAGAAAAGTTTTAGTTTAAAAGAATTGAAAAACAAGAAATTATAGTTATGTCAACATCATTATTAATCATGGGAATCGGGGGGCAAGAGTTAATTGTCATTGTAGTAATATTGTTACTATTATTTGGTGGCAAGAAGATTCCTGAATTGATGCGCGGATTGGGTAAAGGAGTAAAGGAATTTAAAGAAGGCCAAAAAGACGAGTCTTCATCTGACAAAAAATCTGAAGTAGAAGATAACAAATAAGGGAGATTTTGATCCCATATAACATAGATACGATTTTGTGAGGAACAAAATCGTATTTTGTTTTATACTCGACCTACAGCTAAAATAGGGCGAAAACCATTTTTATACTAAAATCCATTTCTAAGCGTTTAGATTATTGTTGATTTTTCAGCAGATGAATCAAACTCGGATTTAACAGTAAATTTATGATCGGAAAACAGACGTTAATTTCAATACTAGGAGGGGTATGCTATGTACTACCACTCATGGCCCAAGAAAGCGCTGTAGAAGGCATGAAAGAAGCAGCCCATACCTTCTTTCAAAAAAGTATCGAAAAAGAAAAACAAGAAATTTACCAATACCTAGACAGTATAAAATCTTCCGGAAATAACGGGCAGCATGATGCTGAAATTACAGATGAAGATATACAGCTCGTGCGGAAACTGAAGGCAATAGAACGTGAGGTTCCGTTGGACTACTCGCCGCGAGTGAAAGATCTGATTGCTAAATACACGTCGGATAATTATAATCCCTATATGTGTAGGATGATGGGACTGGGACAATACTATTTCCCACTGTTTGATAAAATCATGGATGAAGTCGGAGTGCCGCGTGAACTCAAATATCTAAGTGTAGTCGAATCATCATTAAACCCACGCGATATCTCTAGTGCGGGTGCAACAGGCTTATGGCAATTGATGTATTATGAAGCCAAAACTTATCATCTTACCGTAGATAGTTATACCGACCAACGTATGGATCCGATTGCTTCAAGTTATGCGATCGCCAAAATCTTAAAGGAAGCTTACGATGAATATGGCGATTGGCTATTAGCGATAGCGTCCTATAATGGCGGTAAAGGGGCTGTTAGCCGTGCGATCCAACGTTCGGGAAAAGAGAATGCTACTTTTTGGGATATCGCACCATATCTAACGCAGCAGACCCAAAACTATATCCCTAAGTTCATCGCAATGACCTATGCGATGAAATATGCGGATGAAAATGATATCAGTGCTGCGGATACTGAACTTTCACTAAGAACTCAAGCATTAGATATCAATAAACGGATTTCACTGAACCAAATAGCGGATGCTTTACATGTCTCAAAAGAGACATTACGTGCATTGAATCCTAGTTTTAAAAGAAATGTATTAAATGGTACTGAAGAGTCTCCATTGCGGTTAGTGTTACCTGTCTTGGATAAAAAGATTGCCTCAGAAGAATTGTATGCAGCTCTCAACACGCCAATATCTTCTGCAACTCTTAGTCAAACGGAAAATTTGAGTGAGCCTCTACAAAATGGCAAATATAAAGTGAAAGTTGGTGAGACATTCGCTTCCATTGCTGACAAGTTTGAAGTAACAGTACAGGATATAAAATCGTGGAATAACCTGCGCGGAAATCAAATTGTCCCTGGACAAAACTTACTGATAAAAAAAGAGGATGATTTCGTTAACGCGAAATTAGCGCGTAACACAGAAAGGTCTTCAAAGAAGAGTCAACAGCGTGCCGCTAGTACTACACGTACAGCTTACTATGTCGTTAAGAAAGGCGATACCTTATCTGAGATCGCAGATAAAAATGGTACATCAGTCGGTCGACTTAAAAGTGAAAATGATTTAAACGGAAGCCGGATAAAACCGGGTATGAAATTGAAAGTCTCAAAGAAATAACAGCATGGTTTAAATTAACCATGCTGCATCTTCTTCTTTATCAAATTCTTCAAGAGTAACGGTAACATGTTCTCTTAATATCGTTGAGAGCTTCGTGCCGTAGTAGTCGCTAAATATGGGGAACTTATGATGACTCCTGTCAATTAATACAGCCGTTCTCATTTTCTTCAGTGGAACGTTCAAAAATACACCCAGTCCATAAGCTAAGGCTCTGCCGCTATTCAACACATCATCTACCAAGATGATGGTCTTATCTTTCGCAATATCAACAGGTATGTCTGTGCTTGCACTCAGCGATCGACTCGTTTTCTTCATAGTAACTTTAATTAGCAGGATTTCCTTCGTTGAAATCTCCTGTAAAATTGCTTGAAGGCGTTGCGCAAATACATAACCCCGGTCGGCAATTCCTACTAATACAAGTGTTTCATCTTCAAAATTGTCTTCCAAAATTTGATAGGCAATCCGAATAGATTTTTGTTTGATTTGTTCTTTATTTAAGATGAGCGTTTTCTTTGAAGACATAATAGTATTCCAATGATTATAGGGTAAAAATAGGATATTATATTGTATAAAAAAAGTCCAAAACGAGTTAAACGCTTTGGACTTTTCTAGATCGAATCAATCTTAATTAATTCAATTTATTATCTTTTTCCGCTTTTAATAATTCTGCTGTAAGCGACCTATTATCTTCCGGTAAACGACCGCCATTGTAATAATAACGTCTCCAGTACGGTTCATCTAAATTGCTGATCATAACTCCTTTACTTGATGAGGCATGTGCAAATTTATTGTCGCCAATATAAACACCGACATGGGTAATACTTTTACTTCTAATTTTGAAGAATACCAGGTCACCTGCTTTTAGCTCATTTTTTTCGACAGTTTTGACTTGAGAGTACTGGTTTCTGCTATTATACCCCAACGATGTGTTAAACACTTTGTCGTATAATTCATAAGAAAATTTAGAACAATCAATGCCTCTTTTTGAATCTCCTCCTAGACGGTATGGAGTACCCAACCACTCGTAAACAAATTGATAAAGTTTGGTATTTGTTGTTGCTGAGACTGCAACTCCCATTATTTGTGAAAAGTATTCTTTCGCTAGGTTATCAGGATCTGATTCTGGTTTGGAGTTTCTGTTGGTTTGTGCCTGCGACACTAGACATAAGCCGATAAATAGCATTGACGCTATAAATTTCTTTGTTTTCATTAAATCGCTTTTTTGTACAACATTTAACTTTTAAAAATTCAACACTGTCATCTATTTTGGACAGCACTGTTGCGAATATAATACAATATCAGTTTAAGGTCAAATTTATTTCAGAGTATTTAACGAAATTTTAACAATTTTAACATCTTTCCAAGAGACTCTTGGGTGTATTGAGAATTAATGCGTCTGTAGAGCATTGACTACACAAAGTAAATCGTCTACTACATGTGAAAATATCCCTATGATGATAGAATGCCACTCTATTTGGATTCTCATTGTAAATCTTAAAAAAAATATTAATTTTCTTTGGTAAAGTGATAATATTTGTTCTATATTTACAAAACATAAGCAAAAACAATGAACACAAATACAATTATTACGTCGATTATTATTACCACCGGGATAAAACTTAGGAGGAAGTAGTTTCGTTGTATATAATAGTAGACACAATATTTAGAAGCGCTTTCCTCCAAAAAGGAAAGCGCTTCTTTTTTAGCACAAAAATCATCAATCTAAACAAACAGTATAAAACAGTATGAAAGTTCTAAAATTTGGAGGCACATCGGTCGGCACGGTAGAAAGTTTAAAGGCGGTCCTGAGCATTGTGAAAAAATCTTATGATGCAAAGGAAAAACCATTGGTTGTGTTATCAGCTATGTCAGGGGTAACAAACTTGCTTACTCAATTGGCTGAGGATGCTGCGGAAGGCAAGTCCTTTTCGGATGGTCTAAAATCCTTGGAGGATAAGCATTTTACGGTTGTTAAAGAGCTTCTGGCTGTGAAATATCAAAATCCTGTATTTACAAAGCTAAAGTTGTTTTTTAACGAAATAGAAGACCTGCTCCAAGGCATTTTTGCACTAAAGGAGCTGAGCAACCAGAGCAAAGATTTGATCCTAAGTTACGGCGAGCGCTGTTCGAATTATATGGTATCTAAGGTGATGGAACAATATATTCCTGAATCGCTATTTGTTGATGCATCTCATTACGTGAAGACTGATTCAAATTTTGGGAATGCTCATTTAAATGAACCACTGACTGAGCAATTGGTAAAATCACTGTACATAACACATAGTGATAAGCTTCTGTTTGTCACAGGTTTTATCGGGAGTAATGAAAATGGACGTATAACCACTTTGGGAAGAGGTGGGTCAGATTATACTGCCGCAATTTTCGGAGCCATATTGGATGCAACAGCCATTGAAATTTGGACAGATGTGAATGGTATGTTAACAGCTGATCCACGTATTGTAAAGAAAGCTTTTTCCCTACCTGTATTATCGTATACAGAGGCAATGGAACTCTCTTATTTTGGGGCTAAGGTGATTTATCCGCCGACAATGATTCCAGCCTTCCTAAAGAAAATACCGATTGTGATTCGAAATACCTTTGAACCTGATTTTTCCGGTACAGTGATTCAGTTTGATAGCGGAAAAACTGCGCTGCCAATAAAAGGAATTTCTTCTATATCAGATATTTCTGTCATCAATCTTAGCGGATCGGGTATGATTGGTAAGTCTGGTTTTAGCGGAAGGCTTTTTACGCTTTTGGCTAGAGAGCAAATCAATGTTGTGCTAATCACCCAGTCTTCTTCCGAACATAGTATCACATTTGCAGTAAACCCATCGGATGCAAAACGCGCTATACAGTTGATCGAAGTGGAGTTTGAGCTTGAAATCCAGGCTAACAAATTGGTCGTTCCTGCGATTGAAGAAAATCTGTCGGTCCTAGCCATCGTGGGTGAAAATATGAAAAAGACACCCGGTATGTCTGGACGATTATTTGCAGCTCTAGGAAGGAACGGTATTAATGTTCGCGCCATTGCACAAGGCTCATCTGAATACAATATTTCCGTTATTATAGGTAAAGAAGATTTAGCAAAGGCGCTCAATGCTGTACATGACGCGTTTTTCGCAGAGCTGAAGAAAACTTTGCATGTATTTAATATCGGTACCGGCAACATTGGTGCAACGTTATTTAAACAACTGGAAAGTCAGCATGATTTTCTACTGGATAAAAATGATATTGAAATTAAAGTTGTTGGCATTTCAAATAGCCGTAAGATGCTTTTTAATACTGAAGGTGTTGATTTAAATAATTGGTCTGATGAACTTGCTAAAAATGGAACCGAGTCAGACCTAGCATTGTTTATCGAACGAATGAAGGCGCTGAATCTGCCAAACTGCGTATTTATCGATAATACTGCAAGCAAATTACCGGCGACCTACTATGAGGATATTTTTAAGTCCAATATTTCAATTGTTACTTGCAATAAGATTGCGAATTCAGGCAAGTATGAGCAATATAGGACACTCCGTGATACTGCCCATCGCCATGGTGTCGATTTCTTCTATGAAACAAATGTAGGCGCAGGATTACCTATCGTTAGAGTACTTAGAGACTTGATGTTGAGTGGTGACCGTATCGTGAAGATAGAGGCTATTCTATCTGGAACAATCTCATATATCTTTAATAATTTTAAAGCAGATGCTTCTTTTTATGATGTCGTCAAACAGGCGCAGGAACTCGGATACACCGAACCAGACCCTCGGGATGACTTAGGCGGAATAGATTTTATGCGTAAAATGCTCATTTTAGCCAGGGACGCAGGATATGCTGTGGAAGCCGATGATGTTGACCTCGGTGCGATACTGCCGCCAGCATGCTTGAAAGCAGATACTGTAGAATCTTTTTACACAGAATTGCAACGGGAAAACCAATATTTTGAAGCAATGAAAAAGAAAGCAGCTGATGAAAATAAAGTGATCCGCTACATTGGGAAATTGGAAAATGGGAAGGTATCCATTGCAATTCAGTTCGTTGATGAAAACCATCCTTTTTATGCTTTATCAGGCAGCGATAACATTATATCGTTTACAACAGAGCGGTACAAAGAACGTCCCCTTGTCGTAAAAGGTCCTGGTGCGGGGGCTGAGGTGACAGCTGCAGGTGTATTTGCAGATTTGGTCAATGTTGGAGCATAAAAACTATTCAAGGAAAATAAAAATTACGTGATGGCCAATAATTTAAATGTGGAGTATCTCAAGGATAAGGTGATAAATTTAGACGGCATGCTGTCGGAAGTTCGTGTTTTTGCGCCTGCAACTGTCGCAAATATGATCTGTGGTTTTGATATATTGGGTTTTGCTGTCGAGGAACCCGGTGATGAGGTGGTTATGCGGCGCACGCAACAACCTGGAGTAACGATTCGGGAAATAACTGGCGACGATGGAAGACTACCACTCGATCCTGATAAGAATACCGTATCTGCCTGTGTTCAATATCTATTACAGGCCTTGAATATCTCTTCAAAGGTAGGTGTCGAAATTGAATTGCATAAACATATGCCAATTGGATCGGGACTAGGCTCCAGTGCAGCAAGTACCGTGGCTGGGCTTTTTGCCATCAATACCATGCTTGGAAACCCTTTGACAAAAGAGGAATTACTGCCGTTTTGTGTTGAAGGTGAGCGTTTGGCCTGCGGTACAGGCCATGCTGATAATGTTGCCCCGGCGCTTTATGGCGGCATAACATTAATTCGGGGAAATGAACCTTTGGATGTTATTTCCATCCCTTCACCAAAAGAACTCGTAGCAGCGGTCGTTTTTCCACAGGTCGATGTTCCCACACGTGACGCAAGACAACTTATAAAAGATAAAGTGTTGTTAAAAGACGCCGTGACACAATGGGGAAATATCGCGGGATTGGTTGCCGCGTTGTTCAAGGAAGATTATGATCTCATTGCGCGAAGCATGAAAGATATTCTTATTGAGCCAACTCGTGCAATTTTAATTCCCCAGTTTTATGAAATGAAAGAGATTGCCTTGAAAAATGGCGCCTTGAGTTTTGGTATTTCTGGCTCAGGACCTTCCGTCGTTGCAATAACACGGGATGAAAAAATAGCAAAGGATATTGCCGACAAAATACAAACTCATCTCAAAGAAAATGAAATTGATAGTTTTGGCTATGTTTCCCGTGTCAATGTGGAAGGACCCAGAATATTAGATTAAAAATTATTTAAGGACAGAAACGAGGTTTATAAAATCTTAGGTTAATTGATTATTGCCTCAGAAAAGATAATAAAATGAAATATCCACATTCTAAAGTCAACACGAATGAAAATAACAGGATGTTTTATTGGCCTTTACAAAAGATTATTTACATATGAAATTTTATAGTACAAATAATAAAACATTAGAAGTCTCCTTCAAAGATGCGGTCTTCAATTCTCTCCCTGCAGACAAAGGGTTATATATGCCTGAACAGATACCACAATTGGATCCGCTGTTCATTAAGAATATTCAACAGTATTCCTTGCAGGAGATTGCTTTTGAAGTAGCTTCTACACTATTGGGAAATGATATTCCCAAAGACGATTTAAAACAGATTGTGAACGATGCCATCAATTTTGATGCTCCTGTAAAATTCTTGACCGAGAGCACCGCTGTGCTCGAACTATTTCATGGGCCATCTTATGCCTTTAAGGATTTTGGAGCTCGCTTTATGAGTAGGGTCATGGGGTATTTTTCAAAGACTGACGATAAATTACTGGACGTACTTGTCGCGACATCAGGGGATACCGGTGGAGCTGTTGCCTTGGGCTTTTTGGGGGTAGAAGGAACACGTGTGACGATCCTATATCCTAAAGGTAAAGTCTCGGAGGTTCAGGAATTACAACTGACCACTAATGGACAAAATATTCGCGCTATTGAGGTAGAAGGAACTTTTGACGACTGTCAATCATTGGTAAAACAAGCTTTTAGTGATGCCGAACTCAATGCTATATTGCGTTTGACCTCAGCTAATTCAATCAATATAGCACGGCTGATCCCACAGACATTTTATTATTTTTATGCGTATGCACAATTGAAGTCACAAGGAGTCAATGAGGTCGTATTTACAGTGCCGAGTGGTAATTTTGGTAATATAGGGGCTGGTTTATTGGCCTATAAAATGGGACTTCCAGTAAAGCATTTTGTAGCAGCAACAAACGTCAATGATACCGTTCCCAGATTCCTTTCTTCAGGTAAATATGAACCACTGCCTTCTGTTCAAACCTTAAGCAATGCCATGGATGTTGGGAATCCAAGCAACTGGGTACGTATACAGGATCTCTTTGGCGGAAATGTGGCTGAATTAAAAAATATGCTTTCTTCTTATACTTTTACAGATGAAGAAACAAAAGAAGGAATGCAGAAATTACTTGAAGAATCGAATTATATCGCCTGTCCGCATACAGCAATCGCCTGGCTTGGCGCTCGTGCTTATGCAAATGAGCATCCCGGTCCGTATGCTTCAGTTTTCTTATCAACAGCACATCCCTGCAAATTCCCTGATGCAATAGCAGCAGATGTATTCGAAAAAATAGTTTTGCCTGTCGGCGCAGAAACATTGCAAGGAAAAGAGAAATTAGCAGAATCTTTGAAAGTTGATTTTGAAGCCTTCAAAAAATATTTAATCAACCATAACTAAACGTTGAGGGCTCCTTTAGGAGCCCTTTTATTTTTATTCAGAAATAGTTGAGTTTTTTGGATTAAAAGAATTTTTGGGAAATATATAATGTATTGAGGATGTTAGATTGTTTTATCAGGAAAGTTTCATCAGGATGTCGAATTAATAAGTTAATTTTGCAACAATGAAATCAGTTTATTTGAATAAGGGTAAGGATAAAGCTGCCTGGCAATTGCATCCTTGGGTATTTTCCGGAGCAATTAAATCATTGTCCGATAAAATTGAAGATGGCGAAGTTGTTGGCGTTTACAATGCTGAACGTGAATTTATTGCCTATGGTCTATTTCACAATAGCTCGCGTGTAGCCATTCGTTTATTGGAATGGAATCCTCAAGTACAGATTGATGCAGATTGGTGGCGTGCCCGTGTTCAGAAGGCTGTAGCTGCAAGGCAGCATCTGTTGCAACATGGTGTTACCAATACGGTTCGTTTAATCTTTGCTGAAGCAGATTTTCTTCCTGGACTTATTGCAGATAAATACGCAGATTTTATATCGATTCAGGTTCACTCAGTTGGGGTTGAAAAAGTCAAATCAGTTATCATCGAAGAATTGAATGCTTTACTGCAACCCACAGGAATTTATGAGCGTAGTGATCTGAAATCCCGCGAACATGAAGGTTTACCCAATACCAATGGGCTTTTGTTTGGAGAACTTCCATCTGAATTTGTCGACGTTATCGAAAATGGCATTCATTATAAGGTTAACATTATTGATGGGCAAAAATCGGGATTTTATTGCGACCAACGTGAAAATCGCCAGCTAACGGCCAACTACGTTTTGAATAAACGAGTCCTAGATTGTTTTTGCTATTCCGGTGGTTTTACGTTAAATAGTTTGAAAAGTGGCGCTGCAGAAGTCATATCTGTAGATAGTTCTGCACTGGCTATTGAAACCCTGGAAAAGAATATTGTTGAAAATGGTTTTGAACCTAGTCGACATAAAGCAATATTGTCTGATGTAAACAAGCAATTGCGTAAATTCATTGATGAAGGAGAAAAATTTGATCTGATTGTCCTAGATCCACCGAAATATGCACCCTCTCGATCTGCATTGGAAAGAGCATCAAGGGCGTATAAAGACCTGAATCGCCGCGGATTGATGTTGTTAAAAAGTGGTGGTTTATTAGCGACATTTTCTTGCTCAGGTGCGATGGATATGGATACGTTCAAACAGGTACTTGCTTGGGCAGCACTGGATGCTGGAAAGGAAATTCAGTTTATCCGACAATTTCATCAACCTGAAGATCATCCTGTACGGGCTTCGTTCCCAGAAGGGGAGTATCTGAAAGGATTGTTGGTCCGCGTATTATAATTATTATATGAAGATAGTCTGGGTTGGTTTGTGAAAATCAACCTTTTTAATTTTTAACGACGTCATGATACAAGAGAAAGCGAGTAGACCTATTTTTTCTATTTTGTTTGCTGTGAGCATGGTGCATCTTTTGAATGATATGATTCAAGGAGTGATACCAGCAACCTATCCCCTGCTCAAAGAAGAGCATCATCTAAGCTTTTCGCAGGTTGGGATGATTACAATGGTTTATCAGATAGCAGCTTCAATATTTCAACCTGTTGTTGGCTCATTTACGGATAAACATCCTGTACCATACTCCCAGATTATAGGGATGTCTTTTTCACTTCTCGGTATGCTTTTGTTTTCGAAAGCACACAGTTATGAATGGATCTTATTTTCTGTTTTTCTCGTTGGGATTGGTTCTTCAATCTTTCATCCTGAATCTTCACGTGTAGCTTATATGGCGTCAGGAGGAAGAAGAAGTATGGCACAATCTATTTTTCAGATCGGAGGCAATGCAGGGACCGCAATGGCTCCAATCATTGTCGCTTTTTTGGTTTTACCGAGAGGGCAACAGGCGATCGCCTGGATGTGCTTATTTACCATTCTCGGCCAATTTATATCTTATTATATCGGTAGTTGGTATAAAAAGAAACTTCAAAACTCTGCTAGATCAACGAAGAGAACAATCCGCGTACCTGATCTCACCAATAGCCGAATTGTCGTCACCGTTATTATACTCCTATTATTGATTGTTTCAAAATACTTCTATATAGCAAGTATTACAAATTACTTCCAGTTTTATACAATCAAGAAATTCGGGATCAATGAAGTGGAAGCGCAAGTCTATCTATTTTATTTTCTGATAGCTGTTGCGGTGGGAACGCTATTGGGCGGCGCATTCGGCGATCGATTTGGACGCAAATATGTCATCTGGTTCTCCGTCTTGGGCGTTGCGCCATTTGCATTGGCATTACCCTATGTCGGGCTTACAATGACGGGGATATTAATCGTGATTATTGGGTTGATCTTATCATCAGCTTTTCCAGCAATTATTGTTTATGCGCAAGAACTATTGCCTAAAAAATTGGGTATGGTCTCAGGCTTATTTTACGGTTTTGCATTTGGAATGGGGGGGATTGGATCCGCTGTACTTGGCTGGCAGGCCGATCATACTTCCATCGAGTTTATTTATCACTTATGTTCCTATCTGCCATTGATCGGTATTGTGGCTTATTTTCTTCCCAATCTACAAAAAACACCTTACAAAGAAATTTAGGTTTAACATATAGCACATGTTAAAAAAGAAAGAGCGGATTTCAATAAAGTATCCGCTCTTATCTTTTATTACTTGATGCAGTCCATCCAGGCTGAGGCCATCATTTGTGCCCCAGCAAGCGTGGGATGTACGCCGTCCGCTGCCCAATAGGCGCCAGGGGCGTTCTTTTGAGCATTGTCGAATACCTTTTGATAAGGAATTAAAATTGCACCAAATTCTTTGGCGATTTCACGGGCAGATTCTTGATAAGCCAAAAATTTTGGATACCATGCGTCTGTGATGTGACCAACTCCCTTTACTGCAAAGGGCTCGCCAATAATCAATTTGACATTTGGCAGCTTTTGTAGTGTCTCGTGTAATAACTCTTGGTATTGCGATTTATACTCTTCAACCGTAGTCTGTGCTCCGCGATCGATCGTGCGCCAGAAGTCGTTTACACCAATCAGAATACTCAATACGGTTGGTTTAATCGCTAATGTATCTTCTGTCCAGCGCTTTTGAAGATCGGGTACACGGTTTCCACTGATACCTGTATTATACACCTTTAGTTTCTTTGCTGGATATTTATTTAAGAGCTGGCTGGCAGCCAATAAAGCATAACCATGACCCAGCGCACCAGTGTCATTGGCATTTCTGTTATTTCTATCCCGGCCCACATCTGTAATGGAGTCGCCCTGAAATAAAATGATGTCATCATTATTTAAACTGATTTTTGAGGGACTGGATTTTGAATCGTGCGCGAAGACATCGTTTCCCAGTAAATTGGCGCCAGTCAATAGACCGGTGCCAATAATGCTTTTTTTGATAAATGATCTGCGGTTTGTGTTCATTATTAGGTTTTTGTTCTGATTAAAGTTACATACTTTAAGCATACTTTTCCAAACCTTTTATAATGATGTTACACGCTTTTTCGATTTCAAAGTCTGTAATTGTCAATGGCGGGGCGACACGCAATGCTGTTTCACAATGCAGATACCAATCGATCATTATCCCGTTTTCAGCACAGTATTTACTCACATTATAGACTTGATCAAAAGAATTTAGTTGCAGACACATCATAAGACCCAATCCACGAATTTCTTTGATGGAAGGGTGTTTGAGTTTTTCTTTAAATAAAAGCGATTTTCTTTCAACCTGTTCGACTAATTTTTCTTCTTTGATAACGCTTAGTGAAGCACGTGCTGCGGCACAGCTTACAGGATGTCCCCCAAAAGTGGTGATATGTCCAAGCATGGGATTGTCCTTAATAACGTCCATCACTTCTTTGGCTGCAACAAATGCACCTAAAGGCATGCCACCACCGATACCTTTGGCGAGCAACAGGATATCTGGGACAATTGCAAAATGTTCAAAAGCGAAAAGACGGCCAGTACGACCAAAACCAGTTTGAATCTCGTCAAAAATGAGTAATGTACCTGTTTCATCGCAGCGTTTTCTGATAGCTTGCATGTAAGCGATATCTGGGACGCGAACACCAGCTTCTCCCTGAATCGCTTCGAGGATGACAGCTGCAGTTTGTTCCGTAATCCTTGTTAGATCTTCCATATCATTGAACCCGATAAAATCTATCTCGGGAAGGAGGGGGGCATAGGCTTTGCGATACTCATCGTTTCCGATCAGACTGAGTGCACCTTGCGTGCTGCCGTGGTACGCTTTTTTTGCCGCGATAATCTGCCTGCGACCAGTATATTTCTTTGCTATTTTCATAGCGCCCTCTACCGCTTCCGTTCCACTGTTGGTGAGGTAGACTGATTGAAAATTAGCGGGAAGTTCTGCTAGTAATTCTGTAGCAAATTGCACCTGTGGCGCCTGCACAAATTCACCATAAACGGTGACGTGTAAGTACTGCTCCAATTGTGATTTTATAGCCTCTAAAACCTTCGGATGCCGATGGCCTATATTGCTGACATTGAAGCCGGAGACCAAATCCATGTATTCTTCCCCATTGGGGCCATAAAGGTAGACACCTTCAGCCTTAACTACTTCAACCAATCTAGGTGAGCTAGATGTTTGAGCAGTATTCATTAAAAATAATTCTCTGTTGCTTAACATGATTTTACAAATGTCCGAAAATAAAAAAGAAGTCTTTAAGACTTCTTTTTTATTTTCAAGATTATTTTCTTCTATTCTGTAGGGATTTGTATAGATGCTCCCTGAATTCCTGTTCCACTTCAAAAAATTGCGATGCCCGCGCATTGCCAATAACTTTGGCAAATTTGGCCCGGTATTCTTTTTTGATCTCCACTTCTTTAGCATCATACTGTAAGATATCTCTGGAACCACCTCTAAAACTATTTTTGGGAGCACCATTCAATTTTTCTTTCCTGATATCCCAAAGTGTTTGGCTATACTCGTTATAGAGCGGAAAGAATTGCTGAGCCTCTCTTGGCGTTAAATCTAGTTCTTTAGTAATGTAAGCTATTTTTTCATTTTCTATAGCTTGAAATCGATTTTTGTCTTGTGCAAAGCCCAAGGCAATAGAAAATATACTAAAGAACAATGTTATCCATATGTATTTTTTATTGAACATCATTATAAGGTATAATTTAGATAATCTTCTATTTCTTGTTTAGATACATTACTCCCAAATCCCTTGGTAGGGAGATTCGCTTCATCGGTATACTGGGACATATAAATCATATCATCACCAGAAGCTGAAGCCGCAAGGTAATTAATAATTTCCTGCTTAGGAATTTCTGACAAATGTTGGCTCAACTGTTCTTCTGCAACTGTTTCTACGGGAGCTGCGTTTTGTTGTTGATACTGATACCCCCAATATCCTCCTATGCTCAACATGGCAGCAAAAGATGCTGCAACAGCATAACGTGCATACCATTTTTTCGGTCTTCCTATTTGATGGATAGGTGTATGATCTTTTTCAGGTTCCTGCACAGCATTAATAATACTGTTGGAAAGAGTTTCAAAATAATGTGGTGGTACAACAAAGCCCTCAGTCACAACAGTTTCTTTGAGTTTCTCTTCAGCAATACGAGCAAAAATAGTCGTTTCAATTGTTTCTTCGTAACCAACAGGAACAGAGAAACCATCTGTAGGAACTGTTTTCTTCAATTCCTGCTCAGCTAAACGGGCGAAGATGGAATCTTCAAGAGTTTGATTATAAGCAGAAGGCATTGTAAAGCCATCAGATGCAATCGTTTCTTTTAATTTGTCTTCTAAAATTCGGTTGAGGATAGTTGAAGATAGTTCGGAAGCATAATTTTCAGGAATTTTAAAGCCGTCAGTAGCAATTTGATTTTTTAAATTATCTTCTGCTACTTTACACATAATGGCCTCAGATAGGCTATCAAAATATCCTTCTGGAACCTCAAAGATGGATTCTTCCTTGCATTCAATCAATTTGACTTGCGTAATTATTTTTGATTCTAAATCACTGAAATAATTTTCAGGTAAGCCAAATGGATTTTCACGCAACGATGCTGGAAGATTTGTAGGCTCCAGCCCATCATGATATGTGCCATTTTCCTTCATAGTATCTGTTAGAACCTAATTTCGCTAAAAGGTTTAATCGTTGTTGTTAAAAAATGCCTCTATTTTTTTGACGGCCAAATGATAGGAGGCTTTAAGCGCTCCAACACTTGTTCCGAGGACTTCTGAAATCTCTTCATATTTCATGTCTTCAAAATATTTCATATTGAAGACCAATTTTTGCTTCTCTGGCAAGGTCAACAAAGCCTGTTGTAATTTCATTTGAGCTCTATCACCATTGAAATAATTGCCATCAGCAAGCGTTTCTGCCAGATAAGCAGTCGTGTCGTCATCCAACGACACGTTCTGCTTTTGCTTTTTCTTATTTAAGAAGGTAATACATTCATTTGTTGCAATACGATAAAGCCACGTATATAACTGTGAGTCTTCGCGGAAGTTCCCAAGGTTCTTCCATACTTTCACAAAGATATCTTGTACAACATCGTCCGCATCGTCATGATCGATGACCATTCTTCGCACATGCCAATAAATCTTCTGTTGATATTTCTTCAACAATAAACGGAAAGCTTCTTCTCGCGTACTCTCTTCGGCGAATTTTGCTATAATTAAAGCGTCATCCATATATTGACTTGCGTAGTTTTGTTATTTTCTTTTGATTACTTTTTGAGCCGCTGCAACAATAGCCGCTGCATTCAGACCGTATTTTTCCATCAATTGAGCAGGAGTACCTGATTCTCCAAAACTATCATTTACAGCAACGTATTCTTGTGGAGTAGGCAACTCTCTTGTTAATACCTGAGCAACGCTATCACCTAAACCGCCAAGACGATTATGCTCTTCCGCCGTTACGACACATTTGGTTTTAGCAACAGATTTTAAAATAGCTTCTTCATCCAAAGGTTTGATTGTATGGATATTGATAATCTCAGCGTTGATGCCCAACTCAGCTAATTTCTCACCAGCTTGGATAGCTTCCCATACCAGATGACCTGTAGCAATGATTGTAACATCCGTTCCTTCATTTAATAATACCGCCTTACCAATCACAAATTCCTGATCAGCAGGAGTGAAGTTAGGAACTACAGGACGGCCAAAACGCAAATAAACTGGTCCATGATATTTGGCTGCTGCAATTGTAGCCGCTTTTGTTTGATTGAAATCACAAGGATTGATCACTGTCATTCCTGGTAACATTTTCATCAAACCGATATCTTCTAAGATTTGGTGAGTTGCACCATCTTCACCTAAGGTTAGACCAGCATGCGATGCGGCAATCTTTACATTTTTGTCCGAGTAAGCAATCGATTGGCGAATCTGATCATAAACACGGCCTGTCGAAAAATTTGCAAATGTACCTGTGAATGGGATTTTACCACCGATCGTAAGTCCGGCAGCAATACCCATCATGTTTGCTTCCGCAATACCGATTTGGAAAAAGCGCTCAGGAAATTCTTTGATAAAATCGTTCATTTTTAACGAACCGATTAAATCAGCACATAATGCAACTACATTCTCATCTTGCTTTCCTGCTTCTAGTAAGCCCGCACCAAATCCTGAACGTGTATCTTTTGACTCTGTATAAGTATATTTTTTCATGCTAGTAATCTCCTAAAGTTTCTGTAAGCTGATTCAACGCCGACGCCAATTGTTCGTCATTTGGAGCAACACCATGCCATTTATGAGAACCCATCATAAAATCAACACCGCTACCCATTTCAGTATGCATCAGAATAATGACTGGTTTACCTTTTCCTGTACGTGATTTAGCTTCTGCTAAACCTGCAACAACAGCATTCATGTCATTGCCTTTAGCAATTTCCATCACATCCCAGCCAAATGCTTCCCATTTTGCACGAAGATCACCAAGAGATAATACTTGATCTGTAGATCCGTCAATTTGTGCTTTGTTATAGTCAACAGTAGCGATCAAATTGTCGATTTTGTTGTGTGGTGCGTACATTGCAGCTTCCCAAACTTGGCCCTCCTGCAATTCGCCATCACCCATTAATACATAAACTAGATTATTGTCTTTATTCAATTTTTTTGCCTGTGCGGCACCAATTGCAACAGATAATCCTTGGCCCAAAGATCCCGAAGCAATACGAATGCCCGGAAGGCCTTCGTGTGTTGTTGGGTGACCTTGAAGTCTGGAATTGATTTTTCTGAACGTTGCTAATTCGCTCACTTCAAAATATCCCGCATGCGCCAATGTACTGTAAAATACAGGAGAGATATGTCCATTTGACAGGAAGAATAAATCTTCTCCTTTTCCATCCATGTCAAAGGAAGGATTGCGTTTCATTGCATTGAAATAAAGCGCCACAAAGTAATCTGTACAACCTAACGAACCACCTGGGTGTCCTGATTGACAAGCGTGTACCATACGTACGATATCACGTCTTACCTGTGATGCAATTTGTTCTAGTTTGTTAATATCTGCACTCATTTTTTTTGTTGGTTTCACAATTGGTCGTAAAGTTAACTATTTTTAAGCTAGATGCTTGTTAAAAAATGAATTTATATTGACTTATCCCAGATTGAAGATATGTTTGATCTGCGGATTTTTATTTTTTTTGTACCTTGCTTCACTTTATAAAACCAACAATTTTCAGCATAATGCCTAATCAACTCAAAAGCAGCCTTATTATTTCAGCGCTCTCAGCCCTTTATTTGCATTGTTCTGCCCAGCACATCAACATTTACCATAAGGGTTGGATCGATTTTAACAAAAATGGGAAAAAGGATATTTATGAAGACCCCAAACAGAAAATAGCCAGTCGCGTGGAGGATCTGTTGGCTCAAATGACTGTTCAAGAAAAGGCCAATCAGACGGTTACACTCTACGGTTATGGGCGGGTTTTGAAAGATGAGCAGCCCACTGCCGCTTGGGACAAAGAGATTTGGAAACACGGCTTGGCCAATATCGACGAAATGTTGAATAGCCTGGCTTATAATAAGTCGGCAAAAAGTTCATTTTCGTATCCCTTCAGCCGCCATGCGCAAGCCTTAAATAATGTTCAAAAATGGTTTGTGGAAAACACACGACTTGGTATTCCCGTTGATTTTACCAATGAGGGGATTCATGGACTCAATCATGATCGCGCTACCTCCCTGCCGGCGCCAATCAATATTGGAAGTACATGGAATACTTCACTGGTACGTAAAGCTGGCGATATAATTGGTAGGGAAGCCAAATATCTGGGCTATACCAATGTCTATACGCCTATTCTTGATGTTTCTAGAGATCCGCGCTGGGGAAGAGTGGTTGAAACCTATGGGGAAGATCCGTTTCATATCGCCGAAATGGGGAAACAAGTTGTTTTAGGAATTCAACAAAATGGCGTCGCATCCACATTGAAACATTATGCGGTCTATTCTGTGCCCAAAGGGGGAAGAGATGGCAATGCACGTACGGATCCTCATGTTGGCTTTCGTGAGATGCATTCGCTTCACCTCTATCCATTTAAAAGGGTCATAAAGGAAGCAAAACCTTTGGGAGTCATGAGTAGTTATAATGATTATGATGGCGTGCCTGTATCAGCCAGTAGCTATTTTTTACAGGACTTACTCCGAAAAGATTATGGTTTTGAAGGATATGTGGTGTCCGACAGTGAGGCGCTAGAGTTTATTTACAACAAACACCATGTTGCTGCAAACTATAAAGATGCTATTAAACAGGCATTAGAGGCGGGTTTGAATGTGCGGACAAATTTTGATCCACCGAGCACATATCTAACGCCACTAATGGAACTAATAGAAGAAGGAGGGCTGGATATCAAAATATTGGATCAGCGGGTTCGCGAAGTCCTGACCGTGAAATTTAAACTGGGTTTATTTGATCATCCATTGAGAGAAGATACAGCGATAGCCGATAAAAAGGTGCATACCCCCGCAGATGAAGAAGTATCACTTCAAATAAATAGGGAGTCAATTGTACTTTTGAAAAATGAACAGAATCTTCTTCCAATAGACGTGAATAAATACAAACGAATTTTGGTTACGGGACCAATGGCAGAGGCAACAAATTATACGACAAGTCGCTATGGACCTTCCAATAATCCGATCACAACCATCAAAGATGGGATCATAAACTATGCAAAAACAAAGGCACTTCGGGTTGATTATGCCAAAGGGGTAGATGTCGTGGATAAAAACTGGCCTGAGAGTGAGATTATTCCAACAGACTTGTCAAGCGAGGAGCTGGAAAAGATGGCCGACGGTGTTCGTCTCGGTAAAGAATCTGACCTAATCATAGCCGTAATGGGCGAGTCGGAACGGGAAGTCGGTGAAAGTCGGTCGCGGTCAGATCTAAATTTGCCCGGCAAGCAACGCGACTATTTAATGAAATTGAAGGAAACAGGTAAACCTATTGTGCTGGTACTTGTCAATGGCCGTCCGCTTACTGTCAATTGGGAAAATAAGTATCTACCTGCAATCGTAGAGAGTTGGTTTCTTAGCAATCAGTCGGGAAATGTTCTTGCCGAAATGCTGTTTGGAGCATATAGTCCTAGTGGAAAATTGCCTATTTCATTTCCAAAGTCCGTCGGACAGGTTGAAATGAATTTTCCGACCAAGCCCGCTGCACAGGCGGGGCAGCCTGGGGTCGGGCCCAATGGCTGGGGAAACAGCCGGGTTGTTGGCTTTTTATACCCTTTTGGATATGGATTAAGCTACACCGATTTTAGTTTTTCAAATTTACAACTCACCAAGAAACAGATCAGACCAACAGATTCTCTAACAGTTACGGTTGATGTTGAGAACATAGGAAAGAGGAAAGGTGCCGAAGTCGTTCAGCTTTATATCAAAGATTTGCTGTCTTCGGTAACGACTTATGAGATGGATTTGCGTGGATTCGAAAAAGTTGAACTTAATCCAGGGGAGAAGAAGACCTTACAGTTTATGGTCTTACCTGCCCATCTTGAACTTTTGGATCGCAATAATAACTGGACAGTTGAACCCGGCAAATTTGAACTATTTATCGGTAATTCTTCTGTTAATCTCCCGCTTAAAGATTCATTTGAAGTAGTCAATTAGGTTAAAAAATTGCTGTACCAAGCAGATATCGTATAGCGATTATTTCTTCTTAAGAATAGTGAATAAAAAAAGGATTCAGCAAAATTAATTACTGAATCCTTTTTTTATTGTATCGAATAGCTATGATTACATGGCCTCAGCGACAACTTCAGTCACTTCTGGAACCATGCGTTTCAACAAGCCCTCAATTCCTGCTTTTAATGTGATTGTCGAAGATGGACAGCCACTGCAAGAACCTTTTAGTTCAACTGTCACAATACCTTCGTTGAAGGATTTATAATGGATTGCTCCACCATCTTGTTCAACAGCAGGTCTTACATAATCATGTAATACTTGTTGTATCTTTACTTCAGTTTCGGTGCCTTCAAAATTAACCTCGGCATCATGGTGTACCGTTTTTACAGCAAGTTCAGACTCTACAGCACCTTTTACAAAGTCTTTTAGCAAGGCTTCAATGTCTTCCCATTCCGCATCATCAGTTTTGGTAATGGTCACAAAATTACTCGCAAAAAATACCCCATTTACAAAGTTAAATTTGAATAATTCAAGTGCAAACGGTGAATCTTGTGCTGCTTCTTTATTTGGAAAATCCACACTACCGTTGATCAACAATTTATTGACCAAGAACTTCATTGTAGAAGGGTTGGGTGTAGACTCTGTATATACGTTAATCGTAGCCATGTAGTATCTATTTTTATTCCAAGCAAATATAGTTCAAATGAAGCTTTGTTAAGGTCATCTATAAGTAAAAGCTTACAAAGTGACACCTGTGTAGTTAGAAGGACTGATCGCTTTCAGTTCCTCTTTAACTTCGGCTGATACATTGAGATTATCAACAAATGTTGCAATCGTTTCTTTTGTAACATGTGTGTTGGTACGTGTTAAGTCCTTTAAAGCTTCATACGGCTTTGGATAGCCTTCCCTTCTTAATATAGTTTGTAGTGCCTCCGCAACAACAGCCCAATTATTTTCAAGATCGTTAGCCAATGCCTGTTCGTTTAAAATCAATTTGCGTAACCCTCTCAAAGTCGATTTAATAGCAATTAGGGTATGTGCAAATGGAACACCAATATTACGTAATACCGTAGAATCTGTTAAATCCCGTTGAAGACGGGAAACAGGTAATTTAGCCGCAAGGTGTTCAAAAATTGCATTTGCAATACCTAAATTTCCTTCTGCATTTTCAAAGTCAATTGGGTTGACTTTATGTGGCATCGCCGAAGAACCGATTTGGCCCGCAGTGATTTTTTGTTTAAAATATTCCATCGAAATATATGTCCAAATGTCACGGCATAAATCGATGACAATATTGTTTATCCGTTTTAAGGCATCACAGCTTGCAGCAAAGTTATCGTAATGCTCAATCTGTGTGGTCGTTTGTGAACGGTCTAAGCCCAAGATATTGTTTACAAAATTATTACCAAAATTGATCCAATTTGTCGCTGGATATGCAACGTGATGTGCATTAAAATTACCAGTTGCACCACCAAATTTCGCTGAATACGGTACTTGATGTAATAGTTGCAATTGACGTTCTATGCGCTCGATAAAAACATAAAACTCTTTACCCAAGCGAGTTGGAGATGCAGGTTGTCCGTGGGTACGTGCCAACATCGGGATGTCTGACCATGACGTTGCTAATGATTTTAACTCATGAAGCAACTCTTCGATTGCCGGTGTATAGCTTTCTTTAATGGCTTCTTTCCAGGAAAGTGGAATCGCTGTATTATTGATATCTTGTGAAGTCAAACCGAAATGAATGAATTCAAGGTAGTCCTGTAATCCTAATTTTTCGAATTGATCCTTTAGAAAATATTCAACAGCTTTAACATCATGGTTTGTAACTTTCTCTGTGTTTTTGATCCAAATGGCATCTTCTTCAGAAAAATTCCGGTAGATATCCCGCAATTTTTCATTGAGTGTTTTGTCAAACTGTTGCAATTGAGCAATGCCGGATTCACTTAATGCAATAAAATACTCGACTTCTACGCGTACACGATATTTTATTAAAGCAAATTCGGAAAAAAATGCTGAAAGTTCATTGGTATTATTGTAATAGCGTCCGTCAATAGGCGTAACTGCTGTTAAAGATGATAAAGCCATAGATTGAATGATTTTTGGCAAAGGTAAAAAAATGCTTGGAGCTTAGCAATTTAATTGGTGTAGATATAAAAAAAGCCTCCTTGTTGAAGGAAGCTTTCTATACGATGTAAATTCTTTTTCAGCGAATTAGTGAGCAGCTTTAGTTGAATCAACTTTAGCAGCAGCTGAATCTACAGCAGATTTTGCTGAATCTACAGCAGTTTTTGCTGAATCCAATTGCGTGTTAGCTGAATCTAAAGCAACGTTAGCTGAATCAGTAGCAGCGTCAGTTTTTTTCGCTGTTTCACCACATGATGCGAAAGCCAATGTTAAAGCTAAACCTAAGAAACCGAATTTGAATGCGTTTTTCATTTTATTAAAATTAAAATATTTTTAAATCTTGTTATTTAGGAGTTAATACCATTAAAGCAAAAAGGTAACCCCTCTATTTATTTTTTTTGAAAAAAAGAAAGGCCTTTCGTAAAAAAGGCCTTCCAAAAGCTCTATTCAGTCCTAAATTATTTTTTAGTAGCAGCTGAATCAACTTTAGCAGCAGCTGAGTCAACTTTAGCAGCAGCTGAATCAACTTTAGTAGCAGCTGAATCTAATGTGTTAGCAGCTGAATCAACTAAAGCAGAAGCTGAATCTGCAGCACCTTCAGCTTTTTTCTCTGAATTGTTACAAGATGCGAAAGCTACAGTTAAAGCTAAACCTAAGAAACCGAATTTTAATGCGTTTTTCATTTTCTAATTTTCTAATTTAAATTGAAATAATTTTCTTTTTCATCTCTTAATACACGTAACCAAAAAAGGTAACCCAAAAAAAGATGTTTTTTTGAAAATATTTTTAACGCATTGTTTTTCATGTGTTTATAACTCTGTATTTTATTCAAAACATTCCTGATTCTACTGTTTTATTGAAGGGAGATTGGGCGATATAAGGTAAGATGTTGTCCATTCGTTTGTTTACCGGATAATTCGATCTTGTCAATTTGTATCATGTCATTTCCAAACAATTTTCGATTATTTTTCTTATTTTAAGAAGTAAACACTTAAAAAGAAATTGCAATTATGTTTGATAAAGTAAAGAATATAATGGATTTGGCAAAATCAATAGACTTTGGCAAATTGGAAGAAATATCGAAGAAAGTGGATTTGGGAGCAGTCATGGATGCCGTATCAAAAATGGATGATAAGCAGCTTCATGGTTTAATGAAAATGCTAAGTGCAGGAAAAGAAAAAAAGGAATTACCGCCTATTAATGGTGATTTCTATGCTATGGATAGCAAATTAAACGATTCAGATCGTGCATTGCAATTGAAGGTAAGGGAGTTTATGGAGACTGAAGTCAAGCCAATTGTCAATAAATATTGGTTAAGAGATGAGTTCCCTTTTGAAATAGTACCGAAACTAGCAGCTTTAAATATTTGTGGCTATACATACGATGGGTATGGCTGTATGGGGGGAAGTTCATTAATGGAAGGGATCATAGCGGCGGAGATAGCACGGGTAGATGCATCTGTAGCGACTTTCTTTGGCGTACAGAGTGGTTTAGCCATGGGATCAATTTATATTTGCGGATCCGAAGAGCAAAAACAAGAGTGGCTGCCCAAAATGCAGCAGATGCAAGTGATCGGTGCTTTTGGTTTAACAGAGCCCGAAGTAGGGTCGGGAGCAGCAGGCGGATTGACAACGACCTGTAGGAAGACAGCCGAAGGTTGGGTCTTAAATGGTCAAAAAAAATGGATCGGGAATTCCACCTTTTCCGATATCACAATCGTATGGGCAAGGGATCTTGATGATGGCGAAGTTAAGGGGTTTATTGTACGAAAGGATAATCCAGGTTTTACAGTTGAAAAAATTAAAGATAAGATGGCTTTGCGCATTGTGCAGAATGGCCTTATTACTTTAGCGAATTGTATCGTTCCAGAAAGTGATCGCCTGCAAAATGCAAATTCCTTTAAAGATACAGGAAAGGTTCTTCAGATGACGCGAGCAGGTGTCGCTTGGATGGCCGTAGGATGTGCGCGGGGTGCTTATGAAAATGCCTTGGATTATACGCGTAAAAGGAAGCAATTTGGTAAACCAATCGCTTCTTTTCAGCTTATTCAAAATCACCTGGTTGAAATGTTGTCCAATTTAACAGCTATGCAAACGCTTGTCTTCAGATTATCTGAATTACAGGATAAGGGTGAACTAAAAGATGAACATGCCTCGCTGGCCAAAGTCTTCTGTTCTTTACGTACGAGAGATATTGTTTCCAAGGCGCGAGAGGTCATGGGCGGAAACGGTATTCTGTTGGAGTATAATGTCGCAAGGTTTTTGGCCGATGCCGAAGCAATTTATTCCTATGAGGGGACAAAAGAAATCAATTCACTCATAGTTGGTAGAAGTATAACTGGATTTAGTGCCTTTGTTTAGGAGAGATCCGGCTGTTTTTTGGCTTCCTGTTACCAAATATCGCTTTATGCATAAAAAGGGCATTGTTTTTTTAAACAATGCCCTTTTTACTTCAGTTGGAGCAAAAAAGCAAGTTGCTATTTCCGTTTAAATCGCATAATAGCAATATCTCCCATGATAAATGTCAAGGTATTCTCGTTTACACTATAGGTGTTTACCTTTTCCAATGTCGAAAAGAAGGTTGCTTCACCATTACCTTCGCAGGCCATTTTCGTTGACATAATCGGGCCAAAATTAATGGTATTTCCATTGGTTTTAAAAGTCGTATTGTAGTTATTGCAGCTACTATTTCCATTTACTTTACCACTGGCAGCATCAAATGTCATTGTTGGTTTACGATTGGGATATAGGCCATCGAAAGCGATCCGTGGGCCGGAAATATAATCAAGTTCCCAAGTTCCACTAAGTTCTTGTTTATTGTTCTGAATTAACTTAAATTTTGCCAGGGGAGCCATCTTAGCTTTGTTTAGGCTAAGAATGCCATCCTTAATCGTATAATTATCTGCAGCAATCAGGTTTTTGGATAAAGCTTGTTCAATAGACATATCCGGACAGGCCATCATCGTAGACATGCCCTGAGCAAATTTAATCTTTCCATTTTTTGATAAAGTCAATTCTCCACCGATGCCATTACATCCGCCACTTGCACTGTAACTTTTTTCGTCTAGCTGCAGGTAAGGCATTTTGCCGTTGATCTGATCCGCTACAGGCTGTCCATTGATTTCAATCAATTGCCATTTTTTTCCAATTACTGACGACATGCTAATGTCTGAGTTTTGCTCATTCGCGTTCTTCTTGATCACAGAGCAACTTCCAAGACTAACGATTAAGATGGCCAATATGGCGATGTTTTTAAAGTTCATATTCTAAATTTTAACCTATTAACACCCTTTTTAACGTTTGGTTTGACAAAATGCTACAAAAGTTCACAAACAAAAAAGGCTTCCAATTTGGAAGCCTTCTTTATCAGTAGAATAAATTTTACGATTTGTTTTTGTTTTGTTGTGCCTGTTGTTGTGCACGCATCATTTCTTCCATTTTTGCCTGGAAGCTCGATTTTTTATCCGCTTTTGGATTCTTTTTATTTTCCTCCAATTTAGCTAGGATTTTCTCATCGTTCACCATGGAACGAATGACCAACTGAGTCAAGAACGTAAATAACGCACTTAAGAAATAGTAGTAGTTCAAACCTGCTGGGAAGCTATTCAAAACAAAGAAGAAGATCAAAGGCATGATATAGCCCATGTATTTCATTTGTCCTGTAGCACCAGATGTAGCGTTGTTATACCAAGTCGTTAACAATGTTGTCAATGTCATCAAGATACACATCAAAGAGATGTGGTTGAATGATCCAAAAATAGGTGCAAATGTAAACAGCGTATCATAGGTTGACATATCCTTCATAAACAAGAAGCTTTGTCCTCTCAATTCAAATAAATTTGGAAAGAAGTAGAAGAACGCAATTGTAAATGGCATTTGTAGGACAAGCGGAAGACATCCGCCAAGTGGATTTACACCAACCTGTTTGTACAATTTCATTTGCTCCTGCTGCATCAACATTTGATTGTCTTCACCCACTTTTGCTTTGATCTCATCCAGCTGCGGTTTTAATACACGCATTTTTGCCATAGAGACATAAGACTTGTAGGTCATTGGTGAAAGAATCAGCTTCAACATCAAGGTCAATAAAAGGATAACGATACCGTAGCTCATATGGAAACCATCCAGGAAGTTGAATACAGGTACTGTAATCCATTGGTTGATCCAACGCATAGGACCCCAACCCATGTTGATGATCGACTGATAATCATTCCCTTCAGCCTTCAATACATTGTATTGATTTGGCCCAAAGAAGAAGTTTAAGGAATAGTTATTGTCCTTATGATTATCAAATGCTAATTCCGCATTCGTATTGTAAAATTTGATAATGTCGGTTTCTGACGCATGTTTTACGTCCACCTTTGCATTGACAAAACCATCTTTGGCATTAAGGATACTGGAGAAGTAATGTTGTTTGAAAGCAATCCATTGTACTTTTTTCTCCAGAGCTTCATCCGCGTCTTTTGATTCGGAAAGATGGTCAACTTTATTATCTTCTTTATAATAAAGCGTAGACTTTTGTCTTTCAGACTCTATATTTTGTTCCTTTTGTCTCAACGTCGTATTCCAGTTAAGGGTCAATGTTTTTTGACTCTGCGGAATTAAATTCTGAATCCCTTTTGTATTAATATCCAGTCCTACATTATAACCTTTACCGGCAATTGAGTATACATACTCAATATATTGGTCGGCATTGTAATTTAGTCTGAATTTTACAGATTGTTTTCCTTCTCCGGAAACTTGGATGTCCGAAGATTCTGTATTGAAATATAAATCATTTGTTGATACGTTTTGACCAGCAGCATTAAACTGAAAGCCAAACTTGTTGTCATCACCTTCGAAAAGCATCAATGGTTTTCCGTTGAAATTCTTTTCACCTTTTAGTTCCACAGATTTAACTTTACCACCTTTTGTGCTAATTTTTGCAATGATGGTCTCGTTTTCAAGCGTAATGACTTTTTCTGTTCCAAATTTTGTAGCGCCAAAAGGCTTTTTCAGCTCCGCTGAATCAGCAATCACTGCTGTTTGTGCTGTTTTGGCTTTAGCGATAGAGTCACTTTCGGCAGGCAGTCCTTTTTCTGCACGTGCTTTAGCCTCTTGTCGCGCTTGTTCTTGTTTGATTTCTGATTCTGAAGGCTTCATCAGGTAAAATGAACCAGTGATGATAGCAAACATCAGGACCAAACCAATTAGGGTATTTCTATCCATTTTTAATAATTAAACTTAATTAATTGTATCCTTCTATTACTACTTTGATTTTTTGTTGGCCAAAGCAGCGGCTACAAAGCTAACAAAAAGTGGGTGAGGATTTGCAACAGTTGACTTTAATTCTGGATGAAATTGTCCGGCAACGAAAAATGGATGGTTTTTCAATTCGACAATTTCAACTAATCCAGTCTCCGGATTGAATCCTGAAGCAATCATTCCAGCTGCTTCATATTGTTTTAAATAGTCATTGTTAAATTCATAACGGTGACGGTGTCTTTCAGAAATTTTTGTTTTACCATAGATGGCAAAGGCCTTAGTTCCTTTTTTAATTTCACAGTCGTAAGCACCTAAACGCATTGTACCGCCCATATTGGTGATATTTTTTTGCTCTTCCATCAAATTGATGACCGGATTGCTGGTGTTGGCATCCATTTCAAAACTGTTGGCATCTTTTAATCCCAATACGTTTCTTCCGAATTCGATAACCGAACATTGCATACCTAAGCAGATACCAAAGAACGGAATATTATTTTCACGAACATACTGAATAGCATTTAGCTTACCATCCAAGCCGCGTTCACCGAAGCCCGGAGCAACCAAAACGCCATCCATATTTTTCAGTTTTTCAGCAACGTTTTCTTTTGTAACACTTTCAGCAGCAATATAGCTCACTTTTACTTTGCATTCATTTGTTGCACCGGCATGGATAAATCCTTCGGTAATGGATTTATAAGCATCTGGAAGCTCAACATATTTTCCAACCAAAGCAATATTAACTTCACTTGTCGGGTTTTTGAGCTTACCTAAAAAGTTTTTCCAGTTTTCTAGATCAGGCTCATTTTTGTTGGAAAGTTTCAATTTCGTTAATGCCGTTTTATCCAGATTTTCCTTGAGCATCAATAATGGGACATCATAAATCGTCGACGCATCGATAGATTCTACAACAGCGTTGATGTTGACATTACAGAATTGTGCTAATTTTTTACGGATTTCTTGCGATAATTTATGTTCAGTACGACACACTAGAATATCTGGTTGTACACCATATTCCAATAATGTTTTTACTGAATGCTGTGTAGGTTTTGTTTTAAGCTCACCAGCTGCAGCTAGGTAAGGGACTAAAGTCAAATGGATAACCAGCGAATTATTGGCTCCTAGTTCCCAGCGGAGTTGTCTTACGGCCTCCACAAATGGTAAGGACTCAATATCGCCTACAGTTCCACCCAATTCAGTGATGATAATATCATATTGACCAGACTCACCCAACAGTTGCATTCTGCGTTTTATCTCATCTGTGATATGAGGAATTACTTGAACGGTTTTTCCTAAATATGCACCTTCACGTTCTTGTTGGATAACGTGTTGATAGATGCGGCCTGTCGTGACGTTATTTGCTTGTGAGGTAGGGACATTCAGGAAGCGCTCATAATGGCCTAAGTCAAGGTCTGTTTCAGCACCATCTTCTGTAACATAACATTCTCCATGTTCATATGGATTTAATGTTCCTGGATCGATGTTAATGTAAGGGTCGAATTTTTGAATGGTAACTTTATAGCCACGCGCTTGGAGAAGTTTAGCAAGGGAGGCAGCAATAATACCTTTCCCCAACGACGAAGTAACGCCGCCCGTAACAAAAATATATTTAGTCATAACAATTAAAGGATTTTCAATTTTATGTGGTCAAACTGACCAATAATAGTTGCTCTATGTACGGGATACAAAGATAGCAATTTTTATTCAAAATCAGAATTGAAGATCGCTTGATTAATTAAATTAAAAATAGATATTGCCTTGGCTATCTATTGCTGTCTTTAATTTAGGCTGTGCTTTTGACTTAATTTCAATGCGATAGAAATTAGGAATGTTTGAAAAAACGATCTCATAATTTTTGTGCACATTTATAATTTCAGGATATAATTTGCTTAACTCCTGAACTGATGTTGCATAGCGTTTTTTATCGTTTCTATAGATCTGTTGCAGGTAAAACATGTTCCAGGCCGTTTTTTCAAGAGAGAGGAATTGCTCGTCGATCGGTTGCTGGTTCGTGCCATCGATAAATTTGATATGTCCCCAGCGTTCAGGATAATGCATGTTAACAAGCCCAATAGGGGACCAGACCCAATTCTCTTCAGGCAGCGTCTTACCCGTGTTGTCTTTTCTCTTACTGTAGGTTGTTTCGGTGTTGTCATAATGCCACTGAACGCGCGAGAAATTTATCTTCCAGATCTCATTGGCTTTAATTTGATTTCCTTCGCCAAAGTATTTCAGGCTCTTTACGGGTATTTTCATTTCCACTGTCCAATATTCATCCTTGTCTTGTGGGTTATTGATGGAGCCCGCGTGATAAACAGCACTTTCAATATCTTTTGTGTCCCAATTTAGATTAGCCCTGCCGCCAAAGCGATAGGGTTTAGTCATCAGAAGGTCCATTACTGTATTTAATGCGTTGATTTCAATCTCTATATATTCCGGAGATAATAGATTTGGTTTGAGAAAGATTTCAAAGTCATTGTCATGATAGATGATGGTATCTTTTTGTCTTAAAAAGCCTTTGATATGGGGTTCTTGGAGTTTAGCAAACAAGTAAAGATTTTCTTTGTCCCAAAGCATCTTGACTTTTGTTTCAAAGGCCGGAACAGGCTTAGTTGATCCTTCAATATCCTTAAAAGAATCTGTCCATGCCACTTTAGACCAGGAAGATTCATTGTCCTTTCCATCGATGGTAATCTTATCGGTTGCCGGATATACATAATAGGTTTGAGGGCGCGACTGTAACCGAAGAAATTCATTCAGATTTCGTTGTGCAAAAGTAGAGGCCGGATAGATAATGAAACAAATGATAAAAGCGATAATTCTCATCAAGATATAGTTTGATTTTTAGCGGTAGCCAAGTTGGGATGAAACAATATCAGTTTATTTTACGCCATTGTAACCATCTGCGATTCTACCTTTCAAATACGGTGTTAAAAGTAAGTAAAATGTTTTAGCGCGACAAAAAGAGGGGTGGGGTTTTGATGGACATTATCTAATTGTCCTAAATTTATTACATAAGGAGATTGGTGATATTGCCTACTTTTTTGAAAATGTCGGGCGATAGGGCATAAAAAAAGGCTTTGAATCAGTTCAAAGCCTTTTTTTATGCCGTGGTAGTCGTAATTAGATTCTTTTCGATTTAATACGAGCAGCTTTACCAGTAAGGCCGCGTAAATAGAATAATTTCGCGCGACGAACTTTACCGTAGCTGTTTACTACAATTTTTTCAATGTTTGGTGAGTTTACAGGGAAAATACGTTCAACACCTACACCGTTTGAGATTTTACGAACGGTAAAAGTAGCGTTAGCACCTTCGCTGTTTAATTGAATTACTACACCTTGGTACACCTGTACACGCTCCTTATTTCCTTCGCGAATTTTATAATGAACGCTGATGGTATCTCCAGCTTTGAAAGCGGGAATTTCATTCTTTACTACCGCTTGTTCTTCTACAAATTTTACTAAATCCATGATTTCGAGTAATTATTAACGATTTATATCCTGTAAAAATCGGAATGCAATATTACGACTTATTTTCTGAATATAAAAATACTTTTTTAAAAAACTATTGACTGATATTCAAATCGGATGCAAAGATATGAAAATGAAATGGATAATCTAAAGATATTTTGAATATTCCTTTGTAGGTTATATGGAGTGGGTTTTTGATTGCGAAATTCGATAGCGTATGTACTTTTTTTTAAAATATTATGCAATCAATCAGCTATTTACTGATTAATTTTCTGTAGGGTGTTGACAAAGTCAAAAAATGATTCGATATTTGTGCCACACAAAACAAAGGTGATACCTTTTCGGGGTGTAGCGTAGCCCGGTATCGCGCCACATTTGGGATGTGGAGGTCGTAGGTTCGAATCCTGCCACCCCGACTTAAAAGCTCTAACGAAAGTTAGAGCTTTTTTTGTTTCCTCCTTTTATTCGTCCCGTAAGCTGTTTACAGGATTTGCTATGGCAGTTCGAATGGCCTGCCAGCTAACCGTAATCAGTGCGATAACTATTGTTACCAATCCTGCGAGCACAAACATCCACCATTGGATTTCGATGCGGTAGGCGAAGTCTTCCAGCCATTTGTTCATCGTTAGCCACGCGATCGGCGAGGCGATGATCAAGGCAATCAGTACAGGTTTTATGAAGTCTTTGGATAGTAACGTCGTAACACCTGATACCGAAGCGCCAAGCACCTTACGGATTCCGATCTCTTTGTTTCGTTTGGCGGCCGTAAATGAGGCTAAGCCATACAGACCCAGGCAGGCGATAAATATGGCCAATCCGGAAAAAAGACTGAGTATACGTTGTTGCCTCAGATCGGTTTTGTAGAGCGTGTCGAATTTCTGATCCAAAAAGCTGTATTCAAAGGGGTATAATGGAGCTGCTTTCGCAAACGCGGTTTTAATAGTTTTTAGCGCTGCAGGGAAATCTTTGCTGTTTAACCGAATGAGGGCTACCCTGAGGTCGTCAGAAGGGGCAATAACTAGTGCATCCATGTTTTCTTTCAGGGACAGGAAGTTAAAATCATCTATTACACCAATGATTTTTCGGGGAGATCGATCTCGGATTGTGTTTTTTAACCATTTGCCAATGGCCTGTTCGGGGGTAAACCCGAGCATTGATGTTGCAGTACGGTTAACTAATACAGCACTAGTGGAGTCCGTTGGGTATTGTGCTGAAAAGTTTCGGCCAGCAATTATTTTGAGATTTAATGTCCTTACATAGTCAAAATCGGTAAATTCCGTCCTAGATTTCCACTTCTCCCCATTTTTTTCCTCCACATCAAACGTATGGCTATCGAAGAAGCCTCCTGGTTCACCGGACATAAAGGAGACCGATGCGATGTCGCTGCTTGCGGATAATTCGTTTTTGAATGTACGAAGATTGTTGTATAGTTCCTCATTGTCTATTGGGATAACCACAGTCTGTTGGTCGTCATAGCCAAGCCCCATTTCTTTTACATATTTCATTTGTTTTGTGATAATCACCGTACCGATGATGAGTAAAATAGAAATACTGAATTGAAAGACAACCAAAGTATGACGGAACAGTGCACCTTTTCCTAAGCGCAATTTTCCTTTTAAAGCCTGTGTAGGGGAGAGGGTTGAAAGGTAAAGCGCGGGATAACTTCCTGCTAATATGCCTACGATAACGATAATTGCAAATAAAAAGAGATAGATCGACCACGAACTCCATGGAACTGTCAGTGTGTATCCCAATAGTTGATTGTATACAGGCATGAGTAGTTGCAATAGACACATGGCGAGTATACAGGATATGCTGGTCAATAAAAGGGATTCTCCAATAAACTGTCCCATTAATTGAAGACGTTGTGCTCCAAGTACCTTTCTTAAACCAACTTCTTTTGATCGGTCAACTGCACGTATTGTCGAGAGATTCATGAAATTGATACAAGCGATAATCAATATAAGTATGGCGATGGAGAGAAAAATGTAAATGACCTTTTTATCACCATGTTTTGTGCTGTCAAATGCGCTGTGGGATTCGAGATAGACGTCTCGTAGCGGTGTAAGCGCCAGATCAAAGTGAATACCCATATTAGCGGAAACTGCTTTCATATGTCTATTCATGAAATCGGGGAACTGCTTTTCCAATTGCTTAGCATCCTTATGCTCGTCAAGTAAGATGTAAGTGAATAAATTGTTGTTTTGCCAAGCTTTGAATGGTTCGGTATTGATATAATTTGATAATGGAATGATAAGGTCAAATTCCAGATGTGAATTGACCGGAAGATCTTTTGCAATCCCGGTAACGGTTAATTGTTTCGTTTTATCAAGCTGTAGTATTTTACCGATGGGATTCTCATTTCCAAAATATTTTTGCGCAGTTTTTTCCGTTAATACAACACTTGTTGGATTTTTTAAAACAGTCATTGGATTTCCCTTGATGAGCGGAAAACTAAATAATTCAAAGAAATCGTCGTCTGTAATAAGGAGTTTCTTTTCATTGAATGCGATAGTGCCAAAAGAGAATAGTCCATTAGCAGGCATTACCCGTACAGCTTTTTTGATATCATCGGGATAATCGGTTAATAAGGCGGTCGCATAGGGGGCAGATAAATAAGGGGCGCGGTCCTTGGTGTTGTCAAAACCTCGCATCACACGATAGATGTGATCGCCTTGGTTGTGAAACTTGTCAAAACTAAACTGATTGGCGATAAACAGGAATATCATTGCACAGACCGCGATGCCTATGGTTAAGCCTAGGATATTGATAAAGGAAAAGACCTTGTTTTTCATGAGGTTTCTCCAGGCGATTTGGAAATAGTTCTTTATCATACTTTTAGTTATAAGTGTTCGTTTCGACCTTATTTAGTAATCAATCAGATAGAAGGTCCGTCTAATTTTTTTGAAAAAACACGTTCAATGCAGGTTAATTCCAAAAAAACTGCCAAATGGCTAATATGTTTATAGTCAGTGTTTTATGTAGTGTTTTTGTTGTGTAAGTGTTTGGATTCGAACACTTTGTGTTCATATTCGAACATCCTGAGGTCTGGAAATCAAAAAAAGTTTTATTTACAGGATGGTGCCTTATGTGAGTAAGGAATATGGAGAATAACATTGGGTTTGATTTTGTAAAGGAGGGTACTACGTCATATGAGAAAACAGTATGTCGCAATGTAACAACTTGTTAGTTTTATTTTGCGTTTTTCATTTGCAAATAATTTGTAAGAAGCGTATATTTGTGCCACACAAAACAAAGGTGATACCTTTTCGGGGTGTAGCGTAGCCCGGTATCGCGCCACATTTGGGATGTGGAGGTCGTAGGTTCGAATCCTGCCACCCCGACTTAAAAGCTCTAACGAAAGTTAGGGCTTTTTTTGTTTCAGGGCAGGGTGAGAACCTACGACCTTTAAGATATTAGGAGGTTCGATCCGTAGGAGGCTCAGGGTTGTGTTTGGGGAAAGTGGGGCATGTCAATCCTGCCACCCCGACTAAAAAAGCTCTAACGAAAGTTAGGGCTTTTTTAGTTTCAGGGTGGGGTGCGAACGTACGACCTTTAGGATATTATTTGGTTTGATCCGGAGGAGACACAGTCAGGGCCAGCCAATCCCACTATTTTAGCTAGCTAAGCGTTAACTTCGCTATTCAGGGCAGTCATGCTAGTTTCTATAATTGGATCGAAATTGACATGTGTTTTAAATGTTTTGTAAATTATTTTACAATAAGTCAGCTTGTTAGGTGTTATGTGAAGAATATTTTTGAAAAAAACATATTTTTAGTTTACTTTTGTGCCACACAAAACAAAGGTGATACCTTTTCGGGGTGTAGCGTAGCCCGGTATCGCGCCACATTTGGGATGTGGAGGTCGTAGGTTCGAATCCTGCCACCCCGACTAAAAAAGCTCTAACGAAAGTTAGGGCTTTTTTCGTTTCAAGGTAGGAAGGCGAACCTACGACCTTTAGGATATTAGGAGGTTCGATCCGTAGGAGGCTCAGGGTTGTGTTTGGGGAAAGTGGGACTGAGTCAATCCTGCCACCCCGACTAAAAAAGCTCTAACGAAAGTTAGGGCTTTTTTTTGTTTCAGGGCAGGAGGGGAGAGCCTGCGGCCGGGTGCATTCTTCGCATTTTTTAACATTATATCCTTGTAAACCCGCTGTTAAACAGTTAAATTGCTTGAAATTTATTGTCAATTAGAATATAAACATAAATAATATGAACAGAAAAGCGGCATTTCTTTTAGGAATTTTGGCCTCTTGTGCATTACCGCAAGTAACCTTTGCTAAACATTCAATCGGAGAATCCATCCATTATCAACAAGACGTAGAAGGCAAAGAGCTGATTGGTCGATGGGACATCGAAGTTGATATTAATGGTACCCCTGCACCATCCTGGTTGGAGGTAAAATTGTCGGGCTATAGAACTTTAGTCGGTCATTATGTGAGTACTTCCGGAAGTGCTCGGCCAGTTTCGCAGGTGTTTTATGAGAAAGGAAAGTTTAGATTTGCTATCCCACCGCAATGGGAAGGCGGAAAGATGAATCTAAGTGTTGAAGGAGAGGTTGTAAACGGTGTATTGCAAGGGACAATAACAGAGCCTGATGGGAAAACATATCGCTTTAAAGGTGTTCGTGCTCCGGAACTGAAGCGAACAGCTGCAGTAAAATGGGGTAAGCCCATTCAGTTGTTCAACGGCAAGGATCTGACCGGATGGAAAGCTACTGGTAAAACGAATCAGTGGGTGGTGAAAAACGGAATTTTGACTAGCCCGCAATCTGGTTCTAATTTGGTCTCTGAGCAAAAATTTGAAGATTTTAAATTACATGTTGAATTTAAAATTCCAGCAGGAAGTAATAGTGGTGTCTACTTAAGAGGCCGTTATGAGGTTCAGATAGAAGATAGTCCAAAAGACGCGCATCCTAATGCTGTGCTTTTCGCAGGGGTATACGGCTTTTTAGCTGCAAATGAAATGGTCAATAAAGGAGCCGGAGAATGGCAAACCTATGATATTACATTGGTGGGACGTCTAGTGACGGTTGTGGCAAACGGAAAGACAGTTATCAGTAACCAAGAAATCCCTGGTATAACGGGCGGTGCTTTGGATAGTAAAGAGGCAGAGCCGGGACCAATTTATTTCCAAGGGGATCATGGTCCCGTGGAATTCCGAAAAGTGATTATTACTCCAGCTATTAAATAGCATAACATGATACAAAGGCTATCTGAAAAGGTAGCCTTTTTAAATCCCTATGACAACGACTACAATATCTTCATTTTGGTAGGAGGTGTAATAGCGCTCAATGGAGCCATGAGCTTTGTACTCTTGCAACTCTTCAAAAACCATTTTTTTTAACATTCCTTTTCCTTTGCCATGAATAAACTTTATTTCGTTCATTTCCCAATAAATAGCTGCATCTAGATTAGATCGCATAAAATCAATGGATTCTTGTAAGAGCTCCTCTGGCGAATAATCTTCCCAATCGTCAAGAAAGGTGTCGGTGTGTAAGTCTACGATAGCTGGTGGTTTGCGCATTTCTCAATATTTTACAATGCTGCAAAAGTATAATAAAACGGCGACTTAATAGGTTAAGTCACCAACGAAATCAATCGCTTGGGCAAATTTTTCATACCATTTTTTGATAATAGCTGCAATTTCATACTCTTCCTCATCGGCATGGTTGAGCATGAGTAACTCGATCGATTGGAGTAGCTGTTTGAGATCTAGAAAATAACCGTCGAAATCCCGGAACGCAGACACAGTGTCCCGAATAAGCAGCATGGCATCATGTCGAAGTGTAATCATATCATGACGTGAAGATATTCGGTCCAGCAACCATTCCTTTTGGAAATTGGAGTCAATATGTCTGTTGCAGGCCTGATTAAAAAGTAATTCAAATTCAACAATTTGATGTTTCAGGTCATATATAGCTTTTTGGAGCTCTTCAAAAGTACTGATAATCTTTTCTTGGGTCTCCATGTTTTTTGATATAATTGCCATGATATTTTACTTAAAAATGTATGCGCTTGGTTTTTAGTTATTTAAATAAAAGCATGTAAGGTATATACAAATAGTTCAGCCGAATGTTTTACATGTCTAAAATTCGGTTATGACTTTTGTATATAAAAGAAGAGACTGAGCTTAAAACGGAACTGAGTTTTTTCGGTTTTTGGTCCCGTTTTCAAATCGTAGATTTTTTTGAAACCTAATTTATTTAATACTATTTAATTTTAAGTATATTTAATATGCTGTATTGCAGCCAATACAGTGTAAATGTATTAACTATGTTAGCATCTAGTTTTGTTGATTTCTTTAAGAAGAGGAGGTACTATGTCCTTTTTTTAGCACTGCTGTTGGTATGCAGCTTGGCCATGTGTCATGGGCAATATAAGCTGAAAGATTCTACAAAATTTATAAACGATCAGTTGCCCAGGTATCTCGGAAGAATGGGGAAGAGTAAGTCTAGAAATTATCCCCTTGGTGGTCGTGAAGCAATCTTGCGAATATTACTGAAAGACTATTACGTGTATAGATTGGTGTCAGGAGAAGATAGTTTGGATAGGGAACGTTATCCTGCTTTATGGAATCCTCTTTCGGTACAAACATTTAAAACGCTAAATACGCGTGATATGTTTAGTTACTGTATGCTTGCACCTGAGTTTGAGATGCAAAATTGTGGTTCCTTGGGGCGGTTGAAAGGTCAACATATATTTGGAGTCTTTTATCGACGGGACATACCGCTGGAATATTGGAGCAATAGACAGTTGGTTGCTTTGCATGGAAGTAGAGATTCTGTTGTACGATATGTAGACCAGATGTGGCCTACACTCGATTTCATTGGCGAGAACACCAAAGATTTAGCAGTTGAATTGATGATGTGGGAGTTGATACCAAAGGTGTTGGATAAGTTGGTTCTGACACCAACGGACAATGATTTGTATGCTCTATTGGTACAAATAATGATGCGTCTGAAATTCAAACCTTTTGAAGATTCAGCAATTTATGAGCAATTGTATGGTCCGACATCTTATATAGGAAGTCGAATTGAAAGCAATGCAGAAAATCGGAATGACATCATGAAACTCGCGCGGGAATGTTTTGAAACGCTAAATACATCGCCTGGCTTCCAACTACCAACTTATATTAAACGGGAGCGTTTCTTAGATCCACCTTCTTCAAGGGAGCTGTCAGATGGCATGAATACCTCAAAAGGGCCAGATTGGAAGTGGAAAAAAGTAGAGGTGCATCATTATAAGCTAAAGCTGTAGATCTTTGTCTGGAAGCAAATTTCCCACGCAGAGAAAGTATCTTTTTAGCTGGCGTCTTTTCTAATGCTTGCACTATTTTCACCGTCGTGGGGGAGTAGGTTATTTGCTTTTTTTTTACGTTATTCGCGTAAACGAAAAATAGCTTAAGATATAATATAATGAAGGAAAAGGCAATTGGAAATTACCAATTAGAAATCTGTTCAAATTCCGTAGCATCAGCAATTGAAGCGGAACAAGGAGGTGCGACCCGGGTAGAGTTTTGTCAAAATTTGGAAAATGGAGGGACTACACCTTCGTTTGGTCAGTTGCAGTTAGTGCGGGAACTGGTGAATATTGGTATTCATGTGCTTATCAGGCCGCGTGGAGGTGATTTCCTTTATACAGAGACCGAGATCTTAGAAATGATTGCAGATATTCAGTTGTGCAAGGAATTGGGGATAGATGGTGTTGTAATAGGTATTCTTAACGCAGATGGTACGGTGGATAAAGTGAATACTTTGCGATTGGTGGAAGCTGCGCGTCCCATGCATGTTACCTTTCATAGAGCTTTTGATCGCGTGAATGATCCCTTTCAGGCATTGGAAGATGTCATCGAACTGGGGATAGACCGCATTTTGACATCCGGTCTGCAAAATTCTGCTTTAGCTGGAGCTCCATTACTCAAGCAATTAGTTCAACAGGCAAATGGCCGTGTTGTGATTATGCCTGGCGCAGGTGTAGATGCAGTTAATATCGTTCATATTTTAGCGCAAACTGGGGCAGTTGCAATACATAGCTCGGCGAAAGAATTGCATGTGTCGAAGATGAGGTTTAACCAGAGTCAGGTCAATGGAATGGATGAGGCACAGTGGATGAGCTCAAAAGAAAAAGTCCACCAAATGGTGGACCTATTAAAAAGCCTTTAAAGTAGTACTTTAAAGGCTATTAAATTCTTCTTACTATTTAGCTTCTGAAGCTAATTGATTTAAGATAGCATCGTTTTTAACGATTTGGTTGCTAGCTTTCATTTTTGATCTAGAACCTAACTCTACGTTAGTTCCTAATTTCAAAAACTGAACTTCAACACGTGAAACAGTTTTATTTCTTCTATCTTTTCTTTTTAAACGTGTAACTCCCATTTTGATAATATTTTTATTGTTTAAAATAAAACGAGGTCGGAAGCGGATTCGAACCGCTGTAGGAGGTTTTGCAGACCTCAGCCTAGCCACTCGGCCATCCGACCCTATTTTTTTCCTTTTGAAGGTCTGCAAAAATAAAACTTATAATTGGAATTAAAAAATCTTTATGATAAAACTTTTATGTTTTTAAGCATCCGTCTGAAAACCAAGCTGGTATTTTAATGGAAGGATCTTTTGAGATTTTCCAGCACTTACTATTGCTTAGTTTTTGACACCGGAAATGAACTTGTTTTGTGGTAAGATATTTTACCATACATGAACTCCTTTAAAGCTTTGCTGTTGAGGCCGTAGCGTAGGTGGAATCCATTTACTGTATCTTTTATTGGACAATACCCAAAGGTTTAGTGTCAGATTTTTATCGCGTTTTACTTTGGCAATTAATGATTTATGGATTTTGGAATAGATATTGCAAATGGGAATGTAATAAATCTCGTACAGGAAATTATGAGATGAAGTGATAAAAGAAGAAAGTAAATTAAATTAGGAAACATGAAAAAACTATTATTATCTGCAGCAATTTTATTTGGTTCATTGGGTGCTTTTGCACAAGGAGGATTGGGATACGGACTACGTGCGGGTGTAAATATTCCTAAATATTCATTTGAAAATGGAAGTTCCGAATCAAATACGGGCTTTTTTGTAACGGGTTATTTGGATGCGCCTATTTCACCAAATTTCTCCATCCAACCAGGATTATCTTTGCAAAATAAAGGAGCGAAGTGGACTTCAGGTGATGGAAATAACTCGGGAGAGGTCAAACAAAGCGTGATGTCGTTGGATATCCCAGTTAATGCAGTTGCTAAATTCCCTGCAGGAGCGGGCAATTTCTTTATAGGCGCTGGCCCATATGTAGGTTTTGGTTTAAGCGGTAAAAATAAATGGGATATTGCTGGGGTTAAAACAGAAGAGGATGTAGAATTTGGTAGTGGAGATGGTGCTGAGTTAAAACGTACTGATTTTGGCGTGAATTTCCTGGCAGGTTATCAGTTATCTAATGGTTTTCAGATCAATGCAGGTTACGGACTTGGTTTAACAAACTTGTCTCCGGTATCTAACTTTTCAACTAAAAACCGTGTTTGGTCTGTGGGAATCGGTTTTGGACTATAAGAAATATAAGTACTTAAACTTATTATGAGGAAAGAGTCCCTGCATGTGTAGGGACTTTTTTATTTACCTAAAACTAAGTCATTCGAAATTGTTATTTTTATTCAAAAGAATATGCAATGAAAAGATTTCTCTCCCTACCATTCTATGTAAAGTTAGCCTGTATATTGATTAGTATCCTTCTCTTAGGCTATCTGGCGAAGATCGGCGATACGATACTGATTCCAATGATTTTGGGTTTGCTATTCTCGCTGCTTTTGATACCGTTGAGCAATTTTATGGAGCGGAAGTTACGCTTTCCAAGGACATTGGCCGGCATACTCAGTGTGATTATTTTTTTTGGTGTACTGGGCTACGGACTTTTCTTATTAGCCTCTCAGCTCACGCTTCTTAAAGAAGATTTTCCGGCATTTAAGCAACAGATTATGGATGGCGTGGGCAATTTACAGACCTGGGTGAGCCAACAGTTTGGCATCCAACACAAAGATCAGATTGATTTTATCAATAAGACAGCCTCAAAATCCGTTGATTCGGGAACTTTATTTTTAGGTACTGCATTGGTTTCCCTGTCGTCGATGTTTATTCTGTTTGTTTTTACCTTTCTTTACACATTCTTCTTACTGATATATAGGGGACATATTGTCAAGTTTCTTTTATTTGTCAACCGTATAGAGGACCGACCTATTGTTCTGGACGTCGTTCAACAGGTTCAGTATGTGGTCAAAAAATACCTTATTGGCCTACTGATCCAAATGAGCTTGGTTTCCCTTTTGGTCTTTATTGTCCTTTCTTTGATTGGGGTAAAATATAGTCTGTTATTGGCATTGATCACTGGTGTATTCAATGTGCTACCTTATGTTGGTATTTTCTCTTCCATGCTCATCATAGCTATTCTGACGTTTGCAACATCTTCTTTTACCCATGTCGTCCTGGTCATCATAGCCCTCATTATCATACATATGATCGACAGTAATTTTATTGTTCCTAAGATTGTGGGTTCTAAGGTGAAAGTTAATTCGCTGTTTGCGATGCTCTCCATTATTATTGGCGAAATGGTATGGGGTATTTCCGGTATGTTTTTGGCGATTCCTATTTTGGCTATCGTTAAGATTGTGATGGACCGGATCAAAGAACTTAAACCTTGGGGATTTCTTTTAGGGGAAGAAGATAGTAAAGATGAGGTATATAAGGATTTATTTGGGACGTTAAATCTTCTTGAAAAGAAGATTATAGAAGAAAATGAGACGAAGGGATAATTTTTTTAGAATTGAAAGTTTAATACGAATGGTATTACCATTTTGAAGTCTACTATTGGAATTTGAACTAATTTCGGTATTATATAATGAGGTTAAATCCTTCGAAATAAGGTTCGGATAGCTTAGTAACACTGGATCGACAAGAGCTATACCTTCATACAAATTTCCAGATTTTGACTTAGCAAAAGGATTGATTCCACATGTCGAAAAATCTGAATATCAGTTTGAAGTGTGTTGTCGATATATGTTGGGTTGTTTAATAAATGGATAACTATTTTCTCTTGTATTTCAGGGAATTTTAACCTATTTTCGTTTTATATATAATTTATTGTTAATGAAAAGAAAGTTACTCTCAATCGCTGCGCTAGTATGTTTTATTACTGGTGCAAAAGCACAGACTTCTTATGGTTTTAAGGCTGGTGCAACTTTTCCTAAAATGACCGCGTCATTAGGAAGTGTATCTGTTTCGACAGAATCATCTACTTCATTTTATTTGACGGGCTACTTAGACGCTCCTTTGGCAAATAATTTTTCTATACAACCTGGTTTATCGCTTCAAGGTAAAGGCGGGAAAGGATTGACACTTATTGACTTTGAAGAATTGGGAAATAATGTGAAATTAGACTTAATGTATCTAGAGTTACCTGTAAATTTTGTATATAGTATTCCCACAGGAAATTCTGGAAATGTTTTCTTAGGAGCTGGACCATATGCTGGATTAGGGCTGTCCGCAAAAGCCAAAGCAGAAAATGTGAAAATTGATGTCGGTTTTGGAGATAATAAATTGAAGCGTTTTGATGCCGGAATTAACTTTTTAGCGGGTTATCGTCTATCAAATGGCTTTTTGATTAATGGTGGATATGGCTTGGGACTAATTGATATGGCTGGGGGTGAAGGAGGTTCTTTAAAGAATCGCGTTTTTTCAATTGGAATCGGTTATCAGTTATAATCTAGGTTAAAATATAAAAAAAGGGCTTTTCTTGCGAAAGGCCCTTTTTTTTTCAGTGACTGAAATCTATCACACTTTGATTTCTACTTCAACACCTGAAGGCAATTCAAGTTTCATCAATGCGTCAACAGTTTTAGCGTTTGATGAATAGATATCCAACAATCTTTTGTAAGCGCACAATTGGAATTGCTCACGTGCTTTTTTGTTAACGTGTGGTGAACGTAATACCGTATAGATTTTTTTCTCAGTAGGCAATGGAATAGGACCACTAACAACCGCACCTGTAGGTTTTACTGTTTTTACGATTTTTTCAGCTGATTTGTCAACCAAATTGTAATCGTAAGATTTCAATTTAATTCTGATTCTTTGGCTCATAGTATATGATATTATTAAAAAATGACCGCTGATTAGAGCTATTAACAACCAGCGGTCGGTTTATTTTTGAGTTCTATATTATTCTACAGAACCTTTGATTTTACCTTTTGATTTTGCAATCACCTCATCAGCAACGTTACGAGGAGCTTCAGCATAGTGATCAAATTCCATTGTAGACGTTGCACGGCCTGAAGTGATTGTACGTAATTGCGTTACGTAACCGAACATCTCAGAAAGTGGAACCAATGCTTTGATTACTTGAGCACCGTTACGTGAATCCAAACCTTGCATTTGACCACGACGACGGTTTAAGTCACCCATAACATCACCCATGTTTTCTTCTGGAGTCAACACTTCTACTTTCATGATTGGCTCCATTAATACTGGAGAACATTTTGGTAATGCTTCACGGTATGCCATTTTAGCTGCCAATTCGAAAGATAATGAATCTGAATCGACTGCGTGGAATGAACCGTCGATCAAACGAACTTTCATTCCTGAAAGCGGATAACCAGCCAATACACCATTATTTAATGATGCCTCAAATCCTTTTTGAACTGAAGGAATGTATTCTTTCGGAATAGCACCACCCACAATTTCGTTTACGAATTGAAGAGCAGATTTTGTTGTATCGTAATCAGCATCGATAGGAGAGATAACAACTTTGATATCCGCGAATTTACCACGACCACCTGATTGTTTTTTGTATACCTCACGGTGCTCAGTAGAACCATTGATAGACTCTTTGTATGCTACTTGTGGCGCACCTTGGTTAACCTCAACTTTGAATTCACGTTTCAAACGGTCGATTAGGATTTCAAGGTGAAGCTCACCCATACCTGAGATAACAGTTTGACCAGTCTCTTCATCAGATTTAACAACGAATGTAGGATCCTCTTCAGCCAATTTACCAAGACCAATACCTAATCTATCCACGTCAGCTTGAGTTTTAGGCTCAATCGCTAAACCAATTACTGGCTCAGGGAAAGTCATGGACTCTAATACGATAGGCGCTTTTTCGTCACAAAGTGTGTCACCAGTTTTGATGTCTTTGAAACCAACAACAGCACCGATATCACCAGCCTCGATGAAAGGGATAGGGTTTTGTTTGTTCGCGTGCATTTGGAAGATACGAGAGATACGCTCTTTGTTTCCTGAACGTGTGTTCAATACATAAGAACCTGCATCTAATTTACCAGAGTAAGCACGGATGAAACATAAACGACCTACGAATGGGTCTGTCGCAATTTTAAAACCTAAAGCTGCGAAAGGCTCGCTAACAGATGGTTTACGCTCGATTTCTTCACCAGTATCAGGGTTAGTACCTTTTACAGCCTCTACATCTAGAGGTGAAGGTAATAATTCCATTACTAGGTCTAACATGGTTTGAACACCTTTGTTTTTGAAAGATGAACCACAAACCATAGGAACGATGGAGTTATCCAATACAGCAGCACGTAATGCATTTAAGATTTCGCGCTCAGTCAATGAATCTGGATCTTCGAAGAATTTCTCCATCAAAGACTCATCGTAACCAGCTACTGCTTCTAATAATTTCTCACGGTATTCAGCAACCTCATCCAACATATCATCAGGAATAGGCACTTCAGTGAAGGTCATCCCTTTATCATGCTCGTTCCAAACGATACCACGGTTGTTGATCAAGTCAACCACACCTTTGAATGTATCTTCAGCACCGATAGGTAATTGTAAAGCTACAGCATCAGAACCTAACATGTCTTTTACTTGTTTTACAACTTTCAAGAAGTCAGCTCCTGAACGGTCCATTTTATTTACGAAACCAATACGAGGTACTTTGTAACCGTCAGCTAAACGCCAGTTTGTTTCAGATTGAGGCTCAACACCATCAACCGCAGAGAATAAGAAAACTAATCCGTCTAGTACACGTAAAGAACGGTTTACCTCAACCGTGAAATCCACGTGTCCAGGAGTATCGATTACGTTTACTTGGTATTTGTTGTTACGGTAGTTCCAAAATACGGTTGTAGCAGCAGAAGTGATTGTGATACCACGCTCAGCTTCTTGCTCCATCCAGTCCATTGTTGAAGCACCTTCGTGAACTTCACCAATTTTGTGGTTTACACCTGAGTAATAAAGGATACGCTCAGTTGTTGTAGTTTTACCAGCATCGATGTGAGCAGCGATACCGATATTTCTAGTGAATTTTAAATCTCTTGCCATAATATTTTTAAGCAACTGGCCATGCATGGCCTTATGTGTTTAAATGTAATGTTAAATAAGTACACCGACCTTGATAAAGGATTGTTCTTTTATCGGAGGTCGGTGTAATCATATTTTTTTGAATGTCTTCAAAATTAGAATCTGAAGTGTGAGAACGCTTTGTTAGCTTCCGCCATTTTGTGCGTATCTTCTTTCTTCTTAACAGCAGCACCTTCACCTTTAGAAGCTGAAATGATTTCTCCTGCTAATTTCTCGAACATTGTTTTTTCACCACGTTTACGAGCGTACGAAATTAACCATTTCATACCTAAAGCGATTTTACGCTCTGGACGAACTTCCATAGGAACTTGGAAGTTAGCACCACCCACACGGCGTGATTTAACTTCAACAGCAGGCATAACGTTGTTTAAAGCTTTTTTCCAAGCTTCAAGACCGCTTTCTTGTGTTTTTTGTTCTACTAATTCTACTGCATCGTAAAAAATAGCATAAGCGATAGATTTTTTACCATCTACCATCATATTGTTTACGAAACGTGTTACCTGAACGTCATTAAACTTTGGATCAGGTAAAATGATTCTCTTTTTCGGTTTTGACTTTCTCATTTTTCTTTCCTCCGTTTAATTATTTCTTTTTACCTTTTGCTGGAGCTGCAGCTGCTTGTCCTGGTTTAGGACGCTTAGTTCCGTATTTAGAACGACGTTGGTTACGACCTGCTACACCTGAAGTATCTAATGCACCACGGATGATGTGGTAACGCACACCTGGTAAATCTTTAACACGACCACCACGGATCAATACGATCGAGTGCTCTTGTAAGTTGTGACCTTCTCCAGGGATGTAAGCGTTGACCTCTTTACCGTTTGTTAAACGTACACGAGCTACTTTACGCATTGCTGAGTTTGGTTTTTTAGGGGTAGTAGTATATACACGTGTACATACACCTCTTCGCTGTGGACATGAGTCCAACGCTGGTGACTTACTCTTATCAACCAGAGCTACTCTACCTTTTCTAACTAATTGTTGAATAGTAGGCATTTACCTGTTTTTGTTTATAAATTTTATACCTAAATTATTTTAAGTTCGCAAAGATACTGATTCCCTTTTGAATATGAAATAGTTAGTGTATAAAATTTAGATTATTTTTTGAATTGGCGCTGCTCTTTTCTTGAATATCCTATGGCTTCTTTATTACCTCTTCATGCTTCTTTATTGCCCTACCATCCTAATGACATGGTCACCCTCTACGTTTAACCCACCTAAACTGTCATATATTGCAAAATTGGAGAGTTAACCCCTAATTGGTGGTTGTACAAAAATATAGACGGTTAAAGGATGGTTCAAGAGTAGAATAACGGGAGGGACGGTTTTTTCTTATTTCTGCTCTAAGCTGTTCTTTCTCTGTTTAATACTGTTTAAAAAACAGCCCTTTTTTAAATTTCTCTTCTACTGGTTTTCAGGTATATTGCACTTCCTGCATGTTTTTGCGTTCTGTTTGGCAAAGCGTTTGATAAAAACGTGTAAATATTTAGTAGAAACAAATTAATGTATTCAAATTATGAAAATCAAAATGAGATTAATGTATGCAGTGGTATTGGCCTTGGTAACCTTCGCTTTTGTTGGATGCTCAAAGGATAAAGATGAACCTATTCAAACAGGTGGAAGCATCGATGCAGCTGTTGGTACTTACAAGGGTAGTTTAGATCTATCGAATACAAGCGGACCGATGTTTGATAAAACCTTGACGGTTACAAAAATTTCTGACAATACTTTGAAAGTTGAGATTGGAGACAAAGCGCTAAAAATACCAGCAAAAGAGTTTAAGGTTATCAATAATATGAACATTGCAATTCAAACGGCTGGTGTTTCTCCAGAAGGATCATTTTTATTTGATGTGGAAAAAAAGACACTTCTTTGCCAAGGAAAGAAAACTACTGAAAATGAGGTCTTTTTCACTTTTGAAGGAACGAAACAATAAGTTTTTCCTTTCTTATTCAAAAAAAAGCGGTATTGACTTTAACCAATACCGCTTTTTTGTCGTATATCCAATTGGATGAGCTTAATACGCTGCCAATTATTGCAGATTTATTTTTAGGACAACAACGTAAAATCAATCTGCCTTTTATCCAGATCCACTTTCTTTACGCGGATTTGAACCTCATCACCCAACTGGAATTTCTTTTTCTTCCTTTGCCCAATGATCGCATAGTTCTTCTCGTCAAGGACGTAAAAGTCATCGGTGATATCCCGAAGTCTGACCATTCCCTCGCATTTGTTCTCTTCAATCTCCACATACATACCCCATTCGGTAACACCCGAAACAATACCGGTATATTCGGTGCCGATCTGATCCTGCAAGTATTCGGCCTGTTTGTACTTAATCGATGCACGTTCTGCTTCAGCGGCTTTTTTCTCCATTTGGGAAGAATGTTCGGCCATTTTTTCGTAATGCTCCGCATTGATTTTGGTACCGCCCTCCAGATAGAATTGTAAAAGACGGTGTACCATCACATCGGGATAACGACGGATAGGCGAGGTGAAATGGGTATAATAATCGAATGCAAGTCCATAGTGACTTGTCTTCTTTGTCGTATAGATCGCTTTGGCCATCGAACGTACCGCAAGTGAAGTCAGCATATTTTGTTCTTTGCTACCTTCTATCTTTGTCATCAGCGCATTTAAAGATTTAGCTGTTTCCTTATCCGTTTTGATGGTCAATTTATGGCCAAACCGCGCTGCAAATTGAGAGAAAGTTGTCAGCGTCTCCGGATTAGGAACATCGTGGAACCGGTATACAAAAGTAAGCTTGTTTTTTCCACGGCCTTGTTTACCAATAAACTCGGCAACCTTCCGGTTGGCCAATAACATAAAATCTTCAATCAGCTTGTGCGCATCTTTACGGACTTTGGTGTATACCCCTGTAGGTTTTCCATTTTCATCCAAGGTGAATTTTACCTCTTCACTTTCAAAGGCTATTGCACCATTCTTAAATTTACGCTCCCGCAGAATATATGCCAGTTCATTTAATTTTAGGATCTCTTCACTGAAATCACCCGATTTCGTTTCAATCACCTCCTGCGCTTCCTCATAACTGAAACGTCGGTCCGAATGGATAATCGTACGGCCGAACCATTGATGGTGCACATTGGCTTTTTCGTCCAATTCAAAAACAGCCGAAAAGCAAAGTTTATCTTCATGTGGACGTAAGGAACAAACGCCATTAGAAAGACGCTCCGGAAGCATCGGGATAACACGGTCCACCAAATAGACCGATGTACCACGGTTGAATGCTTCTTTATCCAATTCTGTGTCGGGTATCACAAAATGCGAAACATCGGCGATGTGAACACCAATCTCATAGTTGCCATTCTCTAATTTTTGGAAGGAGATGGCGTCATCAAAATCTTTTGCATCTGCCGGGTCAATGGTAAAGGTCGTAACGTTTCTAAAATCACGCCGCTTTGCAATTTCCTCCTTGCTTATTTTTTCCGAAATCTGATTGGCTTCAGCTTCAACTTTTTTCGGGAACTCCAATGGGAAACCATAATCGGCCAAAATAGCATTCATCTCGGTGTTATTTTCCCCTTTGGCGCCCAAAACATGTTTTACTGTTCCGACGGGATTTTTGCTCCCGCTTGGCCAGTCGATAATCGAAACGACCACTTTTTCTTTATCCTTGGCTCCATTCAGATTGTCCAAAGGGATAAAAATGTCGTGTAACATCTTGCGGTCGTCGGCAATAAAAAAAGCAAAATTGTTGGAGATGCTGATTGTTCCCGTGAAATCAGTCTTGGCCCTTTGCAGGATTTCAACGACTTCACCCTCTTTCTTACGGCCGCCTTTTCTTTTTTCGAAGGTATGGACCTTGACAATATCGCCATGGAGTGCCTGTCTAAGTTTCCGCGGAGCGATATAAATATCGTTTTCAAATTCATCATCAGGAATCACATAGGCGGAGCCATCGGCAGTCATATCTACCTTTCCTGTGACATACACTTTAAGTTGCTTCAGATTAAATTTGCCGCGCTCGACCTCAATAAAAAGCCCATTTCTTACATTATCATGTAAAATATCGGCTATAGCGACTTTTGAGTCGTTATCGGTAAGATTCAGTTTTGACGAAACTTGTTTATAGTTGAGCGGCTTATTGCCCGATTTTTCGAAGATATCGATGATCAGTTGTGTTAAGACCTCTTTATATGGATTTTCTTTTCTTGTTTTCATTCACTTATTATTTATTATTATTCATTACATCGGTCTTTGACAGCCCAATGGATCCTTTGACTGGCTCCGGTAATGGATTTTGAAAAACCAGTTTTTATCACAGATTACGAGCGCTGTACATCAAGATCGATGCCAATACAATATACGAAAAAAACTGCATTTGACAGGACAATAAGGAACTAAACGGAGCATCTTCCGATAGCCAAGGTATAGACAGTTCAGCCGAAAAATAGTTTTGGATTCGTACAGCCTGATTTACTTTTTGCAATGATTGCACACACCGAGTGCATTGACGGCTATCGCTTCGAGACTAAAGCCTTGTGGGATCGATACTTTTGGTAAGGTCATATCTTCCAGACAGTACACAGAATTGCATACCCGGCAAATAAAATGTACGTGTTGGTCATGATGATCATGTTCTGAACAGTTTGTCGAACACATAGCGTAAGTAGCTGTACCATGTAGATCAAAGATTTTATGGATAATCCCTTTCTCTTCAAAGCTGGCCAATACCCGGTATAATGTGACACGGTCAATATCCTTGCCCAGTAATTTCTCCAGTTCCGGCTGCGAAATTGCAGACTCTTTCCTCGAAATAATATCAAGTACCTTCAACCGGGGTTGGGTTACTTTTAAACTATTTCGTTTGAGAATTTCTGGATATACAGTGTTGGAATCTTCCATGGATTTCTTCGTTAAGCCTTAGATCAAATACAAACTAAGAGAAATTTACTTTTATTTGCAAGTTAAAAAACTATGTGATGAATTTATTCATCCTATTTTTTCCCTTTCAATAGACCATTAACGAACGGGAACGGACCATTTACTTTCTCAGAGATGCTTTTGACAGTACAAAAATACGGAATCTATTAAAAATAAGAAAACCGATAAGTTTAAGATTACTGTCATCTTACTTATCGGTTTTTGTTACTATATAATGGAAATATAGAAATCTTATTTGCCGGCAGCTTTCGCGTGATCAGCTAAGAATGTCGCTAGACCACTGTCTGTCAAAGGGTGTTTCAATAAAGCCAAGATCGCTGATAAAGGACCTGTCATGACGTCCGCGCCGATTTTAGCACAGCCTAAAATGTGTGCACTGTGACGTACAGAAGCTGCTAAAATTTGTGTAGGGTAGTTGTAGTTATCATAGATTAAACGAATATCTTCGATCAACGCTAATCCATCTGTAGAGATATCATCCAAACGACCGATAAAAGGAGATACATAAGTTGCCCCAGCTTTTGCAGCCAATAGTGCTTGACCAGCTGTAAATACCAATGTACAATTTGTTTTAATACCTTTTTTACTGAAATATTTAATTGCTTTTACGCCATCTTTGATCATAGGGACTTTGACAACAATCTTGCTGTCAAGAGCTGCTAACGCTTCGCCTTCTTTGATCATTTCCTCATAGGTTGTCGAAATGACCTCAGCACTTACGTCGCCATCAACGATGGCACAGATCGCTTTATAATGGTTGATTACGTTTTCATCACCGCTAATACCTTCTTTTGCCATTAAACTTGGATTGGTTGTTACACCGTCTAATACGCCTAAATCTTGGGCTTCTCTGATTTGCTCTAGGTTCGCTGTGTCAATAAAAAATTTCATTGTGTATGTTATTGAATGATAATTATTTGATTATTCTAATGTCCAAAATAGTGATGCAAAGTTATTGATTATATTCCAGTATTGAAGCATCGATTTTCACCTATTGCATCATTATTTTTGCAAAAAAGAATCTCTTCTCCTTATTTTTTGTTATACTTTTAATATAGTATTATCTTTAAATATGCAGGTTTTCCGTTCTCTTCATTATAGAAATTTCCGTTTACATGTTATAGGACAAGCAATTTCCCTTATGGGGACCTGGATGCAGCGTATAGCCATCAGTTGGTTAGTCTATGAATTGACCGGATCTGTGTTTTGGCTCGGTTTTGTGCAGTTCATCTCCTTATTGCCTTCTTTGGTCCTGTCTCCATTTATCGGCAGTTTTGTCGATAAGCACAAAAAGTATAAATTGGTTCTGATGACCCAAATTGGCCTGATGATACAGGCTGGGATTTTGACCTTGGTCGTTTATCTGAAATGGGAGAGTGTCTTATGGCTTTCCGCCTTGGGTCTTATACAAGGGGTCATTAATTCTTTCGATGTTTTGGGGCGTCAGTCACTGATGATGTATTTGGTTGGGGACCGTAAAGATCTGCCGAACGCCATAGCGCTGAATTCAACAATTTTCAATGGTGCCCGAATGTTGGGGCCTGCAATAGGAGGTATTTTACTGAGTACATACGGTGAACTCGTCTGTTTTGCCCTGAACTTTATCAGTTTTGTTCCGGTCATTATTACATTATTGATGATGAAGGTCGATGAAACACATGTTCAACTGAGCAAGGGAAGCAATTGGGAAGGTTTGGTCGAAGGCTTTCGTTACCTCAAACGTTCGCCGCACATCTCCTCGCTGATTATTATCATGACATTCTCCAGCTTGATTGTTATTCCGTATACCTCATTGCTGCCAGCCATAGCAAAAGAAATGTTTCATGGTGATGAACGTACGTTCTCCTGGTTTGAAAGTGCAGCCGGCCTGGGTGCCATGATTGGTGCTTTTAATATGGCCCGTTTAAAATCGGGTACCAATTTGCGCTATCAGGTGATGGGGGCAGCAGCGCTTATGGGAGTTGCATTATTGTTTTTGGCACATTCGAGTATGCTGCAGATGGCACTCGTCTATGTGATGTTGGTATCCTTTGCCATGATGATGCAAAACTCAAGTATCAATACGTATATTCAGACGCATGCCATACCGATCTATCGTGCCCGGGCGATCTCGTATTACGTCATGGCTTTTCAGGGGATATTTCCCATCGGTACACTGATGATAGGTTCGTTAGCCAGTTACTGTGGGCTTCGAACGACATTATACGTCATGGGTGGATTGGGGATATTGATCGCAATCGTGTACTATGGCTATCTCCGGCTCCATATCCACAAACGCCTATTTAAGTTTTAATTTCCGGGTTCTTAATTTTAAGGTGCACTTTGCATAATCAATGACAGCACCATAGTCTGCAAAAATATCTCCGCCCAGTACGCCGATCACTGGTTCTAGATCCATCTGCTGATAGGCATAATTGATCGAGCTTAAATCCAATACCGCAGTATTTAAGTTTTTTATCTGCCATTCACCTAATGTCAGACTCGGAATTTTTATATTGAAACTCTCCATTGAATTGGTGCCAAGTCCTGTTGATAATGTTTCTGAAGGCTCAAGCTGCAATTGGTCCTCCAAAAGATGCCCCAATTGTGTTTTATCAAATACAGTTTTAGAAGCCCCGGTATCAACTACCATCTTGAACGAACGATTATATATTTCTACATCGACTAAAATGTGTGTGCCCTGGCCTTGTAAATCCAATAATTGAAATGGTACTGTTGTCATATAGCCAAACATACCCAAAAATTCCCTTAAAAAAGAAATTTTAAAACCCGTAGTGCGTGTTGAACGTTCATAAAAAAAGCTGTTATTGATAGAGTAACAGCTTTTCATCGTTTTATTGTTTATGCGCTACAGCGCTTTTATTTCTTTCAGTACATTATTCATTGCACGTACTGCTTCTGCACTTTTATTGAATTTTTCTTTGTCCTCTTCATCGAGTTGAATGGGGACGATGCGATCCCATCCTTTTTTATTGATGATAACCGGTACGCCCAGATTGATATCTTCTTGGCCAAATTCACCTTCCAGATACACAGAGGCCGTAAATAATCGGCCTTGATCGCGCACGATACTTTCAACAACTGCGGCAGTTGCAGCGCCCGGAGCATACCAGGCGGAAGTTCCGATCAAGCTGGTCAATGTGGCCCCACCAACCATTGTTTTGTGTACAATTTCGTCTTGCTCTTCCGAGGTAAGGAAATCAGTGACCGGAATACTGTTCCACGTGGAGTGCTTGATGAGTGGAATCATCGTTGTATCTCCATGGCCACCAATGACAATGGCATTGAGGTCGGCCGCAGAAGCATTCAGTTTTTCACTCAGTTGATATTTGAACCGGGCTGAATCCAATGTACCTCCCATTCCAATAATTCTATTCTTAGGTAATCCACTCGATTTAAGTGCCAGATAAGTCATGGTATCCATTGGATTAGAAACAATGACAATGATAATATCCGGAGAGTGTTTGACTAAGTTCTCTACAACTGACTTGACAATATTGGCATTTGTCCCAATCAATTCCTCGCGTGTCATTCCGGGTTTACGCGGAATTCCCGATGTAATGACGGCAACAGTAGAACCTGCAGTTGAAAGATAGTCATTGGTTACCCCTTTGATTTTTGATTCAAAACCCAATAAGGCAGCGGTTTGCGCCATATCTTGCGCTTTGCCTTCCGCAAAGCCTTCTTTAATATCCAATAATACAATCTCCTCGGCGACATTTCGACGGATTAAATTGTCCGCTGTAGTTGCTCCTACAGCTCCAGCACCAACAATAGTTACTTTCATATGTAAATAATTTGTTTATTCATGAGCTAATTTTCCGCTTAAGTATATACATCTGCCTTTTAATTATATAGCTGCCTTCGGCGGTCCTTATGCCACATTGGATATCCGGTCCATCTTCACGAATGCTTGTATTTTTTTATATGGATATTTCATGAGCATTTATGTGGATTATTAAATAATTCTTGAATTTAATCAATTATTGTCAGTAAATCAATGTATTTAGCGGGAATAACTTGTTTTTTGACATAAGAAATAGAACCCTCCAAAATCGATGACTTTTATAAAATAGTAAAAAAATAACAGGCCTGAAATTTGTTCAAGCCTGTTATTTCTATCGTGTAAATCAAATTTGAAATCCTAGAACGGATAGCCGATGGCTAGGTTGAACATCAAATTATCCTTTCTCCATTTTGAACTTCCAAAGTCGATATCCTTAAATACCCAACGTTCTCCTTTTGGAAGATAGGGAATGCGGAAAGGTATTGACATATCTGTACGAATGATCAAAAACGTAAAGTCGAAGCGTAATCCAGCTCCACCGCCGACGGCTAATTCATTTAAAAAGTTCTTGCTGAACTTACCGCCCGGCTTGTTGACGTCATCCCGTTGCAACCACACATTCCCGGCATCTATGAATGCTGCCCAATGAACAAATCCTGCTAATTTAGCTCTGTATTCTGTGTTAAGTTCCAATTTGATATCACCGGTCTGATCGGCATAGAAGAGGCCGTTGCTTAATTTTTCAGGGGCAACTGTTCCCGGTCCAATTGCACGAGCACCAAATGCCCGGATACTGTTAGGCCCACCTACATAATATTGTTTTAAATAAGGAAGTGACCGCGAGTTACCATAGGAATAGCTTAATCCTAAACTGACCCGTGAGGCAAGCTGCGAATTCTCCGACAATTTGAGATAGTGTCTGCCATCGCCACTGATCTTGATGTATTGGGAGAAATAAGCATCGAACAATTTGAACGTTTTCCCTTTATTGAAATCTGCTCCTTTTATCAAACCGAGTATGTTCCCCGAGAGGTCCAGGTTGCCTTTGAAATAAAATGTATTTTTCAAATGCTGCTTCATCGTGTTTTGAAACGTGAAGTTATAATTTGGGCCGATCGTAAATTGTGGATCTATTGCATGCCTTAACGCCGGAATAGTATCCATTTGTTTTTGGTAGTTTTCAGAAATACCTTTAGGCTGAACATAGGTAATCTCCATTAAAGCAAGATCGTGCTGCTTCTCCTCAGACTCCTGCCAGATGTAACCGTAATCCAATGCGATGGAATTTAAGGTATATGCTTTGCGGCGATTTAAAAATTCATAGCGGCCTTTGACGTAAGTCTTCGGAATAAAACGTCGCGTAGGAGAAATCCTTCCAAAAGGGGACAATATCCGCGGAAAGGTCAGTGTAGCCTCCATCCCGTAACGGTAATAACTCGAGTTGAGGTCGGCCGATCCACCGGTCTGGGTTTCATAACCACCGAATACATTAAAACTTAACTGCTCTGCGCCTTTAAATGCATTGCGTAAAGTCCAGTTGACATTAACTTCTGTACCATTGTATACCGAAGCCATTTTTCCCAATAGTTCCACGCGGAGTGATTTTTTTGGCAACGGGGTTAAGTAGTAGTAGACGTCAAGTGCGTTGGGAACTTCTTTGCTGTCAACAAAGTTGTTTTTGACAAATTTCCAGCTATTGAGATTCACCAGATGGCTGATGGTTTGGTTGTGGGCATTACGGTTGTAGACATCGCCGGGATGAAAGAAGATATGATTCGCGATAACAGGCTTTCTATAAAGATGCTGGCGGTCTATAAAATAGTAGCTGCTATCATATAGTTCCGCGTTACGGGTGGATCGCTGATAGCCAGAGCTTGTTTCCGTGTAGTTCGGGTAAATGTAGATTTTATTAATCTTTGAAGGTACCCTCGCCTGTGCCGGTGTTTCCTTCTTTACAGTAACATACATGTCGACCTTGTTGTTCCGGTGTGAACTGTCTACCTGAACCAGGATGTAATCAGGGCTGAAATAATAATATCCTTTATTTTTGAGGTCATTGTCGATGCGGTCACGCTCATTTAGGATAACATCAAGGCTATAATTTTTGCCCACCTGTAAGAGACTTTTATCGGAGCTCGAACGAATATCTTTACCCAGCTGCGTTGTGCTGTCAATATCAAATTGAACAGATCTTATTCGGTAGATAAAATTTGGCTTGGCTGTATAATTAACCGTTGCTTTTTTGTTTTCAACCAAAGTGTCGGATTTTACTTCAGCATTAAAGAAACCAAAATTCTCCAGACGATTGCGCAGTAGATTCTCATTATACTCGCGATTGACATCGCTCAACAATACCGGTTTCTCACCAATTTTCTTGAAAAATTTTTTAATGATATTATTCCCTACAGAATCGCCGGCCATATTGTTGAAGTACAACTTAAATGGTACGCCAGCTAAACGTTTATTGGGCTTTGGCATCAATGCCGCTTCTAAATGGGTCGCAATCTTCTCCTTATTTTCTTTGGAAATCGTGTCCGAATCGACTATCACATTGCCTTTGACATATAAGCTTTCCCCTTCTTTCAGATTCTTGGTTGACGAACAGGATGCTATAAATGCAGCGCATGAAACTATTCCAACAATATATTTTAGTTTAGTTTGCATGATAACTCCTTTCCTCATCTTCATTTTTTATAGCTGTCGTTCTGATGGTATCTATGTTTGATTTTGGACTATCGCTTTTCGGCGTACGTTTCGTTGAGTCCAACTGTTGTTTACGTTTTTCTTTTTCTCTTTCCTCCATACGTTTTCTGTACTCAGGGCTATGGGTCATTAAACTATCTCTGATGACTGTGCGTACGCTATCACGATAGACTGAATCGGTTTCCATACGTTCCACATCAAAACGTTTTCTGAAACCTTTGCTATTTGTGTCATAGTACTCTTTGAGTTTTTTCGAACTCATCCAGATTTCCTTAAACCGGTTGTAATCCATATTGATGATAAATCCGATACCCGTTTCTACATATTGGCCTTGGAGCGTGACCTGATATTGATTTTTACGATATACCCGTGCAAAATAGCGACCATCTTGCGAAAGTTGATAATCCAATTGGATATCTCCAGCAATATTGTTGGCGGTTTCTCCGGGGCGTGTATTTCCTTCAACTTCAAAATTAGAACCGACGGTAATTTTTAGACGATCATTTAAAAGCATTTTAGATACACCGATATTCAGATCTGTTCGGGTTTGGCCCGCTCCAGTAGCATAATCTTCCTCCGAAGTTAAGTTGAAATCCAGTTCTACTCCGGTGATAAGCTCGGAGGCTAGGCGGTTCAATTGACCGCTCAGGAATGAACTTATGCTATTTCTGACTATGGCTTCTGTGCCACCACCACCGGATAAACTTTCAAATGGATTGGTCGACATAAAGCGTCCTAAAACGATGAGTGAAAAGACCTGTTTGTTCAGCTCAGATGGATTTTCACGCAAGGTGGTCAATGCGTTATTTACTTTGCTGATCACATCTTGGGAAACAACCGAGTTGTTTTCGTCCAAGTCGATATCAAAATTCAGTTGCGGTTGGAACAATTTGTCTGTAATCTTCAACAAGACATTAAAAGGAATACGTTGCTTGTATAAATTAGCGTTTTCTGATCCCAGTTGCGTCGCTACAAGTTCCAGCGTTGGAGCTTTGGTTGTGTATGCCGCTGTGATATTAAGCTGCGCATCCAGGGGATCTCCGTTCCAGGTGATCGTACTTCCTTTTCGGAATGTAAAATCTTTTTTTACGGGACCAAAACTGAATGAGTAACTTCCTTTGTCTACGGTAAATGTACCTGACAAGGTAATTTTGCTGCTCGCATCAATGCCTGCATTCAGTTCCGCTTCTCCTTGGATATTCAGTGCATCCTGTGAACCGGCATCCAAGAGGATCTTAAATTTGGCATCTTTATCCGTTTGAAGATTCAGATCTACGTCGATTCCCGTCAGACGGGTTACGGTCATCGAATCTAATTTTGCAAATACGTTGGCTCTTGTGGTATCACTCTTATCAACAAATTCGACAACGCCTTTACGATCGGCCATCCCCGGATCCTCGTTTGGCATGACAAAGGTGAAATCGGTATCATCTAATACCTTGATTGTACCATCAACGATAGGCTTATCAAGATTCCCCCGGATGCGAAGGTTCGAGGTAAGATACATTTTACCATAGAACATATCGTTGTCGCTTTGTGTTGAATTGAGCACCTCAAAATTGTCCGTATTGATATTGAGATTAAAATCAAAATCAGTATACGTTTTGGTTTCTATGGATCCCGTTACCTTGGCAATATTCCCTTTTTTGTCTTCCAATGCAAATTTTGGGAAAGTAATACCCCTTTCATCCAGATGAATGGTTTCATCTTTAGCTTTGAAAAGTGCATTCAACATCGCAATATTGAATTGTGCATCTTTAAACTTCACATCGCCGTTAATGAGTGGTTTGGATGGCGATCCCGTTATTTTTAACTGGCCTTCAAGATTTCCCTTCGAGTCTTTTAGATAACCCAAACTGAATGCCTGAACTGTTTGCATGGAGAGTGGCGCAATATCTAAGGTGAAATCCAGGCTTGCTTCTCCCTGTGGAGGATTGATAAAATCACCACTTAATACGACATTGTTGCCATTTTCACTGATACTGATATTCGCATTATAGGTGTTTTCTTTTTCATTGTTCACTTTTATGTTGACATTCCCGACAGTATCTTTTCCAATATAGAATTTGTCGATCACAAGATCGGATACAAATACAGGGCTACTTTCCAAACGTGATATGGTTGCCTGACCATTAATCCCGCCGCCGAGATCGACAGTTTCACTTTCAAGCATTTTGCTTAATGTCTCAATGCGGAAATTTTTAAAGGCAATGTTGAGTGGCGAATTGAGCACACTATCCTGCGATGATATACTCAGCTCTTGTCCTTTATTACTTAAGATAAAGTCATTAGCCTGAATACCCGTGCTTCCAAATTTGAGCACGTTGTTTGGATTTATCGTCCACTTGTCGTAGTTCAGCATCAGGCCATCCTGAAGTAGGCTAAAAACAAATGCTCCATTATCAACGCGCATATTGGCGCCCAAATGATACTGCTCTTTCTCTTTCTTGTCCTTAATCCAAAGGCCAAAATCCAAATTGTTTTGAATGACTTTACCACTGAAGACTGTATTCACCAGTTCGATATTGCTCACCTTGATTTTATTGATCAAGGCCGAATAGTAGAGCGTGCTATCAAGAGTATTTATATCTAAGGTAACGTTATTGATCTCGGTACCATTATAAATAATCTTAGGTGCGTCCAATTTGGCAAGAATAGTTTTTGACTGACTATTGAACATACCATCCAACGTAATATCAGACATTTCCGTTAGTTCTGGAAGAAAATCCTTTATAAATTTAGTCCTGGTCAATTGGGCTGAAAACTCAATATTCTGAGGCTCATATTTGGGAACTTTAACAGCTTTGCCTGGTTGGTAATATACCTGTAAAATGTCTTGAACTGCATTCTGCAATTCTAAAATTTTGTATTTTCCGACTAAGTGGGCATTTAGAAAGTCCGATTTTAAAAGCAGCAAGTTGCGGCTCGTATCCGCTTTTGCAATCAGTGAAATGCTGTCTAGCGAGTAATAAGCATCATTGTAAACAATAGATGAATTGGTAATATGCGCTTCTCCATTTAAGAAATTAGGATCAGCTGAACTAAAGTTTCCGACAAGTTTACCATGATATTTGAATTCGTCGTCCATTAATTTTAAATTTTTAAGATTAATGGTATCCACCATAAGTTCGAAATCGACCTGTGGATATTTGGACTTCATGTTGGCCGTTGCATTTAACTTCAATTGAATATTGGGGTCGGGGCTGACAATAGAAGCTTTAATATCTCCATTGTCTGCGGTAAGGTTCATGTCTATATTCTGATAACGATAACCCATCGCATCCATTCGATTTACTTTACCATCGAAGTTGGCTACAAGCTTCTTGGGATCGGTACCATGGCCTTTAATTTTTCCTTCGAAGGAAAGTATTCCTAATGTGCTGTCCATTTTCATGATCTTACCAATGTCAAAATCACGAATACTCACATAGGCATCATAGGTTGTATCGCGGCCTATCATGCCTACTTTACCATTGAACTTGGCGGTTCCTTTTTCTGTTACTAAGGAAAGATTGGTATTAAAGGCATTCATTCCCCCTCTAAAAGTTCCGGTAAGGCCGATCGTATTGGGCAGCTCTATTCCGCTAGGCAGCATTTTTTTTGAAACCAGCTTTTCGATATCCGAACGACCTGTAGTCAGCTTTTTTAAATTAAGATCCATTGACATTTTATCGACATTGGGTAGCCCTTTTAAATGCAGACTTGCAATGACACGTGTATTGGACAGCGTTTGGAAATCAATTGCCGGAATATTTAAATCATTTACCTTACCCACAACGCGGCCATCAATATTAAACTTTTTGTCCATTAATGGTTTCATCACCTGCATGGTATCCAAAAAAGGAGCAAAATAGTAGATGTCGCGCATATCTACGTGGCTCTTTTTGATCGTTGCATTGACATAGATTAACTCTGGCTTTTTGGCAATAATATCCAAAGATGGATAGGTTACTTTTAAGTAATCACGCAGTAGGGTACGCGGTGTTTCTGCGTACAGGTTTTTGATCTCCGCACCTGTATTTGTATACTTAAAATCCCCTTTCAATTGCTTGATCACAAACCCGGAATGATCAGAGGCTACAAGCTCTTTTAATGATCCGCTGATCGAATCGGCGCTATAGTAAAGATCATTTAAACTGGTTTTCATTCCAGGGATCTTAATATTGAAGTAATCAAAGCCTTTCATACGGGCCTGATTGTCGTCTCTATACGCTAAGCTTGTATTGTTGATTTGGATTTCTTTGGCTGAGACAATCCAGTTTATTTTGGTGGTATCCGCGGTGTTTTTCGCTTCTGTGTTTACTTTTTTCTGGATCTTTCCAAAGAGCACATTATTGTCCGAACCGTCAAGATTGATCGTTTGAATATCGACAAGTTCTTTATTAAGGTCGATCTTGTTAATGTCTGCATGAAGATTTTTGATATAAAATTTTGTATTCAGCAGACTGGATTGATCCTCATAGCGCACTAAGATATTGGTCAGGTCAGCAATCTGTATACCGACATCGGGAAGCAAGGTGGTTACTTGTGCCGTTTTATCTGTAATGCCAAAATCTTTGACCGTGGGTGCCGTGCCATCAACAACTGGTCGCCATTGTTTCACTGTGGCACTTAGACCATCTATCTTCACTTTGGGCAGATTGAAGGCCATGTTTTTTGTGAGGTCGAACTTCTTGATGTTGGTATTTAGGCTGTTCAGATAAACATCAGCACTCGTTCCAATAACATCATCGGCATAGACAATATGAAATTTATCAAATTTGACTTTATCGAGGTTAAATAGAAGGGCTGAACTGCTGTCTGCAGTTGGTTTGCTTTCCTTTTGAGAAGCGAAAGCTTTAACAATATAATCAAAGTTGAATGAACTGTCCGGCAATGTACGGCGGATTTTTGCGGTGATTCCTTCTGCTTCAATGCTCTGAATTTCAACGGTATTTTTCAGAAGTTTTAGCATATTAATATCGACAGCTATGCTTTTTCCTGCCACTAACGTATCCTTGCTTTGGTCAGCTAAATAGATGTCCTCTAAAACCAGCTTTTTAGGGAAATCAATATTAATGTAGCCAATTTTGACGGGGGTACCAATCTTACCTTCGACATAGTGTGTTACTTTTCCAGCAATATAATTCTGAACGGCGGGTATTCTGATTAAAAATACGATTAAAATAGCCAGCGCAATTATTACTCCAATAATCCACAATATTGTTTTGAAAGCAATTCGGGTAAATCTGTTCAACGTATAATTTGATTTAAGTATCTATTAATAAAAATTAAAACGGAAAAAAGTTTGCTAAGTTTTCAGATATATAACGTATATCGCCACGATTTCAGCAAACTAAGATAAATTTGCGTGTAAATGCAAGTTTAATTTATGTGCTATACTTGCTAGCAAATATTAGACAGTTCTTCATTCCCCTTGTATAAAATCATTTTATCGTGGGAATATTCTAAAAACACATCAAATAATTGACCAAACCATTCTAGTCGTACAAAGTTTTTTGTTTTTTAATTTTATGTTAATAAAAACATTAAATACCTATCAATTTGTCAAAGTAATAGGTATTTAATAGATGTATTATCCTGCTCGATATTCGTTTGGAGAAGAATGTAAGCAATTATTCCATCAGTTTTTTATACTTGCCCCAGTTTTCGAATACCACCCATAGCCAAATAATGAAAAGTACAGCCCAAATAATTAGTCCCATTTGGCTGTAAAAAATCATGTTGTGGGTAAAAATACCAATGAGTATGGGGAAGATGACCAGTGCACCCAGTGTTCTCGTTTTTGGGAAAATAAACAATAAACCGCCCAAGAGTTCGATGATTCCAACCAGTGGCATTAGCCATTTGATCGTGGCAAAAGCCTCAAATACCTTTTTCATGTCCATATCCATTGGTGGCGTAGGCATATAATGAAAAAGTTTATCCAGCCCCGCATTGATGAATAGCAAGGCAAATAAAATACAAAGTATATTTTTAAAGATCTTCATAACAGTCAATTTTAAATTGATTATTTTACGGTTATCGTTGTAGGGGGATCAGTGCTGTTATCTTCTTTGTCTTCTTCGTCTTTGTTTGTATTTCGTTCTACGGTAATTGTACATTCTGTAAGCAATGCGGCTACAGCGCCAATTGCTGCAAAGACAGGAGCTAAGATCAAGCCTATTGCACCAATAGTGACAGGAAAGCTCATGATTTCTTTGCCATGTTTGTCCGAAATGCTGATTTTGCTCACATTGCCCTCAGCAATGATTTCTTTGATCTTTTGTAAAAGGTTTTCACCGTTAATCTGAAATGTCTCTTTGAATCCCATAATGATATAATTTAAGTTCGCTCTTATAAAGTTATTCATTTTTTTACAAGAATTTATACAAAGTTATCAGCATTGTTGATCTCCGGTTAATTATAAACTGTATGGTTATTTTGGAATGGAGGAAAGCGCTTTTGCCTTTTGTTTCAAAAGTTTTTATCGTATATCCTTGTGCTATATATTACCCGTGAATGATGGACCAAAATTTACTTGAGCCATCTGTTTGGCTCTTTCGTGAAAGCACGTGCTCCTCGTAGAGAACAACTGTCCATCAAATTCGCTCTTAATACGCTTTTTTATCGGATATACTTCGGATATTTAACGGTGCTTATTCGCTCGTAACCGAAGAAGCACCGAACGAGTACCGAAGAAGTACCGAACAAGCACCGAACGATCTCCGAATTTGATCGCTCGTTAAACATAAAAAAAGTCCCGTGCATTGCGCCGGACTTTTCGAGATTTATAGTGTAGCTATTAACCTAATGCTGTTAAGCTTTCTTGAAGAATTTTAATCTTCGCTTCGGCATCAGCCTTTTTACTTTTTTCGTTTTCAACAATTTCAGGTTTAGCATTTTGCACAAACCGTTCATTGGAAAGCTTTTTGTCTACAGATACAAGGAAGCCTTTTAGGTATTCCAATTCTTTCTCGATACGCTCACGCTCGGCATCCGCATCAATATTGTTCTCTAAGGTAACATAACATTCGTCTTTGCCGGCAAGGAAACTTGCTGCACCAGTTATTTTCTCGGAAACAAAAGTCACACCCTCCAAGTTTGCAATCTTGGTGATGATATCAATATATTGCTCCAGGTTGACGTCCGATTGTTGATTGATCGCTAACGGTAAAGCAACTTTAGGGGAGATACCTTTAGAATTGCGAATATTGCGAACTTCCGAAATAATCTGTTGAGCGATAGCGAAATCTTTTATCAGTTGCTCATCAAAATCATTCGCTGTAGGATAAGCGGCTACGATAATGCAATCTTTCTCGTCTTTCATACCGAACAGTTCGTCATGCCACAATTCTTCTGTTAGGAAAGGCATGAAAGGATGTACTAAAGTGAGTATACGTTGGAAAAAAGATTTTACTGTTGCTAAGGTTTCGCTAGAAATAGGGGAGCCATAAGCCGGTTTCACTAATTCAAGGTACCAAGCACAGAAGTCATCCCATACCAATTTGTAGGTTGTCATCAGTGCATCTGATAAACGATAGTGTTTGAAGTTCTCTTCGATATCGACCAGAGCTTGATTTAACCTTGCTTCAAACCAAGATGCCGAAATCTTATCTGAATCCGAAGCTGGAGTAGTTGTAATTTCCCAGCCTTTAACCAAGCGGAATGCATTCCAGATCTTATTGGCAAAATTACGGCCCTGTACACAAAGTTCTACATCAAAAGGAAGGTCATTACCTGCTGGAGCAGTCAATAACATTCCCATCCGCGTAGCATCTGCACCATATTCATTCATCAAATCAATCGGATCAGGAGAGTTGCCCAGTGATTTAGACATTTTACGGCCTAGTTTGTCGCGTACAATACCCGTGAAATAAACATTTTCAAAAGGCAATTGTCCACGGAACTCATATCCTGAAACGATCATACGTGCTACCCAAAAGAAAATGATGTCCGGGGCAGTGACTAAATCTTGCGTAGGGTAATAGTAGTTGATTTCTGCATTTTCTGGTTCATTGATACCATTGAAAACCGAAATTGGCCATAGCCAAGCTGAAAACCAAGTATCTAGCACATCCTCATCTTGACGTAGATCGGTCAATTGAAGCGTTGTATTACCTGATTTTTCCTGCGCTAAAACAAGAGCCTCTTCAACCGTTTGTGCAACCACAAAGTCTTCGTTTCCATCGCCATAGAAATACGCCGGTATTTGGTGTCCCCACCACAATTGTCTTGAGATATTCCAGTCGGTAACATTCTCCATCCAATTGCGGTAAATATTTTTGAATTTCGTTGGATGAAATTTAATGGTATCATCCATAACATTATCCAATGCCGGTTTTGCAAGATCCTCCATCTTAAGGAACCACTGATTAGAGATTTTTGGCTCAATAACAGCACCTGTTCGCTCTGAAGTTCCAACATTATTGGTATAGTTTTCAACTTGCTCCAATAATCCTTTTTCCTCCAGCTCTTTCTCGATTTCCTTACGGACTTTAAAACGATCCATGCCGGCGTAATGCAGGCCATTGTCGTTTAGTTTTGCTTCGTCGGTAAAGATGTCGACAAATTCCAGGTTGTGCTTTTTACCTAGTGCGTAGTCATTCACATCGTGCGCTGGAGTAACTTTAAGGCATCCTGTACCAAACTCCAAATCGACATATTCATCTTCAATGATGTTCACTTTTCTACCAACGATCGGAACAATGACTTGCTTTCCTTTTAACCAGGTGTAGCGCTCATCATTGGGGTTGATACACACGGCTGTGTCACCAAATATGGTTTCAGGACGGGTCGTCGCCACAACAATATATTGATCGGTGCCCTCAACCTGATATTTCAGGTGATATAATTTGCCGTTTTTCTCTTTATAAATAACCTCTTCGTCAGAGATATTTGTTTTTGCTTCGGGATCCCAGTTGACCATGCGGTAGCCACGATAGATCAATCCTTTATGATATAAATCGACAAATACGCGGATAACAGATTGATATAGCTCCGGATCCATGGTAAAACGTGTACGATCCCAGTCACAGGAAGCACCAAGTTTTTCAAGCTGTTTTAAAATAATACCACCGTATTTTTCCTTCCATTCCCAAGCATGTTTTAAGAAATCTTCACGTGATAAAGATCGTTTGTCAATTCCTTGTTCTTTCAACATAGCGACGACCTTAGCTTCAGTGGCAATGGAGGCGTGATCGGTCCCCGGTACCCAACAAGCGTTTTTTCCCTGCATACGTGCGCGGCGAATCAAAACGTCTTGAATGGTATTATTCAGCATATGCCCCATGTGCAATACACCCGTGACATTCGGAGGAGGCATCACAATCGTGTAAGGTTCACGTTCGTCCGGGGTGGAACGGAAAAATCCATTCGCTTTCCAATAGCTGTACCATTTTTCTTCAGCTTCTTTTGGATTGTAAGTTTTCGCTATGCTCATTTTAAATTTTTGTATTCAAACTTTTAAGGAACACAAAAGTAAGGAATTCTATGTTATTTTCCTTAGTTATCGACTTATCTTGTTCTCAAACAACGAGAAGCCCTGTATAAAGCTTAGTCTATCGATTCAATGAAGGTCCTGCTTCAGCTGAAGAGGGAGATATTCAAGCTGTGTAGTACATTATCCGCTATTTATAGTTTTTTAATCTTTTCTTCATATTACTAAGTAATTAGCCTGTATTTCATGTAAATTAATGTAAATTTGCCTGTTTTATTTTTACACGAAGGAATGCAACGATTTGCTAATGAGCTTAGGGCTTTAACACAATATTTTCTATTCTGGTTAATTATCTGTTTTATAGATAGATTAATTTTTATTACTGCTTTTTTTGAGAAAATAGGTTTTTCCAATTTTTCGGAAATTTTTAAGATTTATTATCACGGTCTGAATCTGGATTTTTCAGCTGTCTCTTATATTTGCGCACTACCATTTCTGGTGTATTGCCTGTTAGGGTTTTTCCCAAAACTGAAACCTAAAAGACTGCTCTTGGATATTTATACCATTATCGTCCTGGTATTGTTCTTTGTGACAAGTTTTATCAATGTCAATATCTATCGGGAATGGGGCGACAAGATTTCTAAACGTGCCATCGATGCATTTTTCGCCTCACCTTCAGGGGCCGTAGCTTCGGCAGAGTCCACACCGGTATTCCTCCCAATCGTCGGTATGTTGATCGGTATATTCTGTGGATATTTTCTATACCGCTGGATGTTTAAAAAAGTCTCTTTTTTCAATATCAAATCTCCTGTAGGTAACTTTTTCAAACTCGCAATCGGAGTTTTTGTGCTCTTTACGTTTATTCGCGGTGGTTATGGGAGAGCAACATTAAACCCTAGTAAGGCCTATTATTCCGAGGAAACATTTTATAATCATGCAGCAGTTAATACCCAATGGTCTTTTTTACGGGATTTCTTTGCCGAAAGTACCAAACTGAAAAACCCTTATAATTATTATGCGGATCAGAAAGAGATTCGGGACAAGTTGCGCCCCGCCTTTCAAAGCCAACCTGACTCTGCCGTAGAGGTATTGTCAACGACTCGTCCGAACGTCGTTATTATTATGTTGGAAAGTTTTGTCGGTGATCTTATTCAGTCTCTTGGCGGGGAAAAGGGAATTACGCCACACATGGAAGAGTTGATTAAAGACGGTATTTTGTTTGACCATATTTATTCTGCTGCTGATCGGTCCGACAAAGGCATGGTAGCGGTGTTGAGCGGCTTTCCGGCGCAAGGACCCGAGAGTATTATCAAGTATATCGACAAACATGAAAATATGCCTGCCATTGGGCAAGAGTTCGATCATGCCGGCTATGAAACATCATTTTATCATGGCGGTCAGAGTGAGTTTTACAATTTTAAATCGTATATGCTGACGCATGGGATGTCTAGGGTGGTGGATAACGCCAATTTTGGATTGGATGCCGAGCGTGCTTCTTGGGGTGTATATGACCATGTGGTCTTTAATCAAATGATCAAAGACTTCAGAAAAGAGAAACAGCCTTTCTTTTCGACGATCTTTACCTTAATTAATCACGAACCATTTGAGTTAAAACACGGCTATAAATTTGGCAACGCTACCAATGCGGATAAATTCCGAAGTACAGCAAATTATACGGATTCAGCTGTTTTTGATTTTATCAATAAAGCTAAAAAGGAAGCTTGGTATAAGAACACTCTTTTTGTTATCGTGGCCGACCATGGACATCGACTTCCATCTGAAAAATGGGAGCTATTTCACCCCAATCGCTTTCATATTCCGCTGATCTTTTTCGGTGATGTTATAAAACCTGAATATCGTGGGAAAATATTTAATAGAATCGGCAATCAAACGGATTTGGCGGCAACTTTATTGACACAATTGAAGCTCCCAACAGATCGTTATCATTGGAGCCGGGATCTTTTTAATCCGACGACGCCTCAAATTGCATTTTACAATTCGAAGGATGCCTTTGGTGTGATTACCCCACAACAGGCGGTTTCTTTCGATAATGTAGGCAGAATTATCAATTACAGATCCAACAAGGAATATCCTGCTGGCAAAACAGACAGCTTATTGAACATTGGCAAAGCGTATTATCAAGACGTATACCGTGAATTTTTAAAATATTAGGGCTATGAAATTAAAAGGAGTATTTGCACCTTATTTTGCTGTCGCAATTCGTTTTATCTTTCTTCTAGTCATCTATGCGTTATTGCGATTGGGGTTTTATGGCGTCAATGCTTCCTTATTTCCTCATGTCGATGCAGGTAAGCTCCTGGTGATGTTTGCGGGTGGCGTACGATTCGACATCGTGGCACTTCTGTATCTAAATATCCTGTATATTGTGATGCTGACTGTTCCAGGTCCATTTAAATCGAATAAAATCTATCAAAAAGTTGCAAAATGGATCTTTGTCGTGACCAATTCAATTGGTATAGCGTTAAATCTGATTGATTTTGCCTACTATCCATTTACCCTCAAAAGAACGACAGGAACAGTAATCGACCAATTTTCCAATGAATCCAACCTGATGAAGCTGGCTTTTGATTTCTGTTTGGATTATTGGTATCTCATTATCGTGTTGGTACTGGTTGTTTATGGTTTGATTAAATCGTATAAACTTGTTCAAATTGAAAGGATTACGAAATATAGCTGGAAGTCATTTTTGATCCAATTGCCTTTGTTTTTATTGACTGCTTTTCTTTTTATTGGTGGTGTGCGTGGCGGTTGGGCACACAGTACCCGTCCAATTACATTAAGTAACGCGGGTGATTATGTAGAGACGCCGGAAGAAATGAATATCGTACTGAATACGCCATTTAGTATATTAAAAACATTGAAGGCTGTTAATCTTAAACCTGTCCATTATTATTCCGAACAAGAGCTTGAACAGTTATACAATCCTATTCATGTACCGCAATCAGACCAACCTTTTGCAAAGAAAAATGTCGTCGTTCTGATTTTGGAGAGTTTTGCAAAGGAGCATTTTGGTGAATTGAATAAAGATATTCAAGGTGGTAAATACAAAGGTTATACGCCTTTTTTGGATTCATTGATCCGCAATGCTTACACCTTTACAGATACCTATGCCAATGGTCGTAAATCAATTGATGCCCTACCATCAGTCATCACGGGCATTCCTTCCATAGGAGAGCCTTTTGTACTTTCGATATATTCTGGAAATGAAACCACAAGCTTAGCGAAGCTTTTAGGGAAAAAGGGATATGAGACTGCTTTTTTTCACGGAGCACCCAATGGCAGTATGGGCTTCTCCGCTTATATGAAACTGGCGGGTATCCAGCATTATTTTGGTAAAAACGAATATAACAATGATGCTGACTTTGATGGTATATGGGGAATCTGGGATGAACCGTTTTTGCAATTTGTAGCGAATAAGATCAACACTTTCCATCAGCCATTTTTCGCTAGTTTCTTCTCTTTATCTTCGCATCACCCATTTAAGGTACCTGAAAAGTATCAGGGGAAATTTCCTAAAGGACCTTTGCCCGTACAGGAACCCATTGGATATACCGATAATGCGCTGCGTGAATTTTTTGCAACAGCTTCCAAAATGCCCTGGTACAAAAATACCGTATTCGTTATCTGTGCAGACCATGCTACTGTAAGCTACCTGCCGGAATATCAAACGGCAGCAGGGGGCTTCCAAATTCCAATAATATTTTATGCACCTGGGGATAATCTAGTTGGCAAAGCGGATAAACTGGTACAGCAAATAGATATTATGCCTACGATTTTAAATTATCTGCACTACGATGAACCTTATTTTGCCTTTGGTTCGGATGCCTTTAAACCCGGTAAGGATAATTTTGTGCTCAATAACAATGCGGGGACTTATAACCTTTATTATAAAGATTATATGATGTCTTATGATGGACTGAAAGTGACATCATTCTATGATCTTAAGAAAGATCGTTTGATGAAACAGGATCTGTTGAAACAACATCCCGCAGTATTGGATACCATGGAAAGCAAGATGAAAGCTTTTATTCAACAATATAACAACCGTATGATCGAAAACAAGCTGACCTATAAAAAATAGGCAGCTGGTTTTCTATTTGTTTAGCCTAGACCGAATGCTTCTATCGATCATAAATAACATTAAATCATAGACGAGGTAGATCAAAGGTAAGGTGAAGATGACCAACAGGATAAAGCCACGCGACTTATCGTCGAAAGAGCCATTGACAAGATAGTTGGCCAGACTGGACCAAAACCAGATGAAGAAGTAGAAAGAGCTGGGAATGATCAAGTTGCCCAGGAGCAGTGCATAGCCGTATTTACCCAGTTTATATTTTAGATAGATATATCGGATATGGAGGCAAAGCAGGCATATTGACCCGATCAAAGCAAGTAATTCGGGACTTAACCAAAGTATTACTTTTGCCAATAAGTTGGTTTTTAAGCCGACTTCAATATGAAAACTTTCTTTGTTTTCTACCTGATCAATTCTCCATTGAACAATGGAATCTGTCTGTAATTTGGCGGTTCCCAGATCCTGTGTAAGTACATCCATCTTCCCATCGAGGTGCAGATACAGTTCAATCGGCCCAAAGGACGACCAATATCTGGAAGGAAATAAGAGGTAGTCAATTTTGTATCTCGTCCGAATATCCCGTCGGTCATAACCCATGTAAGCGCTGTATTGAATCTGAATGCTGTTGTCTCCTTTGTGTAGTTTAGCGGTAAAATAAAAGGCATCATCCAGCGAAATACGCTTCCATTCATCGTTGTCATAACTGATTTCATAATAACCATCTTTTAGCCGTAAAAAGGGGAAGTTGGCATCGGGTTGATCCATTGTTTTTGCGTCAATTTCGTCTCCATTGACAAGGATGCGATCCAATCCATTCATATTTAGGGCGAGAAATACAAGTGGCAATTTGATATCTTCTTCGGCCTTGATGTTATAGACAATGCTGAAATGACTGTGATAATCAGTATCGTAGTCTATGGTATCTGTTGTCAGGTGAATGTCAATACGCTCATTGGTAACTTTCACTTTCTCTGCCGGAACAAGCTGTCCAGTGATACTATGAGGTGCCATTGGATTTGCCATGTTGGCAAACAATGTCCTTACAGCGAGCAATAGATAGACAGTTGTTAGTAGATTTTTATACTTCATTTGTATGATATTGCCTGTTTTTTATCAAGTTTCATATTCATTTGCCGGCCTTTACATAACATAATTAGGGCGGTTGAATGTTAGAATATACTTGATCTTTAACAAGATGAAAGTATAAATTAAAAGGCAGAAATTAAAAAGGCGTTTTATATTCGTCTATCTCCGACTCATATTTGTCAGGGATGTGGCTTTTACCCCGATACAAATAAAAACCTTCATGATTTCGCAAACACCACTAGCAATGAAAGCGAACCAAAAGTCTTTCTGTCCAATAATAGGAGACTCTTTCAGAAAAGAAAAAGACCTATGCTTTGCGGCATAGGTCTTTTTCTTTTTATATTCCACTTTTTATTGCGGTTTATACACCCAACAATAAACGAGCTGGATCTTCTAATAATTGTTTTACACGAACCAAGAAGCTTACTGACTCACGACCATCGATGATACGGTGATCATAAGAAAGCGCAATGTACATCATTGGACGAATCACCACTTGTCCATTTTCAGCAATAGGACGTTGGATGATGTTGTGCATACCCAAGATTGCGGATTGTGGCGCATTGATGATCGGTGTAGACATCATTGATCCGAATACACCACCGTTGGTAATTGTAAATGTACCACCGGTCATCTCGTCAATCGTTAATTTGTTGTCACGGGCTTTACCTGCCAATGTAGCAATTGCTTTTTCAATTTGCTCCAATGACATGGCATCAGCATTACGGATAACCGGAACAACCAAACCTTTGGGTGCAGAAACTGCGATTGAAACGTCTGCAAAATCAGAATATACAATCTCATTATCTTCGATACGTGCATTTACCGCAGGCCATTCAGCTAATGCCGTTGTTACAGCTTTTGTAAAGAATGACATGAAGCCAAGGCCGATTCCAAATTTCTCTTTAAAGGTATCTTTATATTTAGCACGAAGATCCATGATCGGCTGCATATTGACTTCATTGAATGTTGTCAACATAGCCGTTTCGTTTTTAACGGCAACTAAGCGTTTTGCGATTGTTTTACGTAATGAAGATAATTTCTCACGACGTTCGTTTCTAGAGCCCGCTACCGGAGCAACTGTTGCAGCTGGAGCGGCAGCAGGTTTTGCTGCTGGAGCAGCGGCTTTAGCAACAGGTTGAGCTTTTTCGGCATCCTCTTTTGTGATGCGACCTTCTTTACCTGTTCCTTTTATTGTAGAAGGATCAATTCCTTTTTCTCTTAAGATTTTTGCAGCAGCAGGAGAAGCTGTACCAGCAGCATAGCTATCTGGATCTTCATCTTTTGCAGCGGCAGCCGCAACTGGAGCTGCATTTGACGCTTCTGCAGCAGGGGCAGCAGCTGGAGCTGAACCACCGGCAGGAGCAGCGCCTTCTTCAATTGTACAAACAACGGCACCGATTTCTAAAGTATCACCTTCTTGTGCAATGATTCTTAAGATACCCGCTTTTTCAGCTGGTAATTCAAACGTTGCTTTGTCTGATTCCAGTTCGGCGATGTTTTCATCCATCTCCACATAATCGCCATCTTGTTTCAACCATTGTGATAAGGTTACCTCCGTGATTGATTCACCTACGGTTGGTACTTTAATTTCTAAGCTCATATATAATGTTCTTTATTGACAATTGCGTCCTATAGCTAAGACGCAATTGATTTTAAATTGTTTTTATTCGAATGATTTATTTAAGATCTCTGCTTGTTGTGCAACGTGTTGTTTCATATAACCTGTTGCTGTACTTCCACTTTCTTTACGGGCAACAAAACCTGTAAATGCAATCTCAGTACCCATGAGTTTACGGCAGTAGTAAGACCATGCGCCCATGTTCTCATTTTCTTCCTGAACCCAAACAAATTCTTTTGCCTTGTTGTATTTTTTACGGATTGCTTTCAATTGCTCTGTAGGAATTGGGAATAATTGTTCCAATCTCACGATAGCGATATCTTTGCGTTTGTCCGTTTCTTGTTTTTCTAATAAGTCGTAGTAAACTTTACCCGAACAGAATAACACGCGTTTAACGTCTTTCGCCGCAACATTTGCATCATCGATTACCTCTTGGAAAGCAGCTTCTGTAAAATCTTTCAACGGTGATACCACTTTAGGGTGGCGCAACAATGATTTTGGCGTAAATACAACCAATGGTTTACGGAACTCACGTACAAGTTGACGACGCAACAAGTGGAAATAGTTAGCCGGAGTAGTACAGTTTGCTAAGATCATATTCTCATCTGCACATAACTCTAAGAATCTTTCGATACGTGCTGAAGAGTGCTCAGGACCTTGACCTTCCATACCATGAGGAAGCATCATAACTAAACCGTTAGAACGTTTCCATTTTGTCTCTGCACTCGATAAATATTGATCGACGATGATTTGAGCACCATTATAGAAATCTCCGAATTGAGCTTCCCAGATTGTCAACGAATTTGGATTAGAAGATGCATAACCATATTCAAATCCCAAAACAGCATATTCTGAAAGTAACGAATTGTAGATAGAGAATTTATCGCCACCTTTAATATTGGCTAAAGGAACATATTTCTCTTCCGAATCTTCAAGCGTCAATACCGCATGACGGTGTGAGAATGTACCACGTTGTACATCCTGACCCGAGATACGAACACGGTTACCTTGATCCAATAATGTCGCGTAAGCCATCAATTCACCCATTGCCCAATCGTATGAATCAGCAGTGATCATTTTGGCACGATCTTCAAATAAACGTGTAATCTTACGGAAGAATTTTTTGTCCGAAGGTAAGGTTGTGATTTCTTTCGCTAATTTTAAGAATAGATCCTTTGCAACTTTCGTTTTATCCGAAGTTGTTAATACTTCACCTTTTTTAGCAGGACGTAATCCTTCCCATGCACCTTTAAACATCGGGATCTCTTCAGTCAATACTTCAACTGTTTTAGCTTCCTCAAATTTAGTTTGCAATTCAGCTTTAAATTCTTTCTCGATATTTTTAGAATACGCCTCGTCAATACTTCCTTCAGTAATTAATTTTTTAGCGTAAACTTCTTTCGGGTTCGGATGTTTTTCGATGATTTTATACAACAATGGTTGCGTGAATTTTGGTTCATCAGCCTCATTGTGTCCAAATCTTCTATAACATAACAGATCGATAAATACGTCTGTTTTATATTTTTGACGGTATTCAACAGCTAAATTAATCGCATAAACTACCGCTTCAGCATCATCACCGTTCACATGGAACACTGGTGAAGAAGTGATTTTTGCTACGTCTGTACAGTATGTTCCTGAACGGGCGTCTTTATAGTTTGTTGTAAATCCGATCTGGTTGTTGATGACAATATGTACCGTACCGCCAGTTTTGTAACCATCGAGTTTGGACATTTGGGTTACTTCGTAGACTACACCCTGTCCAGCAATGGCTGCATCACCATGAATGATGATCGGTGCAATTTTAGAAGAGTCACCTTCGTATTTGAAATCAATCTTAGAACGGACCATACCTTCAACGATTGGATCTACTGTTTCCAGATGCGAAGGGTTCGGTGCCAAACTTAAGTGGACAGATTTACCATCGTTTGTTTTAACCTCAGAAGAGAATCCTAAATGGTATTTTACGTCACCACCAAAGTTTACTTCAGGATCATCAGCGTAAGTCTTACCTTCAAATTCAGAGAATACTGATTTGTAAGATTTACCCATGATATTCGTCAATACATTCAGACGGCCACGGTGAGCCATACCGATAACAAATTCCTGGATACCGATTTCTGCACCTTTTTCAATGACAGAATCTAATGCTGGGATTAAACTTTCCGCACCTTCCAATGAGAAACGTTTTTGACCTAGAAACTTAGTGCCCAAAAAGTTCTCGAATACAACGGCGTGGTTTAATTTGTTTAAAATTCTCTTTTTTGTGTCCAAAGAGAATTTTGGCATGTTACGGTCCGCTTCCATACGGTCCTGTAACCATTTAATTTTCTCTGGGTTACGGATATATTTGAATTCTGCACCAATAGAACGGCAGTAAGTATCCTCCACCAATTGACGGATGTCTTTTAATGTTGCTGGACCTAAACCGACTTCAACACCTGCATTAAAAACGGTATTCATGTCTGCTTCGGCAAGACCAAACGTTTCCAATTCCTTACCAGGATAGTATTTACGTCGCTCACGAACAGGGTTCGTGTGTGTGAATAGGTGGCCACGGTCGCGGTAACCATTGATCATGTTCAGCACATTGATTTCTTTCAATACGTGCTCAGGAGTAGCTTCGCCTACTGAACTTGTTGTTCCACCAGCATTTTGACCGAAATCAAAACCTTCAAAGAATTTTTGCCATCCGAAATCTACCGATTGGGGATCTTGCTTGTACGATTGATATAAGCCATCGACATAAGCCGAATCAGCATTACTCAAATATGTCAGATTGTCCATTTACAATTAAAACTATGAAATTTGTCAAAGTTATGAATAAAAAAAGAGTTTCTAATACTGAAATTGAATAATTTAATCAATAAATCTATCCAATTCTTAACATTTTTAGCATGATTTAAAAGGGCCTTCCAGCGCACTACAAATTTATTTTCTATTGGAATTATTTATTTCTGCCGAAGATTTATTTAACCAATATTTCATCCAGTTTAGGAAGTCCATTTGGGAAGTGGGTTTTGATCAATTTTTGCCAGTCTAGTGCCTTATTGTCTTTTTCACTTGTTCCAACCCCAGCAATATGAGACCATTGGCCATAAACAGTTGCGGGAGAATAGTCCAATAGGTGCTCTTCGTACCAGGAAGCTCCAAGAAGCCAGTTTACCTGATACTCATGTACCAAATAGCTGGCTGCGATCAATCCAGCCTGGTAAGGAATATACCCCGTTTTTTTTAACTGTATCATGGTACTATTGATAAAATCGTGATCTGTCTGACCTGATTTCCACTTCTCAAAACGCTCGGCATTTACATTTAATGCTGGTATATCAATTATACCCGTGCTTTTGGTACCCTGTGTTTTAAAAAATATATTAGGATATTTTTTAAGCATAAATCGGAAATAATCCCGCCAAAGTAGAATATCTATTATTTTCTCAAATCGTTTGTCTTTTTTTCCTTCTCCTAATTTTTTGATATTGTTGTAGAGAAGTATTGGAGACAAAGCTCCAGCGGCAATAAATGGCCCTAATATAATCGGATCCTGCTCCGTTTCTGGAAAAGTGGATAAAAGCGAATGCATAATACTAAGCGCTGTGTCTTCGCCACCGAGAATATAGATGTCATCAACAGATTTGATTTCCTCCTCTGAATAGCCTAAATCTTTTAATGATGGGATTTTGGTGTCCTCGAGATGAGGAGGGGTGAGGAAATTGGTCGGGAATGGGATCGGTTGCCGAACTAGACTTTCCCGCTCAACTTTTTTCTTGAACATAGAAAAACCATTGGGTATATCTTTAATAGGGAAAGGAAGGTCTTCCTTGTGGTAAAGGGTGTGGCCTATGAAATGACGCAGATTGATCTTGCTGCTCCAAAGCTCACTTTCTACTTTTTCGGAAATAGAAGTCTCCCGAAGAGCTACTTCGCGGTGGTGATAAACTTCGTTGACCTGGTATTTTTGTGCTATTCTAGGAATAATATCTTCAGGTTTGCCGATGTACGTTAGTAAGTCGCTACCATGACTCTTTAATTTTTCTTTTAAAGCAGTTACGGCTTCAATGACAAAGGCTGCTCGTAAAACTCCTGTATTTAAGGTGCCAAACTGATTGCGGTCAAAATATCGAGGGTCAAAGCAGTACACCGGGATAATAAATGAACTTTTTTCAGAAGCTTGATAGAATACTTCATTGTCATGAAGTCTTAAATCATTTCGAAACCAGATCATTGTAGCCCTTTTGTCCATAGAGGTGAAGATAAATACTTTTTAGTGCAGCCTATTTTCAGAAGATTTACAAATATATAAGGATATTGTGTTCTTGAAAGTATTTATGCGTGAATTGACAAAAAAAGGACAATGGCGGCAGTAGTGTAGCTGATCTGCACGCTTGGGGTTAGGAAAAAATCAAAATAGTGTTAAACTTATTTGATGTTTCTCTGTTCTAAAATCAGGGAATTGTGATATTTGTAAGTCATTGCTGTTGCTCTAGAGACGATTGGGGCACACGATTAAAAGCGTAAGAAAAACATGGAAAAGATAGCTGCATCACTGATGAAACCATCCTAGGGATTTTGTTCGTTTAAGAGATTGAGAAGATAATACATAAATACAGCTTACTGGGAAGAAATGATCGCAATTAATGGCTCACTGTAGTGAGAATGAACCGTTAAATTAGGATGGTTTCATCGCGATAAATATAGAGAATTCGAATGAAAAAGGTTTTAATCAGCGGGCTAAATACCTATTTGGGACGACGGGCATCCTGTTACTTGCAATCCGGAGATTTTGATGTAACGGGATTGGTACGTAACTTATCCCTTTTTAATAAAATCGTGAAGGAAAAGGTTACGGCAAAGCTTTTTGAATTGGATCTGTTGCGAAAAGGAGAAGCCTTTGAGAATTTTCAGATTACTGATCTCAATTTTGGGATTTATTTTACGCAAGTTCCCTCGCTTGACAACGATATACAGCTTCAGCTTGAACTGCTCGGCCTGCGCAATTTTGTAGAAATTTGTAAACGTGCCGGCAATAATCGTGTGATCTATGTTGCTCGGTTAATGGATGAACATTTCTTGGAGCCTGTACGTGATCTGCTGGAGAACTTACGTGTCCAATATACCATTGTGATTAAAAGTAGCGTGATCGGGAAAGAGAGTGTTTTGAATCGGATATTTGCGAAACTTGCCAAACGGCAGACCATATTTTACTGGAACTGGGTGGCTTCGCTGAAGTTTCGACCGCTGCCTTTGCTCGATGTATACCGTTGGCTGCGGGAAATGCCTTGGGAAAATAATTTTATATCGGAAGTGATTTACCTCGGCGGCAATGAAGAAATGACATTTAGAGGTTTATTTTACCATTTCCTAAAATGCACCTCCGAAGGTCAAAAAAGGGAGATAGGTGTTAATAAATTCTTTGCCAAACTGTTGCTGACAAGGCTGAACGATATTAATAAGGAAGATATCGATGAATTTAGGAGGGTACTTTACTATGAAAAAAATGTAGATAATTCGACCTGGCAGAATGTACAATCGTTTGAATTCACACCATTGAAAACCTATGTCTGCATGGATACCTAGTGGGCTGCTGAAGCACTTACTCGATGCGCTTGTTTTTGTTTGAACGTTGCTTTTAGGCTGTTTTGGCCATTTATGGTCAGTAGTAGACGATTGTAGGGGAGTGGGATAGCAGATTGCTAAAGGTTTTTTCTTTATAGCCTGTTTAATCAATTATTCTGTTAAATTTGTGGATTAACGTGTTGAAGCAGATTTAATATATGGGATACAATAGTTTAGAAGCATGTGTTGCGGATCTTGAAAAACATGGTCATTTAATCCGGATCAAAGAAGAGGTCGATCCGTATCTGGAAATGGCTGCAATTCATATGCGGGTATTTGATGTTGAAGGACCAGCATTGTATTTTGAAAATATCAAAGGTTCGGAGTTTCCCGCTGTATCTAATTTATTTGGAACGCTGGATCGTTCGAAGTTTATGTTTCGGGATTCGTTGGATCACCTGAAGAAATTGGTGGATGTTAAGATGAATCCTGCCGCGGTGCTGAAAAATCCCTTTCAATATATTGGTTCATCGATGACGGCTCTTGGAGCTTTACCCTGGAAAAAAAAGTCGGGGGCTCCCATACTTCACGGAAAAACATCAATTAGTAAACTTCCGCAGATTGTCAACTGGCCAATGGACGGTGGCGCTTTTGTGACGATGCCGCAGGTATATACCGAAGATGTTGCCAAACCTGGTATTATGCAGGCTAATTTGGGGATGTATCGCATTCAGCTTTCCGGGAATGATTATCTGCCCGATCAGGAGATAGGTTTACATTATCAATTGCATCGTGGTATTGGGATTCATCAAACTAAGGCAAATGCGCTCGGTAAACCTCTAAAGGTGAGTATTTTTGTCGGCGGGCCTCCAGCCCATCCCTTGTCTGCAGTAATGCCGCTACCGGAAGGACTCTCTGAGATGATCTTTGCCGGGGCATTGGGAAATAGAAGATTCCGCTATTTTTATGATGATGAAGGCTTTTGCATCTCTGCGGATGCGGACTTTGTTATTACAGGTACCGTTTATCCCAACGAAAATAAACCAGAAGGTCCTTTTGGTGACCATATCGGCTATTATAGCTTAACGCATCCGTTTCCGTTGATGAAGGTGCATAATGTGTACCACAAGAAAAATCCAATTTGGTCTTTTACGGTTGTGGGCCGACCACCGCAGGAAGATACGAGCTTTGGCGCTTTAATCCACGAAATTACGGGTGCGGCTATTCCAAAGGAGATTTCAGGTCTCCATGCAGTTAATGCTGTTGATGCAGCTGGCGTACATCCCTTGCTTTTTGCAATAGGATCTGAGCGGTATACGCCTTATCAGCGTGTCGATCGACCGCAGGAAATTTTAACAATAGCCAATCAGATACTGGGTAAAAACCAGCTCAGCCTTGCTAAATATTTGTTTATTTCAGCACATGAAGATAATCCGCAATTGGATATTTATGATATTCCGGCGTTTTTGGGGCATATCCTTGAACGCATAGACCTTTCTCGAGATGTTCATTTTCAGACCAACACGACTATTGATACCTTGGATTATTCTGGAGATGGACTAAATGCCGGTTCAAAGGTGGTTTTTGCTTCCGCTGGTACAAAGAAAAGAACATTGGGCCGTGAATTGCCAGCCAATTTTGAGCTGCCACGTCCTTTTAATCAGGCAAAATTTGTTATACCAGGTGTGATTGCGATCGATGGACAGGCATTCTCCACATACGAGAATGAATCGAAAATTATGGCGGAATGGTGTCGCGCTGCCGCTGCAAGTTCCTGGGAAGGTTTTCCGTTGATTGTTTTATGTGATGATGCTAACTTTACCGCTGCTACTGTCAATAACTTTGTTTGGACAACATTTACCCGGAGTAACCCTGCGTTTGATATTTATGGAATAAATAGTTTTACGGCATTTAAACATTGGGGTTGTGAAGGTCCTCTGATTATTGATGCGCGAACAAAACCCCATCATGCCCCGGCTTTGATTAAAGATGAAGCGGTAGAAAGACGTGTGGATCAGCTTGCTGCAAAGGGAGGCTCGCTTCATGGAATTATTTAAGAGCGTTTAATACCTGTTCATTCAGGTTTATGGTTGAGAAATTAAATTAGAATAGATTTTAAAAGGTATAACATCAAGATGAATACAGCAGAATTATTGATTAAATCAAAAGGAAGCGAATTACAGTTTCAGGAAGTATTGGCGCATATTGCCGATCAGTATAGCTATAGTCCCAGTGCATTTCAGAATGGGACGCTGAAAAATTCGAAAGAAGAAAATCAAGGTAGTGCAAAAGTTTTCTATTTTGCCCGGTTGAATAGTCTTTCAAAGGAGGATACCTTACGCCTTTTTGCCGAGCATTATCAGAATGTACTCGATAATCCTGAGGGAGAGGGACATCAGAACATTCGTCAATTTAGGACGAATGGCTGGGATGGGATCCTATTTGAGCAAGAGGTATTGGTAAAGAAATAATAGTCAATCTGGAGGGTGTAAGCTCGAGATGAAATAGACGACTTCCTGTAGCGACAGGTTCAATTGAGATCGCGTAAATAGGTAGAAGTCATCGAAAATAGAAAGGGCGGTAAACTGTTGTTACCGCCTTTTTTTTTGCCAAATATATTACGGACGGTTTCGCTTGCTTAAGGCTTACTTTCGCAATCTTCTTCTTTATTTCCGCCAAAATAAACCATCCAGCAAATGCCAAATTGATCTTGAAAAGCGCTGTATAGTTCGGCAAAGAACGTTTCGCCGAGCTGCATTTCAACCACCTTTGCATTGGTACTCAGTGCATCATATAATGTTTTTGCCTCTGTGGTGCTTTCACACATCAGCATGACATAGCTGTTGTTTCCTTGAATGTATTGTTGTCCAAAGGCAGGAATGACATCAGCACCCATCAGCATGCTGTCTCCATTGATCGAAATTGCGGTATGACAGATTTTGTTTTTGGCTTCATCTGGAACAGGTGGCATTTGTGGGGCAGCAGGGATATCGCCATAACGCATGTAGCCAGGATTTTTTGTGTTGAAGACTTTTTCATAAAAATTGAATGCTTCTTCACAGTTTCCGTTGAAATTTAGGTAAGCGTGTAATTTTGCCATGATTTCTAATTTTTGAATATAATGATTACTTCTTTTCGTTCTTTTTCTCAATTATTCTTCCCAGGGGACTATAATAAATAGCGTGGGAGAACATTCGTAAAATTAAACTGAAGTTTTCTTAAAAATCTTGCCTTAAGGCAAGATTTAAAAAAGTAGTCCTTAATTCAATAAAAAGGATTAATTTCCGTGAACAATTTCCTTTCGAATACGGCTTAGGGAAGTGTCAGTGATACCCAAGTAAGATGCGATATGTTTTAAGGGGGCTTGCTGTATCAATATTGGTTTTTCCTTAATCAGGCGTAGATAGCGGGCAGTAGCAGGTTCTGTAATCATGGCAATAGCTCTATTTTTACTGTGAACAAGTTCTTTAGCCATCCAGGAACGGCCCCATTCCCTAAATTCAGGAATCTGATGAAAGAGTTCCTGAAAATCTTCAAATTTTATTTTCCAGAGACGGGTTTCCATGAGCGCCTGTATATTTTCCACCGTTGGATTGCGTTGAAAAAAAGAAGCCACTTCAATGACAACGTCATTGTCACTACAGAAGCCGATGGTAACTTCATTACCTTCGTAATCATGTAAAAAGGAGCGTGTAAGTCCGTATTCGATTAAGTAATAAGCATTTGAAACCTGTCCTTTGGTCAATATAAAATCGCCTTTTTTTACGGTTAGGGCTTCGTGTTTCTCCGTGATGGCCGTTAATTCCTGTGGTGTGAGCGCAAGCTCACTATAGAAGGTTCTAATTAGATCCATGTCCTGGTTATTTGATTATGACGTCAATTTAACGATAAATCCGCAGATCAACTGTTAATCTATTGTGTGATTATTGTAAACAAATAAGTGTTTCGTTGATAATTTTGTTTGTTTATGAGTGTATTTTTAATAAAAACACAATAAAAATTAAAAAACATTATGAATTTAGTTTTTAATTGTTTTACTTTGTGTCAATAACATAATGTAAAAACGAAATATTTAAAATTTTCATAATATGTGTGGAATTATTGGCGCTTTTGAATTAAAGCAACCTGCAAGCTCATTGAGATCTCAAGTATTAGAAATGTCAAAACGTATTCGTCACCGTGGTCCTGATTGGTCGGGCATCTTTACTGGTGAGAAAGCATTGTTGGCACACGAGAGATTAGCTATCGTTGATCCCAAATCTGGAAGTCAACCTTTGTACAGTCCGGATGGTAAAGTTGTACTAGCAGTTAATGGCGAGATCTATAACCACCATGAATTAAGAAATAGTCTTCCCGACTATGATTTTTCGACTCAAAGTGACTCTGAAGTTGTTTTGGCTTTATATTTAGCAAAAGGCCCCTCTTTTGTAGATGAATTAAATGGCATTTTTGGATTTGCACTCTATGATTCGCGTGATGATTCCTTTTTTGTTGCACGTGACCATATGGGTATTATCCCTTTATATTACGGTGAAGATGAACAGGGACAGTTGTTTGTTGCATCTGAATTAAAATCACTGGAAGGTTTCTGTACGACGATTGAACAATTTCCTCCGGGACATTACTTGTATAGCAAAACTGGGAAAACTCCGCAGCGTTGGTACCAACGTGATTGGGAAACTTACGACGTCGTAAAAGACAACGAGACCGATATCGCCGTTTTGCGCAAAGCTTTGGAAGATGCGGTACATCGTCAATTGATGTCAGATGTACCTTACGGTGTACTACTGTCTGGTGGATTGGATTCATCCGTTATTGCGGCGGTAACGAAGAAGTTTGCCTCCAAACGTATTGAAAGTGACGATAAAGAAGATGCTTGGTATCCTCAATTGCATTCATTTGCGGTGGGACTGAAGGGGGCACCGGATCTCATTGCAGCACAAAAGGCTGCAGATCATATCGGAACGATACACCACGAGATCAACTTTACAATCCAAGAAGGATTGGATGCTATTCGCGATGTGATCTATCACCTGGAAACTTATGACGTCACAACGGTACGTGCTTCTACACCAATGTACTTATTAGCTCGTGTAATCAAATCCATGGGCATCAAAATGGTGTTGTCGGGCGAAGGATCAGACGAGCTTTTTGGCGGGTATCTTTATTTTCATAAAGCACCTAATGCGCAGGAATTTCATGAGGAAACGGTACGCAAGCTGAAAAAGCTTTATCTGTACGATTGTCTGCGGGCAAATAAATCACTTGCAGCTTGGGGAGTAGAAGGACGTGTGCCTTTCCTGGATAAAGAATTTATGGATATTGCCATGCGTATCAATCCTGCCGATAAAATGATTCGTGAAGGAAGAATGGAGAAATGGGTTGTACGTAAGGCGTTTGAAGACTATCTGCCGGAGAGCATCGCATGGCGCCAAAAAGAGCAATTTTCTGATGGTGTAGGCTATAGCTGGATTGATACCCTGAAAGAGCAGGCTGAAAATAAAGTTTCTGATCAGGAATTTGCCGAGGCCTCATCGCGCTTCCCGATAAACACACCGAAAAATAAAGAGGAATTTTTATATCGGACAATTTTCGAGTCTCATTTTCCTTCAACAGCGGCAGCACAAACTGTTCCTTCGGTAAAATCTGTCGCATGCAGTACGCCAGAAGCCTTAGCTTGGGATGCTTCTTTCCAGAATCTGAATGACCCATCTGGAAGAGCTGTAGCCTCGGTTCACCAAGAGAGCTACGAAAAATCCAAAGTAGAAGCCGTGTAACTAATCAACCCTCATATCTATATTTAGTAAAGCCTGGAAAGATTCTTTTCAGGCTTTTTTATGCACTGGTTTTAAGTTTTTTAGTGAAATAAAACTTTATAATTTGACTGGATTAAAAATGAGTGTGCTTTTTTAAGAATTCTTTAGTAATTTTCGGGAAAACCAATCACAGGAAACTTTGGGTTTCTGATTAACTATAGTTGCCAAAAATGCTGTCTTTTTCAGAGGCTTCTTATTTGGGGGCAAACAGAATGTACGGAAAAGTAGTTCACGCTTGTGGAATCTGCTTATTAATGGATAACTATAAAATATATACTGATATACACATGAAGATAGATGCAATGAAACATCGTGGAATGAAATCTTTGGGACTAGCTCTTTTATTGTTGAGCACTTCAAGTATTTTTGCGCAGCATAAGGAAGCGATGGTCTCGTCAATTGTCCAGGAGGCAAATGCAAATTCACAATTGGAGAAGTATGCGTTTGAGCTTGTCGATATGATTGGCCCCCGTCTTGTCGGGAGTCCACAAATGCAGCAGGCGCACGATTGGGTCGTCAAAAATTACAATGCCCTTGGCGCACAGGCGCGTAATGAGCCCTATGGTGAATGGCGTTCCTGGGAACGGGGAACTTCTCAAGTGACGATGACCTATCCGAGAATAAAGTCGTTAGAAGGTACGCAGTTGGCTTTTAGCCCTATGACAAAGGAGAAAGGGGTCGAAGCCGAAGTGGTCGCTATGCCGTTATTTAGCTCCCAATCCGATTTTCAGTCCTGGCTTAAAACAATTAAAGGCAAGATTGTATTGATTGGGATGAATCCACTGTCTGGAAGATCTGATGCCAACTGGAAGGAGTCTGCTTCCCCGAAAGGTTATGAAAAATATCAAACCTTAAAAAATAATCAGTTGAAAAAATGGGAGGCGAGTATGTCCTACACAGGAAGCACCCGTCGGACATTGCCATTGGCCCTGGAGAATGCCGGGGCAGTTGGTGTTATTGATTCCTACTGGACGGAGTTGCCAGGTATCACGCGGATTTTTGATGCAAAGTCCAAACAAATTCCTGTATTTAATGTCGGCTTGGAAGATTATGGCCTGTTATACCGCATGGCAGAGCATGGAGTCAAACCTCGGGTATCGCTGCAGGGAAATTCAAAAGAGCTTGGGACATCAAAAACCTATAATAGTATTGCGGAGATCAAAGGAAAAGAAAAACCGAACGAATATGTTGTGCTTTCGGCACATCTAGATTCTTGGGACGGCGCTTCGGGTGCTACAGACAATGCTACCGGGGTGATTACAATGATGGAGGCAGTCCGTATTTTAAGAAAGGTTTATCCGGAAAATAAAAGAACGATTTTGGTCGGTAACTGGGGTAGTGAGGAACAGGGGCTGAACGGTTCTTCTGCATTTGTCGAAGACCATCCCGAGATCGCTAAAAATATACAGGTCGTATGGAATCAGGATAACGGGACGGGGCGAATTGTTCGTATCGGGGGGAGTGGTTTTGAAAAGTCCTACGAATACATTAGCCGCTGGCTGCAATATTTGCCTGAAGAGTTCCGTAATGAAATCCAAACCAGTTTTCCGGGCATGCCGGGGACGGGAGGGAGCGATCATTCTTCTTTCGTTCAAAAAGGAATTCCAGCCTTTGGGCTCTCTTCCACTTCCTGGGATTATGGTAAAGTGACCTGGCATACCAATCGCGATACCTACGATAAGATTGTTTTTGATGAGGTGAAACAAAACGCCATTATCGTTGCGATTTTAACTTACCTAGCCTGTGAAGAACCAACTTTGGTCTCCCGGGAAAAGATCATATTGCCAATCGATAAGGATGGCAAGCAGACGGTATGGCCAACAAATCTACAATCAAAAAGAACAAGTGGTAACTGATGATGAAACAGCTCATTTTTGTTTGTCTATTTTTGATATGTGCCCTATTCTCTTATGGACAGGTTTCATTTGCTAATTTGGAAAACTACAGAACCGAGTGGTTAATCCTTCGTGAAAACAATAAATCACTGGTGGGGATCCGTAGTTTCAGGACAAATGCTGTAAAATATTATTTAGCGGTAGATCCTGCTACATTGCAAACGCGTGTAGTAGGAGATCGTTCAGTCAGCGTTCTGTATAAAGATGCGGCTCAGGTTACGAAAAGTCTAAGTGGTTCGGTATATGAAAGTTGTTTTTCCTTGGTTAGAAAAACTGAAAATAACTTACAGGATGCGGGACTGAATTTTAGTCTTCCCAAAGAGGCTGGTATTAATTTGACTATTGATCTATGCCCTTCACATAAACCTTTGGACAAAGCTATTTTTGAGGATCTTCTCCTTGCGTTTAAGGGAATTGATAGCACCCTGCCACTGGCCGTTTCTGTTTCGGGTAAATGGATGCTAAATCATGCTGCAGATCTGGAATGGCTAAAGTCATTGGATACGAAGGGTATAAAGATTACCTGGATCAATCACACGTACGACCACGTTTTTAATAGTAAGCCTTTGACGTCCAATTTTCTACTTTCTAAAAATACGAATCTAAATTATGAGGTATTGGAAAATGAAAAATTAATGCTAAAAAATGGGCTTATGCCTTCCGTTTTTTTTCGTTGTCCGGGCTTAGTTTCAGATCGGAATATTATTGAACGGCTGTTGTCTTATGGTCTTATTGCGGTTGGTTCAGATGCATGGTTGGCTAAAGGGCAGCAAGCCAAGAACGGAAGTATTGTTCTGATTCATGGTAATGGGAATGAAGAACTCGGTGTGCGGGATTTCATCCAATTGCTTCGAAGAGAATCTCAGTCAATAAAAACAAAACATTGGACATTGTATAGCTTATCTGAAGGCTTGGATGAGGAGCTGCATTGACTATTGAATAACTTGTTTTTAAGGATCGCCTTTCCTTTGCGTAGCTGGATAGCGTGATCAGCACTTGGGCTGTCGTTAGACCAGTTTTTGAGCGGGAGGATAATAGCGATAATTTCCAGACGTGTAAGAAGGCCTAGTCAGATTGTTAACTGTATTAAATTGCATAAAAAAGGGTTATTCAAAAAGCTTGGATAACCCTTTTTTGGTTTTTCTTACTTTCCTGAGTTTTAGGATGGGTTTTTGAGGTGTTGATTGAAGTAGTCTGCAATTTTTTCGTACATATGAATACGGTCTTTCCCCATCACATTGTGTTCATGAGTCGGGTATAGAAAATAATCTACCTGCTTTCCGGCTTTAATACACGCTTCTAAAAACTCCATGCTGTTTTGTTGTACAACGACAGGGTCTTGTGCACCATGAATAATCAATAGTCTCCCTTTCAGTTGATCGGCCTTGTTGAGCAGAGAAGTCAATTTATATCCTTCGGGATTTTCTTGTGGAGTGTCCATGTAACGTTCGCCGTACATAACCTCATAAAATTTCCAGTCGATTACTGGGCCTCCTGCTACAGCAGCCTTAAAAATATCGTTATGATGTAACATGAAGGAAGTTGTCATAAAACCGCCGAAGCTCCATCCGAAAATACCCATGCGTTGTTGGTCAACAAAAGATTTTGATTTTAGGAACTCAATTCCTTTCATCTGGTCGGCCATTTCATTTTGACCGAGGTTGCGATGCGTAGCAGTATAGAAATCACGGCCTCTGTAATTTGTGCCACGATTGTCCATGGTAAACACAATATATCCTTGTTGGGCCATATACATATCAAAATAACCAGCGCCTCCTAGCCATTTGTTGGAAACCAGCTGCGAATGTGATCCGCCGTACAAATAGTACATGACGGGGTATTTTTTCGCAGGATCAAAATCGTTGGGATAAATGATGCGTCCTGTCAATGGGTATTTTCCATCTGCAGATGTCAACTGTACAAATTCTATTTTAGGATTATTTATTTTTCCGGCAAAAGGATTTTCTGCATTGACTAAGGTTGTTTCTTTAGCAGATTTTACTTCTTTGATCTGAACTTTATTTGGTGTTTTTAAATTGCTATATTGATCATAGATGTACTTGCCATCGCCACTTAGCGCAGCATGGTGTATGCCGGATTCATTCGTTAATTGAACCGTTTTCCCTGATTTTAGATCGACTTCAAATAATTGGCGATCTAAACCGTTGTTGGTGACTCCCGTGTAACTTACTTTGTTGCCATCAGCCGAAAAGTCAAGCAATGACTCCATAACAATGTCTTTATAGCCTAATTTTTTGATCAAATTACCTTCCGTGTTATAGAGGTAAAGTTGATTATAGCCCTCTTTATCGGATTGATAAAGGAATTGATCCGGTTTGTTTGGTAAAAATGTCAATGGGTTTTCTGGCTCAACCCAAGTTGTCGCAGTTTCTTCGAACAGGGTTTTGACGAAGGAACCGTTTTCTGCATTGTATTTGTTGACTTTAAGATCATTTTGCCCACGGTTAAGTACTCCGACGTAGATGTATTTACCAGAAGGATCCCAAGTAACCATGGTTAAATATTGCTCTGAATGCTCGCCGGTTTGAAGGGTTACCTTTTGACCAGTGGTGGTATTGTAAACGATCAAAGAAACTTCTTCTGATTTTTGGCCTGTCATGGGGTATTTGATCCATTTGATATCCGCAATTTTCGGACTCCATTGCGGTAACGGATAATTGGCAACCATCGTCTCGTCTTTGTGGTAGTACAGCAGTTTGTCATTTTGATTGTTCCACCACATTCCTTTCTTGATGCCAAATTCTTGACGGTGTGTATAATCGCTTCCATTGACAATCCCTTTGTCTGTATCGTTGGTTACAGCGGTAATTTTGCCGTTTTTGTCAACAATTGCGATGTTGTTGTCTACTAAATAGGCGATTTTTGAAAAATCCGAACTGATCTCACGATTCGCTCCCTTGTTGTCATTACCGATAAAACTTTCAATATTTTTTGATTTAATGTTGTAAGCTACCGTATAGGTTTTATCTTTTCCTTCAACTTGCAGTAATAGTGCATTTCCGTCGCGCCATTTGTAGTCGTAAGGAAATACGCGCAAATTAAATGTTTCGTTGGGGATAGCCGTTTTTAGTGCTTTTTCGAGATCTGTTTTAGAAGCGAGATTTGTTTCGCTCCAGTTGCTGGAAGCGCTTTTGGATAATAGGTTCTGGTACGATTTATCGAGATAAGACAGGTTGTTTGATTTTGGGACCCAGGATGCTCCGGCAATCGATGTTGGAGCATAGGTTCGAGGTCCAAATACTGTTTCTTCTAAATTGAGGTTACGTTGTGCATAGCTGCTGATGGAGCCTGCCAACAAGAAGAATAGCGCAATTCTTTTCATTAAACTGTAATATTGTGTGAATATTAAACTCAACGGCATAAGTAAACCCATTTCAAGGGATATTTGCGCTTGATTGATCTACTCAGCTAGGCTTTGTAAGCTGCTGCGGTAGGAATTCGTAACACAAAGAACACATTACATTCCGTTTGTTTTAAATTTTATAGGGCTAAATTAGGGAAATAGCCCTATAAAACCTAGTACAGAATTGTTGCTTTTCTAACTTAAATTGTTTGCTGTAGTCTTCTATTTCTTGCTGTTCAGCTATAGTTTACGTAACCAGATGTTTCTGAACTGGACTAAATCACCATGATCCTGTAGTATAATTGGGCCTGGGCCATGGCTTATCTGCTTCGGTAGTCCTATATATTCTGTCGTACCGTCGATTTGGGTGTTATTTTGCACAACGACTCCATTATGTAAGACCGTTACTGTCCCTTTAGCGGTCAATATTCCATCTTTACTGAATTGAGGAGCCTTATAAATAATATCATATACATGCCATTTGTCTGGTGCAATTACTTGCGCCAATGGCGGCCGTTGTTTATAAAGACTACCCGCTCCGCCATTGACATAAGTGGGGTTATTATCGTTGTCCAATACCTGGATTTCATAGTACCCCTGTAAGAAAATTCCACTGTTTCCTCTTCCTTGGCCTTCACCTTTGATCACTTCGGGGCTTTTCCATTCAACATGCAGTTGAAAATCGCTAAAGTGTTCGTTCGTCTCAATCGCTCCAGCTCCAGGTTTTACTTCAAGGACGTTATTGGCTACAGTCCAATTGGCTTTTCCTTTTTCACTTTTCCACTTGCTAAGATCCTTCCCGTCAAAAAGGACAATTGCGTCGCTTGGGATACCGTGATCGATCGTTAAGGTGGGGGGGACAGGACTATAATATTCCGTGTCACTGGCTTTCATATTGGTTTGGGCCTGCAGTGCTGTGGCACCAAATAAGAGTGTTGTTGCTAATGCTGATGATAAAAATAAGTTCATCTGTTGGGTTTTTGGTATGGTTAAATATACAAATAATCCCATTTGTATGGAACAATTTCCTTAGGTTTGTACATGGCAACCATTTTACAAACAGTATCGCTGAAAGAAGCCCGATTCTATGCACCAATAGGTTACTATGAAGAAGAACAGGTGCTTGGCAATGAGTTTTTTGTTTCTATTGATGTATGTTTTCCCTTTTTGAATACCGAGACAGAGAACTTAAAAAATACGCTCAATTACGAAGAACTCTATCAGATTACCGCTAGCGTCATGCAGCCTAAACGGAAATTGTTGGAATCTGCGGCTTCAGAAATACTGGATCAGATTCGGGAAAGAGTATCCCATGCTCTGACGATCGAGGTTGTGATACGTAAATCTAATCCTCCCTTTGGAGGCGATCTTTCCTGCTCACAAGTTGGCCTCAAATATTTTAAGGATTAAAACGAAACTGGATCAGCTAAATATCGACTGAAAGATTTAGTTTTGCCAACCGTTATCTGATAGTCTTAAATTAACATTATGAATATTTACGATCTTGTCATTGCCGATAAGGAAAGGATAGCTTTGGAAGACGTCTTCTTGGAAGAGGAGAGCCGTCAGAAGCTCCATCAGCTGATTAAAGAACATCGTTATATTAAAGAGCTTTCACAATATGGCCTGCCGGTTAGCAATAAGATTTTACTGCACGGCTATTCAGGTTGCGGAAAAACAACAACAGCGAAAGCCCTGGCTACGGCGCTAGAAAAGCCAATTTATGTGTTGAATCTGAGCAACCTCATTTCTTCCCGTATTGGTGAAACCTCGCAGCATATTAAACAGGTCTTTGATAAAGCTGGACGTGAAAAAGCGGTGCTGTTTTTAGATGAATTCGATCAGATCGGAAAGGCGCGGATTAGTGAAGAAAAGGATGTGGGTGAAATGCGTCGTCTCGTAAACACCATTATACAGCTGATCGATTATTTTCCTGCTGAAGCGGTATTGATTGCAGCAACCAACCATCCCGAAATATTGGATACAGCCATTATCCGTCGGTTTCAGCTTCGTTTGGCTTTTGAGTTGCCAACAATAGTGCAGTTGGATGCTTATTATGATAAATTATTTAGGCCATTCCCGCATTATGCTGATGTTGTACCACGACGCTATGGGATCTCCTATGCGGAGGCCAAGGACTATATTTACGATGCTGTCAAATTCTTGTTGATCGCTACATTGGAACAAAATCAACCTTAATGATTTTTTTGAAAGCTCCGCTTGAGATACTTAATAAAAATAGCGATTTCTGATAAACTGTTTTTCTCTTCTAAGTGAGTCTGTTAGTTGAATGCTCTGCTTCAGATGCCTAATAAAAAAATAACAACTTCTGTTAAACTGTTTTGTCTCCTATACGTTAGTCTGTATGTGGAGACAATTTAGGATAGGGTGGGGCGTCAATGACAGATTGATTGCTAAGTCGCTAACAATAGTTTGTGAATGAGTCAAAATGGCATTTGTTTTTATTTTAAAATGACATTTTGTCTTTTAAAAACTGCTGGTACGCAAATTGAATAATTCTCTTCAAATAGTTAGAACAAAAAAGCTTAACAATAAAACAAAAAATTAGGAGGACAAAAAATGGCATTAATTAAATTCCCAACAAAAAGTTTAAACACTGATGCAGTAAATCCATTTGTAAATACTGTATTTGACAATTTATTCAATGATAACTTCATCTCAGATCGTTTGGTATCCCGTGTGCCGGCGGTAAATATATCGGAATCCGAAAAATCATTTAAAGTTGAAATGGCAGCGCCCGGATTGGATAAATCTGATTTTAAGATCAATGTAGATAAAAACCTGATTACGATTTCAGCTGAGAAAAAAGAGGAAAGTGTTAGTGAAGAAAAATTATACAGCAAAAAAGAATTCAATTACTCTTCGTTCTCAAGATCATTTACATTGCCAGAGACCGTAGATTACAGCAATATCGAGGCTGCCTATGAAGGTGGGATCTTAATTTTGACTGTTGGTAAGAAAGAAGATGCAATCATTGCAAAACGTTTAATTGAAGTTAAATAATTCAGCGGTGCACAAGAAATAGTTCATTTTGGAAATGACCAAAAGGTGAATAAAAGACAATAGTTTTTAGGTTTAGTTTATGTTTTAATCCCTCGGAGTTCCGTTTGTGTTCCGAGGGATTTTTCTTTTATAACGATGGTCTTGAAAGGATGAATAGACTATTCAGTTTCCGCATAGTTTTCAGATCGGGGAATTCTGGCGAGATAAGGCTCCATCTCTTCCGGTAATTTGGTTAATTTCCGCTTTTGAAGGTCCAGCCAGGCTCCATCGACGTTAACGGTACAGCACAAAACTCCGTCATTACGAAAAACCTGATGTATAAATGAAAAACGACTATTTGTTTTGTTGTACTTCGTCAGTTCTACTTTTACCTGTACATATTCATCCAAATGTACTTCTTTAAAATAGATGAGTTCTTCCCTGAATAAAATCGGGCCGATATGAAATTCGGCAAATTTATCCAGTGAAAAGCCCATTTTGTTCAACATATTACTGCGGGCCTGAGCGCAGATGTCTGCGTAAGCAGAATGCCGCATATGTCTATTTGCATCGATCTGCGCCCATATAATTTGACCTTGATAAAATATATTCTCCATAATCTTCAGCGATTAGTCTCTTTTTTAATAACAATTTACATATTTTTAAATAAAGCTGTAACACTTTGTTTGTTTGCTATACTTATTACCTAAATATATTTAAAGAAAAATCGCTAGGTGAACCCATCGGAAATAGAATTTCTTCGACTGATTGACGAGAATAAAGGTATTCTCGTTAAGGTGAGCCGTATGTATATGGATGACCATGAGGGGCGGCAAGACCTGTATCAGGAGATCGTGTATCAGCTATGGAAATCCTATGCGACATTTAAGCAACAGAGTAAATTTTCGACCTGGATGTACCGTGTTGCTCTCAATACCGCAATGGTATTTTTAAAGAAAGAAAAGAAGCATCAGATTTATGATGCGTTAGAGGAGCGACATGATTTTGCAGAAGAAGCTTACGACACCGATAAAGATGAGCAACTGAAAGTTTTCTATCAGGCTGTTCAAGAGCTGAATGCAATAGAAAAAGCCTTGATCTTTTTGTTTTTGGAAGGTCAGAGCCATCGCGAGATTGCGGAGAATCTGGGTATATCGGAAGTCAATGCCCGCGTAAAATTAAACCGCACGAAGGAGCGAATTCAACAAATCATTAAAAAATACAAGTATGAATTTTGATGAGTTAAAAAAAACCTGGCAGGAACAGCCTACAGATGAGGATTTACAGAATCCAAATCTCAAATATTATAAGGAAGTTGGCAATATCATGGGTAAACTGCGCAAGAACATCAAGCGCGAGTTTATTTCTTGGGTCGTCTGTATGGGCTTTCTATTTTTGGTACCTATGTTGCCGATCTATAAAATCGAAGGTTACGCTGCATTTGCCTATTACTTTTTTATCGTACAGATATCGTTATCAAGTCTTTTATATTATCGAAGGTTCTTTTATCTGGTAAAGAGCACAAAAAAGATAGAGTTGCTAGCTTCTAAAGAGCATTTGCTCAAGTTGTATTACGATTTGAAATATGCCGTTGAAACGTATCGTATTGCGGCCTATGTGATGATTCCGCAAGCTTTGTTTCTTTATTTGATCATGATCGCCCAAAACCGAACCACGATATGGTTTGATCGATTGTATCATTTCAAGGAAACTTTCGCAAAGGATCCCAACTTTATTGTATGGTTGATTCTTTCCGCAATTGTGTCTATCCTCCTTGTTGTTGGTCTGACGGAAATTATGATTCGTTGTTATTACAGCAGGTATATTACTCAGATCAAGGAGAAATTGGATCAAATGGAAACGGAATAAGGGTTGTTGGAGCTAAAACAGGTAAGGTTTTTGTTTGATGTACTTATTATTTGTTTATTTAAGTCCATATGAAATATCTACTTTGTTTTACAGGTGTTCGTGTTTATAGCGCATGGATATTTCGTATATTGTTATCGAAAATCATTGTCCATTATGTATAATCCGACAAAGAAGTTACAGCGCAGTTCCCAGATCTTAAGTATATTGGCCAAATATGGTTTTAAAGATGCAATCGCTCGATTGCCGTGGAAAGGACCCAGATCAGCCGTAGAACATCCTATTGATGTCGATGAGATCAGTGTTTATACCCGTATTCGCATGGCGCTTGAGGAGCTCGGTCCGGCTTTTATCAAACTTGGACAATCTGCTTCGACGCGGGAAGGGTTGTTGCCCAAAGAGCTCGTAGAGGAACTGAAGCGTCTAGAGGATAATGTTCCACCCTTTGAAGTGGATATTAAATCGTATCTGAAGGAAGAACTGGAGCTGGATATTGAGGCGCATTTCCAGGAGATTGCTGCGGAACCTTTTGCTGCGGCTTCTATTGCACAGGTATATCGCGCAACCTTAAAAGATGGGACCCATGTGGTTTTAAAAGTCCGACGTCCGGGTATCGATGAGGTTATGCGCTGTGATCTAGCACTCATGCGTGATATTGCCAAAATCCTAACCATGTACAATGATGTACTGGAAAACCTTAATCTTCTGCTAATTGTTGAATCTTTCGCTACGACCATGCAGGAAGAGATGTCCCTGGTGATTGAGCGGCATAACATCGAACGCTTCACGAAGAACTTTAAAGGAAACAAACTGATAAAGGTACCCCGTGTTTATCCTGAACTCTCCTCGGACCGTGTTCTTTGCATGGAATATCTTGATGGTTTCAAGGTAACTGATGCCGTTGAAATTAAACGTCGGGGAATGGATGTCCAAACGCTGGTCAAAAATGGGATCAATTTATACCTTGAGCAAGTGATTATTCATGGTTTCTTTCATGGCGACCCCCATCCCGGCAATATGATGGTGATGCCGGATGGACGGATTGCTTTTTTAGATTTTGGAAATATGGGTAAATTGTTGGGAATAGACCGTAGGCAGCTTGAGGAGTTTATTCAATCGGCTATTTCCGAAGATGCTGTCCGTTTGGCCGATGTGATTGAAGACGTTGCGGTGGTGAGCCATATTCCGGATCGTAACCGGTTTGAAAGATCCCTATATGAGATTTTCGATATGATTGACAATGTGTCTCTCGGGGATCTTAGCTTAGATTTATTGTTCAATAAATTGTGGAACATCATTGGCGACAACCGCTTGTATTTTCCGGAATATATCTATCAGTTGATGCGGGGTATTTCGTTGATGGAAGGTATTGGACGCCAGTTATATCCCGATCTTAATATTATGGAGAGTATCAAGCCTTTTGCACGAAGGATTATGATGGAGCGACTCTCTCCAGAGGCGATATTCAAAAAAGGAAAACATAAAGTTGAATCTTTTGCCCGCGATGTCGAAAAACTCCCTGAAGATATGCGTGCCCTTGTGCGTTTGTTTCGGACGGGAAATTTTACCTTAAACCATCGTCTGATCAGTGCGCGATCTTTTAATGCCATTTTACGCAAGGGGGTCAATCGGATTGTCATCGGTATTATGTTTATGTCACTCAATTTACTGGGCGGAATGATTATCGTTGCGAGGGTAGAACCGCAGTGGTGGGGAATTCCCATTTTTGCCTGGATATGCCTTGGCTCCGCATGGGTATTTGCCATATATTTATTTGTCGCCATGATCCGGGCAAAGGACAATGATTAGCCGGATCTAGCACACATTTTCAGCGACGATGACTTGCTATGCATACATACATACGATAAAATAGAAAACAAAAAGATATGGAAATCAATCTAAATGGGAAAAAGGCGTTGATCGGAGCGAGTTCTGCGGGTATAGGTGCAGGTATTGCCCAGGTGCTTGCTTCTTGCGGTGTATCTGTAACTTTAGCGTCCAGACATGAGGAAAAGCTGCAGCGTACCTGTGAAAGTCTTGATACCTCTAAAGGACAGGTGCACCAATATATCCTAGTGGATTACAATGATCACGAAGCATACAAAAAGCAGATAGCACATTATTTTGAGTCGAATAAGGTTGATATTTTGATCAATAATTCGAATGGCCCACAAGCTGGAACCATAGACCAAAAAAATCTGGCGGATTACCAACATGCTTTTGAACTCTTATTTCAAAATCACTGTTACACAACCTCATGTGCGCTTCCTTATATGTTGGCAAACCGATACGGGCGTATTATTAATGTATCTTCTTCAACAGTGAAAGAACCGGTATCTAATTTAGTGTTGTCCAATACGATCCGTACAGCATTGATTAGCTGGAGTAAATCGTTGGCCGAGGATGTCGCCAAAGACGGTGTGACTGTCAACAGCATCTTAACAGGTCTGTTTGATACGGATCGTATCCAGTCGCTAACTAACCTAGATGCACAACGTCTGGGAATTTCCTATGAGGAAGCGTTGCAATTGCGGTTAAAACAGGTTCCTGCACAGCGCCTGGGTAAGCCTGAAGAATACGGGTATCTCGTCGCTTTCCTTTGCTCCGAATATGCAGGTTATCTGACTGGGACCAATATTCCGCTGGATGGCGGTATGTTAAAAGGCTTATAAAAAAGTGGCTATCCTATATCAAATAGGATAGCCACTAAGTTTGTGTGATTTATTATTTTCAATTAGTTCAAAACCAATTCGGTATTGACAATGATGTCCACATCAGAAGCAACCGCCTCTACACCAGATGGTAATTTATCATTGTATTTGATGCCAAAATCCTGACGGTTAATTTTTGTTTTAGCAGTAAAGCCAGCACGTGTTTTTCCCCAAGGGTCGGTAATGATTCCGCCATTTTGAGTCACATCGAAAGTTACTTTTTTCGTTACATCACGAATAGTCAAATCTGCTATCATAATATATTTTCCTTTTACTTTCGCATTTTTAAAACTGATAGACTTTAATGTCATTTTAGGGAATTTTTCCGCAGCAAAGAAATCATCGGTCTTCAAATGATTGTCACGGGCAGCGATACGTGTATCGATGCTGTTGACGTCGATAGAAAAATTAACTTTAGCATTGTTAAAGCCTGTTCCTGTTGCAGTTTCAACTGTACCTTCTACCTTTGTGAATTCACCGTCAACAAAGCTGATTCCAAGGTGTTTTACATCGAATCTTGCATTTGTGTGCGCAGGGTCAGCAGACCACTTTACTTGTGCTACAGCGGCATTAACCATTAATACTGCTGCTGCCAGAATTTGGAAAAATTTATTCATCTTGTTTTCTTTTTTTATTTATCTAACCTTAAGAAGTTCAAATTGTTTGTTTGAACAAGCTTTGCAAAGGTGGGATAAACTAGCAAAGAAAAAATTGATGTAGGTCAAGAATTTCGATTAGGCTTCAATATTTGCCTTTTTAGACGGCTTAAAAACTCTTGTGTGACACCAAGATAAGAGGCTAATTGCATATTGGAGATCCGCGGGTAGATTTTAGGATACCTTTTGATGAAATCCAGATACCGCTCTTGTGCTGTAAAACCTATGCTTGAGATAATACGGTGCTGCGATGCTATTTGTGCACGTTGGGCCATTATCCTGGAGAGTTTCTCAAAGATTGGATGATCTTCGTAGAGTTTGTCTTTATTTTTTTTTGACAGTGTAAGTACCACGGAGTTTTCCAGGGCCTGGATGTTTTGTAGTGCGGGTTCCTGGTAATTGAAGCTCGCGATATCGCCGATCCACCAGTCTTCAATCGCAAACTGTAGAATATGTTCGATTCCATCGGCGGTGACATAGAATGATTTAAATAAACCACTGATCACATAGGCCTCATGATGGCAGACTTCGCCTGCACGGAGAAAGTATTCTTTTTTCTTTATTTTCCTTACCTGATAACGTGAAACGATGTCGTTCAGTTCTTCCTCGGTGACATCAATACGTTGTTTTACAAATTCCTTGAATTGTTCCATTTGGCTGTAAAATACAAAATTTTGTAATACTAATTTAACAAGCTGTTTGATTCCTATCAATTCTAAGTTGAAATAATCCAGTTGATGGTTGTTGCTTTTATTCGATTTTATCAAAACAGTGATAAAATCAACATTTTGGTGTAATATTTGACTGGATATTGCCGTAATTTAAATAGTTTCATCAATAATTGGTATCTTCTGTCGGATTTAAAATAATTTGATTGCTAAAACCATAAATATGTCTCATGAAGTTTGTTGCACCCAATACCCTTGAAAACGATAAGGTCGTATTACGAATCATGGAACCAGCGGATTTTGATACGTTGTATCAAGTTGCCAAAGATCCCCTGATCTGGGAACAGCATCCCAATAAGGACCGCTGGAAGGAAGATATTTTTCGCCTATTTTTTGAAGGCGCCTTAGCAAGTAAGGCTGCTTATTTAATCTTGGATAAGGAAAGTGGAGCCTGCATCGGTAGTACGCGGTATTATGGGCTTGATGAAGCTGAAAAATTGATTTTTGTTGGGTACACATTTTATGCCCGAGCCTATTGGGGCGCAGGAATAAATCCACTGGTCAAAGAGATGATGTTTGATTTTGCGTTCAATTTTGTAGATCGCATTTACCTACATGTAGGTGCTGAAAATTTTCGTTCTCAGACAGCAGTTGAGCGCTTAGGCGCAACTAAAGTGGCCGAAAAGATGGTCAGTTACGTGAATGAGCCTGAACGGAAAAATTTTGAATATGCATTGGAAAAATCCACTTGGCTTCGTGCCAAGAGATAAAGCCTTATTATCCCTTGACACCGCTGAGAATACTCCCGATAATGACTGTTAATACGATCAAAGTAATGATGATGTAAAGCCTGTCCTTTTCGATGACAAACCCAAATAATGAACCAATCACCCTTACGATGGGGGTGCAAATCAATAAAAGGACACCAAGCTGTATAATTTGGGGAATGTTTCTGCTGAATGCTCCGGTAATAATTCCGGTCATTGTTGTGTTGGAATCTCCCTCACCCATAAAATCTTTATAATTCGGTACGGTTTCCTGTCCATGAACAATGAGGTATAGGATACCGCCGAGGATAAGAATAGAGGAGGCGAGTATAACGCCTATACGTAAAATTTGTCCGACCAAAAGTGAGATGTCCTTGTCTCCCCAATAGTGTTTCGAAAATACTTGTTTCATTTTGAGTAGTTATGTCCTTCATTGTCTAGCGGAAGGACGTTATAAACTAAAATTCTAAATCGTGTAAACGACCTTTTTTAGAATTTATGCTGGAATCCGTTGAAGATCATTTCCAATGCCACCAATGTAATGGCGACGGCGAAAATAATGCGTAAAGTCTTCGGATTCATACGTTTTAAGAGCTTGGATCCGGTAATGGCGCCGCATAATACGCCTAGGATAACTGGAAAAGCAATACCTGGATCCATATAGCCTCTTTGTAAATAGACCACTGCAGAAGCGGCTGCGGTGACGCCGATCATAAAGTTACTCGTTGTCGTACTGACTTTAAAGGGTATTTTCATCATGCTGTCCATTGCGAGAACTTTAAGGGATCCTGAGCCGATTCCTAATAGACCGGAAAGAATTCCGGCAACCCCCATCAAAGAGAAGCCTCCGGCTATGTTGGTAAGTTTGTATGGAATTAATTTGCCATCAGCAGGATAGGTACTGTTCAGCTTCAATTTTTCTGCCAGGACCGAACCGCCGGAAAGTGCGTGTTCGTTTTTCTTACGGACCGTCATTGCTGCAGAGAAGATAAGTACAACACCAAAGATGATTGCAATGGTATTTGTAGGCATGTAAATAGCAATAACAGCGCCGATCACTGCTCCAATGGTGGTTGCAATTTCAAGAAACATCCCAAGCCGGATGTTAGTGATGCCTTCCTTGACGTAGGCTGTGGCTGCACCGGATGAAGTCGCTATGGAAGCCAGCAAGGCGGCTCCAATGGCATAACGGATGTCGACATGAAACAGAAGAGTCAATAAAGGGATGACAACGACCCCTCCGCCTAAGCCTGTCAGGGATCCTAAGAGCCCTGCTACAAAAGCACCCAGGAGAAGGATGATTGTAAAGGTGAGAATAGTCATAAATATTTGTTTGTTTGTGTGATCCAAAAAGCAGCAGCTGCTTTTTGGAAGGTAATTTGTTGTAAACTTAAGGGCTTTTTATTGTTTTTGAAATTTTTAAACCGGAATAGATACAAATGTTACATCAAAAGTATCCTAAAAAAAATGATACTGCCCGATCACTTCCCAGCGTGAGGCAGTATCGATGACCTTTTAATGGTCTAAGTATATAGTATATAAAATATGGACAACATTATTCAGCGATTGTTTGTTGTATCTTTTCTTTTCTGTTGAAGATATCGTAGATGATTGGAAATACCAACAATGTCAATATCGTCGCTGAGATTAGTCCGCCAATGATGACGATCGCCAAAGGTTTTTGTGATTCCGAACCTATACCGGTCGATAATGCAGCTGGCAATAATCCGATGGAAGCCATTAGAGCTGTCATGACCACAGGTCGTGTTCGCGATTTTACACCTTTATAAATTGATTGGTCATTGGGTAGACCTTCCTTCTTGTTCTGGTGGAATTCCGAGATCAGGATAACCCCATTCTGGATACATATCCCGAATAATGCAATCATACCTACGCCAGCCGAAATTCCAAAATTCATACCTGTAACGTGTAAGGCAATAATTCCACCGATAAGCGCAAAAGGAACGTTGGCCAATACGAGCAGCGAATCTTTGATATTTCCGAATAGAATAAACAATAGGAAGAAAATGACGATCAAGCTGATTGGTACCACCTGTGCTAGACGGTGGGTAGCACGCTGCTGATTTTCAAATTGTCCAGTCCAACCGATGGAATATCCTTCCGGAAGCTTAATTTTACTTACTTTTTGTTGTGCTTCAGCAATGGTGCTTCCTAAGTCACGGTCGCGGATGGAAAATTTGATGCCGATATAGCGTTTGATGTTGTCGCGATAGATAAAAGCAGCACCATTATCTTTTTCAATGGTCGCGATACTTTTCAAAGGAATTAATGTACCATCACCACATGGAACCATCAGCTGTGCAATATCTTTCTCTGTTTTTCGATATTCGGGGGCGTAGCGTAGGCGAATGTTAAATTTGCGTTCACCATCGTACAAAATGGAAGCGGTCTTTCCGCCGAAGGCCATTTCCAGTACCGCCTGTGCATCTGCCGGTAGCACATTGAAAGCCGCCATACGCGTCCGATCCAATACCACACTCACTTCGGGCTGACCAATATTGAGAATAATACCGGGTTCTTTAATGCCTTGAATACCTTTGACCTGTGCATAAACTTCTTTCGCCAGACGGTCTAAGGTCGCGAGGTTATCGCCAAAGATCTTGATGCCGTTTTCGGCCTTGAAACCAGCAACGGCTTCGGCAACATTATCCGAAATAGGCTGTGAATAGTTATAGGTAATACCCTGAAATTGTTTGAGTTTATGGTCCATTTCTTCGATCAACTGATCCATGGTGATTTTACGTGTCCATTCCTCTTTAGGTTTTAGGGCCACAGCAAACTGAACAAAGCCAAAGCCATTGGGGTCGGTACCATCGTTGCTCCGTCCTGTTTGCGACAGTACGCCGGTGACCTCAGGAAAGGTTTCCAAAGTACTCTTTAACAGTTTGGTAGTTTTAACCGATTCACGTAAAGAAGTACTCATCGGCATTTCTGCAGTAACCCAAAGAGACCCTTCATTTAATGTCGGTAAAAATTCAGTTCCTAAAAATTTTGCAGAAAATAAGACTGCCGCTAGTAAAGTAATTGCAACGATCATACTCAGTCGTTTGTTTCGGAATGTAAATCCAAAACCCTTGGCGACAATTCTATTCCAGAATTCAACAAATGGATTGTGTCTTTCTTTTACATTTTTATTGAGCAGAATATGCGATAAAGCGGGAACGAGTGTCAAGGTAAACAGTAATGCACCCAGTAAAGCAAAACCCAGGGTAAAGGCCAGTGGCGAGAACATTTTTCCTTCAACTTTTTGGAAGGAGAATATAGGCATCAAGGAGGTGATGATAATTAGCTTGGAGAAAAAGATTGCTTTTCCTAGGCCTGTTCCTGTCTGTTTGATCCAACCTGCTTTGGCCATTTTGTTGAATTTCTCCATGCCCAGCTTATGGGCTTGGTGGTCCAACATGACAAATATCCCTTCAACCATGACGACGGCACCGTCGATGATAATACCAAAGTCTACAGCGCCCAGAGAAAGCAAGTTGGCACTCATGCCTGCTAGTTTAAGGCATAGAAAGGCAAAAAGTAAGGCGAGAGGTATGATAATGGAAACGATGACCGTAGTGCGCCAATCTGCCATAAAAAGCAATACCATTAAGGTGACGAGTACAATACCCTCAATCAAGTTATGCATAACGGTATGGGTCGTGAAATCCATGAGATTGTCACGGTCATAGAAGGTTTGCATTTTGACATCTTTGGGAAGGATTTTGTTGTTGAGCTCGTCTATTTTCGCTTTTACAGCAGTTAAAACCTCTCTTGGATTTTCGCCTTTCCGCATTACGATGGTTCCTGCTACCACATCATCATTTTTACCAAAACCGGCTTGGCCCACGCGGGGCATCGCGCTTTCTCTTACTTCGGCTACATTTTTAACAAAGACCGGATTTCCTTTTTGGTTGATTACAGTGATGTTTTCGATATCATTGATTGAGTTGACCAAACCAATACCGCGTACGACGTAGGACTGGCCACTTTTTTCGATGACATCTCCACCGACATTCAGGTTACTTTTGCTGACAGCATCAAATACCTGCAACGGAGTCAGATTAAATTTGTCTAGTTTGATAGGGTCAGTACTGATTTCGTAAACCAAATCCTGTCCACCAAAAACGTTGATATCTGCTACGCCTGGGACACCACGTAAAGCGCGGTCAATGACCCAGGTCTGCAAAGTAAGGAGGTCGCGTGAATTGCGTTGATCGCTATGTAATGTATAACGGAATATCTCTCCTGTGGGGCCATAAGGGGGTTGCACTTCAGGGTCGACATTGTCGGGCAGGCTTACAGACCGCATGAGGTTGTTGACCTGGTTGCGGGCAAAAGTGTCGTCTACACCATCATCAAAGATGATTTTAACAATGGAGAGGCCAAACATGGTGGTGCTCCGTATGCTCGTTTTCTTTTGAACTGGACTCATGCCCAGTTCGATTGGTGTCGTTACAAAACGTTCGACTTCCTCCGCACTTCTTCCATTCCATTGGGTAATGATGGTTATTTGTGTATTGGTTACATCAGGAAATGCCTCAATAGGCATGCTTTTAAAGCTAATGAAACCAGCTATAGCCAAAATACCGACCCAAATAAAGGTAAATGCTTTATTTTTAATGGAAAAGGCAATGATATTTTTAATGAATTTGTTCATTCGTGTAAATGCTAAGACGGATTAATTATTCAGTGCTCTATAGATTAAAAGTTTATTGTTGACAACAACTTTTTCACCTTCCTGTAGTCCCGTAGCCATGTAGGTTGTTCCTTCATTTTGTTTTATCGGCAATATTTCGCGAATCTTAATGTCATTTTGGGATTTATAGATTAATACGAAATATTTGTTTTGATCGAAAATAACCGCATCAGAAGGAACTGCGAGCGCTTCAGTATTGGAGCGATGCAATACTTTAATGGTCGCTTTACTATCCGGAATAAGTAAACCATCCTTATTGTCTAGCACCACCCGTGCCTGCATTGAATTCGTCTGTGGATCGATGATCTTAAAGATTTTATCGATACTGCCCTGAAATTTTTTGTCCGGGTAACTCAGGGTAGACACAATAGCTGGCATGCCCATACTAATCTTATCGATATCCGTTTCGTTGACGTTAAGAATTGCCCATACATCTTTTGTATTGGCCACATCGAAGATGTTGTCGCTGCGGTCACTACGCAGCTGCATGTCCTTATTGATGTTTTTTTGAACGATGTAACCATCGATTGGAGATACGACCGAATAAATATTGCCTGTACGAACATTGTAGATCTGACTTACAGCTTCTGAACGGCGTAGTTGCTCTTTGGCTTTGGTTAATTGTCCTTTTGCTTCCAACATGTCTTTATCTGTACTCAGTTTGCCATTATACATGTCTTCGGCTACACGGTAGTTTTTCTCGGCGAGTAATACATCGGTTTTGGCATCCGAAAGATCCTTTTGTATACCGGCAACTTCCGTACTTCTGATGGTTGCCAATACCTGACCTTTATGGACATAATCACCCAAAGAAACATTCACGGAGACAACATTCCCTCCAACAAGTGGGAAAATATCGATGTAATTGTTTTGATCGGCCGATATCTTTCCAAAAAAGTTGAGTTCTTCGGTCACATTTTCTTTTTTAACCGTAGCAAAACTTGTCGATTTAAGCATCGTCTCACTAATTTCGAAACCTTTGACAATGGCTGCATTATCTGTTTCTTTATGATTTTGGCAAGCGTAAAGTAGCACTATTGCCACAGTGGCTATAAGAAGTTTTTTAGTTGACATGAGTTGAATTGAATATAGAAGTTTGAGCCAGGTAGTTTAATTGTTCGGCGTTGAGAATAATTTCCTTTTTCATATCGTATAACTTAAGAATAGATATGCGATAGCTGTCCATAAAATCAGTGAACTCAACTAAAGAAATATTCCCTTTTTTAAAATTATTGAATATGCCATCATAGACCACAGCGATGTTGTGAAGGTCGTCTGAAGTAATGGTAAAATATTGGTTATATTGATTTTCCCATGACTGATAGTTGGAACGGATCTGTGACTCCAACAGCTGCCGTTGGACTTCAATATTTTTCTTTGCCTCTTCTTCGGCGTATTTCGCTTTGATAACATTTCCTTTATTTTGTTTCCACAACGGGATCGGAATGGCGGCTGTAACATTGAGCTCATTGCGGAATACACCGCCATTTTGGCTGTAGGAAAGACCAAGGTTAATATCAGGTGTATTTAAAGACTGTTGCCATTTTGTAAATAACTGTGAGCTTTCGGAGGTCTTTAAGGCAAATTGATAATCGGCATTGTTTTCTAAGGCCAATTGATAAATTTTGTCCAAAGCCATGGTTGGCTTTACGGCAAGTTCCTGATCTGCTTCTTGATCTGTTAACTTCGGTAATACATCTTCCTGACTGGAAATAAGCACACGTAATTGCTGCTGCAGATTGATGCTATTATTGATGGCTGTCGTTTTTTCGTTGTTGAGATCGATGGCCATTGTTTGAAGACGAACCTGATCTTTCAAAGAAACATTTCCTTTTTTTCCTTGCTCTTTATAAGCTGCAAGTAGATTATTTAGGTAATCCAACTGAATTTTAATATCTGCCAACTTATGTTGCTCAAAGTAGAGAGCGTAGAAGGTTGTACGTAGCTGCGCACGGAGGCTCGCCAGCAATTGACTGAACTGTAATTTAGCAAGTTCAACATTTGATTTGGCAAATTCCACTTCATTCTTCTTTTTTCCACCGAGATAAATCAATTGGGATACACTTGCTTCCTTGGATTGACCAATATGAAATGCTTTTTTGTTCTGTGGGTCGTAGGCATTGGCAGATAGCTGCAATTGTGGTAGATCCCATATTTTGGCCTGTATGACGTCAGCCTCTGCTTGGCTGATGTCATATTGTTGCGCCAGGAGGGAAAGGTTCTTGCTGACGAATGCTTCTTCGCATTCCTGCAGTGTCATCTTTTTTCCCGAAATCTCACTTTGCTTATTCCCAAGTATATTTTCATGAATGCTCGTGTAATCTGCTTGTGGCGGTTTTTGTTGAGCAAAAGCCATACTATTGAAAAGCAATAAAAATATTAAAGGTTTCTTTGTCATGTGTTTCAAAACTTGTGTAACAAAATAACTGGTCGAATATTAAAAGCCCCTTAATAAATGCTTAAAAAAAGCTTAAAAAAGCATGTTTTTCAGATCGGTGGATAGGTATGAATAGGTATAGTAAATAGATGTGCTTGTTGCTAAGAGACCTGACATTGTCTTTCTTAATCAGGTAACTATACTTCCCGGTTAGGAAACAATTTAAATAGTAATACAAAAGTATGCGTAGATTGTTTTAGGTCTGCCTGATATGCTATTGTTGCTTGATGCGACTGCATGATACGCTGAACGATACGTAGCCCTAAGCCCGATCCTGTTGTTTCACTCGCGTTTTCACCGCGGCTGAACGCATCGAAAATCCGCTTTTGGTCGATTGTGCTCAAGGCAGGACCAGTATTGCTGACAAGTACCTTGAGTTCGAAGGTTGATTCTAGAATTGTAACTTTTACCTCCCTGGTATCGGAGTAGAGCGCAGCATTTTTAAATAAATTCACAAAAGCAATTTCAATCAATTGTGCGGAACAGAAAATACTAAGTTTTGGGTCTTCGATCCCACCGATTGAAAAATCCAGTTGCAGGTCGGGGAATACCTTGGCTACTTTTTCAAAAGCCATAAAGATAATTTCATCGATCCGCTCTTCCTTATAGGTCATTTTCAAACGCTCAGAGTCGAACTTTGAAAGTAACATCAGCGAATCGGTTACCTCCGAAAGATGTAAGGTTTCTTTGGATATGTTACGCAAAACCTGCTTTACGTCTTCACTCAGCTGATTTTGATGATAGAGGTTCTCCAGCTGAAAGGACATTCGGGCAAGCGGTGTGCGCAGTTCGTGGGAGGCGCTGGAATTAAATTCTTTCTGCGATTCGAAAGCAGCCGAAAGTCGCAGCAGCATGGTATTAAATGCTCGGGTTAGTACCGCAATCTCATCGGTGTGACCGGTATACTCGACAGGTTTGGTAAGTTTACTGGCATTAATCTGTGTAATATTATCTTTTAATTTATCGAGCGGGATCAACAGGCGCTGGATGAGGTTATAACTAAATACCCAAACCAGAACAGCGCTCAGGACAAATAATATCGTTAGGACGAGCGCTAGATGGTCCATTTTTTCATTTCCGGAGTAATCCTGTGCTTTTACGATAATATAATAGGGTAAACCGTTGATGCGATAATATTTGGCCAGCGTTTCATATTGGTCCTGATTGTAGAAGATCTGTTTTTCCTGATTTAGCCGATTGACAATCGAAGCATTCCAGGTAATGGTCTGATCCTTTACGGTACTGAAGACGAGCTGTTTGTTTTTGTCAAGGATGATAACATCTTCATAGAAAAGGCCATCTTCGTCATCGTGAAAATAGTTTTTGTAAGACTGGCGGTTGAAATAGGGGTTACTGGCGATATAATGGGAAATATTGTCCAATTTATCAATCAGTCGCTGCCGAAATTGATCTTTCCGAAAATCGAAACTAGCATAGTAGATAATCAACATCGCCATACCGAAAAGCACGGAGAATGCAATACTAAAGCTAATCGCTATTTTCTTCTTTAAATTCATTTTTCTGCCGATAGGTAATAACCAAAGCCCGGTCTTGTATGGATCAGTTTATTCTCAAAGTTTTTATCAATCTTCTTACGCAAAAAGTTGATATAGACTTCAATTGTATTCTGTGTTGTCTGAAATTGATTTTGCCATACTTCCTCCGATATATGTTGCTTGGACAAGGTGCGACCCTTTGCCTGTGCCAGGATAAGCAGCAGTTGAAATTCTTTTTGAGTAAGATTAATTTCTTCATTTGCACGTAATACTCGGGCCTCATCAGGATAAATGATCAGATCATCGACTACCAAGGTTTTTGTTTCATTGCTTTCGCTATGTTGTTGCCGACGTAATAGGGAATAGATGCGCATCAACAATTCATCTAAGACGAAAGGTTTAACCAAATAGTCATCAGCAGCCCGGAGAAATGCCTCCTTTTTATCATCTATATCATCGTATGCCGAGAGAATAATAATTGGTGTAAAGGCGTCATGGCTTCTTATCTTCTTACAGATTTCCAATCCATTGATTTTGGGGACATTGATATCTAATAGATAAAAACCATATTTCTTCTGGTGTGTTTTGGCCAAAAAATCAATTCCATCAAAGGCTTGATCACAGGTAAAGCCCTGGCTTAATAGAAAAGATCGGATCTCTTTAGAGAGTACCTTGTCGTCTTCGAGCAGCAAAATGTCCACCATATTTATATCTGTTGTCTTTTCGTAAAAATAAACAAATTTTTGTCATCCAATCAAGGAGATGTTTTCTTCGTACTTAATTTGGTAACATAAGATTTACACGAAGAAATATGAAACAAAAAGAAATCTAAGTAGATTCAAATCGAAATTATAAATAAGTGTTATGGAAACCAGAAGAGAATTCCTACGAAAGACCCTACTATTTTCAGGAGCAGCAGGTATTGCCAGCTTCATGCCCGCATCGATCCAGAAAGCCTTTGCCATAGACCCTGACCCAGGAAGTAGTTTTTTAGATGCCGAACACATCGTCATCCTGATGCAGGAGAACCGATCCTTTGATCATACGCTAGGTAGTCTTTCGGGAGTCCGGGGTTTCAATGATCCGCGTTCGATACGTTTACCCAACGGTTTACCCGTATGGTATCAAACGGACAAAGAGGGAAAAACGTATGCTCCTTTTCGATTAAATCTGAAGGAAAGTAAAGTGACCTGGATGGGTTCGCTTCCACATAGTCGTGCAAGCCAGGTGGATGCCTTTAACCAAGGTCGTTACGATCATTGGCTGTTATCGAAGCAATCAGGGAATAAACAATATGCGGCTATGCCCTTAACATTGGGGTATTTTACACGCGAAGATTTGCCCTTTCATTATGCCTTAGCAGATGCTTTTACCGTATGTGATCAGAATTTTTGCTCGGGCATGACCAGCACTACGCCTAACCGTTCCTTTTTCTGGACGGGTAAGATTACAGAGATGAAAGATGGTCTGCAAAAAGCGAATATTCGGAATGATGACTTTGGCTATGGTAAAATGACCTGGGAAACTTTTCCGGAATTGCTTGAAAAGAATGGCATTAACTGGCGTTTTTATCAAAATGAGACAAGCTGTGGCGGCGGGTTTTCCGGACAGGAAAAGGCATGGCTATCCAATTTTGGGTGTAATCTACTGGAGTTTTTTCAGGCTTATCAAGTTAAATTTAAGGATAACTATATCAGAAGCCTGGAAACACAGGTTCGGGATTTGCCCATGCAGATATCCAAGTTGGAAGAGAAGTCTCCTTCTTCCGAAGAACAAGCCGAAAAGATACGCGCTGATATTCGCAAAAAAAGTGAGGCACTGGAGCGAGCGGAGACCGAACTAAAGGAATACAATCCAAACAATTATAAAAAGCTAAGTGATTTTACGAAATCATTAAATGAGCGAGCGTTTACGGTAAACAAGGGGGACAATAATTACAGATCGCTTGATACCTTACGTTTTAAGGCACAGGGGAAAAAAAGCACGCTGGAAGTCCCTAAAGGAGATATTCTTTATCAATTTCGGAAAGACGTTGATACTGGTAAATTGCCTGCCGTATCCTGGTTGGCCGGTCCGCAGAATTTCTCGGACCACCCGAGTGCGCCCTGGTATGGAGCCTGGTATGTATCTGAAGTTTTAGATATCTTAACGAAGAACCCCGAGGTTTGGAAAAAAACAATTTTTATCATTACCTATGATGAAAACGATGGTTATTATGATCATGTTAAACCTTTCCTTGTCCCTGATTTAAAGAAGAAAGATACAGGGGCATGTTCTCCTGGGATCGATACGGAGGTGGAGATGGTTCGTTTAGAAAATGAGCTAAAACAGGGGATTCCTAAAAAGCAGGCACGCGAAGGCGCTGTGGGTTTAGGTTTTCGTGTTCCCATGTATATTGCGTCGCCTTGGTCACGAGGTGGTAAGGTCTGCTCTCAGTTATTTGACCATACGTCTACTTTGCAATTTTTGGAATCTTTCTTTAACAAAAAGCTGAACAAGAATATACATTTGGAAAACATCAGTGCATGGCGTAGAACAATCTGTGGTGATTTGACAACCGCTTTTACACCTTTTACTCAGCAAAAGGAACAACTCCCTTTTCTTGATCGGAATCAATATATCGAAACGATATACAATGCGCAGTTCAAAGATGATCCGCGAGGCTTCGTTGAGGTCAAAGATCCTGATCTTGCGACTAAAAGCGGATGGATTCCGGGATTTGACCGTATACAGGAACGGGGCATTCGTAAATCCCTGCCATTGCCTTATGCGCATGATGCGGTGGGCTATGTGAAAGATGGACAGTTTTATCTAACAATGACTGTAGACGACAAGTTTTTCGGAAAAAGGACAGCCGGTACAGCCTTCAATGTGTATAGTCCGTTGGAATATCGTGATGAACAGGGGCAAAGTGAAACCTATCGTAATTGGAATTTTGCGGTGAAGGCCGGTGATCGTTTGGCATATCAGTGGGACCTGGCAAGATTTGTAGGAGATCGCTATGCTTTTGAATTGCATGGACCAAATGGTTTTTATCGAAAATTTTCTGGACAAAAAGGAGCTGCAGCACTAGAGGCTACCGTTTCTCCGGAACTGAAAGCGCTAACTCAGGCAGCGACAGGGAAATTGCAGTTGAGACTCAGGAATAAGAGTAACCAGCGGGTAACGGTAGTTGTCGAGAGCCTTAGCTATGGAAAATATGCCACAACGAAAGAAATAGCTCCCGCCGAAGATGTTTCATTGATCCTGGATGTTGAAAGTCAAGGAAATTGGTATGATATTGCTGTACGAATCAAGGGAGACAGCAGCTTCGTCATTCAGCTCGCAGGGCGCTTGGAAACAGGTGTTGCGTGTACAACTGATCCATTATTAGCATAATCTGTACTGTTTCAGCAGGGATGGCGGTCAATTCTTATTGAATGGGTTCCCTGCTGTTGCTATATATCGTCAATAGTATCCGCTTGACCTTATTTACACGCGAACAAATAAGGTCTCCGGATAGTTTGTTTCTATATAACGACGAAGATACAACTCCGTGTCCGTACTTATAGTGTGGTCTTTATGAACGGGGAATGTATTGTAAACCAAGGTATGTAGATTGATCTTGCGCTTGGTGATCGCTTCCAGACTAAGTAAGGTATGATTGATACTCCCTAATTTTCCAGAGGTGACAAAAATAAGCGGATACTGCATTTCTTGGATGTAATCGATAATCAGATAATCTTCTCTTAATGGAACCATCAACCCACCTGCACCCTCAATAAGAACAGCGTCGTAGCGTTGGCTTAATGTTAAGCTAGCCTGTCTGATCTTTTTAAAGTCAATTTCACGATTATCTAGACGTGCTGCTAGATGAGGGGAGGCGGGGTAGGTGAAAATCTCCGGCATCGTAATTTTCTGGTGATCTTCTGCTGTTAATGGGATTTCCATGAGTTGGCGATGGAGGACGATGTCTTCGGAAATAGTTGTATTTCCAGTTTGTACAAGCTTTTGGGTAATGGTGCGTATACCGCTTGTATTCCATTGTTTCGCGAGGAGGCCAGTTGCATAACTTTTTCCGATCCCGGTATCTATGCCGGAAACAAAATAGATATTTTCATTCATTGCTGTATTTCTTTTGTAGGTTGTTCGATTGTTTGTAATTCGAGTGCTCAGCTGTTATTTTTTTGCAATAATATAGATGGGATGGTAGGTTAGGGACACGCCCTCTTCTGTCCCATAGTCAGATGTATACTTAGCACAGAAAGCCCGAAGTGTGCCTTTTGTCCACCGGTGATTTTTTATTCCCGTTACCCCCGTTTGCTTCAGGTGAACAAGAACTTGTAGTGGGCTTTCAAAGTGTAGTTTTAAATGTTCTTCTTGTGCAACGAGGATCTTATAATTCAACGCTAAAAGTTCTGTGATAAGTTCCGATTTAGATCGATATGTTAGTCCAACATGTGCCGTTGCATTGATCTCGTGCATATTGTCATGTCCAAAAGTGCTGAAGGCAAGGATACCGGAATCCAGAAGGGATCCATAACAGCTTTCAAAGAAAGCGCGAGGATTGTTGAACCACTGAATCGTAGAACAGGACGCGATTAGATTGATGTCTTTGGGAAAAGCATAAGTTTCTGCATCAGCACAGATGAACGTGTGCGATGCTGTCAAAATATCCATTACTTCGGGCATCATTTCTGGACAGATATCATTTAAAACCATTTTTTTAGGTTTGATATGCTGTAGGATTAACCGCGAAAAAAGCCCTGTTCCGCAGCCAATTTCCAATACTTTTTGGGGTCTTAGCTGTATGTTCTCCTGCATCAACCTGATCATTTTTTTTGCTATTTCGTATTGGGCGATCGCTGCCGACTGATAGTTAGATGCCGCTTTAGCGAAACGGGACCTAATCCTTTGTTTGTCCATCATGATGATCATCTTAAAAGGTGCTTAAATAATTGTTCGGGATAATGAGTAGCATCGATTATCGTATATGCAGTAACGGGCCAGGCGCGTTTTTGATTCTCTAAGTTGAAGATTCGATCTTCTTTGCCTATATATATCTGATGCCATTGGAATGCCGCTGCTGATTTTGCACCAGCTGTTTTTTCAATCGCGATGAGCTCTGAACGGAGGTCTTCGATGTCGCGTTGGGGGGCTCTTTCAAGAAAGTAGTTAAAAAGGGCCTTGGAACCACACATGCGTAATCTGAATTTTTCCAACGTTTTATTGCTCAGTGTATCCAATGTTCCTTTAAATAACTGGCTAGGAATTCCTTTTTCGTCATCTATTGGAAATGGTGTTCCATTGATTGCAATGCATGTGCTGATTGGGTAATTGTTGTTTTGAAGTTCGGGCAGTACCATTGATGCCGCCCATACCCCCATAGACCAGGCGAAAACCTCAATTTCCTGGTAGCCTGCCAGTAGACTTTTGTCCAACAGTAAATCCGTATAACTATGGGCAACAATAAGATCTTTGCCGACTGGGGAATAGTGCAAAAAAGGATGTTCATCCATGCCCCAGCCTGCAAAGAATAACAGTAGTTTTTCGTTGGATTTTACCTGAAGATGCTGCTCCGGCAAATTATCGACCGGAGTGACTCTTTTAGGAGCGATTCTTTTAAGTATCATAAGCTTGCTGCGAGTTGTTTGATCATGGACGATGTCATTGTTGCTGTCAATGAAATTCGGATTCTTGATGTTCCTTCTGGTACTGTGGGCGGGCGTATGGGAAGCACGTAAAATCCCTTTCGTTGCAGGTCTTCTGCTTTCAGTACCGTTTCCTTGTTATTACCGATAATGACCGGTAAAATATGACTCTCTGAGGGACAATTAAAGTCTTTGGCAATTATGTGCTGTTTGAGCAATAGGCTATTTTTGTGCAGCTGTTGGCGCCGGTCTGTAAACTCACTCAAGCGTTCCAAAATAAATATACTCCATAATAGATTGATCGGTGGTAAGGCGGTTGTAAAAAGTAAAGTACGTGCCTTATTGATCAAATAATTTCGGATGGGTTCCCTGCATAGGAGGTAGCCACCGACCGATGCCAAAGCTTTTCCGAAGGTGCCTGTCAGGAAATCAATATCGGCAATACATTGCTGTTCTTCTGCGCAGCCAAGTCCCTGTATTCCGCGTACCCCTACGGCGTGAGCTTCATCGACATAAAGTAAGGTATTGGGGAAACGTTGTTTTAGACTGACCAGATAGTTGAGGTCCGTGCAATCACCATCCATGCTAAAAATACTTTCTGTGACGATGATGATGCATGTGAAGCGATGGGCATATTTTGTCAATAAATGCGTTAAGTGCGTATAATCGGAATGCCGGTACCTGTAGCAGGTCGCATTGGATAGTCGGATGCCGTCAATTAGGCTTGCGTGGACACCCTTATCGGCGAGAATTAATGTCTGCGTATCACAAACTGCAGGAAGTATGCCTACATTCATGTGGTAGCCGCTGTTAAACACCAAAGCACTTTCCGTACCGAACATTTGGCACAGCTTTGTTTCCAATTGCGTATAGCGTGCATGGTTTCCTGTGAGTAGACGCGAAGAGGAAGCGCTGAATACAGCATTATCCTTTGTCACCGAGTTTAGGAATTCTTGACGAAGTATCTGATCTGTCGCAAGTCCAAGATAATCGTTCGATGAGAGGTTGTAATGCTCTTTAACATGCTCCTTTGCTGTGTTTTCCTGTTGTGTGATAAGGGGAAGTTTTCGTCTATTCCCTTGTTTTTCAAGGGCGAATAATTCATCTTCAATGCGCTGGATTAGACTGTTTTCAATCATTGGACTGTGCTGATTACGGCTAGCAATGCCTGTGTTAACTTGTGAAGCTCACCTTCATTTATGATAAAAGGGGGCATGATATAAATCAGTTTTCCGAATGGCCTTACCCAAATTCCCTCTTCGATAAACCGCTGTTGTATGCTGGAGAGATCGACGGAGTTTTTCATCTCGATGACTGCAATTGCACCTAGAATTCTGAGCTCCTCGACTTGGGGCAGCGCTGTTGCAGCGCTAAGTTCCCTTCTCAATTGTTCTTCGATTAACGTTACTTTCGCTTTCCAGTCCGTTGCCAATAGTAGTTTGATGGAAGCGTGGGCTACTGCGCAAGCCAAGGGGTTTGCCATAAAAGTTGGCCCGTGCATAAACGTACCTGGTGTACCGTTGGAGATTGTATTCGCAACATGATCTGAGGTGATCACGGCGGATAGCGTCATATAGCCACCGGTCAAGGCTTTGCCGATACACATGGTATCGGGCACTATTCCGGCATGCTCCCAGGCAAAGAGCTTACCCGTACGCCCAAATCCGGTAGCAATCTCATCAAAGATTAAAAGAAGTTGATTTTCTTTGCAGAGCTGTGCTGCCTGACGCAAGTACTCCGGATGATAAAAACGCATGCCACCGGCTCCCTGGACGATAGGTTCAAGGATGAGAGCGGCCAATTCGTCCTTGTGTGAGCAGATCAGGTCTGCCAAGGGTTGGATGTCATTGGCATCCCATTCTTGCTCAAACCCTATTTTTGGGGCAGGGGCAAAATAGCGTTTGGGTAAAGCATTGTCAAAGATGCGGTGCATGCCAGTAATGGGATCACAGACCGACATCGCGTTCCAGGTATCACCATGGTACCCCGAACGAATCGTGACAAAGTTTGTCTTGTTGGTCTTTTTTTGTGAGACCCAGTATTGAATAGCCATTTTAAGCGCAACTTCTACCGCAACAGAACCCGAATCGGCATAAAATATTTTGTTGAGTGAAGTAGGGGTGATGTCAAGCAGTATTTTACCGAGAGCAATTGCTGGTTCGTGCGTAAGTCCACCAAACATCATGTGTGACATGCTACTGAGCTGTGCTGCGACCGCAGCGTTAAGGATGGGGTGATTGTAGCCATGGATGGCGCACCACCAGGAGGACATACCATCTATAAGCTGCTGTCCATTTTCCAACTCGATTATACAACCATCTGCCCGTTTAACTTTGTAGGCCGGTAAGGGATTTGTCATGGTGGTATACGGATGCCAAAGATGCTCTTTATCAAAATTATCGATAAGGTCGTGTTGATTGATTTCTTCTCTTTCCATGATGGTCTGCCGAATTAGTTCTGTTATTTGTTTTGCTGCTGTTATTTGTCTTGCTGCTTGGCGATGTTGCGCTGGATTTTATGTTCGGGTCTTGACCATTTTGGTCTTTCACCAAGATCATGGTAATGTGCCATCTCAGTTGCGATGGTTTCGGGTTGATTTCTTTTCTCGAAAGGCTGTTGTGCTACCAAACCTAATGTTTTAAACATGTCCATATCTTGGTTGACGTCGGGATTGGGCGTGGTGAGGAGTTTGTCGCCTGAGAAAATCGAATTGGCTCCCGCGAAAAAACATAACGCTTGCCCCTCTGTACTCATGTTGGTACGTCCTGCAGAAAGGCGAACTTGTGTGGTGGGCAATAAAATTCGGGCTGTAGCCACCATGCGTACCATTTCCCATATCGAAACTGTTTCCATGACTTCCATTGGAGTACCGCTTACAGGAACGAGCGCATTGATCGGTACCGATTCGGGTTGTGGAATGAGTGAAGCAAGTGTGATCAACATCGCGGCACGGTCGTCTATACTTTCTCCCATCCCAATAATACCACCACTACATACCGTTATGTTTGTTTTACGGACATTTTCGATCGTTTGGAGGCGATCGTCATAGCTTCTGGTCGAGATAATTTCCTTATAGTAATCGGCAGAGGAATCGAGGTTGTGGTTGTAGGCGTATAGTCCAGCTTCTGAAAGGCGTTGTGCTTGGTTTTCGGTCAGCATTCCTAGCGTGCAGCAGACTTCCATGTCAAGTCTATTCAGTGTTCGGACCATATCAAGTACATGGTCAAACTCAGGGCCATCTTTAACATTGCGCCAGGCGGCCCCCATACAGATCCTTGAGCTACCTCCAGCTTTGGCTGCCAGTGCCTGCTCTTTTACCTGCTCTACACTCATTAAGCCTTCCGATTTTACATGCGTATGGTAACGTGCGGCTTGGGGACAATAGGCGCAGTCTTCGGGGCACCCACCTGTTTTTATGGATATCAATGTGGATACTTGTACTTTGTTGGGGTCGTGATATTTCCGATGTATCGATGCCGCTTCATAAAGCAGATCCATTATTGGTTTGTTGTATAAAGCGACAACTTCTTCCTGCGTCCATTTTGGTTTTGTTTCCATATTAATGCTAAGTTTTTATGCTAAAATCAAATCTATTTTACCTAATGACCATTCGGATTTAGCAATTCAATGCGATTATTTTTTCATGATGATTGCAAAGATTATAGTTTAAATGATAACTTTGGTAGTCCGAAATAAACATAATGAGTAGTCCGGTTAGTATAGGTTTTCATTCCATTATTAAGATAGATCGCCGTAAGGAAGATGCCATCTATCTACAGATCGTTTATCAATTTATCCATGCCGTCAAGCGAAATCTATTGGAAGAAGGGGATTTGTTGCCCGGAAGCCGGAAGATTGCTGAAGAGCTGAGCGTGCACCGAAAAACTATTGTAGCCGCTTTAGCGGAATTGCAGGAACAGGGCTGGGTAAAAATTTTGCCTAATCGCGGGACTTTTGTGAAAAATCCCGAGCTTATCGGTACTTCCGGGTCGGCGATTGAAGCCTTTAGACAGCCCCCTGATTTTGCGCCTTATTTTTTTAGAAAGGAACTCATATTGGATATGCCTATTTCAGAGGTTCCCGAAAGGTACTATTTTACGGACGGAACACCTGATTATAATGTCATTGGAGCGGAGGAACTGGTGCGTTTTTATTCATCCATGGTGAAACGGAAAAAGAAAAGTGATGATTTTCCGACGACGACAGAAGGGAATTTGTTTTTTAGGGATCAGTTAAGCTATTATCTGAATTTAACAAGAGGATTTCATCTTTCCCGGAATTTCTTGTTGCCGATTGCCAGCCGCGAACAGATTTTTTCAATTTTATCCCGATTATTGATCCGGCCCGACGATATTGTGCTGGTGGAAAATTTAAGTTATTTTCTACCTAACATGATTTTTAGTCAAGCTGGGGCCAAGCTAAAAACCATTCCGGTAGATGCGGAGGGGATGATTGTAGATAAGATCGGAGATCAATTTAAACCTGGGGAAATCAGGTGTGTTTACCTCAATACCAGGTGTCAGTATCCGACGACGGTCAACCTTTCCGAGCGCAGGAAAATTCAACTGTTACAGTTGGCCGAGCAGTATAACTTTATCATTATTGAGGATGATGTGGATTTTGAGTCTTCCTTTTTCAAGGAGAAAGGTGAATCACTTTTTCGGAAAAATGGCGGTAACCGCGTGATTTATACAGGTGCTTTCGGTAGTTTCTTTGACCCTGGTTTCCAAATGAATTTTTTGATCGCACCCCAGGATCTGCTGGAAGAGGGAAAAAAGTATTTGAACATCTTCGGAAAGCCGAATTTTATGATCGAGAAGACATTGGGTGAGATTATCCACCAGGGTGATATCTTTCGGTATCAGCGTAAATTTCAGAAAACAATTGCAGAACGAAAAGAATTGTTTGCACAATTGCTGTTACGGCATTTTGAAGATAAAATCAGGTTTGAAGTCCCGGCTTCGGGACTGGCCTTTTGGATACAGTTTAATACGGTTGTTTCGCTGACGGCCTTGCAGGAGAAAGTTCGGTCCAAGGGACTGTTGCTGCCGAGTAATTGCCTTTATCAAAATAAAACGGTCACTGCATTGCGGTTGGGATTTGCCCATTTGGACGAACAAAGTATGGTGGCGGCAATTTCTGTGCTGCGTGCAGCTTATGCTGATTTGGTCGAAAATATCGGCTAGCTGCTTTGCAGTATATGGGTCAATTTGTTTTTGGCTTCTTGGCGGGGACCACAGAAATCCACAAAGTATCTGTGCTGCCATTGTTTACTTTTGGTAGCCTGTTTGTTCGTTGGGATACTCCAATCTGGATAAATACGGAATCCGCGTTTGCCCATTTGACAACCTGCTGTGAGGATTGTATGTTCAACTAACGCCTGTTTTGGAAAGACAAATAGGCCGAAATATTGATCCTGTTCAACCGAAATAAGGTAATAATCGAAATGATCATCTGCAGTAAAAGGTATGGTCTTGCCATCGGTGCCACGTTTCCAGAGCGCAACGAATAATCCCGCTTTTTTTGGTGTTATCTTGGCCTTTCTAAATTTGAAGTGTTTGTTGCCCAGTTGAAAATTAACACCATAATAGGCCCTACCTGTTTGATCTTCCGATAGCTGCGAGCAGTGGAGCATAAGTATGCTTCCGAGTTGATCTAGCACTTTTCTGATCATATGATCTGCGATCTGCAGGGTTGCCTGATGGTTAAGATTCACGTTGGGGGGTATAGATTAACTGAACAACTCCCGATTTGAATGCGACGCTTTGAACAAGTTTTAGGGATAGTCGTTCAGGTAAGTTTTCGAATAAAGGCTTGCCACTTCCCAGGGCAATAGGATGAACAGAAATGCGATAGACGTCTACAAGGTTAGCTTGAATGAATGTTTTAATCAGACGCGCTCCACCATATAGCCAAATATCCTTTCCGGACTGTGCTTTTATTTCCTGAACTTGTTTAGTGATATCAGTCTGGATGAAAGTAGCGTTTTCATCTTGCCTTGCCAGACTCGAAAAAACATATTTTTTCTTCGCATGGACATTTTTCCAAAGATTTATTTCTGTTTCATCGGCTGTAGCGTGCGGCTGGAAATTACCCCAGGCATCATAGCTCACGCGGCCATAGAAGATGGTATCGATCGAAGCCAAAAAGCCATCGAAATCCATGTCATCATCCATAATGCACCAGTCAACCTCTCCCTGTGAGCCCTCAATAAAGCCATCTAGGGTCATGGCCAGATCCAATATTATCTTTCTCATGTGTGTGTTATTTGCTTTAAACCTGTTGCATGTGTTCCCGTAAAATAGGAGCTGGGTTAGCTCAATATCGGATTGTCAGGATAACATAAAGATAGGAAAATAATAAGTTTTGGCCAAATTGGTGAACAACGGAGAAAAGAAAAAGCCCAGCAAAGAATGTCTGGGCTTTGAGATTATATAAGGGGAATAATACTTGCTAAAAAAGTGAAGACCTAGTCTTCATCGGTGATAATATCATCACCATCTAATTCGAAACCTTCACCAAGGAAGGTATTCTCTAGTTCGAATAAATCTGAATCTTTAATCATTTTACTATTTTTTTGATATTCAAAGTTATCACCCTTATTTAAGCTAATTATCAATATAAAATGAAGTTTGTGTTAAGGGTTGTTATTATATTTTTTTGAGTACAATATCTAATTTTTCCGCCTGGATGATTCTGCTGAAAAACTCCTTTAAATCAAAATATTCTTCTGGCATAAACAACGGTTTGTTTAATTGTGTTGCAGACTCGATTACGAGAACATCAGGTGCCGTATTATTGATTTTAAAAATATATCGTGCGGCGCGCTCAGGAAGGGCCATACTGATGTTTTTTAGCCTATCTGTTGTTGGGTAAGTGTAACCTTTTGGCAGTTTTATTTCAATGTAGCTTTCTTCTTGAACCAGTGAACCAAAGTCGATGGGATAATTCCGCTCTGTTAGATTGAAAGGGTTTTTAGACATCTTGGTATCAATATAAGGATTAAATAGAAGCTGACCATTTTGCAAGGTTGCAAAATTTTTAATTTCAATTTCAAACTCCTCTGTTAATGGTTTATCGAGTGATTCCCTATTGGATACTTTAAAACTGTTGATTTTAATGCGGTTGTTTTCTTCATCTATTTTTTCATAGAATTCTTCTTCTGAATTACTTCCTTGAAGGCGTTCACGCATTTTAGAAGCACCATAACCATTACGTGAAGTAATCCATTTTCCTTTTAATTCGCCATTTTCGGATAGTTCGCCATAGAAGAAGTTACTGTAAGTAGATGAAAGATTTGCATCGAGTTTCACCCAGTTGGATTCGCCTTCCAGCGGAATTGATCTTCCTTGATAGTTGACACATTTCATCGGGATATTTCCAAACATCTCATAAGGGGAGGTGGCATCCAGCAGGTAGTAGTTTTCTCCTATTTTTACCTGTGCGATCACATGGTTGAACTCCGATATTGCCGGTGCATACAGTCCGGCATACCCATTGTCGCGTGTCGATAAAATAACAGGGATAGCATCTAGTTTCGCATAGCGTAAGGCATTGACGAGCCCGAGGTTGATATCAGCGCTATTGCCTGTTCTTTTTTCGATGGCTTCTTTAATGTTTTTTGCATAGATTGAATGGCGATTATTCCATTTTATTTGTTTCTGAAAATAAGTATACAGGCGTACCGCTTTTTCTAGATCATCTTTTGAGTCCTGCAAGACGGGATCAATGAAATCTTTCAATGCACTTTTTCTTTTCACTTGTCCACCAAAGCTTTCATCTTGTACAAGTTTATCTCTAACATTTTCCCAGGTGAGTGAGAAGTCTTTTGTAGGTCCCATAGGAACACTATATCGACCGAGTTCAAAGAAGATGATTGATCTGAAATTTTTGGAAGAAGTCATGTAATCTTCAGTATGGAAAGCGGGGATATTTTCCATCGTATATACTGTTTTATTACCTAATATTTCGCCAACTTCGGAAAATAAGCCTGTGTTGTAATTTTCCACTTTTCGGTCGCTTACTCCGAATGCGCCTTTTAAATTGGCTTTATAATGGCAGATTTCGGGAATACGCGTAACATATTGACTATAGAGTTTCGGAAGATCCTCCTGAAATTCCCAGGCATTTAGGTTAAAGATAAATGGAGATTCTGTGCGGTAGCGGTATTCAATAATTGTACCTTCCTGGACCTGCGGAATGGCCGCTTTCGTTACCGCATAGTTTTCAGAGGAATTTTCGTTAAAAATATTCGCTTTGGTCATCTCCGTTTCTACAACCTTTTCACCAACGAGATGATAGGATGCTCCTTTGATCTCCATTAGGACTTCGCGCTCATTTCCGCTTTTATATAATGGAATGCTGAAATTTGCATAACTATAAGCTTCCTTGTTCAAGATTTTAATGCGTACATGTTTAAAAAACTCAACTACAAGACCTTTATTCTTATTGTAACTGACTTCGGCTGAGCCATATTCACGTAAGACAAAGGCATTCGCCGCCGTGTCTATTTTGTCAACAGTAATGGCAAAATCTTCCTTTTTAATTTTACCGAATGAAAAATCTTGTGCTTGTAGGTATAAACCACTAAGCAGGAGGAGACCAGTGAAAAAACTTTTCATAAAAATGACTGTATGGTTAATAATTATAACGCTAAAATATGAAATAATTTTAAATCAAAATCATTTGGCAATTAAATTGATATGAAGAATTTATGTACTTGTTTTCTTGTTTGAACAATGCAATTAATCTGTGCGGCCTAGGGATATACCCGGTATTGTGTGCTTATGAGGCACTTAAAGGGTAAATTCGAAGGTTAATGTGACATAGCGGTAGTCTTCTCCTTTCCATTTTGGACCTGAAAGAAGGATTTCTTTGGCTTTCGAATCGAGATAATCATTTGCACTTTGGAGAATACTGATATTGGTTGGCAATCCATCTTTATCGATATAAAAGCTTAAGCGTACGGTACCTTCATAACGGCTTTTGGAAGTTTTTTTCTTGATGTAATTGTTGAATGATCGCCAGCCCCAGATCGGTTCGGCACTTTTTGTTTTGCGTGAGGACATCGTTGTGACGACGACTTCTTCAAGAAATGAGCTGGAAGGTTGTAGTTTGATTGTCGTATTTTTGTTGCGACGCATATTCAATGCAACCGAGTTGTACCCAAGAGCCATGATGTCGACGAGTGAATCCATTGTACTGGGTTGGATGGTCGCTTGTCCCTGTGCGTCGGTATTCGTAGCAAACTTGCTATTGGGTTGAATGAGTGTCACTCCCGAAATAGGTAAGCCTGTCTCTTTGTCCCGAATCGTAAGTTGTAGTGGTGTACCTTGCTGTTGTGGAATCGAAATACCTGGAGCTCTGCCTGCAAGTGTATTGTTTAAACTTGAGGTTCCCCGAATCATCATCGTTTGGGAAGCATCTTTTTTCTTTGCCATTGGCGCATAACCGATAACAATTGTGCTGTCTGTAGGTCTTAATCCAAATACAGGGCGATCGTTATTGAGACCTTCCTTCATTTCTTCCAGTGATTTTACACGTAAGGAGGGTTCACGCGATAAAACGGTCACCTCTTCCAGTGGATGCTGTTCCTGAAGTCGTGGTCTGTTATTATCTGCTAATTGTGGCAAATGTTCTCGCGATCCTATTTTTGAAGCAATATCATCTGATAGCGTCATAGAATCTGCTTCTGTAACTTTTGTTTTGGGCTTTTCCTGCGTAGTATTTACTTCAGCGGTACGTTTCGCTTCGGATGAATTTTTGTCCTGCTGACGGTAAAGAAGAAGACCAACCCCCAATACGATCACTGCTGCTGCGGCGATGCTAAGTGTCTTCCAATCAAAGACCTTTATTTTAGCGGAATTGTCTTTTTCAATACGTTGCGCAATTTGGTTGTTGATTGTTGTAATTACGGTTTTATTCTGATCCATTTCAATACCCATAAGAATATCCGCCAACATGGGGTCACGTTGCGCCTCCCGTTCAAGCGCATACATCTCCGTAGGAGATAGTTCGCCGTTGACGTATTTCTTTAAGTATGCTATGTCGTAATTACTGTTGCTCATTCCAAGCCTCCATGCAATTTTTTAAATTCCGTTTTCCATTCTGAATATAGCTTTTTACTTCGTTCAAGCTATAACCGGTAGATTCACTAATCTCTTTGTAACATTTTTCCTCCAAAAAGAAGAGTCTAACCGACTGTTGCTGTTTGTCTGGCAATTTTCCCAGACAGCCTTCCATGGCTGTTAGCTTTTCTTCTTTTTCATCATATTGTTCATACTGATGCATGTCGCCCGGAAATTTCACAAATTCATCCAAAGAAATTTGCGTTTTGTTCTTTTGAGACCTCAAATACATCAGACAATGGTTCTTGCTTAATACATAAAGCCACCTTGGGAAGTCCTTGATTTCTTGTTTGTTGACTTTGTGTATTAATTCTTCAAAGATATTCATGACAGCATCTTTGCTCAATTCGGAATCTTGGAGATACCGTAAGCAAACATAGTATACCATCTCCGTATGTCGTTGGTATAGATCACCCAATACCTGGAGCTCCTTAGACTCCTGGTAGTGCAGCAAGAGCTCGTGGTCTTGTGCTGTATCTATTTTTGACGACTTGAATGCGAACATTTTATTGGTTAAAAATATTTTTTTTTTCTGGTTTATGGAAATTTAATATTTGAGGCATCCCTTGGCAAAAATGTAAAAGATATGAGATCAATACTTTTTGTAATCGGCTTGTTGCTATCCTTAGGCGGATATGCCAAGCAAGGATATGAGGTTAGGGGGAAGGTTGTCGATGCGAATACAGGAATCGCCCTTGTGGGGGTACAGGTGCGCAATATTGCCACCAAAGCGCTTGTGCAGACCGATGACAAGGGAAACTATCGTATTCAAGTCCTTGATGGTAAAAACATCTTGATTTTTAGTTATATCGGATATCTTGAGCAACGGGTAGCAGTCAACCATCGGTCAAAGGTTGATGTGGCGTTGGTGCAGCAAAATAATGCGCTGGATGAGGTTGTGGTTACCGGATATGCGCACAAGGCGAAGCGTCAGACGGCATCGGTGATGAATGTTAATGCGGCTATGTATGGGCAAGTATCGGGTGTGTATACTAGAGGAACGGCGTATGTGCCTAATCAGAATCAAGAATCTTATCAAAAGTTGAAGGAAAATAACTTTATCAATCCACGTAAGGAGCCTTTATCGACCTTCGCAGCCGACGTTGATGCTGCTTCCTATAGTAATGTGCGTCGATTTATCAATTCGGGAACACTGCCTGAAAAGGACGCGGTACGGGTTGAAGAGATGATCAATTACTTTCAGTATCAAGTGGGCGGACCTAAAAATGGTGAACCTGTAAATATCGTCACCGAATTGACGAAGGCACCTTGGAACACGACGCATCAGCTCATGCGCGTCACGTTAAAGGCGAAAGATATTCCTACAGCGAATCTTAAAGCTTCAAATTTGGTGTTTTTGATCGATGTGTCGGGGTCAATGATGGGACCGGGGCGTCTACCTTTGGTGAAAGCTTCGCTGAAGATGTTGGTCGATCAGCTTCGTGCTGTGGACCATGTCGCCATTGTGACCTATGCTGGATCGGCAGGGGTAAAACTGGAGAGTACGCCCGGTGATGAAAAGATGAAAATAAAATCGGCTATTGAGGAGCTGGAAGCCGGTGGAAGTACAGCTGGTGCTGCAGGAATTAAGAAGGCCTATGAAATTGCGAAGCAACAATTTATCAAAGGAGGAAACAACCGGATCATTTTGGCCAGTGACGGCGATTTCAATGTTGGGGAGAGTAGTGACGAATCGATGGAAGAATTAATTTCCAAAGAAAGTAAATCGGGGGTTTTCCTCACAGTATTGGGGTATGGCATGGGAAATCTGAAGGACAGTAAGATGGAAATCCTTGCAGACAAAGGGCATGGGAATTATGCCTATATAGACAATATTTCTGAGGCACGAAAAGCGATGGTAACCGAATTTGGGGGAACTTTGTTTACCGTTGCTAAAGATGTCAAGATTCAGGTCGAATTTAACCCAAGTTATGTGCAGGCCTACCGTTTAGTGGGATACGAAAACCGCTTGTTGGAGGCTGAGGATTTTAATAATGATCAAAAGATGGGTGGTGATATGGGGGTCGGACATGTGGTGACAGCCTTATATGAAATTGTACCTGTAGGTGTGGAGTCGGGGGTGATCGGAACAGTAGATCCCTTAAAATATCAGCAACAAGCGGATCAGGCAACTGGGCGGAGAAATGCTGAACTGGCCACAGTTAAATTTCGGTATAAGGAGCCTGAAGGGGAGAAAAGCAAGTTGCAGCAAAAGGTGGTCGGAACTACCGTTACGGAATTGAAGAGTGTGAGTGAAGATTTACAATTCGTAACAGCGGTAGCGGAACTAGGGTTATTACTTCGTGATTCTGATTTTAAGCAAAAGGCCAATTTTGATCAGCTCATAGCGCGAGCAAAAGCTTCTAAAGGCAAAGATGAGGAAGGTTATCGTGCTGAATTTATCCGTATTGCCGAAAATGCCCGGGATTTATCGAGATCGAAAGAATAAATAAAAATGACCAAATAAGGGTTTTCAGTAGCAGCAATTGAAATGCTGCTGCTGGAAATAGTTTAGTTTGTGAGACAATAGCCAAAAAAGTAAATAAAATCTATATTTTTAGATCATCAATAAAAGGAACGTATTTTGCTTTAGCTGATCGAAGCTGCGCGATCTTTGGTAGGTTGGTACAGTCAGATGAGTCAGTCGCTGGGCTTGATTGATGCATGGTATATGTGGCCGACCCTGTAGGGAACGAAATATGTGGAAATAAAAAATGATAGATAAATGAAGAACTTTTTTTTGTGCTTTCTTTTGGCTATTGGTATTGCAATACCTTCGGTAGCCCAAAATGCGAGCTTGAATAAACAACAGACCATGGCTTATATTAATAAGCTATATAAGGTTGCCTACCATTATAAGGATACAAAAATTGATACAGTAACAGTTGATGGGAAGGTGTTGACAGTCTTTCTTTCCAGTGGCCAGCATTTTCGAAGTGATATTGGCAAATCAGATGTACTGGTCATTGCACGTGTAAAATCAGGTTATCAAATTCGATTTAAGTCCTCGCCTAGTACGGATGAAATTTTATGGGCAATCCAAACGGAAGAGGATGCCAAACGTCTGAAAAATGCGTTGGAGCATCTGATTAAAATCGTAAAAACCGAAAAAAAGACAGATCCTTTTGGCAGTTAAGTCATATAGATGAACTGATCCGATGGGTAATAGAATGTTCGGCAAGGAATGAGCTTGCCGAACTGAATAGAGAAAGTAGTAGGGCTTGCACATGGATATGTGTTGAGGATTGCTGAGGGGGTAACCAAATGCCTACTAGATATAAAGACGATTGGCTTCATGGCCGAAATTGATGTGGCTGTTGAAACCATCGATTGTAAAATCACATCGTTTACACTAATTTAAGGTGTTTACATAAATTCAGGGTTAATATGTTGTTATCTTATTGTAATTAAGTGTTTTGTGTACTTATTTCTGAATGGTCTTATTTCTCCTGTTGATGAATTTATTACCCTGGAGCACCTTTATCCTCTTTCCAAGCTTATATTTCCGAGCTAGCTGCTGTTAATGCTCCATTTGGTTCAGTCAGTGGCGATAAATTTGAGATATAGTCTCGCAAATCCATACGTTGGTTTCAGGTAAAACAGTGTAAGAAGCACAAACTGCCTTTTGCCCAATCGAAAGTTTATTGGTATTCTATACAAAAAAAGCAGATTCGATGTCGGATCTGCTTTGGGTGATATGTATTAAAAGTTGACTGCCACGTTAACATAATAGTAAGGTAAATAGTGGGATCAGGGCAACCATAGAAACCATCATTGTAATACGCTTTTGAAGGTATAAACTTATAGACAAGATCAATTCGCTATGCTCAAAGCTTTCTATTTTCCCGCCATTATTGAGCGAAGAAGGTTTGATTTCGACAACTTTCCCTTGCTCGTTCTCAATTTGCCAGGAGGTCATCCACATATTTTTCGACCTCCATGTATATTTTTTATCGATTAGGCTAATAGTGGCCTTACTTGTCCATGTATCATATTCGATATCGCCAATCAGTTCATTGTTTTGATTACGAATCTCCGTGTATGGGTTGAAAAAACCCTTATTTTTGAAACGAAACTGATCGTTGTGGATAGAAACATGAGCGTCCAGATTCCAATCGATAGATTCTAAATTTCCTATAACTGCTTCATTGCGGTAGAGGGTTGATTTAGTTCCGAACAAATTATTCTTCCAGTTGTAAATTGATTTCTTTTCCATGCCTGTTTATGTTTATACATTTATTTTAATTCATTAGTATTAGGCCTGCTCGTTTTGTTACAGCCTTTGGAAATATTTTTTAGAGCCTATTATAGCTTTTTGTAGGTGGGGTCATTCTACCTAACATGTTAGATGTCTGCGAAAAAATCCTTATTTTTACCGATAAAATCACATCGAATTGACACATCAGGAAAAGTCGAGCCAGATTAGGAGGGAAATAAATCTTTCCTATCAGCAGCTGAAAGGAATGTACCCCATCTTAAAAAGTCAGGACAGTATCGGAATGGCCATATTTGCACTAGCGATCCTGGGTATTGTTGTTGTATCGATAGCTTGGTCTCGCGCTCTTGTTCCGGCTTGGCTTATGATTGTCAGTAATGCCTTTTTTATGGGTGTTTTACATGAAATCGAACATGATCTGATTCATTGGCTTTATTTTAAAAGACAAAAAGTTATTCATCATTTTATGCTTTTTAGTGTATGGATATTACGCCCACTGACTGTTAATCCCTGGATACGCAGGACCTTGCATCATCATCATCATAAATTTTCGGGTACATTACATGATGTTGAGGAACGCAGTGTGACGAATGGCGAACAGTGGTCTATCAAACGTTTGGTAACAACAGCCGATGTTGTATTGGGCGGGCTCTTTCGGCTGCATCGTATGTTTAATGATATGGACAAAGAGGTGAAAAATGGGAATCTGAAATTGGAGACCTCTTCACACCTCAAACGGATTATGTTTTTAAGCATTGTTCCAGTAACAATTTTTGCACATGTGATCTTATATTTCTTCTTTGCAGACTTATTATTTGATTGGTTAAGAATGGTTTTTGGGGTGGAGTTGAGTTTTCCACACTATGTGGATAACATGTTGATAAGTCTGCATTGGATCATTTATGTTATTCTACTGCCCAACTTATTGCGCCAATTTTGTTTGCATTTCATCACGTCAAACATGCACTATTTTGGTGATGTGGAAGCTGGAAATGTGATTGAACAAACGCAGGTATTGACTGTTTGGTGGACTTTTCCAATGCAATTGTTTTGTTTCTTTTTTGGCTGGACCCATAGCATTCATCATTTTGTTGTGAATGAAACTTTTTACGTCCGGCATATTGGGCGTAAGAAGGCGCAAGAAATCTTACGTAAGTATGGCGTGCGTTTTAATGATTTGGGAACGTTTAGAAGAGCAAACCGCTTTCGTGCGCTTCCCAACAAAGAAGTTTAGGACTTTGGTTTAGTCCTTTTTGCGATAAGTTTTATAATTTCCATGCTGTTCGTAGATAAGAGCACCTTCTTCACAATAGTTTGATAGGTAAACAGAGAATTTATTGCTTTGATTCCTGTCAATTCCCAATTGGACCAATACCTCAGAAACGCGTCGTGCCGTCTGGAAGAATTCCGAATGATAGACGAGGTTATCCAGTTTTTTGCTCAGGTCTATTCTTTCTTGTGTATCCGGAGGTAAAGAGTAGGGTGAATTGAAAGCAATGTCATGCTGAAAAAAAAGTGCTGGTTGAATCTCCAGGCTACGACATAAAGTCAAAAAATTTGTAAGGGTTAAGTCCTTGCCTTTTTCTATACCGTTGAGTGTTCCTGTTGAAATGCCCGTTAGATTGGATAGATCACGCAGTGAATAATATAGATCATTTCTTTTCGCGCGGAAGCGCAAACCAATTATTTCCAACAGGGCTTTATCTTCATCCGTCATACAACGAATTGAATGACAATTTGCGCAAAAAATAGTTTATTATTTTGTTTAAAAATTTGCATTTAATTTTTTTTGTTCTATATTTGTTATAACAGATGTTTTTGATCGGTGATAAGAATCATTTCATGAAAGTCTAGGTTGATTTTGAATGAGTGCCAGAACTGAATCTTTAGAGTGACTGCTAGCACACCTTATATCTCCAACCTATGTAAATAACTTTAAGGATAGTTCGCTATCTTAATAGGACATAGGGTATGAAAAACAAGATACTGTAAGAGAAAAACGTCAATTTGCCTGGCTTCGGCTTCCAAGAATCCGTCAAGTTCCGCCGGAGCTAAGGTAAATTGTCAGAACGTCAACACGTTGACCATTTTATGGTCGGTATCTACCAGGTCGTGAATGACAAAAAAAGTCGACTTGCCCAGCTTCGGTTTCCAAGAATCCGTCAAGTTCCGCCGGAGCTGTGGTGAGTTGCATATTATCGTCCACTCATAAAATAATAAATCAGGTAAAATACGATTAATACGCATACCGCGATTATCAGCGTACGTTTTAAATTTCGGCCAGCGGGTTCATCATCTTTTTCTTCAATGGCAACCTCAGGGAGCTTCTCTTCCTGTTTTTGGTCGTTGTGTTCGGGGATGTCATATTTATTTTCCATTAGTCGAATTGTTAAATATTAGAATTGTTTGTTTTATGAGTAGAACATTGTTGGGATACAAATCGTTGAGTTAGGCCAATTTTTAATTCATATAAAAGACCTGTTTTGTGGCACTGAGTGCGCGATGTTAATAAATAAAACGGTAAAGCATTGTGTTTTTTCGAGTATTTGCATACATTGCGGCTATATTTAACGCGATAAACCTAAACAACCTGTAAACGCTGCGTTTACAAATAATTTTGCGTTGAACGAAGTCTGTAATAAATAATTGAGCACTAAATGAAAAGAAGAACTCTTATTGGAACATTGGTAGCTGGATGTATGATGTTGGCTCTTAGTCCAACATTTGCACAACAGAAAGCTGCAAAAAAGGAAATTGGTCTACAGTTGTATTCTGTACGTGAAGAAATCGGGAAAAACCCGAATTTCGACCAGATTCTACAAAAGATCTCAGCATTGGGTTATACAGGAGTGGAAGCCGCTGGATACAAGGATGGTAAATTATATAACTTGAGTCCACAAGAATTTAAGGCAAAAGTAGAAAAAGCTGGAATGAAAGTGATTTCATCACACGCAACGAAGACTTTATCAGACAAGGAGCTTGCTTCTGGAGATTTTACGGAATCACTAAAATGGTGGGACGAATGTATTGCTACTCATAAGGCGGCGGGAATGAAATATATTGTTACGCCTTGGATGGACGTGCCAAAAACACTTAAGGATCTGGAAACACAATGTCGCTACCTTGATGCTGTGGGAGCGAAATGCCGTCAGCAAGGAATCGTATACGGATACCACAACCACTCGCATGAGTTTAGAAAAGTGGAAGATAAGGTAATGTACGATTATATGATAGAGCATACAAATCCTGAGAATGTATTTTTCGAGATGGATGTGTATTGGGCCGTAATGGGACAAGTTAGTCCTGTTGATTATTTCAATAAATATGCCGGCAGATTCAAGGCTTTGCACATTAAGGACCATCGTGAAATTGGTCAAAGTGGTATGGTCGGTTTTGATGCAATTTTTAACAATTCAAAAGTTGCTGGCCTGCAATATATTTTTGTTGAGCTGGAAGAAACACGTAACGATATTTACACCGGTTTACAACAAAGCATTGATTATCTAAAAAAAGCTTCTTTTGTAAAGGCTAGCTACTTAAAATAGCCGAAAATCGGGAGAAAATTGACCCAGTTGAGACAATTCTCCGTTTGATAGATTTATTATTTTTCGTTAACTTGAATGTAATAAAAAGGGATTTTTTATTGAATTAAATTAGACCATATGAAACGGATTATTGTTGCCACAGACTACGCTGAAGAGGCCGAACATGCCTTAAAGTTTATTATGGAAGTTTTCGCAGGAAAAGAATACGAGCTCGTTTTATTTTCTCTTCAAAATCCTTCCATCCATGCGATGAACGCTCGACTTTCTCCCGATTCTATGTTCAAGATTTTTGAACATCAAAGTAAGGTTTTACGACGTAAAGCCGAGGCTATTACGGCCGAAAGTGGTGTTTTGACTATTCCTTATCTGGCAGCAGGCTTGTTTTATGACCAGATTACAAAATGCATCCATGAGACGAATGCCGATTTGTTGGTGATGGGAATGGCCAAACGTTCCTTTGATCAAGATATGCTTGGTAATACGACCACGGCAGCAATCAGTAAATTAAAAATACCAATCCTTTCAGTTCCGCTGGGCGCAAAATTTACGGGTCTGGAGCATATTCTTTTTGCCTGTGATATTGTTCGTGGTGTGCAAAAGGAGATTCTTGAAAAAGTAAAAGATTTTGCGGCTGAGTTTGGTGCGGTACTAGAGGTACTCAACATTCGTAAGACAGTAGAGCAGCTAAATGAGGAAAAAGGAAACGAAACACGGGAAACCATCAACGATGTGATGGGAATTGTAAGTTATTACTACAAAAACGTAACGTCCAATGAGGTCGTAAAAGCTATCCGGGACGAAGTTAAAGAAAGCAGTACAGATCTGCTGGTTATGATTCCTTATAAGTACGGTTTTTGGAGTTCATTGACCCATCGAAGTAAGACTCGTATGATGGCCTCGGGGCTAGATGTTCCTTTGCTGACAATCTCGATCTAATTCTTTTTCACTATAAAAGCCCAGTTGAGCTGAGATCAACTGGGCTTTATTTTGATTGTATTTATTGAAATAGGGGGAGTATCTTATCCCAAATTTGCTGGTAGGCTTTATTGTCCCGGACGATTCCCTTATCTTCATCATAGTAATTGGGTGCGTCAAAGCTCCCGCCTTTGCGCCTTTGTATTGAAAATATATTTAGAACTATTTTTGATTTTTCAGCTTGTAAAGGGCTGATCAGGAAGTTGAATATTAATTTTTCCCCTTCTTTATTGCTTAGAAAATTACTGTTTTCAAAATACGTACTGGTTTGAATAAATCCCGAAGGCCGATCGAGCTGTACAATAAAATAACCACCATCCTGAAGCACTTGTATTATCTTGTTATATGCCGAATCACTTGCGATCGGGATAGTTTTAGTACGGTCTGGATTTTGTGCCGACAGGGGGCTGGAAAAGACCAATATATAAGCAATCAACATCAAGGAGAATTGGATTAAATGTTTCATATTACCGAATTATAGATCTTATCAAGTTAATACTTCAATTTAACAATTTTATTTTTAGTAACAGCTACTTAGGCCGTCACGTTGTTATTTAATTCGTATGCCTAATATTTTTAGACTACGTTCTTCCTGGTCTAAGGTTGCTATATTGGGTAAGTTAGCCCATTCCTTGAAACCCATTTTTTCAAATAATGCAATGCTTGGAAGATTGTGTGCAAAGATAAATCCCAATAAGGTATGTACGCCTAAATCTGGAGCTTTATCAATGCAGTATTGAAGAATCTGTTTACCAAGGCCTCGACCACGTTGCTGTTCATCCAAATAGATACTGATTTCTACTGTTGCGTCATAAGCTGGACGACCATAGAAAGATTGAAAACTTACCCATCCAAGTATCTGGTTATTTTCATCTTCTATCAGCCACAGGGGTCTTTTCGAAGCGTTATGTTCGTCAAACCATTTTTGTCTACTGGCAACAGATACTGGGGCAGTGTCTGCAGTAACCATGCGGGAGGCTATTGTAGAGTTGTATATTTCTACTATGCGTGGTAAATCATGTTGTGCTGCGTCGCGAAATTTTAATTGATTCATGGTTTGTACTGTTTAATTGTTGTTTACTGTTTGGTTTGATTCTAATGCCCAAGCTAAAAAGCCATTCATTACCTCGTTCCAATGGGGCTTGTTGTAATCGGGCCGGCCATCGTTCTGAACTTCAAAATAATTATGGTCCTGATTATAATAGCGTTTTATAGTGAGGTTGCTTTTCTGATTTTTTATAAAATAAAGAGGTACTAAATCATTTAATTCAGATACAATGTCTTCTGTACCGAAGACGAGATAGATCGGTTTATTAAAGGCCAATAGTTCGTCAATAGCAGGTTGCGAAAATGACTTCCATGAACGCAAATTGGGATTGTTTTTTAATTTTTCTGGATTGTTGGCATCTTTATAAAACGCATAGGTTTGTTCAATTTTTTGAGCAGCTTGTTGCCAGGAAATTTTTCCTTTTTGAACATCGCGTTTTGCCTGTCGTATATCTTGGTCTATTCGTCCGAATATATTAGTTCCCGATAGGCCTAATTTACTTACTTTTTTATAGCGATAGGCTAGTTTGGAGGCTACGTGTCCACCCTGAGAGTGACCGAATACAACTAATTGTGAATTATCGACCCATGGTTGTCCGCTAAGATAATCTAATACTGCAACGGCCCGGTTTACATAATTTTCTAGATAGTCTGCTTTTTGGTACGCTATACTCGGGATATTTTTATCTTTTGAGTCACCATAATACCAATAAGAGTCATTAAGCTGAGATTCGTCGACGATAACAGGAGTTTCTGGCATTGAAATAACGACGAGATGATACGATTTAATAATATCCTGGTAGTTAAAGTTGGTTAATCCTCCTCCAAAAAGACTTAATCCCTCTTTTTTGTAATTAAAGTATAGCGGCAAGGGTAACGATCCCTGACAAAATAAAAACAGAGGTTTCTTAATTTGTGGATCAGGATCAATAACTAAAAAATCAATTTTACCGTTCGGGTTTTCAAGTTCAAAGAGGGTGGATTCTTTATTGATGACGCTGATATTCTGCCCAAAGATAGCTTGTGTTACGAATAGCAAGCAGATAAAAAGAATGAATTTCATGAAGATCGGCTTTATATTAAATCTGTATTTGTCAAACTTAGATAAATTGCTTTTTATATACAATACAATTACCCTTCATAAAGGTAACAATTCATAGATGTGCGACATTTCTTGTTATGCTTCTGGCTGGTTTATATCGATAGCGGAGGTAAATTGCACGATTTCTGTGTTTTATGAATAAAATTTACACTAATTTGAACAAATATTTCACTATATAGTGTTATTTTTTTCTCATCTCAGATCATTCAATGAAGAGACATCAGCCTTATTGATGATAGATCTTAGCGAAATAGCTTGTCTTTTCGTTTAGTTATTCAGGAACTTTTCTAAGCGGGATTTTTCACCGAGTTCCGGTCGCTATAAAATCACTAAAAAATTATCTAAGAAGGATCTAGGGAAGAGATTGGCTAGTAGCTAAGCTGTAAGCTAATTTTTAAACATAACGAATCAATTATGAACACATTGCAAGCTGTACCTAAAATCCGAATCCGTTCAATGGATGTTATGCGTGGTTTCACGCTGTTCTTGATGTTATTTGTCAATGACTTGTTTATTCCGGGTGTACCTAAATGGCTGGTTCATTCGGAAGCAGATGAGGATGGAATGGGATTGGCGGATTGGGTATTTCCGGGATTTCTTTTTATGGTTGGAATGGCAGTGCCTCATGCTGTTGCGGCCAGGGAAAAGATAGGTTCATCGACAACGGTCATTTTTGTTCATATTCTGATCAGAACATTAAGTTTATTGCTTATTGGTGTATTGATACTGAATGGTTCGCGAGTTGATGCACAGCTTACGGGGATGTCACATTTGTTGTGGTTGGGACTGCTATATGTATTCGTTTTTCTGATTTGGAATCATTATCCAAAAGACATGCAATATCAGTCCATTTATAAGGGGCTGCGTGCAGTTGGTATTATGGGGATTATTTATCTCCTATATATTTTCAAAGCGTCGGATGGAAAAGGCCTGGAAGTAGGGTGGTGGGGGATTTTAGGGCTGATTGGATGGGGATATTTTTCCGCGGCTTCTATTTTCTTATTGAGCAGGGGAAAGATAATTGTGGTTGTATGTGGTTGGTTGGTGTTTTTGGTACTCAATATGCTGAGCCAAATGGGATTTAAAGTTGAATTCCCTGGTATCGGAAGATATTTACATGTTCTTCTAGCTGGGAATATACCCTGTATTGTGTTGTCTGGAACAATCATAGGGATGCTTATGAAACGTTATGCGGCAAATCCAAGGGTATTGTTGCGTTTTTTGCTGGTTATTGGTTTGATTTGGCTAGTTGCAGGTTTTGTATTGCGTTTTTGGTTTATTTTATCCAAAATCCATGGTACGCCAAGTTGGGCATTGGTTTGTTGCGGGATTAGCGTATTGCTTTTGATACCACTTTATTATTTCATTGATGTGAAAGGCTACCATCGCGGGATAGGATTGTTTGAGGAGGCCGGAAAGAACTCATTAACGACGTATCTTGCTCCTGATCTGATCTACTTTGTCTGTTGGGGTTTTCATCTATCACTATTCTTTTATAAACAATCGGATTATATGAGCTTAGCTATTGCCGGTTCATTGCTTTGGGCTTTAGCCATGTTGTGGTATGCAATCTTGCTAAAGAAGCTACATATTTATCTGAAACTTTAGTTAGCGAGTAAGCATCAAATGTGGATGCTTTACGGATTATATATTAGAACGATCACTATCATCTAAAAATAAAATAAAGAAGCTATTATGGAATGTAAATTGAAATCAATATTTAGTCAGACCTTCACTGTTCTGTTATTGACTTTATTGTTGTATCCTAGTGTAAGTTGTGCACGAGCGAAAAACAAAAAAGTTGTTATCGCCTATGTCACTTCATGGTCTAAAGTGATGCCTGATCCGACTTATCTGACGCATATCAATTATGCCTTTGCACATGTCAGCGATAGCTTTGACGGCCTACGTATAGATAATGAATCTAGATTGAAGGCTATTACGGATCTTAAGAAAGCACATCCACATTTAAAGGTATTGCTGTCCGTTGGCGGCTGGGGAAGCGGTCGGTTTAGCGAAATGGCTGCTAATGAATCTAATCGGCAAAAGTTTGCCAAAGACTGCTGGCGTGTGATGAAGGCGTTTAATCTTGATGGTATTGATATTGACTGGGAATATCCAACGAATTCTTCTGCAGGGATCTCGTCTTCTTTAGCGGATACGGAGAATTTCACCTTGCTCATGCACGATATCCGCAAGGCTATTGGTAAGAAGAAACTGTTGACTTTGGCTTCTGTTGCGAACGGTAAGTATATTGCTTTTGACAAGATTAAGAATGATGTGGATTTTGTCAATATCATGACTTATGATTCGGGTCATCCGCCTTATCATCACGCGAGTTTGCACCGTTCACCTTTATCTGGACATACAACTTGTGTGGAGGCCGTTAAGGCCCACATCGAGGGCGGTATGCCTGTTGAAAAATTGGTGCTGGGAATTCCATTCTATGGTCGGGGCAATAAAACTGAAGTCAAGGGTTTTATCGATTATAAAGATCTGCTTTCACTTCAGGGCTTTGAGCAGAAATGGGACGATGAGGCTAAAGCGCATTATCTTGTCAACGATAAAGGGGATTTTGTACTGACTTATGAAACGCCAGAATCGATTGCACTTAAATGCGATTATGTACACAGGACAGGACTACGCGGTGCGATGTACTGGGAATACGCGGGAGATACAGCAGGAGGCGTCTTACGCGATGCCGTCTACAAAGGTATTCTAGAATAAACAAAAAAGCCTAACGTGAGTTAGGCTTTTTTGTTTGTGGTTTTTTATTAGATGTTTTATAATGTCGTTTATCAGTCCAGCCCGCTCATTTCGATAGCAGCCATATCCATCTGTCATAGATGGTGATATGTTATTATTTGGCTACCAACTGTTAATATTGCGCTATGCAGTACTGTAGCCCTCTATCTGACTGATCAGTGGCTTACTGATTTTTACTTGTTTATGATAAATAAAGATGTTGACGAAATATATTTATGAAATCAGAAAATTTTTCATCGTGTCAATCGGTATGTTTGTATTGGTTGAAATCCCGTTCGTCGAGTTAATTTGGTAATTAATAAAATAAGGTTTAGAATTATCAATAATTAGGGAAAGAAGACCTTTTATAATTCGAAATGAAAGTACTTTAAATTACTGCTTTTTGTTCCAACTGTATATCATTAGAGGAGATATATTCGGTGATATTATAAAAGAAGAAGGGGAAAGTTTGGGTATGAATTGTCCAATTTTAAACTTTATATATTACCGATTATGAAAAAGAAACTAAATTGTATTGCTTTAATAGCAACATTTGTGGTTTTAATCACTTCCTGTTCCAAAGATCTCGTTCCGGGAGGAACCATTGAGCCCAACTCTGGACTGAAAGGTCTGAAAACTTACACATTTAAACCTACTGAGATAAATCTTTCAAGTTTTGATACGGCCGGAATACAAGGCTTCTCAAAAAAAGGCAAACAAAATTCCCTTACATTTCTAAGGGACAGTATTTGGCCCAATAATGCAGGAAAAACTTCATTCTATGAAACTACCGATATTCCGGCTGTTCTTGAAGAAACGAGAAGAAAATTATATCTGGGTGCTATTCTAAAGGGGGAGACGGCAATTGATGTAGACAATGTGAATCCGGTTTTCGTACCAATAACTTATAGAAACCCAATTACCATGTACGCCAATTTCCCTACTGACAGTATTTATAGGACTGTAATACCTTCGAAAATACAAGATCTTAGTTATCTACGTGCTGCATTGAGTTCGGCAGCAGGAAACCAGATCCAATCGTTTACTTATGAGCAGAGTCAATTTAGAAAGACCGAGGAACTAAAAAAGTCTTTTGGAGCAAATCTGAATCTTGCTAAAATTTTAACTGTTAATTATCTGGATACCCTTGAAAATTCAACTGCTACAACAATCGTAAGGGCTGAATTTACGCAAGAGAACTTTTCCATCGCTATCGAACCTCCAATTTATGAGCCTTTTCTCAAGAGCAATTTTGACTACTCTATTTTCAATGGGATCAGACCTGTAATTGTCAGTTCGGTAACTTACGGAAGAAAGGGGATTTTTATCATGGAGTCAGATTCCTCTTACAACGCGGTCAAAAAAACACTTAATGTCGCGCTAACATTATCCGCAGAAATGTTAAACGTCTCGTCGACTGACAGTCTAGGTCCATCATTTTCGGCAGCATTGAACTTGCGACTAACTAATGCGCAGAAAACTATAATAAATAATTCGCGGATGAAAGTGTATATTATCGGAGCTGATGGAAAGAGTATCGTTAAGGCAATAACAACCGGTCTAACAGGTTTTGCAGAGGTTTTGGCGGCAAATGGTGGCTTTACAAAAGATAGTCCAGGGGATATTCTTTATTACTCTTTAAATTATCTCGATGATTTTTCCACCTTTAGGAATCAGTTCAAGATTAATATTGCCAATTAGGTCATTTAAATTTTATTTGGTATGAGAGTCAAAATAATCATAGCCATTTTTTTCCTTCTTTCATTTATAGGATGTAAAAAAGAAGAAATTCAAACCCCATCGCCTACTGAAAAAGGCGATGGGAAACTGCTCTCGGAATATTTTAGCACACTTCGTATTGCACCATTGGATATTGTTGATCTGAGGAATAAAAATAAAGACATCAAAACAGTATTTGACCGCAAGAAAACTGCCGGAATGATACATCTTCGGGATAGTGTATGGACAAATGGGTCGGGAACAAGCTCATTTTATGAATCTGACGAGATGGTCGTAACACCAGGGAATCTAAGTTACATTTATCCCGGCTCACTTTTAAAGGCAGCGTCAATAGCATCGGATCAATTTGAAACCTTTTCCGGGTATCAAACTGCACCGATCAGTGTCCAATTATCATTTCCTTCCAGTTTATCAATTGGTACCATCTCCATTCCAAGTCTTTCAAATAGCCGGATATTTTTACGCAATGCACTTTTAGCACCTGATTTTTCAGGGAATACGATACTTAATTACTCAGACTATTTTTCTGCATTTTCAAAATATGAGGAAGTGAAATATGCATTTGGCTATAATGTAAATCAGCATAAACTATTTTCTTCGACTAATACAAATTTCGATTCTTATTCAAGCGGAACCTACTATTCCACTAAGTTCATGGCCAGTTATACGGTGGAAAATTTTACGTATACAATGTCTGATCCTGCTGCTAATGAGTTGATTGATATGGCTTCTATTCCTGCCAATGTATTTGATGGAATTTCTCCGGTATATATTAATTCTGTAACTTATGGTAGGTTTGGATTATTGGTACTTGAATCTAACAACAATAGTTCCGAAATGAGAAGTGCTTTTCAGAAGATGGTGAAGAAGATTCTTAAAAAAACTACGGAATCATATACACAGGAAGAAACGAATCTATTTGCCAGTTGTCGAATAACTATTTATTTGTTGGGTAGTACCATCGGCAATAATGTGATCCAGTTATTGATCAATCCAAGTCCTGATGGTGTATCTGATTTTATTGCACAGAACGTAGGTACATTTACAGCGAGTGATCCAGGTGTGCCTATTTACTATACTGCAAAATATCTAAAAGATAACTCGCCATTTAAAACGACGTTTAGAATTGACCATTAAATATATTTTATGATGATGAATACAACATATAGACAAAAGAGTTTAGGGATTTTAAGTGTATGTTTACTAATGGCATACTTCTTATTTTCATGTAAAAAAGATACTCCAGATGTTCCTGTGAAGAAAAATGAAAAATGGAGGACCGAAGCTAAAACAGATAGTACGGGGAACCAATACTATGTGGTAAATACGTTGGACAATACATTAGAGATTAGGGTCGATAATAAGGATGGGAAGACCATTTTTTCAGAAGTTTGCCCGACAATTGATTCTACTGAAATACCTAAGGACATGCGTAATTTGATTGTTGATTTGGTTGCTCCAAACAGGTTTATTAACAGAGATCAAGCCACCTTATCATTGGAAATAGTGCTTGATGATCTAGAGACTAGGAACAAATACATCCAGCTTTTGGCGAATATTGATCTTGACAGCAAAAAGTTTTATACCAAAAAGTATAAGGTAGAAGAGCCTCTGGATTGGGCTTATGTAACTTTTCCTTATTCTTTGGTTCAGTGGTATGGTAATTCGTTGTTGGTCCGGGAGGGCACGGATAAAGACCTCAATAGAGGCGGGGGATATATGGGGTTGGGACAGCGCGGTACGCAGTTGGTCTGTTATGAGCGAGATTTTTCCATTCGTTATACCAAGGATATTGATGCTTCTGATGCTTACTATCCTTCTGGTAATTTATGGAATATCCCGATTAACAACTATGAATATATGTTGTTCTTAAATGACGGCTACGTGGGTCGGATGCAAATAGTCACCAGTATAGAGGACAAATGGGCAGGAAAGCAGGTTGTGATCTGGCGAGATAACCTAAAGGAGACAAATAATATTCCGGCAGATTATTCTGTGAAAATTACCGATTACAATATTCAGAATAATGTGGTAAGTGCTGGTTATAATATCTATGATGAAAAGGGGCAGTTAAAAGAGAAGAGAAACCGAAAATGGGCAATAAGTAACGGAATGCCACTTGGTAGTTAATCTCCAAATAAATAGAATTCTAGGTTGGTAATAAAGATCTAAATTAATCAATAACACTTTTTTAAACCAATAAGCATCATGTTTCCTGGATGCCAGGGAGACCTATGCCTATAAAATCTTAAAAATATGAAAAGTAGAACAAATTATTTTTTGCAAAGGATCATTAAGGGTGTCCCTTTGTTATTGATGCTATTCTTAGGGGCTAGTTGTTCGAAACTGGAATCCGACTTTGACAGTGGAAACGGTAGACAAGCTTTGGATCATTTAAGATTACCGAAGATCCAAGATTTTACGGTCAGTTCAAAATCTAATCCGGAAAATAATGTGTCTGGCAAAAGATCAGCAGGAGGGAAAAGAGCAGACTTGACTACTCCTCCTGATGAAGATAATCCCTTTAAGCCAAAAGCAGGTTCAGGTGGTTATAAAGATGGTCCCGGGATCATTGTTAATGGCAGTAATGCTCCAACGTCTGATCCAAATAAACTATATTTCTATCAGAAATATAAATCCCAGATGTTCACTATTACAGATCAATCAATGGGACTCAATATTTATCCCGGCGCAATATTAAAGGGCCAGAGCATAGAAGGTGTTTTTTCGCCTCAAATGTTGACAGGTATTTCCAATAATATCCGACCGATTACCATATCTACTTCCATGCCGGTCTCTGGATCAGCGGTTGCTCGAACCAGTCTTCCCCGTCCGACTTCTCAAGCTGCATTATACAATGCCGCTCTGACGGATTTGGAAAATACAAATCCTGGTGAAGTAGGCGCTGCTTCTTTGATAGTGGAGATGGATACTTTTCGTGTATATGAGGAATTGAAAACGATTTATGGATTCAATAAAGGGTTAGATGCATTTTTGATTAACACCAATACCACTCAGCAGGGAGAGAATCACTTGATCGCTTCCACATCGGCGATTAAGATTAAATTTTTCCAGCACAATTTTACAATTGATATGGACGTTCCTCAAAATACTACGCAATTATTTGATCCTACAGGTCTGGATATGCAGGCTATAACTGGTGGGGTAACTCCTGTCTATGTAAAAAGCGTGACCTACGGTCGCATGGGTATTATGGTAATAGAATCTAACTATAGTTCGACTAAATTGTATAATGCTGTTTATAAGCAACTCGGAATATTGAAAAATCTGATTGGTATCGGTACCGCATTAACTAATGAAGAGAAAGATATTATAAATTCCGCAACGATAAAAGTTAAATATACAGGGATTGGCACAGATACTTCACCTGCAGTTGCAGTTGCTGGCCTGAATGGTTTTATTCAAGTATTGAGCGCTAATACTACGTATTCCAAGGCAAGTCCGGGAGTTCCTATTGCCTTTCAACTAGCCTACCTGAACAGTGGGAACGGTCTGGTAGAAGCACCTTTCCAGATTAACTATGGCCCTTTTGACAAACCTTATGTCCGTATTGAGTACAAGAACAGCCAGTGGGAGGCGAATTCATCTTCAAATCCAAAGTATACTAATTCTGATATTTATATGTGTTTTTATAAAAATGCGGCGGCAATAGACAAATATGATGATGTCCCAATTTTTGTGACCTACAATTATGAGAGGGATTATGGATCTAAAAGCACTTATAATTGGGTTGGGGCTTGGAGCACGGGAAAGCAGACGGATAACTTGGTTTTAAGGTATCCAACAGCAAAACAACTGATTGAGAATAAGAGGGTATTTTATTATGTACAATATGGATCAGATGCGACAATATCGAGGGACTATTGCCATTTTGATATGGTTCCAAGTGAGAATTATCGTGTTCTTCCTAAAGTTGTTGACCATTACAAGGCACAGCGGTCCGGTGAAATGTATCCCTAATTAAAACTTGGAAATCAAAATGAAGCAAACGAATCTTGGAATTTTCATTTTGTCGGTCTTCTTTCTATTGCAATCTTGTACTAAAAAGAATGATGACATTCCTCAAATATCTAAAGAGAAAAATAGGATAAGTGAAAATCTAGACTCTATTTTTCTTCTTGCGCAGGGAGTATATTTATGGAACGATCATCTTCCATCGGTTGATCGTTTCAACCCTTCGCGGTTTTATAATGAGGGGTTGAGTGAGTTTCGGTGTTATGAGAATGAAATATTTGAAATTACACAATTTGCGAAAGATGGTGGGACAGGCAACCTCTTTGAACAGAATCCATTAGATTTGAATAGACCTAAATATTCCAGTATTGTATTTAGGGAATTCCAAAATAAAGAACCTCAGTATGCTTATGATATAAGTAATACGTTTGGCCTGTCCGTGGTGGTTAAAAATAATATCCTCCGTTTATTGTATGTTGATCCAAATTCACCTGCGGGTAAAGCAGGTCTCAAGCGTGGGGCACAAATTTTATCCATAAATGGGGAAAATGTACTAACAGAAAATTCGTTTCTAGAGCAATGGAAAAAGTCACTTTCCATGTCGTTCATTAAGCTTGAAGTGACAGAGGATGGTGTTAAAAAGCGGGAAGTACGTTTAAATGCAGCTTCGTATGAGATAAATCCAGTGGTAAAGCGAAATATATTGAGAAATGGAGAAAGGAAAATCGGTTATTTTGCTTTAAATAGTTTCACCCCAATTCAAAATGCGCAGAAATATCTTACTCCAATTTTTCTTTCTTTTACACAGGAAAAAATTAATGAACTCATCATTGATCTTCGGTACAACCAAGGGGGATATCAGGTTACAGCTGATTTTATTGCGAATCTGGTTGCACCAGATAATACAGACGCAAAGATTATGTATACTGAACATTATAACAGGCAAATGCAGGATGGGACTTCAAAAATATTAGAAAATTACAAATTGTATGACGAATATAATCGGCCTGTTATCATTAATGGCAAAGAGATAAGTCTTTATGATATTGATTATAGTGTGGAAGCCAATACAACGTATTTTCATAAAGATGAAGGGTTGACGGATTTAAAAAAAGTTTACTTTATAGTGAGCAACAGAACTGCATCTGCCAGTGAGCTTCTGATCAATATTCTAAAACCGTATATGGATGTTCAGGTTATAGGTGTGTCAGAGAATAACCTTTCTGCTGTATATACTTATGGTAAGCCAGTTGGATCATTTGGAATTCCAGTGGGTCAATTTGACCTGTATTTAGGGATGTATGAACTCAAAAATGCCAATAGGGAAAGCAACTATTTCAAAGGTATCAAAGCTGATGTTGCCTTAAATGACGATACAGATACTGACTTTGGAGTACAAGATGACCCAGCTATTGCTTGGATACTAGGAATGGAAAATAAAAGAATGGAGCTAAAGGCTGGTAATAAAATAAGGCAGGATAAATATTCATTTTATTTTAATACTGATCGGTTAATTGGAAATATTAAAAATAAAAGTGAGTTAAAAATTAAGTTGAAATAGAGCCTGCATATTTTCATCCCAAAAGATTAATGGTAGCCTTACCTGTTTTTTATTCTAAAAGTAATAGAAATTGAGTTCAGTCTTTTTTCATTGAGGAAATTACATTGTTTGTATGGGTCGAAATAGAGTTGGTCGAGATAACTTTTTAGAGTTAAAATATTTCAATAATATTAGTACCAGAAAGTATTGAAGGCCAATTGTATTTTAGATTTAAAAGTAGATCCATGAGAAATAGCATTTTCCTTTTGTTAATTTTCCTGTTTTCGTGCAGCAAAGAAAATTTTGATCAAACCTATATCACTCAGTTGGAGATCCAACCTGATATTGAGTACGTCGCAGCTCATCCTCCAGCGAAACCAGACCAACCTAAGGATATACCAGCGCTAAAGGTGAGGGAGAGTAATAATGAAGAGTATCATTTAGGTTTAGACGAGATTAGTGGTTTTATTTTCGAGGAAGGAAACCGTTACAACTTAAAAGTTCAGATAATTATTTTGGCATCTCCGCCAATAGATGGAAATCCCAAAACCTACAAATTATTGAAGTTATTTCTAAAGAACAGGTAACTATAAACAAATAACATTATGAAAAGAACAAGTATTTTGTTACTAGCGAGTTTACTAGTCTTTTCTTGTAGTAAACATCCTGAAATTGACTCTAAAATCAAAAGTGAAAATTCAGAATTTGTAACCCTAAAATCAGGAATAATCGTCGAGAAAATAGGAGATGAATATATTTTTGGAGGAGATATGATTCTATCTCCAATGCAACTAAAAGCCTTGGATGAAAAGGGTAATTTAAGTGGAGAAGATGGTAAAACCAAAGATAGTCCCGATACCACCATTCATCCTGTATTTAATATTCCGGTAGCTGTCGTCGAAAAAAAAGAAGGAACGTTATCGAGAAATTTAGGAATGAATGCAGACCCATATAGACTTTGGGCTATGGTAAGATTTACTTATGGGCCAAGTATCTTAAATCACCCAAATAAAGATTATTTTATAAATAGAATAAAATTAGCACTCAATCATATTCAAGACAATACGAATGTAAGATTTTATAATGCAACAGGACAACCAACAGTTGATCCAACTGGGGGATTCGCATATCCCTATATAGAAATTAATTATGTTGGCAATCTATCTGCTAGTTCTTCGTCCCATATTGGACGACGCCTAGAAGGAGGAAAACAAGAATTAAAATTATCAGATTTTGCATTTCCAAATCCACCCTTTGATAATGACTATTCTACAATTGTACATGAGCTTTGCCATGCGATTGGTATGATGCATGAACAAAATCGTCCAGATCGAGATCAATATGTTTCTATTAAGACAAATAATCTAACAACTAAAGGCCTTGCCCAGTTCACAAAGGTGACAACCAATTATTCTTATTTCGGGGCATACGATTTCAGTTCAATTATGGGATATGATTCTTATACTTCCTCAACGGATCATGTTAACAATACATCATTACCAATGTATACTAAATTAAACGGTGATCCAATTGTATCAGGCACCTTATTAAGTAGTCTTGATAGAATTTGGCTAAATAATTAGCACAGGGTAGTTTGCGTATGCGAATTTATCAAGAAATAGAGACAAGTAATTTTAATTGGAATATCGCTGGAAATATGTTTGGTGAAAATCCAAATATTCTCTCAGAATTGGATTTTAAGAACCTATTAAGCACAGGAACAGGAATTGAGCTTTCTTATAAACCATACAAATTCTTTGAATTGTCAGCTTCTTATACATTTTTAAGGACCTTATCTGGCAGAGGAACAGATGTTGATTATCAAGAGGATAACCGAGCAGGACAGACTAGTTCATTATACTTTGGTAGTGAAAATGGTAGACACAGTCAAATGAATTTAAGTGTTCTATATCTACCTTTTAAAGGCACGAAATTCAATCTCGGAGCCGGCATAAATGTATTTGCATACCGTAGAAAGTTTGATATGCATTCAACGGAAGATAGTGATTTAACATCTTATTACAAATATCGGGCGGATGGTTTTGGTCTAAAGATTAAAAAGGATTACAAGATTTCACCTATCTTTTCTTTGCAAGGTGATTTTATATTGAACAGGGTTTATTACAATTCTTATGGGAACTGGAACCTCATCAATAATTTTGAACATCCCAAAAGTTTTACCCATTTATCAAATGGCTTTAATATTGGTTACTCGTTATGAATTTCCACGAAAATCAAAAACCAGTTAAGCATTTTCCTCATTTATAATTATCTAACAGAACAAACGTCGAATGGTGTCGATACCTTATTTCTTAAAAATGGAAGCCGCCCGACAATCAGATTGAACCAAACCCATCTAAGTATTCATGGTTTGAGACTCGGAATTATTCTTCCTATATTTTTCAATTAAATTTGAACAACTCCATCATTTATAAAAAAAGAAACCCTTATAGAAAATACGGGTTTCTTTTTATCTTTTGTATTTGACATATACCACAGGATCACTCTTTTCATTCCGAATAATCATTTCGGTGTTATTTAGAATTTCACAATTCAAGGAAACATAAGAGTTTTCCTGTCCATTATCATCTGGTATTTTTAAGAATAGTGAATCTTTCTTTTTAATAAACCCTTTGTACATTGATGGTTTAAATGGAATTAAATCAAGGATAAAAGATTATTTACCGTTATGTATTTTTAATTAGTTTAGGTAGAGGGTATTGCAATATTTTGGGGTGATATGACGTAGCATAAAGTATTGCTTGAACGTTTTTATTACAAGAAAGTTTGTAATAATTTTTATAACTTAACTGTAATTTTGTTGCTAATTGTTGAAAAGTATAAACCTTTTGTAAATGAGGAGTGAGAATATTTGGGGGAAATGGTATACACATCCTATAAGGGTTATTTGTCACATCGTGTTTTGGGGATTAGTATCCTGTCTTTACTATTATACTTTCCGAAGATATGGTGGAAACTATGTTTGGGCGTTTGTAATCAAAGAGCTTATTGTTACTACCAGTCTTTTTTATTCGGCAAGTTGGTTAATTTCCAAATGGGTGTCCAAGGGACGAGCGATTCCAATTTTACTTTTTTTTATTTTCGCATATTTTTGGTGGCTGGCACTTACATATATTACATGTGAGCTATTAGAAGAAATTGTCCCTGTTGAAGATAAACGAATTTATAAGTATGTCCATTACTTCCTTGAAGATGGTTTTTTAGGAATATATAGCATAAAGAAAGTTCCTACGTTAATTCTTGACTTTCTATTTTTAATTTCTCTGCCTTTGGCTCCCAAGCTTGCTAAATTACTTGTTGAAGATGCGAACATCATGCTGGTAATGGAAAGAAATAAGGCCGAATTAGAGCTTGCTAAAGCAAATTTGGAACGAGACAATTTGAAAATGGAACTGGAAATATTAAAATCGCAAATTTCACCGCATTTTCTCTTTAATACGTTGAATAGTATTTATAGGCTGGCTGAAAAGGGTGATCCTAATACTGCTGAAACAATAGAGCAGCTTTCAAGTATGCTTCGATATATGCTCTATCAAACAGGTGATGACAAGATAATTTTAAAGAAAGAGATCCAATTCCTCCGAGATTACCTCAATCTCATTCAAATTAGATTTGGACAGGGGGTAAAACTAGAAGTTTTAATTGATGAAATCAAAGAGCCCTACAGAATAGCCCCACTAATGCTTTTACCTTTTATTGAAAATGCTATTAAACATGGTCCTGAAAGAAGCAGGAAAGACGCTTGGATTCATGTATCATTAAGTCTAAATGATGGCATATTAAAATTTGTAGTGGCCAATGGAGTGAATAGAGATAGTAAAGAACCAATAAAGGGAGGAATAGGTTTACAAAACGTGAAGAGAAGATTAGAATTGAAATATAGCAATAGTTATGTCTTGGATATAAAGGATGAATCTGCTAGTTACGCTATAATTTTAGAAATTGATATGAATAATTTAGAGAGATGATTAAATGTATTGTAATTGATGATGAAGTATTGGCGCAAGAGCTACTTGTGTCACATTTGAGGAAGATACCTCGAGTCGATATAATAGGAGTTTTTGACAATGCAATGGACGCAATGGCAACTATAAAATCGACAGCAGTCGATCTTGTTTTTTGCGATATCCAGATGCCAGATTTAGATGGAGTAACATTTCTTAAGAGCCTAAAGAATCCTCCGTTATTTGTATTTGTAACCGGGGACCCGAATTATGCCATAGAAGGGTATCAATTAAATGTATTGGATTATGTCTTGAAACCATTCGGTGTTGAAAGGCTCATTCAAACTATTGAGAAGGCTGGAGCATTTCTAGAATCTGAAAAAAGTAATCAACCGGGATTGAATTTTCTGATAATTAAGGATAGATCCAGCATTATTATCACACCTTATAATGAAGTCTTTTTTATCAAAAGCGATAAAGATTATGTCCATATAGAAACTTTTGAAAAAAAATATAGTCTTTGGAAGAAGCTTAGTGATATGGAAGAAGCTTTGTCGAATGCGAAACAGTTTATCCGTGTACACAAATCCTATATAGTTAACTTGGATTTTGCAAAAAAAGTGCAAGGAAATATAATAAAAATGAAAGGAGATCTAGAAGACATTCCTATAGGAGGACAGTATCGAGCTGAACTTTACAAAAGATTAGGACTGTCTAATGTTTAATCAGATGAATTAAAGAAAGTATTTTTCTTTTGCTGGCTATAAAGGTACTTTGTTAAGAAATGGTATATTACCATTTCCTGCTCTCTTTGATGTGTGTAAAATATCCGGTTTAAAAGCATATGAATTAAAGAAGAAATAATCGCATTTGGTTTTATTTGGAAGTCGATGTTATTTTGGCAGAGTTTTGCAAAAAAGTACATTTCAACCTCATATTTTCTTAATAGTATTTGAGCTCTAGGATTAATAGAATCCATATTTTCCATGAAATGATTTATTTCTTTAATTTCAGATCTGAATTTCTGATCCATAATGTATTTTGCATTAGGATGATGTTTGAATTCTTGAAGAAAATCGTTGCGAAGTTGTTCAAGTAGATTGATTTTTTGTTCATTTTCAAAGCCAAAAGTTTTTAAGAAGATACTTATAATAAGTAAAGCGAACTTCCAGCGCAGTGCTTCGCCTTCTTGTTTTATTAATACAAGTAATTCAAGGATGACATCACTTTCTAAACAGAAAATTGATTCACAAATCTCCATATTATGGGGGCCATATCGTTCAAGTTCCCTTTCGTAAGTATCGAAAATTATCCGAGTTACTATTCTGTGGTCTATTAACGGGGTAAAAATATCCTGGATAAATCTGGTTACAAGATAAAACGACGTGTTTAAATTACCTTTAAGTTTTAATCTTATTCGTAAATGGGGATCGGGATCATAAAATCTTATAAAAAACCATTTTTCGATAAGATCACTGGATTTCAGGCTTGTTATTAGCTTATTTATTTGATTTCTTAAAATACTATCGCCCGGCTTTTCTCCGCAATAAACTTTTAAATAAAGCCACTCGCTCCCTGGAGTAAAAGATCTAATAACATCTTCATTAGAATTATATGATAGTTCTTTTGAATATATTTTAGGCCTCCCTAAAAAAGGGATTAAAACTTCATTATTTACCTTTTCACCATTTTTATTAATGAAGACACTATCAAAGTTGTCATATAGATCTTCAGATAGTTTAATATCTTTTTTATTTAATTCTTTTAGGAGGATATCTTTACTGAGTTCATGATGAAGATCCAAGTACATTTCATTATCGCCTTGAATCAATATTACTTTCCTAGGAAGTTGAAATTTTGATAAAAGAAAATGTATTTTCTCATCATTATTTTTGAAAGTATGATTTCTGAATATGCTTGAACTTATGTTCCATTGGGCTCTGGATAATACGAGATGCTTGTAGACAACCCTTGGCAGAAATGGTTTCTTGATTGACTCTCCCCAATCCCAAGATATATTTATTGGATTGTCCTGCAATTGTAGATCGCATAGAAATCTATAAACTGACATTCCATAATGAAAATTATGGGCACTACTAAGTCTTGGTAACACTCTTTTGTTAAGTCTTTTTAACCTAAGAAAGACAGTATTTCTATGTACTTTTACGACAAGATCGCTTAGTAAAATAGTATGCTCATTATCTTTAGAAGATTGGCCGATAATTGGGATTTCATAACTAAATAGACTAGGTCGCCTTAGTATATTTCCAGACTTGCAATTTGGCGAAAATATTATTTCTGCTAGTATAGCACCATTTGCATTGTTTTGTTCAGCAATAGCCAGTTCCTCAAGTTTGGATTTTAATTCATTATTTAAATATGAAAACCTGGTTAAAAGGGGTAGGGCCGATACTCCTCCGCATGTAGTAAGATGAAACCTAAGGCTTTGTTTCCCAGAATCTGTTTCTTTAGTTTTTAGGAGATTTCCAAACACATAAAATCCTAATGGAATAGTCTCTTCAAATTTGACTTTTAAGCTATTTATACTTATGTCTTCATTTTTTAGTTCAATGACCTTTTGTTCTGATATATTGTCAATTAGATATTTATCAATCAAATCTTCTTGGAAAGTTTTACTACGTGGAGCGGTTTCTTTACCTTCATAATTTCCCAGATCCAATAATAGGGGATAATCATTGGAAATAAATTTTGTTGTTATTCCATACCCAATTCCATTTTCGGGATCAAGTGCTTCCAATAATGGTATTTCTTGATCCCCATATCTTGAAGCGAACTTCTTACAAAAATCTTTAAGATCCTTCGGTATCTGTGCCCTATTTAATGCTCTTAATTCAAATATTTCTTTAGTTAAAAGATCTATATCTTTTTTATTCAGAATCTGCTTTTCTAAGGTTCTTGTGGTATCTACTTGGAATATATTCTTAGAATTATCATATAGCGCTTCAATAAAAATATTGCTGTTGAAATCATCGTAGGGACAAGTTGATTCCTCGTTGACCATTTTCAATTTATTACTGATCTCTATAAGTTTATATTCTAATTCTGAATTTTTGGAAAGTTTAACTGCCTGATTCAGTAAATAATCATCGTCTTTGGTTGTGATTGGATGCGTTTCTGAAATTAGTATTTTTGAATTTATCAATTCACAAATAAATTTGCGGCACTTCTCTTCTGATATTCCCATTTCAAGCAAATACGCTAAAATATCTTTAAAATTTTTGCCATTTTCAGCATATAGTAGAATGAATTTAATCAAAGAATTAGAATTGATCTTCGACCAATTGTAATTTGTATTGACTTGGCCATAAATATTTTCTATGTATGTGAATGAATCACCATTATTTATTATTGTGGTGTTCGGATAAAATTTAATATTTTCTAGTATCTCTAAATTTTCTAGAAGCTCTTGGTTTATTTTTACCTGAGTAACCAAATCTAAACGATATTTAGATACAAAATTATCACCTAAAATAAGATCCGTCTGATTATTAGAAATCTCTCCGATTGAAATCGAAGAGAATTTGCCGAATGGAGTGGGCCTATTAGCCATTCTACTAATATATTTGTAAAGAGCCGGAAGAAGTTTTCTTGTTTTATCGCCAAATGGCTCATTTAACAAATCATTTAACTGATTTGCAAGATCATAACTTGCAATTGTAATTGCATCAAATACCTGTGGATCTGCGAGCAATTCAGTTGCAAACTGCCAAAATGATTCAGCTGTATGACAATTGTTGATTAAATCCCATGTAACATTTGAAAACCTTGGATTTCGGACAATGAAAAAGTCGGCTGGTTTGACTTCTTTGAACATTAACTGGATTTTATTTTTTGCACAACCTTGTCAACACACATAGTGAAATTTTTGAAGGATATAGGTTTCAAAAGTTCATATATTTTACCTGGGGGAAGTTCTCCTTTGAAATGGCTGATTGGTATTGCAGAGATAACAATAAAGGAAGAACTCTTAGGGAATTTTGAGAAATTAAAATCATTTTGATCTCCATGTGGGATTATTAGATCTAGGAAAATGATAGATGGAGAAGAGGACTCTAAAAGACATTCTATTTCTGATAATTGTATTGCAGTTCCCATTAATGTAAGATCATCTCTACGACTAATATAATCTTCCATCATTTCGATACCCAACGCTTCATCTTCTATAAGGATGCATGTTAGACAATTCTCCATCTTTAAACTCTATTAGCACTAACTTAAATTACAAGAACATGGTTGTAAATACTGTTACCGTTGGTAAACCATCATCTGAATCCAATCCTTTATTTGCCGATTGAAAATAATCTGCACTTCCAATTATTTCTTTGTCAATTATTAGTAATTGCTCTATTTCTTTTGGGCTTAATTTTTCCATTTTTTTGTGTTTTGTTTAATAATATTTTCACCTAAACTCGCTTTACTTTTTCCTTTTGAAAAATATTCTCGACAAACTCGAATTTGACCAATATGAACTATCATTTTTGCCCTATTTATTTGTTTTATATGCTTGTAAGCGTGTTTTTTATATTTTTTTTGTTTGTCGAGTTATTTGGCTATTTGGGATGGGTGGAAGCTGAGTTGGACGAGAATAATTGGTGGGTTGAACATTAAGTGCTATAATAATCGGCTATAGAATATGATCTAATTATTCTATTAAAATAAAACCTTACATCCATCTTCCTATGGATTGTAAAAACCGAAAAGATGGATTTTTTGAAATGGTATGGCACTAATTAAAAGGGGTGGGTTTAATAGGGGTAAAATATGTTGATTTCTAGATATGAAGTTGACATATTTCTGTATTTATAGACCTAGAGGCAAGCTATGTATTAACGTTTGTTTTAATGAGATCAGCCTTCAATAGTGGCAAATCTTAATTTTATTATTGGAAACCTCCATAAAAGCGTTAACCCATTAAAATTTGGAAGGTTAATCTTAAATCGAATACTCAGTTATATCAGACTAACAAATTCTAAACCTATGCAATTTGCTAAAGAAATTATATATTCCGATTAGTCCACAAGTGAATGGTTATTTAAAATTGAAGAAGTGTTTTGTCCTCTAGAATATTCTGATCATAAAAATATGATAGTCATTCAAACTGAATTTTTGGAATTGCTTAAAACGAAGATGATCTATTTTCTTTCAAGTTTTACTGAAATTATTGGAACCACAACAAAAAGGGCAAAAACTGCGATGTCACAGCTTATATTGACCATATTCCTATTTAATCACCATATCAAAGATTAAAATAGGAATTGAGAAGAGCCTTCAAGTTCGCAATTTGTATCTTCAAATATTATCAATAATAGAGTCTCTTTTAGATGATTGTGAAAAACTAAATGAAAAGTTATTACGTGAATTGTCATTAACGAGATATGCCTCATTTGTTGGAAAGCGGATATTTAAGAATAACGTCGAGATAGTAAGATCGAGACTAAAAAACACATCATTAGATGAAAAGAGATTAAAAAAGGAGAACTAAAATACGGATATATGATATTAGGTAAGCTTTTAAATATTGAACTCTTAGTTTCTGAAAGCGTTGAAGACCTTTTAATCACCTATGATTTTAATTCACCCGAATTTTTCAATTACTATGCTAAACGCTGCAGTGATCTATTGCTCCAAAACTCAAGTTTACATTTTCAGACAGAGTTACTGATCGCTATGGAGGACCATTTGAATGAAATTCCAAAGTCGAGTAGCTGGCGATTTAAATTGGATGATGAATCAATAAGGGAACAATTAAAGATCTTTTATCGAGAGAAAAAGGACAATATCAAACAACGGAAAGAATTAAGAAGGTCGGAAATCGAAGATTCCAAACTTTGGGAAGAAAATGAGAAGGCTCAAATAAATCTTCCTGTCCCTCAAATTGGGTTTCTAATTCGTCTATTTATGGAGCAGGGTCTAATTCCCAAGGAGGATATCGGAAAAACATTCAGTTACTATGCTAAACATTTCAGAACTCCTAATACAAGTTTTATCTCCGCCGATAGTTTGCAGAAGAAATCATTAGACGTTGAATTCTCTACAGCAAGAAAAATGAAAGGATACTTAATTGGAATGGTAAACTGGATTAATGAACATTATAATACCTCAAATTATAATAAATTATAATTGTTTTCTCACAAACTGTTCCATTAAACCCTGATTCTCCAAAAATTGTAGTAATTCAAAATACCAATGGTAATTGAAATTTTCGTTTTTACGTAAAAGTGGAAGATTGACATTCAACATAAGTAACATTCCAATAAAGGATAAAGGAATCTTGGGGTTTTCCATAGGGATTCCTATTAATCCTTTTGGAAGAAATTAAAGAAAGTTAAATAACGAGGAGTATTCCATCGTTATTTAACTTTATAAATATGGATTCTTTGGTATTTCAATTAATTTGTATCCATCCTTTTTTAAAGATTCCCGTAATTCGACTACAGGAAGGGTTTTAAATATTATTATGCTTAAAGACTGACTTGGTACAATGCCAAAATTTGATAAAAAATCCCTAAGACCTTTTTTGAAGAGAATTTTTCTAAACTTCATCTCTGATTTTTCAGCTGGAATTTTTTCACTTCCTGGAAACCAGAAGTTTGGATTGAAATTTTTGATCGCTACCAATGGTAAGTTTATACCAGCTGCAAACTTTTCCATTTCCCTTTCAGAAACCTTATATACAAAGTTGCCAACTGCTTCATAAGAAAAGCGGTTTTTCCATATCTTATTTACTAAGCCATATTTTACCTTCTCTAAAACATTGTTCATAAATAACAAGAAAGGCATTTTCATGATCGGATCTTGCGGTTCGATAATTACAATCCCCTTTTTTGCTACTCGGATCATTTCATAAAGAGCGGCATAAGGCCGTGGAAAATGATGATAGGTTTCTTTACATAGGATATAATCTATGCTATTATTTTCGAACGAGAGATTTTCTGCATTTTCAGCGGAGTATTGCTCAACAATGCCAACCTCTTTAGAGACGGCAAGAAATTCATCACTTATATCGGAGGCAATTACGTTTTGGACGCCATTCTCGATTAAATAGTTCGCATCATGCCCGTAAGCGTCACCTACGGTCAACCAGGAAGCATTTTTATATTTTGTAATGGGTTTAACACATTCAAAAAACTGATTCTGCAACCAATGATTTATGGTTCCTTTATATGTCTTTATTCCATTTAACAAAGCTATCTTCTGTTCTTTTTCGGGAAAGAGATTTGTATACCAATTGGAATGCCTATTATAACTGTCTTCTTGAAATGATTTCACCTTCATACTAGTATTTTTCACTTTATAGACTTTTTAATGAACTACATTAACAGAATAAAATACAATTACAATTTAGACGGAGCAAAAATTCTCGACCAACTCTATTTTGACCTATACCAACACGTATATAACTTGGATATATTAAATAAAAAAGCTGGATGATTACTTGCTTTAATAAAGCTATGGCGATATTAGCTAAAAATGGAATTCATGTAGCTTGGATGCCGAATCGTTAAGGAGAAATCGAACTCTGGAAAAACGATAGGAGAGTGGCTATAAACCTCATTTTTTGCTTCATGGATAACCAAGGATTACAAAATTTTGTTAAAATTTTCGAACTATAAAAGAACATGCTTTAATAGTTTGGTTAACAGTTTTTTATGGGTATAAAAAAAGGAGACACTTTCTATTAAGTGTCTCCTAAAGTGGAGCTGGAGAGATTCGAACTCTCGTCCAGTCATGGTACTGTATACGCTTTCTACATGTTTAGCTTCTCTTTAATTGTCGAGCGAGGGAAGGTGAGTCGCTTACCTATACCGTACGCCGTAGTTGCTGTTTCTCACAAGTGCTTAGCAACATCACACTTGCCAGTTCTATTGTTCGATGCCCCGAATGTTAAACCAAAGAACAGGATCTAACGGGACAAATAGCTATGTTAAGTCTAACTTAAGCAGCTAAGGCGTAGTTTTCTTCGCCAGTTATAATTCTGAAAGTTCAGATTAAAGTGCTCTACTAACAACGCACTACATGCTTACATAACCGTCTCCATCCTGTCAATTCCGGTCAACCCCAATTATGTCTTACAAAGGTACTATTTTTTTGCTTAATCAGCAAAATACGTGCGATTCTTGTTTAATGCTTTGGTTCTGAATGGGAAACAAATGATGCTTTAATAAAATAGCTTAAGAATCGAACCTTATTTGACTGGCTGAGTGTTCTGTTACTTTTACAGGGATTTTGATAGGCAGAAAGTTCTTGATGGATTTATGTTTCCAATAAAAAAGCTGGATTTTATATCCAGCTTTCTTATTTGATCAATCCAATTATTTGATCAATCCAGCCCTTTTCAACAAAGGTTCTACCGAAGGTTCTTGTCCCCGGAAACGTTTGTAAAGAACCATTGGATGTTCGGTCCCACCTTTTGAAAGAATATTATCCTTGAATTTGGTTGCGATTTCCTTATTGAAAATACCGTTTTGTTTAAAGTAGTCAAATGCATCGGCATCCAGTACTTCGGCCCATTTATAGCTGTAATAGCCCGAAGAATAACCGCCATTGAAAATATGGGAGAAGGCCGTGCTCATGGCATTGTCCTTGACATCGGGATAGAGTTTTGTCGAGGCAAACTGCTCATCTTCGAATGCTTTCAGATCCGAGATCGCGGTTGGATCCTGTCCATGCCAGCCCATATCCAATAGACCAAAGCTCAATTGGCGCATTGTTGCCATACCCTCAAGAAATGAAGCGCTTTCGCGGATCTTTTCGACAAGTTCAATCGGGATCACTTCGCCAGTTTCATAGTGTTTGGCAAATAGCTCAAGAGCTTCTTTTTCGTAGCACCAGTTTTCCATCACCTGACTTGGTAACTCGACAAAATCCCAATATACAGAGGTTCCAGATAGTGTAGGATAAGTGCTATCAGCTAACATACCATGTAGGGCATGTCCAAATTCGTGAAATAATGTGGTCACTTCCTGAAAGGTCAACAGCGAAGGTTTTGAAGCTGTAGGACGCGTAAAATTGCAAACAATGGAGACATGCGGACGTTCTTGTTTACCCTGTTGAATGTACTGTGGCTTGAAAGATGTCATCCAGGCCCCATTTCTCTTTCCTTTACGCGGGAAGAAATCGGCATAGAAGATAGCGACTAATTCACCGTTGTCTTTACTGACCTCAAATGTTTGTACTTCTTCGTGGTAGGTATCTATTGTATCGACTTCCTTGAAGTTGATGCCAAACAAGCGATGGGCTACTTCAAATGCACCTTGTAAGACATTTTCGAGTTTGAAATAAGGTTTGAGTTTTTCATCGTCCAAATTAAAGCGTTCCTGTTTCAGCTTTTCGGCATAATAGGCGCCATCCCATTTTTCCAATTGGTCTATGCCATGCATGTTTTTTGCAAATTGGGATAATTCTGCAAATTCTTTCACTGCCGCTGGTTTCGCTTTTCCAAGTAGGTCGTTTAGGAATTCGGTGACTTTACTTGGGTTTTGCGCCATACGTTCGGCAAGGACAAAGTCTGCATGGGTGGCGTAGCCTAATAAGTTAGCCCGTTCGAAGCGCAGTTTTACAATTTTAAGGACATTGTCCACGTTGTTGTGCTCGTTATCCTGAAAAGCTTTACGGCCTGCGGCGAGGGTAATTTCTTTGCGAAGTTCCCGATTGTCGGCATAAGTGACAAAAGGAAGATAGCTCGGGAAATCCAGGGTAAAAAGCCAGCCTTCTTTTTCGTTGGCTTTAGCCAAAGCATGGGCAGCTTCTACAGCACCCTCTGGAAGTCCAGCAAGATCTTTTTCGTCTGTTACCAACAGCTGATAGGCATTGGTTTCGGCCAGGACATTCTCCCCGAATTTCAATTTTAAAAGTGATAGCTCGGCATCTATTTCGCGGAGCTTTTCTTTCTGTTCATCATTTAAAAGTGCGCCGTTGCGTACAAAATCCTTATAGGATTTTTCCAATAAGGTGGTTTGCTCTGCCGTCAATGTCAGTTGATCCTTCTGGTCGTATACAGCCTTAACCCTTTTGAAAAGATCGAAATTTAAGGTGATATCATTGCCTAAAGCAGATAGTTTTGGGGCGACATCCTGTGCGATCTTTTCGAGATCAGCGTTGGTTTCAGCGGAATGGAGATTGAAAAAGATATTGGACAAACGATCTAGTGTCTGTCCAGAGTAGGACATCGCAGCGATGGTATTGTCAAAAGTTGCCGTTTCGGGATTGTTGACGATAGCATCGACTTCATCTTTTGTCTTCTGAATAGCCTCATCAAATGCGGGAATATAATCTTCGTTTTTTATCTGTGAAAACGGAGCCGTGTCGTGCTGCGTTTTAAATTTTTCTGTTAAAATACTCATAGGAGTAAATGTAATAAATATTTATTTCAAGCGATAACATCTGCTTAAATTATGGGGCAGAGATGATATTTGACCGAATAGGCGTTTAGGCTGCGCCGAAAATTTAGGAGGAAAATTAGAACTGCATAAAAAAAGAGCTCAGAGGAGCTCTTTTTTTATATTTGGATAGGAGATTAGGCCAGTTTTCCTAATGCTTCTTTGATTCTTTTTAAAGCTTCGATCAAACTTTCGTCTGAGGCTGCATAAGACAAGCGGATGTAATTGTCGTTACCGAATGAATCTCCACCAACTGTAGCTACGTGACCAACATTCAATAAGTACAATGCCAAATCAGATGAGTTTTTAATGACATTACCATCTTGGTCTTTTTTACCAAAGAATGAAGAGATTTCTGGGAAGAAATAGAATGCGCCCTCTGGAAGATTTGTTCTTACGCCAGGGATTTCAGTCAATAGATCGTATACCAATTGGCGACGACGAGCGAAAGCTTCTTTCATTTTGTTGACAGATTCTAATCCTTGTTCATAAGCGACGATTCCCGCACGTTGAGAAATTGAACATGTACCTGAGGTTGTCTGTCCTTGTAATTTATCATTCGCGGCAGCAATGGTTTTGTTGGCAGCGATATAACCTAAACGCCATCCCGTCATTGCAAATGCTTTTGAAAAGCCATTGATGATAATTACTCTATCTTTGATGCTTTCAAATTGTGCGATGGATTCGTGTTTGTCTACAAAGTTGATATGTTCGTAGATTTCATCGGATAGGATAAATACCTGTGGATGTTTTTCGAAAACTTCAGCTAATGCAGCCAATTCATCTTTGCTGTAAACTGTTCCTGTGGGGTTGTTTGGCGAAGAGAACATAAACAATTTGGTTTTTGGTGTAATTGCCGCTTCCAATTGTGCTGGTGTAATCTTAAAGTTATTGTCGATCTCTGTATTGATAAATACCGATTTTCCTTCTGCTAAAACGACCATTTCGGAGTATGATACCCAATAGGGTGTTGGGATAATTACCTCATCACCCGGGTTGATCAACGTCAAAATTACATTAGACAGGGATTGTTTCGCACCTGTAGAAACAACAATTTGAGAGATATCATAATCTAAATTGTTTTCTGTCTTCAACTTGTTTACAATTGCCTGGCGCAACTCAGGGTATCCCGGTACCGGCGAGTAACGCGTCCAGTTTTCATCTAGGGCTTTCTTCGCTGCATCTTTTACATGCTCAGGGGTGTTGAAATCAGGTTCACCTACGCTAAGGCTAATTACATTAACGCCTTTCGCTGCTAATTCGCGGCCCAACTTGGTCATTTTAAGTGTAGCCGATTCGGACAAATTATTTATCCTGTCTGATAAGTATGATGATGTGCTCATGGTAAGACAAAGATATTATATACGTTGCAAATAATCTTCTTTATTTTTGAGAATTTATAAAGAAAAGTAGCTCTTTTATTGGGCTTTTTTAATAAAAGGGCAGTTGAAGCGATTTAGCACAGTTATTTAATTGATCCTTGATGTTGGATGTTCAAAACTAATCGTTCTGATTTGTCGTTATATCTTTACCTTTGCGCTCACAAAAATGCTGGCTAGTCCTCATTTCATCATTAGCTCATAGAAGGTTTCATATAGAAGATAAGCATCATGTCAAGACAAAGAAGATTGGTTTTACTATCGCTTTTTACGGGAATAGGTTTGATGATTGTGAAGTTTTTTGCCTACTTTTTAACGGACTCCAGTGCAATTTTTACAGATGCGGCAGAGAGTATCGTTAATGTGATTGCTTCGGGTTTTGCATTTTATAGTATTTATCTTTCGGCGCAACCTAAGGATGAGAATCATCCCTACGGGCATGGTAAAGTGGAGTTCTTTTCGGTGTTTTTGGAAGGTGGACTTATTTTTATCGCCGGCGCCATTATCTTAGCCAAGGCTTGTTACAATCTTTTCTTTCCGGCAGCGTTAACGCACCTTGAACAAGGGATTTATTTGATCGGTATTACATCTGTGATAAATTTTGCAGTAGGATTCTATATCATGAAGCGTGGACGTGCATTGGGCTCTATTACCTTGGTGGCGGACGGAAAACATCTGCAGGTAGATGCCTATAGTACGGTCGGATTGATACTGGGTTTACTATTGATGAGACTGACAGGTTTCCAATGGATCGATGTGGTCATTTCAATTGTATTGGGGCTTTTTATCCTCTTCAATGGTTATAAGCTACTTCGCCAATCGATCGGTGGATTGATGGATGAATCGGATACAGCGCTCGTACAGGATGTCGTCGAAATCTTGGAGGGCAATCGGAAAGATGAATGGATTGATGTTCATAATCTTCGTGTACAGCGCTATGGGAACGAACTCCATGTAGATTGCCATCTCACACTACCCCGTTACCTTGACCTTATCAAGGTGCATGATGAAATTTCTGCAGTGGATAAGATTGTCAATAAGGAGATGTCGGTACGGACCGAATTTTTCGTTCATGCGGATCCTTGTCTTCCACAGTGCTGCCAATATTGTCAGGTCGAAAATTGCCCAATTCGTTCGGAGCAATTTCGGGGACGAATTTCGTGGGACACAGACAATGTTACACGAAATCAGAAACATTTTTTATATGCTATTGCTGAATAGCGGATGCAGTTTCTACCGTTCTTAATAGGAATAGTGTCTAGTCTGATGTCTTCGCGTATAGTAAACTAAAAAAAAGCTAGTTTATATAAATATATATAAAAAAAGGTATCTTTGCCTTTTAGCAAAAGAGTTTAAAAATCCTATATGAAGCACATTCGTAATTTCTGTATTATTGCGCATATTGACCATGGCAAAAGTACTTTGGCAGACCGCCTTTTAGAGTATACCAATACCATCAGTCAGCGTGAGGCACAGGCACAATTACTTGATAATATGGATTTGGAACGTGAACGTGGTATTACGATCAAGAGTCACGCCATCCAAATGAATTATAAAAGAGATGGTCAGGAATATATCTTGAACCTGATTGATACCCCGGGACACGTGGATTTTTCTTATGAGGTGTCGCGTTCAATTGCTGCCTGCGAGGGCGCTTTATTGATCGTTGATGCATCTCAAGGTATTCAGGCGCAAACGATTTCAAATTTATATCTAGCGTTGGAGCATGATTTGGAAATCATCCCAATTCTCAACAAAATGGACCTTCCTGGTGCTATGCCGGAAGAAGTCAAAGATCAGATTGTGGATTTGATCGGTGGTGACCGCGATGCGATTATTCCTGCATCTGGTAAAACAGGTCTTGGTGTTCCGGATATTTTGGAAGCTATTGTGGACCGTATTCCACATCCAGTGGGTGATCCTGATGGACCTTTGCAAGCCTTGATTTTTGACTCTGTTTTCAACTCATTCCGTGGTATCATGGCTTACTTTAAAGTTGAAAATGGTGAAATCCGCAAGGGCGACCGCGTGAAATTTGTCGCTACTGGGAAAGAATATTTTGCCGATGAAATTGGTACACTGAAGTTGAATCAAGTACCTAAAGAAGTCATTAAGACCGGTGATGTAGGTTATATTATCTCTGGTATCAAGGAGGCACGGGAGGTGAAAGTAGGGGATACCATTACGCATAAAGATCGTCCTTGTTCTGAGGCTATCCAAGGGTTTGAAGAGGTGAAACCGATGGTCTTTGCGGGTATTTATCCTGTAGATACGGAGGATTACGAGGAGTTGCGTGAATCGATGCACCGTTTGCAGCTAAACGATGCTTCTTTGGTGTTTGAACCAGAGTCGTCGGCAGCCTTGGGTTTCGGTTTCCGTTGTGGTTTCTTGGGTATGCTTCACATGGAGATTATTCAAGAACGCCTAGAGCGCGAGTTTGATATGACGGTGATCACGACAGTTCCCAACGTATCCTATAAGGCCTATATGACCAAAGATAAAGAGGAAGTGATCGTACATAATCCTTCTGATCTACCGGATCCAAGTAAATTGGATTCAATCGAAGAGCCATATATAAAAGCTAATATTATTACGAAATCGGATTTCGTTGGACCAATTATGTCACTTTGTATCCAAAAACGTGGTACGATCATGAACCAGCATTATTTGACTTCAGATCGTGTTGAATTGGTTTTTGAAATGCCAATGGGAGAAATTGTATTTGACTTTTATGATAAGTTGAAAACAATCTCTAAAGGTTACGCTTCATTTGATTACCACCAGATTGGTTATCGCAAGTCAGATTTGGTAAAACTGGATATTCGATTGAACGATGAACCTGTAGATGCCTTGTCATCGTTGATACATCGGAGCAACGCGTATGATTTTGGTAAAAAGATCTGTGAAAAACTAAAAGAACTGTTACCCCGTCAACAATTTGAAATTCGTATCCAGGCGTCAATCGGTGCAAAGATTATTGCCCGGGAGACGATCTCAGCTTTACGTAAAGATGTTACGGCAAAATGTTATGGTGGTGATATCTCCCGGAAGCGTAAGCTTTTGGAAAAACAAAAGAAAGGTAAGAAACGCATGCGTCAGGTTGGGAACGTAGAGATTCCGCAATCTGCATTTATGGCGGTATTGAAATTAGATTAATCAAAATAACACAATAATAAAGGAGCTCTTGAGCTCCTTTTAAATACAATAAAATCTCCTAAACATGAATCTTTTAGATGGTAAACTAGTTTCCGAAAAAATTAAAGAGCAAATTGCGTTAGATGCGGCTGAATTTACGACACAGACTGGCCGTAAGCCTCATCTGGTTGCTATCCTTGTGGGGAATGATGGTGGTAGCGAAACCTATGTAGCTAGCAAAATGCGCAACTGTCAACTGGTCGGCTTTGAATCAACAAACATTCGTTATGATGAAAACATAACAGAGGATGAATTGATCGCTAAGATCAAAGAAATCAATCAGGATGAGTCTATCGATGGTTTGATTGTGCAGTTGCCTTTACCAAAACATATTGATCCGGATAAAGTTACCGAAGCAATTGATTACCGCAAAGATGTGGATGGTTTCCATCCGATCAACCTCGGACGTATGCAACGTAATCTTCCTTGTTTTATTCCAGCTACGCCATATGGTATTATGTTGATGTTGGATTATTATAAGATCGATACAGCAGGCAAGCACGCCGTAGTGGTTGGAAGAAGCAATATCGTCGGATCGCCGATGAGTATCTTACTGGCTCGTAATTCCAATCCAGGTAATTGTACTGTGACATTAACACATAGTCGCACAAAGGACCTTAAAACAGAGGTTTTGCGGGGTGATATCGTTGTTGCGGCAATCGGTAAGAAAAATTTTGTTACAGCAGACATGGTGAAAGATGGGGCAGTAGTAATTGATGTCGGTATTAATAGAGAAACTTCTACAGCAACGAAATCTGGTTTTAAGCTATATGGTGATGTCGATTTTGAAAATGTTGCTCCTAAAGCATCCTGGATTACACCTGTACCGGGCGGAGTTGGGTTAATGACGATCGTCGGTTTGTTGAAAAATACACTGGAAGCTGCAAAAGGAACAATCTATCCGAAGCAATAATTTTGTCTAATTGGCATAGAAGTTGTAAATTGATGTATACGTGCTCTGATGAGCCGTTGAAAACTACACTCATAAATCAATTTATAATGAAAAAAATTGCACTTTTAGCAGTCGTAGCAGGAGCATTGGTCATGTCTTCTTGCAACAATTCGGAGAAAAAAGACACTACAGCGACAGATTCGGCAAAAACAGTCGGTGAGCATGTAGATGCGGCAATCGCAGATTTAAAAAATGCGGAGGAAAATGCCCGTTTGAAAGCAGAGCAGGCGAAAAAGGATTTGGATGAAGCTATCGCAAAAGGCGATAAAGCCGCCGAGGAAAAGGCTCGAGCTGCTTCTGAAGAAGCTAACACTGCCTGGGAAAAAACCAAGGATGCTTTGCGTAATGCTGGAGAAGATGTAAAAGAGGGATTGAAAGACGCAAAAGATGCGACAGTAGATGCGACAAATACAGCTGTTGATAAAACAAAAGACGCTGCAAAAGATGTCGCTGACGGTACGAAGAAAGTTGCAAATGATGTTGCTACCGGAACCAAAGAGGCTGCTAAAGATGTAAAAGATGCTTCCAAAAAAGTAGGTGACGATATTAGTCGGAAAGCTAAAAATGTAGGTGAAGCGTTGAAAAATTAGTTGACGTATTTCATTTGAACGATAGGGAAGGGGAGCACTTTTTTGAGTGCCCCCCTTTTTTATATCACATCTTTACAATATTGACTTAAATAGGTTTATTGGTAATAATCCCATAATAATTTGGAAAGCTTACGGGTAAGCACCTCTGCTTCATTTGTTTTACCCCAGCTTTTGTCTACATTGTTTTTGGTGAAAATACTGAAAACGTAATCTCCTTTCGGCGCATTGACCAAAATGACCTCATTGCGTACGTCATCTAAAGAGCCTGTTTTTGAAGCTGTTTTAACAGTGGACGGGATTTGCGATAGTCCTCTTTCATCATAGAACATGTTGCCCATAAAACGATACATCTGATCGGAAGATTTTGGCGATACAACTTTGCCTTGTCGGATTAGTGTGACCAAGTCGGCCATTTCTTTTGGTGTAGTCTGGCCCCAGCCATATCTTTCCCAATCTGGCTTTCGTCCCTCTGTCTGTGAGTTGACACGTGTGTTGGCCAGTTGAAAATCGCTCATTAATTTATTGATCGCGACACCTCCGCCCGCAAGTTTTTGATTCCAAATGCTGGTTACATTATCACTATAAGATAGCATAAGCGCAACCAAGGTTTTCAGATCAACTTGTGTACTATCTTTAAAAAATTGCATTAGCCCTGAGCCGCCATATCGTTGACTAGCACGGTAGAGCAGTTGCTGATCAAGTTGTAGTTCACCTTTTTCAATTTTATCAAAGATGCCGACTAAAATGGGGATTTTGACAATGCTTGCCGTCGGGAAAATGCTGTCGCCCTGGATGTTGACTTCTTTGTTTTTTTTGAGATGGTGTACATAAATGCCAACATCGCCTTGAAAACCCTGAATCAGCTGTTTAATCTGTGATTCGAGTTTTTTATCGGTAGCGGCTTTTTGACCAAAGGACAGTAATGATAAGAATAGTAACGCAAATGATAGGAATATTTTGTGCATTGTGAAGATATAAAATATGTTAAATTTGGTGGATAATAGTTAATTTTATTGTTTATAGGGCTTAAGTTATGAAATATCCATGATTCGTACGCACAGACATCGATGAAAAATAAAGTGGATATTCTAGCACGAACATTGAAAGACTGATTTTTGACTATGAAATTATTTATGATTTTGATCGGTTGTAAACCGAAAAATAGACGGACAGAACAGCATGACATTTTCTTTGGTATTGGTAATGAGCTCAAGGATATTGTCGATCCCATTAAAGATTTTTGGCCCGAGGCTGACGGTAAAATTCACATTGATGCGTACCGTATTGTCCATAAGATTGGGGAATATGAGATCAAGGTTACTGAAAGGGGGAATGAACAGGCTATTGATTCAGAATTGAAGTTGTTTTTTGTCAATTTAGGTGGCTACAAACCGAATGAATTTGACGAGTTCCATTACAAAGAACTTATTGTAGCATCCAGTTTGGCCAAGGCGACTGAAAAGGCAAAACGCACTGTTTTTTGGAAGCACCACAGTTCGGCACATATCGATGATAAGTACGGTTTGGATGTTGATGATATTTATGAGATAGAAGATCTGCTATTACCTCATGATAAAGAGCTGTATAGTATTCAAATTACGCCAAAGATCGGTCTAGAAGAAGATACCATTGCGAATGGATATTTTAAACTGAGTGCGCTGTAATAAGAATGTGCGATTAGATTTCTTAAACATAAAAAAGGCTTCTTAATAAAGAAGCCTTTTTTATGTTTAACCAATATTTTGTTGGTTCTGATGTTGTTTTCTAATGACACTATGTTTTTTACCGTATACAAAGTAAATTAATAAGCCTAAAGCGAGCCAGACCGCTAAACGCTCCCAGCTTTCAATTGGCAATGAGGCCATCATTAAAATACAGACCAAGATACCCATGATCGGAACGAAAGGAACCAATGGTGTTTTAAACGGGCGCTCCAAATTAGGATCTGTTTTACGTAGTACTAGAATACCTACACATACAAGGGTGAAGGCAAATAGGGTACCAATACTTACCATATGCCCAAGATCAGAAACTGGAACGAAACCTGCGAATATACTTACGAATACCATGAAAATAGCATTTGTTTTCCAAGGAGTCTGTCTTTTGGATAAGTCTGAAAATATCTTTGGAAGCAAACCATCTTTACTCATCGAATAAAATACGCGGCTCTGACCAAGTAACATCACGAGAATAACTGAAGTATATCCTGCAATAATCGTAATAATCAACGCTGTATTTAAGAAATGATAGCCTGTTCGAGCAAAAGCTGTCGCAACTGGTTTAGCATCACCTTTGAACATCGTATAGTTTTCGATACCTGTCATGACGTAAGAGAATAAAACATACAAAAGTGTACAGATTATTAACGAGCCGATGATACCGATTGGCATACCTTTTTTTGGATTTTTTGCTTCTTGAGCAGCTGTACTTACCGCGTCGAAACCGATGAATGCAAAAAAGACAACGCCTGCAGCCCGTAATACTCCACTGATACCAAAGTGACCGAAGTCATCACTTTTTAAAAATGACCAAAAGCTTTGCTGTCCACTTTTCACAAGCTCTTCACCTGCATTTGTAGGGATAAATGGATCGTGGTTAGCAGGATTGATAAAGCTCCATCCCAAGGCAATGAAAATCAATACTACACCAACTTTTAGGATAACCAATATATTGTTTACGCGGGATGATTCCTGTGTGCCGCGCATCAGTAACAGCGATAGTAAACAAACAATAATGATGGCCGGCAGATTGACTACACCACCTTCCCAAGGGCCTTTGAGCAGGGTGTCGGGGAGCTGGATATGAAATATCATCAGGAGCTGATTGAAATACTGAGACCAACTGACGGCAACCGTGGCTCCTGCTAGTGCATATTCTAGGACGAGATCCCAGCCGATTATCCAGGCAACAAATTCACCCATTGTGGCGTAGGAATATGTGTAAGCACTTCCCGCAACAGGGATCATAGAGGCAAATTCGGCATAACAAAGACCTGCGAATCCACAGCCTACTGCTGCGATAATGAAAGATAGGATAACAGCTGGCCCTGCATTTTCAGCAGCGGCAATCCCTGTTAGGGAGAAAAGTCCTGCCCCAATGATAGCCCCGACACCGAGGGCGATAAGGCCCGAGCTGGACAGTGTCCTCTTTAGCGTGTGTTCTCCATTTTCATTTGCTTCAGCAATGAGTTGAGGAATCGATTTTTTAAATAGCATAGGATTAATTCTTTACGATTATTTAGCTTTTCAATTGTTTAATTAATGTCAAATATAAATGATCTCAATGAAAAAAGGGAAGATTGCTCCTCCCTTTTGTAATAAAATCTGAATCAAATGCCTGTTTGGGTACTAATACGCTGCTGTAAAGCGTTTATTGAGGAATTGTTTGTTCTCAATTTCGTCTGCTATTGCTACAGCAAGATCCTCTACTGATAATCTAGAACGACCCTCCTGATCAAATACCGGAGCATCAAGGCCTGTGCGGTATTTTCCGGTACGTGTTCCACCAGCATGGGAATTCATTTCTATAGCAGGACTAAACATGGTCCAGGTAAGTTGATCTTCTTTCCGGATGGTATTCAGATAATCTGCTGCAGCTAATGCCCCAGGTTTAATTTCTTTGGGAAAATCCGGTGAATCGACCAGTCTATTTCCATCAACCAATAAACTTCCTGCACCACCAATAACAATGAAACGATTGATACCGGCATCTTTAACAGCCTGTTGGATGGCCAATGCACCTTTTGTAAAATCTTCATAAAGATTAGGGTTAGTCCATCCGGCATTGAAAGCCGAAACAACAACATCAACACCTTTTAGCGCAGAAACCAATTGATTATTATCATTGATATCTACTTGGAGTTTGGTTACTTTTTCACTCGATGGAATATTTTCGATGTGGCGGGCGATGGCGACTACGTCATAGTTACGGTCTACCAATTCTTTTACGAGATGAGATCCTACGTATCCTGTGGATCCAATTACTGCTACTTTCATGTTTCCTTTAATTAAATGTTTTGCTAAAATCAGCCAGGGTTATCTTTTCCAAACGCTGTACAATATCAGTGTCGACTTCCTGATACAGATCTTGGAGTTTGGAGTTGATATTTTTGCCCACAATACATGCCGGATTGGGATTGTTAAATTTCCCGCCGAAATCGGTTTGCTTGGTGCTGATATAAATATCAGCCAAGGTAATCGTTGGATTCTCGGGATTTATGCGAATACCGCCGCCCTTACCTTCTTTACTTGTCAGTAAAGATGCTGTTTTGAGAGATGCAATTTCTTTGCGAACCACACTTGCATTGACCTGGATGCTTGACGCAATATATTCAGAAGAAAGCCATTGATTTGACTCTTCTAACTGTGCCAGAACCATAATGTGTAATGCTGTTGCGAACCTCAAGTTGTGTAACATCCTCTGCTGATTTTTCTAAATTATAACACAAAGTAACAGAAAAGGTTTTAAACTGAAATAAAAATTATTACAGTTTAAAACCTTCTGACAATCACGTGATAAAAGTGTTTGTTTTTTATTTTTTCTCGTTAAATTTTTTATAGCTATCCATGATATAGACCTTCAGAGTCTCTTGGCTGCTGTTTTGAATAAATTTATAGGAAGGTCTAAACCTTTCCTTAAACAGGGCTAGATCTGAACCATTGAGCGGAGTCAATTCTTTGATCAGATTTTCGGTGAATTTTCGATCAACTGCTCTTTTCTCAAGTTCTGCGACGAGGAGTTTGTGATTTGAACGTGCCTGTTTTCCCTCTTTGCTAAATATACGGCTTGGAGAAATTCGCACTCCGCCGCGGTTTTGACTTGCGTCGGAATACTTTCCTAAAGTCTTCTCGCGCTGGATTTCAGCAGCAAGTCTACTGTCTGTCATCCGTTCTACAACAACTTCATTGAGTTCGATAACATTATTCATTCTGTTCAAATAGATTCTGCGTAAGCTGCTATCATAAATGAAGACAGTATCTTGTTCATATCCCACAGCCTTGATTAACAAGAGGTCGTTAATATTGGCGTCAATTGCAAAGGAGCCATCTCTATTGGTCTGTACTTCAGCCCTGGTTCTTAAATTTTGAATTTGTGCAGCCTCAATTTTCTCACCGCTGACAAGTTCCATAATAATCCCCTTGGTTTTTTCCTGTGCAACAAGATGTCCACTCATTAGTGTAATAAGTAAGCAGCTTAGAATCGTTTGTAAGATTTTCATGTGAATAAATATAGTTATGTATTTTCAATCTATGAATGAACAGGGTATTTGCCGTTTTGTTTACGCCATACGTTCATGATCGTTCTCTAGCCAAAAATAACGAATAGATTTTGAAAATCTGCTAATTTGCTTTCCACGAATTATTGTCTGGGTTTTTGTCCGGCATGACCATGTCAGGATCTAACTGTACAGATTGCAATGACTCTGTGGTGGGTATTTTAAATTGCCATACGTCGTTTCTTTCCCAGATTTCCACGGGTAGTTTTTTTCGAATCTTCTTGCCTGATACGGTTGTAGCTTCAACAATAACTGGCATCGGTAATTTTTCGAGATTTTCCACGGTGACAAGTGCGCCAAATTTTGGCTCATTGTTGACATAGGATACCGATTTTATACCTTGGTCCATTTGCCAGTTGTTGACAAACCACCCGCGCCAGAACCAGTTTAGGTTTTCTCCAGCACCATTTTCAATAGCTTTGAAGAAATCCTCCGGTGTAGGGTGTTTGTAAGCCCATTCTTGGATATACTTTTTAAAGGCGTAATCGAAGCGCTCAGGACCGATGATTTCGTTTCGCAATAATTTCAGTCCATAAGCTGGCTTATAGTAGACCAAAGCACCAATATTACGTTCTTTCATGTTTTGCGGGGTACTCATGATCGGTTCAAGATTACGGGCAGTAAAGATGTACGATCTGCTCGCCTGATTACGGTAATATTCGCCATTGTTGAATTCCTTTGTTGCGAGTTCGTTAATAAATGTATTGAACCCTTCATCCATCCATCCATGTTCACGTTCGTTGGATGCGACAATCATTGGGAACCAATTGTGACCAAACTCGTGGTTGGTAACACCCCAAAGTGAGCCTGCTTTGGCCTGATTGCCACAGAACGACAAGGCTGGATATTCCATTCCACCAACATTGGAGGCTACATTGACAGCTACAGGGTAAGGATACTCAAACCAGCTTTTTGAATAGATTTCAATTGCAGCTTTCGTGTATTCTGTCGAGCGTTCCCAGGCATTGTTACTGTTACTTTCAATTGGATAGGCTGACAACGCGAGGGATTTTTTTCCACTCGGTAGATTGATCTTCGCACCATCTAAAATAAATGCCGTAGAGGACGCCCAGGCAATGTCTTGTGCATTATTAAGTTGATATTTCCAGGTTAAGGTTTTCTTGTCAGGCCTGGAGTTTTTTGCGTTAACTTCTTCGGCGGAGCGGATGATCACGGTTTCGTCGCTGCGTTGTGCCTGTTGGTATCGCTTGAGTTGCTCAGCTGTAAATACTTCCTGTGGGTTTAATAATTCGCCACCCAATACAACCATGTGGTTTGCCGGAGTAGTGATCTCAACCTGGTAATTTCCGAATTCACGATAGAACTCTCCCGGTCCTGTATAAGGAAGGGTATTCCAACCTCTAATGTCGTCATAGACACACAGTCTTGGGAACCATTGTGCAATGGCATAGATTTTTCCGTTTTTTGTGTCAAGTATACCTGTACGGTCCGCACCATATTTAGGAACGGTGTATTGGTATTTAATTTTAAAAGTTATTTTTCCGCCCTTGCTCTTTAATGCCGCAGGAAGTCGAAGTTGCATACGGGTATCGTCAATAATATATTCGATGGCATTTCCGTTTACATCCGTAACAGATTGTATCTGATATCCACCATCAAAAGTTGAGTTACCATCACCGTAACGGCTGTTGGTCAAGGGGGAGATCAATTGACCACGGCCATGTTGTGAAAACATATTTTGATCTAATTGTAACCACAGATAGTTCATATTGTCTGGACTATTGTTGCTATAGGTAATCTCGACAGATCCTGTAATTTGATCATTTTGATCGTTCAGGGAAGCCTGAATTTTATAGTCGGCTGCATTTTGCCAGTAGGCAGGGCCCGGTTTTCCGGCTGCAGAACGATATTCATTGCCATTATTTTTAAAAAACAAGGGTGCAAAGGCCTCTGTATAGCTGTAATTGGATGTTTTCTCCTGTGCAAAGGCCGGATAAGCATAGCTCAACGCAACAAGGCTTAAAGAAGCCAGTGCAATTCTTTTCATCATACGTCTACTTAAATTATGTTTATTTGCTCCAATATACAATGAAAAGTACGTTGAGCCAAAAAAAACGCAAACGACGTTTCATAATATAAGGGATAGAAAGGGATCTTAAAGGTTTATTTAAGATAATTGGAGGCTTTTTAGAACCTCCATTCCGGGAAGCTTTGTGGAACTATTTTAAATTTGTTACGTACTCTGCTTCATTAAAACCGAGTAATATACCTTTGTTGTATTCAATAACAGGACGTTTAATCATACTTGTATTTTCCTGAAGTACTTTATTGGCACTATCACTATCAATGACTTGCTCTTGAGTTTCTGGAGATAACTTTTTCCAAGTGGTTCCCTTTTTATTCACTAGCGCCTGCCAGTCTACCTGTGTTTCCCATTCTTTTAATTTATCTACACTGACGCCTTCTTTTTTGAAGTCATGAAATTGAAAGGGAACATTATTGTCTTCCAACCATGTAAGTGCTTTTTTTACTGTGTTACAATTTTTGATACCGTATACCTGTAGCATAATAGTGACAATTTGGTGAATCCAAATTTAATCAATCCCGATTCAATTTTTAAAATAATTCATATTTCTATGGTGTCTTATCTGTGGTTGAAGGATAATTGTGAATATTTTGTTGGCAATGCCATTGAAAAAAGGAGCAACCGGAAAGTTCTTATGCAATTGAACAATCAAGGTTTTATGATTCGTTAAGATTCTACATACCACGGGAAATGATAGTGTATTTAGTACACTATAAAAATTAGGAAGTAATAATAATTTTTAATAATTTAGTAGCTTCAAGTTTAATGAAAGATTAAAATAAATCAATAACAGAAATATGAGCCTAAAAGATTTTAAAGGTGTATTGACAGGAGATCAAGTACAAGAGTTGTTTGAGGTTGCGAAGAAACATAAGTTTGCTTTGCCTGCGGTAAACATTATCGGAACAAACTCTATCAATGCGGTTATGGAAACTGCGAAAGCAGTAAATTCTCCTGTAATTATTCAATTGTCAAATGGTGGAGCGCAATTCTACGCTGGTAAAACCTTAAACAACGATAATTTACAAGCTTGCGTATTGGGAGCGGTATCTGCAGCACAACATGTTCATTTATTAGCTGAGCATTATGGTGTAGCAGTTATTCTGCATACAGATCACGCAGCTAAGAAACTTTTACCTTGGATCGACGGTTTGTTGGACGCTGGCGAGAAATTCTTTGCGCAACACGGAAAACCATTGTTCTCTTCTCACATGTTGGATTTATCGGAAGAGCCAATTGAAGAAAATATTGAAATTTCAGCTAAATACTTAGCGCGTATGAAACCACTTGGTATGACTGTGGAGATCGAGCTGGGTGTGACAGGTGGTGAAGAAGACGGTGTTGACAACTCGGATGTAGATAGTTCAAAACTGTATACCCAACCGGAAGAGGTTGCGTATGCTTTTGAAGAATTGTCTAAAGTATCTGACAAATTTACAGTGGCAGCTGCATTTGGTAATGTTCATGGTGTTTACAAACCAGGTAATGTGAAATTGCAACCAGTTATATTACATAATTCACAAGAATATATTCGTGAGAAATATAATCTTACTGCTGAGAAGCCTGTAAACTTCGTATTCCACGGTGGTTCTGGTTCTTCTCCTGAAGAAATTGCAGAGGCGATTTCATACGGTGCGATCAAAATGAACATTGATACGGATATGCAATGGGCATTCTGGGATGGTGTAAGAGCTTATGAAGCGAAAAACCATGATTATTTGCAAGGTCAGATCGGTAACCCAGAAGGAACTGATTCTCCAAATAAAAAATATTACGATCCACGCGTTTGGTTACGTAAAGGTGAAGAAACTTTTGTTGCTCGTCTGAAAGAAGCGTTCGCTGATTTGAATGCAGTAGACGTTAATAGCAAACTATAAGCATAGGTTGAAAAAATAGATCATAAAGGCGCCCTTATATAGGGCGCCTTTTTTATGTCAAAATAGGTTAAAAATGTTGTTCTTAATAGGAATTGGCTTATTTTTTGACGAACAACAATAAAAAGTCAAGTAAATATGAAATTTTTAGGAGTCAGTGTAATTCTTTTATTAATTGCCCAAATGGGGTTTGGGCAGGTGAAGCAAAATGTTGGCGATTTTTCTTCGGTTGTAGCGACGGACAAGATTCAGGTGGAGTTGATTAAATCCGACGAGTCCTTGGTGACGTTTGAAGGACAGAACCATGAAAATGTTAAGGTCGTCAACACAAATGGATCCTTGGTTTTGAAAATGAATACCTTGAATATGCTGCAAGGGGGGAATATCTCTGTGAAGGTATATTACAAGAGTTTGAACAATGTGGAAGCAAAAAAAGGAGCCAAGGTATTTGCAACGACAAATAATCCAGTTGCTGCTGACCACTTAAAAGTATATGCTTCAGAAGGTGGTCTGGTCGATCTTTATACAGCGGTAAAAACAGCTGAAATTAAAGTGACCTCAGGGGCTACAATCGCTTTATATGGAAAGGCAAATAAACAGGAGATCATTTCAAACTTTGGCGGCAAATATGAAGGAAAAGATTTTAAGACAGCCACAACGGTAGTTACTGTCAATGGCGGAGGAAAAGCGGATGTTTTTGCCACTGATTCGATCGAAACAAAAACACGTGGTGGTGGTGTCATTGATGTCTATGGAAAACCGGAACAACGTGTAGAAAAGAAAATGGCTGGCGGAACAGTCAACTTTAAATAAGTAAACTGTCTTGGATTTGTCAATTTTAGTGCGAGTTTATTTTAGTTGATTTTATAGAAAAGAGTGGAAATTTGAGGTAATAGATGAAATAAAAAGGGTTTAGCTTGATTGGGGTGATGATTGTTGTTTAACCTTTTTATTAAAAAGGTCAGTTATTTTGTTTTTCTCATCAGAAACCTTCTTCATTTGTGCTTAAAATACTTATTTTTGTGAGGGAATAATAAAAATAGTATTATGGCAAAGCGTAATTATGTTTCAAATTCTACGGAATCTACGCGCATGTTCAAGAATGACTTTTTAGAGTCTTTGACGAAAGTGCATTGGAGTGTACCTTTGATTTTCTATGTACCCGTGGTTGTTTTCTTTTCGTATAAAGCTCTAGTTTGGGGAGAGATTTCTTTTTTAACATACAGTGGGTATTTTATTTTTGGTTTAGCTTTCTGGACTGCTTTTGAATATGCATTACATCGTTGGGTGTTTCATTTTCATCCGACATCGGAATGGGGAAAGCGAATCGCTTTTATTTTCCATGGTGTGCATCATGATTATCCAAGAGACCGTATGCGTTTGGTGATGCCGTTGTCAGCGAGTATTCCACTAGCTCTTTTGGTGTATCTTGGCTTTACATTGTTTTTTTCGAATGAGTTTATCTTAGCCTGTTTTTTCTCAGGTTTTATGGTGGGGTATTTGATCTATGACGAATGTCATTATGCAATGCACCATGCTAATTTTAAAAGCGGTATTTTCAAACGGATCAAGCAGCACCATATGTTGCACCATTATTCTGATCCAGAAAAAGGTTTTGGAGTGAGTTCTTCCTTATGGGATGAAATTTTACGCTCAGGTTTCGAAGAAAAGGAACCCAAAAAAGATTCTACTTCCTTAAAGGAAGAAAAAGCATAAATTGAATCACATCAACTAAAAAAGCCCTTGGAAACTCCAGGGCTTTTTTTATGGATTAATTTTTCTTTTTATTTGACAATGTCAAGTGGGCCTTGTAGGCTAACTTTAGATCAATGGCTTCTTGTCGGGGTTGGCGTGCAGGTATTCCAGTTTGAACTGAAACATTTGGGCCATTTTCTGCGCACGCCATTTGGCTTCTTCTGCCTTTTGTCCACTGTATAGGCGATCTACTGTTGCTTCGAATAATTTGAGCCATTGACCAAAATGTTGCGCATCAATGGGTAAGTTGATATGGGGTGGAAAGGGGCTGCCAAAATAGCTATGTTCATCCAGTAGGATAGTCTGCCAGAAACTATACATCTTCTCAAGATGGATCGCCCAATTGTCTCGGATTCGTTCTTTAAAAATAGGTCCGAGCAAAGTATCGTTACGTATCGTCGTATAAAATTGATCTACTAATACTTTAATGTCATCGAGTGTTTGGATATCTTGTTTCATCGGCGTATGATCTAAGCTCATGAATAAAGACCTGTAGCTGGATCAAAAGCTTCTTCATGATGTTTATCTGGATTAAATGTAGTGACATTTAGGGAGAATCGCATCACTTGGATGTAAAGATGTCTCGTTGAAATATTGTAATTCTCTTTTATTGTCAGTAAATTGACTCAATACTAAGGGAAAAACATATGGGAAAATACGTTCTTTTAATCCTATTATCGATGGGATTTTATGCTGTCGAGGCGCAGGTTACAACAATTTCGATCAATAAGGAAAATTTTCAATCTTCTGGTTTTCCATTTAAGGGGAAGCGTGTGTTACAAGTGGAACGCATTCAAACTCCAAAAGAAGACAATTATATTGTATTTTCAAAAGAGGAACGGGGTGCCGATCCCGATAAGCTTTATGTACAACAATTTCAGCAGATCGATGGAATGTGGCAGCTTGTGGCTGATGAATTGATATCCGAAGAGGGGATCGTTACGTCGGTTTGGGAATCTCGGAAGGCATTTTTTGATGCGGATAAGGATGGTAAATTGGATGCATTATTTATCTATTCAAGGCATCCAAAAGATGATCTCCAAAAGCAGCTTAGCTGTATAGGACTTGTTCTTTACAAGAACAAGTTTTACCGTCTTCGTGCGGAGGAAACAGATGGTTATAGTCAAACAACGTTTTCAGAAAATTATGCATCCCTACCGGTTGAGGTAAAGGAAAATGTGGAGCGTTATTGGAATAATCTGGATAAAAGATAATTTTCGGTACGGGTTTGGAATCTACCGAAAGATCGATCATACGACCTTTCGGTAAACTTGTTCTAGTCAATTTAATGAAGATACACTCTTCGGTGTTTTCGTGATGTTAATCGATTTTATCCAATAAAATTTGACTCAATCCGTTGCTTCAATATGCTGGCGGGATATTGTTCATTACATAGTAATATTATTGGAGCGCAGCGAGCAATTGCTTTTCTTCCTCGATTTGCGTTTTACTGATCACATAACGTGCAATATGCTGGCCCTTCAATTGATCTATCGTCTGAATAACATCTTTTGTGCGCGCTTCTTTGCTAGGCTTAATCAATACAATCATGTCCTTTGTATCGGGCATAGAGCTTATCTTAGCTTTTAACTGTGTAATAACGCCTGAGAGCCCTTTCTCGATATCTACCGGTACTTTTGAAGAGCTGATCGGTTTTTTGAAATCTCCATGATACCACATGAATTTTCCTTCGCCTAAGATAAGAGTCGCGGTGCGGTTTTCATCAATAAGAACCGAACTTTCTACATCTGATTTACTTTTGTCTGGCATAGCGATATCCATTGCAGATGGTTTATTTAATGTTGTGGTCAACATAAAGAATGTAATGAGAAGAAATGCGAGGTCTACCATGGCTGTTAAATCTACTTTAGGAGCCATTTTTTTGCTTCTTATTTTTTTCTTTCCCGTTTCTTGCGTTTTTTGGTTTAATTCTGCCATGATCGTTATCTTTAGGTTAACACGTTGTTGTTACTCTTTATTATGATGTCAGAGAAGAACGGATTCCACAGTATTTTTTTTAAAAACTGGGGTTTTTCTCAAGTACTTTCTGTTTTTTTTTTTTCTTAATTGTTGATAATCACTTTTTTTATGCTATGTTTTAGTTTGTTCGTTGTTGATCCGATTTGACCAATTCTCTTGTCATTTTGTCCTTTCAATCGATTTAGGGCGCTTGCTGGGCTTTCGAAGTTTTTCTAGTGGTGTGCAAAAAAGCCCTTCAATGCTGAAAGGCTTTTCTTGCGGAGTGGTGGTAAGTTACTTAGCAACCGCCTTGATTAGGGATACGTTTATAAATTATTTTGTTATCTCTTTGTACATAGTCGCCCGCTATTATTGGATACGAATACTTAGGTGCGTACATGACACTACGACCTCTTATCGTTATTTTGTCGTTTACTTTCAGACTTTTCAATTGTTGAAATTCATTAGAATTTTCCAGACCAAAACTTAGAATATAGTCTTCACGATTAATCCTAACCATTACTCCGAAACCTAACTGTGCACCTAATGGAAGGTAAAGAGAAGTTACAACCGCCTCTATGTCGGTAGAATTCTTTATTTGATTCTTTATTTTCGCAGCATTGTCAAGTACTTTTATACCTTCGGAAGATTCTTTCCATTTTTTGAATTTTATACCATTGGGGCTCGCTTCCCATTTATTCCTTTCGGTGGTCGTTTCAGTGAGAGTGCGTGAATTCGGGGCCGTTTTTTTAAAAGTTTCATTTTTGATTTCGCGATTAGCAAAGGCCAAGCCACTTCCTATAGCGAGCGGTAAAACCAATACGTAGATAATTTTTTTCATATTTTTAAAAGTTTAATGAACATTAGATTTATCCCAGTAAATTAGATCCGTTCAAACTTTTTTTCTCGTATCTGTTTTAGAGTGATGTAACAAAATTACTTTGATGATACTTATATAGAGGGATTTAGATTGTAAATAGTGATGTAATCTTTGTAAATAAATTGTAAATCGTATGTCTGAAAGCCGAAATATTTTCTCAGGGAACCGCAAGTACTTGTATGGCGGCATAATACTCTTGTTTATTGCGATGGCCTTTGTTGCTTTTGATATGACTGGCACAGACGATTTTGATAGCGCTAGGAGGGAAGTTTTGCTTAGGAGGATAGGGGATGAACTGCTTACGCAGTCTGGAGACAGTAGATCAAGGGTACTTCCGGTAGAAAAGATTCAAGAAAATGAATATCAGATCAGGTTTGAGAATGAAATCACCTTTACACCAGACTCACTGGTGAGTGCTATTCAGCGCCTGTTGATCAATGATCCTCATGCCCGTGATTATGTCGTTAATGTACTCAACTGTGGCAATTCGAGTGTAGCTTATGGATATGCTATTTCCCATAATAAAAAAGATGATATTATTGCTTGTAGAGGTAGAGTGCAACCTAAAGGATGTTACATGATCAATATTAAATTTAAACCGAGCGGGATAAATACAGCAGCGAATAGCTATTTTCTTGGTATCCTGTTGTTTTTAGCATTTGCTGGATTCTTTTTTTTGAAATCGGATCGGAGGCGAAGCAATGTGTTAGACGATCAAAATAACAGTATTTTAACCTTTGGGGCCGTTTTGTTTAATCCGCAGGAGCGAGAAATGGTCATTAATGAAAACACCATAGATCTCACTGGAACGGAAGCTCGTCTGTTACATATTTTCGCCTTGTCTCCTAACCAGACGATAGCGCGAACACGGCTGCAAAAGGAGATTTGGGAAGATGAGGGAATTATTGTTGGGCGCAGTTTAGATATGTTTATATCAAAACTTAGGAAAAAATTGGAGTTTGATCCGAATATCAAAATTACGGTTATACGTGGTAAAGGATATAAACTTGAGGTAAGTTCTTAAGAAGAGTAAGGGGATAAATTGGGCTAAAATGCAAAAAGCCTTTCATTTCTGAAAGGCTTTTTCTGCGGAGAGTGAGGGATTCGAACCCCCGAACCTGTGACAGTTAACGGTTTTCAAGACCGCCGCATTCGACCACTCTGCCAACTCTCCGCGACAAAAGTAGAAATTTTGGGTAGAATTACAAAACTTATTTTACATTTTTCTTTGTTTAAAAGCAGTTTTAGTGCTCTTAAATAGAAATGTGGTTGAATACCAATTGATTATTTTTAAGGGTTGACCTATTTTTCGATGTCATATTGGAGGTAGCGGACTCTGATCTGGACGATATGTTCGCTTTAGATGTAATCATAATCTTGTTTTAAGGTTATTTATACCCAGGTGCTTAATTTGGCATTGTAGCGGAAACTGTCGAGTTTTTTCCATGCGGTGATGAAGGTCTCTTGGATTAAATCTTCTGCATTATCTCGGTCTATGGTATAACTGAGGCATAACTTGCCGATGGCTGGCGCATATTCTTTGTAAATAATCTCAAAGTTTTCTTTGTTGGTCATCGGGTTATTTTAAAAATGTGTCTAGTTCCATAAAAAACCGACCAGGAAGAGTTGTGCGAAATGTTATTTTCTTGTAGGTAACGCTCTGATAATTCGAATGGAATGGTACTGTAAGAAAATTGATCTTTTGATGGGGGAGAATAAAGATGCAAAAGCAAAAAGCCTTTCATTTCTGAAAGGCTTTTTCTGCGGAGAGTGAGGGATTCGAACCCCCGAACCTGTGACAGTTAACGGTTTTCAAGACCGCCGCATTCGACCACTCTGCCAACTCTCCGCGACAAAAGTAGAAATTTCGAATAGATTTACAAAACTTATTTTCTATAGCTAGTCTTAGCGTTTGAAAATGAGCTAGATTGTTTTTAAAAAAGTCTATGCAGGGATAATCTCATGGCAGTGTTTCCTGATGTTGGCCGCAATTTTGTCGATCGGTAAATCGTCTTGGTCGATACCAAATGGCTCTTCAATGGACTCACCAATTAATTCAAGAGATGCTAAAACATATAAGATAAATGGTACAGCAATCACAACAAAGTAACCGATAGAAAAAACATAACCTACTGGAAGGGTCATGGTATAGAAGATAATGAACTTCTTGATAAATGCACTATATGCCAATGGTATTGGGGTGTTTTTAATACGCTCACAAGCTCCACAAACATGTGTCATGGTAATAATTTCCTCATTAAGGATAATAAGCTGATCGCCAGTTATAGTTCCTTCTTTATATAGATCATTGATTTTGTGGAAGATCATGGTAGAAACTTGGTTCGGACCATGTTTTTTATTATCCAAAGCCTTTAACTCAGGGTGTTCGTTTTCGTCGAGCATAAACTTGGTGTAATCCGATCTTAGAAAATCGTATAGTGTTTCTGCGAATAGGGGGATTGCCTTTCTGAAAAAACTACGATTCACTTTGTCATCTACATCCAGCATGGCATTTAGTTTGTACGAAAAGGCTCTACTAACATTAGTCAATGTACCCCATTGTTTTCTGGCTTCCCACCAGCGGTCATAGGCCGTGTTTGTTCGGAATACCAGTAAAAGCGATATAACAAAACCGAGTAGGTTGTGGACAATGGTAATGTTTTTGACCCAGCTCTTTTCATTTAGTTTGAGGTATTCCAATTCTAGAAAGGCAATCATCCAGGAATAAAACGCTATCAAAACAAGAAATGGCAATAACTTTTTGAAGGTATCTGATTTATGCAACTTGAAAGTTGCCGAAAGCCAATCTTTGGGGTTGTATACGATCATACACAAAAATATAAATTGTTGCGAAAATTTTGCGAGTTAATTGCTATTGCCGTAACTTCATCGTGCTATGGCACAACAGCGATCAAAAAGAAAGAAAACAAGTACAAAAGGAAGTCAGGTTCGTGGAACAAAGTGGATTTGGATGATAGCAGGAATGCTGGTGCTTTTCCTCTGTCTTGTTGTGTGGCATTATCGGGCTGGAATTATATACTATTTTCGCGTGGCTACCTCCAAAGACAAGTCTCTGACGAAGGAAGCTAAATATGATATTCGTAATATTGAGATTATGAGCAAGCACGATGATAAGGTGTTTGGCATAGACGTGTCTACCTATCAGGAAGAAATAGATTGGCAAAAGGTAAGCACAATCAATGATCATTTTCCGATAGATTTTGTGTTTATCAGGGCGACAATGGGTGAAAAAGGCATTGATGATAAGTTTAATCGAAATTGGAGTAAAACGGAAAATAGGGCAGTTTTGAGAGGGGCCTACCACTATTTTAGACCCAATGAGAATTCGGTCAAGCAAGCGAAGAATTTTATTCGGAAGGTTAAACTACAGTCTGGCGATCTTCCACCGGTCTTGGATATTGAGGAGCATCCAAAACAGCAATCGATGGATAGCTTGAAAGTTGGACTAAAACGTTGGCTTGAAGAAGTCGAAGCTCACTACAAAGTAAAACCCATTCTTTACTCCGGAGATAAGTTTTATAGTGACTTTTTGGAAAAAGAATTTGCAGGTTATACGTTGTGGATTGCAAATTATAACTTTTGGGTTGAGAATCCCAAAGAGCATTGGGCCTTCTGGCAATTTTCTGAAAAAGGTACTGTCAGAGGGATTCAGGGCAATGTGGACTTAAATATATACAATGGTAAAATTGAGGAATTGGAAAAGCTGCTTATTCCTTTTAAATAGTAAAATATATGCGTAGAGTTTTTATCACATTATGTGGGGTTTGTTTAGCACTGTTTAATGGTCAAATGCAGTTGCATGCGGAATCGAAGAGTCATCGGGTCGAGATGTCGCAACCCGCTTCAGATTTACCACGATTAACATTGAAAGAATTTAAAAAATTGCGTCGTGAAACAGCTATCCAAGTTCTTGATACGCGACCTGGCGACATATTCCTACAAGGATTTGTTCCTAAATCTATAAATATAGGCTTTAAAGGTCCTTTTGATCACTTTTTGGCGCAAGTGTTTCCCAATAAAGCCCAAAAGCTTTTATTGATTACAGATATAGATAGTCAAGATACGGTTTATCATCATTTATTAAAGTTGGGCTATACCCATATTATTGGGGTTTTAGAAGGCGGTATTGAAACTTGGAAAACTAGCGAAGATGTAGTTTCGTTGCGTAATATCAGTGCAGGAGAATTCAGGAAAAGATCAGATCAAGGTCATATTGTGGATGTAAGAACAGCTAAAGAATTTGGTAATGGACATATTGACAATGCAATGAATATTCCATTAACAGATTTCGTTAATTTTGGTTCTACGCTTAAAAAAGACAATCAACAGCTGTATGTACACTGTCAATCAGGTTATAGGAGTGCAGTGGCTGTATCTATTTTGAGCACTAAAGGATTTAAACATATATGCAATATCCAAGGTGGGTATAAGGCATTGCAAGAAGAAGTAAAGGAGAATCAATAATGGCTACTTTTGACCAGATTATTCAATCAAATTCGCTGGTTTTGGTGGATTTTTTTGCGACGTGGTGCGGTCCCTGCCAGACTATGGCGCCGATTTTACAGGATGTAAAGGAATTTTATCAAGAAGATTTGTCTATCATTAAGATTGACGTGGATAAGAATCCAAAAATTGCTTCGATTTATAAGGTAAGTGGCGTGCCTACTTTCGTGTTGTTCAAAAATGGCCAACAAGTATGGCGGCAAAGCGGCATGATTCCCAAGATGGAATTACATAAATTGATCGATCAAGTAAAGTAAAAAATAAGGCGTTCAATCAAATTGAACGCCTTATTTTTTAATGATACTCTGGTGTTTTAATAGGTAGTGTTATATCGCACTAAAATATTAAAATTCATCGTCATCATCGAAGTCATCTAATCCTCCAATCGAGTCGATTTCAGGTAAATCGAAATCATCATCGAAATCATCATCATCGTCATCAGGACCGTTGAAAGATGCGAATTTTACTTCTTCAAGATCTTCGTTAGCTAAAGTTGCCGTGTTCATAAAATAATACTTTATTGTTTCTTATTCAATGTTGTAAAATTAGAGAAGAAAACTATTTTTTAAAACTTTTTTTAAAAAAAATATTAAGCTTTATTTTTCTGTTAATCAGTATGTTGAATTGTATTTTGAAAATAAAAATTTATTTTATTTTATTTATTCATTTGTTTCGCCAATCGCATTGTCCTCAGTAACGATGTCTTTCAATTGTGGGAGATCTCTCACACCATTGATTCCGAAATGATCCATGAACTGCTGGCTTGTTGCATAAAGTAATGGTTTTCCGATACTATCTGCTTTTCCCGCAATTTTGATCAGCTTCTTTTCCAGTAATCGTTGAATAGAATAATCACAGCTGACACCTCTTATCTGCTCCACTTCTAATTTTGTTATCGGTTGTCTGTAGGCAATGATTGCAAGTGTTTCAAGTGCTGACTGACTTAGTTTTCGTTTGTTATTGTGATTTTGGAGCTGTTGTATCGATTCATGATAAACAGCTTTTGTCAAAAACTGATAAGCGTTGTTGATATAGCGTAATTCAAGTACATAGTCTTCGTCCTGGTACTTCGTTTCAATTTTTTTAATCAAGTCACGTAATTCATCTCTTGAAACCTCAATAGCCATTGCTTCCTGCAAAATCTGTTTGATATCGGCAAGATCTATTCCTTCCGCAGAAGCAAATATAATTGCTTCAATATTTCTTATGACGTCTTTCAATGTATCGTATTAATAGTTAATGACCTGTTCGACCATATGGGCTGGTAGCTCGCGGAACTCATATTTTTGTGTTCGCAGTTGTGGGCTGAATCCAGCTTCCAAAATAGCTTCCTGTATAGATTTTGATGTAAACCGATGTGGTGCACCAGCTGCCGAAACGACATTTTCTTCAATCATAATTGAGCCGAAGTCGTTCGCTCCAGCGTGCAGACATAATTGCGCTGTGCGCTTTCCGACGGTGAGCCAAGAAGCCTGTATATTTTTAATATTAGGAAGCATAATGCGGCTTAAGGCAATCATGCGAATATATTCTTCACTTGTTACGTTGTTAGTAATGCCGCGAAGTCTTTTCAATAAGGTACCATCATCTTGGAAAGGCCAAGGGATAAACGCAATAAATCCATGGGACTCCTGAGGTTTTTCATCCTGTACTTCGCGAATCCATACCAAATGTTCAAAACGTTCTTCTATCGTTTCGATATGACCAAACATCATGGTGGCAGAAGTTGGTAAATTAATTTTATGGGCTGCCCGCATAACATCCAACCATTCTTTACCACCGCATTTTCCTTTTGATATAAGACGTCTCACACGATCATTGAGAATTTCAGCTCCCGCTCCAGGTAGCGAGTCTAGTCCTGCTTCTTTCAATTGCGTCAAAACTTCAATATGGCTCATATTCTCCAGTTTGGAAATGTGTGCAATTTCAGGCGGGCCGAGCGAATGTAGTTTTAGCGTAGGATAAAGTTCCTTTAATTGCTTGTAAAGGTTTTTGTAAAACTCAATACCTAAATCCGGGTGATGGCCACCTTGCAGCAGCAGTTGATCGCCCCCGTATTTAAAAGTTTCCTCTATCTTTTGTTTGTAGCTTTCAATATCGGTAATGTAACTATCTTCATGACCAGGGCGACGGAAAAAATTACAAAACTTGCAATTTGCAATACACACATTCGTGGTATTGACATTTCTGTCGATTTGCCAGGTTACTTTGCCATGTGGCACTTGTATTTTACGCAATTCATTGGCTACGAAAGTCAAATCAGCTGTAGGTGCGTTTTGATATAAAAAAACACCCTCTTCCTTGGATAGGAACTCAAATCGGAGCGCCCGTTCTAATAAATTACTTACATTCATCAACAACAAATATAAGGAGCTTTTAGCTTATTTGGACCTATTTGCGGAATATTTGACAATGCACATTGAATTTTGGGAAACGTTCCGGATATAAAAAACAAAAGGATGTGCTTGTGTAACAATACTATTGCATTTTAGCTTAGTGTATAAAATACAATAACTTGATTTATAGCGCTTTGTGAATTAATTAAGATTTTTCCTTTTTTTTTACATTTATTATTCTTTACATTTATTTAACAGATTTTAACATTTCTGGAAAATAACCAAATTAGAAAAAAAATGAATAACCAAAGGGCCTGAACCTGTCAATAATATCGCATTGTTGTCGTCAGACCTAAAAAAATGACCAAAAACTTAAATTAAAACCAATATCAACTAAAACAACTAAAGAATAAACATAAATTTTTTTAAACCACCTATTTAGTAAAATTATGATGAAAAAAACGGACAAAAATTGCTGTTTTGATCTCATATTGGGCCAAAAGTTCAATAAGAGGTTTCTGATTATGAGTTCTCTTCTCATTGGGGGAGGAATGACCACTCATGGATTTGCCAGTGGATTAACCAACCATGGCAAAGTTGAAGTCGTTTCATTAATGAAAACCAAAGGCTTACAACAGACACCGATCAAGGGAGTAGTGAAGGATGCGGCTACAGGTCAAGGTCTTACTGGTGTATCTGTCAAAATTAAGGGGAGTAGTAATGGAACATCGACAGATGAAAATGGCGCATTTACTATTCAAGGAAAAATCGGGGATGTGCTTATTGTCAGTTACATTGGATACAAAAGTACGGAGGTAGCTGTTTCTTCGAAAGCTGATCTTACGATTTCACTAAGCGGCAGTGAAGATGCATTAGAGGAAGTCGTTGTCACTGGTTATTCTACACAGCGGAAGAAGGATCTGACCGGATCTGTTGCTGTAGTCAATACAGATCAATTGAAGACCACACCAGCTGCGAGTGCTGTAGAGTCCTTACAGGGACGTGCCACAGGGGTTCAAGTTGTTACGGACGGTGCACCGGGTGCTACTCCAGCGATTAAAATCCGTGGCTACAGTACAATTAATAACAATGAACCGCTATATGTTATCGATGGTGTTCCATACGAAGGAAAACTGAGCTGGTTAAACCAGAATGATATCGAGTCTATGCAGGTCCTGAAAGATGCGTCGGCAGCTTCTATTTACGGTTCTCGTGCAAATAATGGTGTTATTATTATAACAACAAAATCGGGTAAATCAGGTAAACCACAGATTAATTTGGATACTTATTATGGCGTACAAGTACCTAATAGCAGTAGATTTCCGAAAATGTTAGATCCTCTGCAGGTATATAGGATAAATGGTAATACAGGTGATCTTCCCGTTTATCTCCGCTATGGTTCGCTTTCTGGGAATGAGATAGATCCTAAGAATGTAGATATGTCGAAGTATAACTACGCGGACAACAAAGAAGAATTTTTTCAAATTACAAAAGCCAACCAGGCGGGTACGGATTGGTTTAAAGAATTATCACAAAATGCCCCTACGCAATCCTATCAATTGAGTGCAGTTGGTGGTGGTGAAAACGCATCTTATGCAGTCTCGGGAGGATATTTAGGGCAAAAAGGAACAGTAATCCATACTGGATTTGAAAGATTTAACGTCCGTTCAAATACGAACTTCTCTGCATTTAACAAGAAACTTCGTTTTGGAGAAAATATGCAGTATTCGATGACAAAAGGTCATGGTATTGGTGTTAATACGAATACAGCCGGAGATTATATAGGTGAAGGTAGTGCGCTTGGCTTTGCCTATCGGATTAAGAACATTATTCCTGTGTATGATGAGGGAGGGAACTTCGCTGGGTCGATTGGCGGATGGGGAAATGGTGAAAATCCTGTCGCTATTGCTTATCGCGCAAAAGATGATGTGAATAGATCCAATCTATTTTTTGGCAATGCTTTTGGAGAATATGATATTTTGAAGGGATTGACATTCAGGACAAGTTTTGGTATTAAATATGAAAATTATTATGGTGTTGATTATACCTATCCAAATCTCGAGTTTCAGGAGGGAAGTGCCAATAATGGGATTGCCGAAACGGCAGGTTACAATACTGAGTGGACTTGGACCAATACATTGAATTATAAAGTGAATTTTAACGACGTTCATAATTTAAATATTTTGTTGGGAACGGAGGCTATTGACAATTCGCATCGCCAAGTTAGAGGAACTGATAATGATTTCTTTATTACGAATAACTTAGATTATTTTTATGTCGGTTCGGGTAGCAAGAAATCGGGAGCAAGTGAAGGAGCCTACGGTTCGCTGTTTTCATTGTTTGGAAAGGTAGACTATTCTTATAAAGATCGTTATATATTAAGTGCCACAGTAAGAAGGGACGGTTCTTCAAATTTCGGACCGAATAACAAGTATGGTGTATTTCCAGGAGCCAGTGCAGCATGGCGCTTGTCACAGGAGGATTTTATGAAAAATATCTCTTGGTTGAATGATTTGAAAATCAGGGCGGGTTATGGAATTACGGGAAATCAACGAATTCCCGGTTATCAATACTTAAAGAGATTTCAACTATCACAAAATTCCTCTTCCTATCCAATTGGTGGAAGTCTTGTAAGTGGGATGTGGATCAGCGATTATCAAAATGAAAATGTGAAATGGGAACAGGTCAAATCGCTCAATCTCGGATTGGACTTCTCTATTCTTGAAGGTAAAATAGACGGAACATTTGACTGGTATAATAAGAAAACTACCGATATGTTATTTGCTCTACCTCTACCTGCAACAGCTGTTGGAAGGGGGAACTCTCCTTATTTAAATGTAGGTGATATGCAAAATAAAGGGGTAGAGTTGTCTCTTAACTATCACCATAAGCAACATGATCCGAATAAATTTGATTTTGACTTAGGGGTTAATTTCTCGAAAAATGACAATAAAATTCTTTCACTCGCTCCGGGAGTCGAACAGGTTGTGTACGGAGCGTTTCGGAGTATGGAGACATCTATTATGAAAGCGGGAAGCCCTTTTGGCGCATTTTATGGATTTAAGGTCGCAGGAATTTATCAGAATAGCGGTGAGTTGACTCAGTATGCTTCTTATGATTTGGCTCGTGTGGGCGGCTTCCGCTTTGAGGATATCAATAACGATGGTAAAATAGACGAAAGTGATAAAACGATTATTGGTAGCCCACATCCGGATTTTACCTATGCAATTAATTTTAACGCGCGGTATCAAAATTTTGATATGATGATGTATTTCTATGGATCAAAAGGTAATCAAAATTATGAAGCAACTCGTTATTTTACTGATTTTGGTGTTTTTGATGGACAAAAAAGTACGCGGCTCCTAGACATGTGGAGTACTGAAAACCCATCTGGTTCTGTACCATCGATAACCAAAGATAAAGTATCTCCAAATGAATACGCTTCATCAACATATTATATTCAAGATGCGAGCTTTTTCAAAATGAAAAATTTCCAGATTGGATATAACTTTCAGACTGATAAATTATTTGGATCAAATACCGGGGTGAAGAGACTTCGTGCTTATCTAGGGGTGACCAATTTGTTTACAATTACAAAATATAAAGGATTAGATCCTGAAGTTACGGCGACACCTTCCAAATACCCTGCACTTGGCGTTGATTTTGGGGTGTATCCACAGTCAAGACAATACATGTTGGGCGTAAGTGTAGGATTTTAGTTTAATGTTTAATTTGAGTAAAATGAAAAATATAAAAATATTGCTTGGAATCACGGGTATAGCTATTCTGGGCTTAGCGAGTTGTGGTAAAAGTTTTTTGGAAAAGAATCCGCAAGGACAATTGATTGAAGATCAGGTCGGCATTAAAAAAGGTGTAGAAGCATCGCTAATAGGTGCCTATTCCATATTAAATGGTAATGTGAGTGGTACCTGGGGCAATTATTCTTCTGCTCCGAGCCAATGGGTATTTGGTGAAATTACTTCAGATAATGCGCATAAAGGATCCATACCGACAGATCAACCTGATATGAATGCATTGGTGAACTTTTCTCCTATTTCATCGAATGATAATTTAAGTACGATGTGGCAAGTGTACTATGAAGGTGTTCTCCGTACAAATACAACGCTCAAATTATTAGCTGAGGATCAGAGTAAAGGTAAGACTGTAACTGCAGAGCGTGCTAAACAGATCGAAGGAGAGGCAAAATTGTTACGGGCCCACTATTATTTTCTATTATGGCGTGTATTTAAAAATATTCCAATTATAAATGAAAATACCTCAATTGAAGAGGCTAAAACTATTAAAAATGATCAGGATATTTTGCCGCTGATTGAAAGTGATTTGAAAACTGCTGTTGCGAATTTACCTTTGACAAAAATTAACAACGAGGCTGGACGAATGGACCAAAATGTGGCTAAATCATATTTAGGGAAATTTTACCTTTATCAGAAAAAGTATAAAGAAGCACTTGATTTGTTTAAGGCTGTCATTGCAGGAAAAGACATCACCACAATGCCTTACCAGGACAACTACGATGTACTGAAAGAAGACGGTCCTGAGGCAATTATGGTATCAAAGCATATAATTAACCCGGATGGTTCGGGAGATAATGCAAATGTTGGGGATATGTTGTCGGGTTTAAATGGTGGACCTGTTGGATGTTGTGGTTTTTATCAACCTTCCATAGACTTGGTTAATGCCTATAAAGTTGACGCGAATGGATTACCGTTGTTAGATGGATCTTATAGAAACAATCCGTATACTTCGGATATTCTTTTGACAGGAAAGGATCTTACTGATTATAAGGTGAATACAAATCTACAATTCGATCCTCGCCTTGATTATAATGTCGGAAGAAGAGGAGTCATGTATTTGGATTATGGTGTATTTCCTGGAGATCCTTGGTTGAGACGTGAGGATGGACAGCGACCACATGCTGGCCCCTTCTCTATTATAAAGACAATGATCCCTAAAGCGCTATTCTCAGGACATACGGCGAATGATGGCACCTATGTTACAGATTTAGATGTAAATATTATTCGCCTGGCCGATGTTATATTAATGGCGGCTGAGTGTGAAGTTGAATTGAATAACCTTCCTGAAGCATTGAAGTATGTCAATTCTATTCGAATCAGGGCATCTAAATTGCCTGGAAAGCTGACAGATACTGGAGTGCCTGCTGCAAAATATAATGTGAAACCTTATCTCACTTTCACTGACCAAGATCAGGCTAGACGAGCAGTACGTTTTGAGCGTAGATTGGAGCTCGCAATGGAAGGACATCGTTTTTATGACCTTGTACGTTGGGGGATAGCGAAGGATGTAATTACAGCCTATTCGGCCTTCGAAGGAGGTATTCTTCCTACATTTAAAAATATCAACTTTACTCCCAATAAAAATGAAATCTTCCCGATTCCTCAAGTTGAAATCAATGCGAGTATGGGAAATCTAAAACAGAATCCCGGATACTAATTTTTTTGTATTCGATTATTTACGCGGCCATCTAATCAGATGGCCGCATTTTTTGTTATGTTTACAGCAATGAAAAAATTTTTAAGTGCATTGTTGCTGTTGTGGTTTGTGTCAGTTGCTAGTTTCGTGACGAAGGCTCAGGGTTTTGAGGATGTTTATCAGCTATTTCAAGAATCTAAAATATTAAATGATCATTTTGTTGGTTTTTCTTTGTATGACCTAAATGCCAATAAATATGTCATGGATATAAATGGTAATAAGCATTTTACACCAGCTTCCAATACAAAGATGTATACTACCTATGCTGCTCTAGCACTTTTGGGGGATTCAATACCTGGTTTGGAGTATGTGGAACGTGGAGACTCGCTGCTTATTTGGGGGACAGGTGATCCGACGTTTTTGCATAATCGCTTAGATACCCGGGTGGTGTACAACTTTTTAAAAAATACGAATAAACGCATTTTTGTTGTGCCAGGGACAATGAAGAATAAGTTCTTTGCGCATGGTTGGGCGATGGAAGATTTTGAAGCTTATTATCAGCCTGAAATCAGTACATTTCCTATTTATGGCAATGTGGTCACTTTTCGACAAAAAGGTTATAATTATTTATCAACTTCTCCAGCTAGTTTTCAAAATTCACTGGATTTTTTGCCGGAACCTAAGGCAGGTGATTTTGAACTTTCCCGTTCATTTCGTGCAAATTCCTTTTGGATGTCCAAACGTCCCGTTCCGAACGGCTATGTCAATGAAGTTCCATTTATCTATTCTGATAGCTTATTTATTAAATTATTGTCGGATAGTCTAGGTAAATCCGTGACCTTATTGTCTTACCAAAAACCAAGCAATACCAAGATACTCTATTCCGGCAGTACCAAAAATTTAATCCGTGAAATGATGTTGCCAAGTGATAATTTTATTGCTGAACAATTTTTAATGATGTGTTCGTGGAAACAATTCGGTCAATTTGATACTTACTTGGTGCGCGACTGGATGAAGAATAACGTTTATAAATACTTTTCAGCTGAGGTTGCCATTTTTGATGGATCGGGCTTGTCGTCCTATAACAAAGTGACTCCGCAAAATAATGTCGATCTATTGGTCGTCTTGAAAAATAAGTTGCCGGATGAGAAGGAACGGTTTCGTCTTTTTCCGGCTGGAGGTGTAGATGGTACCCTGAAACGTACCTATAGCAAAGATCTCGGAGAACCGTTTGTTTTTGCTAAAACAGGAACGATTACATCTGTCTATAATCAAAGTGGTTATTTGATCACACGGACAGGAAGGCGCCTGGCATTTTCTTTTATGAACAATAATTATATAGATGATCGAGCAAGTGCAATTCGTAAAGAAATGGCTAAAATAATTACTTATATTCGTCAAACTTATTAAGCCAATTTAAATGGAAGCAATTGTAAAAAACAATAAAAAATTGATTCGTTCTTGGGCCATGTTCGATTGGGCCAATTCTGCATACAACCTTGTTATTACTTCCACGATATTCCCTGTTTACTATACCGCAATTACTACAACAAAAGAGCATGGTGATGTTGTTCGTTTCTTTGGGATTGAAGTCGTCAATACCGCACTTTCCAATTTTTCTTTGGCTTTTGCCTATCTGTTGATGTCTTTTTCTTTGCCCTTTATTTCTTCGTACGCTGATGCAAAAGGAAAAAAGAAACAGATTATGAAATTCTTCACTTATGTTGGCGCAGTTGCATGTATGTGTTTATTTTTTTTCAAACTTGAAACTTTGGAAATTGGTATCATCTGTTTTGTGCTAGCAGCGATGGGGTATATTGGCGGTGTTTTGTTTAATAATTCCTATTTGCCGCTTTTGGCGACAGTCGATCAGCAAGATAAGGTGAGTGCGCAAGGTTTTGCCTATGGTTATATTGGCTGTGTCACTTTACAGATTCTTTGTTTTGTAGTGGTGCTTAAGCCTGAATGGTTTGGTATTACAGATGCTTCACTACCGGCCCGTATATCGTTTCTAATGGTCGGATTGTGGTGGCTTGGGTTTTCAATGATTCCTTTTAAATACCTGCCTAAAATCGAAGCAACCGAGAATAACACAGGTAAGAGTTTCGTTCAGAATGTACGGGATGAATTCGGCCACGTTATCCAAAAGATCAAAGGTATTCCTGAAATAAAGCAGTTTTTGCCGGCTTTTTTCTTTTATGCAATTGGTGTTCAGACGTTGATGATTGTAGCCTCTTCTTTTGGGGAGAAAATTTTACATTTAGGCGCAGAAAGGTTGATTGCCACCATTCTTCTCATTCAGCTCGTAGCTATCTTAGGTGCATTTCTAATGTCTTATTTATCTACACTTTTTGGGAATATTAAGGTGTTGATCGTTGTGGTGATGATCTGGATCGGAATCTGTATTTCGGCCTTTTATTTATCTACCCCACTTCAGTTTTATATCATTGCTGCATTGGTCGGTTTAGTGATGGGCGGGATTCAGTCCTTATCGCGTTCAACCTATTCTAAATTAATTCCGACCGATATCAAAGATACGACTGCTTTCTTCTCTTTTTATGACGTCACAGAAAAAGTTGCCATTGTCATTGGATTATTCTCATTCGGGTTTATAGAACAGGTTACACACAATATTCGATATTCGGCATTGGTTCTTTCTTTATTTTTTGTAATTGGATTGTTACTTTTGATCCGGATATTAGTATCCAATAAATCTTAATTTTATTGATTGAATTGCATATGAAAGTAGAACTTTTTGTTCCTTGTTTTATAGATCAGCTTTACCCTGAGACCGCTTTTAATACGGTTCGTTTATTAGAAAAGGTCGGCTGCGAGGTTGTCTATAATCCTGAGCAGACATGCTGTGGCCAGCCTGCCTATAATGCTGGATTTTGGGATGATGCAAAACAGGTCGGACGGAAGTTTTTAGGTGATTTCTCGGGAGATCATGTGATTATTTCTCCTTCGGCGTCCTGTACTGGTATGGTACGACATGCCTATAATGATTTATTCGCAAATTCGGCAGATTCCCATCAATGTCATAAAATACAGCAACAGGTTATGGAAATCTCTGATTTTTTAGTAAACGTGCTAAAAAAAGAGTATTTTGGAGCTGAGTTGGAGGGTGTTGCGGTGTACCACGATTCTTGTTCGGCTTTGCGGGAGTGCAAGATTAAAGAGGAACCACGGAAATTATTGAGTAAGGTCTTAGGTTTGGAGATGGTGGAGGTGAAAGATAGCGAGACATGTTGTGGGTTTGGGGGTAGTTTTGCCGTTAAATTCGAAGGAATATCCGCAGCAATGGCTGAGCAAAAAGTGCGCAATGCACTTGATCTGAATGCGGATTATATTATTTCCACTGATTCATCTTGTTTGCTACAGCTTCAATCTTATATCGATAAACATAAATTACCCATTCAGACGCTGCACCTCGTTGATGTGTTGACTACTGGCTGGGGAAATATTTAAATAACACATTAAATCTAAACACATGAATTCAAGAAGAGATTTTCTTAAAAACCTTGCACTAGCGTCTGCTGGTATAGCATTAGCTCCCTCTTTGGAGAGTTTTGCGGTAGCAAAGAAAGATTGGTTTGACATTTCCTTGGCTGAATGGTCATTGCATAAATCCTTGTTCAAGGGAGATTTGAACAATTTGGATTTTCCGGTATTAGCTGCCAAAAAATACGGTATCTACGGGGTGGAATATGTAAATCAGTTTTTTAAGGATAAGGCTAATGATAATAACTACCTTACTGAGCTAAATATGCGTGCAAAAGATAATGGTGTACGTAATGTACTCATTATGATTGATGGTGAGGGAAATCTCGGTGATGAAGATGAAACAAAGAGAAAACAAGCCGTGCAAAACCATTATAAGTGGATTTCTGCAGCTAATTTCTTAGGTTGTCATGCAATCCGTGTCAATGCGGCTGGAAAAGGGACTCCTGAGGAAGTAAGTAAACGTGTTGTTGAAAGTTTAACTGCCTTATCTGATATAGGCAAAAAAGCAGGAATCAGTATTATTGTGGAAAACCATGGTGGTATCTCTTCGCATGGTGACTGGTTGGCCAATACATTAAAAGCAGTAGGTAGTAAGTATTGTGGAAGTTTACCTGATCTTGGTAATTTCTATGAGTATGATCGTTATCAAGGTGTAACGGATCTAATGCCTTATGCGCATGGCGTGAGTGCCAAAACACATGATTTTGATGCCAATGGAAATGAAACGCAAATTGACTATGAGCGTATGTTGAAGATTGTTAAAAAAGCAAAATTCAAAGGTTATGTGGGCATTGAATATGAGGGAAGTAAGTTGAGCGAAGAAGAGGGTATTTTTGCTACTAAAAAATTACTGGAACGTTTGCGCCCTTTGATTTAATATTTAACTAATCGAGTTCTTTTCAGGAAATGGAAAGAACTCGGCTAGTTAATAGGTTTTAATTGAAGTGTTGCTCGGATGCAACAACGAAAAAAACTGCCGTCCATTCGTTAGAAACCTATTAAAATCTTCACTATCTTGCTTGAGTATATGAAGACGAGTGAACAACCTCTTTCTTTGTGTAGAGGATCATCGGATTTTTCCGTTTACCGATGGTATATTTTATAAATGGAAATCGCACTACCTTATTTTGAAAAATAACGACTAAAAAAACATGAATTTTGAAAAAAATGCAGTTCTTGAAACCCATTTGCAAAAAGTAGGGGCGGAACATGTATTGGTACAAGGGCATCCTGCCGGCTTGTTTGTATTATTCTTCACAGAGATGTGGGAGCGTTTTAGCTATTATGGTATGCGGGCGCTGTTGGTAAATTTTCTGGTTTCTACCATTGCCCAACAAGGATGGGGTTGGACCAACTCCGAGGCCATGAAGCTTTATGGTTTGTACACCGGGATGGTGTTTTTAACGCCACTGTTCGGCGGGATTATAGCCGATCGCCTAACAGGATATAAAAAATCCATTATGGTCGGAGCCATAATTATGACGCTGGGACATATCGCTATGGCTTTAGAGGGATTTAATAAAAGCTTCTTTTTGGTGGGTTTGGTGCTGATTGTTTTGGGAAATGGATTGTTCAAACCCAATATTTCTTCGATGGTAGGGAAATTATATCCGGATAAAGGCGGTAAAAAGGATGCGGGTTATACCATCTTTTATATGGGCATCAACGGGGGAGCGTTTTTAGGAATGATGCTATGCGGTTATATTGGTGAGAAGATCGGCTGGCATTATGGCTTTGGGCTTGCCGGAGTATTTATGTTTTTGGGAATGTTGCAGTTCTATTTTGCACAACCCATTTTCGGAAAAATTGGAAATACACCCGAGAAGCGAGACGAGTTAACCGATATTGCGGCCGGTCAAGAAGAAAATCCAAAGCATATTGTTCGTGATCGTTTGCTGGTAATAGCCATTTTTATGTTGTCAAGTATTGTTTTCCATTTAGCTTTTGAGCAAGCAGGTGGCTCGATGACGATCTTTGCGAAAAATTATACACAACGGGTATTGAGTGGTGAAGTGGCGGTTTTATTTAAATGGTTGGATGCTGCATTGACGGTGTTGCCGATTGTGGTAATTACCGGAGTACTGTTTGTTTTAGCAAAGAAAATCGTACGTAAATACCCTATGATCATACTTTTTTCGAGTATTTCTTTTGTGATCATTTGGTCTTTGTGTCTTTGGAAAGTTTATCGGGAATATTATGGTATGAATTCAGAAGTTACTGTATCCTGGTTTCCGATGTTAAATTCTTTCTTTATCATTACGCTGGCCACATCATTTAGTAAGATATGGGAGAAAGTATGGAATCCTTCTGGTCCAATTAAGTTTGCCATGGGACTGACATTGGTTGGGATTGGTTTTGCAGCTTTATCCATTGGAAGCTCTGAGATTCCTACCGGTGCAAAGACGGCCTCTGTTAGTATGATCTGGTTGGTGTTGGCGTACTTTTTTCATACAGTGGGCGAATTATGTATTGGTCCGGTCGGACTTTCTTATGTCAGTAAACTATCGCCCAAAAAATTCCTGGGCTTATTGTTTGGTTTTTGGTTTTGTGCCAATGCCATAGCTAATTTTATAGGGGGCTTCATTGGGTCATATATTGATAAGATTACAGAATCTCATTCCATGTCATATTTCTTTGCTGTATTTACAGTAATTCCTATGGTGGCTGCTGTATTTCTTATTCTGGGTAACAAAAAAATAAAAAAGATGATGCATGGAATTGATTAATTCATAGAAAAATAGTGTATCTTCAAGCGATTTTTATCAAAATAAAAACAAAACCTGAGTTATAAAACAATTATTGAAATTATATGAATCAAGAAAAAGATCAAGTTCTTGTAGCACATCTTGCTAAGCAGGGGATCGATGACAAGATGGTAAATGGGCATCCTGCCGGATTATTTGTGCTATTCTTTACAGAGATGTGGGAGCGGTTTAGTTACTACGGTATGCGGGCATTGTTGACCTTATTTTTAATAAGTTCCCTTGCTGATGGGGGATGGGAATGGAGTAATGAACGTGCCATGAAACTTTACGGTTTATATACTGGTTTTGTCTATTTAACCCCATTGATCGGTGGAATGATTGCCGATAAGCTAACCGGTTTTAAGAAGGCGATTTTGATAGGCGCTTTGGTAATGACTTTGGGGCACTTGTCTATGGCATTTGAGGGCGTGAATTCCAATTTCTTTTATCTTGGTCTTGTGTTAATGATTTTGGGTAACGGGATGTTTAAACCGAATATTTCTTCCATGGTAGGAAATCTTTATCCAGATCAAAGTCCTAAAAAAGATGCAGGGTATACCATATTTTATATGGGCATCAATGCGGGTTCATTTTTGGGAATGCTTCTATGTGGTTATATCGGCGAAAAAATTGGTTGGCATTATGGTTTCGGGCTTGCTGGTGTATTTATGTTCTTTGGGATGTTGCAATTCTATTTTGGACAAAAAATATTTGGAATTATCGGAGATTCACCTAAAGCACTTCAGGCTTTCCATGAAAAAAAGATCAAAAATCACGAAGAGGAGGAGGAGGTCATTCCTGCACATGTTGTCCGTGATAGGTTAATCGTTGTCACCATATTTATGTTGGCTAGTGTGGTTTTCTTTCTGTCTTTTGAACAGGCGGGCGGATCCATGTCTATCTTTGCAAAGGATTATACACAAAGGGTCCTGTCTGGAAGTTCGGCAGTGACATTTAAATGGATTGATACTATTTTGACTATTGTGCCTATCGTTATTGTGACGATCGTCCTAACAGCATTGGCTAGAAAAATATATAAACAGTATCCATTGACTATTTTATTTACCGCTGTCTCATTTGGTATCATTTGGTGCTTGGGCTTATGGAAAGTTTTTCGAGAAATTGGAATAACCGGATCGGAAGTTGGGGCCTCATGGTTTCAGATATTGAATGCATTTTTTATTATTTCACTGGCATCGTCATTTAGCAAATTCTGGGAGAAGATATGGAACCCTTCGGGACCAGTTAAGTTTGCGCTAGGTTTAATATTGGTGGGAATTGGATTTGCAGCATTAGCTTATGGGGCGAGCGAGATTCCTCAAGGAGCAAAGACAGCGTCTGTGAGTATGATTTGGTTGGTGATCGCCTATTTCTTTCATTCAGCAGGTGAGCTTTGTCTTTCACCTGTTGGCTTGTCTTATGTTAGTAAGCTTTCCCCAAAGAAATTTTTAGGGCTTCTTTTCGGTTGCTGGTTCTGTGCTTCGGCAATTGCCAATTTTATCGGTGGATTTTTAGGCTCATACATTGATCGCATTACAGAAGAACATTCGATGTCCTATTTCTTTATGATATTTGCAATAGTTCCTGGGGTTACGGCATTGCTATTAATTGTCTTCAATCCAATATTGAAAAAAATGATGCATGGGATCAACTAATCAGGATCGATAGCATCATAAAAAAAGGGCTAATCAATACACTGATTGGCCCTTTTTTATCTCTTTTACTTTTCTGTTGATGCTTATTTATGTTTATTCTTCCACTTTTAAAAGTAGCTTATCGATGCGATGTCCATCCATATCAAGCACTTCGAAAATTAGATTTTTAAATCGGACACGTTCGCCTTCTTCGGGTACGTGATCTAATCTTAGAAACACGAGGCCTCCTACAGTGGTTACGTTACTAATCTCATCTTCGTCTTCTTCGGAAAGACCGATTTCAAATTCATCCAAAAGATCCTCAATCTGATATTGTCCGTCGACAACATAATCGCCGTTTTCCAATTGACGTATTGTCGGACGGGCACTTAGGTCGCTTTCTGTGATGTTGCCGACCAAATCGCCAACGATATCCCGTAAAGTAATAATTCCCTGTGGTGACCCATACTCATCAATGACAACCGCTTGATGGATACTGGAGGTACGCAAGGTATTCATAATGCTATAAGATGAACTGAATTCGTTAACAAACTTGATCGGTAACATAAGTGTTCTGAGATCAAATGCTTCGTTCTGGAGGCATTGACGGAGTAATGATTTTACATGAACAACGCCTTTAATATTGTCGAGGCCACCTTCACAGACTGGGTAGATGGAATGATCGTTGTCTAAAATGATCTTTCTGTTTTCTTCAAAGGAATCTTCCAGATCCAAAAAAACAATGTTTTTGCGGTGAGTCATTAGGTTGACCGCTTTTTTGTCCCCTAAACTCAACAGACGGTCGACGATATCGTGCTCAATACCTTCGATGACGCCACTGTCGACACCTTCGTCTACTAATGCCTTAATTTCTTCTTCTGTGACACTATTGCCGCTGCTCTTGATATTGAGTATTTTGACAATAAACTCCGTCGACATACTGAGTAGCCATACAAATGGCCGAACGATTTTGCTAAGCAGGTTCATCGGGTAAGCAATCAGCATCGCGTACTTCTCCGGAATAGCCATACCGATACGTTTGGGGACCAGTTCACCAAGCACCAACGAAAAGTAGGTGATGATAAAGACGACAATGATAACGGCGAGCTGTTCACTATAGGGGGCTATGATACTGGATTTATTAAAGATCTCTACGAGGTAAGATGAAATACTGCCGCCAGAAAAGAATCCGGTTAGGATGCCAATAAGGGTAATGCCTATTTGTACAGTGGATAGAAAGCTGTTGGGCGATTCTTTTAGGTTTAGCGCTATTTTTGCAGCGGCATTGTTTTTATCGCTTTCAGCCTGTAGCCTTGCCTTTCTGCTGGATACGATGGATATTTCTGATGCCGATAGTATTCCGTTTAGAATAATCAGGACTAAAATAATAATTGCTTCGGTAAGCATAATGAGTTGAAAAAGTTGTTTGCTAGGCTAATTTACGGAAAAGACCGGCCAAATAGTAGGATTATTCTGATTATGTCGAGCATTCATAAAAAAAGCCGTATATCTTTCAATACGGCTTTTATGATAATAAGCGTGTTTTTTCAATTACATTCCACTATCATCTAACATAAAGGTATTTTTCTTGGTTTTCCATTTTCCTTTTGTGAAATCAGGGAATTCCAACGTTTTATTTCCTTTTGCAATAGACTCGGTAGATAATGGGAATACAGCACTCATGGTTACTGAATCATACACGTCAATTGGAGTCTGTACTTTTTGTTTTACAGCCTGAATGAACGCATTGAATACGAACCAGTCCATACCGCCATGACCAGAACCGTTTGCTACCTCTTCATATTTTTTCCAGATTGGGTGATCGTATTTCTTTACCCATTCGTCTGCAGAATCCCAGGTGTGTGGTTTGGATTTACCCTCGATGTGAATACCTTTGGCAACATCCATCCAAATACCATCTGTTCCCTGTACGCGGAAACCGATAGAGTAAGGTCTTGGTAAGTGTGTATCATGCGTTAATAACATGGTTTCTCCATTCGCACATTGTAACATCGTTTGAGTGATATCACCATTTTTGTAATTGATCTTACCGTTAGGATGTCCCGGGGAAACTTTATTGACATAGGCTGCCAATCCACGGGCTTTACTTGAGTACGAAGTGATATGAGTGAATCTGTTCCCCTTGTTGATATCTGCAAATTGCATAATTGGACCTAAACCGTGTGTAGGGTATAGATCACCATCTTGGTCGATATTGAACTGTGTACGCCATTGTGCCTCAGAAATCGCTTTCGGACCATATTCAACGCCATGGCCATAATAGGCTTTTCCGTCATTGAATAATACTTCGCGTAAATCGTGTTGATAACCGCCTTCCAGGTGCAACAATTCACCAAATAGTCCTTGTCTGTGCATATTCAATACCGCAAGTACATCACGACGGAAGGCAACATTTTCTAGGGTCATGTAAGGTTTTCCAGTTTCTTCGGATGCTTTCACAATATCCCAGTGATCTTGTAGCGTTAAACCTGCAATAACCTCGCAACCCACGTATAGACCAGCTTTCATTGCATCAATAGCTTGGTTTTTGTGGAATTGCCAAGGCGTTGCAATAATGACAGCATCTAATTTTTCATTGCTTAACATCTTTTTGTAAGCATCAACTCCACCAGTATACTCTTTTGGAAGTTTGGTGCCTTTTGCGTTGAATTGTTTACGGCATTGTGCTAGAGATTCTTCCTGGGTGTCACAGACAGCCACAATTTCTAGATCATCTCTGTTTAGGGCAATTTGAACGTGATTACGTCCTCTAAGGCCTACGCCAATAAAACCGATTTTTATTTTCCCATTTGTTTGAGCAAATAATTCTGTACTTGAAAGGACACCGATTCCAGCTGTAGTGATGGCAGTCGATTTTATGAAATTTCTTCTATCCATTGTTTTGAGATATAAGGAGTTTGTATATTAGTTATTTACTTGTTTGAAAACAGTCTTTAAGACTGGCTACTATTAACAAATATATTATTTCATTTGGGATAAATGAAAGTGCAAACGTTTGCTTAATTTTATTAAATTTCATGCAAACGTTTGATTGAAATAAAAATTATCATTTATTAATTCAATTTGTGATATTGCAAGCACATTGATGATTTAAAAAACATAGTTTAATGTCTGATTTTAACCAATTAGTAGTAGAGAACGCAGCAAAACAATTCACATTAGAAGGAGATATCATTTCAGTGCAACCGTTTGGTTCTGGCCATATCAATGATACTTATCGCGTAGTTACTACTGTATATAGCGGTGTATCGCATTTATTACAACGTATTAATCACCATGTTTTTCCGAACGTGGATGGATTAATGCACAATATTGAGATTGTCACCAAGCATCTTAGTAAGAAAGTTAAAGTCGCTGAAGGAAAAAGAATCAGCGACTATGTATTGACAATAGTTCCTACAAAAGATGGGAAATTATATATAAAAGATAGTCAGGGTAATTATTGGCGCATGTTTATTCTCATAGAGGATACCAAAAGCTATGATATTGTAGAGACTGAAGTACAGGCAGCGGAAGGTGGTCGTGCTTTTGGTTTGTTTCAAAAGCAGCTATCGGATTTAAATGCCTCATCGATCGTTGAGGTACTTCCTAACTTTCATAATATAGAGTTTAGACTCGAAAATCTTCGAAAAGCAATCGCTAATGATGTCTGTCAACGCGTAGCGTCGGTGAAAGACAAATTGGATTTTATCTTTAGTCGTGAAGATCGAATGAAAACCATTCTTGAACTTGGTAGTAAGGGGGAGCTTCCGCTGCGTATTACACATAATGATACCAAGTTTAATAATGTATTGTTAGATCGCCAGGATAAGATGCAATGTGTGATCGATTTAGATACCGTCATGCCGGGCTATGTGGCATACGACTTTGGAGATGCTATTCGGACGATTATTAACCCCGTTGCTGAGGATGAGAAGGATGTTTCGAAAATTCTGCTAAATCTTGCTTTGTATAAAGCATATGCCGAAGGTTATTTGGAGGAAGCGAATGACTTCTTGACAACTTTGGAGAAAGAAACATTGGTAGATGGAGCCTTCTTATTGCCATATATGCAAGGAGTACGTTTCTTAACGGACTATTTGGAAGGAGACCATTACTACAAGACTAAATATGAGGACCATAATCTTGTGCGTACAAATACGCAACTGAAATTGGTTGAGGAGATGGAAAAGAATGAAGCATTTATGCGTAAGGTAGTTTTTGATTGCATTTAACAATTTTATACCTTTAATCATATTGAGAAGCTTCGATCGCGTAGATGAAGCTTCTTTTTTCTGTAAAAAAAATATTCGAATGAAAAAACTAACCATTTTGCCTATCGCAGCAGAGCTGACCAATACACTAGATTATCATACTTTGTCGAAGCTCTTAAGCCATCTTGAATCGCATTCTTTGGAGTTTAATAATTGGAGCGAATCTTTCCCGTATAAACCTGAGGTACAATTTAAGATTGGCTACACCCGGGAGTATCTAGTGTTGCAATATGATGTCATCGAAGAACAACTTCGGGGTAATTATTCCGATACAAATCAAAATGTATGGGAAGATAGTTGTGTGGAGTTCTTTATTTCATTTGATGGACGCAAACATTATTATAATCTTGAATTTAATCTAATTGGAACGGGCCTTATCGGTTATGGCCCTGCCGAAAAGGCGAGTAGAAATCGGTTGGACATTGCAACAATAGAACAGGTGCGTACTTACTCTTTAATTGAGCGTAATGGTTCCGATAAGCGGTGGAGTATGATTGAGGTCATTCCACTTGCTGTATTTCAGTTTGACGATCTTGTAGAGCTGAAAGGTAAACTGATACATGGGAATTTTTATAAATGTGGCGATCATCTCAAACAACCACATTTTATCTCTTGGAATAAAATAGAAAACCCAACTCCTAACTTCCATCTCCCCGAGTTTTTTGGAGAAATGGTCTTTGGTTAGGAGTTGAGTAAAAAAGGTGATGCTTATTGGTAAACAGATTCTTTTTTGAATTTCTTTGCCAATAAAGCATACACTAATACGCGGTATTTATTTTTATTGGATTTACCAATAGCGGTAATAACCTCCTCTAATGCTTTGTCTAGCTCAGGGCCATCTTTTAGCCCTAGTTTTTTGATTAAGAAATTTTGTTTGACACGGTTCAGTTCTTCGGGATCTGATGCAGCGACGGTTTCGGAGTCTGCATTGTAAATGGAAGGTCCTATTCCTTTTGTTACTTTTGCAATAAATGCTTCATCTAATGATAAGCCTAGCTTTTTGGATTCTGCAACATATGCAGCAATTTTTTCATCTAATTTGCTCATAATTATGTAAGTGATTTAATTGTAGGTAGTTAAGTTAGGTAAAAAAGTCGATAAACAAAATTATTCTTTTGTTCCGGGAAAGAATGTTACATTTGCAGTCTTGATAAGTGCCGTTAATTAAAATGTGGAAAAATTCAGCTAATTATTCTTGGTAATTGTTGTAAGTTACATTTTTATAAGTTATCTTTGCACCTCAATAATTGAATATACGTAATCATAATAATAATGAAAAAAGATTTGCATCCTTCAAATTACAGATTAGTTGTATTTAAAGATATGTCAAATGACTATGCTTTTATTACAAAATCTTGTGTTGATACTAAAGAAACTATCACATGGGAAGATGGTAATGAGTATCCAGTTGTAAAACTAGAGATCTCTCATACATCACACCCTTTCTATACAGGTAAAATGAAATTGGTTGATACTGCTGGTCGTATCGACAAATTCCGTAACCGTTACAACAAAAAATAATTGTAGCAGATCTGTATATTACAATATTAAGAACTCGATAAATATAATTTGTCGAGTTTTTTTTGTTATTTTTAATTTGTGAAAATCTTCTTTACAGATTGCTTTGATTCGATCCAGTTGTTGGATAAGCTTAGCTCCCCATTAACTACTTTTGATAGAAAGAGTCTTTATCCATTTACTTTCGTGAAATCTTGCTTGGACCTTCGGGTTGGTATACTGACTTTACGGGAGAAATGGCAAAAATTAGCTTTAGCATTTGATGTACACTATATTGCCGCTCATTCGAACGAAGAGGGGATTATTTGGCTGTCTGAGAACGTTATCCCGTCAGTAGTATTATTGCAGGCTATACAGCGCTTGGGTGTAGGAGAGGTCCTTGTACAGGGTGGATACGTTATCGCTTGTTGTTATGCACGTATGGGTTCTTATCGTGTACAAGAGATTGATACGTCAGTGGATCTACTAAAGGGGGTAGAAGATCTGTTTTTGCTTACAGGAACTGAAATAACAAGTGATTTCAATCTGCTGGTACAAGATGTTCAGTCGTCCAGTATAGCTGTGACGAATCAATTGTTAGGAAATGACCTTTATGTAGCCGATCGTGTTAGCGTGGAGTGTGCTACGATCAATACCCTCCAAGGCCCCATATATATCGATGAAGATGTTACAATTATGGAGGGAGCGCATTTGCGTGGTCCATTGTACCTTGGTAAAGGAGCTGTTGTGAAAATGGGCGCCACGATTTATGGCAATGTTTCGATAGGGAAGCAGAGTGTCATTGGGGGAGAGATCGGGAATTCGGTTATAGGTGATTTTTCGGCCAAGGGGCATCATGGTTATCTAGGTTGCTCGGTGATAGGGGATTGGTGTAACTTAGGGGCTGGTACCTCTAATTCCAATTTGAAGAATAACTTAAAGACCGTTTCAATTTACGATTATGCATTGGACGGTGTTCGGGATACAGGTCTGTTAAAATGCGGAGCCTTTATTGGAGACTATACGCGCCTTGGTATCAATTCGGCTTTAAATACAGGTACGGTAATTGGAATTGCAAGCATGCTAGCAGATACAAGTTTTTATGCTAAATTTGTACCGTCATTTGCTTGGGTGTTCGACGGAGGTGTGCAAACTTATGAATTTGATAAGTTTATGGCATATTTGGAGACGCTGTATGCATCAAAAGGGGAAGAGCTCACGGAGCAGATTAAAGATAAATTGAATCAACTTAACAAAAAATATAATTAAATCGTAAAATCATGCGTAAAAAAATCGTAGCTGGTAATTGGAAAATGAATTTAGACTATCAATCAGGATTGAGCTTGTTTTCTGAAATTATCAATATGGCCAAAGATGAAGTGATTGGAAACCAAGAATTGGTTGTTTGTAGCCCATTTATTCATTTGTCAAGCCTTGGGCAATTGTCGAAAAATGTTGCAAATGTAAATATCGGTGCACAGAATATTCACCAAGCTGAGTCCGGAGCCTATACAGGTGAGATTTCGGCTTCACAGGTAAAATCAGTAGGCGCTTCACATGTTATTTTGGGGCACTCTGAAAGACGTGCTTATTTTGGTGAGACTGATGCATTGTTGGCATCTAAAGTGGATATTGCATTAAAACATGATTTAACACCAATATTCTGTATTGGAGAAACAAGAGAAGAACGCGAATCTGGAGCTTTCTTTGATGTGATCAAAACACAATTGACAGATGGATTGTTCCACTTGTCTAAAGAAGCTTTTGCATCTGTGGTATTGGCATATGAGCCAGTTTGGGCAATTGGTACTGGCTTGACAGCTAGTCCTGAGCAAGCACAGGAGGTTCATAAATTTATCCGCGAGGTGCTAGCTGATCAATATGGTCAGGAGATTGCTGATAATACAAGTATTCTGTATGGAGGGTCTTGTAATCCAGGTAATGCAAAAGATTTGTTTGCTCAAGCCGACATCGATGGTGGTTTGATAGGAGGGGCTTCTTTAAAATCGAGAGATTTTATTGATATCGCTAAAGTATTTAACGGCTAATTTTTAGAAATGAAATACGTAGAGGTTATCTTTCAAATGCGATCAGGCGAAGAATGGCAGAAGGATTTGTTGATATCTGATTTGGCTGATATTGGCTTTGATACTTTTGAGGATACCGAATCTGGATTTGCAGCTTATATTTCAGCTGCAAATCTTGACTTGCAAGCATTAGAAACTTTGATGCTTCAACCTTATGAAGGCCTAGAGGTCGATTATAAGATACAGGAAATAGAAAACCAGAATTGGAATAAATTGTGGGAAAGTAATTTCAACCCAATTGAGGTTGGGGGGCAATGCTATGTGCGTGCAACTTTTCATGAGGCAAAACCTGAGTTTCCCTATGAAATCATTATAGATCCGAAGATGTCTTTTGGCACGGGCCATCATCAAACAACTTCGATGATGCTTCAGTATATTTTGGAGAATGATTTTAATGGCAAGCAGGTTTTGGACATGGGCTGCGGTACAGGGATTCTGGCCATTTTGGCATCAAAAAAAGGTGCTAATTCTGTGTTGGCGGTGGATTATGATGAAATATGTGTCGAAAGTGTGATCGAAAATAGGGCACTCAATCATGTTGAGCATATTGAGGCGCTCTGTGGATCTTACGAAGTATTAACAGGTCGGGTCTTTGATGTGATTTTGGCAAATATTAATCGTAACATTCTTTTAGAACAATTACCTCAGTATGCATTAAGCATTCGAACAGGGGGTGAGCTGTACCTAAGCGGTTTCTATGAGCAGGAAGATTTAGCAATCTTAAGCGATGCGGCGACGTCATTAGGTTTTGAGTTTATCTCCAATAAAGTTTTAAATAATTGGTGTGCAGCCAAGTTTGTGAAGCGATAATTTAGCTATGCGGATTCATTTTATAGCAATAGGTGGTAGTGTGATGCATAACCTTGCTATTTCATTGGCAAAACAAGGGCATCAAGTGACAGGTTCTGACGATCAGATCGTAGAGCCTTCCCGTTCCCATTTGATTGAAGCAGGCTTGCTTCCCAATCAATTGGGCTGGTTTGCGGAAAAAGTGACGGAGGATATTGATGCTGTGATCTTGGGTGCTCATGCCCAGGCAGATAATCCTGAATTAAAGCGAGCACAGGAATTAGGTCTTAAAATTTATTCTTTTCCAGAATTTATACAAGAGCTTTCACAGGATAAAATCCGGGTGGTTATCGCTGGAAGTTACGGTAAGACAACCATAACGAGCATGGTGATGCACGTTATGCGATTTCTAGGAAAAGAATTTGACTATTTGGTAGGGGCTCAATTAAGGGGCTTTGATAAGTTGGTCGATATTACTAAGCATAATAAGATTATTATTATCGAAGGAGATGAATATGTTTCATCCAAGATTGATCCGAAGTCTAAGTTTTTGTATTATAAACCGAATATAGCCTTAATTTCGGGTATTGTATGGAACGAGTTTAACTCGAAGATATCACAAGAGGAATATATTAAACAATTTGAAGATTTTATTGACTCAATTCCGCCTAAAGGTACCTTAATTTATAATAAGGAAGATGTTGTGTTACAGAAGGTTCTCCAAGATACGAAAGATTGTAAGATCAATAGACATGGCTATAAGATTCCTGATTATACAATTAATAAGGGGGTAACTTATATCAATACACCGGATGGAGATGTTCCTTTGCAGGTGTTTGGTAAGCACAACCTATCTAATATTGCTGGGGCCTATACGATCTGCGAATGGCTGGGGATCAAAAAGAAAGAGTTCTTTGAGGCAATAAAAAGTTTTAATACTTCGATTCGTTATTTGGAGTTTGTTGCAAGCTCGGAAGGATCGGTGGTTTATCAGGATTATGCCTGTAATGCGGATAAAGTGAAGTCAAGTATTCACGCCGTGAAAGAACAATTTCCTAATCAGAAATTGGTCACAATTATCGAATTAAACTCGTATGATAGTTTAGATTCTTCCTTTTTGTTACAATATGCAAACTCGATGAAAGAGTCGGATGTCTCTGTGGTCTACGTGAATATAAATTCTTGTAAAGAACTTAATAAAGATATCGAAAGTGTCCCAAATAATATTAAGGATAATTTTAATAATCCTGATTTAGAGGTTGTTGTAAGTTTAGACGGACTCTATTCATTTTTAGATGGTGTCAAATCAAAGGGCTACAATTTACTTCTTATGAGTTTAAATAATTATAATGGGGTTAATTTGTCCGTGCTGGCTGATCGGTTTTTTAGAGATTTTTAGAGAAAAAATTATAATTTAATGTAAATTAAATTGTAATTTATTATTTTTGTTTAAAATATCTACCAGATGAATGCATTAGGAAAAAAAATCAGATTACTTAGACACCAAAAGGGGTGGAGTCAAGAGGATGTTGCAAAACGATTGGATATCTCAATCCCAGCATTTTCTAAAATTGAAACAGGGATTACAGATGTGAATTTGTCTCGCCTGAATCAAATCTCAAAATTATTCAATTTGACAGTTGTTCAACTTTTATCTACTTCTGATTCTGAAGAAGACAAAGAGTATGTAAATGAGGTGAATGCTTTGACGCAAAAATTACAACAACGCGATAGCGAAGTAATTGAATTGCAGAAAAAGGTTATTGATCTTTATGAGCAATTGCACAAAAGATAAGGCATATTAAAATTGTTACCGAAAAGGCAATCCAAAGGGTTGCCTTTTTTTGTTTATGCAACTTTATTTTGGTCAAAAGTGATTTTGTTTTTGTTTCTTTGTAAGTATTTTATCAAAAAAATAAAGGTTGATTATTTATGGGGAGATTAAACGGGGATATTACGACTAGCCCGTCGACTGATTTTTTTAAGTCAAATGTATTGGGACAGCGTTCAGGGCTTTTTGTCCTTTTCTTTACAGAAATGTGGGAACGTTTTTCGTTCTACGGGATGCGTGTACTCTTAATGCAGTTTTTAACTGCTGCAGTTATTCAAGGTAGTCCTTTCTCGGGATGGTCTTGGACTGCACAACAAGCTGGAGCACTTTATGGAACCTATGCCATGATGCTCTATTTAACTCCTATTATAGGAGGGATTATAGCGGATAAATATATTGGATCGCGTAAAGCTGTGATCATCGGTTCGGCGATTATGACGCTTGGCCATGCTGCCATGGCCTTTGATACTTCGATTATGTTTTTCCTTGGTTTAGTGTGTCTAGTTATCGGAACGGGTTTCTTCAAGCCTAACATGCCATCTATCTTAGGTGAGATGTATAAAGATCTGCCAGAAAAAAAAGACGGAGCTTATACCATATTTTATATGGGGGTCAATGCCGGTGCTTTCTTTGGTATGATGCTATGTGGATATATTGCCGAAACTTATGGCTGGCATTGGGGATTCGGTTTGGCTGGTATCTTTATGCTTTTGGGAACACTGCAGTTTGTTTTCGCAAAACCACTCATGGGAAATCTTGGTGTTTTAAATAAGTCCACCTCTGGGGAGCATAAAGTTATCGCTGAGGATACGGATACAAGAAATCCATTTACCATACGGGATTATGTATTGATCGCGATAGTTTCTATTATTGGTTTTGTATACGCTTTTAATGACCCCTTGTCTAAAAATGGGATTCGTGATGTGTTTGCTACGTTGGATACGCCGTTTCTAAGAGGGCAGTATATAATGGTCATTGTGGCGTTGATTCTCTTTATTTATCTTGTTGTTACGCGGATATTGCGTTACGACAAAGTGGTGCGGGATCGGATGTTCGCAGTTGTGCTGTTGGCTTTTTTCTTGGTCTTCTTTTTTATGAGCTTTGAGCAGGGAGCAACTTCATTAGTTCTTGTGGCTAGAGATAATATTGATAGATCACTTACTGGTGCTGCATTGACGACCTTTAATGTGGTAAATGGTTTATTGACGATTGTACCGCTTTCAATTATCTCTTGGGTTCTGATTAAATTGGCAAAAGTAACCTGGAACAAAATTGCCATTTCAAATATCGTATTGTTTATCTGTTTTGGGTTGATTTGGGGAGCAGTAATCTGGATGTTGTACAACGAATTCAATAAAGAAGCATCAGAAATCAAAGTTTCTTGGTTCTCTATTCTAAACTCATTTTTTATCATTGCACTAGCCTCTTCAGTATCCAAAATTTGGGAGTCGAAGTATAATCCATCGGCGGCCTTTAAATATGGCTTTGGACTGATCTTGGTTGCGATAGGATTTTTGATTATTGGATTAGGATCAATAGGAATAAGTCAGGGGACAAAAATTTCGATGGTGTTTTTGGTGCTGACCTATTTGTTCCATACGTTGGGTGAATTATTTATTTCGCCTGTAGGTTTATCTTATGTGTCGAAATTGGTGCCTGCGCGCATGCTTGCATTTATGTTTGGCATCTGGTACTTGGCAATCGCTATTGCGCAGAAACTTGCTGCAGCATTGGGGGGGCAAGTGGAGACCATTCAAGAGGAACACTCCTTGAGTTACTTCTTCTTCTTATTTACAGCAATTCCTGCCTTAGCAGGCCTGTTAGTAATGCTGTTTAATCCATTGATTAAACGATTGATGCACGGAATTAAATAACAAATATATAAGCTTCTTTTACGAAAGAAGCTTTTTTGATTAATATAAATTAGTATGGAGGTTAGTACAAGGGAATCGCTAGAAGAGATTCAAAATTTTGACGGAAAATACCCAAAGCAAATCTGGAGTTTGTTTTTTTCCGAGATGTGGGAAAGGTTCTGTTTCTATGGCATGCGCGGTATGTTGGTGTTCTTTATGATCACACAATTAAACTTTGCTGAAAAGGATGCCAATTTACAATATGGAGCGACACAGGCATTTGTTTATGCGTTTACATTCATAGGTGGGCTGTTTGCAGACAAAATTCTTGGTTTTAGAAAGTCTTTATTCTGGGGTGGCTTATTGATGATCGTAGGGAGCTTATTTCTTGCAGCAGATCCGCATAAGTATTTCTTTTTTGGTTTATCATTTATCATTATAGGTACCGGTTTTTTTAAACCCAACATATCGACGATGGTAGGTGAGCTGTATAAAAAAGGTGATGTTCGTCGTGATGGTGGTTTTTCGTTGTTTTATGCGGGAATAAATTTAGGTGCATTCTTAGGCGGATATATCTGTGTTGCGATCGGTAAAGGGTATATGCTGACGTCAATTATTTCTGAGGCACATCGTTGGAATGTTGCCTTTGGTTTGGCGGCGGTAGGAATGTTGGTTAGTTTGGTGAATTTTCATTTCACTAAAAGACATTTGGGGCCAATTGGACTTCAGCCGGGTAACCCTGATGCGATTGTAAAAACAAAGGCACTTCCAAAATGGGTAGAATATGCCGTATATATTGCGACATTGATTTTTATCCCTATTATTCAGGTCATGGTGTCAAAAACGCAGTATACAGACTATTTTATGTATACAATTGGCCCATTGACGCTGTTATATCTTTTCTATGAAATGTCTAAAGTGACTGCTGAAGAGCGGAAGAAATTAATTGCTGCCCTGGTGTTTATTCTTTTCTCGATTATTTTTTGGGGAATATATGAGCAAAGTGGCGGTTCCTTAAGCATCTTTGCTGCCAAGCATTTGAATGATTCTTTATTGGGCGTTATGACGCTCGATCCAAATGGTGTTAACAATTCAGGGGGAGCGTTATTTATTATTGCATTAGCACCTCTTTTTGGCCTTTTTTGGATTTGGTTGGGCAAGCGTAAACTTGAGCCAAATACCATTATTAAGTTTGGTCTTGGTTTTGTTTTCTTGGGATTAGGCTATTATGTCCTATTTGCTACGCGTTTATTCGCTCACGATGGTATGACCTCGTTGGATGTCTTTACACTTGCCCTGCTAGTGATCACCGTTGGGGAGCTTTGTCTATCACCAATTGGTCTTTCCATTATGACGAAATTGTCTCCGGCGAGATTGCAAGGTATCATGATGGGAATGTGGTTCTTGGCGAGTGCTTACGGTCAGTATGTAGCAGGTTTGATCGGTGCTAGTATGGCCGAAGCTAAGGAAGGAAGTTCATTGGCGGATAAATTGGTGACTTATACGGAGAGTTATAAACAATTAGGTTTATATTCTTTGATTGCCGGTGTGGTGCTTATAGCCTTGTCGCCTGTTGTACGTAAATTGATGGGTAACGTGAAATAAGCGTTAACAATTTTGACACATTAAAGTTATTCGTTCAACATAAAAAAAGCTTGATTATTAAATCAAGCTTTTTTTATATCAATAAATCCATTTGAATTTATAATCTTTTTCTGGAACCTTCATCCGATCAGCCAGTCTAGCCAAACGATCGGGTAGTTTTAGTAGATAATCTCTCGCTTTCTCGCCTTTATCATTAAGCCCTGTGACTTGATCTATTTGCCATTCGTTGTTTAGGTCTTTCAATATATCAACATAGTCTAAGGCAGTATATACACCCAGTCGTTGAGCTGCATCAGAGAAATGTGCAAAAGCTTCTCCTTGAGGTTCGCCTGCTTCTCTTAAAAATTGTGCTGGCATAACGATTTTTTTGCGCATCATATCCTCAAATGCAATCATGACTTCACTCGGGTCTACGGTGATTGCTTTTGAAATAAAAGACATATAGGCTTTGGCATGGCGTGCTTCATCAGATGCGATGACACCACACATTTTTGCCAAAAGTTTATCACCGCTTTTTTTAGAAAGCCCAGATACACGGCGGTGGGAAACGTTGGTTGCCAATTCCTGAAATGAAGTATAAATAAAATTCCGGTAAGGGTCTGCACCAGTACCGATATCAAAACCGTCTTGAATAAGATATTGCGTAGACATTTCAAATTGACGCATGTCTATTCTACCTGACAAATAAAGGTATTTGTTCAACAGGTCACCGTGGCGGTTTTCTTCAGCCGTCCAAGCGCGTACCCATTTCATCCATCCACCCTGTTCGTTTTTGTCAACATCTTCTACCATGGTCAACCATGATTCGTACGTTGGAAGGGCCTCTTCGGTGATGGTGTCTCCAACTAATACTGCGACCAAATCATAAGAGAGTTCTTTTGCACTTTCCTGCAACTCTTTTACTTCCTCAAAAAAAGTGTCCCTAGAAGAATCTGGAAGAAAATCGGCAGGTTGCCACATGTCTTCAACAGGCTTCAGGTATTCGCTCATCTCATTGAGCATGAACGGTTCCAAATAGGCCATCACTTCTTTACGTGAGCCTTCTGGTAAATTTAGAGGTAATTCTTGCATATCATTACAAAGGTAACTAAATAGCATCAATAAATTATAAAAGCGAACTATAATTGTTTAAAATGCCAGAAATTACTTTTTTGGCTGAGGATACCTTGAAAAACCGATATTGATAATGACATAAAAAACAGATTGGCCAGCCTGTATTCGATAAAATACTATTAACTTTGTATAAATTATTTAGACGACGTTGGAAAAATTTAATATAGATAAAATACGTGCCGATTTTCCGATTCTGAAGAGAGAGGTCAATGGTAAACCATTGGTTTATTTGGATAACGGCGCGACAACACAGAAGCCGAGTTCTGTTATCAATTCGATTGTACATTATTATACAGATATGAATAGTAATGTGCATCGGGGCGTACATTATCTTAGTCAGATATCGACGGACGCTTTTGAGGTGACTCGGAAAAAAGTTCAGGCTTTCATCAATGCTGCGGAAGATAAGGAAATCATTATCACCAAAGGAACAACAGATGGAATAAATCTGATTGCAACTTGTTATGGCAGAGCTTTTATCCACGAAGGTGATGAGATTATTATCTCAGCGATGGAGCACCATTCTAATATTGTGCCTTGGCAGATGCTTTGTGATGAAAAGGGCTGTAAAATTCGGGTTATTCCGATGAATGATAAAGGTGAGCTTGATATGGATGCCTACAGCAATTTGTTTAATGAGAAAACCAAATTAGTTGCTGTAACCTATGTTTCAAACTCCCTCGGGACAATCAATCCTGTGCGTGAGATGATTTCAATTGCTCACCGACATGGTGCTGTTGTGTTAGTTGATGCTGCACAGGCGGTTCAACATATACAGATTGATGTTCAAAAGCTTGATGTAGATTTTTTGGTATTCTCCGGGCATAAAATGTACGGCCCTACTGGAGTCGGGGTGTTATACGGTAAAGAGGACTTATTGAACGCGATGCCGCCTTATCAGGGGGGGGGAGATATGATTAAAGAGGTTACTTTTGAAAAAACGACCTATAATGAATTGCCTTTTAAATTTGAAGCCGGTACGCCCAATATTGAGGCCGGTATCTGTTTGAACGAGGCTATCGATTATATCAATTCAATAGGTCTGGAAAATATCGAGGCCTACGAACACGATTTGTTGGAGTACGCTACGGAGAAGTTGGCTGAAATTCCGGGTATGCGGTTTATCGGAACGGCCGAGAAGAAATGTTCCGTTATTTCATTTGTAATTGACGGCACGCATCCTTATGACGTTGGTGTGATCTTGGATAAATTAGGAATCGCTGTGCGTACAGGCCATCATTGTGCCCAACCTGTCATGGATAGGTTTGGCATCCCGGGAACGATTCGTGCTTCTTTAGCCGTATATAACACAAAAGAGGAAATAGATATTTTGGTCGCCGGTATCCAACGCGCGGTCAATATGTTGGTTTAATAAAAAATAGGTATGACCATTAATGAAATACAGGATGAATTAATTGAGGATTTTGCTTTCTTTACGGATTGGATGGAAAAATATGAGTACATCATCCAGCTGGGAAAAGAAGTGCCTCTAATTGATGAACAATACAAAACAGATGAATATATCATCAAAGGATGTCAGTCCAAAGTATGGCTTTTCCCGGAAATAAAAAATGGAAAAGTGTATTTTACGGCAGATAGCGATGCGATTATCACAAAAGGCTTGGTGAGTTTAATGGTCAAAGTGCTATCTGGACACAGCGCCAAGGAGATCGTTGATGCCGATTTATATTTTGTAGATAAAATAGGGTTAAAAGAACATTTGTCACCGACAAGGGCAAATGGCTTGCTATCCATGATTAAACAGATGAAATTGTACGCATTGGCATTGCAAGTGAAAGCTTAAAAGGGGATTATTCATCCCCTTTTCTTAATACTCTTTTACATAGCTCTTATCCTCAGCTTGAGGTTCCTCTTGAAATTATCCTATGAGCTCCTGGATAATGATTTTTTTCATTTTCATGAGCGCTTCATTTGCCCCCGGTCGCTGTAGTAATGTTGCAATTTGTTCGGGTACGATCTGCCAGCTTACGCCGAATTCGTCTTTACACCAGCCACACATGCTCTCTTTACCTTTCTTCGTGATATTATTCCAGAAATAATCAATTTCCTGCTGATCTTTACAGAGGATGGTGAGTGAAATACCTTCGTTAAACGTGAAAGTTTGAGGAACTCCGCTATCCATTGCCATGAGCGTAAAATCCCGGACTAAAAATTGGGTATGTTGGATTGATCCGATATATTCACCTGCTGTGTATTTCATGATCCCATTGCTTCGAAAATCATGAAATAATTCTGCATAAAATGCTAAAGCTTGTTCGCAATTTCCCTGTTGCTCTCCGCAATACATTAAGGTTGGTACAATTGCCTGTTGGTTGGTGTCGCTTAGTTTACCGAGGTATAATTGCCAATTGACACCAAACTTGTCGGCCAGCCAGCCGTAATAAGGGCTCCAAGGGTAGTAGTTTAGTGGCATTAAGGTATTGCCGCCCTCAGCAAGTGAATTCCAGATACGATCAATTTCCTCTTTGCTTTCGCAAATGGCCATAAATGATATGGAGGGGTTGGGTTTGAATATAGGACCTCCATTTATTCCAATAAATTTTACACCGTTTAGGACAGCTTCAACAACGATGGGAGAGCTATTGCTAATATGGCTTTCGGGGAAGATGCGACAGTAAAGATCAAAGGCTTCCTGCGCGTTCTGATCGAACCAAATGGATGGGATAATTGAATTATTCATCATTTTCTTTTTGTTTTAGCGTTCACCTATTTGTATTTGTCGTTCAATCCCTTTTTAGCGAGGACCAACGGCTTAATTTTTTCAAGACGGGATTGTTTCGTTTTTTCTTGCTTGGCCTCATCGATGTACTCGATGTATTCTTTCTGTTTTCCTGGTGTTAAAGCCCGGAAACTTTCCCCGAAGGTCGGATCTGCCTGTAGCGCTTCTAATAATAGGCCAGTGGGGGGCTTCGTTGGAGATTTCGTTGGTTTGAGCTCTTTTCCCTCGTCAATGGTTTGGATGGATTCTTGGATATAGGCGGCTATTTTTTCGACATCCATATCCATAACGTCTTCAAAGCGCCATTGTCGTAATGCTTTCGTTTTTCCTTCGGAGGCACTGATGAGATGTTTATCCGGATCGGCTAAGAATACACCGTTATAAAACCAGAGGGAAAAGAAATTTTTAAAGCCGCCCCAACCGATGACATTTTTTCCTTTATGAGTATAGATGTTACTCCCCCATTTGAATTCCTTTTTTAAGGAAGTTTGCCGGATGATTTGCTGCATGAGTTCTTCGGCCTCCTGCCAGTTCCCTCGGCTTTGGTACCAATTAGGGCCTTGTTTGTCTTTAAGCTTATCAATATTAAAATTGACAATATCGGTAATTATTTGTGTTGGAATCGGTTGATCCAAGGGGATTTGTATCGCACCTTTTGTGGTCTTAAAATTTTTGAGTTCTGTAGCGAAGTACGCTATAGCAGCTGGTCCTGGATAGAGGCCCAAATGGTTTTTGTTCATCGCAAAATGGATGATATTACCCTTGTATCTGAAGGTCGGCATTTGATAAGAGATCGTTTCATCTGCAGAAGAAGGGACTAAGCCAGCAATAAGCTGTCTCACCTTGATCAGATATTCTTTTTTCTCCTCTTCAAATTGATTGATATATTCGTCTATTGTTGCGATGCTCGTTGCCATAATTTGTGTTATTCTTTGATTCTCGTATACTTATTTTCAATAAACTGTATCGTTTCGGACATAAGCTGATGGAGTATCTCTATATTGATGTCGCTTAATTTCTTGATGTATATGCAGGCTTTGCCTATTTTGAATTTCCCTAGCTGATCGACCAAATGTCGGTGCTCATCGGCACCGGTAAATACATAAAGGGAGATTGCGGACTTTCGCGGACTGAATCCGATCAAAGGAGCATAGCCTTCATGCCCGCTTGCATAGGTATAATGATAGTTTCCAAATCCGATGATCGTTGGTCCGTACATTTTAGCCGGCTCACCCGTTGTGGCTTCCATAAGTTGTATCAATATTGCACTATCGATTTGTTTTTGTGGGTCGTCAACTGTTTTTATAAAGTCTTGGACAGATGCTTCGGTATATGCCGTTTTATTTTTTGCCATGTATAGTTGAAGTCTTTGCCGGATATTCGGATAACTTTAATTGAATATATTGTGTTTGAAGTAATTCGATGAGCAGCTATTTTTAGATAGCACTATTTTTGGAACATAAAATCGAAAGCTCCAGTTCTCAGATTGATATCATATTCTAGATAGGCTTTCATACACGCTAAAAAGTTGGCCCAACCTTCTGTTTGTCGCATCATAATCAGAATTCCATCTGCATCGTTGTTCATTTCGTGTTCTGTAATCTTGATGACCGTCGCGTTTTCTCCGAATGTGGATAGTGTGATTTCTACCCGTTGATTTGGAAGTCCCCCGCTCCAGTCAAAAGAGATATAAGAATTGGGGTTGATGGTTTTTCCTGTCACGGGAAAACTGTCGGGAAATTCTGGAAATGTCCATTCTACCGTTTTATCTGTCTCTAGACGTCCAGTTGAAGATTTTATAAAATAGTGATTCATTTTATTAGGATCTACAATGGCCTCAAAAACTTCGTTGATTGGTTTCTGAATTTGGATGCTGGCTTTGGCGGTTAGTTTTTCCATATTAATTTAAAGTTTTAGACAAATATTCAATAAATACAGATAGCTTGTATCTGATTATGTTAAAAATATTTTAAAGATCTTTTGGTGACCATGGAGCAATCTATTGCTTAGATCACTGTTTATTTATATTAAGATGTATATACGATATAAACATCCTATTCAAGAATAGGTTTTCTTTTTTGGGACCCGGATCAATATTTCCCCTAAAACGAACGAATTGTACACTTATAAAATGTAGTTTTAAATTATTTTTGATTATAGTTAAAATCGATCCTGTATTCCTTCCATTAGGTCGCCAGGAACAATAATTCAATAAATTTAGAAAGGGTGTCTGTCTGAAATCTTTCAGGTTGGATTTGCCACCTTCATAAAACCAAAGTTATGTTTAAAATCAAGTGTTTTTTTCTTCTTATGCTTTCTTCGGGAATATTGTTTTCGAGCGCACAGATTAAAAATGTAAATGAGGGCAATGAGGCTTCAAATATGTTTAATGATGCGACAGCACGTGATAAAAATGCGATTGTTGAAGCAGAGACTGGTTGGTGGAAACAAGCTGCATTAACTCGTGAACAACGCCTAGAAAAATGGAAGGTAGCCTCATTTGGTATGTTTGTTCATTGGGGTGTTTATTCTCAATATGGAAATATTTGGAAGGGGAGGCCGGGAGGGGGCTATGCGGAGCATCTGATGCGTGTGATGAAAATCCCACGTACTGAGTATCTTGATTCTGCACGTAGATTTAATCCTTTAAAGTTTGATGCAGAGGAATGGGTATTGTTGGCAAAAAATGCAGGGATGAGATATTTTATCATCACGGCTAAGCATCATGATGGCTTTGCGATGTATCCTTCTGCATTTTCAAGTGACTATTCATTGTCAAGCACCGCATTTAAAAGGGACCCATTGGCGGAATTAGCAGCAGCCTGCCATAAATATGGGCTTTTGTTTGGATTCTATTACTCGCATGCTTTTGATTGGGAGCATCCGGATGCTCCGGGCAATGACTGGGATTACAGTAATCCAGGTGGGGATAAATTGTTGGGTGGTACAAATTGGTTTGACAAGTATCCCGAATGGTTGACAAAGGCCAGGCATTATGTAGATCAAAAGGCGATTCCACAGATTGAGGAACTTATTCAGCGTTATCATCCGGATTTGTTGTGGTTTGATACACCTCATAAGTTGCCGCTATCTGAAAACCTGAGAATTTTAAAGGCTATTCGAACAGCAGATCCGAATATCATAGTCAATGGTCGATTGGCGCGTACCGAGGAAAAGAATTATGGCGATTATCTGAATACGGCAGATCGACCTGAGGAATATTATCCAGTTGCTTCTGGCGCTTATTGGGAGGCCATACCAACTACAAATGAATCCTATGGCTATTCGTCGACCGATAAGAGCCATAAACCGACCGCTCATTTTATCAAACTCTTAGCGAAGGCTGGGGCCATGGGTGGGAATATTCTAATGAATATTGGCCCCAAGGGTGATGGAAGCATCGACGGTGCTGACGTCGAAATTTTAAAGGGCTTAGGACAGTGGATGCGGGGGAATAGTGAAAGTGTCATTGATGTTGGACCATCTCGTTTACCTCGTCAGCCCTGGGGAGTCATTACACAGCGTAAAAATACCTTGTATTTACATATATTCGAACGCCCTCTACGGAATGATCTCATTGTCGGCGGACTGATTGCTAAGGTTAATTCTGTTTCGTTATTGTCCGGAGAAAAGATCAGAAAATATAGATCCGAAAAAGATGGACTACATATTCCTATAGATCAAATTACGTCTCAGGAGGATGACCTCGTTGTGGTGGTGCAATTGAAGGATACGATAACGAATCCAATTAATCCTGATTTAATGTATGTGGATCATAATATCAATAAAAACCGGCTACTAACCTTTTATGCAAAACAGATAGGTAGTCCGATGAAGTTTGGGGATGGTAAAAGGAATCGCTACTATGTGACGGGTTGGACTAGTTTAAGTCAGGGTTTGAGATGGGAAACGAATGTGTTAAATGGCGGACGCTTCAAGGTGGCTATACGGTATGTGAAAGATGTTGCAGGTACGGGAGGGAAGCTCGGCTTAAATTTAGGAGGGAAGAATATGGATTTTACAATAGATCCGTCGTCTTCTGTCAGTTTGCATGACAATCAACTTGAATTGGGTACGGTGCTATTACCAAAGGGCAAGCAAGTGATTGAATTACATGCCCATACTATAGCGGGGACCGAAATGGTGAAGTTTTTGGAAGTCATATTGCTGCCCGAATAATTTGTATTGAGCTTGGTGCGCATCCCCTCTTGCGGAATTGAGAGCCGTTCAAAATGCTAGAGCTAAATACATTCCGGTCAGGTGGATCGTCTACATGATCTAAGCGAGAGCTATCTCAGTATCTGATAGCTTTTAAGGTAAAATACCGTAGAAATATCTTTCATAATCCATTCGCATTTTATTAAATTACACTAGTAAATATTAACCGCTATCGAAGGATTGCCATGGATCAAACCGCTAAAAGATCATCGCTTATTTTGTATTTATTTATCATGTTGTTTTCGCAATGTGCCATCGCCCAACAGACTTTCTCCTATGGAAGTTTCGGCAAGCTGAGCATGTACGCCCCGAAAGGTAAACCAAATGCCTTGGTGTTATTTGTTTCTGGAGATGGAGGTTGGCAGTTTGGGGTAATTAATATGGCTAAATTTCTAGCTGCACAGGGGGCGCTCGTCGCGGGTATCGACGCGAAGCATTTTGCTACTTCAATGGCACGTTCAAAAAAGGATTGTTATTATCCTGCTGCAGATTTCGAGCAGCTCAGCATGGCCCTCCAAAAGAAATATCAGTTTGAAAGCTATCAGAAACCCATATTGGTAGGTTACTCCTATGGGGCAACCCTGATCTATGGCTTGATTGCCCAGGCTCCGGCAGGTACTTTTCGTGGCGGGATTGCCTTAGGCTTCTGTCCGGATATCAATATGGCTAAACCACTCTGTAAGGGCAGTGGATTATCTTCCCATATCTTAAAGCCAGGAAAAAGTTATTATCTGGATCGTAGCGAAAAGCTGGCCGCTCCGTTTTGGGTACTTAATGGTGTAAAAGATCAGACCTGCCCCTTTAACGCCACAGCAGATTTTCTTAAAGGGATAGAAAATGTCCAATTGGTCAGCTTGCCCAAAGTAGGGCATGGTTTCTCCATTGCCGATAATTGGCTGCCCCAGTTCCGGATGGCCTTTCAAAAGTTGCAGGTGGCGGGCCAGCCTAGCCAAAATGCGGGTGTACTCAAAACGGATATGCCTATTGAGATATTGGAACCCAAGGGCGCTACAAGGGAATTGATGTTTATGATTTCTGGCGATGGTGGTTGGACCAGTTTCGACAGGGAGCTGGCCAGTACTTTTGCGACAAAAGGGATCAAAGTGATCGGCTTGGATGCACAGAAATATTTTTGGAATGCAAAGACACCAGAACAAACGACAAAGGAAGTGTCCGAGATCTTGACCTATTTTCAGGAAAGGGAACCTAATATCAATTTTTCGATAATGGGTTATTCTTTTGGGGCCTGTGTGATACCCTTTATCGCCAACCGCCTTCCCGAGAAGTTAAGAAAAGCGACCACTGGATTGGTTTTGTTATCGCCAGATGATCAGGCCGATTTTGAGATCCATGTGGCGGATATGCTAAGTTTAGGTGATCGAAGCGAACCTTATGATGTGGTAGCGGAGTTAAAGAAAGTCAGTCTGCATAAACTGTGTATATTTGGTTTCGGGGAAGATAGCGAGATTGCAACGAAGTTTAGAAATACAGGAGCACCTGTAGAAATCTTACCTGGAGGGCACCACTTTGATAATGATTATGAAGCTATTGCCGCCAAGGTGATCAGCTCCATAGCGATCAAATAGCCACGTTTAATCATATCGTCTAGCCTAATGATGAAACGTTCACTTAAGGCTAATGATTATTATTTCAAGGAAATTCTGGCTTTTCTTATTCTTCTTACTAAAGGTACTTTCTTGGAGGCCTCGCTGATCGATGTATTGAAGTCTTTTGGCATGAGCAATATTGATTTGATTGCTGTGTTTGTGCTTTAACCCGCCCATTTCCTAACCTTGAGAAGATCAATTTTGCTGATTGCCACAATTTCTTGATGATAAGATGATAGAGATAAATATCAAAAATGATATATCCTCATACTAGCTTATAGCTAATACCAGTTTTCAATCAATCTTTAGACAGTAATTAGTCAGTTATTATTCAGTTTATACTGAACCATCACTGAACGAGCACTGAACAATCACTGAACCATCACTGAACAAGCATTGTAATAAGAGCGAATTTCTTTCCTACTTGATCCTAATTTGTTACAGCTAAAAAAAAAGACTACGCTTAGGTAACAGAACGATCGTTATCGTGGGTAATAAAGCATTTTGGGAAGTAGATTAACATGTTCCGATCAAAACCTTCCGATAATTCTTTCGGGTTCAAATACTGTTAAAACAAAAAAAGCTAATCGTAAGATTAGCTTTTCTTTTGTGATCCCGCTGGGATTCGAACCCAGGACCCATACATTAAAAGTGTATTGCTCTACCAGCTGAGCTACGGAATCCTTTCTGTTTTTGAAAGTGATGCAAAGGTAGAAAAATAAGTTATTTGTGCAAAATGTTTTTGTCTTTTTTATTGATTAAAGTTGTAACTATTTAAAAATTACTGAATTATTTTTTATTAAAAAAGCCTTTTAGGAAACTTGCGGATAGGATTGGTTTGTATGGAGGCTGTTTTTTGGAACGAGGAGACATATTTTTGATGTAGAATAGCCATAAAAAAAGCCAGCTAATTGCTGACTTTTTTATTTTTTAGGCTGGTATTGATAACATTATTCAGTTACCACGCCCATTTTACTAAACTTGTCAATTCTTTCAGTAACTAATGTATCGCTATCTTTTGCCGTCAATTCTGCAAGATCTTTCAACAGCTGGCTTTTTAGATTAGCCGCTGCTGCCGCAGGATCTTGGTGAGCACCACCTAGCGGTTCAGGGATAATACCATCAATCAAGCCGTTACCCAACATGTCTTCTGAAGTCAATTTTAATGCCTCAGCGGCTTTTTCTTTATGATCCCAGCTTCTCCATAGGATAGAAGAACAAGATTCAGGTGATATGACCGAATACCAGGTATGTTCCATCATGTAGACTCTGTTTCCAACGCCAATACCCAAAGCTCCACCTGAAGCTCCTTCACCAATAACAACGCAAATGATTGGAACTTTCAATACAGCCATCTCCATGAGGTTACGTGCAATAGCTTCACCCTGTCCGCGTTCTTCAGCTTCAAGTCCTGGATAAGCACCCATCGTATCAATTAAAGTGATCACAGGTTTATTGAACTTTTCAGCCATTTTCATTAAACGTAGGGCTTTTCGGTAGCCTTCAGGATTGGCCATTCCAAAGTTGTGGTATTGACGCTCTTTGGTATTTTTACCTTTTTGATGACCGATGATCATAACGGCATTACCATCAATAGAAGCCATACCACCGACAATCGCTTTATCATCCTTAACGGTTCTATCACCATGTAACTCGATAAATTCGTCGCAGATAGCCTCTATATAATCATAAGTCTGAGGGCGATCCGGATGGCGTGACATTTGAACGTTCTGCCAGCCTGTTAAATTGCCGTATATTTCTTTTTCAGTAGAAGCAAGCTTTTCTTCAAGCTCACGAACGGTTGCGCTCATGTCAACTTGAGTTTTTTCGGCAACTTGAGTTACCTTTTCAATTTGCAATTGCAAGTCTGCAATTGGCTTTTCAAAATCAAACGTGGTTTTCATATATCTATTTTATGAAAATATTCAGAGGGCTAATTTAGCGCATTTTTTCTGAAATTAAAATTAGGGAGGATAATATCATTGGAATTCCTTTGTTACATTTGCGTTATAATCGTACTGGTGGCTTAGTTTTTGATTGTAGGCCTGTGAAAAATGTTGACTTATGCTGAAAAAATATTTTTACTTTATTTTGTTACTGATCTTACCTACACTCGTTCGATCAGAAAGTTATCCTGAGGTTTTATTCGACAATAGTGTTATCAACGGGAGTTATGCGAAGAGTATCGCTCATTATACTGGTGAATCATGGATCCAAAATGTAAGCTATAGCCTACCGGTTTCCGATAGTTTGTTTTTTACGCCAGGCAATTCGCTTTCTTTGCGGTACGTTTCTTCTCCTAATGGTAAATGGGAGGCAAGTATTTTAAACGATAAACAGAAATTTCCCTATTTAATTGCCAAGGACGATCAGCTAACTTTTAAGCTTTTTATTCAAAGTAATACTGAAAAGGGACAATTGCCAAAGGTCACCTTACAGCAAAATGATACGAGGACAAATGCTGTGGATATCGCAAATTATATCGATGATTTTGCTTATGATACTTGGCTTAATGTTTCCATTCCAGTCGCTAAATTTGTAGGAATTTCATTAGGGAAGCCTGTTTCTGCTTTAATTTTGGAACAGAATGGAACTGCACTGCAGACAAATCAACTATTTATCGATCAAATAGAGTTTTTGCCCAAAAACTATCCAAAGGTAAGACTGTCATCAGCAGCTATCTTATCTAAGATCAGTTCCGTGGATAAACAAGTCGAGTTGGTCTGGCAATTGCCGCTAACACCAAGTATTCGCTATGTGAAAATCTACCGTTCGGAAGATAAACTCAATTTTCAGCCGATAGCAATTTTACCCATCTATGTACAGAAGTCGCTAGATAGAGTAAATGAATATAACAAATCTTATTATTATAAGATCGCTTGGGTAGACTATAATTATGTTGAATCTCCTTTTTCTGAGGTTAGGGAGGTACAGGCAAAAAAAGGTACGGATACGGAGATGTTAAATTTTATCCGGAATGCTCATGTGAATTATTTTATAGACAACTATGATGTGAATAGTGGTATGTTTCTGCCTGATCGAGGCAATAGGCAGGCTATTGTATCTACAAATGAAACTGGCTATGCGATCTTGGGCTTACTTGTGGCAGGAGAGAATAACTTGATCTCGCGACAAGCTCTTTTGGCTAGATTAACACGGATTGTGAAATTTCTGAGCAGTGCGCAACAACATCAAGGGGTCTTTACGGCGCTTTACGATGGCCGGTCGGGGGTGCCTTTTTATCGCGACTCAATTCCAACGTACGATTTGCGCGGAACCTCCCATATCATGGAGTCGCTTTTAATCGCTCGCCAATATTTTTCTAAAGAGGATCCTGAGGAACAGACGTTGAGAAATAACATTACGAAGCTCTGGGAACGTATAAATTGGAACTATTTTACAGACGCACAGAATCCTGATGTACTTTGGAATAAGTGGTCGCCTGTAGACAGTACAGCTCGATCGAAGCCTTTGGGTGGATTTAACGAGAGTTTGGGTACGTATTTGCTGGCGATGTCTTCACCTACCCACCCTTTAGCTATTTCAGCTTATATCAATGGATTTGCAACCAAACATAAAGGCAACGAATTGTATTTTGGGGATGACTCCAATGATTTGGCTCCTGAACTCAAAATGAAATTAAATGATTCTTTAGCGCGTTTAATAAGTGCAAACCCTTTAATTGGCGACACGGGAAATGCCGGAATTTCGATATACTCCGACGACAAAGTTATTTTTGCCAAAAGTATTGCAGGCGGCAGTTTAAATGAATCATTGATGGCTGTCTATCGTCCCTTTTTGATTATGGATCCTAAAGGGAAAGTAGATGATTTTGTAGATTACAAGAAATATTTATCGAATTATATTCTTGCCTATAAACGGAGAGATAATGAAATGAGTATAGGGACTCGATTTACCGATATTTGGGGAGTGGAAAATGTGGAAGATACCTATCAGGGGTATTTGGTGAATCCTGCAATAGCTATTGCAGCTTACCCATTTGAAAAGGAGATTGGTCTAAAAGCATTACGTAAATTTTACGAAGAATACGCTGATGTGTTATTTACACAATATGGTTTCAGAAGCTGGATTGATATTAAAAACAACGATGTTTCTGAAAGTTATCGTGCGAGGAATCAAGCAACGATTGCCGTGATGATCGAGAATGCAAATTCAGGCATGATTTGGAAATTGTATGAGAATATTCCTGAGGTAAAAAAGACTTTAGAAAAAGTATATACCAAGAAATAGATTTGTTACGTTAGATATGACGTAGAACGGATGTCATATTGGACTTTTTTCGCTATATTTACTTGCTTAAATCGATATTAAATACGTTAGAAACGACATGCTTAGAAAAATTAATTTGGGAATTTTAACCTTATGTGCAAGTTTATCGTTATTTTCCTGTAAACAACAAGCTATTGTAGTCAATCCAGGTGCAGTTGTAACAAAAGATGGAACTGATGATGGTTTGAAAAATGTGAAGAAGGATTTTAATGATGCGAAAAGAACTGATGAAGGGATTAAGTTTAGTATATCGTCTGATTTATTGTTTCCAACAAACTCTTCTTACCTATCTGAGAAGGCAAAAACTGAAGTTAGTAAATTAGCGTTGATCTTGAAGGAAAGTAATAATAAGATCAAAGTTGATGGATATACTGATGCTACGGGTACTGTTGAGTATAATCAGTGGCTTTCCGATAAAAGAGCGGCGTCTGTTAAGAAGTTCTTGGTAGATTCAGGGGTTGCTGAATCGCGCATTACGGCAAAAGGTTTCGGTCAATCAAATCCAGTTGGAGATAATAAAAGTCCGGAAGGACGTCAAAAAAATAGAAGAGTGGAAGTTACTATTTTAGATAAAAAATAGTTTATCAGACCAATTCTTAATATAAAAAAAGCGAGATATTTAAGATATCTCGCTTTTTTTATGCAGTTATATGGCGGTTTTATGCCGCTGTGTATGGTCTCCCGAAACAAGGTGTTTTAATACGGGAGAAATCGGAATGGGGCCTGTCTGCCGGAATTGTTTTCGATAAAATCTGAGGCTAAGATAAAAAGCGTTGAAAAAGATGAATTTAGAAGAAGATAATAGACAGAAGCCAATTTTTCGGGAAGCCTTTTGGTTTGTGGACTCAGTACACTATATGCACACTATGGCAACTCCGCATTGCTTATTGCTTTATTTTCGGGTTTAAAACCTGCAGTTCTAGCGATCATTATATTTGCAACCTTTCGGATGGGGCAGAAATCTCTTGTCAGCACATGGCATTATTTGGTCGCATTGGCCGCTTTTCTGCTATCGTATTTTGCTGGGCTTCCAATGCCCTGGATTATTGTGGGTGTGATTGCTGTTGGTCTACTACGCTATGCAATCTTGTCAAAAACTTCCAAAATTGATGCTATCCCGGGGCCTTTAGTGATTGTTTTGGCCTATGTTGGTTTTATGGCTGGCTTCAATCATTTTCATCAGTCCTATTCCATGGCAGCAATAGGTTTGATCACTACAGCATATTTTACTTTTCTTCCAAACTTTGCCTTGATTTTTGTTGGGGCGCCACTGATTGAACGGACCCAAAAAAATACATGTATACAATTTATCCTATCTTTAGTGACTGCATCCGTAGTTGGTGTAATCGTTAATTTGGCCTGTTATTTAGGTATAGGGATTCTATTTCCAAGTGGTGTCAGTTCTTGGTATGCCATTGATCCGATGGCTCTGGTTTGGGTGTTATTTTCACTTTTTCTTTTATTCAAGTATAAAATAGGCATGTTGAAACTTATATTGTTGAGTCTGGCCTACGGCTTTCTCTTATTTTTATGGCGATTAAATAAAATGCCCATGGGCTGATGAGCTTCGCAAGCAAGTTTATTAAAGATTGAAGGGAGTTTTGTGAATTTGATAGGGCCATTCGAGGTAACATATGCGCATAAACAAGAAAAGCCCATCGTTAGATGAGCTTTCTTGTACCTAGGGCGGGAATCGAACCCGCACTCCCTTAACGGGAACAGGATTTTAAGTCCTGCGTGTCTACCAGTTCCACCACCTAGGCAGGTGAGCGAAAAACGAGATTCGAACTCGCGACCCCAACCTTGGCAAGGTTGTGCTCTACCAGCTGAGCTATTTTCGCATTGGAATTTTATTTCAATTTTTAAAAGAACCTTGCGTTCCTTTTTGGTGATGCAAATATAGAGCGAAAATTCAATATTGCAAAATATTTATTTACTTTCTTTCTGTGTTTTTTATAACTCCTTTGAATTCAGTGTAGAAAAAATTAAATCACTTTCAAATCCGCGGGATAGTGCAAACTGATAAACTTTGTTTTTAACTGCATAATGGTTCTTACCACTAATTTCACGGAGTTTTTTGTCAATGATATGATTTAAGATTTGTTCATATTCATCTAGATCGATTTGCTTAAATGCAATTTTTATCAATTGTTCGGATACCCTTTTTGCTTTGAGTGCCTGCTTGATTTTTACTTTACCCCAGCCTTTCATGCGGAGTTTTCCGTTACAGTAGGCAATAGCAAAGCGTTCTTCATTTAAAAAATTATCGCTGATCAAATTGGCCAATACATTTTCGACTTCTTCTTCGTTTAGTCCCCAGCTGTAGAGCTTATCGCGTACTTCTTGCTGTGCGCGTTCTTGATAGACGCAATAGCTTTCCGCTTTCAACTGCGCCTGATGCTGCGTTAATATCTTCTTGTTTCTTTTTTCTTCGTCAAACATATTGTCAAAATTTCAAAAATAATATGAAATAACTAAAAAAATGTTCAGTTTTGACACAATCAAAATATATCAGGAGAATGTACAAAATATCGGAAATCGCCCAGATTTTACATCCCAATCGCACATTTATCACGGATCCCAATTCTTTTGTCCAGCATTTATTTTATGACAGCCGTAAAATTGCCCAGGCGGACAAGGGCATTTTTTTTGCACTTCAGAAGAACAGAGATGGTCATCGGTATATCCGGGAAGCCTACGAAAAAGGAGTTCGTAATTTTGTGCTTCAGGCCGATGAGGGACAGGAAATGGAGCTTTTGGAAGCTAATATTCTTTGGGTAGCGGATAGTTTAGTTGCTATGCAGGAGCTGGCAACTTTTCATCGTCAGAAATTTGATTATCCTGTCATCGGAATTACTGGAAGCAATGGTAAAACGATTGTAAAAGAGTGGCTTTTCCAGCTTATGTCTCCTGAATATAAGATTTACCGAAGTCCTAAGAGCTATAATTCTCAACTTGGTGTGGCTTTGTCCTTGTGGGGGTTGTCCGATCAGTATAATCTTGCGCTAATCGAAGCGGGGATTTCAGAAAAGGGGGAAATGCTGCGCCTTGAGCAGATGATAAAACCAACTATAGGACTATTGACCAACATCGGTGTTGCCCACAAAGCTGGTTTCAAATCTAAGGAGGAAAAGATTTATGAAAAGCTCGAGCTTTTTAAAAATGTTGAAACCATGATTTTTCCAAATAGTTACCTCGAAAATATTCAATTGCCATATAGGCCACGAAAATTTTCTTGGGGACTTGATGAGGGCCTTTCTTTGGAAGTATACTCCATCAAACAGGTTAACGACCGATTTACTATGGTCACGTTCTATTATACCGGTCGCACCTTTGCTGTTGAAGTACCGTTTGTGGATAAAGGAAATGTTGAGAACGCGATAAATTGTGTAGCGGTGATGCTACGTTTTGGTTATGAAAATGAAGTGATCGCATCGAGGATTAAAGAGTTGCAGCCCGTGGCGATGCGTCTTGAGTTAAAAAAAGGAAAAAAGAATAGCTCCATTATCGATGACTCCTATAGTAATGATCTGGATGCGCTGCAGATAGCCCTGGAGTTTTTAAATCAGCAGGGACAGCATCCGTTCAAGATGTTGATATTGTCGGATATCCCTGGGGTCCATATCGAAGATGAAAAAAGTTTGTCCAAGCTGAAACGTTTGCTTCGTGAGTATCGTTTGGATAAATTGATATTGATAGGTGAAGTGTTGCCTAAAGTGGCAGCACAATTTGATGTGCCTTCTATTTCATATAGCGATACAACTGCTTTCTTGGCCGATATTAGGTCGCTTTCTTTTGAAAATGCCACGGTGTTATTGAAAGGAGGACGTGAGTTTCATTTTGAACGTATCAGTCAGCTTTTAGTTGCAAAATCACATGATACAGTGCTTGAAATCAATTTGAATGCACTCGAGAATAATTTGAACGTATATCGACAGCTGCTGCCGAAACAGGTGAAGTTGATGACCATGGTAAAAGCTTTTTCGTATGGTAGTGGAAGCTTCGAGATCGCAAATCTTTTGCAATTCAATCGGGTGGATTATCTGACGGTTGCTTTTGCGGATGAGGGAGTTGATTTGCGTGGTGCGGGCATAAAATTACCTATTGTAGTGATGAGCCCTGATGAAAGTTCTTTTGAGTCCATTGTTCAGTATCACCTTGAACCGGAAATTTATAGCTTTAGAATATTGTTCTCCTTTTTGAATTTTCTGAAAACGAAACAAATAGCTTCTTTTCCGATTCATATTAAGATAGATACAGGTATGCATCGGTTGGGTTTTATGCCTGACGAGGTCGATCGTTTAATAGCGGTGCTACGTGCGGAAGCGATTTTAGAGGTTAAATCTGCATTTTCCCACTTAGCGTCTGCAGGTAATGAAAAGGATCGGGAATTTACACAACGACAAATTGATCTGCTGGATGAATTTACAAAGCGTCTCGAAAGTGGTATAGGATATTCTTTTCTACGTCATATTGCAGCAACATCGGGTATTGAATTGTGGCCGAATGCGTATTTTGATATGGTGAGGTTGGGGATAGGTCTCTATGGTATCGATATTGAGCGTCATGATTTACCCATTAGGGAGGCGAGTACCTTGAAAACGAATGTGACACAGATTAAATACCTCCCTGCAGGTGAAACCGTAGGTTATAATAGGCACGGCGTCCTGTATAGAGACAGTAAGATTGCGACAATTAAAATTGGTTATGCGGACGGTTACGATAGGCGTTTTGGTAACGGTGTTGGTAAAATGTTGATAAACGGGTTTTTAGTCCCTACTATAGGTGATATATGTATGGATATGTGTATGTTGGATGTTACGGATGTGGAAGTTGGAGAGGAAGATGAAGTTATCGTGTACCCTGATATAAAGTCAGCGGCGAAAGCTATAGGAACAATTCCTTATGAACTGCTGACGAGTATTTCCCAACGCGTAAAAAGAGTATATTTTTATGAATAATAAAGGATATTCTGCATTTTTGAATAATATTTGATTTTCAATTCATGTTTAGCAAATTAATCAGAGGATTTATTAATTATTTGATACGAGGTATCCTGGTGGTGGTTCCTCTAGCTGGTGCTATTTTTTTAATAGTTTGGATTGTTGCATCAGTTGATTCGGCATTAAATCTAACTGAACATTTTTTGGAGGATGATAGAGGGCACCCCTTGTATATTCCAGGAATAGGTATTCTGACCGTTATTTTGGTATTGGTTCTCGCGGGGCTTATTTTTACAAATTTTGTGACAGACCCCATTAAAGTGTGGATTAATCATCAGATCCAGCGGATTCCACTTTTAAATACCTTATATTCTTCGATTAAAGATTTTACAGAGGCCTTTGTTGGTGATGCAAAGAAATTTAATGAACCTGTCCTGGTGACGGTGAATGAGTTTGGTCTGAAAAAGATAGGTTTCTTAACGCAGCATGATTTAAAAAGCATTGGGCTTGAAGAAGAAGTTATGGTGTATTTTCCATATTCCTACTCTTTTGCAGGGCAGGTCGTCATTATCAGTGCAGATAAGGTGAAAAAATTAGATATGTCTCCAACAGATGCCATGAAACTCGTTGTTTCCGGTGGTGTGAGCGGGATAGCCCATTAGTCGGCTTTCATATCGGTTAAATAAAAATGCTGGAAGTCGTTGTATGATTTCCAGCATTTTTATTTTTGCTTATTCTGTCTTTCTACTTGTGGGGCTTTTCCAATTTATACGTCCATGTCGTTATTGGTATAGGACATTGCTATTGATTTTTTTTCTGCCCTAAAGTCGGATTTACTGGTGGGATTGGAATATAGCCGTCATCGCCAGGTACTTTTGGAAATTCATGATTTTCCCATTTTTCGCGCGCTATTTTTAATGTTTCAATGTCTGAAGCGACAAAGTTCCAGTCGATATATCGTTGTTCAGGAAAAGGTTCGCCCCCAAAAATGTAAACTGAAGTACCCGCCTTCATTTCGAATTCACATAGTTTCGCATCCTTGGCAACTAAAATCTGTTTTGGACCGAATTCCTGGCCTTCCGCATGAACAGTCCCATGAAGGATATATAATCCACTTTCGCCATATAGGTGATCGCCCAGTTTAATGGTCGCATCTTGTTCTGCTTTGATTTCAATAAGATATAATGGACTATATACCGGTACCTCGGAACGATGGTTTTTAATTTCACCTGCAATTAAACAATAAGATACACCGTCTTCGGTCCAATGTGGAAGCTGCGGTTCTTCTATGTGAACAAAATTAGGTTCCATTTTTTCGAGTTCTTTTGGTAGGGCCACCCAAATCTGCAGCCCATGTAGGTCGTGCGGCGTCGATCTCAGCTGTTCGGGAGTTCTTTCAGAGTGTGTGACACCCTTACCTGCCGTCATCCAATTGACTGCTCCTGGTTTGATCTCCACGGCATTTCCTAAGCTGTCACGGTGCATAATGCTACCTTCGAATAGATAAGTCAATGTGGATAACCCGATATGCGGATGTGGAGCAATATCCATAAAGTGCGGTTCGGCAATGTTATCAGGTCCCATGTGGTCGATAAAGATAAAAGGGCCGACCATACGTTTCTGCCTGAAAGGAAGAAGTCGCCCAACTAAGAAATTGCCTATGTCAGCGGCTCTTTCTTCAATAACTATTGCAATATTTGACATAATGTTTCCTTATTTTTGTGTTTCTAATCTAAAGCAATTTAAGAAATGTCCAGTATAATCAATCGGTTTTTGGGTAAAAAGAGTGTAAGAAATGAAGAGCTTTTGGCGCTAGCGGATAGGTTGTCTTTTAGGAACAGTCAGCTGGACAGCTTTTTGATAGGGCATTTTATACAAAATAACAAAATAGATCCAGTGGACTATTTTGTTTTTCAAGAGCAGTTGCTTAAGCTTCATGTTGACCGATTTGAGACTATGCAGGTAGAGCTGAACTTGTTGAACCAATATTTGCAGTTGGCCGAACGTTTTCTTCCAGCAGGTTTTTCAGTCAAATGGGAAAATAAGCTACAGTCTCAGGATGAAATTATGTTGCCGCCGCTCATTCTTTTTCCTGTGGTACAGCATGCTGTTGAAAATGGTTATAATACGATGTCTTCTCATCCAGTTCGGATCCGATTGTCGGGCTCATCAAAGGTGATTATGCTGGAAGTTAGCTACCGCGTGAACCATTATCTGGAAAGTCAGTTTAGCAGCACATTGATACGTGATTTTCGACAGCGATTGGACTATCTTTTTCCGGAAAAACATAATTTGCTGATGAATAGCAACAGCAATACTTCTCGAATTACGTTAACTATCCAACTTTAGATGATATTGAAGTGTTTTAAGGCATTCCAGATGCCATTTTCATCAACGCTGTCTGTTATATAATCTGCAATTTCCTTTACCTCGGGATTGGCATTACCCATAGCAATTCCAATATGGGTGTGCGCTAGCATGGTAATATCATTTCCGCCGTCGCCAAATGACATGGTTTCTTCCAAGGTGAAGTTGAAATGATCTAAAAAAACATCTATTCCAATTTTTTTGCTTTGTCCCATCGGATTGACATCAGCAAAAATGGGCGTCCATCTCGAAGCAACCGAATTTGGCATCACATTTTCCATGAATTCAGCTTCTTCTTCAGGATTGATAAAAACATTGACCTGCATAACTGAGTCAAGATCAAAATCCTTTTCGTAATCCCGAATAGGTGGTGTCGGCACATTGACCTGTTCGTACATTCGTTGTACCTCCGGTGTAACCTGGTTCAAGGAAATTTCTTTTTCAGACATGAATGAAAAAGTCAGGTCTTCACGCTTTTTAGCATAATCCAATAAGGAGCGAATGTCTTTTTGAGGAATGTTATTTTTATAAATGACTTCCTGTTCCTTCGTGACGCAATACCCGCCATTGAAGGTGATATATCCATCAAAATCCAGGTAACGAATATGTCCCAGCTGATTGTAGGACCTTCCTGTTGAAACAAATACCTTGATGTTTTTTTCTTTTAATAATTGAAATGCTTGTTGAGTAGATTCGGGAACTTGATGTGTTTTGAAACTTAGCAAAGTTCCATCGATGTCAAAAAAAAATAGCTTTAATCATGGATTTTTGGGTCAAAATCAAATATACTAAATACTTGGGATAGTGTAACTATTACAATATTAAATTTGAAGTGTTTTATCTCCCCTAGGCTTATCTCGTTTTTAATTGTATTGAGGATAAGTATGCCCAAATGGAAGACAGTCGGCCTGTAGATGCGAAGTCTCGGCTCTGGATTAATGACCATTGAAAGTAGTGGTGGGGGGCATGTTATTTGGTTAGGCTCGTTGAAATTAGTCGGAAGAATATTGACATGGGGCCTCATGAAAATTTTTACCACACTTGGTGGAGATAAATAACTGTCAACCGCAAGGTTAAGAGAAAATAAAACCAGAGATACAAGGGGAGGTAATAGGGAGATTATAAGTATTCATCCGAATAAGCTCCGAATGATGCCCCTATAAAGTCCCTATGAAGTATGTGTTAAAAAAGCTATTCATTTGAAGTGGGTATACTGTTGGATCTTTTGATATACATGATAAAAAAGAGCTCGAGAGCTGGATGATTTGGCCTGATATTGACTTTTCGAGGCGCATAAAAAGAGGAAGATCAAGGAGTTTATGATGCTGTTTTTTGTTGAAGCGAAACAATTGCAAGGTATCGTGTAACGCCGGATTTTCTTTAGTGGATTTTCGCAAAAATCTGACACAATCTTCTCTAATAATTTCGTAAATTTCAAGTTCAAAAAAATGTAAATTGTCTTGCATTTAATGTTTTGTATTAAAGAGGGTTAGAATTTTATGTATATTATTTTCGATACGGAAACGACGGGTTTGCCTAAGCGTTGGGACGCACCGATTACCGATACGGACAATTGGCCGCGCTGTATTCAATTGGCTTGGCAAATTCATGATGAGATGGGAAATTTGGTCGAACATCACGATTTCTTGATTAAGCCAGATGGATTTGATATACCCTATGACTCTGAAAAAATACACGGCATATCGACTGCATTGGCAGAAGAGCAGGGGGTGCCGCTTCAGGAGGTCTTAGAGAAATTCAATGTGGCATTGAATAAAGCCAAGTTTGTTGTTGGACAGAATATTGGTTTTGATTTGAATATCATGGGCTGTGAATTTTACCGTTATGGTGTTGCGTCCAATATGGCTAATATGCCTGTATTGGATACTTGTACGGAAGTAACAGCTGAACTCCTGAAAATTCCGGGCGGTCGCGGTGGCCGTTTTAAATTACCCAATTTGACCGAGCTGCATTCCTATTTATTTGGAGTGCCGTTTGCTGAGGCACATAATGCAACAGCCGACGTTGAGGCTACAACACGTTGTTTTCTGGAGCTTGTCAGAAGAGAGGTGTTCACTGCCGAAGAACTTCAGGTCGATACGGGCTACTTTGTCGATTTTAAAACCAACAATCCGGGGCCTATACCTACTGTTGGACTGAAACATATCAACCTAAAAGCAGCTTCTGATGAAATTAGAAAACGGTCTCAGCCAGATGAAGTCAAGGTTGTTGTTGATGCGGACGCGTTAGCAGCTTTAAAGGATGCCAAATTTGCCCATTTACATAACCATTCTCAGTTTTCGATCCTACAGTCCACGATGTCGTACGATAAGTTAGTTTCGGCAGCGGTCAAAGATAATATGCCTGCGGTTGCATTGACTGATCATGGAAATATGATGGGCGCCTTTGAATTTGTCTCTCGTATTATAGGACACAACAAAGAAATTGAAGCACAAAATGCAGAGGCGATTGAAAATGGGCAGGAACCTACTGGTCAGCTTTTAAAGCCAATTGTTGGTTGTGAGTTTTTTGTTTGTGAAAACCACAAAGATAAGTCCAGGAAAGATAATGGGTATCAGATTGTGTTATTGGCAAAGAATAAAAGAGGTTATCACAATTTGGCTAAGCTCGCTTCCTTTGCGTATACAGCGGGGTTCTATTATGTACCCCGTATTGATAAAGATCTTATCCTTCAATATAAGGAGGATGTTATTGCCCTGTCGGGTAACCTACAAGGGGAAGTGCCTAATAAAATACTGAATATTGGTGAGAGCCAGGCCGAAGAGGCTCTGTTATGGTGGAAAGAGCAATTTGGAGATGATTTTTATCTCGAATTGATGCGCCATGGTCAGGAAGACGAGGATCGTGTGAATCAAACCTTGCTTAAATTTTCCCGCAAATATCAGGTCAAAGTTGTTGCAACCAATAATACATATTACGAGAAGAAAGGCGATGCGCATGCGCATGATATTTTGCTCTGTGTGAAAGATGGTGAGAAACTCTCAACGCCAAAAGGTCGAGGACGAGGGTTCCGTTTTGGTTTACCCAATCAGGAGTATTATTTCAAGTCTTCGGATGAAATGAAGGCTTTATTTAAAGATTTGCCCGAAGCCATTCTAAATATTCAGGAGATTGTCGATAAGGTAGAGATATTTAAATTAAATCGCGATGTCCTTTTACCTAAATTTGATATACCCGAAGAATTTCAAGTGGAAGCGGATCTTGAAGATGGCGGAAAACGTGGTGAAAATAAATATCTGGCTCATCTCTGTTATGTGGGGGCTGAGAAGCGTTATGAAGAAATAACAGATGATATTCGCGAACGTCTTGACTTCGAACTAGCTACGATCGAAAAGACCGGTTATCCCGGTTACTTTTTGATTGTTCAGGATTTTATTGCTGCTGCTCGTGACATGGGAGTTTCTGTGGGACCAGGGCGGGGATCTGCTGCTGGTTCAGCCGTGGCCTATTGTTTGGGAATTACCAATATCGATCCGATTAAATATGACTTGCTTTTCGAGCGTTTCTTGAATCCCGACCGTGTGTCAATGCCCGATATTGATATCGATTTTGATGACGAGGGGCGTGGTCGTGTCATGCAATATGTAATCAATAAATATGGAGCTAGTCAGGTTGCCCAGATTATTACCTATGGTACAATGGCAGCGAAGTCATCCATCAAAGATACAGCGCGTGTATTAGACTTACCTTTGGGTGATGCCAATGAGATTGCCAAGCTGATTCCGAATCTTAAATTGTCCAAGATTTTTACTTTAGATGATGCTGGCTTAAAGGAAAAGCTGAGAACTGAGGAAATTGAAGCTGTTAATCGGTTGAAATCTATTGCTGATGGTGCTGGATTGGAGGCTGAAACGATCAGACAGGCCCGGGTTTTGGAGGGTTCTGTCCGAAATACAGGTATCCATGCCTGTGGTGTTATCATTACGCCAGACGATATTACTAATTTCGTTCCTGTTTCTTTGGCAAAAGACTCGGATCTTTATGTGACGCAGTTCGATAACCACGTTGTTGAAAGTGCAGGTTTGCTGAAAATGGACTTTTTGGGTTTAAAGACACTGACACTGATTAAAGATACAGTCGAAAATGTCAAATTAAGCCATGGTATCGTGCTGGATCCGGATCAATTTCCGATCGACGACGAGCTTACTTATGAGCTCTTTCAGCGTGGAGAGACCATCGGGGTGTTCCAGTACGAATCGCCTGGAATGCAGAAATACATGCGAGACCTTAAGCCGACGGTATTTGCCGATTTGATTGCGATGAATGCACTTTATCGCCCGGGTCCAATAGAGTATATTCCAAGTTTTATTAAGCGTAAGCATGGTATAGATCCTATTGTTTATGATTTGGATGCCTGTGAGGAATACCTCAAGGAGACCTACGGTATTACAGTATATCAAGAGCAGGTCATGCTTTTGTCCCAAAAGTTAGCCGGATTCTCGAAAGGTGATGCCGACGTTTTGCGTAAGGCCATGGGTAAGAAACAAAAAGCGGTACTGGATAAGATGAAGCCTAAGTTTGTTTCACAGGCAGAGGAGAGAGGGCATAACGCCAAAGTTCTGGAAAAGATCTGGACCGACTGGGAGGCTTTTGCGAGTTATGCATTTAATAAATCCCACTCGACCTGTTATGCTTGGGTAGCCTATCAAACAGCCTATTTGAAAGCGCATTTTCCAGCGGAATATATGGCTGCGGTACTTTCTAACAATATGAATGACATCAAGCAGGTGACATTCTTTATGGAGGAATGTAAGCGTATGGGATTAGAGGTACTTGGTCCTGATGTGAATGAATCCTATTATAAATTTACAGTAAACGAACGTGGTGCAATCCGTTTCGGGATAGGCGCAGTTAAAGGAGTTGGAGCAGGAGCTGTTGACGCTATCGTGCAAACGCGGCAGTCAGGTTTGTATAAATCTGTTTTCGATATGGCCAAACGCATTGATCTACGTGCGGTTAACAAGAAAGCTTTTGAGAGTTTGGCTTATGCTGGTGGTTTTGATAGTTTTGAGAACACGCACCGTGCACAATATTTCCATTCGGATGAAAATTCAACAGGAATGGAAAAGGCGATACGATTTGGCCAGCGATTTAAAGAAAATGAAAGTTCGGCCCAGGCGAGTTTGTTTGGTGTAGGTGGAGCTGCAGAATTGCCGGAACCTGTTTTGGCACCATGTCCGCAATGGGGATTGATTGAAAAGCTTAAATATGAAAAAGATGTTATCGGTATTTATTTGACCAGTCACCCCTTAGATACATACCGGTTTGAGATTGAGCATTTTTGTCAGAATTCGGTTTCAGATTTGGCATTGATCAATAAAGTTAAAGCGGCAGAGGTCGATGAAGAGACTTTGCTTGAGTTTAATCGAATCAAGAATAAAGAATTGGTGATTGGTGGCATTATCGCATCGGCAAACCATCGATTGACGAAGACTGGTAAGCCTTTTGCGTCGTTTATCATAGAAGATTATAGTGATTCTTATGATATGGCAGTTTTTGGCGAAGAATACGTCAAATTGAAGGGGTATTTGCAAGAAGGCTATTTTGTGCAATTACGGGGTTTGGTACAGGAACGTTTCAGACAGGTTGGAAATTGGGGCTTTGAGCTGCGTAGTGTACAGTTACTTTCGGATCTTCGTGAGAAGATGGCGAAGAGTTTTACGATCAATATTCCTTTACCTAAGTTGAATGAAGCATTTCTTGACGGAATCAAAGATATACTGGCGCAAAATGAGATTGAGGGGGTTGTGCCAAATTGTCAATTAAAGTTTAAAATTTGGGATCCCCAAGATGAAATATCTGTCGAAATGCCAGCTAAAAGTCTGAAAATAAACCTAACAAATGAATTTCTGGACTGTATAGATAAGTTTGAGGGGATAAATTATCGATTGAATTAGTTTGGATTGGAATTTGTGTAATTAAGATTACAAATACATTGGTAGTTGTTACTATCTTTGTTTATTGATTTTAGCAATTAAATAGTATTAAAGATATAACTTCGGTTTATAAAATTAAAAGATTATGGCATTAGAAATTACAGATAGCAACTTTGAAGAAGTTGTCTTAAAAGCAGACAAACCAGTATTAATTGATTTTTGGGCAGAGTGGTGTGGTCCTTGCCGTATGGTAGGTCCTGTGGTTGAAGAACTGGCTAAGGATTATGAAGGTAAAGCTGTTGTAGGAAAAGTAAATGTGGATGAAAATCCAGAGATTTCCGTTCGTTATGGCATTCGTAATATTCCAGCTCTATTGTTCTTTAAAAATGGAGAAATTGTCGATAAACAAATTGGAGCTGTTCCAAAATCAGTATTGAACGAGAAATTAGAAAAACAATTAGCATAATTTAGTTAAAAGCAAAAAAAAGCCTGAAATATTCTATTTCAGGCTTTTTTTTGCTTTTAAAATTCAGTTTTTTTTTGATTTTATATCGAGTTTTAGTTGTTTTGTGCTAATATTTTGTTTGTTTTAGTTGTTTTGTGCTCATATTTTGTTTGTTTTGGTGTATTTTGTGTATTTATTTTGTTTTTTAGCGGTTTAATATGTTGTATTTTTAGTTTTTTTGTGTTTTAGTATGATTTTATTGTTATTTTTTATGTGTTTATGTTTATTTTTTGATAAAAAATCATTTTTATTTGCATAAATCAATATTTTTTACTTCTTTTGAGTGTTGAAATTGGTTTTCGAAAAGAATTTGTTTCGATTTTTTGATTTTGATGTTATTTTTTTTTTGACTCGATGATTTAGGAGTTGTTTTTTTGAAAAAAATAGAAATTGACAAAGATTTTCCCTTTCAAATACCCTAGATTATGCCTCGCGTTGCTCTCCGTAACGCGAGTTTTTTTTGGCTAAAGTATGGGTAAAAACAAAAGCGGCTATCCGAAAGGATAGCCGCTTTTTATTATTGACTAATGTCTCGTCCTGAAATATCGATACGCAAAAAAAATCGTTATGGAAGAAGGAACAAATTATGTAAAGCGGACTCAGCGTGATTACACTTTAACATTGAAGCTGAATGTCGTTAAAGAGATTGAATCGGGGAAATTGACACTCTCCCAAGCACAAAAACAGTATGGCATCCAGGGAGATAGCACTATTCGCAATTGGTTAAAAAAATATGGTAACTTTGATTGGGAGAATCAAATACCATCCAATATGGCAAAGTCACCAGAACAGCGCATTTTAGAACTTGAAGCCAAAGTCAGACTGCTGGAGAAGCAAAAGGCTCAACTTGAGCATCAGAATCACATCGCTGATTCCAAAGCGATCATCTTTGACATGATGATCGATATTGCAGAAAAAGAATATAAAATCGACGTAAGAAAAAACTTGAAACCCGCGCAATCAATCGTTTCCGGCAAGAAAAACAAGAAAGCCTAAGTTTTACTTGTGGATTGTTCGGGTTAGACAGGCAGGTGTATTATCGAAGGATCAAACGTATAGCCAGGAGCCAGGGTATAGCCGAGAAAATTGTGGACTTAGTTCATGAAATACGCACTACCCAGCCAAGAATAGGTACACGGAAACTTTACCATATGTTGGCAAGGGAGCTACGGGCATTAAAGGTGGGTAGAGACAAATTCTTTGATATTTTACGCGCCAACCATTTGTTAATTACACGTAAAAGAAGCTATCATACGACCACTATGTCACATCATAGATTTAGAAAATATCCGAATATTATTAAAGAAGTGGCTGTTTGCCGTCCCAATCAGGTTTGGGTAAGTGATATCACTTATATAGGAAAGCGAGAAAACCCCTGTTACCTGAGTTTGGTTACAGATGCCTATTCGAAGAAAATTGTTGGCTTTGAGGTCTCACAGACCATGTGCACACCGCATGTTGTAAAAGCACTAAAAATGGCACAAAAACAAAGAAAAACAAACGAGCCGTTAATCCATCATTCCGACAGAGGAGTACAATATTGTGCAGAAGAATACCAATATTACCTAAGCAAGTACCAGCTCAGTTGCAGTATGACAGAAAACTCTGATCCTTATGAAAATGCCATCGCTGAACGAATCAATGGTATACTCAAACAAGAGTTCATGATTGATACCTATCATTTAGATCTACATTTGATGAAGCAGATCGTAGCTGAAGCAATCGATATCTATAATAATGACAGACCACATTGGTCTAATCATATGCTAACTCCAAATCAGATGCACATGAAATCAAACATGAACTTCAGAACTTATAAAACAAAAAACAGTAGCAACCTATCGGCTACTACTGTTTAAATTATTTATTTTTAATCACTGAAAACCTGTATCGATTTTTCAGGACTAGTCATAAATAAACTGAATTATTCAGCAATTACTTCGAAAGGAACTTGAACTTTCACTTCTTTGTGTAAGTTTAAGTTTGCGATGTATTCACCTAGTTCTTTAGGTTCTACTTCGAAAGTGATACGACGACGATCTACATCAAAACCTTTTGCTTTCAACGCATCAGCAATTTGAATGCTGTTTACTTTACCAAAGATTTTACCAGATTCACCTGCTTTAGCACCGATTGAAAGTTTGATAGCTTCCAATTTACCCGCTAATTCAGTAGCGTCTTTTTTGATTTTTTCTTGTTTGAACTGAGCTTGTTTGATGTTCTCAGCTAAAACTTTCTTTGCAGATTCAGTCGCTTGGATAGCAAATCCTTGCGGGATTAAGTAGTTACGACCGAAACCTGGCTTTACATTAACGATATCGTTTTGCTCACCTAAGCCTTTGATATCTTGTTTTAAAATTACTTCCATTTTCTATCGTCCTCCTTATTTAATTGCATCAGCTAAGTAAGGTAATAAGCCGATGTGACGAGCACGTTTAACAGCTTGAGCTACTTTACGTTGAAATTTCAAAGATGTACCAGTTAAACGACGAGGTAAGATTTTACCTTGATCATTTACAAATTTCATCAAGAAGTTAGCATCTTTATAATCGATATATTTGATACCATTCTTTTTGAAACGACAGTATTTTTTACGGTTGTCCTCTACTTTAGGAGCAGTTACGTATTGGATATTTTCGTTAGCCATTAGTTTGCGCCCTCCTCAGTTTTAGTTTCAGCTTTTTTGTTGAATGCACCGCTACGTTTTTTCTCGTTGTATGCTTTAGCATGTTTGTCTAAGCTTACAGTCAAGAAACGCATAATGCGCTCATCACGTTTGTATTCAACCTCTAATTTATTGATTAATTCACCTGGAGCCTTGAATTCAGTTAAGTGATAAAATCCAGTAGTTTTTTTCTGGATTGGATACGCTAATTTTTTCAAACCCCAATTGTCTTCAGCGACAATCTCGGCTCCGCCTTCTGTTAAGATGTTTTTGAATTTTGCGATTACTTCTTTCGCAGCATCATCAGAAAGCAACGGGGTAAGAACGATTACAGATTCGTACTGTTGCATTGTGTTAATTAATTTTGTTATTTAAAATTCCACTTTTGTGGAAGTGCAAAGGTAGTTATTATATTGTTATGTTGCAAAGCTTTGAAATAAAAAAGTTTAGATCCTTTGGAGGGATCTAAACTTTTCTCAACCGAACGTGGCTATATTTTAGTTCAATTTCTTTAATTCTTCTTTGATAGCTGCCTGTATTTTCTCGCTAACAGGGACTAAAGGAAGTCGTAATTGATCTTTTCCGATCCCCAATTCCTGTAGAATATATTTTACACCAGCAGGGTTTCCTTCAATAAAACACAGATCTGTAATGTCAAGGAGTTCATTATGGATCGATCTAGCTTCCGCATAATTGCCTTCAGCGCATAACTTAGCTAATGTGGCGACCTTTTTCGGTAATGCGTTTCCAATCACTGAAATGATGCCAGCAGCTCCAAGAGACATCATCGGCAAGGTAACCGGATCATCTCCAGAGATCAATAGAAATCCCGTAGGTTTATCCCGTAGAATTTCGCTGAATTGCGCAAAATTTCCAGAAGCTTCTTTGATGGCTACGATATTGGAAAAATCATTGGCTAGTCGTAATGTTGTCTGTGCTGATATATTGCTGCCTGTACGCCCAGGCACATTGTATAAAATAACCGGAAGTGGAGAGGCGTTTGAAACAGCCTTGTAATGCTGGTAAATGCCTTCTTGTGTTGGTTTGTTATAATAAGGAGATACGGATAAAATTGCACAGAAGCCTGTTGGATCAAAGTTTTTAATTTGTTCCACAATTTCGGCCGTATTATTACCACCAATTCCAGCAACCAAAGGAAGTCTACCGTTCACGCGCTTGACAGTAAAATCCCAGATACGCTTTCGTTCATCATTGGTTAAAGTGGCAACTTCTCCAGTTGTACCTAAAGAAACCAAATAATCCATACCTTCGTTGATTTGCAAGTCAATTAGCTGACCTAATGCTTCGAAATCAACAGATTCATCTGAGTTAAAAGGAGTGACTAATGCTACTCCTGCGCCGTGAAGCTCGTTCATCTTGTTTTTGTATTTATATAAATTTAATTAAAAAAACTTACTTGGGATTAATGAGTTCAAATAGTTCTTGATCATTAATCATCGGGATACCTAATTTTTCTGCTTTCGCTAGTTTGGACGGTCCCATTTTATCTCCCGCTACGAGGTAGCTTAATTTGGCAGAAATGGAAGATAACATCTTTCCGCCATTGCTTTCAATTACTGCTGCAAGCTCTTCACGTGAATGGTCTGCAAATACACCGGAAATCAGGAAGGTTTTCCCTTCAAGTGAATTGCTCGCAAGGATAATCTCCTTTTCCTCAATTTCGAAATTTAAGCCATAATTTCTCAGTGCAACAATCTGTTGTTGATGAATTGGATTGTCTAAGTATTCTTTGACACTCTCCGCAATACGGCGTCCAATATCTTGTACTCCTTCGATTTCCTCTGTCGAGGCTTGCGCGAGTGCATCAATATTTTTGAAATGCTGGGCTAATTTTTTTGCAATCGTCTCGCCGACATGACGTATTCCAAGCGAAAATAAAACTTTTTCAAAAGGTTTTTCTTTGGATTTTTCGATGCCGTTTAGCATGTTATCGATTGATTTTTGACCGAAACGTTCCAGTTGTTGCAGGTCATCTTGATGGTCTTTTAGGCCATAGATGTCAACGATATTGCGTAACAAACCTTTCTTGAAGAAAGTATCCACGGTCTCGTCTCCCATTCCTTCGATGTCCATCATTTTTCGTCCGATAAAATGCTGCATTTTGCCAACAATTTGTGGTGGGCATCCCGTTTCATTAGGGCAGTAGTGTACGGCTTCGCCTTCTTGTCGTATGAGTACTGTGTCGCATTCCGGACAAGATGTGGGGTAGACAAAACTTGTTGATCCTGCTAATCTTTTCTCGAGATTTACCCCAATTATTTTAGGTATAATTTCGCCCCCTTTTTCTACAAAGACAGTGTCATCTTCGTGTAAGTCGAGACGTGCAATTTCATTCGCATTGTGTAAGGAAGCGCGTTTTACCGTTGTGCCTGCCAGTTGTACAGGTTGAAGATTGGCAACAGGTGTAACAGCACCGGTACGTCCAACTTGATAACTAATCGAGTTCAATGTGGTTTCTACACGCTCTGCTTTGAATTTATAGGATATTGCCCAACGTGGATTTTTGGCAGTAAAGCCAAGTTCCTCCTGCTGTGCGTAATCATTTACTTTAATAACAATTCCATCAATTTCATAACCTAGGTTATGACGTTCGACATCCCAATAGTCAATAAATGCAAAAACATCGGTTAACGTGCTGCATTTTCTGCTATGCTCGCTGACGTGAAATCCCCAGTCTTTGACATGGTTTAAGCTATTCCAATGGTCGTGAAATAGATTTGTTCTGTTGTCGCAGTACAAAAAGTAAAGGAAACAGTCCAATGGGCGTTTTGCAACTTCAGCAGAATCTTGGAGTTTGATGGTTCCAGAAGCGAAATTTCTTGGGTTGGCATAGGTTTGCTCCTCATTATCGGCTCGTTCCTTATTCAGGCGGAGAAAAGCTGATTTGTGCATAAATATTTCACCTCGTATTTCGAATTGATCTGGATAATCTCCTTCTTTGAGTTTGATCGGGATAGAACGAATGGTTTTAACATTGTTTGTGACAACATCGCCTTGTGTACCATCACCGCGTGTAACGGCTTTACTTAGTAGGCCATTTTCATAAGTCAAGCTGATGGATAAACCGTCAAATTTTAATTCACAAACATATTCGAACTGATCGCCGATGATTTTGCGGATTCGTTGGTCGAAGTCAAGTAACTCCTCCTGATTGTATGTGTTGCCCAATGAAAGCATTGGCCAGCGGTGCTTTTCCGTTTGAAATCGGGAGGTAATGTCTCCACCAACACGCTGTGTAGGGGAGTTGGGGTCGGCAAAGTTGGGATATTGAGCTTCCAGCGCTTCGAGTTCCTTTAATTTAAGGTCGAAGTCGTAGTCCGAAATAACACTGTTCGCCAATACATAGTATTGATAGTTATAATGGTTGAGCTCTGCCGTTAAGTCTTTTATCTTTTTTTCAATGTCCATCACCAACATTTTGCAAAATTACAAATAAAAAGTACGTTTAAATAAAATAAATAAAGAATCTTGTCGTAATGACTGCTTTATTTTGAAAATGCGTTTTTCTGCATTTTATGTTACAGGGAAATAATACGCTATTTGAAATCCTCTGGATTTAGCTGAGAAAATTTATGTTTGTTATTTGTGTAAAAATCAATGATAATCGATTTTTTGTACTGCCCTTTTGTATTTTCTTTCACCTTGTATTTTTTTCGTTTTTTAGCATTTTTGAAAATATTCAAGAAGAAATACTGATGTGCACGACTGATTGCCCAGGCATCCTTGGGTTTCCTGTCGATCAGAAACTTAGCAAGGGCTGCAAAGTCAAACCAAAGCCTGATGAAAATAATCCATATGGCTTTGCCCAGCGGCAGGTTTTTTTGCAGCATGACCATGTTATTCCTAAAATTGAGGTAAGTCTTTTTTGGATTACTTGCATTGAGGGTTCCTCCACCAACATGATACACAATAGATTTAGGACAATAGCCTATGCCATAGCCCATTTTCTTTAATCGCCAACATAGATCGATTTCCTCCATATGAGCAAAGAAATCTTCGTCAAGGCCATCTGCCTCCTTCCACGCGTCAGAGCGAATAAAAAGTGCAGCTCCAGATGCCCAGAAAATCTCGGATTCATTATCGTACTGTCCCGCATCATCTTCTACTTCATGTAGTATTCTGCCTTTACAGAAAGGAAAGCCAAAGTAATCCAGATAGCCACCCGCCGCTCCGGCATGTTCGAACTTCTGCTTGTCATGAAATGAGCGTATTTTGGGCTGTGCTGCTGCCAGGGAAGGGTTTCTTTCCAAGTATTCAATCACTGGCTCAATCCAGTTTTGGCTCACTTCAACATCCGAATTGAGGAGTACATAGTAATCAGCATCTACACGCTGCAGTATTTTGTTATAACCTCCTGCGAAGCCATAGTTTTTGTCATTTTCAAGGATAGTAATCGTCGGATAGTACTGTTTCACAAATGAAATTGAATCATCATCGGAGGCATTGTCTCCAATGACAAATTCGACATTCGGATACGAACTGTTATATACGGATGGTAAAAATTTTTCCAGGAAAAATCGGCCATTCCAATTGAGGATAACGACAGCTACTTTTGGTAATTTACTCATTTTCTACGTTTTCTTTTCCAGCGATTATGTGACCATAACCAATATTCTGGGTTTTCACGAATAAGCTGTTCAGCAAATTGATTGTGTATATCGGTAATTTCATGTTCTCCAAAGCCACTTGGATCTTCGATTAAAGTAACGAATTTACAGAAATATTGCCCTCTTTTGGGCTTTCTTCCGATATAGCAATAGACCACAGGCGCTTTACTTATTCTAGAAAGTCTTTCAGCTCCTGTATAGACCAATGTTTCCTGATTTAGCCAATTAATAAAATAATCGGAATCTGAATACAGCGGTGTTTGATCGGCAACGAGTATACTGATATTGGGATGGCCTTTCAACTTTACGATATGACGGAGTATTTGTTTCATTGGTACCATTTCAGCGCCAAACCTTCCTCGCATATCATTGTATACTGTATCAATATCTTTATTATTGAGTGGTTTGTATACAATCAGCGTAGGGAAGTTTGTGATTAAGCTCAAACGGTGAATACCCAGCTCCCAATTGGCATAATGTGAGGTCACACCGATTACGTTTTTGCCCGCTTCGAGGTGTTTCGTCAATTCTTCTACATCTTCCAAAGTCATCTTTTTCTTTACTTCCTCAGCGGTAATCGTTTTCAATTTGATCGATTCGACAAGGAGATCGGGGAAAAAACGATAAAACTTTTTGGCAATCACCAGACGTTCTTTATCCGTTTTTTCTGGAAAAGCATTCTTTAAGTTCTGAAATACAATATTCTTCCTATATCCAATAATATAGTAGAGTATGTAATAAAGCCCATCGGAGATCAAATATAGAAACCAATAGGGGAGAAGAGAGATGATATAGATTAATGCGTTTAACGCTTTTTGTTTCATGCTATAGCTAAAATTCCCAGTGTTCTTTACAAATATCCTTAATTTAAGTTATTTTTGCGTCACTTATAACAAAAATCATCAGTTTTTATGGAATCGCAGTTATTACTTCCGGCATGTTATCTTCCACCAATATCCTATTTTCATACGATACAAGAGCATAATCTTCCTTTGGTCATCGAGAAATATGAGCATTTTCAAAAGCAGAGTTATCGTACGCGGGCCCGCATTGCTTCAGCAAATGGTGTACAGGATTTGATTGTACCCATTCAACATGGCAATAAAGAACGTGTTCCTATGAAAGATATTCGGATAAGTTATGAGTTTGACTGGCAGCGTTTACATTGGCTAAGTATCCAGACAGCTTACCGTAGCTCTGCATATTTTGAATATTATGAAGATGATTTTATACGTTTCTATGAGGAAAAGTTTGCGTATTTGGTAGATTTTAATGTTGCTCAATTAGAACTCATTCTAAAATCGATCAAACTTAAACGAACAGTAGGGTTTACAGAAGAGTATGTGCCTGCGCCTTCGGAAATGATCGATTTCCGTAACCTGATCCATCCTAAAAAAGAAAGTATACTGCGTGATCCAAAAGAATATTATCAGGTTTTTTCTGATAAAAATGGATTTTACCCCGATTTAAGCATCATCGATTTGTTATTCAATCAAGGACCACAATCAAAAAGTTACCTGTAGCCTGACGGTTTTTCGAACAAAATGCGTTTAATATTGTTGTTATTCAATATTGAACGCATTCAAATGAAACAATTCTTTTTTACTTTTCTTCTTTTTTCTTTGTGTTGGACTTTCGCGCGGGCTCAGGGCGGTGTTGATACGATACATTATCGAAAAGTTTACTATTGGGGTACAACGGGAATGGGCTTTCCGATCGGAAAAACCAAAGATATACTTTCGCCAAAGTTTTCTGGTAGTATTGGTTTGGATATCTCCCTGAAAAATCCAATGTTTTTCGTATCCCCCACACTTTATACACTTTCATTCAAGTATAAGCAGCGATTGGTCGATCCGAATTTTGAGTATCGTATCGAAGATGCAAATACCAATTTCTATACCCTTTCATTTTCGGGGGGCATTAGGAAGCAGATGCGATTATTGAATATCTATGGTTTTGTGGGGCCTGGTGTAGGATTGACGAGTGAGCCAAGGGCAAATGTATTCGCGGACCAAAAGCTTATTAAGATGGAAAATATAAATCACCTGAATTTCTCCAGCAAAATAGGTGCTGGGGCAGATTATAAATTTAACGGCTTCTTTTTAGGGCTTGAGCTTGGTTATCTCCATAATTTTAGGAAGATACAGGATACTCCTGTGAATATTTTTACCGTTATGGTGGGATTAAAATCCGATATTACACAAATTGGGGATAAAGTCATCAATGTCATTGGCATCGATGGTTCCATTAGCGGTAAAAAAGAGAAAAAATAGACGGCTTATTTTAAGACCTGAATGGTGTCTCCAACATGTGCTTCGGCGTCGCTGCCTGTTTTTTTAACTTTTTCCGTTTGTTCAACCGCTACTGCAAATGTGGACGGAATAATGCCTGCACCAAATTTGATTGCATAAAATTTGGTGAATTCTGCGCCAAAGTACAGTATTGCAGCCGAATAGTAGATCCATAATAACATGACAATGATTGATCCCGCAGCTCCGTAAAAGCTTGCTGTGGAGGAAAGATTCAGATAGATTGAAATGCCGTACCGGCCTAACATAAAAAGTAAGCCTGTAAAGATAGCTCCACCAAGCATGTCCCTGAATTTTACTTTAGCATCCGGAAGGAAGGAAAAGATAAAGCCAAATAAAATGACAATGACCGAAAATGTGATACCTGTATTCACCCATGAAATGAGTGCAATCGGAATAAAAGGAAAATAAGTCATGACTAAATTGGTCACGGCAACGATAACTCCGTTGATCATGAGTGAGGCAATTAGTAAAAAACCAAGGGCGATGACGATGGAAAAAGAAATCAGCCTGTTGATGATTAATTTTAGCCATCCCTTTTTCGGTTTCGGTTTTACTTTCCAGATATTGTTTATTGAGTCTTGTATATCAACGAATAAGGTTGTTGAGGATAGAATCAACGTAACGATACCTATCGTGATCCCCATATTAGATTTATTCTCGAAAGTTATCTTCTGAAGATAGGACTGGATCTGTGTGGTCACATCCTGACCAAAAAGAACCATGACTTCCTCCAGCACCTGATCCTGCGCTGAAGATCCACTTTGAAGATGTTCTCCATAGAAAAATCCAATACACCAGATAACAATCATAAGAAGTGGGCCGATGGAGAAGACGGTATAATAAGCCAATGAAGCACTCTTCTTCATACATTTGTCATCATTGAATCCATTAAAGGCATCAATTAAGACATGCCAAATGTTTTTCCAGTAGGCGAGTGTAAATAAATCTCGTAGTGTAACGTGCTTCATAATAAGATGATCAGCTCCAATAATCGTGCAAATTGTTACTCCTGGTTTTGTTCCTGATACAATTTGTCGATTGCTCCTTCGTTCTCTTTTAAAATAATTTTTCGTTTTAGACTCAATTTTGGCGTCAATTGACCGTCGTTGATTGTCCATTCCTTTGGAAGAAGAATAAATTTCTTGACAATTTCCCAATGTCCAAAGTTAGTAGATAATCGGTTAATTTCTTCTTGATATTTTTGGATTACTTCCGGATTTTTGATTATTTCTTCGTTTGAACCGCTATTAATACCTTTTTGGTTTGCCCATTTGGACAGCACATCAAATGCAGGAACAATCAAGGCTCCCGGAAATTTTCTATTTTCTCCAAAAACCATGACTTGTCCGATTAATGTAGACTCCATGAGTTTGTTTTCAATGGATTGGGGAGCGATATATTTACCTCCTGCGGTCTTAAACATTTCCTTTTTTCGATCGGTTATTTTTAGGAAACCATCGGATGTAATTTCTCCAATATCGCCCGTTTTGAAAAAACCATTATCGTCAAAAGCTTCTTTTGTGGCTTCTTCATTTTTATAATAGCCTGTCGTGATACTAGGGCCCTTGACAAGAATCTCACCATCTGAAGCAATTTTAACTTCTAAGTTTTTCAGGGGTTTCCCTACAGTCCCAAATTTCAACCCATTGGGTAAGTAGGAGTTTACAGCAATAACCGGAGATGTTTCAGTCAGGCCGTACCCCTCAAGTACTTTAAGCCCAGCGGCCCAGAATACTCGCGCTAAACGCTCTTGAAGAGCTGCACCACCGGATACAATGATCTTAATATTTCCGCCAAGAGCTTCTTGCCATTTCGAAAATATCAGTTTTCTAGCGATCGCAAGTTTGAGCTTATAAAGCGGTCCATTATGCTCTGGTTCTTGAAATTTCAAACCAAGATCAACAGCCCAGAAGAAAATTTTCTTTTTTAATCCAGTTAAGGCTTTCCCTTTTTCAATAATCTTATCGTATACTTTCTCCAGGACACGGGGTACGGTGGTGAATACATCCGGTTTGACATCGTTGATATCGGCAACAACATTGTCTAAGGTCTCGGAAAAATAGATCTGGATTCCTTTTGAATAGTACATATAGACCACCATGCGTTCAAAAATATGGCATAGCGGAAGAAAGCTTAGTGCTGTTTTGAAATCCGATCGGATGAGATGATTGCATGCCAAGACGTTGCTGTATACGTTTTTGTGGGACAGGTATACACCTTTAGGGCGTCCTGTGGTACCTGAAGTGTAGATCAGTGTTAATAGATCTTCTTCTGTAACAGCCTCTCGAAGTGGAGCCAGGTCAGTTGTGTCATCCTTTGCTGTTTCGATGAATGTTTTCAGCTGCGTATAATTCTCAATGGCATCAAATGTATACAGTTGTGGGTGTATACCGTGCTCTTTGATGGCTAGTTCAATACGGTCCGTCAATTCTCTGTTGCTGACAAATAGTACGTTGACATCCGAGTCATTTACAATAAACGAAAGATCCTGTGCGGATAAAGTAGGATAGAGGGGGACAGTTGCGAGACCGATTTGATTGCAGGCAAAATCAACTAAATTCCACTCGGGTCTGTTGCCGGACATGATTCCTACCCGATCACCTTTTTTGAGGCCTAATTGCAGTAACGCCCTGCTTAAGGTGTCAATTGCGTCGGTGTATTCTTTGGTAGAATATGTCTTCCACTGGCCATTTCCATCTCGCCCTGCTACCATGATGTCCTTTGCGTATTTTTCTTTATATAAGGTTATAAAGTCAAAAATTCTGCCCATATCACTTGAGTTTATTTGGTTACTACTACATGCTGTATTGACCTAAATATACAGAAATAAAGTTGGATAATTTGGGATTATTGTCATAACAAATTAAACATTGTTTCGTTATAGCTGTAATGGATATTTACCCTATCGAAAAGGTCCTTCGTAAGGGAAGTTCTGGTAAATAGTTTTTTATGTGCACTGCAATTATATTGCATATAAAAAGCAATTTATCTATGTTTGGAAAAATGTAAAGCAAAAAAGCGTACGATTTTTATGAAAAAAATATTTTTGGCTGTCGGTGGAATGCTGATGTTTGGAGCATTATCCAATAGAGCTATGGCTCAGTTGGACAATAGGGGTGCTATTGGTGGACGATTCGGGTCTGCTCAGGGAATTACATATCGTCACACGCTTAACTCGGACCACGCATTGGAAGGTATTATGAGTATTCAGAGTAATTCTGATTTTCGCCGTTTCCGCGTTGTGGGCTTATATGAAATCTATAAACCATTGACTGCTGGGTTTAATTGGTATTATGGTTTTGGTGGTAGTATCGGTTCTTATAAGGAGAAAGACAAAATTATCGATGGTCAGCGTCATTCATTTGATTCACAGCTTAATCTCAGTATTGACGGTATCGTAGGTATTGAATATAATATTCCGCAGGCACCGTTTCAAATCTCATTGGATGTAAAACCTTATTTCGATTTTCTAAACGAATCCAGTATCAAATTATTTGATCCGATCGGTTTTTCGGTAAGATATAAATTTTAAAAAAAGAATAGCGGGATTTCCCGCTATTCTTTTTTAATGATAATACTTCCGTGTTAAGCCATCCAGATTTTACCTAGCAATTCCTGTAGAAAAGTTTGTTCTTTGAGCGGACGGATTTCGTATATCTTTTTATTGCTCTTTTTGATTTGAACAGGGATTTCCCGCACTAAACCATCTCGTGCCACCAGGAAGTTTAATATTTCCCCCTCTTTGGCATGTTGAACAATGAAATCAATTTCCTTGTCTTTAACATCGAGCCTGTTATTATTAATTGCAATCAGTTCGTCTTTTACACTTAATCCGGCATCATATGCACCAGAATATTTTTCCACTGTCGCTACCGAAATTAACCCATCCACTTTGTTGGTTGTAATGCCTAGTGTCAACGTGTTGTTATCAACATTGGTATCAACAATTTCATAACCGACTAGATTAAAATAATCGTTGTATTCCAGTTCTCCGTCCTGATGAGCAGCATCGAAAATATCGTCCAGCGAAGTGCCTGCGATACGTTCGGCAAGGCTTCTCAATTCGTTTTCTTCAAATCCACGATCAAGTTTTAGGTAGAACTCTTCATAAGCCTCGCGGATAACATCATCCAATTTTAGCCTACCTTCTGTAGCGGCAATAATTTTAATATCCAACAATGCTGTCAGCATTGCACCTTTGTTGTAATAGGAAATTCCTGAATTCATCGAATTTTCATCAGGCCGATAATATTTAATCCAGGTATCGAAGCTTGAGGCTGCTGCAGACTGTATCGTATGCCCAGGGCGGTTTAATACAATATTGAAATCGTTGGCTAACAAAGCGAGGTACTCTTTTTCATCATAGAATCCACAGCGTTTAATAATTAAATTATCATAGTACGAAGTGAATCCTTCCATGATCCAGAGGCCTGTGGTATAGTTTTCGGCATCGTAATTAAACGGTCCTAATGCTTTTGGACGTAAGCGTTTCACATTCCATAGGTGAAAATACTCATGTGCAACGAGACTCAAATAGTTTTTGTAACTTGTCTCATTTAGATAGGCATTTCTCGAGGCTCCTAATACTGTTGAATTGAGATGTTCTAGACCTCCACCTCCAGATTGGTAGTTGTGGGTAATAATGACATATCGCTCATTGGGGTTCGAACCCCAGATGCGGGTTTCCTCTTCGACGATACGTGTGATATCTTTCGTTAAGCGTTCTTTATCATAACTTCCGCCTCCGACCATGGCGCATTCATGTTCGATACCGGCAGCCTGGAATTTCCAGACATCCTGATTACCAGCCTCGATGGGCGTATCATATAATATGTCAAAATTTGGCGCATAAAACTTACGTTCTCCAATTTGTTCGAGTCCAGTTGATATACTTGCCCAAGAATCTTTTAATGCTATGCTGATTGTCGAAGGATTGTCTATGCGGCCATCGATATGAAAGAAAGTTGCCGTAGGCACAATAAAAGCATGGTCACTATCGAAAAAGTTGGTACGCACAGAAACTTCAAAACCGTATACCGCGTAGATGACTTCGATCTGATCCAAAGATTCTGTGGGTATTCGCCAGGTGTTCTTTGAAATTTTCTGGTAGGCAATTGTATTTCCTGTTTTGTCAAATGATCGGAATCGTTCTACGTTTTTAGCATATTCACGAATTAAATAAGATCCAGGAGACCAGACCGGCATTTTTAGATCGACATAAGGCTGGTTGAGCTTTGCGATGCTCATTTTTACTTCGATATAATGAGCTTGTACTTCTGAAAATGATACCTCAAAATGTATTTCGGGTATACTGAAATGGTCACTGTCCATGAAAGATGATTTTAGTATGAGCTTACAAAATTAAAAGTATCGTACGCTTAATCAAACAAAAAAATAGATTGTTGGTTCTACAATTATGAATCAGCGTGCTCCGTCATTGCTCCTTCAGTAGAAAAAGAACAATGACGGGAAGCAGCTAATAGTACCCTCCAATATACATAAATTTATTTAAGAAATGAGGTGTTAATCGATAGGCATAATCGATGCTTTGGATGAAATACCGGTTTTTATTGGACTGGGGAGATGAAGCAAAAAATCTGTTTTTTATCAGAATTTTTGCTAAGTTTGATACAGTAGTTTATAGGGGGAAAATAATCAAAAATTTGTATGATCTTAGTTGTTGATAGCGGCTCTTCAAAGTCGGATTGGAAGTTGGAATTGCCAGATAGTGCACCTATCTCGTTCAGTACAAATGGACTCAATCCTTTTTTTGTAAATGAAAAGGAAATCACACGTGTTATTAAGGAGATACCCGAAATTATTCCCTACGCCGATGAAGTTACGGAGTTGTATTTTTTTGGTGCAGGATGCATTACACCTGATCGTCGGGAAATGGTTTCAAATGCATTGACGCCCTTATTCGAAAATGCTTACATTTCTGTTGAGAATGATCTTTTTGGTAGTGCCTTAGCAACCTGTGGTAATAAAAAAGGTTATGTAGCGACATTAGGGACAGGTTCTGATTTGAGTTTTTTTGACGGAGAGGAGCTGATGCCATCGCATAATGGAAATGGCTATGTATTAGGTGATGAGGGGTCGGGGGCATATTTTGGGAAAAATCTTGTTAGACTTTTTCTATATGGCCGTATGCCGAAAGATCTGAACGAAAAATTTGCGAACAAATACAGAATAAATAAAGAGATCGTCATCAAAAATGTTTATCAAAAAGAACGTCCAAATGCTTTCTTAGCATCGTTTGCACCGTTCATGTCCGATAATATTACCCATCCCTTTATTATTGATCTGGTAAAGAGTGGATTCGAAGAATTTGTTCAAGCTTCGATTTTGACCTATCCGGACTATAATAAATATGCCTGTCACTTTGTAGGCTCTATTGCTTATAGTTTTGATTTAATTTTACGGGAAGTCTGTGAAGCACATCAGATAAAGGTAGGTACCATTTTAAAATCTCCTATCAACGAGCTTTTTGATGCGGTACTGGAAAGAGAGAGTAATTCATTGTTAAGTCTTTAAAATAATTAGATATGATTATTGCAACTATTATGGTGTATATGTCAATGTTATTTGGCAATCCCAATTTTTATGATTTTAAGTTTACGACACTTGATGGGCAAGAAGTGAAAATGTCCGATTTCAAGGGAAAGAAAATATTGATCGTGAATACTGCCTCAAAATGTGGTTTCACAAAACAGTACAAAGATCTGGAGGAATTGCACAAAACCTTTGGCGATAAGCTCGTCATTATTGGCTTTCCGGCAAATAATTTTGGACAACAGGAACCGGGTTCAAATGCGCAGATTCAAGAGTTTTGTGAACAAAATTATGGTGTTGATTTTCTAATGGCCGAAAAGGTCGATGTGAAAGGAGATCAAATATCACCGCTGTTTAAGTATTTGACCGCTCAGGAAAACCCCGATTTTAAAGGTGAAATCAAATGGAACTTTGAAAAGTTTTTGATCGATGAGAACGGTAAACTTGTACATCGCTTCCGTTCAGCGACGAATCCGCTGGATCCGGCTATTGTAAACTGGGTAGAAAACAAGAAATAGTAAAAATAACAAAATAAAAAAGCTGCAAAATCTGCAGCTTTTTTATTTTGTTTATTGTCCAGTCGATCCGAGGGCCTCTGGTTTCCCCCATAAAGCTTAGCGACAAGGTTATAGTTTATGGGTTGGCTTTTGTTTACTTGATGTAAGTTGTTGCCTATTTGATATATGCATCGTACAAGGCTCCTATACAGTCTTTAAGCAAAGGGTTGAAGTCATCGCTATCGGGGATATTGCAGCCATTGGTTATCACAATAAACCCATATTTTTTCTTTGGATTGAAAAACAGGGCACTATACAGCCCATATGCCGAACCGGTATGTCCTGTCAGCGTAACACCGGGGACAATTTTTGCATTGTTCATAATCGCTAACCCATAGCCTGATTCTTTATTTACAGCTGTCTGCATAATCTTCGCATATTTTTTACTGATGATGTTTTTTCCCTGACTATGGCCGTAGTTCATATGCATCATCATGTATCTGGCTAAATCTAAGGCAGATATTTTCATTCCACCTGTCGGAGAAAGCACAGGATTGCTATACCCCAGGATGTATTGATTGAGTTCTTCCCGACGTGGATTATAGGCACTCGGCTCTTCATGGGGATTTCCCTTTTCATCAAAGGCATATAACGAAACCAATCTTTTCTGATCCAAGGAGTCTATACAGTAACCACCATATAAGTTGAGCGGTTTGAGGATATGGTTAACAATGTAGCTGTCGACACGTGTATTGGTCAGTTTCTCCAGAACGGCACCAGCCATATTAAAATTGAGATTACAATATTGGTATTGTGTGCCGGGTTCATAAAGATTGTAGGAATCTTTCCAATTTGGGTTTTTGGATGGATTGATGACATCAAGGTTGAAGTAACCATTTTTATCATTGACGCTGGACGTATGGGAAAGGATCATCCGGAGTGTTATCTTTTTTCCTGGATAATTGGGGTTTCTGATTGGAAAACCTATCAAATCCCCAAAGTCGTCGTCTAACTTGCATCGGCCATCTGCTATTAATTGCATTAATGATGTTGCAGTGAATGACTTTGAAATAGAAGCAATTCTAAAGAGATCATTTTCTCCAAGGGCCGTTTTGGTTTCCAAGTTTTTGTAACCATAATTTTTGTGATACTCAATTTTATTGTTTTTGACGACGACTACACTGAGCCCGATAGCATTATAACGACGCATAATTGCTGTGAGATCATGATCAACCTGTGTTTGCTGACCCAGCAAAAATGTGGGAAAGAATAAAAAAATAAATGCGGAGAGTAGGAGCTTATGCGTTCTCATCGAATTGATTAGTTAGGATGTTAGTTATGGCATAAATGTAAGGAAATCCTTACGATTAATAGAAATAGTTACAGTGAATCCTTGCAATATATAATAGATGCTACGAAGTTGAATCATTCATATATTATAATTATAAGCTATTTTTATTTAAAACTATTCTAAACAATAAAATAATATCGTATGTTTGCGCCGACAAATAATTTTTACGAACTCACATTTTATTAACATGAGAAGAACTTTTCTGGGACTTGTTTTAAGTCTGGGATTGGTAGGAGCAATTCATTTGGATGCATCGGCGCAAAGTAAAGGGATACATGGCCGTGTTAAAACCAAAGATGGTGCACCAATTGAATCGGCTACAGTAACCATAGTTTCTTTAGGTAGGTCTACTTCGACTTCCGGTGATGGAAGTTTCCATTTTTCTAATCTTCCAGATGGAACCTATACTATTCGGATCAAAAGTATCGGAAATGGAGCTGAAGAGCGTACTATCGAGGTTAAAAATGGAAAGGCAACAGCCATTAATGTTTCTTTGAATATTTCTGAATCTCAATTGGAACAAGTGGAAGTGGTAGGTTACAACTCGCATAACAGTAAAACAGTCCATGTCGGTAAAGCAGGTATTATTGATCGGGATTTGCCGCAGAGTGTACAAATTATAAACGAACAGGTTATTGCAGATCAACAGGTTAATCGCCTGAGTGATGCGCTAAAAAATGCAAACGGTGTCGCGATGGGAGCAAATCGCGGTGGGGTCAACGAAAATTTTTATGCAAGGGGCTATAGCTTAGGCGGGAATAATATATTTAAAAATGGTGCACGAACCAACAATGGAGGTTCGATTGAGGCGAGCACCTTGGAATCTGTAGAGATTTTAAAAGGAAGTTCTGCTTTGTTATATGGGGGTGTATCTGGTGGGGCCGTTGTAAATCTGGTTACGAAAAAGCCTAAATTTTATTATGGAGGCGAGGCTTCGATGCGCGTAGGAAGTTATGACTTCTATAAACCAACAGTAGATGTGTATGGCCCAATTTCCAATAAGGTTGCATTCCGCGTTATCGGAACTTATGAAAAAGCGGGTAGCTTTAGGGATCAGGTCACATCAAAACGTACTTATGTAAATCCTTCTGTTTTATATAAAATATCCGATAAAACTGATCTCAACTTTACATTCGATTACTTAAAAAGTGATTTTACTCCGGACTTTGGAATGGGAACTGTGGATGGAAAGTTGAATAATGAAGTTGGCAGAAACACTTTTATGAATGTGCCTTTTGCTTTCAACAGAACAAATACCTCAAACGGGCAGATCAATTTGAACCATAAGTTTAATGATTCATGGAATTTAAACGCAATAACAAGTTACCAAACATACGACCGTGATTATTATGGATCAGATCGGATTCAAGCAAATAAAAATGGAATTGCACCGCGGAGTTTAACCCGGTCCAAATCAAATGAGTTTACGGCCAATCAGCAATTGAATCTAACCGGAACTGTAAAAACAGGATCCATCAAGCATAAGATCTTGGTGGGAGCAGATGCCGATCAATCGCATTCAAATGCGTATGCCTATAAAATTGATGCATCTAAAAATGTGGGTGGCGTATACGATTCAATTTATGTCTTTAATCCCTCGCAAACTGCGCAGCATTTGGTTTCGGGAAATGGACTTCGGACAGATATGCCACAAGCGGATCTATTGACGAAAACAACGACAGATATCTTCCGTTATGGTGCGTTTTTTCAGGACTTAATAGAAGTTACTGAACAATTTAAAGTATTGGCAGGTATTCGCTACACGTATCAGCGTACACCGAATTCAGAAAAGTATACTTATGCGACGAATCAATCGGAAGAGATTATTAATCTAGATGGTCAAAAAAATCCGATCGGAGCAAAAGTCGACAAAGCATGGTCGCCTAAATTTGGATTGATCTATCAGCCGATCCGCTCATCAAGTGTCTATGTTACTTATGCAAATAACTTTACATCGAATTCGGGATACGATGTAAATTATCAACCGTTGGCTCCCTCCATCATCGATCAGTACGAAGCAGGTGTGAAAAATGACTTTTTCAATGGTAGGTTATCCGCAAATGTTGCTTGGTATAGAATTAACAACAATCGCTTTGCCCAACAATTATTGGTACTTCCGAATGGAACAAGCAATAGCGATGCAAATATGAAAGAATTTTCTGGAAAGACGGCTTCAAGCGGATTGGAAGTTGATGTTACTGGAACCTTACTTCCAGGATTGAATGTTATCGCCGGTTATTCCTACAATTATATGCGTTATACCGAAACCAATCCAATTTCAAGTTATACAACCATCGTTGATGGTAAGGAGAAAGTGACTGAAATCTCTGGAAACGAAGAAAATGTACGTTTGGTAGGAACTACAGCACATACGGCTAATGGAACCGTGTTTTATACCATTCAAAACGGGACTGTTAAGGGACTGAAGTTAGGTTTTTCCGCATTTTATACAGGTCGACGTAATGCAGGTTGGAATAATACAAAGATCAACGTACGCGATGGTCTTAATCGTTTGATCTCCGTTAGTCCATTTACAACCATAGATTTCTCCGCTGGTTATGCTTATAAAAACTGGAGTATTTTGGGTAAATTATCCAATATCACCAACGCGTTTAACTATTATATCCATGAAAACTATAGTGTGAATCCTATTCCACCGCGTAGTTTTATGGCAACTCTAGCATATAAATTTGAGAAGAGGTAATACCGCTCTTCTACCCATAAAAAAAAACGGAGTCAGCATGTTGCTGACTCCGTTTTTTATGCTGGAATTTCAATCGATGCCACTTTAGGACGCATTAAAATCAAGATACTCTTTCTGGATACAGGCGATAAATTCGCCTAATGCACTGTTTTTACTTTTTATATTAGAGACCAGGATCACTTCTGTTTTGCTATCCATATCTTCAAGCTTCATGATTTTTAGGTTTAAATGCGGGTATTGTTTGATGGTGGACGAAGGGACGACTGCCAGGCCCAAGCCTTGTGACACCAACTCAAGGATGGAAGACATCGAATTGCTCTGATGTACAATTTTGGGTTCAAAGCCCATGCGATTACAGATATTAATAACAAGTCGGTGGTATTCCGATGCGTATTTCTGATTGAAAGAAATGAAACTTTCATTAAAAAAGTTGATCGCATTAAATTCCACCTGTGACTGACCTACAATAACCATAGGGTCTTCGAAAAGGGGAGTGGTAAGCAATTCACTTGAATAAATTGGAGCACGCATAATACCCAGATCCAATTTTCCGTTTTCGAGCGCCAATTTTTGTTTCTGCGTCGATGTTTCGAAAAGACTAACTCTTAAGTATGGAAATTTCAATTGAATTTGCTTTAATACCGTAGCAAGCATTTTCTTAGGTGTCGAACTGATATAACCCAGTTTGAATTCTCCAGAGATATTGTTGTGGATCTGTTTGGTGATTGTTTTGCTGTGTTCGATATTCTGTAGGATCTCCACAACCTCCTCCAAAAAGTATTTACCTGCTTCTGTTAGCTCGACGCGTTTGTTGGTTCGGAAGAAAAGAATAACACCTAATTCGTCTTCTAGATCTTTAATCTGCCGGCTTAATGGTGGCTGGGACATAAATAAGCGTTCTGCTGCTCGGCCAAAATGAAGCTCCTCGGCTACTGTTTTGAAATAAATGAGATGTCGGATTTCCATCGATACTTTTTTGGTATGAATTGATGACAAAATAAATATTTTTAATGAATTCCAGTTAGTCCTACCTTTAAATTATTAAAAATTAATGGATGAAATACCGCCGACCAGACAGTGTAAGATACTGCTGTGCGGGGGAATCTATCTGAACTTTAGGGAATAAACAATTTACAAATGAACAAAGCGACGCTACAAGAGATTGAAACACGGTTTGACAATGATGTCGAGCGGTTCTCAAATTTAGAAACAGGGCAAGCAACCACATTGGATGCGGTATGGAACATGGAGCTTATTACGGACGCTATTGTCAGTCTTTATCCAAACGCTCAAAATATATTGGACATTGGATGCGGAGCTGGTAATTACGACGTAAAACTATTGCAAAAATTGAAGTCTAATCCAAATGTTAGTCTGTTGGACCTGAGCCAGCCTATGTTAAATAGAGCAAAGGAACGCGTTGGAAAATTAACCAACGGAGAAATTCAGTTGATTAAAGGTGACTTTCGTGCCGCAGCTTTAGAGGAAAACAAATTTGATGTCATTATCGCAACATCCGTTTTACATCATCTTCGAGATGATAAAGATTGGGAAAATGCGTTTAGCAAGCTGTTCCGCCTATTGAGAACGGGAGGAAGTCTGTGGATTTTTGATTTGATTGAGCAAAATAATGAACAGCTTCAAAAATTAATTTACAGGGAAAAATATGGTGAATACTTAACTAACCTGAAGGATGAGCAGTATCGTGATCATGTTTTTGACTATATCGAACATGAGGATACGCCAAGATCGCTGATCTATCAACTAAACTTATTGACACAAGTTGGCTTTAAAAATGTTGATGTTCTACACAAAAATCTTTGTTTTGCTTCTTATATGGGATTCAAATAAGGGCTGGAAAACGAGTGTCAAATAAATAAGGCGATACGGGGAGTATCGCCATAAAATCACACTAACTATTAAAAAACCTATAGGACTAGGAATTTACAAATTCAATAAACCAATGTATGCTCCATCCCACGCTTCTCTACTTTTATTCCTCGTCACATGCGAGATGTCAAATAAATAATAAAATGTAATTATTAAGGTCAATACTTTAAAAAAATCAAGTATTTCCATTGGTTTACGTAAAGATATGTCTTTATTTTTTAAATACAAATAAAAATGATGAAAATTGAAAAATTATTATTATTTGACTGTTTTTAAGAATTCTTCCCAGGCGATTTGATCTGTTTTGAAGGTCAAATCTTCCGTTAATACCGATTCAATTGGTACCCATCGAAAAGATTGGAGCTTATTATCTTCAGGTTTCTGATCAGGATCGAAATCAAAAGCTTTGGTAGTCGTTCTGATCTGAATAGCTGAGGTATTCTTTACCTGATAGTAAATCGATATGATTTGACTATCGTTAAAGCTTGATTTCTCATAAAAGTCTGTGGTGTAAATATGTTTAACCACAGCAATGTCAAAATCACATTCTTCCTGATACTCACGGATCAAAGCATCCAATAAGCCTTCCCCGTATTCTAAGCCCCCACCAGGGAATTTGGTAAATGAAACATTTTCCGTTCTTTCGTCGCTGATCAATACCTCTTGATTTTCATTGATCAATATTCCGTACACTCTTACGTTAAATGGAAACATGGGTTAATTATGTTTGTATATATTTAGTTTCTGTTTTTTTACAGTGGCATAAAACCATTGTCTACTGCAAATTCATCCAATCCGATATAGGAATAATGTCTGGGAAGAAACCAGCCTATTGCTTCCATGATATTGGTAAATTCTTTTTCAGTCCTGAATTGATTTGCAACGATATTGAATGCCAAATCTTGTGAAGCATTTTCTTCATCTTTATAATTACGGGCTAGGAGCATAACCTTTGTGTTCTTTACGCCATAATAATCCAAAAATTCACGTAATTGGGTGCGGACAGCCTGTGGAAGAATGGTCTCGGCAGGTTGCCCCACTAATATTTCTTCATCTTTGCCTATAATCGTTTGCTCATTTTTCTTAGAGAAAACACTATCATCTGTATAAAACTCTCCATTTAAAAAGTAGTTAACTAAGTCGCCATAGGTGAATACCCAATCAGGGTTTTCATTTTGTGTATTGATAGCAATTCCAAAACCTTTTGGCAACACGAAATCCTTTAGCCGATTTTTAATGACAAAAGCCTGAAAGTTCTGATCCTTCGGAACACTTTCGAGTTGAAAATAGGGAAATCCGTCAGGCCCAACAACCACTTCTGTTTCTGCTAATTTTAAGGTGCATTCAGCAATATTAGCCAGAAATATATCACGCCACTCTTCATCCCGCTCTTCAAAGGGAACTTCCATCAGGCTATTTATTATAATCGTTTTTTCAAGGTCTCCCAATCGATTATCATTCGCATTGTTGCTATCGTCAAATAAATGTATTGTATTCATCTCGGATTGTGATTTTTTGATTTGCTGGTAAAAGTAAAAGAATATTTATTAATTAACGACGTTTTCTTGATTTCGAAGCGCCTTTTCGTTGATTGTTTTGGCTACTGGAAAGCATTTTCTCCCAGCTCAATAAATAAGGATGTTGATCATCAATTTTAATTTGCCGTTTTAAGGATAACTGTAATTTTATCCACTTTTCATTGTCCTCTGCATCGCAAAAGGTAAACGCCTTTCCCGCCGCTTGGGAACGGCCTGTTCGCCCAATTCGATGCGTATAGAGCTCGGGGCTATCTGGAATCTCGTAGTTTATGATAGCCTCTAAGTCTGGAAAATCTACACCTCGCGCCAAGAGGTCTGTCGCAATTAATACACGTACCTCTTTTCGTCTGAACGTATCAATAATCTCTTCTCGTTTTTGCTGTGATTTATCGCCATATAATGCCGAGCAAGAAATGCCGTGTCGATCTAGATCTGTTGCGATCCGTTCGACTGCATGAACTGTTCGCGTGAAAACAATTACCTGCCGTGAAACACGGTTTTCAAGGAGATAACGGAGAAGATTCTTTTTATCATTTTTATCGACATAGAGTACAGATTCTTCTATTTGGCCTTTTTTGGCCTTTGCTTCTAGGTTGATCTCGACAGGGTTACTTAATCTCTTTCGAACAATTTTTTCGATTTCAACGGTTTTCGTTGCTGAACTGAAAATGGTTTGTCTCTCAGCGGGCAATGCGCCAATAATTTTATTGAGTTCTTTCGTGAAACCAAGATCCAACAATTGATCGAATTCATCGATCACCAATGTGTCTATCGTTTTTAGATCGATAATACCTTGTTCAATGAAATCCAACAAACGTCCAGGAGTAGCCAAGATCATCTGTGCATTTGGATAAACTTCAAGTTGACTTTCATAAGTACCCCCACCATAGAAACTAGCGATAGTCAAACCCATACCATCGATAAGGCCCGATATGCGCTGTTTGGTCTGTATACAGAGTTCCCGTGTAGGAAGAAGTATCAGGACCGATAAGTGGTCTGCGGTAATCTTGGTTCGTAAGCGCTGAATAATAGGGATGGCGAAAGCCTCCGTTTTTCCCGTGCCGGTTGGGGCAATCGCCAAACAGTCTCTACCTCCCAAAATGGCAGGGATCGCTATTTCTTGAATAGGTGTAAGCGAAGAAAGCTTTTGTTTTTCAAGATTAGCGACAAGGATTTTATCGAGTTTAAGTGCTGAAAAATTCAAAATAATGAATGTAAAACCCAAAAATAAAAATTAAAAAGGACAATGGTGTTTTTGCCCGCTTATAGGAATTAAAAATCTGTAAAAATTAGGATTTTTTGTCAAAAAGTACTAATTTGAGAAATTAGAATATTCTATTTCAAATCTGAGTTATTGATTATCAATTTATTTGATAAACACCAATTATATAGAATAATATTTTTGTTAAATTTGTTGAAACAAAAAAGAATATGTTTGATACTGCATTTGACCAAAACAATGAATCTATTTCCACTTTGAGCTTTGACGAGTTCAAAAAGATTATTGTGAATGATTATCGAACTGCCTTAGAAAGTCGTTACGTGAGTTTATTGGGACGTAAAGAAGTGCTTACAGGTAAGGCTAAGTTTGGTATTTTTGGCGATGGAAAAGAATTGGCACAAATCGCGATGGCTAAAGTTTTCAGAAATGGGGACTGGCGGTCGGGATATTACCGTGACCAAACATTTATATTTGCTTCTGGCATCAGTGATGTCTACCATTTTTTCTCTCAATTATATGCCCATCCCGATGTCGAGGCAGATCCTTCTTCTGCAGGAAGGCAAATGAACTGTCATTTTTCGACTCGTGTTGTTGACGACCAAGGGAACTGGTTGGATCAAATGGTTCAGAAAAACTCGTTTTCAGATATTTCGACCACCGGTGGTCAGATGGCAAGGTTGCTGGGCTTGGGCTTGGCTTCTAAGTTGTATAAGCAGAATAGAAATTTAGACTACCTATCTTATTTTTCAAATAAAGGAAATGAAGTTGCATTCTGTACTATCGGAAATGCAGCGACTTCTGAAGGTGTATTTTTTGAAGTTATTAATGCCGTAGGTGTTCATCAGATTCCAACGGTGATTTCTATTTGGGATGATGGATATGGGATATCTGTGCCCAATGAAATTCAAACAACAAAGGGAGATATCTCAGAAATCCTCAAAGGTTTTCAGAAGGAAGAACTGACAAACGGAATTGAGATATTCAAAGTGAGAGGATGGGATTATGCGGGTTTATGTGAAACGTACGAACAGGCTGCCCATATTGCTCGCGAGAAACATATTCCATGTTTGATTCATGTGACCGAATTGACGCAGCCTCAAGGACATTCTTCTTCAGGTTCACACGAACGGTATAAATCGCAAGAACGATTGCAATGGGAAACTGACTTCGATTGTATAGCGAAAATGAAAGAATGGATCTTAAGTTCTGGTATTGCTACCATAGCGGAATTGGATCAATTGGATCAACATGCCAAAGACCATGTTCGTCAAGAACAAAAACGAGCTTGGGCCGATTATATTAAAACGCTAAGCAACGAAGCTAGGGAAGCTATTGATTTACTTCAGGGCATTCCAAATGAGCGGGCTGATTTTGCGTCAAAGAAATTACAATCGATGGTTGAGCCTTCTTTGAAAGAGGTTTACGGCCAGGTTCGCAAGGTATTGCACGAGCTAAAAGGTCAGCATAGCGATGGGCGCCAGCAATTATTAAATTGGTATAAAGAGAAGCAGGAACTGAATGAGAAACGTTATAATTCAAAATTATTTACAGATGGTGTTGATTCACCTGCTCATGTGACGGTCGTACCTGCAGTCTACAGTGAAGAAGCTAAAGTGGTGGATGGACGTGAGGTTTTGAATCTATGTTTTGAAGAGAACTTTAGACGTGACGAAAGACTGTTAGCATTTGGAGAGGATGTCGGTAAGATTGGAGATGTAAATCAAGGTTTTGCAGGTTTACAAGAAAAGCTTGGTGCGCATCGTGTATTTGATACCGGTATTCGGGAGAATTCAATTATAGGAAAAGGACTGGGTTTGGCAATCCGTGGACTTCGTCCAATTGCTGAGATCCAATACCTGGATTACCTAATCTATGGTATTACGGTCGCAAGTGATGATTTGGCTAGTTTAAGTTACCGCACCTTTGCTGGTCAGAAAGCACCATTAATTATTCGTACACGGGGTCATCGATTGGAAGGTATATGGCATTCGGGCTCGCCTATGTCGGTAATTTTAGGATCCTTGAGAGGTTTGCATGTATGTGTGCCGCGTAATATGACACAGGCAGCGGGTATGTATAATACGCTGTTCCGCTCTGACGAACCGGCTATTGTTGTCGAATGTTTGAATGGGTATCGTCTAAAAGAGCGTCTACCAGAAAACGTTGGTGAATTTACGGTACCAATCGGTTATGCCGAATGTGTTAAAGAGGGAAGCGATATTACTGTAGTATCCTATGGTTCAACTTTACGTGTTGTTGAAGAAGCGGCCGTGGAACTGGAGCGCTTGGGGATATTCATCGAAATTATTGATGCACAGACATTGCAGCCTTTTGACAAAGGAAAACTTTGCGCCGAATCGCTGAAGAAAACAAATAAACTACTTATTGTAGATGAGGATGTGCCAGGTGGGGCTTCAGCTTTCATCTTACAAGAGATCTTAGAGAAGCAAAATGGCTACTATCTATTGGATAGTCAGCCGAGAACACTGACTGCAAAAGCACATCGCCCACCATATGGTTCCGACGGGGATTATTTCTCGAAGCCATCTTCTGACGATGTTGTCGAGACGGTGTATGCCATTATGAATGAAGCTAATCCAGAAAAATATCCATCTATGTTTTAATAGATGGATATCTTTTTTTGTTTGACTAAGCTAAGTATTCCAAAGAGGGATGATAGCTTTTCTTAATTGAATATACTCGCAGCACCAATCATAGCTGCTTTTTCACCAAGTATTGCGGTGTAAATCTGAAATCTTTCAAATTCTTTTCGGTCACCAATAAAAATAGGTAGGGCCTTAGCGATATTGCCACCGATGATAAATATTTCAGAAGAATGTTTCTCTGCGAAGAACTGCATAAAATCAAAGAGATGTTTAGCATATTCATCTTTGATAATTTGAAATTCCTCAGTTTCCCGATGATTATCTAAAATCTCCTTAAGTCCTGTAACATCTTTTCCTGCTACTTCTTTGAAACGCTTGACGAACCACCGTGTGACAAGAAATTCTTCGAAAATACAATCTTCATAAGGGCTGTTCCATAGGGCGGCATCAAAGGCCTTCTCACCTTTATTCCATACCGCAGATCCAAGTCCAGTACCCAACGTAATTCCTAATATCCGGTTGTTTGTTTGCAAGTTCTGTACGAATATTTCACCTTGTAGGAAGGCTGCTGCGTCATTGATAAAGTGAATAGACGTAGGCGAAAGTCCCAATTCTTCAGCTAAAAGAGTTTTGACATCTTTATTGTAAAGATTGTCATACTTGCTTTGTCCCTGTATTTTAGATATGCCATTTTCGTAGTCAAACGGTCCCGGCATGGCAATGCCGATGAACTGAATAGGAGCAGGAGAAGTGGCTATGATATCGCGTATAGCGGATGCCCAGGTTTGTAAAATCGTTTTAGCATCTCCTTGAGAAAAAACGTGGTTTCTGGCCACGTTTTCTAAGTATATATTCCATTGTTTTGTGTCAATGATACAGGCAGAAATATGTGTGCCTCCAATATCAACACCTACGACATAATTATCTTGCAGCATGTTTGTAACTTTGATTTTTAAGTAGATGATCCGCGATTACAAGTGCTGCCATAGCTTCCACAATAATTACTGCTCTCGAAACAACACAAGGGTCATGTCTTCCCTTGCCACTTGCAATCGCAGGGTTGCCATGGATATCCACTGTTTCTTGATCTCTCATGATAGTGGCAACAGGCTTAAATGCTACTTTAAAAGTAATATCCATACCATTTGAAATCCCTCCCTGAATCCCTCCAGAGAAGTTGGTATGTGTGTGCACTCGATTTAAATCATGGTCATCTGCTACAAATATATCATTATGTTCGGAACCTCGCAACTCCGAACCTGCAAAACCTGAACCATATTCAAAACCATGTACAGCATTGATGCTCATCATTGCTTTTGCAAGGTCTGCATGGAGCTTATCAAAGACCGGGTCGCCTAAACCAACAGGGACATGTCTGATGACAGCCGAAATACGTCCGCCAACGGTGTCACCCGCTTTTCTGACCGAGTCGATAAACTCAACCATTTCATTTGCTGTTGCTGGATCTGCACAACGTGCAATGTTCGCTTCCCGTAATTCAAGCAAAGCTTTTAGATCTTTGGTATCGACATTTGGTGCCTCGATAGTGCCTACCCCCGAAACGTGGGCAAAGATTTCTATGCCAAATTGATTCAGGAAGCTTTTTGCTACTGCACCTGCAGCAACACGGGCAGCGGTTTCCCTCGCCGAAGACCGTCCACCGCCTCGATAGTCACGGATACCATATTTCATCTGATAGGTGAAATCAGCATGGGAAGGTCTGAAGATATCTTTGATATGTGTGTAATCTTTCGAACGCTGGTCTTCATTTGGAATAACAATTGCTATTGGTGTTCCCGTTGATTTGCCTTCGAATACGCCAGATAAAATCTGTGCGGTATCACTTTCTTTTCTTTGTGTCGTGATCTTAGATTGACCTGGTTTACGTTTATCGAGTTCAGACTGGATAAATTCCTCGTCTATTGTTATATTTGAAGGGCAACCATCAATAATTACACCTATAGCTTTGCCGTGTGATTCGCCAAAAGTGCTAATTCTGAATAAATCGCCAAATGAATTTCCTGCCATAAAAATTAAATTTCAATAAACTTAGATAAATTTGCCTTTAAATGCAATTCTAAAGCACCAGACTGGCTACAAATTTATGAATCTGTAACTCGTATATGGCTTAATAGATTACATCACAATTTTTTGTCCCAGGCTAAAGGCTATCTGGGAGATTGAATAATAATAAAACAGAGATTAATGTTGATGTTAATCCCTGTTTTTAATATGTTAGTCAATTACAAAAGCTTGCGCTTGTAAATGTTTCCAAAAATCAGGATATGATTTTTCTACAACTTGCGGTTCAGCAATCTTGATTTGGTCAAAGGCTAAAGCCAGCGGTGCAAATGCCATCGCCATACGGTGATCCTCGTAAGTGTCGAAGGTCACATCTTCAGGCTGATATACCCCTGCTGTTTTCAGGTGATAGGTATCACCATCTTCGATCAATTCAGCACCGAACTTTGCGATTTCGGTCTGTAATGCAGCGATACGGTCGGTTTCCTTAATCTTTAAGGTTTCTAGGCCTGTAAAGGAAACATCACGTTTTAAAGCCGCTGCGACAACGACTACTGTTTGTGCGAGATCAGGACATTCTTTAAAGTCGAACAACGTTTTGTCTGAATTGATTTCTTTTTTATTTAAATGCAATCCATCCGATTCAAAGCTCGAATAAACACCAAAATGCGCCATAATGTCTGTGATGGCAATATCGCCCTGTAAACTATGTTGTCTTAGTCCTGGCAATACAATCGATGCAGTTGCGTCGGCTAGTGCTACAATAGCATACCAGTAGGATGCTGCGCTCCAATCTGGCTCGACATATATGGTTTGCTTTTCAAATTCTTGCGGTGCGATTTTAATCGCATTCTCCGTCCATTCGTGTTGGATCCCGACACTTTGAAGCATATCTAAGGTCATGGATACATAAGGTCTGGAAGTTAATTCGCCTTCAATCTCTAACGTAAGTCCCTTTTTTAATGCCGGAGCAATTAATAGCAGGGCCGATATGTATTGACTGCTGATATTTCCTTTGATCTTAACACGGTCTTTTCCTTGAAATAATCCACCTTCAATCTTCAAAGGAGGATACCCCGCCTTTTTTTCATAATGGATTTCGGCGCCAATTTCTTTCATGGCATCGACCAATATTCCGATTGGACGCTGTTGCATACGCTCTGTCCCCGTCAGGATAAAATTGCCTTTAACAAGGTTGAGGTAAGCTGTAAGGAAGCGCATTGCCGTTCCCGCAGGGCCTATGTCAATCGTATTATAACCGGGTTGCGGTTCTGATGCGATTTGCAATACGCGGTTTAGGGTAACCGTATCTGCAGCCTCAGAGAGGTTGGCTATTTCAACTTGTCCTTTACTCAGCGATTGGATAATAAGAGCACGGTTGCTCTCAGATTTTGAACCTGTGAGTTGGACCGTGCCCTGTATCTTTTTTGAAGGATGCGTCAGCGTGATGACTTGTTGATTCATTATGCTTCTGCTGTTGGTTGCTCCTGAGTATTCATGACCGCATTTTGTTTGCGGATAGATTCGTTGTGAATTAATTCCAGGAATTTCGTCGCAAATTCGCTACCCAAAGAAAGCGCTTCCGCTAATTTAGTGCGTTTTTGAACAATTTCATCCCAACGGTTAACTTGCAAAATTGTCACGTTGTTATCGCGTTTGTATTCGCCGATTTTCTCCGCTATTTTCATACGTTCACCAATTTTTTGGATGATCAAATCATCTAATTTGTCGATGTTGCTACGCAATTCTGCTAATTTATCTTCGAATGAAGGATTGTCAGAAGCTGCTTTACGTAACGTCAAGTGGTCGATCAACTCGGCCAATGCAGCTGGCGTTACTTGTTGTTTTGCGTCGGTCCAAGCGACAGATGGATCAATATGTGATTCGATAATCAATCCTTGCATATCCATATCCATTGCTTTTTGTGCGATGTATGGTAACAATTCGCGGTTTCCACAGATGTGGCTTGGGTCGTTGATGATCGGTAGATTAGGACAAGCAGTTTTTAACTGAATCGCTAAATCCCACATTGGTTCATTACGGAATGCTGTTTTCTCGTAAGAAGAGAAACCTCTATGGATAGCACCTAATTTTTTGATACCAGCACGGTTGATACGTTCCAATGCACCGATCCACAACGATAAATCTGGGTTTACAGGGTTTTTAACAAATACTGGAATATCTACACCTTGTAAAGCATCAGCAATTTCTTGTACGGTAAATGGATTGGCAGTTGAACGTGCACCTACCCATAGTACATCCACACCAGCAGCCAAAGCTTCTTCCACGTGTTTTGCTGTAGCAACTTCAGTAGCTGTTAATAAACCTGTTTCTTCTTTCGCTCTTTTCAACCACTCCAAACCAATTGAACCTATACCTTCAAATTCTCCCGGACGAGTACGTGGTTTCCAGATACCAGCACGTAAAATATTTACTTTTCCGGTATTTGCCAACAAATGCGCTGTTGATACCAGCTGCTCTTCTGTTTCTGCACTACAAGGGCCTGCGATAATTAAAGGTTTGTCTCCTGTGTCCAACCAAGATTTTAAAGGAGTGATGTCTAATGTATTTTTCATGTTAAGTTTGATTATCTATTTTAATATTGTATGCGTAAATTGTTAATTATAGTTTTTCGTTTTTGACATACTCGCCCATAATATTGAAATTGACACTATGTTTGAGTACTTTACGTATTGCTGCTTCGTAGTCTGTTTGTTTTTTCCATTCTACGTCAACGAAAAAATCATATTCATTGCGTTTTCCGATTACCGGCATTGACTGAATTTTGCTCAAGTTGATATTCTGTTCGGCAAAGCATTGTAAAATAGTCGCCAGAGATCCTACTGTATTTCCTGTTTGGAATGATAATGACGCTTTATTGGCATTCTTATGTTCGACAACCTCATTAGATAATACGAGGAAACGCGTTGCGTTCTTTTTATTGGTTTCGATTCTCTTTTCTAATATTTCAAGACCATAGATTTCAGCGGCCAATGTCCCAGCAATTGCAGCAGTATCCGTTAATTTTCGCTCCGCAATCATTTTCGCAGTTGCAGCGGTATCAGATCCCTCGGTTATACGTACACCTTCAAGTTCAGAAAGAAATTCTTCACATTGGCGAATGGCAATTGGATGCGATTCGATGTGTTTAATATCCTTTAATTTAACACCTGGCAATACCATGAGATTCTGTTGGATGTTTAGGTAAACTTCCCCAGTGATATGGAACTTGTAATCTCTTAATAAATTATAATTCGGTAATAGACTTCCCGCAATTGAATTTTCGATCGCCATAACGATATAGTCGACTTTTCTTTGCTTCAGCAATTCACAAGTTTTTTTAAATGAATCACATTCTACAATTTCAACTTCTCTTCCGAAAAATTTAAATGCGGCCTCTTCATGAAATGAAGCCTTTGCTCCCTGTATTGCAATTTTTAAACTCATTGTTTTTTTGTTCGCTATGTTGTCTCCAAAAAAAAGAGTCCCGATCATTTGAACCGGGACTCTTCTTGTTTGTATTTTTTATGATTTATACACAATCTAATCCCGGCTCTTATTTTTAAAATAAAAGAAGTTAAAATAGAAATATGTATATGTTCTGTTCATCCTGTTGTTGTTTGACATTTCAAATGTACGAATGTTTTTGAAATATCAAAGAAAAAAATAATTTTTTATTATAAATATTGAGTTAATTTCATGATTTTTTCACGTGTTTTTGTGTGGTTTTTTTTGATTAACTTTTAGTGGTTTATTTGTATTTTTTTTAAAGTGTTTATTTCTATTTAATTATGTTATAGTGTTGTTTTTTAGTGTTTTAAATTTTTGTTCTGTTGTTTTTATTTGATGATAAATTGTGTTTTTGTATTGTTTTTTTATGTTAAAAATAGCTTTATTTTTATGTGATTTTTTTGCTGTTTTTTTATATTAAATTTATGTGTTTTTAATATTAATATTTCCGTTTTTTTTGACTGTTTTGTTAAAAAAGTATTTTACTACCTTTGGACAAACGTTGGATTTTATGCTAAAACGAAGTAATTTTTATGTATGTGTATGTATGATCTGTTTTTTATTGACAGGTTTTACTTTTAAAGGAGAGGAAAAAGAGGCGAAGGTAAAGCGCGTTATCGATGGCGATACCTTTGTCATTGAAAATGGAACCTCAAAAGGGGAGAAAGTTAGGCTGATAGGGGTAGATGCCCCGGAAACGAGACGGACGGCACGCAAGGAAATCGGTTACTATGGTCAAGAAGCAAAGCAGTATTTAACGGCAATGTTGAATGGAAAAAGTGTTAAGTTAGTCTTTGACATTGGAAAACGGGATCGGTATGGAAGACTTCTTGCCTATGTGTATATTGGAAAGAAATTCGTCAATCGGGATTTGGTTGAACAGGGTTATGCAGTATCCTATACGCTAGCACCAAATGTACAATATGCAGATTTATTTGTAAAATTGGAACGTCAGGCTCGTCAGGAGAAACGTGGCCTTTGGAAATAAATGAATTTTGAATCATGATTTTTGTTTTATTCAGTGTCATCTGTAGCGTAACCGTTGCTGTTTTATTAAAATTGGCAAAACAAAATGGAGTCGAAACCAAACAAGTTATCGTTTGGAATTACCCCATGGCGGTTGCACTGGCCTATTTTGTATTGCAACCGAATCTAAAATCGCTCGTATGGGATGCTATGCCGGTTACGTTGTATACGAGTCTGGCGATATTACTTCCAGGGATGTTTGTTTTTATAGCTTTGTCCATTCGCTATGGTGGTTTGGTCAAGACAGAGATTGCACAACGCTTATCGTTGTTTATTCCCTTGCTTGCATCATTTTTCTTCTTTCATGAAAAAATGGAGGGACATAAGATGCTCGGAATAGCCCTTGGTTTATTGGCTATCCTATGTTCTATTGGCTGGCTAAAAAATGAGCATAGTGGCTCGATGGGAGCTAGTCATTATAAAGCGCTTTATCCATTATTGGTATTTATCGGTATGGGCATAATTGATATCCTCTTCAAACAGGTCGCCTTGCATGTTAATATACCTTATATCAGTTCCATGTTTATTATCTTTGTGATGGCGATGTTTATTGCAATGGTGCTGTTGCTGTATTTCCTTTTTGTGGAAAAGCAACGTTTTTCAAAGCAAGCTGTGGGATATGGATTGGTTTTGGGCGTATTTAACTTCTGTAACATCCTATTCTATATGAAAGCGCATCGTGCCCTACCAGACAATCCATCAGTCGTATTTACTGGGATGAATATTGGTGTGATCTCATTGGGCGCTCTAATTGGCGTCTTATTTTTTAAAGAAAGGTTATCATTATTGAATTATCTAGGCATAGCGCTTTCTATTGTTTCAGTTTTAATCATAGCATATCTATGAGTTTATTTGAAGATACTTACCGGACTATTGATGCAAAATACGAGGGAATTTTTAGGGATAAGGGCAGTAAATTTATTGCTTATGCTTTTCCATTTAAATCCGAAGAGCAATTAAAAGATCTGATTTTGGAAGTGAAAGCGATTCATCCGAAAGCGAGACACCATTGTTGGGCTTATCGTCTCACGCCAGATCGTGCTGTCTTTCGTGTGAATGATGATGGAGAACCGTCGGGAACAGCAGGACGCCCAATTTTGAACGTCCTCCTATCGATGGATGTCACCAATGTTATCGTGATTGTCGTTCGCTATTTCGGTGGTACATTATTGGGTGTCCCAGGCTTGATTAATGCCTACAAATCAGCAACGCAAGATGCTTTGACCCAAGCAGAAATTATCGAGCGTACAGTGAATGACCATTATGGTATTACCTTCGATTACCTCCACATGAATGCTATTATGCGGGTCATAAAGGAAGAGGGCGTCGAAGTTGAAAAGCAGGAATTTGATAATCAGTGTTACTTGGAGTTTGAAGTCCGAAAAATGCAAGTCAATCGAGTTGTTGATCGGTTTTCCAAAATAGAAGGTTGTCAGTTAACTTATTTATATACGATATGATCAACGAATCGGAATTGATTTTGAACGCAGATGGCAGTATATACCATCTGAATTTGTTGCCGGAAGATCTGGCAAGTACAGTAATTACGGTCGGTGATCCAGACCGTGTAGCGAAAGTATCGAAACACTTTGATCGTATTGAACTCAAAAAAGGGAAACGTGAGTTTATTACGCATACCGGCTATCTGGGAAATAAACGGTTGACTGTAATCTCAACAGGTATAGGTACTGATAATATAGATATTGTGTTGAATGAACTGGATGCGCTGGCAAATATTGATTTTGCCAATAGAACGGTAAAGTCGACGCTCAGCTCATTGGATATTGTTCGCATTGGAACCTCTGGAGCGGTACAACAAGATGTTGAGATGGGAACTATTTTGGCCTCTGCGTATGGAATAGGTCTTGATGCATTGATGAACTATTATCAGGGATCTTACGACGGCGAGGAGCAGGCGCTTCAGGTTGAGCTAGCCGAATATTTTTCCGCATTAAACCTAAAGCCCTACGTTGCGAAAGCTGGCACAAGCCTTCTGGATCGAATAGCCTTTGATTTACCGAAGGGAGTCACCTTGACTGCGCCCGGATTTTATGCTCCGCAGGGAAGGACTGTTCGCTCAACTAATACGATTCCCAATTTTATAGACTTGATCAAGTCCTTTCAATATAAAGATCAGCGTTTTACCAATCTGGAAATGGAAACAGCGGGTATTTATGCATTGGCTAACATGTTTGGACATCAGGCTTTATCCATTAATGCAATCTTGGCAAGTCGGGTAGATGGTCGGTTTTCTTCCGCACCTGAAGAAGTTGTTGATAAAGCTATACAGCTCGTTTTGGAGCGTATTTAACCGTTTATCTGCGCCATGCCGGGGAGTTTTTGGTTTTTTCTCAATTGATGCAGTAAAAAAGTTGAAAAGAACTAAATAAGGGTACAAATAGAAAAGGAGTTGTTTTTAGACAACTCCTTTTCTATTTGAATCAAATTTAAGCATGATGAATAGTAAAATGGTGAAACTCCATAAGGATGAACCGCCATAACTGATAAAAGGCAGCGGAATCCCGATAACTGGAACAATACCTATTGTCATACCGATATTGATAAATAAGTGAAAAAAGAGGATGGACGCTACACCGTATGCATATATCCTGGCGAAGGCTGAACGCTGTCGTTCGGCGATATGAATAATACGTAGCAGTAGGATGAGATAGATAAGTAATAAAGTAACCGATCCAACAAATCCCCACTCTTCTCCAACGGTGCAGAAAATAAAGTCCGTACTCTGCTCAGGTACAAAGTTGTATTTTGTCTGCGTTCCTTGTAGGTAGCCTTTGCCCAGAAGCTGTCCCGATCCAATTGCAATCTTCGACTGATTCAAATTATATCCTTTGCCTTTAGGGTCTTCCATTTTGCCTAGGATAATGTCAATACGGTCACGTTGATGGGGTTGTAGCACGTGTTCATAGACCAAGTCCACACAGAGAACAAATACAGCACAGGCTGCAAAAAGTATACTTAGATTGATAATGTATTTTCTTCTCTTACGATAGTTCCACATGACAAGGCCAATGAGCAATGCTAAAATCAAGATAAGAATCCAAGGATTGACCAATAAAGAAAGAACAAAAAGTAAAATGCATAGCCCGCCAAATATAAGCAGTTCATTATTAACATAGCCCTCGCGGTAGAATACAAAAATCAACGAAAAGAAGGCAAGGGCAGATCCCGTATCGGGTTGTAACATAACCAAAAATACAGGAAATAAGACAATACCGGCACCCATGGCCAGTGTCTGCATGGTCGGCGCTTTGTTACTTTGAGAACTTAGAAAGTTAGCCAAGAGCAGACAGGTTGAAAGTTTTGCAAACTCGGAAGGCTGTAAGCGAAAAAAACCTAAGTCAATCCAGGCCTGGTTTCCACCGACATTTCGCCCTACAACGAGTACGATGACAAGCAGGACAGCTGTTATACCATAAAATATCGGTGAGGCGGAACTGAAAAATTTCGCGTCTATGATCAGAATGGATACCCCTAGAATAATTGCGGAAACAAGATATAAAGACTGTTTTCCATAATTGGTTCCTAAGGTAAAGAAATTGGGTAGTTCAGGATTGAATACCGCCGCACGGATATTGAATAAGCCAATTAAGCATAGCGCAAGCCAAAGCGTGATGGTTAGCCAGTCTATCTTTCCAAAGAAACTAGTTTTTTGATTATTCATATCTTCTCTTTATCTCGCTATGGTGAACAATTGTTTCCTTTGGTTTTGTTAAGGCTGCCAGCTGGCGTTTTGATTTTAACGTATCCGTTTTTGATTTTACGGAATCAGTCTTTTTTACATCTTTAATCTTTGGATCCACAACTTTTTTAGGTGCAGGAAGAAAATTCGCTTTATAAATGCGATCCTGAATATATTTTGGTGCAGTTATCGTGTCTTTGAGGTATTTCTCAACCATCATACTTGCGATAGGTCCTGCCCAGGTTCCACCGTAACCAGCATTTTCAACAAAGACAGCAATGGCAATTTTAGGGTTTTCTCTAGGTGCAAAAGCAAAGAAAACGGCATGGTTTTCTCCGTGTGGGTTTTGTGCTGTACCTGTTTTTCCGCACATTTCGATGCCTGGGATACGATTGGCCCAAGCGGTACCTTCGGGTGTATTGACAGCATCACTCATCCCTTGGATAACAATAGGATAATACCGCTCATCCACGCCGGCACTGACTTTTTCGGTAAATTCCTTCTTGGCAATTTTCTGTGCGCCAATACCTTTAATCAGATGGGGTCTATAATAAAAACCTTTGTTGGCAACGATAGCCATAATATTGGCCATTTGCAGGGGCGTTATACCCATTTCCCCTTGTCCAATAGATAAGGAGATATTGAAACTTGAACGCCATTTATCGTTACCATAGCGTTTGGTATAAAAATCTGACGTAGGTAGCAAACCTGGTTTTTCACCCGGCAGATCAATGCCTAGTTTATGACCAATTCCGAACTGTGTTACTGCATTGCGCCATAGATCGTATGCCTTAGGTCCCGAAAGCCCACGTCCGTCGATCATCTTAGCATAGGTAAATCCATAGTAGGTATTACAGGATACGGCTACAGATCGCTGTAATGTAGTTGAGCCATGATAGTGCGTACAGCCCATCCAGCCACGGCCACCACCATAGCTATATCCATGCGGGCAGAAAAATACCGTATTGCGATCAATAACACCGGCTTGCTGCGCAGTCAGTGCTGAAACAACCTTAAACACAGAGCCTGGGGGGTAAGAGGCTTGAATAGGACGGTTAAAAAGCGGTTTGGTGTCGTCTTTCAATAATTTCATATAATTATTGCCAGACTGTCTGCCGACCATCATGTTTGGATTGTAACTCGGGCTACTTACATACGCCAATATTTCACCTGTTGCAGGTTCAATAGCGACAATGGACCCCAATTTATTTTTCATGAGGTTTTCCCCTAGAATCTGTAGGTCCTTATCCAAAGAGGAAACCAGTCCTTCCCCTGCAACAGCGAGTGTATCGTATTTCCCCTCCATAAATACCCCTTTCGGGCGGTTCAGCGCATCAACCATTAAGTTGTTGACACCACGTTTTCCCCGAATAAGGTCTTCATAAGAACGTTCTACCCCACTGCGACCAATATAGTCACCACTACGATAAAACCCGTTGGAGCGTTCAATATCTTTATCATTTACCTCACTCACATAACCCAAAAATTGAGCCGCTATGCTATCGGGATAACTTCTGATTGTTCTTTTTTGGACATAGAAACCACGAAATTGATATTGGTATTCCTGATATTGGGCCCATGTCCGTACAGAAAGCTGTTTTTCAAAAATGGATGCACGGTAAGGCGAGTGTACTCTTGCCTTTTCCATCCGTTTAATAAAGCCTTCCTTGTCAATGTCTATCAATTTGCAAAACAAAGCGGTGTCGATTTCTTTCACCTCACGTGGCGTAACCATAAGGTCATATACCGGTTCGTTTTGAACTAATACCTTTCCCTTTCGGTCCAATATAACCCCTCTGGCCGGGTATACAATGACCTTGCGCATGACATTGCTGTTTGCGGAATGTATATAGGAATCGTCTATGATCTGTAAATAGAATAAGCGGGCTACCAAGGTCAATGTGATAGCAATAAAGATTCCCGAAACGACGTACTTACGCGCAAAAAAACTGTTCATAGAAATGAATTTCTATCCATCGATCTACTACAACCGATCTTTCTTTTTGTAGAATAATATGCTAAATAATAGCATGATAATTACTGTAAATATACAACTTAAAACTATACTCAATAAGGTGTATTGGATGTGCTGGAAGGAAAAAGATTCCAAGAGATACAAAAATGTATGATGGATCAATGTTCCGAAAAAGATGTAGGAAAAGAACCAGCGAATATTCATGAACCCCAACATCGGGGTAAAAAAAGATTCACGTTCTTCAACTTCGAGCGTAATTTTCATGAAGAAAATACGGAAGGCGGCCAATGCAACACAGGCTGCGGTATTGACACCAAGGGTATCATAAAATGAATCTACGGTAAGTCCCGTAAGAAATGCGATCAAATACACCAGGAAATTAGGTGTTCCTGTCGGAAGTAAAAAAATAAATAAGATATAAGGAAATGCAGCGACCAGATTGTAATAACCGATATTTTGAAATAGGAAAACTTGCATGCCTATCAAAACGATAAATCGAATAATATTAAATATTAAAATCCTAGCCATTGTCCTTTGTCGATTCTTCTAGTGTCTTTAATTCTTTATTTAACAGGTCTTTTACAACGTAGACATGTTGCAAATTGGAGAAATTGGTGCTCAACAATAGTCTAAGATCCAAAAAAGCGTCTCCTGAAGAAATACCTGTCTGAATGACCGTTCCGACAAAAATTCCTTTTGGAAAATGTCCTGAATATCCAGAGGTATACACTTTGTCTCCTTTATTGACTTTGATATGGTTTGGAATTTCCTTGACCATTGCCGCACGGTAATCCATGCTATTGCCCCATACCAACGATCCGAAGACCTCGGTGTGGCCCAGTGTAACGGATATACGCGTATCTGGATGCAATAGGGATTGAACGGTCGAGAAGTTGGGGGAAACATTCAATACAATACCAACTACCCCGTTGGGAGCGATAACACCCATACCTCGCTCTATACCGTCTTTACTGCCTTTATCGAGTGTAATCGTATTTGCCTTTTGGTGGATGCTATTGTTGATGACATTCGCAATAATAAATTCGTAACGCCCAAACTCACTGCTGTCGATTGCTGGGACAGGACCGATCTTGATGCTGTCAGTTGATCGATAGGCTTGTAAGTCCTTTCTTAATTGTGCATTTTCCTTTGCAAGTGCATCGTTAGTCTCCCCGAGGTGCAGGTAGCTTTTCCAGGAATTGACCTTTGCGTACAGGCCTCCGATGATACTATTTGAAGAATTTAAAACAGAATTACGTTGGAAAGAATTGTTGGTGATCACCAAAAATAACGAGAATCCAAAAAATAGGATAAACCAGAAGAATGCATTGTATCGTCTCAGGAATAACCAAAGGTTTCTCATTTTTTAATGTGGGTATTTAATAAGCAAGCGATATAATAGTTTTGCATATTATATCGCTCTTTAATAAAATATTGTTATTAATTATCGAACGTTATGATTGCATCAAGAATTTAAATCGTCCAATATTTTTAAGTGCAATACCAGTCCCTCTTACGACAGCACGTAACGGATCTTCGGCAATATGTACTGGAAGTTTAGTTTTCGCTTGTATACGGCGGTCCAAACCGCGCAATAATGCACCACCACCGGTAAGATAAATACCTGTTTGATAAATATCCGCTGATAATTCTGGCGGAGTGATTTCAAGTGCTTTTAAGATCGCCTCTTCAATTTTTGAAATGGACTTATCTAGACAATGCGCTATTTCGGTGTAAGAAACAGTAATTTGCTTAGGAACACCTGTCATCAAATCACGGCCTTGCACAGCAAAATCTGCCGGTGGTTCCTGCAACTCAGGTAGGGCAGCACCGACTTCAATTTTGATTTTTTCTGCCGTACGTTCACCGATCATGATGTTATGTTGTCTTCTGATGTATTGAACGATGTCAGAGTCGAAGTTATCACCAGCAACACGAATAGACTGGTCACATACAATACCCGATAAAGCGATGACAGCAATTTCAGTGGTACCACCACCGATATCGATAATCATATTACCCATTGGTTCTTCCACGTCAATTCCGATTCCAACAGCAGCAGCCATGGGTTCGTGAATTAAATAGACTTCTTTGGCACCCGCAATTTCTGCTGAATCGCGCACAGCTCTTTTCTCTACTTCCGTAATACCGGAAGGAATACAAACAACCATACGTAGGGAAGGAAAAAACCAGCTCTTACCATTGTTTACCAATTTCACCATACCTCTGATCAGGTGCTCAGCTGCCGTAAAATCAGCGATTACTCCATCACGTAAAGGACGTACTGTCTTTATATTATCGTGTGTTTTACCCTCCATTTGCATGGCCTGGCGACCAATGGCGATCACTTTGTTTGTGGTGCGGTCAAATGCAACAATAGAAGGTTCATCCACTACTACTTTGTCATTATGAATTATTAGGGTATTTGCAGTACCCAAGTCAATCGCAACTTCTTGCGTAAACCAATTAAATAAGCCCATCTGCTAATCCTTAAGCTATTTTAAAATAATATGCAAACCTACACAAAAAAAATTAATCTTTTTGAGGTTATACATCAAAAAAAACTACATTCTGAAAGTAAATTCTATCTGGAAAAAACTGTCTTTAAATTTAACGAATATAATCTGTAATTCTTACGTTCCAGGGGAAGTTATTTTTAATTGGATGCGGTGTTAAAAAAGAATTAAGCCGGTGTTTTTGAAATCATTGACTCCGAGAAGAAAGAATCCAATCGGGAAAAGGTGGTTTTGACAACTATCTGGAGAGGGCTGTTGTTTCGAAGTGTTTCTACAGTCTGTTATTACATGTTTTTAGCGAGTGGATTAAACAGGTAAAACAGGGGGAAAAAAACAACGCCATTATCACTTGGGATAATGGCGCTGTTGGGTATTGAAAAAGTTTATATAGACTCCAATAGAAAGCTATTGTGCTGTTTCTGCCTGCTGTTTTTCTGGAGTTGGTTCATCATATTTGTGGAAGATCAAACGCACACCACTGTTTTTGGTGAAAAATTTGATCGACCAGTTTACGAATGTGATCAATTTATTTCTGAATCCATAGATGGACATCAAGTGGACAAACATCCAGGTCATCCAGCCAAAGAATCCATTGAAATGGATTTTTCCCATGTCAACGACAGCTTTATTACGACCTACCGTAGCCATGGATCCTTTGTCGAAATAGTTGAATTTCTCAGTTGGTTGATTGGACATTGTTTGAAGAATATGTTTGGCAACATATGCTCCCTGTTGCTGAGCCACCGGTGCAACACCTGGTAGGCCGCGAGGAAGATCATCTGTGATAAATGCCGAAACATCACCAATGGCATAAACACCTGGCATATCAATAACACGGCATTGATCGTCTGTCTGTATACGGTTGCCTCGTTGGATAATCTCCTTTTTGAATCCATTTGGATATTGCCCAGCTACACCTGCTCCCCAGATAACCGTTTTTGTTTCAATGCTTCTGCCATCGGCGAACGTAATTGAATTGCCATCATATCCGGTTACCTGAACATTCAATAATACTTCTACACCTAAATCTTTGAGGTACTTTTCTGAATCTTTAGAAGATTTTTCAGATAAGTTAGCCAATACTTTTGGAAGTCCTTCAACCAGGTAAACCGACATCTCAGATTTTTTCAATTCTGGATAATCTTTCTCAAGAACATTGTTTTTGATCTCTGCGATTGCCCCCGAAAGTTCAACACCTGTTGGACCACCCCCAACAATTACAAAATTCAAATTAGCTTTACGATCAGCAGGGTTTTCTATACGTACTGCTTCTTCGAGATTCTGTAAAACATAGCTTCGAATATTTAATGCTTCTTGTATGTTTTTCATCGGCAAAGCATATTTTGTGATTTGTTGATTGCCGAAGAAGTTCGTCGTAGCACCTGTAGCAACAATTAAATAATCATAGTCAAAATCACCAACATCCGTTCTTACAATCTTAGCCTCGTTGTCAACGCTTTTTACGTCAGCAAGTCTAAAATGAAAGTTGTCTTGGCCTTTGAACATTTTGCGGACAGGGAAGGAGATAGAGTCCGCTGAAAGAGTACCCGTGGCAACTTGGTACATCAATGGTTGAAAAGTATGAAAGTTATTTCTGTCCAGCAACAGAACTTCAACTTCCTTATTTTTAAGCTTTTTAGCAACTTCAATTCCTCCAAATCCAGCACCAATAATGATTACTCTTGGGAATTTTCTATTTGAACTATTGCTTGGCATATTTTTAATAGTTTGTTGTAAAAATTCGGTACAATCGAATTAAGCTGCAAATATCTTAAATTTTGACTCAAAAAGCTAAAAAATATTTATTTATTATGCTGATATGTTGTGAATTTTATTGTAAAGTAGCTAATTCTTTCAATAATATGTTTTGTACTTATTTGATTTTTAGTTCTTTATGATGGATATTGCTATCTCAAAAAAAAATCGATTAATAGTGTTATCATTGTGTATTTTATACACAATGATAACACTATTGTAATGCGCCTTTTATCTTGATTTTCATACCGTTGTTGTTATTGTGCAGATAAAGCTGACAGGCAAGACGGCTTTGATCATCGGCATCCGGGAGCGTGTCCAGCATGTCGAGCTCCTGATCACTCGCTGAAGGAAGCGTATCCAGGCCTTCGACAACTTCGATATGACAGGTAGCGCACAGCGCCATACCTCCACAAGTGGCCAGAATTTCATATTCGGATGCCTTTAAAATCTCCATGAGTGAAAGATTGATATCGGTAGGAACCTCCAGCGTATTTTCGGTCCCATCACGATCAATAACAGTGACATGAATTAAATTATCGTCCATGGCTAGAATGTATTTATACCGTTTACTGTGGTGTATTTGAATGTCAATTTTTGATCTGGATAGACAAATTTAAAAGCACTTTGACACATCAGTGCAGCCTCATGGTACCCGCAGAGAATGAGTTTCAGTTTGCCTGGATAGGTGTTGATGTCTCCAATAGCATAGATCCGCTCGATATTGGTTGAATAATCAAACGTATTGACCTCTATCGCATTTTTATCGATATTTAATCCCCAATCTGCGATTGGACCAAGCTTCGGCGTAAGACCATATAAGGGGATAAAATAGTCTGCATCTGTTGCGATGACTTCTTTTTCTTTATTGGTTGTTTCAACATGGGACAAGTAGCCATTGCCATGAATATTGGTCAGATTGTGCGATAATAATAAGTTGATCTTACCCTGTTGGGCCAATTTGAAAACCTTTTCAGCTGAGTCCGGAGCGCCCCTGAAGGAGTCACTTCGGTGGATTAAAGTGACCTGTTGCGCAATATCTGCCAGATGGAAGGTCCAGTCGAGCGCGGAATCACCGCCACCGGCAATGACGATTTTTTTATCCCGGTACTTGGCTGGGTCTTTTACCATATAATCTACGCCTTTTCCTTCAAAGAGATGAAGATTTGGAATTTCGGGCTTGCGTGGTTCAAAGCAACCTAAGCCTCCGGCGATGACAATGACCTGTGTATGAACCATCGTATGATCATTGGTTTCTACAATAAAAGAACCGTCGTCCTGTTTTGTTATATGTTCCACACGCTCACCTAAGGTGAATGTGGGGTCAAAGGGTTTAATCTGTTCAAGCTGTTTATCGATCAACTCCTGTGCAGTGATACTTGGATAACCAGGTATGTCGTAGATAGGCTTATGGGGGTAGATCTCCGAAAGTTGACCGCCCACTTGGGGTAACACATCAATCAAATGGCAGCGCATTTTTAAAAGCCCAGCTTCAAAAACTGCGAATAGGCCAACAGGTCCTGCTCCGATGATACAGATATCCGTATTTATCATAGCTATTCTATATTTAAATTGTTATATATTGTATTCAAAATCCTTGTGAAAGCTTCGAAATCTTCGTCCGCTAGATTTTCCCAGGCCTTCATGCGAATCTCCGCGACAATCGGCGTAAGCGATGCTACTTTTAATTTCCCTTCTTCGGTCAAATGGAGGTAGAGACTCCGACGGTCTGTTTCATCGGTAATCCGCTCAGCCAGATTTTTTTTAAGAAGGATATCTACGATCCGCGTCAGTGTGGGCTGGTCTTTTCCGCAGCGCTTGGCCAGTTCTTTTTGTGAAAGTTGATCTGTTTCGTACAAAGCCTTTAAAATGGTCCATTGGTCTACAGTAATATCAAATCCTTTCTCGGCAAAAGAAGATTGGGCGAACTGTTTTACTTTCTTGGCTGTTTGGTCCAAGATGAAAGAGTAGCGGTCAAATTTTTCGTTTAGCATACAAATATTTAGTACAACAAATATATTTAAAATATTTAGTGTGACAAGTAATTTGAATGCAATAAAAAAGGGCATTCATTCGAACGCCCTTTTTTATTTTATCAATATCAGCTATTATGGTCTTACTACTTCAGCTTTTTTAGCAGTATTACCTTCTGCCAAATGCTTTCCTTTGCGTAAATCATATACTGAAGGTGCAGCTAAGATAATCGATGAATATGTACCTACGATAACACCGATTAAGATCGCAAATGAGAATCCACGGATAACTTCACCACCAAAGATAAACAATACAGCAAGAACAAACACGATTGTCAATGAGGTGATAATTGTTCTACTTAATGTCGAGTTGATCGCATGGTTTACGACATCGCCAAGATCTTCATTATGTGCATTTGGTTTCGATACGAATTCACGTAAACGGTCAAATACAACTACTGTATCATTCACCGAGTAAGCAATTACAGTTAATATCGCTGCTACAAAGTGTTGGTCAATATCAAGTGAGAATGGTACGATACCATCCAAGATAGAGAATAATCCCAATAAAATAATCGCATCGTGAATTGTTGCAATAGCTGCTCCAACTGAATATTCCCATTTATGGAAACGGATCAAGATGTAAGCTGCAACAATAATGATAGAGAAAATTGCTGAGCTGGTTGCTCTAGATTTGATGTCGGTAGCGATACTTGGTCCAACTTTTTGAGACGAAAGAATCTCATGTTTATTGGAAGCATCTACTTTCGATAGACCTTGGTTTAATTTGTCCAATACTTCTTTATCAGCACTGTCCGAAGTTTCTTCGATATGATAAGTTGTTGTAATACGCAATTGATTGGATGCACCGAATACTTTTACTTCTGTCGTTTTCTTGAAGATATCATCCAAGTTTGTACGTACAGCTTCTAAGTCCACAGGTTTATCATAACGAACAGTATAAGTACGTCCACCTTGGAAATCCACACCTAAACTGAATCCTTTTGTGAAAATTGATGCAGCAGAAATTAACACAGCAACGATTGAAACCGCGTAAAAGATTTTACGTTTCTGCACGAATTTGAAGTTTGCGTTATGCAACGTGTTTGCAGACCAAGGGAAAGAGACTTTGATTTTGAAATCTTTCGCCAACATCCATTCAAAGATAACACGTGTAACTAAGATCGCAGTAAACAATGAAGTAATAATACCCACCATTAACGTTGTTGCGAAACCTAAGATCGGACCACTACCGAATAAAAATAGGATAATACCAATTAAGAAGGTTGTGATCTGCGAATCCAGGATGGACGGTAACGCATGTTTGTATCCATCGGCAACAGCCTGACGGATCGATTTTCCTAAGCCCAGTTCTTCACGGATACGTTCATAAATCAAAACGTTTGCATCCACAGCAGTACCCATTGTCAATACGATACCGGCAATACCAGGTAGGGTCAGTACAGCATTTAAGGATGCCAATACCCCCATAATGATAAATACGTTTAACAATACCGCGATGTTTGCTACGATACCCGCCGTGTTGTAGTAAGCGATCATAAAGATCATTACCACGATAATACCGATAACAGCGGAGTTTACACCGGCATCGATGGCAGCCTGACCCAAAGTAGGACCCACAACAGCTTCTTCAACGATTTTAGCAGTTGTCGGAAGACGACCTGCCTTCAATACGTTCGCCAAATCTTTGGTATCTTCTACCGTAAAGGATCCAGAGATTGATGAGCTACCATTTGGAATTTCACCGTTTACAGAAGGAGCAGAATAAACTACATTATCAAGAACGATAGCAATTGCATCTCTGTTTTGAGCTGCTTTTGCAGTAATTTTCTTCCATTGATGAGCACCCTCACTGTTCATTTGCATACCAACCACAGGTTGATTTTTATCATCAAAGTTTGCTGTTGCGTCAGTGATCACATCACCCGTCAATACAGCGCCATTGTCTTGTCCAGACCCTTTAATTGCGTATAATGATAGTTGTTCAGGTGTTTTTTGCTCAGGTTTTACAGCCCATAAAAGCTTTAAGTTTCCAGGAAGGATTGATTTCACCTCAGGACGTTGCAAGTAAGCATTTACTTTTGCCGTATCTTTTAATGAAGCAATACCCACCAATGGGCCTGGGCCAAGTGTTGGCTGCTGGTTTTCGTTTAGATATGCGTTTGCTCTTAAAATTTCAAATAATGGATTTTTCTGACCTAGATTGACAGCAGCACTGTCTTTCTTAGCATCTTTTTTACCACCGGTTAGATTGGACAATAAATCATCTGATTTTTTGCTTGTATCCGCTGCAGCATTTGTTGTAGCAGCTGGAGCAGCTTTTAACGTTGATGCTAAAGTTTTATCGATATTTTCCAGTATTGGATAAATTTCCTGGTTTGTATAGGTTTCGTAGAATTCCAATTTAGCCGAACCTTGTAATAGGTTACGAACACGGCTTTCATCTTTCACACCAGGTAATTCGATCAAAATACGGTTTGTACCTTGTTGAATTTGAATGTTTGGCGATGCAACGCCAAATTTATCGATACGTGTACGAAGTACTTTGTATGAGTTTTGGATGGCATTGTCTGCTTCTTTTTGAAGGAATGATTCGACTTTGGAGTCTGAATCACCAGGTTTAATTAGAGCAGCGTTATCTTTTGTTGAAAAGAATGTCGATAGTGGAGTTGTAGCACCGATGGATTTGTACTCTTCCATAAATAAAGCAACGACTGTTTTTGCACTCGTTTTGCTTTTTGCTACTGCTTGCTCCAACGCTTTGTTGAATTTCTCATCTTTTGGATTGTTCGCCAAATTGCGGATCAATTCGTCCAATGAGATTTCCATGGTCACGTTCATACCACCTTTCAAATCCAATCCCAAAGCGAGTTCATTTGCTTTGGCTTCCCGATAGGTGTATTTTGCAAAACCTAAATTGTACACTACTTCACCTGCCATTGAGTCGAGGTAGCTTTTCTCTTTCGCCAAGTCTCCTTTGGCAAAATTCTCAGCATCTCGCTCCACATTGCGGGTCACCCAAGTAAATGATAGGGAGTATAGACACGCTAATGACACCACTATCACTAAAAGTTTAATCAGCCCTTTACCTTGCATCGTCTGTTATAATTGTATTAATTTTAATGTTAAATACTGTTTATGTAATTGATAATTAGTTCTCGTTTAATCACATTTTACCAAGAATGGCAAAGGTATAAAATTTTTGTAGAATGAAAAGTTTTATTTACGCCAATCAGGTCAACGGCATAAAAATAGGAGAATTGAAGAAAAAAAGAAATATTTATTGATTTTATTTATAAAAAAAGGCCCTGCTCAACATAGAGAAGGACCTTTTATACTGTTTAGTTGTTTTTATATTATTTCAATGTGTATTTGATACCAAACGAGAATGTTGAAGCATCAAAATCACTGTTGTGGTTCAATCTCCAGTCAGGTTTCCAGTCTGCGTGGAACGCAATCGGAGCAACTGGAATTTTAAATTCCAAACCTAATTGCGGACGCAACGCAACGTTTGTAATGTTATCACCTACGTCAATAAAAGTCAATTGTGCACCAACACCTGCATACCATCCCAAACCATTAACACCTTGGAAAGGTCTCGCATATTGGTAATCCGCACCAACAGCAACAACATGGTCGTCAAACATCACTTGTGCTTGCCCCATGTTGGCACCACCAAAAGATTGCTTATATTGAACACCCCATAAGTCAGTTGTTGTACCATCGAATACAACACCTATCGCTGATCTAAATGGAGATTGAGCTTTCGCTTCCTGTGCGCCAAATGCTAATGCTGCGACGGCAGCTAATGAGAGTAATGTCTTTTTCATAATTATCTTATCTTTATATTTTCATTAATTAAAATAACTTTTCGTGTTACCAAAAGCAAATAGCCTGCCAAAAAATGATAAAGGCTGGAACGTACCCTAGGTGAATGCTTAATTCATAACGTTTCTAATTTGTCTTCCGATTGTAATTTGTATCTTTTATTTTTTATTATTGCTTATTTTTCTTAAATTTGCCTGGCAAATAGAAAACCCAATACATATTTGCCATGCAATTAGATCCACAAAAATTCGTAGCAGAAGGTCTCACTTACGACGACGTCTTATTAATTCCAGCTTATTCTGAGATTTTACCCCGTGACGTTGATACGAGCACTTCGCTAACAAAAAAAATCAAATTAAATATTCCATTGGTTTCTGCAGCAATGGATACGGTAACCGGTGCTGATTTGGCGATTGCGATTGCTCAAGCTGGCGGTATTGGTATGTTGCATAAGAACATGACGATTGCAGAACAAGCTGCTGAAGTACGCAAAGTAAAACGTTCGGAGAGCGGTATGATTCAGGATCCAGTAACGTTATTGGCAACAGCAACTGTGGGCGATGCCTTCAATATTATGAAGGAGCACAAAATCGGTGGAATTCCTGTTGTGAACGAAAAAGGCCAATTGGTTGGTATTGTAACGAATCGTGATCTTCGTTTCCAAAAAGATATGAGCCGTCCAATCAACGAATTGATGACCAAGGAAAATCTTGTTGTCGCGCCCGAAGGAACGGATTTGGTGAAAGCGGAAGAGATTCTTCAAAATGAAAAAATCGAAAAACTTCCCGTAGTCAATGAGGATGGTATTTTGAAAGGCTTGATTACTTTTAAAGATATCCAAAAATATAAACATTACCCCAATGCTGCCAAAGATAGCCATGGCCGTTTATTGGTTGGTGCGGCAGTAGGTGTTACACCAGATACCCTTGATCGCGTTGAGGCTTTGGTGAAAGCAGGTGTGGATGTGGTTACAATTGATACGGCACATGGGCATTCTAAAGGTGTAATTGATAAGTTGAAATTGGTGAAATCTCAATTCCCTGAATTACAGGTAATCGTTGGAAATATTGCGACCGGTGCAGCGGCAACAGCTTTGGCTGAAGCAGGTGCAGATGCCGTAAAAGTAGGTATCGGTCCGGGGTCAATCTGTACAACACGTATTATTGCTGGTGTCGGTGTTCCTCAGCTTTATGCTGTATATGAAGTTGCCAAAGCACTTAAAGGAACTGGCGTGCCATTGATCGCAGATGGTGGTATCAAACAAACAGGTGATATTGCAAAAGCAATTGCAGCCGGAGCAAGCACAATTATGGCTGGCTCTTTATTCGCTGGTGTGGAAGAAGCTCCAGGTGAAACAATTATCTATGAGGGACGTAAGTTTAAATCTTACCGCGGTATGGGTTCAATCGAAGCCATGGAAAAAGGATCTAAAGATCGTTATTTCCAAGACGTAGAAGATGATATCAAAAAATTGGTTCCGGAAGGTATTGTTGGGCGTGTTCCTTACAAAGGTACATTGGCTGAGGTCGTTTATCAATATATTGGCGGATTACGCGCTTCTATGGGATACTGTGGAGCTGCAACAATTGAAAAATTACAGGAAGCACAATTTGTCCGTATTACAGGAGCAGGGTTGAGAGAGTCCCATCCACATAATATTTCCATTACGAAGGAAGCACCAAATTATAACAGCAGAGGCTAGATGTTGCCTGGATGATATAAAAACCGATAATCTTGATTATCGGTTTTTTTTGTGTAAAAATATTAGCAAGATAGCCCCAGTGATCAATAGGAAATTTGTACTTTTATACCCTATTCTCAGGTTTTAAAATTTAAGGAGTTAATTTGGATTATTTAGCGGGTTTAAACCCTTCACAACGAGGAGCCGTAGAGCAAACAGAAGGTCCTGTGATGATTGTTGCGGGAGCTGGTTCAGGAAAAACACGGGTAATTACCTATCGTGTAGCACACTTGATTCGAAAAGGTGTTGATCCATTCAATATCTTGGTATTAACATTTACCAACAAGGCCGCCAAAGAGATGCGCGCACGTATCGTTTCTGTCGTTGGAAGCGAAGCGAAAAATATTTGGATGGGAACATTCCACTCGGTATTCGCAAAGATACTCCGTGTCGAAGCAGAATTGATCGGTTATCCCAGAAACTTTACCATCTACGATACGGACGATACCAAAAGTTTGTTGCGTGCCATTTTAAAGGAAATGAATCTCGATGATAAGCTGTACAATGTCAATCATGTGTATGGACGTATTTCACAGGCAAAAAACAACTTGATCTCACCACAGGAATATAATAAAAATGAGGCTATATTGGCTGAAGATATTTCCAATGGTCGTGGTCAATTGGGACAGATTTATATGACCTATGCGCAACGTTGCTACCGTGCAGGAGCAATGGACTTTGACGATTTGTTGTTTAAGACAAATGTGTTGCTAAATAAGCATCCAGAGGTCTTGCATAAATACCAGCATCAGTTTCGTTATCTGATGGTCGATGAGTATCAGGATACCAACTTTTCCCAGTATCTCATCGTAAAACGTCTGGCAGCAGTCAACGAAAATATCTGCGTGGTAGGGGATGATGCACAATCGATCTATGCATTTCGTGGTGCAAATATTCAGAACATCCTGAATTTCCAGAAGGATTATCCAGATGTGAAGATCTTTAAACTGGAGCAGAATTATCGATCGACTAAGATGATCGTGAATGCGGCCAATTCGGTGATTGCGAATAATCAGAATCAATTGGAAAAAAATGTTTTCTCGGATAATGAAGAGGGCGAAAAGATCAAGGTTTCACGTGCTTTCTCTGACAATGAGGAAGGTAAGATCGTTGCTGACCAGATCATCGAAGAGAAATCATTAAAAGGACTTAATTATAAAGATTTTGCTATTCTGTATCGTACCAACGCCCAATCCAGGGCAATGGAGGAGGCCTTACGCAAAATTAATATCCCCTATAAAATATATGGTGGTACTTCTTTCTATCAACGGAAAGAAATTAAAGATCTGATCGCGTATTTCAGACTCACCTTCAACCCAAATGATGAGGAAGCACTAAAGCGTGTTATCAATTATCCACGTAGAGGGATCGGGGATACGACGATAGAGAAGATCATGATCGCTGCAGATCAGAATCAATACCGTATATGGGATGTTGTCGCAAATGCAGCCCAGTTTCTAGACGGACGTAGTGCAACATCTGTCGGTGGTTTTGCACAGATGATACAGAGTTTTCAGGCTCTTGCCAAAAACAATAACGCATTTGATACGGCAATGCATATTGCGCAGCACTGTGGTATTCTGAAAGAATTGTATGAAGATAAATCGGTAGAGGGGTTGGCGCGTTACGAAAATATCCAGGAACTCCTCAATGGTATCAAGGAGTTTTCGGAACGGGAAGATATCGAAGAGCGTGGACTTGATGTCTATATGCAGGATATCGCCCTGTTGACAAACGACGATAATGATAAAGATCCAAATGCTGATACTGTATCATTGATGACCATTCACTCTTCCAAAGGATTGGAATTTCCGATTGTTTTCATTGTAGGCTTAGAAGAAAACCTATTTCCTTCCCAGTTATCGTTGAATTCCAGGTCGGAATTGGAAGAGGAACGAAGACTTTTTTATGTCGCTGTTACGAGAGCTGAAAAAAAATTACTACTTTCGTATGCTACTTCGCGATATCGTTGGGGAACGCTGAATAACTGCGAACCCAGTCGCTTCTTGGATGAATTGAATCCGGCATGTCTTGCATTGGATTTTAAACCACGACAAACTTCTGCCTCAGCCGGAAGTTTTCAAGGCGAACGAATTGCATGGCAACAAAAGGACAGTGATGATACGTTTTCTAAACCTAAGCCTAAGCCGATGGTGAAAACGACATCAATACTACCGAAAGCCCACAAACCTACTGCGGGTTTTGCTCCTTCAGATACATCAAATCTTCAAGTCGGCATGGAAGTTGAACATGAACGCTTTGGATTTGGGAAAGTTGTTAATCTCGAAGGAAACAAAGGAGATATAAAAGCAACTATTTTCTTTAAAGAGTTGGGACAGAAACAATTGTTGCTTAAATTTGCAAAACTTAGAATAATTCAATAATAAAATACCAAAACGGCATCTTGATCGTTTAATTAGGTACTTATATTAGCTATATGAACTTTGACTACAACAGCACTAGACCAAAATTGATCCTTGCAGAATATGGTCGCAATGTGCAAAATATGGTAGATTACATCTGTACTTTACCCACAAAGGAAGAAAGAAATAAACATGCGCAGATTGTAATCGATATGATGGGGGTATTGAACCCACATTTGAGAGACGTGTCTGATTTTAAACATAAACTGTGGGATCACCTACAGATTATATCTGATTTTAAATTGGATATTGACTCACCTTATCCAATTGCTACAGCGAAAAGTGTGAAACATGAAGTTGAGCATTTGGGCTATCCGCAGCATTCCATTAGATTCAAGCACTATGGTTTTACCGTAGAGAAAATGATTGAAAAGGCTTTATTGGCTAATGACGAGGCTAAAAGAGAGCAGATGGTTATCGGTATCGCCAATTTTATGAAAATGGCTTACCTGACCTGGAATAAGGATTCTGTTTCGGACGAGTTGATCATCCAGGATCTCAAAGAGTTGTCAGGTTATCAATTGACCTTACCGGAAGGTACCGTTTTGACTAAACTTGACTTTAAAACTCCGCCGCCGGGAAATCGTGTTAAGGGACCTGCCAATAATAATTCGGGCGGAAATCATAACAATAACAATAATAACAATAATTCTGGCCACCAGTCGAAAGGTGGAGGTAAGCCTCGTATGACAAACAACAACAACAATAACAATACGAAGCGCAATAACTACGGAAGCAATAACAACAGCTACAGTAGGGATAACAATAACAACAGTTACGGTAGGGACAACAATAACAACAATAACAGAAACAGAAAGCCGCAGGGTAATTATAATAATAAACGAGGCTAGTTCTTAAAGATTTTGTTTAAAGAAGCAGGCAATTGCGAAGTGATTAACAGATTTCTTTACAATTGCCTTCTTTTTTTTAAGAATCGCGCTGTTTTAATAAAAAACAAGGTTCTTTGGTCTCCGATCCCTGTATGTTAGGCGGAAGGCTGAATATCCCAGGGCTAATACAAGAACCGGGATAAGATACTAAGAAGATATCACTTATATATAAATGAACGCATTTGAAATAATCGGTGGAAAACCGTTAAAGGGAGAGATTATTCCTCAAGGAGCAAAAAATGAGGCCTTACAGATCCTTTCTGCAGTTTTACTGACAGAAGAACCTATGACCATCAGTAATATCCCAGATATTAAGGATGTCAATAAGTTGATCGATCTATTGGCTGCTTTAGGTGTTAAAATTAATCGCATAGATAAGGACACATACGTTTTTGAAGCCAAAGATATAAATATAGACTATTTCCAGTCACCCGAATTTAAAGAAAAAGGTGGTGGATTGCGGGGCTCTATCATGATTGTCGGTCCTTTGTTGGCTCGATTCGGAAAAGCCGCTATTCCGAAACCGGGGGGTGATAAAATCGGACGTAGACGGTTAGATACACACTTTTTGGGCTTTGAAAAATTGGGCGCTAAGTTTGTGTACGATGCGACTACCCATTTTTTTAACGTTGATGCGACGGAGTTAAAAGGAAGTTATATCCTTTTGGACGAAGCTTCTGTAACGGGTACGGCGAATATCGTGATGGCTGCTGTATTGGCAAAAGGGACAACAACGATATACAACGCTGCTTGTGAGCCTTATTTACAACAACTATGTAAGATGTTGAATCGCATGGGTGCTAAAATATCCGGTATTGGATCTAATTTGTTGACTATCGAAGGAGTAGAGCGTCTGGGGGGAACTTCACACCGCATGTTGCCTGATATGATTGAAATAGGTTCTTTCATCGGACTTGCAGCAATGACAGGTTCAGAAATCACCATTAAAGATGTCTGTTTCGAAGAACTTGGCGTTATCCCATCTGTATTTTCGCGCTTAGGTATCAAGTTTGAATTACGTGGTGATGATATTTTTATTCCGGCGCAAGAATCGTATGAAATCGATACATTTATCGATGGATCTATCCTGACGATTTCAGATGCACCTTGGCCAGGTTTTACGCCCGATTTATTAAGTATAGTACTTGTTGTGGCGACTCAGGCAAAAGGAAACGTATTGATCCACCAAAAAATGTTCGAGAGCCGTTTGTTCTTCGTGGACAAATTGATTGATATGGGGGCGCAGATTATCTTGTGCGATCCGCACCGAGCAACCGTTATTGGACTGAATAAATCACACCACCTGAGAGGTATTGAGATGACTTCGCCAGATATTCGTGCCGGGGTGTCTTTATTGATTGCAGCGCTATCTGCCAAAGGAAAATCTGTGATCCACAATATCGAACAGATTGAACGTGGCTATCAAGATATCGAAGAACGCTTGCGTAAATTAGGAGCCGATATTAAACGTATCGATGCCGAACCAAAGGGTCACTAATTAAAGCGAATAGCCTATGTGCTAGTGTAAGATAAAAGAAGCTCCGGATATAAATTCTGGGGCTTTTTTTGTGATATCTGCGTCAAATAAGGTAAATTTGTCTATACTACATTTAAATAGCTATAGATATGAAAAAATATCTAAAAAAGTACGCCTTAGTTTTCCCATTATTAGGCATAGTACTTCTTTTTCACAATTGTCAATCCTCTACACCTAAAGAGGTTAAGCTACATGAAGAATCAAATACAACAACGGATATCCGCTCTTCTAAACGGATCAATGCTGCGGTAATTGTACAAAAAGTTACTTTTCCCAATATGCCATTTGCTGAACTGATCAGGTTGATGAATCTGACAAAGGATAGTTCGCCCGCAGCATTGTGGAAAACGATATCCGCGCTACCTCCGCTAGAGCAAATGAAGAAAGATAGCTTTGATATTGAAAATCCCCTGCAACGCATGGAGCTTATGCTTGTTCCTTTGCGCAAGATGGAAATCAAGTTCGATCAACAACAGGCAAAATCTGATGCGGAGGGCCTGACCTATCGTTTGCAAAATTATGTGAATTATGGCAAGAGCTCGGGCGAAGGTTTTCTTGCAAATCGCGAAAATGAGGGGATCAATTTAGCACTGAACTTTCCTGAAGGAAAACATAAAGAATTCGCTAAAGTGCAGATACGAATAAATCCCAAAGAGTATATGATCGATAAGACCGGAAAAACAAAAGTAATTGCCGGCATTACCTGCCAGCAGGCTATTTACAATAAAATTGATGCAAATGATAATATACTCCCCAAATTTGTCGTTTGGAAAAGTCCAAGGATTCCAAAAGGAATTAATTTGTTACATCCTTATGTGTTTGATGAAAAAGAAGGAATTCTTGAAATCGATGCCTATCTCAATGCAGATGAAAATTCCCTATTGCGCTTTACAACCACAGCTGTCGTCGAAAAAAAATTTGAACCCAAAGATTTTGAGATAAGAGAAGCACATGCCAAGCTTGACGGGGCCAAGGATCAAAACAGCATCGAAAAAAATGTACTTGATGTAGTGTTTCATTAGAAACACCATAAAAAAGGAGTTGATCAATTGATCAACTCCTTTTTTATTTGGAATATATGTAAAAGTTTACATTAAAGGAGCAGGTGCTTCTTCTTCAAATAAAGGGAATTCCTTGATAATGTTATACCATGTGATTACCTTTTTAATATCCGAAGAATAAACACGTGATTCATCATGGCCAGGAGCTACTTCACGGAAGAAATCTCTTAATGTTGCGCCATCAGATTTTGTATCTGGCAGAGCGATGCCTTTCTCTTTGATTGTTTCAAAAATATTCAATAGACGAATTTCTTCTTCTTCACCATAGATGGTGATATCTTCCAAAGTCGCCATTTTTGTAGAAGATAAACTTACTACAGTTTTGATTTTTGCCTGATCAAGGGTTTCTAAAATAAAACCACCTTTATTTTGTCCAACCAATTTGAACAATCCTGGTTTACCAGTTACGGATACTAATGCTCTTAAATTCATTTTAATACGATTTAAATCTCCAAGAATTAATCTTCGATAACTTCAATTGATAAAATACGGTCACCTTGTCTGATATCGTCAACAATGTCTACGTTTTCGATAACTTTTCCAAAACAAGTATGGTTACGATCTAAGTGAGCAGTGTTGTTACGGCTATGACAGATGAAAAATTGAGAACCACCAGTATTACGGCCTGCATGAGCCATAGACAATACACCTCTATCGTGGTATTGGTTTTCGCCTGTTAATTCACAGTCAATTTTATAACCAGGGCCACCTGTTCCAGGGATTCCTGCAGCTCCTTCACGTGAATTTGGACATCCACCTTGGATAACGAAATCAGGGATCACACGGTGAAATGCCAATCCATCATAATATCCTGATTTAGCAAGTTTGATAAAATTGGCTACTGTATTTGGAGCATCAGCTGTGTAGAACTCCACAGTCATGTCGCCTTTTTCTGTTTTAATAATCGCTTTACTCATATTCAAAAATTTTTATGAAATACAAAGATAACGTTTCAGAGTGAAATGTGAAGTAAATCCCCATTGCCAATTTTTTTTAATTGATAGATTGTGTATTTCTCAGGATATTAAGTAACCGTATTTTTGTATATTTATGTACGCTAGCCAATTATAATTAACTGTATATGTCAAATCCGTACAAACTAGTCATTCGGGAGTGGGCAGAGGCCGATCGTCCGAGAGAGAAACTATTGAGCCAGGGCCGTAGGGCACTTACCGACGCCGAATTACTGGCTATCTTGATCGGATCTGGTTCCAAAAATGAAAGTGCTGTTGAATTATGCCGGCGCATATTGGCCGATGTCAATAACAACCTGCAGACGCTTTCGATGATGGAGGTTTCAGAACTGAGCATGTATAAAGGGATAGGCGAGGCAAAAGCCATCGCTATTCTTGCCGCATTGGAGCTCGCACGCCGCAAAAACGACCTCCCCGCAGAAGAACGTAAGCTCGTAAATAGCAGCCGCTTCGTTTACAACTTTATGAAACCCATACTTCAGGATCTGCCCCATGAAGAGTTTTGGACGCTGTATCTCAATACGGGGTATAAAATATTAGACAAACAACTGATTGGACGGGGGGGTAATGATTTTACGCCAGTCGATGTCCGGATTATATTACGATCTGCACTTAGCCTTAAAGCACATGCAATTATATTAGTTCATAACCATCCCTCGGGCACCTTGTATCCAAGCAATGCTGACAAAATTCTGACGCAAAAAATTGTTGAAGCCTCTAAAATTATGGATATTAGAGTTGCCGATCATTTAATCTTTACCGATAACGGATATTATAGTTTTAAAGATGAAGGTATAATCGACTAGTTACAGCAATTCTTAGTATGAACAAAAACAGTATTGATAGATTCACAGACAGGGTTGTCGATTACGAGAAATTTAGACCTTGTTACCCAAAAGAGATTATTCAGGTGCTTAAAGAACAAATAGGACTGGATAAAAAGTGGTTGGTTGCCGATATCGGTAGTGGTACAGGGCTATCTACGCAACTTTTTCTCGAAAATGGGAATGACGTTTTTGCTGTTGAACCCAATCGGGAAATGCGTGAATCTTTACTGCATCATTTTAAAACCTATCGAAATTTAATCGCGCTGAATGCGACTGCCGAAAATACATCAATTGAATCTGGATGTGTAGATCTCATTTTTGCAGGGCAATCGTTTCATTGGTTTGACCGGGAAGCATGTAAAAGGGAGTTCGTTCGCATTCTCACAGAAAATGGACGTATTGTACTGGTCTGGAACCAGCGTGATCCCGGCGACGCTTTTCAACAGGAGTACGAAGATTTTCTGCTCAGTCATATACCAAGTTATCAATCTGTCAGTCACAAAAATATCAGTGATGATGATCTCAAACAATTTTTTGGATCACGTTCAATGACCAAGGTAACCTTACCAAATCAACAGATATTGGACCTTCGGTCGTTTTTGGGAAGAGTACGTTCATCATCCTATTTTCCCAAAGAGCAGGCTGAAAACAAAACGCTCTATGACGATCTCCGTACACTTTTCGATAAGTACGCAATCGCTGAGCGTATCGTATTCAAGTATATTACCGAAATTTATATCAGTTAACTAAGAAATAGGAATTTGCAAAGCTTCTTTCGTTGCATTTTTTCTCTTCCAGTCGAAAACTCTTCGTATAGGAGAAGAATGAAAAGGGAAGATTAAGATGAATAACGTTAAGATTACCCCGATAATAAATAGCCCGGAGTAGGCGTCGCGTAAGGATAGTAGCGAGGCTTGGACTTGGACCGATTTCATTATATTTCCTCTTTGTAGCACCAAGCTATTTGTTCGATCGATTATACCAGCAAGATTATTGGCATGAAGGATCTGTAGGTGGTAATACCAATTGGCAATGATGTTTGACCAGACTACAGGCACCAAAAATGAACGTGTAAGAATCAAAAATACTAACCCCGAGAGGTAATATTTGCTGGGAATATTACCGGCCATATATACGCCTATTCCTATGTAGGAAGTGATCACGCCCATTCCTCTTAATGTCAAAGGGAGATAGAACAAAGCCGTGTTTGTTTGCTGGTCGATAATCCTTGCAAAGAAAAAGCAAGATAGGGCATAACACACTGCGGAGAATGCCAAAATGAACTTGCATTTTTTTGTTAATTTGAAATATATATAAGCGATTACAGCGCCAATCATATAACCGGGAATTACATAGGTATTTATTTCGGCGACTTCCAAGGGGTTTGTACCAACCGTAATTCCCAAAAGGGAGGAGTACAGCGAGGTCGAGCTATAAAAAATGCCGAAAATAAAAATTATTCCAATGGAGATAGGCAGAATCCGTGTTGAAAAGGCTTCAAAATTTAAGAGTGATTTTCGGATTAGTACACTTCTATTTATAAAAAGTATAAAAAAACAGAGCGATGCGATTCCGGTGACCAAAATAAACCTGGAATGAAACCAATTTTGTGTCAGACCATATGTGCTGAAATAGGCAAAATTCAATAATGAAATACAAAGTAAAATACTTCCAAACCAGTCATATTGATACAGCGGTACCTTTTTAAAATCTGACGATTTCATAAAGATGATGCAGATTAACAACGCTACTGCAAGTAGTATATTTTGAAATAAAAAGACAGTTTCCCAATAGAAACGTGTTGCAAATAGAACAGATACATAACTTGCCAAGGCAGGAATGATCATTGTCATGGGGTAGTAGACTGCATATAATTGATACCGTTCTCCACGTGGCATGAGAAAAGGGATCATTTCCCCAATGATAGCCATCGTGACAATAATCTTGGCACTCCCAATAAAAAATGTGGCCATACAGATGTTGACACCATTATTGGCATGTTCCAAAACCGCATTGGAAGCGAGGATAATGAAGATAGATACAATTAATATCGTCTTTTTGGAAAATAATTTCAACAACCTAAATACCAGTGGTATGGCACATACCATTCCCGCATAATAACAATATGTAGCCATACTCAGATCTGCGGTAATACCGGCGTATCCATTCATGACATACGTGTTAATGGATGTTGGGATTCCATTATTGAACGAAAATAAAATATTGAGTACAAACAGAAAGAACAATTCCCAACCTGAACTCAACCAATCTCTGAATATGCGATCTCTCATGATTATTTAATACGTATGATAGCATTCATACCTACGCGAAGCATGGCGAGATCTTTTGGGGTATTGGATGCTGTAAAATTAATTCTAACCGGAATGCGCTGTTGTACCTTAACAAAGTTCCCCGTAGAATTGTCAACCGGAACAGCAGAATACTTAGATCCTGTTGCTTCGGATATGGCCGCCACTTCACCTTCAAATGTCTTCCCGGCCAATGCATCAATTTCAATGTTGACTTTTGCCCCGAGGGCAATATTTTTTAGTTGACTTTCGGTATAATTTGCGGTAATCCATTTCTGCTCATCACGTACAATATTGACCAATGGCGTACCGTTTTGCACCAATTGGCCTTCTTCTATCGTCCGCCGTCCCAATACGCCGTCGTACGGTGCAGTGATCACCGTATACGAAAGGTTTAATTTGGCTAGATCAATCGCAGATTCTGCCTTTAGTAATGAGGCATCATTGATTGACAGCTTCTGTTCAGACTCATGTGTGTTAAGTTTCGATACACGCTCTTGCGCCAAAAGTGCCTTATATTTGGCTAACATGGCCTCATAATCTGCTTTTACCTGATCGAATTGATATTGCGTTACTGCCTCATCTTTCACCAGACTCTCGTAACGCCTATAATTCAATTCCATATTATCTAGCCGGGCTCTCATCTCATCGATATTGGCATTTGCTATCGCAGTACTATTGCCGGCAATGGCAATTCCAGATTGCGATATTGTTTTACTTGCTTTGGCATCGGCAAGAGTGGCTTGTGCATTTTGTAATAAAATTCTGTACTCAGCATCATCAATAATGACGAGTGTATCGCCTTTGTGAACTTTTTGATGCTCATCAAATCGAATTGTTTTGATATAACCGCTGATACGCGAATTTATAGGGGTAATATGGGCGTCTACCTGGGCATCATCTGTATAAACAGATTCGTTGATGTGGAAAAAGACTAAGATACCCCAGATAATTGTAACCACAATGACGACTGCAGATAGGATGTTGATGATCCATATCTTCCGCCTTCGTTTTATTTCTTTCTCACTTAATGTTGAATTGCTCATGACTCAATTACTTATCTTCTTTTTTCTGAAAATCAAGGCTCCCGATACGATTGCTTATCAATAATTGCAGTCAATTTTTCGAGCGTTTCTGTAATTTCCAATACTTTTTTTTCTGATATCTCCTGCAGGATAGCACAGTAGAGGTCTTTCTGAACAGGATCTAATAATGTCCTATATTCGTCTCCCTTTACCGTTAATTCGATTAAATTATTTCGTCTGTCATTGGGATCGCTGACGCGTTTAACCAGATCCCGTTTACAAAGATTATCGATCAGCGGAGTGACACTTGCTTTGTTCTTCTGTATTGCTGTGGCTATATCTTGCTGATTCATTTGCTCCTTTTTCCACAGTGCTGCCAATACTTGTAACATTTCATAGGTGATATCCAATTGCTGTTCCTTTATTTTCTGGATATAGTATTGTTTTAAGCTCGTTCGCAAAGCAATGATACTATCCACTAAGGGTTTTACTGGATTCATGGATTCGTTTTTCATAGTACAAAGTTAAATATAAAACAGTTAAATATCAAACTAATTTACTTTAGTTAAAAATGTGTTAAAGATGAGTGCTTTAGAGAGAGATGGCATTTTATTTGGGAATACTTAAACGAAAGGAAAAAAGATATGTTAAGAGTTGAATTAATCTTTTTTAGACGTTGCCTGCTGCCACTGCTGATTTTAGCAGGAGGGATAAGTGTTGTAAGGGCGCAGCAAATGCATGCTTTTAATAACTTAGAAAATGATTATCATTTTGTATATCGGTGGGTAGATCCGTTCTTCCCTTTAAGCCCACAGGTCGATGTGATGACCTTGGATGTTGCGCCGATCGATAAAGAGCCCGAGCAGCAGGAGAAAATAAAGACGCCAAGGGGAAAACAACGTTTTACGGGCAGGGTGAGTGAGTGCATATATGAAGGTTCGGAAGTAACCGTTGGCTCTAGAGAATCTGTTGGAAATATAACCTACATGTCCACTAATTCATCCACACGGTATCGTGTTGCCATTGATCGAAGGAGTAATGAGTACTATCATGGAAAGCCTGTATTTATCGATGCGAAGGGCGTAAAATATATAATTGATTCGAAATTCAGAAAACAAGTTGTTGAATAATTCCTTCGCTAAGTTAAAAGTATGTTAAAAATGTTTTGTTAAAGAAATTAAATAAAAATATGGCATTTGTATTGTACTTTTATTTACAATTATTTAAATAACAATTGAGTTATGAAAGCAATAAATCGTTTCAAAAAAATCACAGCTGCATTAGCTTTGATCGCTGCAGTGGGATTGGGACAATCCTATGCACAAACGGCTCCTAAAAAAATGGAAAAAGAAGCCAAAAAGTCTGAACAAAAAGCAAAAGAAGTAAAGACTAAAGCCAACGAGGCCGAAACGAAAACGAAGGCAGCGCCAGTGAAAGCTACAGCGAAGAAGGAAGCTGCAGTCAAGGAAAAGTCAACGCAGACGAAAAAGATGGCTGATACAAAAACACCGCCAGCAGCACCAATGGAAGCGAAGGAAAAAGCCGTAAAAAAAGAAAGCGCTAAATCTGAAAAACAAGCCACTGCTGTTAAAAAGGATGCCGTAGCAACAACTGATAAAGCAACAAGTGAAAAATACAACGGCCATACAGTCTATCTCGGTCCAAAAGGTGGCAAATATTACATCAACGGAAATGGTAACAAAACGTACATTTCTGACAAAAAATAAAGAGCAGCTGAAAACGAATTATATCAAAAAGGGGACAGTACGATCGATGTCCCCTTTTTTGATTTCAATAGTTTATCGTAGCAAATTCATTAAATAGCTTTTGTCGAGATAAAAGACATCTAAACTTCCGCCCTCATCCAGAATACTGTTGCTAATCTCCTTTTTATGTTGCTGTAAGGTCTGAATTTTATCTTCGACCGTGTTAGGGCTGATTAATCGAACAGCGGTGACCGTCTTTTGTTGCCCCATACGATAGATCCTGTCGATTGCCTGTTGTTCAACAGCAGGATTCCACCAGGGGTCTACCAGGTACACTACATCGGCTGCGGTAAGATTAAGTCCGGTACCACCGGCTTTTAGACTAACCAGAAAAACGGGGATATCCTTGTCGGATTGAAAGTCACTAACCAATTTACCTCGATTTTTGGACTGGCCCGTGAGCATCAACGCGCGAATACCCTGTTTATCCAAAGCCTCTTTAATCAGGTTGAGCATACTGACAAACTGTGAAAACACGATCATTTTGTGCTGGTCTTTTTTATGCTGAATCTGCTCGATAAGCATTTCGATTTTGGCAGAGTCCGCAGCGGTAGTCAGATCTTCGTTTTGGAGAAGTTTGCTTGAATTACATATCTGACGCAATTTTGTTAGACCTTTTAGGACATGCATGGGGCTTTTCTTGATTTCATCGCCATCTTTGGCAGAGATAAAATCCCGAAACTCTTTTTCATAGAGATCATAAATTCGCCGTTGGGCAGTTTTCATCTCACAGTAAAGGATCAGTTCATTTTTTGCAGGAAGATCACGTAATACATCCTGTTTTGTTCTACGGAGAATGAAAGGCTTTATTTTCTCTTTCAGCATTTTTTTTCTCTTGCGGTCATGGAAAGCATCAATAGGAGTCGTATAGACATCTTTGAAATATTTTTTGCTTCCTAGTAGCCCCGGCACAATAAAGGAAAGCTGGGCATAAAGATCCATCGTATTATTCTCGATAGGAGTTCCTGTTAAAATAATGCGATTTCTTGATTTTAATAAATTTACCGTTTTGTATCGCTGGGAATCCGGGTTTTTGATTTGCTGCGATTCGTCCAATATGACATAATTGAAGGTTATTTTTTTTAGCGTATTAATATCCGTCAGCAGGTTGTGATAAGAAATTAAAACAAGGTCATATTGTTCAAACTGCATCCCTTTTTCCATTCTATTTGGACCATCTAAAACCAACGTCTGGAAAGATGGAAGGAATTGCTGGATTTCATGCCGCCAATTAAAAATTAAGGTCGTGGGAAGTACAAGTAATGTTGGCGCAGATTGTCCCTTTGCTGTTTGAGTAGCCAGAAAGGCTAATATTTGGATCGTTTTGCCAAGTCCCATGTCATCGGCAAGACAGCCGCCAAAGTTAAGCCCATCCAAGAAATGCAGCCATTGTAGTCCTTGTTGCTGATAAGGACGTAAGTTTCCGACAAAAGTTGGAGGTAGCTGGACCTCGGATAGCGAAGAAAAATTAGCGAGCTGCTTTCTCAATGTGCTGAGCTCCGCCAACACGATGGGGTCTAACTCAGCCTGATCAAATAGTTGATCGATCTCATTGAATTTGTATTTTGGAATTTCAATGAAATCATCAGCGATCGATTCGGCAGCATTAAAATAAGCCTCAAATTTATCGAGCCACTGTTGCGGTAAAATGCCCTGGGTGCCGTCATCCAAGGTGATGAATTGCGAGCGGTTCCGTACTGCCTTTTCAAGTTTTTTTAGGGAGACACTTTTGGGACCAAATTTGACCTGTATATTGGCGTTGAACCAATTTTGTCCACTGAGGACCTCCACATGTATTTTTCCCTTAAAACGGCTTAATTTATTTCCACGTAACGTATTAAATCCAATGATCTGTATACCCTGATGCTGCCATTCCTCAAAAGCATCCAGAAACCAGTTACTGTCCAGAAAGTATTTGCGATGCAAATAAAAATGCTGAAAACTTCCCGCATCCATTTGCTCCTGAAAATAGGGATGCTGTTTCAGTAACAGGGAAATAACTTTTGTTTCAGCTTCACGTTTCCGATCGACCAAAAATTGTGTACCCTTGCTGTCTGTACCGAATATATTCCGCTTACTTAAAATAGGAATTTCGACCTCACCATAACGCATGACAGGAATAAGGTTGACAAAATCTTCCGATTCCTCCAGAAACAAAAATGGCTGCATGTCCTGATAATACAGATTTTCCTTCAACTGTGGCTTGCTTGCTTTGGGAATATCTTTAAAATTTAACTCCACGGAATGTGCTATCTGTTCCAAAAACAACCTGTTGAATTCTTCGAACTTACGCTGATGGATCAATAATTGCTCCCCCTTGTTGCCAAACAAACGGATCAACTTGAGGTGAAACCTATTTTCAATCAGAAAAAGCTGATTTTTGATGAGAATGAAATGGTCCAAAAGAACAACTAAATCCTGTAAATTGTAGGCTATCGTATGAATATGAATTTCTCCATGAATGGCATAAAACGCATCTTTTTTTGTAATAAAGAGCTTAATATCACCTTTGTTTAGGTTAAATTGAACCGGCGATAAGGTGGAGGCTGTTATATTGTCGGATTTTTCATAGTCATGCAGATAAAAATCGAGGTGTAATGGGTTTTTTGCAACCGCCTTCAGGCTGGAGCTGATTTCAATATCCTGTTGCACAGCTTGGGAAAATTGGTAAACAGCGGTGTAAAATTGCATTTCCTCAATTGAGCTGCTTTGCCAGATATGAGACTGGCTCTCACTAGCGGAAATCGGGTTTTTAGGAAGGCCGGATTTCGTCATTGGAGCTTGACACAGGAGTATTTGTAGATTTTTGTAATACCGGTTGCGCGTTAACACCACAAAATGATGCTGCTGTTCGGCTGTCGTCTTGACCTTCGGAGCAAGAGATTCCTCCACTAAATCAAAGTCATCAATGGAGGTTAGTTGTTTGTCTTTTAATAGAAACTCCAGCTTCCCTGTTTTGATCTGGGCAGCAAAATAGTTTTCTAAAGACGATTCCTTTTCCATCCCATATTGTGCCGCAACCTTCTTGAGGAGATGCTGATAGCGGTTGTGATCAAAAAATGCCAGCCAATTCTCCTGTGTAAATAGTTTACTTAAAGCCGCTTTTTGATGACGGCAGAATCCTGTTTGTGGACAACTGCAAAAGACGGCTGTTGTGGGCAATGTATGGATGATCATCACTTCAAAATCGGTATAATTCTCCAGTACCTGAAAAGTTGCCTGATTGATTTCCATTTCCATCGCATTGACCTGGAAATGGGCCAGTGTCAGGTCCATCCAAGGAAAATAAGAATAACGGCTCACCTTGGTGAAATCGATATCGGTCAATGTATACTGATGGAATTCCATGATGCTTGGTTAAAAATTAAAACTCATTCCGCCATAATAATTACGTAAAGGGGCAGGATTAAAATACCGTCCTCCAAAAGCATTGATATCGTTTCCAAGACTATATTTTTCATTGAGTAGATTGTCGGCCCCAACAAAAAATCTGATTTTATGCCGTGAACAGACAGATTTGCTCCAGGATAATTTGCCTTGTAAAAGATGATACCGTTTGGCATAAACAGTGTTTGCGTCATCCAGTGGTATTGCTGCTGTTAAATTGGAAAGAAGATCCAACTGGAATTCATTCGGGAAAAATATATTCAACGAATTTACCCATACCGTTTTAGGAACCGCAGGAAGTTTATTGTCCTTATAGTTTTTGTCGCCTACCTGATAGGTTGTGAAACTGTAGTCATTAAGGGAAAAATTGCTGGTCAGCTGTAGGCTACGGACCATACCGGTTGTTTGAGGCCTGATCAAATACATGAATAGCGAGGCTTCCAATCCCTTTTGGTTTATTTTACCCGCATTTTGAAAATATTCAGCGCCATTATCTCGTACCTGTCGGATAATGGCATTGTTCATTTGATACGTGTAGGCCGCTGCATCTAAAATAATCCGGCGATTCCACAAATGCCAACGAAGCCCAAATTCATGGTTTGTACCTGTTTCTGGTTTCAGCATCGTATTAATTGTATTGTCTGACGAGCGGACTTCAGCAACAGTTGGTGCAGAGAAACCTTTAGAAATCGATGCTCTAAGTGCAAGCATTGGAGTGATCAAATAGGATAGTGCTGCTCGTGGCATCCATGTACTCCCGAAATCAATATTTTCTTTGTTTTCTTGTGCGACAGGATAACGTTGCTGGTAGCCAATTTTATTCTCATTTAATCCGAGCGACAGCTCTACCTGGAGACGCTCTAGCCACTCCAGTTGGGTGCGTGCAAAAAATGATTGCTGACTATTTTCCAATTTGTCCTTGGCCTGAGGATCGGTAGCGACACCTTGGGCGTTGTCATAATTGTCAATAGCGTACCAGCCCTTTTGCGCTTCCAAGCCCAGTTGGACTTCATATTTTAAATCTTGGCTCAACAGATCGACATAAGATAAATACAGGCGCGTTCCTAAATTCTTTTCATCTCTTTTCTCGTAATTGGTGATGAAAGGATTTTTGATCTGATTGGATGAACCAAATACACTGGCGAATAAGGTCATCTTAGAACTGAGATGCGTCTGGTTGCTCAGTCCACCAAAGAATGTTTTATCGTAGATTGCTGCTTTTTGTTCAGCAGCACCAGGATTTGGTCCGCCCTTAGGCCGGGCCTGCCTGCGGTCGCTCTCCATTTGTGCTGCGGTGAGCCCTCCCGGAGTTTGGTAACCGAGATCCGAATAGAAACCGGTGAATTTTAATTCGGATGTTTTTGCATATTGCCAATTGTAATTGAGCTGGATATTCTTTTTGTTTAAGGCTGAATTCTGGCGATAACCGTCACTTCTTGTCCAACTTTGATTGATGGCAAGTTGCTGAGTCTGGCTGAGGGGTAATATTGCATTGAGCTGTTCCTGGAAAAGACCGTAGGAGCCCCCCGTTAATTGAAGATTGACTTCAGGTTTGCCAGATCGATCAAATCCTTTACTATAAAAGGAGAGTACACCGCCTGAATTGGCCCCATAGATCGATCCATCGGGACCTTTCAATATATTTATCTGCCCTATTGCGGAGGGATCTATCAAGTTTAGATAGGTGTTCCCGCCGGCGTCAGTAAATGGAAAGTCGTCCAGATATATTTTGACATTGCGAACACCAAAAGGTGAACGGACCATACTCCCACGGAGTGCTAGCCGGTAACTCCCAGGGGAACGTTCTTCCATGCGTAAACCCGGCACCCTGTTCATTGCTGAAACAAAGGAGGGCGACTGCTGGGATTGGATCATTTGGCTGCTTAACACAGCCGCAGAAGATGTCAATCGCAATAGCGGTTGTTTATTGAAGTAGGCTTTAACTTCGACTTGTTCTAGCCGATTAGTCGTAGTATCCACTTCCTGCGCATATAATTTGCTACATAAACCAAGGGTAGCAAGTAGGTAATATCTTTTCATCGTTAAGGTTTGGTCGGCTTAGTCTGCAAATTCCTGACTGAAATAAATTTCAAAAATCTGCTTTTTCTTATTGTATTTTAGGCATTGAAAATTTGCATATACGGAGCTGGTCGGTACGCAAAGACTGTTGGCCATAGCTTCTTTTGAGAATTTTTTGTTCAGACATCCCTGCTGCAAATCAAAGTTTTTGTTCGTCGAAATATCAGTCACATCAAAGGAATTGTCGTCAATCAGGTAATTTGAATTGTTTAAACGAATATAATCCTCTTGATAAATCAGTTCGGAAGCAACGAGATAATCGAGCGATCCAAAGCTGGATGAACAATCCAGATTTTGAAGGGTATTGGCAACTTTTAACTCTTTATACAGTGTGTTGTATGTATTGTTTTTATGATCGAACAAGGTGATCTCGATGCGATGATTACCTTTGTTGTATACCGTATACCCAAAGTCTCCGGGGCCATTTTCGAAGATATTCCCTTTCGCGATCGCTAAAACAGCCAAGTTAGGATGCCCAAGAAAATAATCTTTCTGGTCTGCACTTAGTGTTGTCGTTAACTTCTGATGAAGTTTATCGAAGAGGCCGGCATCGTTCATTTTCATTAACTGCTGCGCTTGTTCCTTTATTCTGTCTACAAAACGCGGGTTATCGTAGCTCGAAGTATCCGACGGGAGCGGTGGTGATGCAGGAGGGACTACCTGTTCTTTCTTTTGTACGTCAATTTTCGTTGTTTTTGGCGTCTTTGTCTGATGACAGGAAACAAGAGCCAATGATAATACAATGTATAGAAAAAAGGTTTTTAAATTCATGATGAAATACCGTCAATGCCAATTCAGTTACTCTTTGTGAATAGAAAGAGCAACAACATCGGCTAATTTAGTTATTTTATGGCAAACAAAGCTGTCGCAACCTGGAATTAGAAAGCTTCATTCAGGCCTAAAAAGAAACCACGGGAACCATATTTTCCAAAGGCATAGTCCAGACATAGATTTGTACGTGTTGCTTTGTTAAAGAGCACCCGTAATCCGGCGCCACCCCCAGGTTGCCACCTTTCAAAAAGTTTGGTGCCCAGTTCGTCGCTGGCAGTCTGTAGGTTAAAAAAAGCAGCTCCGCTCAAAAAGCGATTCTTTAAAATTGGGAAGCGGTATTCTGTTTCGGCATAACCGAAAGAAATTCCTTTGAAATAACCAATGGTATAGCCGCGCCCGCTTCTGACAGCTACGTCTCTTCCCGTTCCTGGGAGATCAAAATAGGGAAGTGTACCACCAAGTTTATAGGAGCCCCAATACCAGAAGGCAAGTACATGAGCGGGGTCGGACTGAGATAGACTAAAGTATTTTCGAAAGTCGGTGGTAAGCTGTACAGCACTTTTGCTACTGCCCAACAGCGTTGTGTTCCACCGCACACCGATATCCGAATAGATTCCTTTGTAAGGCCTATTGGGATTGTCTCTTGTCATGTATTGCATATTGAGCAATAGTCCATTGGAATTATAACTGTCGGGCTCGAAGCCATGTTTTTCGGTGTAGATGGTATTGGGCGTAATGTTGCCATTGGGGCCGCTGCTGGTTATTTTTCGTCGTAAGTCAAACGCCAATCCGGCTCCAACAAATAGTCCGTCGGCGATACGTTTATAGACTTTTTCATTAAATGTAAACGCGTTATATTTTGCTCCGTATTTCTTATGGTCGGGGTTGGCAAGGATCTCTTCATCGGCATTGTTCCATTTTCCATGGGGAGTCATGCCCAAACCCGCATCTAAAGCGACCATTTTGACAAGTGCAAAAGCGCCCTGAAAATTTAGTTTATTGTTGGGGGTAAAGATATTATGACTGATATAGAAGACCATGATGTTTTTTGTGGTGATTGAGGCGCTTGTCGCTGCGATCGACATGGTCGTTGTTTTGGGGTCGCCCAGTACTTTCCCGGCGACAGCCTTGATTCCGATCTGACCACCAATGGTTGGGTTGTAGGCAATGTTGGGCATTAAGGTGATGGGAGAGCGTTTACTCGCGTGTTCCTTTTTTCGTTTGGGATGGATTATTCTTCCGATTAAATCCGATATATCGTATTGACTGGCCATGGCCGAGTCACGCTGATGTTTGTACTGTGCAAGAGAGTCTGTGTTTGCATCGGTTTGAGCAGCGAGCAGCGTAGGGATTGAAATTAAAAGTATTCCTAAAAAAACCTGTCGGAAGAAATCGTTATAACGTAAAAGTTGATGCATACATTCGGGTCTATCTTAAAACTAAACGTCAAAAAAAATAAAATGTTTTCTCAAGTACTCGGAGTCTGTCTTTTTTTGATCTTTGAACAAATGCAAATGTGGTATTGTGTTGAAGAAGTTTATTTTTATTGCGGAGCTGGAGAATTAAACTTGCAAATCACAGCAAATTTATCTTAGTTTGATTATTTAAACTAGGATATGATAGGACGCACTATATTTAACTATGGATTGACTTTGCTTTTATTGACAGGGGTAGCTCATGCGCAAGAACTGTATACCCCAAGAAATATTCAGCAAGCGATCGAAAAGGGAACCCGTACCAAAACGGGGCTACCAGGGAAAAACTATTGGCAGAATTTTGGTAAGTATGATGTGCGGGTGCAATTGGATCCGGCTACAAAGATGGTGAGTGGAACAGAGACTATTCTGTACACAAACAATAGTCCCGATACATTGAAACGCTTGGCTATCCGATTTGTGAACAATGTGCACAAACCTAATGCGGTACGTGCGGCATACGCTTCGGACGACTACCTGACTTCGGGCCTAAAGATTAAATCGTTTAAATTGAATGGTCAAGTTTACGACGTAAACAGCAAGGACTGGGGAACGGTGAAGTTAGGCGATTTTGGGCAGAAAATCCTTCCGGGAAGCACTGCAACATTGGACATTAGCTGGGAATATCCGTTATCTGTCGAAAGCGACCGTGAAGGGCTGTTGAATGCTTCCACCTTTTATTGTGCTTACTCTTATCCGCGTGTGTCTGTATACGACGATTACAATGGCTGGGATCTTCTGGAACATAATGGCCGACAAGAATTCTACAATGGTTTCAACGATTATCAATTTGAGATATCCGTTCCGAAGAACTTTGTTGTTTGGGCGACAGGTGAATTGACAAATGCGGCTGAGGTACTGCAGAAACCTATTCTGGACCGTTTCGAAAAATCAAAAGTCAGCGATACGCCAATACATATTGCGACAGATGCCGAAATGAAAGCGGGGAAAGTGACAACACAAGAAGCCTGGAATAAGTGGAAATTCAAAGCAACCTATGTGCCTGATTTTTGTTTCAGTGTGAGTGATAATTATATCTGGGATGGCGGGAGTGTAGATTTGGGAAGTAAGCGCGTGAGTGTGCAGTCAAGCTATGTCGCCGGAACGCCAGATTTTGAACAATACATTGGTTGGCAGCAATATTGCATTGACTGGTTTTCTAAAAATTGGCCCGGTGTCACTTATCCATATCCAACAATGACAGCCGTTCAGGGCTTTGCAGATATGGAATATCCGATGATGATCAACGATTCGAGTGTCCCAGATAATCTCGTGGATGCACGGCAAACAGCAGACCATGAAATTGCACATACCTATTTCCCTTTTTACATGGGTATCAATGAGACGCGATACGGTTATATGGATGAAGGCTGGGCTACTGCATTGGAATTCTGGATTGGAAATGCGGAGATTGGTGCCGAAAAAAATAAAGAACTTTTCAAAGATGCCCGTGTAAAGCGCTATATCTTTGACCCCTCTACCGAAGAAGACCAACCCCTGATTACCATGACCTCTCAGTTGAGTGGTTTAGGGTACGGCAACAATGCCTACATCAAGGCCGCATTGTCTTATATTGCGTTACGGGATTACCTGGGTGATGAATTGTTTAAAAAAGCACTACACCATTACATGGAGCTATGGCATGGAAAACATCCGACGCCTTGGGACTTCTTTTACAGCATCAACGCTGGAGCTGGGCAGAATTTAAACTGGTATTGGAAAAATTGGTATTTCACCAATAATTACATTGACCTTAAAGTGAATGGTTTTAAACAGCTTGCTGGTAAAAATACACTTACGATGACTAATGTTGGGGGATTTGCAATTCCGTTTGATGTGTTGATTACCTATACGGATGGATCAGTGGAGACAAAACATCAAACTCCGTCAATTTGGCAACACAATGAAAAACAGGTAATCCTGACTTGGACTTCGACTAAAAAGGTGAAAAATATTACCTTGGACGGAGGGATTTTTATGGATTACACAGCCAAGGACAATAGCTGGGACGTGATTAAATAACCCGATCGATCGTGTCAGCCTTTATGTTTGAAAAGGTTGACACGATTAATGACTGAATGTTGTTGTGAAGTCTACCTACAACTAGGTGTCCATTCCTGTAAGCCTTACCCTGGGCCTGTAAGACTACAGCTGATCAATGCTTCGAAATGTCAGATTAATTCGTGCACTGAACGCTTTTTTTGTCGGTGGAAGCCGATGCAACCAATACGTTTGTGTAAGACCTTTCATCACCAATAAACTTCCATGGCCCAAGATGATGTCTATTTTTTCTTTGCTCGTTTTGTGTTTAAAGGCAAACTTTCGTTCAGCACCAAAGCTTAAAGAAGCAATTGCTCCATTTTTTTTGAGGTCTTTTTCACCGTCGCTGTGCCAGGCCATTCCCTCGTCGCCATTGTGATAAAGATTCAACAGGCAGGAATTATACGTCTCCTGTGTTTGTTCTTCGGCAATCTTTTTCAGCTCAAGAAGCTCTTTTGTCCAGGGAAGCGCCCTTTTAGTGGTGTTGGAATAGCTATATTCGAAAGCCTGATCGCCATACCAAGCCACTTTTCGTTTGGTGACGATTTCGTTTCCAAAAATAATAGCACGGTCATTTACCCATTCTATCGAGTCCATGAGTTTATCAAAATAGTGGTTTGCTTCCTGTGGAGGCAGTATTTTACCATAATAATTGACAGTTCCATCGTAAGGAAGTAGATTTCTATTGCCATCGAAGAGATTGTCGAAAAGTTCCATGTGATCGTATTGTGTGTATTTACTAAATTGCCGAATGTAAAGTCTCCCATCCGATCATCGCTGTTTTCCGCATTGGATCCCATCGGTAACCACCAAATATACCGCTGTTTTGTATAACACGATGACAGGGGATAAGGTAAGCTATCGGATTGCTTCCGACAGCTGTGCCGACAGCACGGGAAGCTTTGGGGTTTCCGATTTGAGAAGCGATAGCACCGTAAGTGCTTAAGTTACCCATAGGGATTTTTAATAAAGCTTCCCAGACTTTCAATTGAAAATCAGTGCCTTTTAAATGTAATTTTACCTGACGGATATCTTTATCTTGGGGATTTAATGCGCTGAGTGCATTCTCGTGCATGCTGTTCCCCTGTTGTAGGTATGTTGCGTTCGGAAATCGTTGCTGAAGAGCGTCAAAAGCTGTTATGTTATCATCCGCGTAGGCAATATGACAAATACCTTTTGAGGTGGATGCAATTAGCATTGTGCCGAATAAGCTCTGATAATACGCGTAGGAAATCAATAAATTGGAGCCTTCATTTTTATATTCAGCGGGAGTCATCCCCTCAATGTTGATAAATAGTTCATGAAGTCTACTGCTGCTGGAAAGACCAAGCTGGAATGTTGTTTCAGCAATGTTATTTTCCTTGAGCAATGATTTTGCATAATTTATACTTACGTACTGTAAGAATTTCTTGGGACTTGTACCTGCCCATGCGGTAAACATGCGTTGAAAATGAGCTTCACTCATGTAAACATGAGAAGCGATCTGACCCAATGTAGGTTGAGACTTAAAGTTTTCCTGTAAGAAATGTATGGCCTTGGCGATACGTTGAAAATCTACTTCTTGTTGAATAGTCATGATTGTTCATTTAATTTATACAAAGTTGCTAATAAGAAGAAGTCTTTAAAATCCGATTTATGCTAAATTACATGTTGGATGAAGGAGATTTGTCCGAATGACCTAAGGATTTATCTGGTGCGACCAGATCACGGATCAGTTGTTTGAGTTCTTTTATTTCGGGGAATCGACCGGCTCTTTTTCGATCGAATATCTCCTTATCCGCTACCCGTACTGTATAACGGCCTGCAATTTCGCTGGGGACCAGCATCACTCCATGGATCTCATCCGTGAACGAACTCAGTACCTCCTGCGCCATATAGGCGGCGCGCAGCATCCAATTGCATTTTGGACAATATTCAATTTCAATAACAGGTTTTGTTGCCATGGGTTAAGTTCAAGTACGTTGTTTTTGTTCCAAACAAATTTATCAATCCTAGCGCTGCAATCCTAACGCTTTTTGTCATGGAAATTTCGAGATTATTTCCAACTCAGCGGAGTCCTGTATACAACAAGCCCATTCCATTGGCCTTTTTCTCGGTTAATGGAATGGGCTGGTATTGTTGGATATTCCTGATAGGTATGCTGGAGGCTTAACCGATTTTCAAAGAAGTCATGGTCAGCGATCCAGCCACTGAATTGTCGTTGAAGAGAAACAACTCATCATTTTTCTCCTGTAAACCCAAGGTATAGATTAAAGGGAGGTAATGTTCAGGCGTTGGAATTGCCAAGTCGAACTCTTTGCCCTGTTTTCTGAAATCTATGAGCGCTTGATGGTTGCCGTTCTGAATAAATTTCTTCATTTTTTCATTGGCTATAGTAGCCCATTCATACGCATAGCCTGCCGTATCGAGTTTGTCCCAGGCGACCATCCGTAAGTTGTGCACCATATTGCCGCTACCGATAATGAGTACACCTTTTTTTCTTAGCGCGTTTAATTGCTGTGCAATCTCATAATGGTATCCTGCAGGCTGTGTGTAATCGATGCTCATTTGAATAATAGGAACGTCTGCATCAGGGTATAGATGTTTGACGACAGACCATGATCCATGGTCCAGCCCCCATTTGTCGTCGAGATGAACCTCTGTTTTGCTGACAATACGCTGTGTTTCTAAAGCGAGCGCCGGGCTGCCTGGAGCTGGGTATTGGACATCAAATAATGCCTGAGGAAAGCCGCCAAAGTCATGAATTGTGGCGGGATGCTCCATCGCTGTGACAAATGTTCCACGTGTTTCCCAGTGTGCCGAGACAACAAGAATCGCCTTCGGTTTTTCGAAAGTTTGGCCAATTTTTTTGAATCCCCGGACAAATTCGTTGTCCTCTATGGCGTTCATGGGACTTCCATGTCCTAAAAATAAGACCGGAAATTTGTCCGTTGCCTCCAGTTCCTCGGAAAATTTATATAAAGAGTTTGCTTTATGAGCTACTCCAGCTAATGGTAATGTTGCCATAATTTTAATAAAATCCTTTCTACGCATTTGATATGATGTGGCTGCGTCAATTTTTATTACAAAGGTAGGGGATGGGCTTAGCTAGGCGGTATCATTATCCTGTCAATCTGTTGTACTATTCGGAAATCTGTTGTACGCTATTCGGAAATAAGTTTTTGGATTTCATTTCTAAATTCCGAAGGCGTCATGCCTGCTTTCTTTTTGAAGACATTGGTAAAGTAGGCTTTATCTTGGTAGCCGAGTTCAAAACCAATTTCCGAGATCGTTTTAGTCGTTGTCAACAAGAGGTTTTTTGCCTCAATAAGTTTCCGTGTTTCGATAATCTCAGAAACGCTTTGTTGTAATATGCTCTGACAAATTAAATTTAGGTTTCGTGTCGACATAAAAAGCTTCTCCGCGTAAAAATTAACGCCTTCGGGACGGCGGTAGTTCTCTTCCAGTATAGAGAGAAAGCTTGTGAACGTTGTACTCTGATTTTTCAATTGCTGTTGGCTGTCTGGAAATTGCCTTTTCCGTTCAGATTCAATCATGGTAAAGATGGTGCTCAATAGCTGCTTGATAACCGCATAGTCTACGCTATTTTGTAAGCATTCCTGTTGCATTAGCTCACACAAGACGATCAATCTTCCAAAGCAGTTGGGACTGGCGAAGGTCAATGTCGCATTTTCATGAAAGTGGGCGTAGAGCTGAAAAGTCGTTTCGGGGATAAATTCACTTTTAAATCGAATGACCCAAAATTCAATGTTATTATTATGCAAAAGAGGTTTGACGCGGTGGGTTTTGCCCTGAGTGACAAAACTTATAAATGGAGCGGTGTAGGTTTTTGTTTTGAAATCGATAAAATGTTCGAGTTTTCCTGCCACACCAATAATCAATTCCTCGAAATCATGTTGATGTATTTCGTTTTTGGATTGTTGTATGCGCAGTGCCTCGTTGGCGTCAACTTTGTAAATTTTGAAAAGTCCGTTCAAAATAAGGAAGATTTTAATTTGCTATTTACGAATATACGGTTTCATTTACATTTTGTTTGTCAAAGACCATTTGGCTTTTCATATTGATATTTTGCTTGTTTCAGCGGCAGTTTTGACAAAAGGGGGGCCTGTTGTTACCCCGCTTAGGCTCAAATTGTATCCTGATTTGTAATTAACAGCAGTATAGCACCGTTTTAACAGGGGGTTAATAGGGGTTGTACCCCTGCTAACCCCCTGTTAACCCCCTGTTATCCCCCTGTAATACCCCTGCTAATTATTAACAAAAATTGAACGAAAAGGATAATGGATCCAGAGCGAAGCCTGCCTCCATACGCTATAGGATGACCTGGGGTTCTCCGAAGGTCCAATCTGGCGGCCGGATCAGCCTTCCCAGCCTTCCGATCACCTGTTTTACAAAAAGAATCTCGCACCGTTACAGGCAGTTAAGGGAAAAATGAAATAAATAAGAACAAAAGGCTTGGAAGTTTGTTCCTAAACTCCCTATCTTTGCACCACTCCGCAAGGGAGGGACGGTTACCCCGAAAAGGGAAGCCATGAAAAAAGAAGGGTTTAAGAGAAGTCTGGCAGGATCAAAAATCCCGTTCAGTTTATTTTAAACGCGGAAATCGAAAAAAGGGAAAAGAAAAAAAACTTAAAAAAGTTTTTGGAAGTTCGGAAAAGATTTCTACCTTTGCAGTCCCAACGGAAACGAAGGGAAAAACAAAACGATAAAGAGTGGCGCAATGCCCATCGGAATAAAGCGGATACGGAAGTTGAAGCGACAAAAGTTCTTTAAGAAAACACAATCATGTAAGCGTGACGAGTAGACAAACGAAAGTCATGAACAAATTCAAGTAATTCGTTCAATTCGATCCAAGATCAGAGATATAAAAAAAAGAATTCTGATTATTATAAATAGTTGGAATCAAAAACTTCATTTTACAATGGAGAGTTTGATCCTGGCTCAGGATGAACGCTAGCGGCAGGCCTAATACATGCAAGTCGGACGGGATCCATCGGAGAGCTTGCTCGAAGATGGTGAGAGTGGCGCACGGGTGCGTAACGCGTGAGCAACCTACCTCTATCAGGGGGATAGCCTCTCGAAAGAGAGATTAACACCGCATAACATCAACAGTTCGCATGTTCAGTTGATTAAATATTTATAGGATAGAGATGGGCTCGCGTGACATTAGCTAGTTGGTAGGGTAACGGCTTACCAAGGCGACGATGTCTAGGGGCTCTGAGAGGAGAATCCCCCACACTGGTACTGAGACACGGACCAGACTCCTACGGGAGGCAGCAGTAAGGAATATTGGTCAATGGGCGGAAGCCTGAACCAGCCATGCCGCGTGCAGGATGACTGCCCTATGGGTTGTAAACTGCTTTTGTCCAGGAATAAACCTAGATACGTGTATCTAGCTGAATGTACTGGAAGAATAAGGATCGGCTAACTCCGTGCCAGCAGCCGCGGTAATACGGAGGATCCGAGCGTTATCCGGATTTATTGGGTTTAAAGGGTGCGTAGGCGGCCTATTAAGTCAGGGGTGAAATACGGTGGCTCAACCATCGCAGTGCCTTTGATACTGATGGGCTTGAATCCATTTGAAGTGGGCGGAATAAGACAAGTAGCGGTGAAATGCATAGATATGTCTTAGAACTCCGATTGCGAAGGCAGCTCACTAAGCTGGTATTGACGCTGATGCACGAAAGCGTGGGGATCGAACAGGATTAGATACCCTGGTAGTCCACGCCCTAAACGATGATAACTCGATGTTGGCGATAGACAGCCAGCGTCCAAGCGAAAGCGTTAAGTTATCCACCTGGGGAGTACGCCCGCAAGGGTGAAACTCAAAGGAATTGACGGGGGCCCGCACAAGCGGAGGAGCATGTGGTTTAATTCGATGATACGCGAGGAACCTTACCCGGGCTTGAAAGTTAGTGAAGAGTGCAGAGACGCACTCGTCCTTCGGGACACGAAACTAGGTGCTGCATGGCTGTCGTCAGCTCGTGCCGTGAGGTGTTGGGTTAAGTCCCGCAACGAGCGCAACCCCTATGTTTAGTTGCCAGCATGTAGTGGTGGGGACTCTAAACAGACTGCCTGTGCAAACAGAGAGGAAGGTGGGGACGACGTCAAGTCATCATGGCCCTTACGTCCGGGGCTACACACGTGCTACAATGGATGGTACAGCGGGCAGCTACATAGCAATATGATGCTAATCTCTAAAAGCCATTCACAGTTCGGATTGGGGTCTGCAACTCGACCCCATGAAGTTGGATTCGCTAGTAATCGCGTATCAGCAATGACGCGGTGAATACGTTCCCGGGCCTTGTACACACCGCCCGTCAAGCCATGAAAGTTGGGGGTACCTAAAGCATGTTACCGCAAGGAGCGTGTTAGGGTAAAACCGATAATTGGGGCTAAGTCGTAACAAGGTAGCCGTACCGGAAGGTGCGGCTGGAATACCTCCTTTCTAGAGTATCGAAGATCGGTGCTCGTCACGTTACATATGATTGCAGAAGAAAAAACATCAGAAGAAAGTGCCCGCCCCTAAGGGAGCAGGACCGAGAGAAAGAGATGAACAAGATAAGCTAGTCCCGTAGCTCAGTTGGTTAGAGCACTACACTGATAATGTAGGGGTCAGCAGTTCAAATCTGCTCGGGACTACGAAAACGTTTGGGGAATTAGCTCAGCTGGCTAGAGCACCTGCCTTGCACGCAGGGGGTCAACGGTTCGAATCCGTTATTCTCCACATCTCCGGGGAAGTGTATAGCGATATACTTCATATATAGCGGAAAAAGAGTTCTTTGACATATTGAAAGAGAAAAAAAATTACAAGAGAAGACAACAGTATAGAGACAATACGTGTATGTGTCTGATGTAAAGAGGAGACCCTCGGTCAAGGCCGGACGAATCTTTACGTAGCATAGGTGTATATATATCAAAAGCAGCCGCATAGTAGCAAAAGGCTATGCCGGTGAAGAAAGTAAATAAGGGCACACGGGGGATGCCTAGGCTCTCAGAGGCGAAGAAGGACGTGATAAGCTGCGATAAGCTTTGGGGATTGGCAAATGCGACTTGATCCAGAGATTTCCGAATGGGGCAACCTGACTATTTGAAGAATAGTCGTATAAAACGCGAACGCGCTGAACTGAAACATCTAAGTAGGCGTAGGAGAAGAAAATAACAATGATTTCCCAAGTAGTGGCGAGCGAACGGGAAAGAGCCCAAACCGATCATGTTACGGCATGGTCGGGGTTGTAGGACCACGACATTGTACAGCGCTATGAACTGGAAGCAGGTGGGAAACTGCGCGACAAGGGTGAGAGCCCCGTACAGGTAAAGAATGTTGACATAGTGGTATCCTGAGTACCGCGGGACCGGAGAAATCCTGTGGGAATCCACCAGCACCATCTGGTAAGGCTAAATACTCCTGAGAGACCGATAGTGAACCAGTACCGTGAGGGAAAGGTGAAAAGAACCCCGAACAGGGGAGTGAAAAGAACCTGAAACCGTGTGCTTACAAGCGGTTGGAGCAGGCAGGTCCTGTGACAGCGTGCCTTTTGCATAATGAGCCTACGAGTTACTCTTGTCTGGCAAGGTTAAGTCCTTCAGGGACGCAGCCGAAGCGAAAGCGAGTCTTAATAGGGCGCATAGTCAGATGAGGTAGACGCGAAACCTTGTGATCTACCCTTGGGCAGGTTGAAGTTGCAGTAACATGTAATGGAGGACCGAACCGATAAACGTTGAAAAGTTTCCGGATGACCTGAGGGTAGGGGTGAAAGGCCAATCAAACTGGGAAATAGCTCGTACTCCCCGAAATGTTTTTAGGAACAGCGTCGGCGTAGAGTTTGATAGAGGTAGAGCTACCGATTGGGTGCGGGGGAGTCAAATCCTACCAAATCCAGACGAACTCCGAATGCTATCAAATATAGCCGGCAGTGAGGCTTTGGGTGCTAAGGTCCAAGGCCGAGAGGGAAAGAACCCAGACCATCAGCTAAGGTCCCCAAATTCGTTCTAAGTTGAACTAACGAGGTCCGGTTGCCCAGACAGCTAGGATGTTGGCTTGGAAGCAGCCATTCATTTAAAGAGTGCGTAACAGCTCACTAGTCGAGCGGCCGGGCGTGGATAATAAACGGGCATCAAGAACGGTACCGAAGCTATGGATTTGTACTGAAAGATGTACATCTGGTAGGGGAGCATTCCATCGCCGGAGAAGCAGTTTGGCAATGAACTGTGGAGGTTATGGAAAAGCAAATGTAGGCATAAGTAACGATAAGGCGGGTGAGAAACCCGCCCACCGAAAGACCAAGGTTTCCTGATCAACGTTAATCGGATCAGGGTCAGTCGGGACCTAAGGCGCACCCGAAGGGGGCAAGCCGATGGACAACTGGTTAATATTCCAGTACTCTTCATAACTGCGATGTGGTGACGGAGTAGTGACACTGCCGCGAACTGACGGAATAGTTCGTTGAAAGGCGTAGGTATAGGGACGGTAGGCAAATCCGCCGACCCTGCTGAACCCCAATAGTACAGCAAAGCTCCGGTGGCGCTGATAGAGCAGGTAAACAGACTTCCAAGAAAACCCGCTAAGCTTCAGGTTATGAAGACCCGTACCGCAAACCGACACAGGTGGTCGAGGAGAGAATCCTAAGGTGCTCGAGTGAGTCATGGCTAAGGAACTCGGCAAAATGGCCCTGTAACTTCGGGAGAAGGGGCGCTGTCTCGTAAGAGCAGCCGCAGTGAAAAGGCCCAGGCGACTGTTTAACAAAAACATATGGCTTTGCAAAATCGCAAGATGAAGTATAAGGCCTGACACCTGCCCGGTGCTGGAAGGTTAAGAGGGGATGTCATCGCAAGAGAAGCATTGAATCGAAGCCCCAGTAAACGGCGGCCGTAACTATAACGGTCCTAAGGTAGCGAAATTCCTTGTCGGGTAAGTTCCGACCTGCACGAATGGTGTAACGATCTGGGCGCTGTCTCAGCCATGAGCTCGGTGAAATTGTGGTATCGGTGAAGACGCCGATTACCCGCAACGGGACGGAAAGACCCCATGCACCTTCACTATAGCTTAACATTGAGATTGGGTACAGGATGTGTAGGATAGGCGGGAGATGTTGAAGTGGCTTCGCCAGGAGTCATGGAATCAACCTTGAAATACCGCCCTTTCTGTATTCGGTTTCTAACTCCCTTATGGGGAGGACATTGTTTGGTGGGTAGTTTGACTGGGGTGGTCGCCTCCAAAAAGGTAACGGAGGCTTTCAAAGGTAAGCTCAGTACGCTTGGTAACCGTACGTGGAGTGCAATGGCATAAGCTTGCTTGACTGTGAGACCGACAAGTCGAACAGGGTCGAAAGACGGACATAGTGATCCGGTGGTTCTGTATGGAAGGGCCATCGCTCAAAGGATAAAAGGTACGCTGGGGATAACAGGCTGATCTCCCCCAAGAGCTCATATCGACGGGGAGGTTTGGCACCTCGATGTCGGCTCGTCACATCCTGGGGCTGGAGAAGGTCCCAAGGGTTGGGCTGTTCGCCCATTAAAGTGGCACGCGAGCTGGGTTCAGAACGTCGCGAGACAGTTCGGTCCCTATCTGTTGTGGGCGTTGGAAGTTTGAGTGGATCTGACCTTAGTACGAGAGGACCGGGTTGGACAGACCTCTGGTGAACCTGTTATGCCGCCAGGTGTACGGCAGGGTAGCTACGTCTGGAATAGATAAGCGCTGAAAGCATCTAAGTGCGAAACTAGCCACGAGATGAGACTTCCTTATAGGGTCGTAGAAGATGACTACGTTGATAGGCCATAGGTGTAAAGGTTGAGAGACCAAAGCCAAGTGGTACTAATAGCCCGAAGCTTTCTCAAGCAGACAGACACTGTTGTCTTCCTCTTTAATTTTTGAAACATACAGGAAACGAACCTCTTTCAATACATATGTCAGTTGGCATGAAAAACATGATATGAATATCATAGATCATCCAATAAAGATTTTTAGGTGCCTATATCGGCGGTGTCTACCTCTTCCCATTCCGAACAGAGCAGTCAAGCCCGCCAGAGCCGATGGTATTGCCGTAACAGGTGGGAGAGTAGGTCGGTGCCTTTTTTTACACGGAAGCCCTTGCTGGAAACAGTCAAGGGCTTCTTTCGTTTAAGTACTTCCATGGCCATTACACTTCGGCCACTGACCATCACTGCCTATCCTCCGCCTATCGCTTATCGCAGCACAGGACCGTCGGTGAGCCCTGTCCATCGGCAGCTGTTCCGAAACCGCCGCTATCCTGCAACATTATTATTGGACAATCGTTTGCATTCCATAATCCCTTTTTTACTTCGATTTACTATTGTATTATTGTTATGTTAATTTAATGCATTATAAATCATACGCATGAAGATATCTTTTTGGAGCACAAAAGCACAAATCAGTTTACTGATGGGATTGGCTTCTCCTTTTATTTTTCAACCCTCTCGAGTTGACGCTAAAGTAAGTACGATCAATTATTATAATACAATAGGTCGCGATCAAGGAAACCGTATTATCACGATTCAGAAAATTAATCCGACAACAGTCGAGATTGTATACGATAATGGTCAACGTCTTACTTTAGATTTCTACGGTAATCATATTTTTAGGATGTTCCAGGATGTTCATGGCGGTATTATCCGTGATCCCGAAGCAAAACCCGAAGCAAAAATATTGGTAGAGCAACCTCGGAAAACAGTCACTGGGCTTGAGGTAAAGGATGAAGGTAATAAGGTCAGCATCGCCACGAATGATATTCTTTTTTCAATGGATAAACAGACTTCTCAGTTTAGTATCCTCAGTCGGAAAAGCAATAAAATTGTCGTTGAAAGCTTAAAGCCAATTGTTTTCGAAGAGAAACAAGTAAGCGTTGAATTGAAGGAAAATGCGGATGAATACTTTTTTGGTGGTGGCGTTCAAAATGGGCGTTTTTCACATAAGGGAAAAGTGATTGCAATCGAAAATCAGAACAGCTGGACCGATGGTGGTGTTGCCTCTCCAACCCCTTATTATTGGTCAACCAAAGGGTATGGTTTTATGTGGCATACCTTTAAGAAGGGAAGTTATGCCTTTGGAGCCAAAACCCCTGGGACAGTAAAATTGGCGCATGACACAGATTATCTGGATGTCTTTTTTATGATTAATGACGGGATAGTACCCTTGCTCAACGATTTCTATCAATTGACGGGCAACCCAATTCTTCTACCGAAATTTGGTTTGTATGAGGGGCATCTTAATGCCTATAACCGCGATTTTTGGAAAGAAGATGAAAAGGGAATTCTATTTGAAGACGGCAAACGCTATAAAGAAAGTCAAAAGGACAATGGCGGAATCAAAGAATCGCTGAACGGTGAGAAAAACAATTATCAATTTTCGGCTCGCGCTGTAATAGATCGTTATAAGGCTCATGATATGCCTTTGGGATGGATTCTTCCAAATGATGGCTATGGTGCTGGCTATGGCCAAACGGAATCTTTAGATGGAAATATCCAAAATTTGAAAGAGTTTGGCGATTATGCACGTAAGAATGGTGTAGAAATCGGTTTATGGACGCAGTCTGATCTTCATCCCAAAGATAGTATAAGTGCATTACTACAACGTGATATCGTAAAAGAGGTTCGGGATGCGGGGGTGAGAGTCCTAAAAACGGATGTGGCCTGGGTTGGTCCTGGATACTCTTTTGGTCTCAATGGGGTCGCTGATGTGGGACATACCATGCCTTACTATGGTAACAACGCTCGTCCATTTATTATTTCATTGGATGGTTGGGCAGGCACACAGCGCTATGCCGGTATCTGGTCGGGCGACCAGACTGGAGGCGTATGGGAGTATATTCGATTCCATATACCAACGTATATCGGCTCGGGACTTTCAGGTCAGCCCAATATTACCTCCGATATGGACGGGATCTTTGGTGGTAAAAACTTTAAGGTGAATATTCGTGATTTCCAATGGAAGACCTGGACACCAATGGAACTCAATATGGATGGCTGGGGATCGAACGAGAAATACCCGCATGCTTTGGGTGAGCCGGCTACTTCTATCAATCGTCTGTATTTGAAATTGAAATCTCAATTGGTTCCCTATAGCTATAGTGTTGCGAAACAAGCAGTAGATGGACTACCTATCATTCGTGCTATGTTTTTAGAGCAAGCAAATAGTTATACGCTTGGAAAGGCAACGCAATACCAGTACCTCTATGGTCCAAATTTCCTTGTAGCACCGATTTACCAGGAAACACGTGTGGATGAGAAAGGAAATGATATGCGCAATGGTATCTACCTGCCGGATGGTGAATGGATTGATTATTTTACGGGTGAAAAATACCAGGGAGGGCGTATTATCAATAACTTTAATGTGCCTATTTGGAAGCTGCCTGTTTTCGTGAAAAATGGAGCCATTATTCCGGTCACCAACCCAAATAATAATGTGCTGGAAATCAAAAAAGATCAACGTATTTATGAAGTATATCCTTATGGAAGCTCTAGTTTCCTGGAATATGATGATGATGGAAAGACAGAGGCCTACCGTTATGGTAAGGGGGCAAGTACATCCATAACTTCGCAGTTAAACAACAATAAAGTTGTTTTTGCGATTGCTCCAACGCAAGGCGAATTTGACGGTTTTGAGAAAATGAAGTCTACGGAAATTCGTTTCAACGTTAGCAAAGCACCGAAGAAATTGACAGTAAAGGTCAATGGGAAAAATAGCAAACTTAAAGAAGTGAATAGCATAGATGCGTTTAATACTTCTGAAAACGTATATTTCTATGACGCACAACCAAACCTGAATCAGTTTGCAACCAAGGGATCTGAATTTGAAAAAGTACCTTTGGTGAAAAATCCGATGTTGCTGGTACGACTAGCCAAACAGGATGTCTCATCGACCGCAATAGAAGTACAATTGGAGAGTTTCGAATATGCTCCTGCAGACAACTATCTGGCTCAGACTGGTGCTTTGACCTCGCCCAAAGCTGTTATCACAGATCAACATACACAGGCATATACCTTAACGCCAACCTGGGAAAAGGTTGCAAATGCTGATTATTATGAAATTGAATTCAATAATCTGATCTATTCGACCATCAAAGACAGTCAATTGCTATTCGAAGGATTGGCCGCGGAAACGGATTACCAGTTTAAAATTAGAGCTGTCAATAAATCTGGTGTTTCAGATTGGAGTACATTTGCCGCAAGAACAAAAGCAAACCCGTTGGAATTTGCCATCGAAGGAATCAAAGCAGAGACTTCTGTGGATAACCAAGGTGGAAATGGTATCAATAAATTGTTCAATTATGACGAGGGGGATATGTGGCATACAAAATGGGGACAGACAGCGGTTCCATTTGATATGACCTTAGATCTAAAATCCGTTAATCAATTGGATAAGTTTGAGTATCTTCCAAGAACCGATGGCGGAAATGGCATCATTTTAAAAGGAAAAGTATTCTATAGCAACGATAAGGACACCTGGACGGAAGCTGGTAGTTTTGATTGGAAACGTGATGACGAAATGAAACGTTTTGATTTTGGAACCCATCCGGTGGCCCGATTTATTAAAATTTCAGTTTCTGAAGCTGTGGGAGGTTTTGGTTCAGGAAGAGAATTATATGTGTTTAAAGTACCAGGATCGTCAAGCTACTTACCGGGCGATATTAATAATGACCGATTGATCGATCATAATGACTTGACTTCCTACATTAACTATACGGGATTGCGACTGGGAGATGGAGATTTCGAAGGTTATGTCAGCAATGGCGATGTCAATAAAAATAATCTGATTGACGCTTATGATATTTCCAATGTTGCTGTTGTCATAGAAGGTGGTGCAAAACCAAATAAAGAAGAAAAGGTCAGTGGTAAATTAAAATTGGTTCCCTCAAAAACGACCTTAAAGTCAGGTGATATTGTGGAGATTAGTGTTAGTGGAGAGAATCTTAAAGCTGTCAATGCACTTAGTTTTGCCCTTCCTTACAATCAGGGTGATTTTGAGTATGTCGGTATTGAGTCCTTGCATTTAAAAGAGATGAACAATTATAGCAACGATCGTCTTCACACCAATGGAAGTAAGGCTCTGTATGCTACTTTTGTTAATCTAGGTAACAAGGAGACCTTGAATGGATCTGAAGTTTTATTTAAGATTAAATTAAAAGCGAAACGTAATGTCAACTTCAATCTCAAAGCGATAGATGGTATTTTAGTAGACAAGAAGCTAAATTCTGTTTCTTTCTAAATCAGTTACGATAAAAAGAAGGGGGATCTTTATAGATCCCCCTTCTTTTTATCGTAACTGATTGGTGTGATTAATTTAGCGCCATGCTAAGATCCATCAGTAAAATTTCAGTATCAGCCGAAGTAGATTTTAAACTGATTTCTGAGACATCCCAAATACCGAAGCCATCTCGGGTCTCTAATGCTTGTCCTTCTACTGTAACACTTCCTTTAAGTACAAAGATGTAAACACCGTTGCCTGCTTGTTTAATCTGATAGTTCGTTTCGATATCTTTTTCAAAATGACCTAGATGAAACCAGGCATCTTGATGGATCCAGACCCCTTCATCCGTTGGATCTGGCGAAAGTATCTGTTGAAACCTGTTGTGTCGCTGACTGACATCTAGCGTGATTTGATCGTATCGTGGTGTTACATTTCGTTTATTTGGATATACCCATATTTGTAGGAATTTTACAATTTGATCATCATTTTTATTGTATTCACTATGCATAATACCCGTTCCGGCACTCATGATCTGAATATCTCCTTTTTTGATGATCGTTTTATTACCCATGCTATCCTCGTGTTCTAAATCACCCTCCAATGGAATACTGATGATTTCCATATTATCGTGTGGATGTTTGCCAAAACCTCTTCCTTCAGCCACCATATCATCATTTAGTACCCGTAATACACCGAAGTGCATACGCTCGGGGTTGTGATAATTGGCGAAGCTGAAAGTATGATGGCTCTTGAGCCATCCATGATTGGCGTACCCTCGGCTGGACGCTTTATGTAGTACACTGTGATCTTCCAATTTGGATATTTTGTTTTCAATAGCGTTTGATTCCAAAGCTTCCAATGGTTCTATTTCATCGATATCATTTTGTAAGACATCTCCAGCGGAAGAGTTTTTTGTGAATATGCCGGAACCTAAAAGTCCTTTTTTTATAAAGTTTTGTGTGTTCATGATTTCATTAATTTATTTATTTAATTAGATGCAGGGCATTTAATTAATTGTAATCGCTAATTACTCAGTTACTAAATCAGGAAAAAGGCTGTACACTTCATTTTTTAGAAGGCCGCTTCCTCCACCGTAGTGTTGTATTAAGCCGATCGGATAATTTAAAAGAGAAAGATGATCGGTGATTTCCTTTTCTTCTTGCTGGGAAAGACCTGAGCTCAATAAAATGACGTCTACGGGATTATCCCTAAGGTAACTTTTACAGGCACCCAGCTCCTCTTGAACAATGGCATGCCAGCTCGTATTGCTCTCGATAATTCGCTTCAGCGTTAGAAGGATGTCTGTATTTTTTCCAAATACAACAAAGCTTAAAGTTCTCATAGCGCTAAATTTTTAAGACTGCATGTTTGTATGGATCGTGGTTTGGACAACAGCCGTGTTTTTTAAGATTTTGGAAACTGGGCATTCTTCTGCTATCTGCTTGAGACGTTCCGCAATTTCTGTCGCCAAGGTTTGATCAAATGAGATTTCACGTTCGAAATAGGTGACCACCTGTTCTTTTTCTATTCGAAGATACATATTTGAACTCACGGAAATATCTTGGATAGCAAGACCTTTTTTATCAATATACATTCTTAGCGTCGCTAAAGTACAGGACACCAAGGAAGAAACTAGTAGTGTATATGGATCGGGGCCAAGATCTCTACCGCCGAGTTTTTCAGGTTCGTCTGTGATAAATTCTCCGTTTCTCCATTGGATGGTGGTCTTATATTTCTGTTCCGTGATATGGCCAGACACCGGTTTGTCTAAAATGTACTTCATACGAACTAGTCTTTTTATTTGTGATACTACAAAATTAAGTGGGAATTGATTCATTTCCATTGATGTAGTTCAATAAATATTGACTTATTGTGCAATCCTATGACCAAAAGATGGGGACAATACAGCTTTATTTTTCTCGGATAGACGATCGTTATTTTCAAAGAAAAATAAAAGACGGAAATAAGTTCAATCGCAGAAATTTTCTTACTTTTAACAGTCGAATACATGCAATTTTTTTAAGGGATTTTAATTTAATATTTCGGTTATGATGAAGAGATTTTTACTTGTCGGACTTTTTGCTGGTGTAACCCATTTTATGGCTTTCTCACAATCACATGAGCTTCGTGTGGGAGTTACCTCTGGTGTGTCCAACTTTACGGGATCCGGAACCGAAGCAAAGAGCACGTTGAATGGATCTACGCAGCAGGACTATTATACCAATAATCCTTATGGAAAAAAATATGGAATCAATATTGGTGGCGCTTTAAACTACCGTTACGTTTTTGCCAACAACCTAATATTAGGTTTAGAGGGTGCCTATGAACGATTGCAGACAAAGATTGATTTGGAGGGCAATGAATTTATGAATGGAAGTCGAGGCCAAACCCGTCTCAATCAACAATTTATCAATTTTAATCCTTTTGTTGGCTATCGTGTCTTTTTTGAGCCGATGACAATGGATATTCAGTTGGGTATGGATATTGCGAAAACGCTGAGTATCAAAGAAAATGGTAGCATTGAAGATAAACAGGGAAATAAAACAAGTTTTGATCGTGACAGAGGCAAGGTTATCGATTTGGATCTACGCCCTCGTTTACAGTTTAATGTAAATTATGACCGTTATACTGTGTTTGCCGGTTATTCATGGGGATTGAAGGATTATAACAACGGGATGCTTGGTGCTGATCCCGGTGTGGCACGATTAAATGTATTCCGCTTAGGCCTGCAGTATCAGCTATTAACTCCGATCTTCAAAAATGACTAAAGGCAGGTTAGAAGCATTCAGTGATGGCGTTTTGGCCATCATTATAACGATTATGGTACTTGAATTAAAAGTACCTGAAGGATTTACTTTTGCGAGCCTCAAACCTATATTTCCCAAAATTATTTCTTATATCGTAAGTTTTATGTATGTGGGAATCTATTGGAATAACCATCATCATCTGTTCCAAATTGTTCGTAAAGTGAACGGGAAGGTTCTTTGGAGTAATTTACATTTATTATTTTGGTTGTCATTAATGCCAGTGACAACGAATTGGATTGGCGAGTCACATTTTGAAAGAGACCCAATTATTGCCTATGGCTTTGTTCTGATCATGTGTTCCATCGCATATCATATTGTTGAATATTTTGTGATTCAAATCGAAGGGGAAGAATCTGCATTGAAAAGAGCTGTCAAATCGAAGGTTAAGGAGAATATTTCTACGACTCTTTACTTTTTGGGGATAGGGCTATCGTTTATTAACCCCTATGTCAGTTTGCTCATGTATGGAACAGTCGCTGTGATGTGGCTTATACCTGATCGCCGTATTGAAAAAGAATTGCAGGATCAATAGCTTTGCTGATCCAATGTTTGAAGGATAAACGTTGCACGTTCCCTGACAGTTGTCTGCGGAACAACGATGGTTTCATAGCCTAGTTTCTGGTAGGTATCCCGCATCACTTTAAAGGTATATTTAGCTTCTGCCCAAGTTTGTTTCCGCTCATTGTCATTTTCGTAAATAGCCTTCCAGGGGGGGAGGATAAAAACTTTGTTGTGATACCGTAGTTTTTTTGCCTCTTGTAATATCTCTTCTTCGAAGGCGAGATTTTCCATCGCGATATAAGCCAGTGTATCGGGGATTCCACGATCAAAAAACACGTAGTCTTTTGTGTTTTTCTTTCGCTGCGTCAAATAGCTGACTGATGAAGCAGCTAACATGAGCCTGCTATAGTGAAGTTTATTTTTCCAGGGCAGTCCATCTGTATCGGCTTCCAATTGTTCTCTGATGATGCGACGCGCATCCTCTTCCACCATGCTAAATCCCCGCTTATGTAATTCTTTTAATAAGGTTGTTTTACCGACTCCAGGTCCTCCTGTAAGAACGACAAAATAGTTTGTTTGATCCATAATGATTAAAATGAAGTGATTTCCGAGATGGAAAAAATTGGATGTAAAGAATGATTGCTCGCTACAATTTAAAAAAATTAGCTGTATTGTTTTGCAATTTTCTTTTCGGGTTCGACGTAGAATGTATATAAGAAAAATAAAAATATATATTCTAGTGGCTTCATCAAAATATAAGTCAAATTTGATGCGCTGCTTGAATTAATTTTGACGGAGATATTAAAACCATATTTATCGTAGCAATATCTGACATAGCGATGTAGTGCTGGCGATAAATCGCTTAATATTTCTTCGAATGCGTTGGCCACCTGAAGCTGTCTATTGACAATGATCGTGTTGCCATGTCTTGTGCCTAGCCGTAGGGGTTTAACAAGGGCAGGATCTCCTTTTGCCGCAACTGTACAGAGGTAATGGCCCTGATGATCGAGGATAGGAGGGTGCATTTTTTGTGAAAATGCCCAAGTAGTTGTTTCTGTAAAAACTTTCACCATGGAGTCCCGATCCTGCCCCAATAGGATGAGGATGATCGTTAGTAGGAGAAAGACCGGAACAAGTAAAATAAGAGCCCATGCCGGATAATTCAGCTTTGAGGAAAGCAGGTTATTGATTTTATTGAGCGTGCTGTTGGCATAGCTTCTGCTCATAGCGTAACCCCGTTCTTCAACGATGATTTTACGGATTAGCCCAATGCCCATAATCAAGCAGCATATTGGCGTGAAAATAAAGAATAAAGTTCCTTCGTTGCCAACATACATATCCAATGTGGACGTATCGTGGTGGCTGACCTGAACGAGCACAAACAGACTGATAATACTACCTATCATTAACATAATTAGCATCAGGACAAGAGGAATAGGGGGGATTTTTCGTCCCTTGAGCCAAATCGCTATTGCTGAAATATTGAATGCAATGAAATAAAATGATAGCGATACAAGGTGTTTTCCGCCGAAGGGAATATAACAATCACCATCTACGGGATCTACGGCTTGATTATATTGAATCGAGTGGAATAATAGCCCTACCCCGCTTATCATTAATGAAATCAGGTAGCCGATGATAATGGCATACTCAACAATTGTTATTTTCCGCTGTTGTTTTTTGACAGCCGAACGAAGTAGATATAAAATCCCGAACAGCGTAAGAAGAATAAGGAGAAAAATGAAGATCATAATGGGGTGAACAGTTATAATTCTAAGACGAATATCGTCAAATCATTTGTTTAATTCAGTTACAAGGCAATCAATAATTTTGGAATATATCCGTATAACGGATTGAATCCAAAATTATTGAAGTGTTTAATGGGTCGGAATTCAAAATTTTCTCAACAGTGTAGAAGCTATTAAGGTATCTATAGTGCCCATGTCCAGCAAAGACCAGTGTCTAATTTTTACCGAATAATCTGCTCCAAAAATTCTTTTTTTTGCTGCTTTGAGAGCTGTCTGTGGTTTCAAAATGTTTAGGGTCTGCATGGATCGTCTCTGTTTTGACATTTGGCAAAATCTCATTTTCTGGAAGTCCATTGCGTTGTTCTATTTCCTGGATCTGTTTTAATGCTGTTGTCTGATATAAAAGCGGTCCGTCTTTGTCGCAGTTAAAGAGGTTGGAGTAACTTTTTGATTCATTCAGATCAAAAGGTTGTGGTTCTACAACTTCTGTTGCTTCCAAGAGACCAAGGTTTCGATCTTTGGCATATTGCAGTGCATTGAGGAAAATAGAAATACGGTTATCAGAAAATAGCGTATCTAATTCAGCCTTGATCGTCGGGTCACTTTGGTAATCTATCAACAATTGCGCGACTTTTTCTGCTGGGATAAACACACCCGAACAATAATTTTCTACAAGCCTATTTTCGATATTATTGGTTAGAAATTCTTGTTGAACAAATTGTTCCCACTGTTTGTAATAGCTGGATAAATGGTCATTTTTGGAGAAGGACAGGGCTCCACCTCGAACATAGAAGTATTTTTCGAAAAAACCTTGGACAACAGCAATGAAAAAACCGTGGGTTTTGTCAAAATAATCATTTTTGTCGGTTTCCCGGCCCGCATTTAAGGTGTCTTGGTACTTGGTTTTATAGAAATCTTCCAATTGGTGAACTGCAGAAACTTCCTCAATCTTTTCGGGATTTTTGAGTAAGTCAAAATACCAAGTTTCTATCTGCTGTTCTGAGATGGGGTGGTAACTAATATCATAGCCCATAATGACTGTTTTTAATCTCTTATGTTGTAATTGCTAATATATTAAAAATTAGCAATTTGTGCAAGATGAATCGCTCTAATATACCGCTTTTTTCGCCTAAAGGGATAGGTTGATGGCACTTTTATACAGGAGGTGTGCGAGGGTGACATGTTTGCCTATTTCATGAATATTAAGTACTTTGGTCACAAACAGAATTTATATATGAAGCACTTACTATTTATTATTTTCATGTCGATGAGCTTATTTTTTACCGCTTGTCAATCCCCAAGTCCAGAGACTTTTTTCGGAAAAGTTGTTTTAAATACAAATCTTATAGCAGATTTTGCCCCTGAACGCTATGGTAAACAGCTCGAGCAGGAGACCGTTGAATTTGCGGATATGCCCTCCAGTAAGAAAGTAGGCGATGAAGCTCAAAAATCTGTCGGAATCAAGATTCAGGTTGTCGAAAAGGCCTTAAAAGATATTAAGGAACTGAATGTTTCCGATGCCGACGCGAAAGCATTGAAAGAGCAGTCGATTGCATTATTTGAAAAAGTATTGCCGGTCTATAAAAATGAATATACTGCTTATGCAAAGTTATGCGACAGCAAAGGTTCGGCAGAAGAAAAGCAGGCATTACTCCAAAAGATCGAAAAAAACGATATGCCTTCCATTAACGAGGTGTTTGACAACGTATATGCTTTAGGAAAAGCGTATGCTGAAAAACATAACCTGAATGTTAACTGGGGGAATTAAGTAGATGAAGGAAACAAGCTTATACAGAAATAAAAAGAAAACAATTCAGCTATTGTCAATTTCGGGAGTCCTATGTTTATTGCTTCTACTCGTTTTATTGTACAGTATCGGTTTATTTGACGGTATATTTAAAGCCAAACCGACAGTTTTTTCTGCAGGAGCATTACTGGTACTCTTAGTTTTATTGTTTTCTAGCCTACTGAGCCTTCGGGATAAAACAGCGCAAATTGTTTTGAACGACCGTTATTTTCTTGGAAAGACAACACCCGTATCGAAAGCTTTTGGCCAAGGCGACTGGCAGGATGTTAAAAGCATCGACTTACAAAAAGTCGGTGGCGATACGATGGTCATTGTAACACTGCATAATCCTATTAAATATAAAAAGCAGCTTTCGTCGCTGTTATGGAAAATGGCTTATCAGGAATCCACTCAAGAACTGTGTATCATGTATTCGTCCTCAACTATTGATTTGGATCCCTCGGAGCTTTACCAACTTTTTGTATCCTATTGGAAAGAGGCAAAGTAATCGATAAGTAGTAAACAAATTAGGCCATTGCAGACTTTATAGCATCAATCTTCTGTTGGATGATCTCTTTTTCCAATGTTGTTTTAGCCAGGATTTTTGCTTTGTTAAAGTTTGCGATGGCTTTGTTTTTGTCCAGTTCCTTATAGAGTTCTCCCAAGAGCACAAGATAAAAGTGATTGTCTTCTAGTTGTAAGGTTTTTACTTCGACTAATGCGGCTTTAACACCTTTTACTTTATATAGTGCAAATATTCTATTCAATGCAGCTGCCGGGGAATAATTGACGACTAATAAACGGTCATACCATTGCAGGATTTCGGCCCATTTTTCTGGACTGTCTTCCTTTATACAATGGCATTGCGCAATCTTTGCCTCCAGATGGTAAGATGTGAGTTCGTCGCCCGATGCAGCGTTTTTCAGAAAATGAAGCCCTTGATGTATAAGTGCTTGATTCCAGCGCTCCTCATCCTGTTGCTCATACAAAATGAAATCACCTTCATTGGTCAGCCTTGCCTCGAAACGGGAGGAATGAAAACAAATCAGCGCAATGAGCGCATTGGTCTTAGGTGTATTTGTTTTTTCATAAGTCGAAAGCATTAGCGCAAGGCGTAACGCTTCAATACAGAGCTCCTTTCTTAAAATTTGATTTTGGGTTTTAGAATAATACCCTTCATTAAATAAGAGGTAAATAATATGGAGTACGTTATCGAGGCGTTTAATAATTTCTGCTTCGGAGGGCAGTTCGAGTTCGATTTTTTCTGAGCGTAGTTTTTCCTTTGCTCTGAATAGGCGCTTATTGATGGTTTCTTTGTTGGAAAGAAATGCTTCGGCAATTTCGTCTATACCAAAACCACAGAGGATTCTAAGGGCAAGACCTATTTGAGCCTCACTGGCAATTGCTGGCGTACAGATTGCAAACAGCATTTTTAATTGGCTGTCTTTGATATTTTCCTGTGAGAAATTAAAGTCGTCGAAACTTTCCGCTTCCGGCTCGCTCTGCCGCACTGCAGGGATGATTTTATCTGTAAATATCTTATTTCTTCGAAACTGGGCCAGTGTCTTTTGTTTTGCAACCGTGTACAGCCAAGCCCTAGGATTTGCAGGAACGCCTTTGGTCTGCCAAGATTCTGTGGCCAATAAGAAAGTTTCGCTGACGATATCTTCGGCGATTTCGATGTATTGAAGACCAAAACTCTTACTGATGACAGCGACTATTTTGGTAAATTCTTGCTGGAAAAGCTGTTTTAGAAAATCCGGATCCATAAGTCTAAAATAGGGGCAGCTGTGCGCGTGTACAGCTGCCCCTGTATATGATTAGTTGAGCAGTGCACGTATCTCTACACTGCCGTTAAATTCGAGAATAGGACAGCCATGGGCTAAGGTTGTAGCTTCGTCGAGATCGTCTGCTGTGACGACAATAAAACCGCCGAGTCTTTCCCTAATTTCTACAAAAGGTCCATCTGTAACAATACCGCCTGGCTTTAATACCTTTCCGGCTGGATCAAGACGGGAACCATGATCCTTCAGCTTACCTTGCGCATCGATGTCACTAATCCAGTCGTGCCATCTTTTGTTCACAGCTTTTGCTTCTTCCTCTGTCAGCTGACTTTGTTCATTGGCCCCCTGACGAAATAATAAGATGAAATCTTTCATTTTTATGGTTTAATTTATCGTATAAATATCGACCTCGTGTTTATGAGGTTGGTTGTACTTTGTGCTGCCCAACTTTGTAGCTTCCTGCTTGTGTGCGGAAGGAAATATTGATCCTGTTATAAGAATTGATGGCTGTAATGGCCAAGGTCAGGTCGATAAGTTCTTCTTCCGAAAATACAGCAGTTGCTTTCGTATAAACCTCGTCCGACACATTGCCATGCGTAATTTTCGTCACGGCTTCGGCCCATTCCAGCGCTGTACGTTCACGTTCGCTATACAGGGGGGCTTCCCGCCAGGCATCCAATAAGAACAATCGTTGTGGTTGATCTCCGGTCGCCAGTAGATCTTTTGAATGCATATCCAGACAATACGCACAGCCATTTATTTGTGATACACGGAAATAAATAAGATGCAAAAGCTCTTGTTCTATCGAACACTTGCTCAGATATGTACCTATTCCATACATTGATTTCATGGCATTTTGCCCTTTTGCGAAAAAATTGATGCGTTGTTCCATTTTTTTATTGTTTTTAGTGTAACTGATTTACACCACAACAATGCTTGAAGTTAAAGAAATTGGACATGTTGATCTGTGTATTTTTAAATTAAGTTGTAAAGTATTGTTTTTCAATTGTTTAATTTAATTATTTCTCTAATGAAATTCTAATAATTTTCTAAAAGATCTCTAACGGATTCTGGGAGCAGGAATGTGGACCTTTGCAGGCAAAGGAGGAAAAAGAGATGAGTGTTTTTGAATTTGCCATACGATTATTTGCAGCCTTGCTTTTGGGGGCTGCTGTGGGAGTAGAGCGCCAATGGCGCCAGAAAAATGCGGGGCTTCGGACAAATACCTTAGTTTCGTTGGGAGCAGCAGCTTTTGTGCTGCTTTCCATAGAAATTGGCGGTGATGCTACCGGACGGATTGCTTCTTATGTGGTCAGCGGAATTGGTTTTCTTGGCGCTGGTGTGATTATGAAGGACGGTTTGAATGTGCATGGTCTAAACACGGCGGCGACGATTTGGTGTTCGGCTGCAGTAGGCGCGCTCTCCGGTCTAGGTTTGCATGCCCAAGCATTTGTCGTTGCGTTGGCTATTATTTTTACACACCTGATCTTTCGTCCAATCGGACAAAAAATGGCCTTCTTGACTTTTAATAAATCGGCAGCATCACAGACCGAATATCTACTGACCATAGGCTGTGGGATAGACATCGAAAATCATATTCGTGTTTTATTGATGCAGATGCTGAGCAGTAACGAAAAACTGTTGTTGTCTTCACTTTCGAGTGACGATAACCTCGCTACCAATGGCGTTGTCATTAGGGCCATCGTTAGAGCTATCGGTCAGCAAGACAGTCTTATCGAACGGATGGCTAGCCGATTGACCATCGAAGAAAGAGTAACAAAAATAAGCTGGGAAATTATAGGTACAGAGTCAGATCTGTAATAAGAATCGGATCTGTAATAAGAACGGGATTTGCGGAAATTAACAGGAAAGGGGCTATAGGGCTATGATTAAAATGAACAATAAAACAGCAAAGAATCCATTGCACAACATGATCAGTTCCAATGGAATGAATGTGGGGACCGTGACCAAGTTGCAGGGGGTGGCCAGTCAGGATGAAAAACTTGCCTGCGCGATGTTAGAAACGAGCAGAGAGGGGATTACAGACGAAATGGCTAAGGAACGTCAACAGAAATTTGGATTAAATGAAGTGAAACATCAAAAGGCCCCAAAGTGGTATGTGCAGCTATTGAAATCTTTTGCTAACCCCTTTATATATATCCTGTTATTGATTGCAACTGTTTCCTTTATCATTGATGTAGGGCTTCCAGAGGTTGGCGAACGAGATTATAAAACAGTTGTTGTGGTGTCCATTATGATTTTGGTCAGTGCGCTGCTTCGTTTTGTACAGGAGTATCGAAGTAATGCCGCTGCAGAAAAATTGAAAAGTATGGTCAAAACTACGGCGACGGTATTGCGGAAATTTAAAGGGAAAAGAGAGATTCCTATTGTTGAACTGGTGCCGGGAGATATTGTATACCTTTCTGCCGGGGATATGATACCTGCAGATTGCCGTATCGTTCAAAGTAAAGACCTTTTTGTGAGTGAAAGCATGTTGACAGGTGAGGCGCTTCCTGTAGAGAAGAATTATTTGCCCATCCGGAATGCGGCGGACAAATCACCTATTGAACTTTGTAATATTTGTTTTATGGGGACCAATGTTGTTAGTGGATCGGCGATAGCCGTGATTGTAACGACAGGAAGTTACACCTATTTCGGGAGTATCAGCAAATCGATTACCGGCGAACGTCCCGAAACAAGTTTTGATAAGGGTATAAATAAGGTGAGTTTCTTATTGATCCGTTTTATGCTGGTCATGGTTCCGCTGATTTTCTTGATTAACGGGTTGATGAAAGGGAACTGGACGGAAGCGCTACTTTTTGCCATTGCTGTCGCTGTAGGTTTAACCCCCGAAATGCTACCCATGATTGTCACCGCTAACTTGGCAAAGGGTGCAGTCAATATGAGTAAGCGTAAAGTCATCGTCAAGCGGTTAAATTCTATCCAGAATATAGGTGCTATGGATATGCTGTGCACCGACAAAACAGGCACGTTGACATTGGACAAGATCGTCATGGAAAAACATCTTAATGTGTATGGGGTCGAAGATGACGAGGTGCTCAAGTGGGCCTATCTCAATAGTTTTCATCAGACTGGTCTCAAGAATTTGATGGATAAGGCTGTGTTGGAACATGCCGAATTGCACGATTACTTGAAAGTGGAGGATCAATATCTGAAAATTGACGAGATTCCATTTGATTTTCAGCGGCGAAGGATGTCTGTGGTCCTCAAACAGCATAATGGCAAACATCTGTTGATCTGTAAAGGGGCTGTAGAGGAAATGCTTGAGCTTTGTACACATGCTTTTGATCCGGGAGATGACCGCAGTCTGCATGTCGAAAATGACCGTACTGTACCGATGGACGATACGATGCGTAAAATTGTGTTGAAAACATCCAGAAAGATGAATGAGGAGGGACTACGTGTTTTATTGGTTGCGATCCGCGAATTTGACGGTGCTCACCCCTTGACCTATGCTGTTGCAGATGAAGAGAAGTTAACTTTAACCGGTTTCATCGGCTTTTTGGATCCGGCCAAACCCTCTTCACAGCCGGCTATTGAAGCTTTACAAAAATTGGGAATCGGGATCAAAGTGTTGACTGGAGATAATGAAATTATCACACGCAAAATTTGTATGGATGTCGGCATTCCGGTGAATCGGATTGTCAATGGAAATGAATTAGATAGCATTCCCGACACCGAGCTAAATCAATGTGTTGATGAGGTATCGGTATTTGCTAAATTGAGTCCTCTCCAAAAAGTTCGTGTCGTTAAAGCATTGCGGGAAAAAGGACATACGGTTGGCTTTATGGGCGATGGTATCAATGATGCAGCGGCACTTAAGGAGGCTGATGTGGGTATCAGTGTGGATACGGCTGTTGACATTACCAAAGAAAGTGCAGATATCATTCTGCTGGAAAAGGACCTTATGGTGCTACGCAAAGGGGTTATTTATGGACGTCGAACTTTTGGCAATATCATTAAATATATCAAGATGACGGCAAGCAGCAATTTCGGCAATATGTTCAGTATGCTTGGGGCCAGTGCTTTTCTTCCCTTTCTACCGATGCTGCCGGTGCATCTGCTAATTCAAAATCTACTCTACGATATATCGCAGGTATCTATTCCTTGGGACAGCATGGATGAGGAATTTATCGTCGAGCCAAAGAAATGGGATGCTGGCAGTGTCTCTAAGTTTATGTTATTTATTGGCCCTATAAGTTCACTGTTTGATTTCGCCACTTTTGCGGTATTGTTTTTCGTGTTCAAGGCCAATACGGTATCGGATCAAACACTTTTTCAGACTGGTTGGTTTGTAGAGGGATTGCTTTCACAAACATTAATTATCCATATGATAAGAACTAAGAAAATACCCTTTATTCAAAGCTGGGCTGCTGCACCGGTTGTTGCCTTGACGAGTTTAATTATGATTATTGGTGTCGTTTTGCCGTTTACGCCATTTGCCGCTGCCTTAAAAATGGAGGCACTGCCTCTGACTTATTTTCCGTGGCTAATCGGCATTTTGGTCTGCTATTGTTTACTTACACAGTGGGTCAAAAATTGGTTTATCCAGAAATTTCATACCTGGTTATAGTTTTAAATTATTGGAGTAAAATGCTGAAATTCATCAACAATAATGTTAATTTTAGACAAATTACTCCAATGAAACTTATAACATATACCCTTGCTATCGCTGGATTGGGCCTAATGGCTTCCTGTGGATCGGGAACTCATAACAGACAATCTACTGCTGATACTGCTGTGAATGAAAAATTTAAATCGTATGAAGACCGTTTTATTCAGCAGCTTTGGAAAGAAAATCCGGAATGGGCTACCCAAGTAGGGTTCCATCAGTATGATTCCTTGTTGACAATTCCGGATGCCAATACGCGAAAACTACGTCTGGAGTTTTCGAAAAGACATTTGGACAGCCTCAAAAGTTTTGATCTGAGGACCTTGAATCTTTCTCAGCAAACAGATTATCATCTGATTCAAAACTATCTTGAATCCAATGTTTGGTCCATTGAGCAAGAGCGCGCGTATGAGTGGAATCCTTCTTCGTACAATGTTGGCGGGACGATCGCTTTTATGCTTGCCGAAAATTATGCGCCATTATCGACCCGACTTAAAGCTATTTATCAACGTTTGACGAAGATTCCGGCCTATTATGAGGCCGCGAAAGTACAGCTTAAAAATCCGGCCTTGGTATTGACCGATTTGGCAATTCAACAGAATTTGGGCGGTTTATCTGTTTTTGAAAGCGATTTACGGGATTCACTGAAAAAATCCGATCTGCCGGCTTCAGAAAAGGATGCCATCCAGAAGGCTTCGCAACAAGCTATTGCGGCGATCAACGGATATGTTCAATTTTTAAAAGTGACACCGAATCCTTCTCCGCGAAGTTTTAGATTAGGAAAAGAACTTTACGACAAGAAATTTGATTTCGATATCCAATCGGGTTCAACGGCCGAACAGATTTATCAGGCTGCTCTAGCGAGAAAAAGCTATTTACACGGAGAGATGTATAAAATCAGCAAAGAACTGTGGCCTAAATATTTTGGGAAATTGTCCTTGCCGTCAGATAGTTTGCTTGTCATTCGAAAGATGATCGACACCCTGTCGGTCAAACATGTTAAAGCAGAAGAGTTTCAATCCGCTATCGAAGCACAGATACCTAAGCTGGTTGCGTTTGTCAAACAAAAGGATTTATTGTACATCGATGATAGCAAGCCGCTCGTGGTGCGTAAAGAGCCTGCTTATATGGCTGGGGTTGCGGGAGCTTCAATCAGTGCACCTGGTCCATACGATAAAGGTGGGAATACCTATTACAATGTGGGTAGTCTAACAGGCTGGACCAAAGAGGCAACGGAGAGTTACCTCCGGGAGTATAACCATTATATCTTGCAAATACTCAATATCCACGAAGCTATTCCGGGCCATTATACCCAATTGGTGTATGCAAACCAATCGCCGAGTCTCATCAAGAGTATTTTAGGTAATGGTGCAATGATTGAGGGCTGGGCTGTCTATACCGAACAAATGATGCTCGAAAACGGTTACGGTGACAATGCTCCTGAAATGTGGTTGATGTGGTACAAATGGCATCTGCGTACCGTGTGCAATGCTATACTCGATTATAGCGTTCATGTGAAAAATATGAGTGAAAAAGACGCCATGCATTTGTTGGTTGATGAAGCGTTTCAACAACAGGCCGAAGCAGCCGGTAAATGGAAACGTGTGTCTGTGAGCAGTGTGCAGCTGACGTCTTACTTTACGGGATATAAAGAAATTTATGACCTTAGGGAAGCTGTAAAGCAAAAAGAAGGGAAACAGTTTAATTTGAAGGCGTTCAATGAAAAATTCCTGAGTTTTGGTAATTCACCCGTGAAATATATTCGGGAAATGATGTTAAAATAAATAGAAGGAATTCGAGTAATGATAAAGCCACTCCTCAGAGTGGCTTTATTGTTTATCACAGCTTATTGCTCAATGGCGACATCAGCAGTTACCTTGGCAAATTTGTTTCGATAATCTATTGGTGTAAGGCCTGTAATTTTTCGAAAAATATCCCGAAAGGCTTTTGTGTCGGTATAACCTACATCAAACATCACCTCGGAAACGTTTTTTCGCGAAGCTTCGAAGAATTTTTTTGCAGCTTCGATGCGCACGCGTTGCAGGTATTCGACAGGCGTGTTGTTGGTTGCTTCTTTGAATCTCCGTTCAAATGTGCGCCGCCCAATATTGACATGATTGGCCAGTTCTTCGACTGTAATTTTCTCCTCGTACTTCTTCTCGATATAGTCTTGAGCTTGTTGGATATCCAGATCAGCATGATTACGTTGGCCTCTGAATATGGCGAATTGCGATTGATTATCCCGGCTGATATCCAGCGCAAAATATTTGGCTATGAGTACGGCTGTTTCCCTGTCGGAATACTTTTCCACTAAATAGAGGATCAGATTCCATAAGCTGCTCGCGCCACCACTGCTGTAGATATTTTCATGTTCAGTGATCACAGCGCCATCCTCAATTTCAATGTGGGGGTATTTTTCCTTGAACTCTTCGATATGTGCCCAGTGTGTCGAACATTTTTTTCCATCTAAAAGACCTGTCTCAGCGAGCAGGAAAGCACCCACGCACAGACTGGCAAGACTAGCCCCTTTGTGGTACAGTTTTGTGAAATAAGGGATCGCTTCGGCATTATCGCGTATTCCTTTTTCTATGTTGCCAAAAATAGGCGGTATAATAAGCAGATCTGTTTTCTGAACGTCCTGTAGTAGCCGGTTTGTCTTGATGGTATACTCCCCACTATTGGCCGGAACGTAAGTCGTTAAACCTACATATTCGACTTCAAAAATAGGCTGTTTTCCAAAGGCCGTTAGAAATTCATTGGCCGTATGAAAGGTTCTGAACGCAGGGGTAATACCTTCGATAGTGCCGTATTCGGGAACAAAAACAGAGATTTGCATATCATTTTTGGTTTATGATATAAAGGTACAAATAGTTTTTGTCGTAATCTACCCCTAAAGTTGTCGTCTTTGCAACAGCCGCAATGTTGTGATCCTTTGCATCTTTGTTATATCAATATAAACAATAGAAAAACAATGGAAAGACAGACAAAAATTACAGTTGAAGCAACGATTAATGCTCCTGTAGAAAAAGTATGGAAATTATGGAACAGTCCGACGGATATTATGCAATGGAACTCGGCAGACCCGAGCTGGCACTGCCCAAGCAGTGAAAATGATCTTCGCGTGGATGGTACTTTTAAAAATAGAATGGAGGCAAAAGATGGAAGCTTCGGATTTGACTTCGAAGGAACCTACCATACGGTAAATTTATACCGGGAAATTGCATATACCATGGCTGATGGAAGAGCTGTAAATACGCTTTTTTCCGAAGCGGAAGGGAAAACCAGTGTGATAACAGTTTTTGATGCGGAACAGGAAAATGATCCTGAATTACAAAAATCGGGCTGGCAGGCTATTTTAAATAACTTCGTAAACTATGTAGAATCTGCGAATTAGTAATTCCAGGATTCAAGGCTGATTATCACTGAAATTATACATTTACACAAACGACTTATACAATGAAAAAGAACAAGATTGCTTTTTGGATAGCAACGGTATTTATAGTTCTCTGGGAAGGACTGATGCCACTTGGAACACTGTTATTTGCGCCGCAATATATCAATGCGGGCACAAAACCATTGGGATATCCCGACTATTTTGCCTATGCTTTAATTATCTGTAAGCTGTTGGGTGTTATTGCAATTGCAGTACCGCAGGTTCCAACCAAATTAAAAGAATGGGCCTATGCTGGATTGACATTCAATTTAATATTTGCTTTTATTAGTCACGCATGTGTTGACAAAAATGCAGCATTTATGCTGATGCCCATTTTAGTATTGGGGGTACTTGCTGTTTCTTATTTCTATCAGGCTAAGATTGCTCGTTTAAGCAACAAGGAGACAGCTAGTACAGGAGCATATCATCAGACTTCAGTAGTGTAGCAAGTTTACCGGATTTTATTGGACTGAAAGAATGTACTAATAGCGAGTAAAATAAAAAATAAGCAATGGTTATTCACTTATAAACAATATAGATATGAAAACGAATCAGGTTTTATTACATCGAATTATTCAGGCAAGTCCTGAAAAGGTTTTCCGTGCTTTCGCAGATCCGATAGCACATGCCAGCTGGCTACCTCCTTATGGTTTTGTCTGTACAGTACAGCAAATGGATTTTAAAGTAGGCGGAAGTTTCAAAATGACCTTCATTAATTTTAGTACCGGTCATAGCCATTCTTTTGGTGGTGAGTACCTTGAAATTGAGCAAGATACCTTTATCAAGTACGTGGATCGATTTGATGATCCCAATTTACCGGGCGAAATGACTACGACTGTTTCCTTGCGTAAAGTGATCTGTGGTACAGAACTTAAGATTGAACAGACTGGAATTCCTGAGGTTATTCCTGCCGAGATGTGCTATCTTGGATGGCAAGAGTCGTTGGAAAAAATGAGAAAACTTGTAGAGCCTGAAATACCGGATGCATAGCCAAATGATATGATGTTAGTTCAGCCAATGGAACGCTTGCAAAGCGGAATTTTCATTACTTTCTCAGGAAATTGTAGAGCGGCACTTACGTTTTATCAGACCTGTTTTGGGGGAACGTTACATTTTGATATGTTCGAAGAACCCTTGCAGGGCTGTGCTGAAATACCTGTAGTGAGTGCCACTCTTATTTCCGGACGTATCGCAATTTACGGCTCTGATTTGGTGCACAACGAGGGACGGAGAGTAGGAAACTACGTCGCTGTGTTTTTGCCCTGTCGGGATATTTCCGAGCGTGGGGAATTGATTGAAAGACTTACATCCCAACAAAAAAGAAGAATAGATGTTGATAAGCAGCAGAAATTTATTGAAGTAACTGATTTGTTCAATGTACGCTGGGTGCTGGGAATTTAGATTCCGCTTTCCTATACATTTGTTTTTTTTGTTAAAAAAAAGCAAATTGGACTTAAAATCAGTGCTATGATCTTTGTAGAAAATGAGTTTGCCCCTTTAAAGAAAGTTATTCTTACGGTGTCTGAATTTGGCTTTCCGGAAATGATGAAAGTTGAAGATCTTCGGTTTTTATCTTCCACTGCGCTGGAGGGGGAATATGCCAATGCAGGAAAAGATTTTGGAGAAGTGTATCCCGAATTGCAAAAGGCATGGGAACAAGAGCGGCATAATTTTGCTTTGCTGTTGGAGAAATATGGCGTTGAAGTGTTGCGGCCACGTAACTTAACAGCACTTGAAAAAGTGTCCGGAGGAGAACACGGTTATTCTAATTTCTTTGTCCGTGACCCATTTTTTACCATTGGAAATGCCGTTATTGAGGGGTCAATCCGTTTTATGCAGCGCCGCAATGAAATATGGCCCATCCGGGATGTGTTGGAACGTGAAGTTTATCAAAGTGACTGCCTTTATGTGGCCGCGCCAAGACCCGCCATGGCGGAGCAGGAGGAGTTGGGATTATGGCATGGCCCTTTTATAGAAGGAGGCGACATCCTGGTATACGGTAAACATATTTTTGTCGGCAACTCTGGGCTTTCCTCAAACAGCCTTGGGATTAAGTGGCTCGCTAAACTATTACAACCTTATGGTTATCAGGTTGAAGAAGTGAAGCTTCATCCCAATATACTTCATTTGGACTGTGCACTAGGACTGATCCGCGAAGGATTGATGATCGTTTGTGAGGAAGCGCTACCCTATGGGATACCCCAAAAACTGAAAACATGGGACAAAATTGTGGTCAATTTGAAGGAGGCGAGCTTGCTAGCAACGAATGGTCTGCCTATTAATCCGACAGTCTATGTGACTGATCCTGTTTTTGGCTATATTGGAGATAAGCTCTCCGCTTGTGGTGTTCATGTTGAATACGTTGATTTCCAGATCAGCCGTAGCTTTGGCGGATCCTTTCGATGTAGTACACAGCCATTATTGCGAAGTTTTTAGTAGATCTTTTAATGCTATCTGACTCACTTAGCGGGCTATTTGTCCAAAGCAAAAACAGTTTTTTTGTCTGCAGATAATGCTATCTGACCCGCTTGGAGACTCATCTTTTAGAGGATTTGTCCAAAAGCAAAAACTTTTTTTGGGCAGCAGATTCGTCCATTGGAAGCCTTTCATTTTCGTTTGTTTTTAACTTTTACTATATTCATGTAACATATCCTTGTTTTGGTATACTAACATATTATTAACAGTTAAAATAAATTATGAATTTATCCATAGAGACCCTTAGTAAGACCTATTCTAATGGAATAAAAGCTTTAGACGCCGTAAACTTAGAAATTAAGCCTGGGATGTTTGGTTTACTGGGACCAAATGGTGCTGGCAAGTCTTCTTTAATGCGGACAATTGCGACACTTCAGAAACCCGACAGTGGCCGTATTACTTTTGGTGATATTGATGTACTCAAAAATCAGCTCGATTTGCGGAAAGTTTTGGGTTATTTGCCACAGGAATTTGGTGTTTATCCCAATCTCTCTGCATCAGATCTGCTGCAATATTTTGCAAAGCTTAAAGGAATTAAATCGAAAGCCGATCGGGATGCCATTATCAATCGTGTTCTTGAGGTAACCAATCTTTGGGACGTGCGCAATAAAAGCGTAAGTGGTTACTCGGGCGGGATGAAGCAACGTTTTGGTATTGCGCAATTGTTGCTGAATGATCCCAAGTTAATCATTGTAGATGAACCGACTGCAGGGCTTGACCCCGCGGAAAGACATCGTTTTTTGAACGTTCTACGGGAGATAGGTACAGATCATACGGTCATTTTTTCTACGCATATTGTGGATGATGTGCGTGAACTGTGTCATGAGTTGGCCATTCTGAATGGAGGAAAGATTCTTTTGAGAGGCACTCCTAAAGAATCCATCGATCAATTGGATGGTAAGATCTGGGTACGTATCATCAGTCGGGATCAACTGGATGAGTATACACAAAAATATAACGTTATTTCAACCAATTACAATCAGGACAATACACTCAATATCCGGGTGTACAGCGATGCGCGTCCTGATGAATCATTTGTGAACGCTCAAGGCCAATTGGAGGATGTCTATTTTGTAGCGCTAAAAAATGATCAACGCCATGTTTAAAGCCATCTTCCATTTTGAGTTTGCGCGTTGGTTTAAGAGTTCTGCCGTCTACATCTATATGGCACTCTTCTTTGCGCTTTCGCTGTTTATTATGTTGTCTTCGCTCGGCATCTTTGACGGTATAACAGCAACGACCTCATCCAACACCATTATGAACTCTCCATGGGCGATTAATGGTATGGTCAATGGGATGTCGACTATTATTTATTTCTTGATACCGTCCATTGTTGGAGCCTGCGTCTACCGGGATTTTCAATACCAGGTGCATACGATACTTTTCAGCTACCCTTTCTCAAAAACGGACTATCTACTCGGTAAATTCTTTGGATCAGTAGCTGTTGTATTGGTTATTGTATTTGCTTCAACCTTGGGTATTATCGTCGCACAATTTGTGCCGGGTATCAATCAATCCTTATTGGGGCCAATTCATGTTTGGGCATATTTACAGACCTATCTTGTACAGGTTATCCCGAATCTCATTATTTTTAGTGCAATTATCTTTGTGCTGGTAACATTGACACGAAACGTCTACGTTGGTTTTGTCGCGGTGTTGATCCTTATTATTCTTCAGGTGCTGGTTCAGAATCTGGCGAACAATATGGACAATCGTTTTGTAGGGGCATTGATAGATCCTTTTGGGGATAGTGCCATCTCATACTATACCCAATATTGGTCTCCAGATGAGAAGAATGTCAATAATCTTCCCTTTACCGGAGCTGTTATTTATAACCGGTTAATATGGCTCGCTGTCGCAGCCTTATTCATTGGCGGGTTTTATATGTTGTTTTCTTTTTCACAACATTCGATTTCCTTTAAATCATCGAAAAAAGGAGCCCGTTTAACCAAAAATAACTTTGATAGTATCTTCAAAATCAATCTACCTAAAGTAAACTATGATTTTTCGACCTTTCATTATTTGAAAACAACATGGACAATGGCGCGATACGACTATCGCTATATCGTCAAAAATCCGGTGTTTTTAATATTGACTTTGGTAGGAGTATTATTCATTATCTTGATGGCAAGCACCATTGGCTCGATATTCGGAACGTCGACTTATCCGGTGACCTGGAAAATGCTGATGATCCCGGGGACTACATTTAAGTTTTTCCTGCTGATCCTGACGTTTCTTTTTACGGGACTTCTTGTCCATCGCGGAAGCATTACGCGGATGGGAGGATTGTTGGATACAACAGCGACGCCCAACTGGGCTTTTATGGGATCGAAGATTATCGCAATTCTTTTGATGCAATTGACTTTGCTGGCCGTTGTGATTGCGACCTGCATGGGGTTCCAGGTGTACCATCACTATTATAATTTTGAAATTGGACAATATGTGATGCATCTGATGGTGTATGGTATGCTGTCAAATTTGGTATGGCTGTTTATTTCACTTTTTGTACATACGCTTTTCAAAAATTACCTCGCTGGATTTTTTGTTTTATTGACCCTCTTTATTGGATTACCTTTTTTATCCATGGTCGGTGTAGAACAGGAAATTTATCAGTTTAACCAGGGACCGGATCTGGATTACTCGGATATGGATGGATTCGGCTATGTTCTTCCATTTTTAACGTATCGGGTTTATTGGCTGCTTTTTGCGGTGTTTTTTGCCGTTATTGCCTTGCTGTTATGGCGAAGAGGCGGTTTTTCGGGAGTTCGGGAGCGTTGGGGTATTTTTAAAGCGAATTTAGGGCCGGTAACAACGGCAATGCTCATTTTTGCCTTTGTGGGCTTTATTGGCATCGGTGCTGCAATATATTACGAAAACCACATCAAAAATCCATATTATACCAGTTTAGATCATGAAAAACAGGCTGTAGAATGGGAAAAAAAATATAAGAAATACCAGTACAGGCCGCAGCCCCGTGTCGTGGATATTAAGTTTAATCTGGATATTTTTCCCGATACGCGAAGTTTTAAAGCGCATGCGGACTATGTATTAAAAAATAAGACCAATACGCCTATTGATTCTATTTTTGTCAATTACAATAATTACGATTATACATTTTCTTTAAGTGTACCAAATAAATTGATCTCTGCCGACGATAAATATAATTTCAACATTTATAAACTCGAGAAGCCGATGGCTCCAGGCGATTCTATTGTGTTGAAATTTAGTACTGTTAGTCCCCCCAATACCTGGATAAATGAAAAATCGCCTGTAAAGGGCAATGGTACGTTTATCAACAATATGCTTTTCCCGAATATAGGCTATCTTGACCGTGGCGAGTTGGTCGATAATGATGTCCGCAAAAAGTATGGACTTCCGTATCGCGATAGAATGGCTCCGCAGACTGACAAAAGGGCTCTGCAGAATAACTATATATCCAACGATGCCGATTGGATCCGTTTTGAAGCTACAGTTAGTACGGCCAAGAATCAGTTGGCTATTGCTCCGGGCTATCTCACAAAACAATGGGAGAAAGATGGTCGTAAGTACTATCAATATAAAATGGATTCGGAAATTCTGAACTTTTTTGCATTTAATTCGGCCGAATATGAAGTCAAAAAAGATAAGTGGAACGGGGTTAATTTGGAGATTTATTACCATAAGGGGCATACCTATAACCTCGATCGCATGATGGCTTCCAGTAAGGCTTCTTTGGCTTACTATACGAAGGAATACAGTGCTTACCCGCATCGACAATTGCGTATTATTGAATTTCCGCGCACAGCGGGAACTTTCGCGCAGTCCTTTGCAAATACAATTCCTTTTTCCGAAGCGATCGGTTTTATTGCTGATGTCAATGAGAAGAAGGAAGATGCGGTCGATTATCCCTATGCGGTAACAGCCCATGAGATTGCACATCAGTGGTGGGCACATCAAGTGGTAGGAGCCAATGTGCAGGGGGCTACATTGATGTCCGAAAGTATGTCTGAATATTCATCGCTCAAGGTTTTGGAAAAAAGATATGGCAAAGGGCAGATGCGTAAGTTTCTCAAAGATGCGCTCGATGGCTATTTACAGGGACGAAGTGCCGAAAAGCTAGGTGAAAAGCCGTTGATGTATAATGAAAATCAAATGTACATCCATTACCAAAAGGGATCCCTGGTACTTTATGCCTTGAGCGATTATCTGGGGGAGGATCTTTTTAACAGGACAGCCCAGTCTTATTTACAACGTACAGCGTTTCAAAACCCACCGTATACAACTTCATCAGAGTTTGTGGATAGTTTTAGGCAGGCGACTCCGGACTCATTACGTTACCTGATTAAAGATATGTTTGAAACGATCACCCTGTATAACAATAAAATAGAAAAAGTAAGTTCTAAGAAACTTAAGAATGGTAAATACCAGGTTGATATCCAATTTGAAGTTTCCAAGTACCGCGTAGATGGCAATGGGAAAAAGAGTTACAATGACGAAGGTGGACAGCCGCTGTCCTTTAAGAAATCAGATCGTGTGACCCTGAAATCATTGCCATTGGCAGACTATATCGAGGTAGGTGTTTTCTCGGATAAGAAAAGCAAAGACGGTAATAAACGTCAGGAGCTTTATCTAAAAAAGCATAAAATCGATCGAATCAACAATACGATGACGTTAGTTGTTGATCAAAAACCCGAACAGGTAGGTATAGATCCTTACAATAAATTGATCGATATTGAATCGGATGATAATCGAAAGGAAATATAAGGAGAGCCCGTCATAAAAAAATCCCCATCATGCGATGGGGATTTTTTTATTGATTCCGCTCTTGTGCTCCCATTTGAGCTCCTAATATAGTACGTGCGCTGGCAGGAATGCAACAGCCATGTGGGCAATCAAGAATGGTACGCAAAGATGTTGAGTCCTCACATCTTTGTTAAATGAAGCTGAAGAATGTTTTCAGTTACCTGTTTATGGCCCACCAGTTTAAAATTAGAGATCAATTTATGGTCTGTTGCTAAAATCCCACCATTGCCAATAATTACGGGATGTATGTTAAAGTAAATATCCGTCACCCATTTGCCTTCAAGGAAAAGATTATAAGTTGCGGTGCCACCGCCAATAATAATTTCCTCAAATCCTTTTTCTGAGAGATGCTTCATAGCCTCATTCGGGTGGGCCACAACCTTGAACTCTTTTGATATACTCCCTCCTTCAGAGAGAATGACCAGCTCAAGACCCTGGAAAGCGGCTTTGATATTTACAAATGCGCCTTCTAACATCTCAAAGGTTTTTCTTCCCATAACATAGTTGCCGGTTTTGGTAGCTATGCTCATAAATTCAATTATGGCTTCCTGTGGTGCCTGGTAGCTGCTGTTTTCAGCTAATAGTACTTTTCCGTTTGCGGAGATGTTTGCTATCAATGTAACTTTCATATCTTGGTTTTAAAATTTGATCACAAAACTATTTTATCTTTATAGTATAGACACCATGCCTTACCTTGAGGTAAGTGATAAACACGATACAAATGACATTAATTACACGATGCGAAAAAGATACCGGTAAAGAAAGATCGCTGGAGCTAAGAGATGCTATTGAACTATTAGGAGGAAAATGGAAAATATGTATCCTGCAGCAACTTTCGTATTTAGGTACTATGCGGTTTAAAGACCTCCTGGAAACCATTATTGGCATTTCGCCAAAAGTGCTGACAGCAGAGTTGCAGCAGTTGGAACAAAATTATTTGGTGGTAAGAACGATAAACAATACTAAACCCATTACGGTTTCTTATTCACTTACAGCACATGCTTACGAAGCAAGAGCAGTTTACAATGCCTTGTTGGAATTTGGTGCTAAACACAGAAAGAAAATAAAAGAAGTAGCTAAAGCATCCCATACACATGCTCAGTGTACTTGATAGCTTTTTGGCAGATGTTCTGGGGCAATGAATTTTTTTTGTTATCCGTCGGGATTAAACAATAAATCCCCATATTGCTATGAGGATTTATTTGTGCTCCCACCTGGGCTCGAACCAGGGACCAAAAGATTATGAGTCTTCTACTCTAACCGACTGAGCTATAGGAGCAGGTCTTTTGTTTTGTCAATTTAAACAGCTGTTGTGCCGTTTTGACGATGCAATTATCGATATTTGTATCGATATTTCAAAATAATTCGATGGAAAAAATTAAAAATATTGTTCTTGATTATGGGAATGTGATCTTTATGATCGACTTTGTAAAATTGAAAGATGCTTTTACTCAGTTAGGTATAGAAAATGTTGATGCCGTATTTGGACATCATGGTCAAAGTGCACTTTTTGATAATTTTGATAAAGGAAAAATTGATTCGACGCAGTTTCGTGAGGGGATAAGAGAATTAACTCAAAACCCAGCACTGACGGATGCACAGATTGATACAGCCTGGAACAGTTTACTGATCGGTGTACCACAGGGTAATCATGAGATTTTAATCCAGTTGAAAGATCGATACCGTACCTTTTTGTTAAGTAACAACAATGCAATTCATTATGCCTACTGTATGAATGATATTCATGAAAAATATGGTGTTGCCGACAATGAAGGTTTTTTTGAAAAGACCTATTACTCCCATTTAGTAGGGATGCGCAAACCAGATGCAGAGATTTTTGAATTGGTTATGCAAGAGCAACAATTAGATCCGGCGGAGACTTTATTTATTGATGATAGTCCTCAACATCTGGCAACAGCAAAACAATTGGGTTGGCATACGGCATTGTGTACTAAGGAGAAACCGCTAAGAATTTTGTTGGAAGAATTCGAATTGCTATAAAAAATAATTTTGTTTTCCTTTTTAAAAATAAATAGCTTACCTTTGTCCCACTTTAAATTTAAAAGCGGCGAAAGGAGGTATATATAACGCATGATTATCGTAAATGTAAAAGAAGGAGAATCTTTAGATAGAGCATTGAAACGTTTCAAAAAGAAATTCGAAAAAACTGGAGTTTTAAGAGAGTTGCGTTCACGTCAAGCTTACGAAAAGAGATCTGTAACTCGTCGCATTCAAGTGAAAAAAGCGATTTACAAACAATCTTTGAATCAAGATGTAGCTAACTAATTGATTCGCTGAGAATTTTAAAATATAAAGGGAAAAGCATTGCTTTTCCCTTTTTTTTGTGCTTTTAAGTTTGTAATTTAAGCTATATAGCAAGGGAAAATATGTTGGAAAAGGAGTTTATTCGGTTTTTGCAGATTGAAAAAAGGTATTCAGAACATACGGTTATTGCCTATAAGCATGAGCTGGAGATGTTTCAGTCTTTTTTGGATCGTGAGGGACTGACCGTGCCGGATATCGTATACCGTGATTTACGCCATTATTTCGCGCAAATGGTAGAGTCCGGAAAAAATGCAAGTTCGGTCAACCGGAGTATGTCCTCCATGCGAACTTATTTTAAATTTTTGCAAAGAGAAGAGTGTATCGCGAAAAATCCCATGACACTCATTAAAGCGTTAAAAACTGCTAAAAAACTACCTGTAGTCGTTGAAAAGGAAAAGCTGGTGCGTTTATTGGATCAGATGGGACAGGAGCAGGATGGATTCGAATCCTGCCGCGATTATATGGTTATGGAATTGTTGTTCGGTACCGGGATTCGTTTGGCCGAATTGTTGAAAATTAAGGAGCAGGATATCGATTTTTTTAATAAAAATATTCTTATATTAGGTAAAAGGAACAAAGAACGCTTGGTTCCGATCAATAATCTTTTATTGAAAGAATTGAAAAACTATTTGCAACAAAAGGCGACGCAATTTGTTGATACTAATAACAGCTTACTAATCGTTACGAAAGAAGGCAAGCCGGCATATGCCAAGCTGATCTATGATATTGTACATCGGCAATTGACGCTGATTTCTACTCAAGGTAAGAGAAGTCCTCATATTTTGAGACATACTTTCGCAACGGCCCTGTTGGACAATGGGGCGGATTTAAATGCAATTAAAGAGCTGCTGGGGCATGCAGGGCTTGCGGCAACACAAGTGTACACGCATAACTCAGCAGAACGATTGAAGTCAATTTATAAACAAGCTCATCCAAAAGCTTAAAAAAAGGAGGAAAAATGAACATTACTGTGCAATCCATTCGATTTACTGCTGATCAAAAGCTAATCGAGTTTATTAAAAAGAAAACAGGAAAATTGGAGCAGTTTTTGGATTCCATTATTGGTGGCGAATGCTACCTGCGATTGGAAAATGTCGATGATGAGGCAAATAAAATTTCAGAAATTAAATTAAATATCCCGGGAAGCCAGCTTTTTGCGAAAGGGCAAGCGAAGAGCTTTGAGGAGGCGACAGATATTGCTGTCGAATCCTTGCGTAGACAGATTAATAAACATAAAACAAAGACAAAAAATACAGTTATCAATGGACGTAATGAAGTTTTTACCCTAGAGGAAGAAGAAGAGGAAGAATACGATTAATAACTATTAAAATATAGATGTAAATGTAGGAGGTCAGTTATAAAAACTGGCCTCTTTTTTTGTACCGCTCTATTGTAATTGGTCCGTAAGAACCTTACGTGGATTTTCGGGGCTGTTGATCTATGTGAAATTAGGAAGGATTTATTTTCAGGACTTGTTGGAAGGCTTATTTATATTAAATCAAAATAATCTTCTGTTTTACTTGGATTGATTATAAATAATATTTATTTTTGATCGATTTAAATGATAAGAGAAATAGAAATGTCAAAATTGGTTTGTCCGTTAGCAAATGTTGAGGAAGTTTTTTCAACCACAGCAGGTACAGTTTATCAATGTAGCCGCAAAAATTGTTTCTGGTTGGAATATAATAATGAAACAACCTCTTTCTCGGTATCGGATTTTTTGAAGTTTAAGAAACGTATCGATGCGATTGATGTTGAGCACATGCTTCACGACACAACACGTTCATCGGATTTTGAAATCATTATGCCTTTCCGTACGGAAAGATGTTTCATCTTAGCTGTAGAGGATGTCCTTCAATTGCGCGAATTGTTAGATGGCGCTAAATTTATGATGGAATTGAATAGCGTCGTCAGAACTTGTTTGCAGGTTTCGCCATTTGCAGTTTTTGCATAAGGCTATACATATAAAAGAATTGAAAAAAGCGGTGTACGTCTGTGATGTACACCGCTTTTTGTTTGGAAAGACCTTATTTAATTTTAATTTAAATAAGTGTCAATGAGGTCGTCCGCTGGTTTTATTGACATTCAATGATTTTTAGGCCTTTAAGCCACTTATTGTTTTAATTTATCGCTTATTGAAAGTATCAATATTATGTATTTGTAATTGTATTGATTCTAAACAAGTTGCGGTTTCCATGTCTAATTTAGACTGAATTTGTATTGCATATTCTTGATACAGATTTTGAAGATCTACTGTATCTTTGTAATGTAATCGGGTGATGATGTGTTTCACCTGTTAATGTTTTAGAAATTAAACTTAAGGTAAATATGAAAGATTTATTGAAATTAAAATCTTCTTTGAAAGAAGAAATCGAAAATATATTGAATGCACAGATTAAAGTTGAAGCTCATTCTTCAGCCTTATATTTGGCAATGTCTTCATGGTGTGATGATCAAGGTTTGGAAAATGCTTCAGAATTTTTTGCGAAACAATCCAACGAAGAGCGCGAGCACATGTTGAAGCTTTTCAATTATATCAACAACCGCGGTGGTCGTGCAATTTCTCCGGAAGTTACAGGTATCCCGCAAGATTTTGAATCGTTCCGTGGCGTTTTTGAACAAACATTGGAACAAGAGATGTTTGTTACTGAACAGTTCAACAACATCGCTGATAAATGTGCTAAAGCGAAGGATTATGTCACTTTTAATTTTGTACAATGGTTCTTGGAAGAGCAAGTAGAGGAGGAGTTTGTTGCAAGACGTATCCTTGAGTTATTCGATGTGATTGGTGAAGACGGTACTGGCCGTTGGGAAATTGACAAACACCTTGTTAAGGTTAGCTTTGCGGGTGAATAATAAATTGTAAAAAATAGTGTAAAAAACGAGCTGTTGGTAAAACAGCTCGTTTTTTTATATACAAAATCACAACTTTTTACGTTAATAGCTTAAGAATTCTTATATTGAATTGTATTATTGCAAAGTCTATTTGATGGAACTAAGGGGCGGGAATATTATCCGGTTAGTACTTTTTTTAGCTATAACGAACTTGTTTTTTTTACCCAAAAGCGCTTTAGGGCAGGTGTCAAAAAAAGAAGTTTATGGAATTGTTGTAGATACTGCAGGAAGGCCCTTAAATGGCGTCAGTGTTCATCTGACGAGTTCTCGCGATACCTTGTTCTCATCCACTTCCGCAACAGGTTATTTTCATTTTAGTCGTGTACTCGGTAATGATATTCGTATTAGCTGTAGCCAGCTGGGCTTAAGTATATTGGAGCGTAGTTATCCCTTGTACAATAGCACGACAGCTAAATTGGATGTTGGAAAATTGACCATGTTTCCCCATGTATCTCTTTTAAAAGAAGTTGTTGTTCTAAAATATAAACCCATAGTATATAAGCAGGATACTGTGCAATTTAACCTGGATGCCTTTCAATTTGATCGTCGGGCACTCTTAGAAGAGGCGCTTAAAGCATTGCCCAATATACAGGTGTCCCGCGATGGTTCTGTCTATGCTTTTGGTAAGCCCATATCCTCTGTTAAGGTAGATGGGAAAAAATTTTTTGGTGGCGATGTGCTCACTGCTACACGTAATCTTCCTGCAGATTTTGTTAAAAGTGTGCAGGTTATTGATTTTTATGGTGATGAGGCGACGGCAAAAGGAATTAAAAGTACTGAATCCGAAAAAGTCCTGAATATCGTGCTCAAAGATGATAAGAAGAAAATTACTTTTGGTCAAGCCACGCTTGGCGGAGGTTCGGTAGATCGTTATTTGGGGAGTGCTGGACTGAATCGTTTCAATGACGGTAAAGAGTACTCTGTTATCGCATCGGTGAATAATACGAATACCAATCTCTTTTCTTTCGGCTCTCCCAATGGAGGGGAGCGGGAACGGGAAATGGGCGAGCTAGCCGACTTTGCAGACCCTACGGATGGGGTCAATAAAATTGGATCTGTCGGGGGGAGTTTTTCTAGTCCGCTTTCTAAAACGGTAACAGCAAGCGGTAAGTATTCCTTTACGCAGCGGAATAATTATATCCAGGGAAATTCTTTATTACAATCGATATATGGATACGGCAAAGTCGCGAATAATTTGATTAGTAATTATGAAGACTACAAGATAAAATCAATCGATCGTATACATAAAATGGACTGGGATTTTGATATGAAGCTGTCGCCCAAAGATCAGCTTAAAATATCGCCCAAACTATCTTGGGCCAATTCGACCAGCAATACCTTAAAAGATAGGAGGATCCAAAATAATCGGTTGAGTAGTACGGGAAACTATGGCGCGGCCAATAGTACAGAAAGTCCTGCAGCAGCTTTAGATCTTTTTTACGTGCGAAGTTTTACTAAACCGGGGCGGAAAGTGCTTTATACATTGCATACGGATTTTAATTCCCTGGATAAAGATGAGGAAGTGCGCGATTTTAATAGAGCGATCGACAGCAGCACGAACGTGCCGAAAATAACAGAGACTTATCTGAATCAAATGGTCCGTTCCAGCAATGAGAATAAAAATATCCAAAGTCGGTTGTCGTTGGTGGAGCCCGTTGATTTAGGGGGTACCTTGGAGATCAATTACGATTTCGACTATACCAAGATTGATGCCCGCCGCTCCACTTTTGATAATAACAATAATTTTAACAACGGCCCCATACTGGTAGACTCCCTTAGTTTGAAGTACGACTACTCCTTTGCTAGCAATAAAGTCGGCATGATTTACCGGCAAGATTTAAGCGAGAAAGTGAAAGTGAACTTCGGTTTTGCTGTTCAGCCTTCCGAATTAACGGGAAGTTCAACGGACAAACTGATAAAAACCTCCTATTCAAATGTTAACCTCGTGCCTTCTGCTGGATTGAAATGGAAGTTTACCAAAGAAGAGGATCTTTCCATGGACTATTATGGACGTAATAACCAGCCTAGCTTCTATCAGATACAGCCTGTAGTGGATAATACCAACACACAAAATATTGTGATCGGAAATAAGGATCTGAAATCCGAATTTGCACATAGTATTGTTTCAAAGTATCGGAAATCCATTACACGAAGGGGGCAATATTTAGAGGCCAGTCTAGCTTTTAACTTGGTAAATGACAAGATTGTAGCAAACCGGACAATTGAACCGAATTCAACGATACAGAAAACGACTTATCGCAATACAGAAGGTTATTATGATATTAAGAGCTATTATTTGTTTACAGCTTCTTTATTGTCGGATAATTTGCAGATGAGCTTGAATGGTAATGCAGATTATTACAACAATATTTCCTATGTCAATGATAAAAAGAGCTTTGGTGGGCACTTTTTGTTTACACAGGCTCTTCAATTCCGCTATACCTGGAGTGATATCTTTGAAGCCGAATTAAATGGAAACTATTCTTTAAACAGGGCGACATTTGACTGGCCTGTACAAGATAATATCACGGCGCATTCCGGGATTGTTGGGTTGGGATCTAAAGCGTATTTAGGGAAACATTTTACCATGGGACTTGAGCTTTCTCAAAAATTTAATGCGGGTTATTCGAGCTCATGGAACAATATTAATCCGACGATAATCAATGCCTATATGGAATATACTTTTGGAAGGAATAACTTGGGGATGTTGAGATTTCAGGGATTCGATCTGATGAATCAGAATACTGGTATTTCACGTGCCGTGGTGGGAAATGATATTTTAGATGTTCGGAACAATCGTTTGGCTCGTTATTTTATGCTTTCGCTCAATATAAGGTTACAGAAATACCCAAAAAAATCATGATGAAAGCCGTTATTATTACTGAACCGGGTGGACCGGAAGTTTTGGAAGTCCACGATGTGGAGATGCCACAGATCGGTGAACTGGAGGTTTTGGTGGAAGTAAAGGCTGCAGGAGTAAATAGGCCTGATGTTTTTCAGCGTAAAGGCAACTATCCGGCACCTCCCGGTGTGGATGCGCGAATACCGGGATTGGAAATAGCAGGGATTGTAGTCGCTAAAGGGAAGGATGTGGTTGATTGGTCTATTGGTGATCGTGTATGTGCACTTGTTGGCGGTGGAGGCTATGCTTCCTATGCGAAAGTCTATCAGGGGCATTGTTTACCTATTCCCGATCATTTAGATTTTGCGGAGGCTGCTTCGCTGCCCGAGACCGTTTTTACGGTCTGGGACAATGTCTTTCGACGGGGAAGGTTGCAGGCCGACGATCATTTTTTGGTGCACGGTGGTGCTGGTGGGATCGGCAGTACGGCCATTCAATTAGCGACCTTGTTTGGTGCGGTAGTCTATACGACAGTCAGCTCAGCTGAAAAGGCTAGCTTTTGTAAATCATTGGGAGCCAGCAAAACAATAAATTATAAAACCGAGGATTTTCTGGAGGCGCTGAAGCCTTTGGGGGTTGATGTTATTTTAGACAGTATTGGCGGATCATATTTTGAGAAAAATATCAATCTATTGAACCCTGATGGCCGGTTGGTTTACATTAATGCGATGGAAAGCGCAAGAGTCGAGTTAAACTTGCTCAAATTAATGCAGAAACGGATTGTTTTAACGGGAAGTACACTGCGGGCGAGAGACCGTGAATTTAAGCAAGTGTTACGGGATGATATCTGGTCTCAAGTATGGCCGAAGCTTAGCGCTGGCGATTTCAGACCTACTTTATACCGTGTGCTTCCTTTTGCGGAGGCCGCTGAAGCCCATCGATTGATGGAAGATTCAAGCGTATTGGGTAAAATCGTCTTAAGTTTTTGATCGCTGAAAGCTGAGCGGTGTCGTGCCAGTTACATTTTTGAAGTATTTATGGAAGCTCGAAAAGTTTTGAAAACCTGATTCAAAGCAGATCTGCTTCACCGTCTGTTTGTTTTCTATTAATAAATTGCAGGCTGTCTTCACACGCATTTCGATCAGAAACTGAAAGAGTGTTTTTCCGATTTGTGATTTGAAATAACGGCAGAACGAATTGGGGGTCATTCCCGTTAGGGAAGCAAGTTCCTGCAGTCGTATCTGGTCGCGATAATTTTCACCGATATATTGCATGGCAATCTGCATACGGTTGGCGTCCTGATCTTGCAGCTGTATGGTAAAAGTGGGGCTCGTTAATAAATCATGTTGTTCTTCGGCCGAAATATATTGTAAGATTTCTAATAAATGAATAATACGTGTGGTACCTGTTGCTGCCAAGATAGCGTCAATTAATTGCACAGTTTTTAGTCGGCTGCTCTCCAATAATGAAATGCCTCTTTTGGCTACACGTATAAGGTCTTTGATGGATTTATTTTCAGGTAAATTAATGAAATCATTTCCCCAAAAGTTTTCCTTAAAATGTAGCACACGAATATCTGCGCTTTCTGCTTCTTCCTCTTGAAGATAAATTTCGTCAAATAACCAATAGTGAGGCAGGTTTGAACCAACAAGGGTGATATCGCCCGATTCAAAGCGCCGGACACTATCCCCAATAAATTGGGTACCTGAGCCTTTGGCAAAATATATTAATTCCAGTTCTTCATGGTAATGCCAAAGATTATGGTACTGGGGCGTATTGTCTCTTCTCGCGTTGAACGAATGCTCAAGATTGCTGTTTAAATGAAGCAGTTGTGCTTTCATAATTATGAAATATATGCAGTAAAGTTACATAATTCAGTTTAGCTATGGTAATATAGCTTAATAATTTGATAATATACTTGAATATTGTCTAGCATTTTTAAGCTTATTTTACATTAAATAACTACTTATAACCATTTGAAAAATATGACGAATAAAAAGAGTTACGCATTTGCCTTGATTTTGGTGACATCCTTGTTCTTTTTTTGGGGATTTATTCATAACCTTGATCCAATCTTAATTCCGCATTTGAGGAATGCGTTTAGTTTATCCCATTTTCAGGCTTCCTTAGTCGATTCAGCTGTATTTATCGCTTATTTTGTGATGGCGATTCCCGCTGGAATTATCATGAAAAAATATGGCTATAAAGCCGGTATTTTGATCGGATTGATCTTTTTTGCCATTGGCTGTTTTCTTTTTGTACCTGCGGCCAATACGATAAGTTATGTTTTCTTTTTGGGGGCTTTGTTCGTTGTTGCTTGTGGTCTTACTATTCTGGAAACTGCAGCAAATCCGTATGTAGCGATTTTAGGAGATCCAGCTTCGTCGGCGCAACGACTTAATTTTGCACAGTCCTTTAATGGGTTAGCGGCCTTTGTTGCTCCGATTTTTGGTGGAAAATTTATTTTATCCCATGAACCCAAATCACAGGAAGAACTGTCGCAAATGGCGGAGCAGGCAAAGATGGCGTATATTCAGTCGGAAACAGCTGCTGTGAAATTGCCTTATGTGGTATTAGGGATATTGATCTTATTGATCGCTGCGTTGTTTTTCTTTACCAGATTACCTGATATTAAAGATGCTGAGGAAGAAGGTAGAGCCGGTTTTTTCCATGCGTTGCGTCATAAAAATGTGCGTTGGGCAGTGGTGGCTCAGTTTTTCTATGTGGGAGCGCAAGTTTGTATTTTAAGCTTCCTTGTATTATATGCAACAGAAGCTGCCGGCATATCAGGTAAGGATGGTGCCGATTATGCTGGGTTTGCTGGATTGGCATTTATGTTGGGCCGGTTTATCGGTACATTTTTTATGCGTTTTGTGTCAGCCTCCAAGCTTCTGATCATCTATTCCGCTATAGCAATCGTTCTATCCCTCTTTGTCATTTTCGGATCGGGTATTCAGACCATATACGCGCTGATTGGCATTGCATTCTTTATGTCCATTATGTTTCCAACGATATTCGCGTTTGGTGTACAAGGTATTGGTGCCGATACCAAATCTGCATCTAGTTTGATCGTCATGTCTATTGTAGGTGGTGCTTTATTGCCGCCAATATTGGGTTTTATCTCTGATAAAACGGGACATTTCCAATATGGCTATTTTGTACCATTGGTTTGTTTTATTGTTGTCTTGTTGTTTGCGTTCCAAAATAGAAATGTCAGTATTGCGGAAACAGAAAATCTTAAATCACATTAATTAGTTAGTAATGAAAAGATATGTCATGGCCTTGGATCTTGTGAACGATCCACAATTGATCAAGGAATATGAGGATTACCACCGTGAAGTGTGGCCGGAAATAAAACGCTCGATCCTGGATGCAGGTATTCTGCAGATGGAGATCTATCGTTTTGAAAATAGATTGTTTATGAACATGGAGGTAGGTGAAGATTTTTCATTTGAAAAAAAATCAGCTATGGATGCTGCCAATGAAAAAGTTCAGGAATGGGAACAACTGATGTGGAAATATCAGTCGGCTATTCCGGGGGCAAAGCCAGGAGAGAAATGGGTAATGATGACAAAAATATTTGAATTAGTATAATTATGGCTATACAGCGCTATTTACAGATCCATCCAATGGATAATGTCCTTGTTGCATTACAGGACTTGGCTGAGGGAACAACGATTGTTTTTGAAGGTAAGGAATTTACATTGAAGCAAGCTGTTGCCGCCAAACATAAATTCACGATCCAGCCAATGGAACAAGATACGGAGATATTGATGTATGGTGTTCTGGTTGGGAAATTGAATACTCCCTTAGCTGAAGGGGAACTTATTACCACCGAAAACTTGCGGCATGCATCGGAAGATTTTAGAATGGGCAACCGTAAGACCGATTGGACAAAACCTGATGTTACTGCATTTAAAGATAAAACGTTCAATGGATTCCACCGTTCAAACGGGACGGTTGGAACGGCCAATTACTGGTTGGTTATTCCGTTGGTTTTTTGCGAAAACAGAAATGTATTGACCTTGAAGGCTGCATTTGAGGAGAAGCTGGGCTATAAAGTAAAAGCGAATAATTACGTTTCCGAGGTCGAAGATCTCATTGGCTTATATAAGTCTGGTGCTGATGTAAATACGATCCTTAGTCAGGATCTACTTGCTAATTCGACTTCCAGTGAGCAGGAACGCTTATTCAAAAATGTCGACGGTATCAAGTTTTTGAATCATGAAATGGGATGCGGCGGAACACGTATGGATTCGGATGCTTTATGTGGTCTTTTAGCAGGCTATATTACCCATCCGAATGTTGCGGGGGCAACCGTATTGAGTTTAGGATGCCAGCATGCGCAGGCTTCTATTCTGAAGGCGGAGATTGAAAAGCGAAGCCCGGGTTTTGATCGCCCGCTATATATTTTCGAGCAGCAGAAAGAAGGAACTGAAAAGGAACTTATGCAAAAGGCTATTAAGGCAACTTTTGCGGGGATGATGCAAGCGGATAAAAATGAGCGCAAACCAGCCACATTGGACAAATTGTGCATTGGACTGGAATGTGGTGGCTCGGATGGATTCTCGGGAATCTCTGCCAATCCAGCGCTCGGTTTTGTATCGGATATTTTGGTGACTTTAGGCGGATCGGTGATTCTGGCGGAATTTCCTGAATTATGTGGCGTGGAGCAGGAGTTGAGTGATCGTTGTATCGATGAGCCAACTGCGGAGCGTTTTATGTCGCTGATGCGTACGTATAATGCAAAAGCCGAAGCTGATGGCTCGGGTTTCTATATGAATCCTTCTCCGGGAAATATTCGTGATGGCTTGATTACTGACGCGATTAAGTCTGCAGGAGCAGCCAAAAAAGGAGGAACATCACCTGTTGCAGCGGTGATTGATTATCCTGAATTGGCCAATGGTCCGGGGTTAAACTTACTGTGTACTCCTGGTAATGATGTGGAAAGTACCACTGCAGAGGTGGCCGCAGGTGCCAATATCGTCTTGTTTACGACGGGCCTAGGTACACCTACAGGTAACCCGATCACACCGGTTGTGAAACTTTCAACAAATACCAAAACTTTTGAGAAAATGCCCGATATCCTGGATCTGAACTGTGGTACTATTATCGAAGGTACAGAGACTATTGAGGAGGCTGCACACCGTATTTTGGATTATGTGATAGAAGTTGCTTCCGGTGAAGTGAAACCAAAAGCGGTGTTGTTGGGTCAGGATGATTTCATCCCTTGGCGTAGAGGTGTTTCATTGTAGCTGAGTATAATGAGTTTATTGAAAATCCATGAAAACTAATTATTTACATATGAAACTTAAACATGTAATCTGTGGTTTGGCCTTGCTGCTGGGATCTGTATCCGCGAGCTATAGCCAGCAACATTATCAACCGAGTCCCGAAAATCTAAAAAATAGGGAATGGTTTGAACAATCTCGGTTTGGAGTTTTTATCCATTGGGGGGTATATAGTGTGCTGGGAGATGGTGAATGGGTCATGAACAACCAAAATATCAGTTTGGATGAATATGCATTGCTGCCTAAATTTTTCAATCCAATTTCCTTCAATGCGAAAGAATGGGCGAAGTTATTTAAACAGGCCGGAGCCAAGTATATCACCTTTACCACCAGACATCATGATGGGTTTTCGATGTGGAATAGCCAGATCTCAGATTATAATGTGGTGAAGAAATCGCCCTTCAAACGCGATATTGTGAAAGAGTTGGTGGAAGCTTGCCATGCAGAAGGGATAAAAGTGATGTTCTACTATTCACTTTTAGATTGGCACCGGGATGATTATCTACCCGTTGGTAAAACGGGCGGCGGCATTGCGGGCCGCGATTCAACAAAAGGGGATTGGAATCATTATGTCCAGTTTATGAAAAGCCAATTGACCGAACTTTTGAGCAATTATGGCAACATCGATGGGATCTGGTTTGATGGTCATTGGGACAAGCCCAATGAAGATTGGCATTTTAAAGAAATCTATGAATTGATTCATAAGTTACAGCCGCAATGTTTGGTGGGTAACAATCACCATCTGGCGCCATTTGAAGGTGAAGATTTTCAGATGTTCGAACGTGATTTGCCTGGCGAGAATACCACTGGGTTCGGCACGAAAGCACATGATGTTGGGAAATTGCCGAAGGAAGTATGTGGAACAATTGCAGGATCGTGGGGATTTGAGCTGAAAGATCGGACACGAAAATCTTTTCAGGAAGTGCTGAAATATCTGGTCAAAGCAGCTGGTCATGGTTCCAATTTATTGCTCAATGTAGGTCCGATGCCGAACGGCGAGATTCAGGACTATCAACAGGAGCGTTTGAAAGAACTTGGAAAATGGCTATCGGTGTATGGTGAAACAATCTATGGAACAGAAGGAGGAGCGGTGCCGCCAACAGACGATTATGCGTTGACAAAAAAAGGAAATCAGGTGTATCTACATGTGTTTAAAACGGATAAAAAGGAATTGTTGATCAATAACCTGCCTTATCAGGTGAAAAAAGTAAGCACATTTATCGGAAAGAAAGAGATTAAGTTTAGTCATAAGAACAATAGTCTACGCGTGGATTTGCCAGCATCGACAGATGAAGCAGATTTGGTATTGACATTAACAATTAAATAACAATGGGAAAATTAGAACAAAAAGTAGCTGTAATTACCGGTGGTGGTAGTGGGATAGGCCGTGCGATCAGTCTGCAATTTGCTGCAGAAGGAGCAAAAGTTCATATTCTGGATTTGAATGAAGACGGTGGTAATGCGGTGGTTGATGAGATCTTGGCTTTGGGTGGCCAGGCTGTGTTTAATCGTTGTAATGTAACTGACCAGCAAGAAATTACTGCTATAGCACAAAATATCGGAAAAATTGATATTTTAGTAAATAATGCTGGTATTGCTCACGTTGGTAATTTGGAAAATTGTCAATCAGAAGATTTTGAGCGTGTTTTTAATGTGAATGTTAAGGGAGCATATAATGCATTGCATGCTATCGTGCCGATGATGAAAGCGCAGGGTTCGGGAGCAATCCTTAATCTTGCTTCCATCGCTGCATGGGTTGGTATCACGGATCGTTTTGCTTATTCGATGAGCAAAGGTGCTATTTACGCGATGTCAATGTCTGTTGCAAGGGATTACATGGCATACGGTATTCGTTGCAATAGCATTTCGCCTGCACGTGTACATACGCCATTTGTGGATGGATTTATCGCAAAAAACTATCCTGGAAAAGAGGAAGAAATGTTTGAAAAATTATCAGCAAGCCAACCAATAGGCCGCATGGCACAACCGGAGGAAATTGCCAAATTAGCACTTTTCCTATGTAGTGACGACGCGGGCTTTATTACTGGGAATGACTATCCAATTGATGGTGGTTTTATTAAATTGAACAATTAAAAAGCTAAAAATAAAATATCTATTATCTCAATACTATAAAAATGAAATTAATACGTTTTGGAGCTCAAGGCAAAGAGAAAATCGGTGTTCAGATCGATGGTGTAAATTACGATGTAAGCGCATTTGGTGGTGATTACAATGAGCAATTCTTTGCTGAGGATGGTGTAGCTCGTTTAGAAGAATTTGTGAAGGCAAATGAAGGTAAGTTGATTGAAGTTCCTCAAGACGAGCGTATCGGAGCACCTTTTGCCCGCCCATCCAAAATTGTTTGTATTGGATTGAACTATTTAGACCATGCAAAGGAAACCAATGCACCTATTCCTGCTGAACCGATCATCTTTATGAAATCAACCACTTCGTTGGTAGGTCCATACGATAATGTCATGATTCCTAAAGATTCTTTAAAAACAGATTGGGAAGTGGAGTTCTGTATCGTGATCGGCAAAAAAGCCTCTTATGTAGAAGAGCATGAGGCCTTAGATTATGTGGTTGGATATGTGTTGCACAATGATGTTTCCGAACGTGAGTATCAGCTGGAACGTGGCGGTACCTGGGATAAAGGAAAAGGATGTGATACTTTCGCACCAATGGGACCCTTCATGGCGACAAAAGAGGAAATCAAAGATATCAACAATGTGCGTCTATGGTTAAAGGTAAACGGAAAAACCTATCAGGATGGCAATACCAAGGATTTGATCTTCTCGGTAGCACATGTGGTGTCGTATGTGTCTAAATTTATGACTTTGTTGCCTGGCGACGTTATTTCAACAGGTACACCTGCAGGTGTTGGGTTAGGATTTAATCCACCGATTTACTTGAAACCCGGCGATGTTATCGAGTTAGGAGCAGATGGTCTTGGGGAGTCCCGTCAGACTGTTGTAGCGTATTCAAAAAATTAATTGCTCATCAGGTTTTCATTTCATTATGCGTATAGATACCCATCAGCATTTCTGGAAATTCGACCCAATTAGAGATAGTTGGATTACCGAAGAAATGCAGGTCATAAGACGTGATTTCAGCCCTTTGGATATTCAGTTTGTGCTTGAACGAAATGGATTCGGAGGGAGTGTTGCTGTTCAGGCAGATCAATCCAAAGAAGAGACTGCTTACTTGGTTCAGCTGGCTAATGATTATCCTTTTATTAAAGGCGTTGTGGGCTGGATTGATCTTCAAGCAGCAGATATTCGACAACAGTTGGATAGCTATCAGTCAGATACGGTCATCAAAGGATTTCGTCATATTGTTGAAGGAGAAGCGGATCCTGATTTTCTTATCCGCCCTGCCGTACTAAATGGACTGAAGGCATTGGCAGATTATGGTTATACTTATGATCTGCTCATCCGTCCACGTCATTATGCAGCAACGCTAGATTGTGTGCAGCAAAATCCAAATCTACAATTTGTGCTGGATCATATCGCTAAACCGCCAATCAAGTCGAAAGCATTTGATGAGTGGGCAGCGTTTATCGATGCGCTATCGGCTTTTCCGAATGTTGTATGTAAAGTTTCTGGACTTGCAACAGAGGCCGATTGGGAGGGATGGAAGCTTGATGATTTTAAACAATATCTGGAGCATATCTTTGCACGTTTTGGAAAGGAGCGCATTATGTATGGGTCAGATTGGCCGGTATGTCTATTGGCGGCATCTTATGAAGAAAGTATTGCCATAGTTGAAGATAAACTAGGACAATTTACAGCTGCAGAGAAGAACGCATTTTGGGCAGAGAACGCTATACGTGTATATAATCTTTAAAAGGAAAAACTTCAGTATGTTATGAAAGGGAAAAATAACATGCTGAAGTTTTTTATTGGCCATGAAGCCGGATAAATGGGCTGAATAACGTCAATATAAAATTAATCAATAACCAGAGAACGAGTTCATTGTTGCGAATGTTAAGCACAATCAATGAAACAAACCATTCAATAAAAGTATTATGGATCTTCATTTAAGAGATAAAGTTGTTATTGTTACCGGCGGAGCAAAAGGAATCGGGCGGGCCGTAGTTCATGCCTTAGCTAAAGAACAGGCTATTCCGGTCATTGTTGGTCGTAAACAGGCGGATAATGAAAAAGTCAAGGAAGAAATCAAGCAATTTGGTGTGGATGCACTCTGTATTGAAGCAGAGTTATCTAAACCCGAAGATTGTGAACGAGCAGTCCAAAAAACATTGGAAGTATATGGCCGTATCGATGGTTTGGTGAATAATGCTGGGCAAAATGATGGTGTCGGATTAGCATCCGGTAATTATGAAAAATTTGTTGCTTCGCTGCACAAGAACTTAATTCACTACTATCTGATGGCACATCACGCCTTGGATGCATTGAAAGCTTCTAAGGGCAGTATTGTGAATATTTCGTCCAAAACTGGCGAAACAGGACAGGGGAATACCTCGGCTTATGCGGCATCCAATGGCGGACGTAATGCGCTTACACGCGAGTGGGCTGTAGAGTTGTTGCCTTATTCGATTCGTGTAAATGCCATTATCGTGGCAGAATGTGCCACTCCGCAATACGATACCTGGATTCAAACCTTATCAAATCCGGAGGAAACCTTGAAGAAAATTACGGATCGCATTCCATTGGAGCATCGCATGACGACAGCAGAAGAAATCGCCGATACAACAGTCTTTTTGCTGTCTAACAAATCAAGTCATACAACTGGCCAATTGATTCATGTGGACGGCGGCTATGTGCATTTGGATCGCTCCATTATTGCTGAATCGTAGTAGAGCAGCGATTGGGTTTTGGAAATTAAACTTGTGTGGTTTTTAAAGTGACAACTTGGTTCATTTCCAAAATCCATGAGCGTTTTTTGATATTGCCCTTCAATCAATGAAAACATCTCCCATCGAACTCGGGTAGTGGTGGTATGGTGAATGTTCTACATAGCGAAGACGAAGGGGAAGTTGTATGAAATGCAGTTAGCTAAAACAAAAAAAGCCTGTTCAATGAACAAGCTTTTTTTGTGGTGCCACCTGGGTTCGAACCAGGGACACAAGGATTTTCAGTCCTTTGCTCTACCAGCTGAGCTATGGCACCAGTTGACCTTTTATTTAAATCTGTGATCATCAGATTGAAGCGTGGTGCCACCTGGGTTCGAACCAGGGACACAAGGATTTTCAGTCCTTTGCTCTACCAGCTGAGCTATGGCACCGCTTTTTTGCTATGGGTTTGTTCCCCTATTGCGATGCAAATATAGTCCGATAATTTGAATTCTAAAACTTTTATGCAGATTATTTTCGTACTTTTTTCGAACGTGTTGATTTTGATCGAGATAAAATTACAAGAAACTAACATATAGGAAAAGGAATAAGCTGTATCTTTGCATTTCAATAATTAGAGATGAGTAAAAGAGGAAGAGTTTTAGTTGCAATGAGTGGAGGGGTAGATAGCTCCGTTGCTTCTGTCATGCTCCACGAACAAGGATATGAAGTTATCGGTATCACGATGAAGACATGGGATTATGCATCTGCAGGTGGTTCGTCGAAAGAGACCGGATGTTGTAGCCTTGATAGTATCAATGACGCTCGTACATTAGCCGTAAACTATGGTTTCCCTCATTATATATTAGATATACGTGATGAGTTTGGAGATTTTGTGATTGATAATTTTGTAGAAGAATATATTGCTGGACGCACGCCTAACCCATGCGTATTGTGTAATACCCACATCAAGTGGGAGGCTTTAATGAAACGTGCTGACAAATTGGACTGTGAATTTATCGCTACCGGGCACTATGCCAATATCCGTATGCACGACAATGGTCGCTATGTGATATCAAAAGGTAAGGATGAAAATAAAGATCAATCTTACGTTCTATGGGGCGTGTCGCAAGAAAACCTTGCGCGGACGCAGTTCCCTTTAGGATCTTTCACGAAGAAGGAAATTCGTCAGATGGCTTTGGATATGGGACAAAAAGAATTGGCCAATAAGTCTGAGAGTTATGAAATCTGTTTCGTACCTGACAACGACTACCGTGCGTTTTTGAGACATAAGGTGCCAACATTGGATCAACAAATTGGTCCTGGTAATTTTATCCTTTCCGATGGTACCGTCGTCGGTAAACATATTGGTTACCCTTATTTCACCATCGGTCAACGTAAAGGCTTAGGTATTGCCTTGGGTAAACCGATGTTTGTGATCGAAATCCTTCCAGAAAGTAATACGGTGGTATTGGGTGAAGAACACGAACTTGAAAAGTCACATGCCTATGTTCGCAATGTGAACTTTGTGAAATATGCAGGACTGGATCAACCGATGGAAGCAATTTCAAAGGTACGTTATAAAGATTCTGGTGCTTTGTCGACCATCTCCCAAGAAGGCGATAAAGTGCGCATTGATTTTGTACACAATGTGAAAGGTATTGCTCCTGGACAATCGGCCGTTTTTTATGAAGGCAATGATCTACTCGGTGGTGGTTTCTTAATGAAATAAGAAGAAGCTGGATTGAGATCTAGCATAAAAATTTTAATCCCTATACTGTAACGACAGTATAGGGATTTTTTGTTTGGTTTAAAATGCGATTTATTTGGGCTTCAAACTCGAGGATATTCGCTTTCGGCCTTTGGGAAAATTAAGAGATCCAAATTTGTTTTTACTAATAATTTTAGTAATTTTAACCTATGAATGCATCGGAATATCTTAAAGGCAGGGGGGCACAGATCAATCCCAATAACAAATTTTTTTCTAACCAATACGTGCAGGAGCATGTTGAAGGGCTGGATGAGGAGTTCTTGGGGGCCGAAAAAACACAATTTATTCCGACTCATCCAAAATCCATTATTTCTAAGTCAAATAGTCCGGATCTCCGTTTTGAAAGATCCATTAACCCCTATCAGGGCTGTGAGCATGGGTGTATTTATTGTTATGCGCGCAATTCGCATGAGTATTGGGGTTTTAGTGCAGGATTGGATTTTGAGCGTAAGATCCTGGTAAAACATAATGCGGCTCAGCTTCTCGAACAGGAGTTTAGAAAATCGAGCTATCAGCCCGATTTGATTATGCTTTCCGGCAATACAGACTGTTATCAACCTATTGAACGAAAGCTGGGTATCACACGTTCACTTCTAGAATTGATGGTCAAATACCAGCATCCGGTCTCTATCATCAGCAAAAATGTACTGATGCGGCGGGATTTTGATCTTTTGCGTGAGCTTGCAGCGCACAATCTGGTTTCCGTTGCAGTAACCATCAATTCGTTGCGCGAGGAGGTACGTCAGAAAATGGAACCCCGTACTGCAACGGCATCGGCCCGGTTGAAACTGATTGAGGGATTGGCAGGGATTGGTGTACCCGTCATGCTGATGATGGCACCCATCGTTCCGGGGATCAATAGTGATGAGATTTCAGATCTGATTCGTTCGGGAGCAGATGCGGGAGCAATTACAGCCTCTTATACCATCGTGCGGCTCAATGGACAGATCGGTGGTATCTTTAAGGATTGGCTCTATCAGAATTATCCTGACCGTGCCGAAAAGGTATTACATTGGATTGAAGCCTGCCATGGCGGAAAAATTAACGATACCGATTTTGGACGGAGGATAAAAGGGGATGGTCATATGGCCGAGAGTTTACAGCATTTATTCAAGCTTTCCGTCAAGAAATATATGAATAATGGGACACTTCCATCCTTGAGAAGGGATCTTTTCCGCTTACCCGATGCAGGCACGCAGCTCGGCTTGTTTTAATTATTATTGTCAAATGGCTGAAGAAAATTAAGCCATTTGTGTAATTTTAAAAATGGAAATTAAAACAGAACGGCTCAAGCTCAGATCCGTAGAGAAAATAGATGTGGAAAATATCCATTCCCTATTAATGTACCCTGAATCTGCATTGTTTAATCCGAGTGGATTTCCGGATGGAATAGCCCATACGGCGCAAATGGTGGAAGCTTGGTCAGCGCAAATCAATGAATCCGATGTCCGAAAGGATTATACCTTTTATATAGAAACTCTAGAAGGAAAGGAATTTATTGGTCTAATTAATATCAGCGTTGTCAAGCTACGCTATCGAAATGCAGAAGTATGGTTTAAGCTTGTTCCGACAATGTGGAATAAGGGCTATGCAACAGAGGCATTGAACCGAATCTTGACATTTGGTTTCAAGGAACTTAATTTTCATAGAATTGAGGGCGGTTGTGCTGTTGAAAATATCGCTTCCGCGAAAGTAATGGAGAAAGTAGGCATGGTCAAAGAGGCCCGCAGACGGAAAATTTTGCCTTTAAAAGATGGTTGGAGCGACAATTATGAATTTGCTATTCTCGAGGAGGAATACCCGCTTTAAATTTTATCAAAAAAGCCTGATTCATGCAATGAATCAGGCTTTTTTGATTGATAAGATCAAGGTTCCAGTGAACTAAGATTTCTTTCTTTTGATCAAAACATAACTCACATAGAGTAATATAAGCCAAGCAGGGATCAATTCTACCGGAAGTTTCATTCCCGTTATCCACATAATGCCAAGTACAGCGATCAAAAAGATCAGACAGATATAGTTACTTAGAGGATATAGAAAGGATGGAAACTTGGTCTGTAAGTGGGCATCGAGTTTATTCTTTCTGAAATACAAGTGTGTAATGGAAATCATCACCCAGTTTATAATCAGTGAAGATACCACAAGCGACATCAAGATCTCCAAGGCATTTTTCGGCGCAACATAGTTGATAAATACACAGATCGCAGCGAACAGTGCCGAGACCAAAATTGCGTTAATAGGCGCATGATTCTTGTTGAGTTTCGAAAGAAAACGAGGGGCATTCCCCTGTTCTGCCAGTCCATATAGCATTCTGCTATTGCTGTACACACTGCTATTATATACCGATAAAGCGGCGGTAAGGACAATGAGATTTAGCGCATTTGCGATAATTTTTGTGAAATAGAAAGTCTTTCCAAAGATGGTAAATTCAAACCCATTAAGTTTATCAAATACCAGTACAAAGGGACTTGTATCGGCGGTGATATTCGTCCACGGCGTCAAAGAGAAAAGAATAACGAGTGCACCTACATAAAAGATCAAGATCCGATAGATCACCTGGTTGGTCGCTTTGGGGATGTTCTTTTCGGGATGTTCGGCTTCTGCAGCAGTAATACCAACCAACTCTAGGCCACCGAAAGAAAACATAATCAATGCCATGGCCGAAAGGAGACCTTCAAAATTTCCATCCGATGTTTCGTTAAACCAGCCTTTTGGGAAAAAACCACCATGTGAAGTCAGGTTGCTGAGACTTGCCTGCTCACCTCCAGTACCGCTTACCAGTAAGTATACACCAAAAACAATCATTGCGATAATCGCAATAACCTTAATAATGGAGAACCAAAATTCCGTCTCGCCATAAATTTTGACAGAGGCAAGATTAAGGGCGTTGATAGCAAAGAAGAAAAATAAACTTGATGCCCATAGGGGTATTTCAGGCCACCAGAACTGCACATAAACGCCTATTGCTGTGAGTTCGGCCATGCTCACCAAGATATACAGGACCCAATAGTTCCAGCCCGAAGCATAACCTGCAAAAGAACCCCAATATTTGTTGGCGAAGTAGCTAAAACTTCCTGAAACAGGTTCCTCAACGACCATCTCGCCCAATTGGCGCATAATAAAAAAAGCAATAATTCCAGCGAAAGCATAGCCGAGTATAACTGCCGGCCCAGCTAGTGTGGCAGCCTTCCCAATACCCAGAAATAAGCCTGTACCAATTGCACCACCCAGGGCAATTAATTGAATATGTCTATTTTGAAGTCCTCTTTTTAATTCTTCCTTATTGTTCTGTTTCTCCATGTGTATGGTTAATACGGTTACTAGTCTGTTTTGACTGATCCTTGGCAGGGGAAACCTATGAAGACTTTACTCCGTACCAGAATCAAATTGGTCAAAATTGCTGCCGCTGTATGATGTGCCGACGAATATCGTGGCTCCCAGTGCATCTTTTGCCCTAAGCGCATAAAGTTAACAAAACACTCAGGTATTTGTGCACATTCTGTTGTGCTTTTAATGTATTTCGTTGTTTTTTTATAAACAATGGCGGTAACCATGTTTGGCTAAAAAATAGAAAGCGCCGTAATTTAGAAATACGGCGCTTTATGAACTAGTAGCTAGTGTGATTTTTGGCCACTCTAGCTAATAACGAAATCTTATTTGCAAATGCTACTCAAAAAGATAAATTAATTTGTTTTTTGTGTTTTTTCTATGCTGCAGTCGCATCCACAGCCTTTTGAGCAGCTCGACTTGCCCTTTAATGATTTTCGGACATTTTTAACGACATACCATACAGCCGCCAAAACGAGAATTCCTACGATGAGATATTGTACTGTTAAATTATCCATAGCTTTTTATTTTAAAAGTTGATAAGCAATTAAGGCACTGAAATAGGCCAAACCTGTCATAAAACCAAGCTGTATTAAAGTCCATTTCCACGAACCTGTTTCCCTTTTTACTGCCGCAATTGTACTCATACATTGCATAGCAAAAGCATAGAACAGTAATAAGGATACACCGGAAGCTAAATTGTAAGCCGGTAAACCGGTATTCCGGTTAATTTCGCTTTTCATTTTGCCTAATACCGTTGTTTTAGATGCTTCATCTTCGATATCCACTTCGTCACCAAGGCTATACACGGTGGCCATTGTGCCAACAAATACTTCACGGGCAGCAAAAGAGGAAATAAGACCTATACCCATCTTCCAGTCATAACCCAATGGTTCAACAACAGGTTCAATAGCCATGCCAAGATAACCAAGGAAGGAGTGCTCCAGCCGATAAGATGAAACTTCATGCTCCAAATCTGCTTCGGACAGGTTGGGGTTATTTTTTGTTACATACTCTTCTGCTTGGCTAAATTTGTCGTTTGGACCAAAACTGCCTAATGCCCAGAGTATAACGGAAATGGCTAAAATAATTTTACCTGCGCCGAAGACAAAGCTTGATGCTTTTTCCCAAACATTTAAGGCTACATTTTTCCAATCCGGAGTCTTATAGGTGGGGAGTTCAAAGATGAGAAATGATTTGTGTTTTGATTTGATGACTTTGGTCAGGATAATCGCGGATAGCAAAGCTGCGAATATGCCAAGCAGGTACATCACAAACAATACAATACCTTGTATTTGAAAGCCTCCTAATTTCGTGTCCGGTATCACCAGTCCGATCAGAACGATATAAATAGGGAGACGTGCCGAGCAGGTCATAAAAGGCGTTACCAGAATAGTGACCAGTCTTTCTTTGCTATTTTCGATGTTACGTGCAGACATGACCGCAGGAACAGCACAGGCTACGCCCGAAATCAATGGAATCACTGATTTTCCATTCAGACCAAAGGGACGAAGCCAGCGGTCCATCAGGAAAACAACACGGCTCATATAGCCCGTTTCTTCCATGATCGAGATAAAGATGTATAAAATAACAATCTGTGGAATGAAGATTACAATCCCGCCAATACCTTTGATAATACCATTGCTGAGTAAATCGGTCAGAGGTCCTGCAGGAAGTGCTGTTTGTGTATAGGCTGCAAGATCACCAAATAAACCATCGATAAAATCCATGGCTGGTCCAGACCAGGTATAAATTGCCTGGAAGATTAAAAAGAGGATGCCAAAGAAGATGACATAACCAAAGATTGGGTGAAGCAGGATGCTATCGATCGTATTGGTTTTGTTTTTATTCGAGGATTCATCCTTTACGTAGATTTCAGCAAGGCTGCTATCTAAGGATTTACTACGCAGTATGGCTTCGTCTTTTTGCAGCTTTTCGGCCCGCAATTGATATTTTTCACGGATTTGCTGAATAGCCTGATTTTTTTCCTTCGATAAAAAAGATACTTCGCCTTTGGCCAGGTATTGCCAGGTATGGTATTCCGTATCTAATGGGAAAAGACGTTTAGTTTCCTCTAATGCTGCATCAGCTTCCGTTGGTAAACTGAATTTGCTGATATACATGGGCGGAACAGCATCAAAGTTTTTGATCAGCTGATCGATACCTTGCCCCGTACGCGCATTGGTTTCGTATACTTTTGTATTTAATAGGTGCTCAAGTTTCTGAACATCGATTGTAATTCCTTTTTCTTTGGCTTCATCAATCATATTGATGACAAAGATGGCCGGCAGACCGAGTTCCCGGGCTTGTTGATAAAGAATAATAGACCGTTTTAGGTTCGTTGGTTCGGCGACGACAACGACGAGGTTTGGTCTGAAACTACTTTCTTTATTGACTAAAGTATTGAAAACAACTTCTTCGTCCAATGAACTTGGGAACAGGGTATATGTGCCCGGTAAGTCAATAATACGATAAACTTTGTTGTTGGCTTTAACTTGCCCCTCACGTTTTTCGACCGTAATACCGGGATAATTTCCTACTTTCTGATTTAATTTTGTAATCCGGTTAAATAGAGATGTTTTACCCACATTTGGATTACCCAAAAGTGCAATAATCGGGTTATTCATTATTTCTGATCAATAAGGATGACTTTAGCTTCTGATTTGCGGATAGCAATTAAGGCGTTATTAGCACTAATATTTAGACATATAGGACCGTCCAAAGGTGCGATATGTTTCACTTCTACTTCAGTACCGGGAGTAAACCCCAATTCGAAAAATTTAGCTGGAATTTCGTGTGAATCAAAATCGATAATTACCGCCTTTTCCCCTTTTTTTAGCTTATCTAAGCTAGTTCTATTACGCATCTACCTGTTTTTTTGAATTCTTCAAATATACAGAATTTCTACCATTTAGAATGATTCTAATGTCATAGTTATGTATTTAGTAAAAAACAGCTATCTTTACTGTTAAGAACGATTAATTATCAACCAGAATGAAGATTGAGGACGAAATCAAAGTAAATAAGTTCAGCAATGAATGGCATCGTTGTACGGTAAATATTCTATATACGTACAATTGGATTAACAATGAGCTAGAACAGCGTGCTGCCAAAGAAGGAATCACTTTGAAACAGTTTAATGTCTTGCGCATATTGAGGGGCCAATATCCGAAGCCTGCAACCAATAATCTGATTAAATCAAGAATGTTGAGCTCTACCCCAGACATCTCACGTATGATTGACCGTATGGTTTCCAAAGAATTGGTTTCACGTTGTCAATCGGGTGGGGATAAAAGGGCAGTGGATTTGGTTATCACTGAGAAGGGCCTCGAGATTCTTAAGAGTTTAGATGAGGATATGCTGATGAAGGATCTTTTACCTAATCGAATTAGCGAAGAAGAAGCTGTTACCCTAAACACACTGTTGGATAAACTTCGCGGCTAAAGAAATTAATGCGCATGGTCATGATGTTCATGATCATGCGGTTGTTGATCCTGGTCGTGCCCATGATCATGTTCTCCGACAAATAGGAAACTTCCGAGTGCAATAGCAACACCTGCTATCACAGCAATCATTTTCTTTTTATTGAATTTATGATGGTCAATTGAGCCCGATTCAAAAAGTATCGTCGTTGATATGTGCAAGAAAATACCAATAACCACAGCCATGATTTTATCAAAATATTGCTGGATATTTCCTACTTCACCTGCGCTGATGGCTTTACTCAGCAAAAAACCAAATGGAGTCATTGCCGCAAATAAAGCTAGTGTAATAAGGATGGTGTTTTTCTTTAAATGTGTACTCAATAAAATACTTCCCAATGCAAATGCCGCCGGAATGTGGTGGATGGATATGCCTAGTGCAAGTTCAGTCTGATGTGTTGCTGCAAGTGGCATGCCCTCAAGAAACGCATGAAGACATAGACTGAACATAATACCGATTGGAAAACGATGATTGTGGTGGTCGTGATCATTATCGGTATGGATATGGCCATGCTCGATCCCTTGGGAGAACTGTTCAAGAAAGAGCTGGAAAAGAAATCCAGCAAGCACATAAATACCCAATACCTCAGGTGAAGTATTGTTGGACTGATAGACATGCGGAATGAGGTGCAGTACCGTAATAGAGAATAAATAGGCTCCACTGAAAGAAAGGATGAGTTTAAGGAAACTGGTTCCTTTCTTTTGTACAAAAAATACAGCAATTCCACTTGCAAATGCAGGTATGAATAAAATTAAAATCAATAAAATTGAATTCATTATACGCGTTCAGTTTTAAAAAAGCTAGGCACAAACCGTTTGAATAAGTAGCCTGTTGCCAATCCAACCAGGATACCTAAGGCTGAGCCACAGAGGACATCAAACGGGTAATGGACACCAACATAAATTTGAGAGACCGAAATTAGGGTTGCCCAGGTAATACAAAGCCAAAGCGCATGTTTCCATCTTCTCCGGAAAAGTACAATCCAGAAAAAAGCAAGTGAAAAATGATTGGCCGCATGAGAGGAGGTAAAGCTAAAGCCAGAGCCACATCGCACCCGGATGTTGACATTTTCTTTAAACTCCACGTCGTTACATGGTCTGATCCTTTTTACAGTCTTTTTGATCAAATGAGATGATATACCATCGGAAATTCCGAAGGTAACCAAGGTCATGGCAACAATTAGAATTCCTGTTTTTCCATAGGTCTTTATGAAAAATATGATCAGAAATAAATACAAGGGGGCCCAAGTGTATGGATTGCGTAATATAGGCAATAACCAATCAAATACGGGGTTACTCAAGCCCTGATTAATGGCCAGAAAAATCTCTTGATCGATGTGTACTAATTGTTGAATCATAAATGTTGTTGATGACAATGAAATTCCCAAACTTTAAAAACTCACTTTTCAAAAGTAAAAATAATTTCATTGCAAACGGTTGTTTCTTTTAAAAACAACTTTGTTGCAACAAATATACGTTAAATATTCATTAATTATAATTTTAATTCGATATTTTATTGCCATTGTGCTAAATTTACACGTTAATCAATTCAAAAGAAATGACTTTAATTAAATCAATATCAGGAATACGAGGTACGATAGGCGGGCGTGCTGGAGAGGCACTTACCCCGATAGATATCGTTAAGTTTACGGCTGCTTATGGCAAAATAATTGTTAAGCAGAGTGGTATCAAAAAAATTGTTGTTGGAAGAGATGCGCGTGTTTCTGGTGAGATGGTAAGTAATTTGGTGATTGGAACCCTGCAAAGCATCGGTGTTGATGTGGTTGATTTAGGTCTTTCAACAACGCCGACGGTAGAGATTGCTGTACCTATGGAAAAAGCTGCTGGTGGTATTATTTTGACTGCTTCACACAATCCAGGTCAATGGAATGCGCTAAAGTTACTGAATGCAAAGGGCGAATTTATTTCAGATGCCGAAGGGCAAGAGGTATTGGCCCTTGGAGAATCCTTAGACTTTGATTTTTCCGAAGTTGAAGCATTAGGACAGGTTCATAAAGACTATTCCTATTTACAGAAACATGTAGACGCTGTATTGGCGTTGGAATATGTTGATAAGGAAGCGATTAAAGCCGCTAATTTTAAAGTTGCTTTGGATGCCGTAAACAGTACAGGTGGTACATTTATACCTGCCTTATTGGATGCGCTTGGTGTGCAGACAATCTATAAAATCCATTGTGAGCCGAATGGTCAGTTTCCGCATAATCCCGAACCATTAAAAGAGAATTTGACAGATCTATCGGCTGCAGTTATTGAAAACAAAGCTGATTTAGGGATTGCTGTAGATCCAGATGTAGATCGATTGGTCTTTATGATGGAGGATGGTGAGTTGTTTGGTGAAGAATATACCTTAGTGGCCGTAGCAGATTACTTATTGCAGCATAAAAAAGGAAATACAGTTTCTAATTTATCTTCTACACGCGCACTGCGTGATGTAACTAAAGCACATGGTGGCGAATATTATGCCGCTGCTGTTGGTGAAGTCAACGTTGTTACAAAGATGAAGGAAGTCGATGCGGTAATTGGCGGAGAAGGAAATGGCGGTGTTATCTATCCTGCATCTCACTATGGCCGTGATGCGCTGGTAGGGGTGGCCATCTTCTTGACACATCTGGCTAAACTTGGTAAAAAAGCCTCCGAATACCGTGCCTCTTTACCGCAGTACTTTATGTCAAAAAACAAGATTACACTGACTCCGGAATTGGATATTGACAACCTATTGGCCAAAATGGAGGAAAAATATAAAAATGAAGACCATTCAACAATCGATGGATTGAAAATAGACTTTGAAAGTGAATGGGTTCATTTACGTAAATCGAATACCGAACCGATTATTCGGATTTACTCGGAGGGACCTACGCCTGAAGCTGCTGAGCAGATCGCGCAGAAGATTATCCGCGAAATTGAAGAAATAATTAAATAAAGACAAAAAGCTGCATATGCAGCTTTTTGTTTTAAGACTGATCTCATCGTAAGAGGATTGTCTTAGCTATTACGAAGTTTTATAATGTATGATTAGAAAGATCATTTTAGGTACGTATTGTTTTCTTAGTTTAATTTTATTTGTCTTTCCGACAAGTGCCCAGCAGCCTATGGACGAAATCAATGGGCTACTGGATCGTTGGCACAAAACTTCGGGTGAGGTAAAATATGGCCCATTTTTGAATGTTATTGCTTCGGATGGAGTTATTTTGGGTACTGATCATGATGAAAGGTGGGATAAAGCTCATGCGGAGAAGTTCAGCGATCAATATTTCAATCCAAAAAATGCCTGGACTTACACCTATGACAAGCGGCATATCAGTTTTAATGGCGATAGCACGACGGCCTGGTTTGATGAAACGTTTAAGATCAATACCAAGTCCTTTCGTGGCGTGGGCGTATTAACTAAGCTGGACAATGAATGGAAGCTTCGTCAATACAGCATTTCCATGTCGGCACCATATGCGGATGTGAAAGCGGCCGTAGGTGGAAAGGCAGGTCAGAAAATTCACAGTAACCTGTTATTGGTGATGGTGCTGTTTTTCTTTATGGCCATGTTATTTGTGCTGAGTCAACGCCTCAAGATCTCTTACCCCATTCTGTTGGTTATTGGCGGACTTGTGATCTCGTTGATTCCCGGGGCACCTGTCATAAGTGTTGATCCCGATATCGTGTTTATGGTATTTTTGCCACCCTTGCTTTTTGAAGCGGCCTGGTATACCAATTGGGGGAATTTTCTGAAGTGGCGACGGTCTATTTTTATCATGGGCTTTGGTTTAGTCTTCTTCACATCGCTGGCGATTGCCTACTTTTCGGTCAGTATTATTCCGGGGTTTACCTTGGCGCTGGGTTTTTTACTGGGTGGGATTATCTCTCCCCCAGATGCCGTGGCTGCTAGTTCTGTCCTGAAAGGGGTAAGTATTCCTAAGCGTGGAATTGCGATATTGGAAGGGGAAAGCCTGGTGAATGATGCGGCCTCATTGACAGTATTTAGATTTGCATCTATTGCGATTCTTACCGGCCAGTTTGTGATGAGCACTGCGACGACGCAGTTTCTGATGTTATCGGTCATGGGTGTTGTCGTTGGTCTGGTCATCGGTCACATCCTCTATATATTCTTACGTTATGTAGCTAAGTCGTCGAGCATTTCAACACCCATAACCCTCATTGCACCTTACCTGATGTATATTGTTGCGGAGCATTTTGAGTGGTCGGGGGTCTTGGCCGTGGTTAGTGGCGGATTGTTTCTTTCCTTCCGGGCAGGGGATTACCTTAACTATCATACGCGTATCCAAACGAAAGAGGTTTGGGCGACAGTGGGTTTTCTCTTAAATGGATTTGTCTTTATTTTAATTGGACTTGAACTTCCGGTAATCATCAATGGTTTGGGGGAATACTCCATGGAGGAAGCTATTGATTATGCATTGGCGATTTGCGTAATTGTTATTGTTTTGCGATTAATCGCCGTTTATCTTTCGGCTTTTGTTCCCAGGATATTGTTCAAACGGGTCCGCATCAAGGAAAAGAGTCCAGGATGGAAATTGCCCCTGGTCGTTGGCTGGGCCGGTATGCGCGGAGTGGTTTCTTTGGCATCAGCATTAGCAATACCATTGACGTTATATGATGGAACGGCCTTCCCACACCGAAATCTGATTTTGTTTATTACCTTTGTGGTGATTTTAGTGACGCTTGTTTTTCAGGGGCTTACATTGCCTTTGTTGATTAAATTGATAAAAATTGAAGAGGTCGATGAGCAAGCTTCGATGGAAGAACAGATCGATGAGATTCGGGTACGTCTTGGCAAAGAATCTATTGCGTATCTGGATAAACATTACGCAAAGGAAATGCTGGAGCATGAGACAATTGCCCGTGTTAAAGAGCAGATCATCCGGAGCGTAAATGCATCCGAACGAGCAAAAGAGGAGGATACCCGTGCGCAGCTTTCTGCAGTAAGGGGGCTCTATAATAAAATTATGTTGGAACTTTTGGCGCTACGTCGTGACGGTCTTTACAAGATCAAAGAAAGTAAGGCTTTTGACAGTGATGTTATTAAAGAGATCGAGTATTCCCTGGATCTGGAAGAATCGCGTTTGTCGCGCAAATAGTTGTTTATAAACGAGTAAACCTCGTTTTTTTTTGCACGGCGAAACCTAGTGTCGGCATTGAAAGAAATGTGCTTAGTCGAGCAAAAAATAGTGCGCTAGTGTTGTAAGTAATCGTGCGCGGAGGTGCAAAAAATAGCGAATTTAGCTTATAATGCTAAATTCGCTATTTTTCCTTTATCGCCCGCTAAAAATATTGCTCGACCTTTTTTTGCCTTTTGGACGGCATTAAAACTTTCCTTTCCGATAGCGGTCCAGTTTTTCCCGCCGTCATTCGACAGATCTGTACCCGAGGTACCTGTGCTGATTAGCTGTTTTTTGGAAAGATATATCACGGCCGACTTAAAGCCAGCGGGAGCTGTTTCTGGTGCAAGCCATGTTTTACCGCCATCGTTGGTTAGTAGGCTATTTTTTTCTTTGTTTTTATCCTCTTTGTAATCGCCACCGACTACAATGCCAGTTTTCGACGAGTAAAAAGCAATGGAAAAAGGGCCGGTGCTATTTTTCCCCTGAATGATGGGGCAGCTGTAACGTTCCCATGTGTCCCCCTGATCTTTGCTGCTGTAGATATTGGCCGCTGTTCCACCAGTGGCAATCCAGTATGTCCCTTTATTATCGCAATAGATGGATGTTCCACTGGCCGCAAAACCTGCCTCTCCTTCCGTAATTGTAAAGTGCATATTTGCGGATATATCTTTCCAGGACTTTCCGAAATCTATGCTTTTTAATAGGGGCATTTTCCCATGAATGGCGTCGCCAAAGGCAATGCCGACCCCTTTTGGTGTGAAAGCAAAACCGTCATAAAATATTTCGGGTCGTTTGTCTGTGAATACTTCTTTCCAGCTTCGACCGCCGTCATGAGTACTTAAGATGATCGCAGGGGAACCTGCCGAAATAATTAAGGCTTCATTCTCATCAAATGCTTCGATATCCCTAAAATCTGTTTTTTCGTAGCCAATTGGATTGACCCACTGCCAGTTTTTTCCGGCATCGGTGCTGAGCCCGACGGTACCGTTGCTTCCGCTTACCCATACCGTTGTATCATCGACCACGCTTAGGCCTCTGTAGCTGCTGTTTCGCTCTTGATTTACAAGGTTAATGGTCGCTTGTTGAGCGTTCAGATGGCCCAGGAACAAGATGTGGGTAATAAAAATCAGAAATAAAGGTTTCATGTGGTTATACTTTTTATTTAAACAAATCTACTCGTCTTTTTGAAACTTTTCCTTGTTTTTTTAAGATTGTTTTGCGGAGCTGAAGAAATCCAACCGTCATTTTCCTCGGTGATTTAAAATAAGGAATGCTCAATACGACCAACAGCGCAATGCAGGCGGAAGTGCCGAGGGCTCCGCCATAACCAGTAAAAAATTTACTGGTATTGAGCAGAATTGTCGTGAAAATAACGCCAGCTAGAGCCAAACCGAAATAGGTTGATAGCTGGTTTTTTGAGACCATGCCTATAAATGACGCGCCTATAAAAATAGGGGGGATGTACTGTGTGAGATAAGGAGAAACACTTTGTGGGAAGAAGTGAAGGAAACCTGCGACAACTAAGGTCAGCATTGCGGACGAGCGCACTGCCCCTTGGTGAAACTTGGTGTTGACATAGTATGTCGCTGTGCTCCCGATGATGCCAACTAGGTATAAAATGAATGTTTCCATATTACTTAAAAATATATAACAGCAGGTAAGTCAGTGAAACCCCAAGAAAGGCCAATGTGCCTAGTTTACCGCCGACACCATTTAATAAATTCTTCGATACAATCAGAAAGATCGCTGTAAAGATACTGGCTGCTAAAATAAAAGAGAATCCATGAGCCACCTGCGCATTGGACATTCCTACAAATGCACCGCAATAAATTGCTGCAGGGAGGTGGGGCAGATAAGTTGAATTTTTGTTGATATTGGGAATGAAAGAAGCTATGGTACCTGTCAGCGCAGCGCCCAATACAGGGCCCAAGCCGAAGATCTGATTGAAATAGTAGGATGCAATCGCTCCTACAGGTACCCAAACGGCAATTTTGATCGATTCATATTCATGCCTGTGATGATGAATGGGCGACCTAAGATAACTGTATAAGATCAGTAAGGACAATAGGCCAATAAAAGCCAATACAATATAAGAATGTGTATTTTCTACAAAGATGGCCACTAAAAAAAGGGCCTGAATGACAAATAATAAGCAGATGCTTATTATCCTAAATTTCTGCCGGGCTTGCATTTAAACAAATTTAGGCAAAGGTACTGATTATTTGTCTATTCTATTGGTAGATTGTCTTTTTATCAATATGGGATCAAGAACAATCTGTTCGATCGCTTCGTACGGACTTTTTTGTTTAACCATTTTCAGAAAGAGTTTTGCACATTCTTCCCCCATTTTGTTGGCCTGTTGATCAATACTTGATAGTGTAGGGCTGATAAAGGAAGAAAAGGTCTGGTTTGCAAAACCGATCACTCCTGTCGCTGGAATGGCAATATTTGCAGTTTTTAATGCCTGTATAATTCCCACGGCTGTAAAGTCATCACCACCAATAAAGGCGTCCGGTTGGATTACAGATTTTAGAATCTGTTCGGTTCCTTTGATGCCGGCTTCAATGGATAAGTCGCCACGAATGATAAAGTCTTCCTGCGGCGAAATCTGCGCATCTTTTAAGGCCGCTTCGAAACCATGGAAACGATCCTGGAAAATAGCGATTTCTTTGTCCGTTGTGATAAAGGCAATGTTTTTGTAACCCTGTTCGAGCAGGTGCTGTGTTGCAAGGTAGCCTGCTTTAAAATCGTCAAGTTTGACCACAGGAGCAGGAATATCTTTATGGGTACGGTCAAAAATAACCAGGCATTTGCGCTGGTTGATCACTTCCTGAAAATGCTGGGTTTCCTGCGTCTCCAGCGACAACGAAGCAATGATGCCGTCTACCTGAGCTTCAAGTAAAGTCTTCACGCCATTGACTTCATCTTCAAAAGATTCATTCGATTGATAAAGCAATAGGCTGTAGTTGTGTTTTTTTAACTCTTTTTCAATGCTATGCACGGCTTCTGCAAAAAAATGAATTTGCATGGTAGGAACAATGACACCGATGGTATTGGACTTGCCCGAGGAAAGAGAAGAGGCCAACTTATTGACGCTGTAATTCAATTCCTTTGCTTTGTCTAACACCAGTTTTCGTGTCGCCTCACTGATCGTAGGCACATTATTCAGTGCGCGCGATACGGTAGAGACTGTCACTCCAAGCGCACGGGCTATATCATAAATTGTCGTTTTTTTATTCACGCTCCAAAGTAAATAATTTTATTTAATATTTTGATAATTCAGAAACATACCCTACTTTTATGCAACCGGTTGCAGTATAAGGCCGATGTTGTTTTTTATAACCAATTAGAATTGATTACCATGTATTTATTAGGTATAGACGTAGGTACTTCTTCCGTAAAAGTTTCGATTGTTGAGGCATCTTCACAACGTAAGGTTTGCTCAGTGCAATATCCGGACGTAGAAGCTCCCATCATTACGTTGGAGCCCAATTGGGCTGAACAGAACCCGCTCGATTGGTGGGACTACTTTAAACAGGCTCTGTTGAAGGCAAACAGGTTGGGCCTGTATGACCCCAAAGCAATTTCGGCCATTGGTATTGCCTACCAGATGCACGGTTTAGTCGTGGTCGATAAAGATCAGCATGTGTTGCGAAATGCCATTATCTGGTGCGACAGCAGGGCAGTTGAATTGGGAAATATCGCTTTTGAAGAAATCGGAAGGTCTTTCAATCTGAGTCATCATCTGAATTCGCCGGGTAATTTTACAGCGTCAAAGTTGGCCTGGGTAAAAGCAAACGAGCCGGAAATTTATGAAAAAATAGATAAGATCATGTTGCCGGGGGATTTCATCGCCATGAAACTTTCGGGGCAGGTGACGACTTCCATCTCGGCCCTATCTGAGGGGATATTCTGGGATTTCAAGGACAATGTATTGTCGCGTACGATTATGGACTATTATGGCTTTGATGATCATCTTATTCCTGAGATCTTACCTGTGTTTTCAACGCATGGCCAAATTAAAGCCGCTGTTGCTGAAGAACTTGGTCTGTCCGGTGCCGTGACCATCAATTATAAAGCCGGCGACCAGCCCAACAATGCACTTTCGCTGAATGTCCTTCAGCCTGGCGAAGTTGCTGCGACGGCTGGCACTTCAGGGGTGATCTATGGCGTCAGTGACAAACTGATCGCCGACCGCGAATCGCGCGTAAATACATTTGCCCATGTGAATTATCAGGAGAATGATATCCGGACAGGTGTACTGCTCTGTATCAATGGAACAGGCATTATGAATAGCTGGGGGAGACGTTTGTTGGGCCACGATCTGTCTTATGAGCAGATTAATGCGATGGCTGGCGCATCTCCTATCGGTAGCAAAGGATTGCAGGTTATCCCATTTGGCAACGGTGCCGAACGGATGCTCAACAACCAGACCGTTGGGGCTTCAATTTCAGCGATAGATTTGAATAGGCATGAGACAAGCGATATGCTGCGTGCTATACAGGAGGGTATTGCATTTGCTTTTCGCTATGGTTTGGATATCATGCGCGAAAATAATCTGCATCCAAATATGATTCGTGCAGGTTATGCGAATTTATTCTTGAGCTCCGTTTTCAGGGAGTCATTTGTGGGGGCCACTGACGTTCCTGTAGAAATCTTTAATCATGATGGCAGTATTGGTGCCGCTCTTGGAGCAGGTATAGGAAATGGGTATTATGCCGATTTTACAGAAGCTTTTCGTTCTTTGAAACCGGTTTATACAGTGGAACCTCAATTTGTAGCGCAATATGAGGAGCACTATCAGCAATGGAAGGAATTATTAAACAAACAAATAAATAACAAATAAGATGAATATTATCAAAGGGAAAAAGGAATTTTTCAAAGGCGTTGGCCAAATTCAATTCGAAGGAAAAGACAGCACAAATCCATTGGCTTTCCGTTATTATAATCCAAAACAAATTGTTGGTGGCAAGACCATGGAAGAGTATTTTAAATTTGCCTGTTCATACTGGCATTCTTTCAACGGTAACGGATCTGATCCATTTGGCGGACCGACACATCAATTTCCATGGGATGAAAGCAACGACGTAATCACGAGGGCAAAAGATAAAATGGATGCAGCATTCGAATTTATCAGTAAAATAAACATACCCTATTATTGCTTTCATGATGTAGACTTGGTTGATTATTCGGATAATGTGGTTGAAAATGAAAAACGTCTGTCAACTATCGTTGATTATGCGAAGGAAAAACAACAGGAAAGCGGTATAAAATTGCTTTGGGGAACAGCCAACCTTTTTAGCCATAAACGCTACATGAATGGAGCTGCAACTAACCCTGATTTTTATGTTCTTGCACATGGTGGCGCACAGGTCAAGGCTGCCTTGGACGCAACGATTGCTCTCGGTGGTGAAAATTATGTGTTCTGGGGTGGAAGAGAGGGGTATATGAGCCTTTTAAATACCAATATGAAGCGTGAGCAGGAACATCTTGCACAGTTTTTACATATGGCCAAGGATTATGCCCGCAAAAATGGTTTTAAAGGAACTTTCTTTATCGAGCCGAAACCATGTGAGCCTACAAAACATCAATACGATTATGATGCGGCTACCGTGCTGGGCTTCCTGCGTCAGTATAATCTTTTGGAAGATTTTAAATTAAATTTAGAGGTAAACCATGCGACATTGGCCGGACATACGTTCCAGCATGAGCTACAGGTTGCTGTAGATGCAGGTAAATTGGGCTCCATTGATGCTAACCGCGGTGATTATCAAAATGGATGGGATACGGATCAATTTCCGAATGATATCAATGAATTGACCGAAGCCATGTTGATTATTTTAGAAGGTGGTGGATTCCAAGGTGGAGGTGTGAATTTTGATGCCAAAATACGCCGCAACTCGACAGATCCTGAAGATTTGTTTTATGCACATATCGGTGGTATGGATCTTTTCGCACGCGCGCTTATTACTGCAGATCGTATCCTGCAGGACTCGGATTACAAAAAAATACGGGCCGACCGCTATGCTTCTTTTGATACAGGCCATGGCGCATCATTTGAAGAACGGACACTGACCCTGGAGAACTTAAGGGATTTAGCTGTGGAATTAGGAGAACCAAAAACGATTAGCGGTAAGCAGGAGTATTTAGAAAATTTGGTCAATAGATATATATAGTTCTAAAAATATTTCTATATTAGGCGATCAAATTAAACCAATTACCAATACATGAATAATTATTTAAGCACAAAAGATTACATCGTTTTCCTGATATACTTTGTTATTGTGGCAGGTTACGGATTATGGGTGTATTATCGCAAGAAATCTGAATCTGTAGGTTCCAAAGACTATTTTTTGGCTGAGGGGTCATTGACGTGGTGGGCTATCGGAGCTTCACTTATTGCATCCAATATTTCGGCCGAGCAATTTATCGGTATGAGCGGTTCCGGATTTAAGATGGGATTGGCTATCGCGACTTACGAGTGGATGGCTGCCATTACACTGATTGTTGTTGCGGTATTTTTTATCCCGGTATACTTAAAGAACAAGATCTTTACGATGCCACAGTTTCTCCATAAACGATATAATGGAACTGTTGCGATGATCATGGCCGTTTTCTGGTTGCTGTTGTATGTTGTCGTCAATTTGACATCCATCCTCTATTTGGGAGCTATTGCGGTAAGTAGTATTTCCGGTATCAGTCTGGAGGCCTGTATGTATGCCATAGCGATTTTTGCTGTGATCATTACCTTAGGTGGTATGAAAGTAATCGGCTATACGGATATTATTCAGGTTTTCTTTTTGGTATTGGGTGGTTTGGCGACCACTTACCTAGCCTTGAATCTCGTTTCAGAACACTATGGTGGATCAGGAATATTGGAAGGCTATCACTTGATGACCGAAAAAGCTTCCGACCACTTTCATATGATTCTGGATCGTAAAAATGAGAACTATCTCGATTTACCGGGGCTAACCGTATTGATTGGCGGTATGTGGATCGTTAATTTGAATTACTGGGGATGTAATCAATACATCACGCAACGCGCGCTTGGAGCAGATTTGAAAACCGCAAGAAACGGTATCTTGTTTGCTGCATTTCTGAAGTTATTAATGCCTATCATTGTCGTGTTGCCGGGTATTGCAGCCTATGTCATGTGGAAAGATGGCTTGTTCCAAAATGAAATGATGCAACATGGTGAGGTGAACCCTGACCACGCTTATCCAGTTTTGTTGAATTTATTGCCAGCAGGTTTAAAAGGCTTATCGTTTGCAGCATTGACAGCTGCAGTGGTCGCTTCTTTGGCAGGTAAAGCAAACAGTATTGCAACAATCTTCTCCTTGGATATTTATAAAAAAGTATTCAATACAGAAGCATCGGATAAGAAATTGGTCAATATCGGCAAGCTAACTGTTGTGGTTGCCATGATCTTGGGTGTGCTGATTGCGCCACATTTGGGTATCGATAAAAAAGGTGGATTCCAATATATTCAGGAATATACGGGGTTTGTATCTCCTGGTATTTTTGCGATGTTCATTTTAGGATTCTTCTGGAAGAAAGCAACTTCAAATGCAGCTTTGTTTGCAACAATTGGTGGTTTTATTTTCTCCATCATCTTCAAGAAATTGCCGGATTGGGTCGATTTGTCATTCTTGTCATCGACAGGTTTCTCCGTTCCAAATCCAACAACAGGAATCTACGAAATTCCATTTTTGGATAGAATGGGATTTGTATTCGTGATCTGTATTATCGGTATGATTCTCATCAGTATCATCGACAATAAGCGTGGTGTTGTGCCAGCTGGATTGGAAGTTGATACCACGATGTTTAAACCACACCGGGCGTTTTTGGTCATTGCATTGATCGTAGCGCTATTGGTTACAGCATTATATTCAATTTATTGGTAATTCAATAGCAAATAAGATTTTAAAAACTCCCATCAACCTCGGTTGATGGGAGTTTTTTGTTTGTTTTAAAAATACCTATCTTGGTTTTACTAAAACCTTTGCTTAACGAAAGATTACTTAACGAAAGATTGCTGCTATGAAGAGAAGATCCCCCTTGCTGCTGACGACGCTGTTTGGATTGCTTATTACCGGTATACCAATGCTGAGCTCTGCTCAGCGCACACAGAAACCACCCTTACATGGAAAACATTGGATGGCTATTACGGGCAAACCCTTGGCGGCAACAGCCGGTGCCCAGCTATTCCAACAAGGCGGAAATGCGGTGGACGCTGCTTGTGCAATGCTCGCAGCAACCTGTACGATGTGGGATGTACTGAGTTGGGGCGGAGAGACGCAAGCGTTAATTTATCATCCGAAACTAAAGAAGGTCATTGCGATAAATGCCTTGGGGGTAGCACCCAGTGGAGCGACAGTCGATTTTTTTAGATCAAAGGCCTACGAATTTCCACCAGAATATGGCCCTCTTGCTGCTGTCACACCGGGTACACCCGGCGGATTGTGCTATATGTTGGCGCATTATGGAACGAAAAGTCTAGCAGAAGTATTAGCTCCTGCTCTTGAAATGGCTGCAGGGTACCCAATTGATGCGCAAACTGCAACGAGTATTGAACGTGGCAAAGAGCGCATTAAAGAATGGCCGTACAGTAAAAAGGTATTTTTAGTACATGAAGGTAAATCCTGGGAAGCTCCAGAGGCGGGAGAGGTTTTCGTGCAGCAGGATCTGCATAGGACCCTGTCCAAATTGGTAGAAGCCGAAAAGCAGGCTCTTGCTGCGGGAAAAGACCGGAAAGCTGCAATCATGGCTGCTTATGACCGGTTTTATACCGGCGATATTGCAGATGAATTTGTCCGTGGCAGTAAGGAGCAGGGTGGCTTAATAACGAAAGCAGACTTAGCCAATTGGAAACCCATTGAGGAGGAACCATTGCATGTCAATTATAAGGGCGTTGACGTATATAAATTACAAGAATGGACACAGGGACCAGCCATGCTACAGAGTTTGCAGTTGCTGAAAAACTTCGATCTAAAGGCAATGGGTTATAATTCTGCTTCTTATATTCATACACTCTATCAGGTTATGAACTTGGCCTTTGCTGATCGGGATTTTTATTACGGTGATCCTTACGGTAAACCTAAGACACCTATTCAAGGTCTTTTACATGAGTCCTATGCCAAGTCGAGGGCCGCAACCATTGATCTTACGCAAAATAACCCGAATGTACTTCCGGGAGACCCTTATCCCTACGAAGGTAAGCAGAATCCGTATCTTTCGTTACTGGAGCAGCGTAAGAAGGAGTTTACGCCACATACGGAGCTGAAAAATGATTTTGTTCCTAAACATGACGCACGCACAAGTTCGTCGCTAACGGAATTGCCAAAAACAGCTCTTTTGGCATCTTTAACCGTGGATAGTGCTTATGTCGACCGTTTATTGCGGGGAACAACAAGCGTTGAAGCTGCGGATGAAGAAGGTTGGGTTGTTTCGATCACACCGAGTGGTGGTTGGCTCCCTGCCTGTATTGCCGGAAATACCGGGGTGGGCATGAGTCAGCGCTTACAGAGTTTTGTCTTAGATTCATTGATTAACCCGTTCAATGTGGTCGAGCCGGGTAAAAGACCGCGTGTAACGCTTACGCCTTCGATGGCTTTGAAAAACGGAAAACCTTACCTTTCTTTTGCCGTGCAGGGCGGAGATACACAGGATCAAAACCTATTGCAGTTTTTCTTGAATATGGTCGAGTTTGGTATGACGCCACAACAAGCCAGCGAGGCGGCCAATATCAACAGTAACCAGCTTTGGCTATCGCTGGGGGGAGCGAAGACCGACGATCGAAAGCCGCGCTCAGGTAGCCTTTTATTGGATAAAAATACAGCACCAGCAATTATTGAACAATTAAAGAAAATGGGGTATAGCATACAGCTCGGTGATCGTACCAGCGGCCCTATAAATGCTATTTATTTCGACCAGCAGCACCATACGCTTTGGGGCGGCAGCAGCAACAACGGGGAGGACTATGGCATCGGGTGGTAGCGTCTCATTGGCTTGCTGTTCGGTTTTGGTTTTGTTATCTCCGTGGTATTTGTTATCTTACCTACTGATCGGAAACTGATTTTTGTTATGGAGGGTAGTGTCAATAAATATTCGTTTGTTTTTCAGCCTGATGAAGCTGGTATTGTCTTGGTAGATGGCTTGAAGCGGCGACTACGTGCATCGTTAGCCGAGCTGTTTCCGGACAAAAACAAAGGCTGGTACCCCAGTTGCAATTCCAAAGCCCATGTAACGATATGTGCTTTTGAAGCGGACGGGAGCAAACTGACAATGGCTATTGAGGCTTTGCAGGAGACTTTGGTCTATGAGCGGAGTCAGTATGTTTATTTCGATCATTTTTCATCATTTGCCGGTGGTGCTTTCTATATTGCACCGACAGTACATGCCCGCAGTTATCTCAAGGATCGGGCGCGGAAGGTTGTTCAAACTTTATCGGAATTTGATTTGATCGAGATTAGCGACGAACCCCATATTTCGATTGGACGATGTCTGGAGCCAGAACAGCTTGAAATTGCAAAAGAACAGTTGCGGTCTGTCGACCTGAGCTTTATGTGCAAGGGCGTTCATGTGCGGCAGTTTAAACCTGATTTAGGTCAATATGAGATCATCGATTTCATCCAATTTGGCAACCAATCGAAGGAAAATTCTGGCCAGCTGGCATTTAAATTCTAATAATATCGCGGTTTAATTGCCTAATAATGTAAAGCTTTTTATCTTTAAGGCTGACAATAGACGATATTGCACTTACAGTATTTTATGCATTACGACGAATCTCATCATAAATCCCTATCTGATATCCATGAAAGTGTAGATGTCAATCAAGGTAAATCCAAATTTAAGAAGATACTTAGTTTCTTTGGTCCAGCTTATCTCATTAGTGTGGGGTATATGGATCCAGGTAACTGGGCTACCGATCTTGCTGGAGGAAGCCAATTTGGCTATACCCTGATTTGGGTGCTGTTGATGAGTAATATCATGGCGCTAGTACTACAGAATCTATGTGCCCGTTTAGGTATTGTACGCGGTAAAGACCTTGCGCAGTGTAACAGGGAGACCTATCCTAAACGGATGAATTTTGTGCTCTATGTGCTTGCTGAAATTGCGATTGCGGCCTGTGACCTGGCGGAGGTTTTGGGGATGGCAATCGGTCTTAACCTCCTTTTCGGCATTGATCTGCTCTGGGGAGTAATGATCAGTTTTGCAGATACCTTCTTATTGCTCTATCTTCAGAAGCTGGGGATGCGGAAAATGGAACTTTTTATCATTGGACTGATCGCGCTTATCGGCATGTGTTTCATGGTAGAAATGTTTTTGGCTAAACCGGATTTTGCGGAGGTGGCCACTGGATTTATACCCAGTATCCCGAATAGTGCCGCACTATATATTGCTATAGGCATTATAGGTGCAACCGTCATGCCACATAATCTATATTTGCACTCGGCTCTTGTGCAGACGCGGAAGATTGACCGGAATGAGGTTTCGATCCGAAAATCGCTCAAGTATAACTTCTGGGATAGTGCCATTGCTTTGAACCTAGCCTTTTTGGTAAATGCCGCGATATTGATTCTTGCAGCCTCTGTTTTTCACAAAAACGGTATTCATGACGTTGCCGAACTTGAAGATGCTTATCACCTATTGGGTAATCTTCTTGGAACAGAATGGGCCTCAAAATTATTTGCTGTTGCCTTGATTCTTGCCGGACAGAGCTCAACGGTGACGGGAACCCTAGCCGGCCAGATCGTGATGGAGGGATACCTTCGATTGCGGATTAGTCCGACACTGCGAAGGATTATAACCCGACTTTTGGCGATTATCCCGGCTGTATTGGTGATACTTATTTCGGGTGAAGGTCGCGTTGGACAGCTGCTGATCTTTAGTCAGGTGATCTTGAGTATGCAGCTCGCTTTTGCCGTCATTCCGTTGATCCATTTTGTGAGCGATAAAGTCAAGATGGGTTCTTTTGCCATTAAACCGCTAACAAAAATTGCGGCCTGGCTGATAGCGGCCATTATCGCTGTTCTGAATTTTAAATTGGTCTACGACGAAGTGGTCGGCTGGATTGGTGAAGTCGATAATATTGTGGTAACGGTATTATTGGTGACGGGCGCTGTGGGTTTGTTTGCCTTATTGATGATGACCGTATTATACCCCATTTTACTCAAATCGAAACCAACGGAGCTGGAGGTTCACCCACCATTTGAGGCATTGCATTTTGAACATAAGGGCTCTTTTAAGAAAGTTGTGATTGCGTTGGATTTCTCAAATTCAGATCAGAAAGTAATCCAATATGCTTTACAGCTGTCGCATGACGACACGACCTTTGTCGTTGTCCATATCGTCGAGAGTGCATCGGTGAAATATACAGGGGATTCGACAGATGATTACGAATCGCGTCAGGATTTGGAACGACTGAAATTGTATGCTGATTTTCTATTGTCGCAAGGACATCAAACTGAATATGAACTGGGATACAATAACCGGATCAAGAGTATTGCCGAAGTATGTGAAAAATACGGCGCCGATCTACTGGTTGTTGGAAGCCATGGGCACAGTGGTGTGAAGGATTTTGTTTTCGGTGAGACAGTTAACAAGCTGCGACATGCGGTGAAAGTCCCTGTTTTTATCGCCCAATAGGCCTTAAGGAGCTATTCAAAAGAGCCTCTGTCTATTCACTGTAATTTTATTGCTGAAAAAGTGAGCGGGGCGATCGCTAAGTGCTAAATAATTCTTATTTTTGCGACATCAAATCAAGATATGAGCGACGCTATTAAACACGAGTGCGGAATCGCACTAATTCGCCTGTTAAAACCCTTATCTTATTATCAGGAAAAATATGGTACGCCATTTTATGGCATCAACAAATTGTACCTATTAATGGAAAAACAGCATAACCGTGGACAAGACGGGGCTGGAATTGCAACCATTAAATTTGATGTAAAACCTGGAAATCGTTACATTTCGCGTTACAGAGCAATGGGCTCAACTGCTGTGGCAGACATATTCGAATATGTACAGAAAAAATTTGCTTCTGTTCAGAAAGCATTTCCGGAGGAGTCAAAAGATACGCAATGGTTAAAAGATAACGTAAGTTTTACGGGAGAAGTACTTTTAGGACATTTGCGCTATGGAACGCATGGAAAGAACAGTATCGAAAGCTGTCACCCATTTTTAAGACAAAACAATTGGATGTCTCGTAATTTGGTGGTAGCGGGTAACTTCAACATGACCAATGTGGACGAATTGTTGCAACAGTTATATGAGTTGGGACAACATCCAAAGGAAAAAGCGGACACCGTAACCGTTTTGGAAAAAATTGGCCATTTCTTAGATGATGAGAACCAAGATCTTTTCGATCAATTCAAAAAAGAAGGTCATTCTAATATTGAGATCAGTTCGCTGATTGCTAAAAATATTGATGTTACCAAAATATTGAAGCGTTCGGCCAAAACTTGGGATGGCGGTTATACCATCGCAGGTATCTTTGGTCATGGTGATGCTTTTGTTATGCGTGACCCAGCTGGTATCCGTCCGGCGTTTTATTATCAGGATGAGGAGATCCTGGTTGTAGCATCGGAAAGACCGGTCATCCAAACTGCATTCAATATTCCTATTGGTGCTGTGAAGGAAATTAAACCAGGCCATGCCCTGATCGCTAAAAAAGATGGTACAGTATCCCAAGAGATGTTTAGACAACCCGTAGAACAACGTTCTTGTTCTTTCGAGCGTATTTACTTCTCACGTGGATCAGATGCTGATATCTATCAAGAACGTAAAGAATTGGGTAGATTACTGGTGCCTCAGGTATTGGAATCTGTCAAAAATAATATCAAAAATACCGTATTCTCGTTTATTCCAAATACAGCTGAAGTATCATACTATGGCTTAATGGATGGTATCAATACCTATGTTCGGGATTTTCAAAAAGATACTTTATTGAATCGCTCAGAAAAAATTTCTGATGAAGAATTGGATGAGATCTTGAGTATTAAACCTCGTTTTGAAAAACTTAACGTGAAGGACGCTAAACTGCGCACGTTCATTACGCAGGATGCGGATCGTACAGATATGGTACAGCACGTATACGATACAACGTACGGTATTGTAAAGGATCACGAAGATACGATCGTTGCCATTGATGACTCGATTGTTCGGGGAACAACATTGAAACAAAGTATTTTAACGATCCTAGATCGTTTGAATCCGAAAAAAATCGTGATCGTTTCATCTGCGCCTCAGATCCGTTATCCAGATTGTTATGGTATCGATATGTCACGTATGGGTGAGTTTGTCGCTTTCGAAGCCGCTATTAATCTCCTAAAACAACGTGGTATGGCACATATTATCGATGAAGTTTATCAAAAATGTGTGGTATCAATGACCCAAGATGTCAATGATATCGATAATTATGTCAAAGCCATTTACGCGCCTTTTACTGATGAAGAGATTTCGGAAGAAATCGCTCGTATTGTAAGACCTCACCACCTGAAAGCAGAGCTTGAAGTAGTTTATCAAACTTTGGATAATTTACACAAAGCTTGTCCAGACCATAAAGGTGATTGGTATTTCTCCGGCGATTACCCAACACCTGGTGGAAACAAGGTTGTCAATAAAGCTTATATGAACTGGATTGAAGGAAAGAATGTAAGAGCATATTTCAGTAGCTAAGTTCAAAATTATCATAGGAAGGGATGCAAAAATGCATCCCTTTTTTTTTATATTCGTACCGATTAATTTCAATATCCTAAACCAAAAACCGATTAAAGCAAAGGGAATTGCTGTCCGTAAATAAATCTATCATGAAGCACATTTTTAAGAGCCTCTATTTTCAAGTCATCGTGGGTATACTTGTAGGGATTATCTGTGGTATCTATTACCCAGACTTTGCTGTTAAGCTAAAACCACTAGGAGATGCTTTTATTAAACTGATCAAGATGGTTATTGCGCCATTGATTTTTAGCTCCATTGTGATCGGTATAGCGGGAATGCAGGATACGAAAAAAGTGGGGAAAATCGGTTTAACCTCCATTATCTATTTCGAGATCATGACAACGATTGCCCTGATTATCGGTTTGGTCTTTGTTAATTGGATACAACCGGGGACCGGAATGAACGCCGATCCCGCTAGTCTTGATGTATCTTCGGTATCCCATTATATTTCAGAATCCAAAGAGCCACATGGTTTTATGGATTTTATCATCGGGATTATTCCAGGTAATGTGATTGCTGCGGTGGCGTCGGACAACATGTTGCAGGTACTCGTTTTTGCAGTGCTATTTGGGATCGGTATGACAAAAATAGGACAGAAAGCATCTGAGCCTGTGCTCCATGTATTGCAATCTTTTCTGAAGGTTCTCTTCTCCATTATCAAAATGATCATGTATCTGGCTCCAATCGGGGCAATGGGAGCAATGGGTTTTACGATCGGTAAGTTTGGAATCCAGGCCTTATCTAAACTCGGTATGCTGATGTTGAGCTTCTACCTGACCTGTATTATCTTCGTGATCATTGTGATTGGGGCGGTATTGTATTTTTATCTCAAGGTGAACGTTTTTAAGTTTTTAAAATATATCAAAGAAGAGATTTTAATCGTTTTGGGGACCTCCTCTTCTGAGTCGGCTTTGCCGGGCATTATGCAGAAGATGGAAGATGCGGGCTGTGCCAAGCCTGTTGTGGGCTTAGTTATCCCCACGGGTTATTCTTTCAATCTCGATGGGACAAGTATCTATCTGACTATGGCGGCGGTCTTTATTTCGCAGGCCCTCAATATGCATCTCAGCCTGGAGCAGGAAATTACCTTATTGCTGGTATTGCTATTGACCTCCAAAGGGGCTGCGGGCGTAACAGGAAGTGGTTTCGTTACCCTTGCCGCGACTTTGCCTGTAGTTGGCCATGTACCGGTAGAATCTGTCGCTTTGATCTTTGGTGTGGATCGTTTTATGAGTGAAGCAAGAGCGATAACCAATTTGATCGGAAATTCAGCGGCAACGCTGGTGATTTCAAAATATGAAGATAGTCTGGACGAGGAGCTCCTACATGAAAAGTTAGGTTCTAAACGATGATTTCTGCAATCAAAGCTATGATAAAAGAAGCTTGGCTCCAACAAAGAATTGTTTGGAAATCAGCTCAAACTGTTCAAGAATAGCTGATCAGGTTTTGTGAGCGAAATAGAAGATTATATCTCCTATTACAATAACCAACGGATAAAACTAAATTTAAATGGAATGAGCCCGACAGAATATCGAGCTCATTATTACAAATCTAATTAACTAAATTTGTCCAATCTTTTGGGGGCAGTCCATTTGGACAATCCCTTTCTATTCAAAACCTTTCGGGTATCTGTTAATTCTCTTTTTTGGTATTTTCTATATCTTGAGCCAGATCGATGGCACCAGTTACTTTTTCTTCCAATAGCGCGAGTTTGATCACCTGCGACATTTCAGTCACATAGTGGAATTGCATGTCTTTGATATAATCTTCCTTGATTTCCAAGATGTCTTTTTCATTGGATTTACAAAGGATAATATCTTTGATGTTCGCACGTTTTGCAGCAAGGATTTTCTCCTTAATACCGCCAACAGGCAATACTTTACCACGTAAGGTAATTTCACCTGTCATGGCTAATTTTTCCTTCACTTTACGTTGGGTAAATAGCGATGTCAGTGCGGTAAGCATTGTTATGCCAGCTGAGGGACCATCTTTTGGAATGGCGCCCGCAGGAACGTGAATATGGATATCCCAATGGTCAAAAACGCGATAGTTAATGCCGAAATCCGAAGCGTGGGCTTTCAGGTAGGCTAGTGCAATCGACGCAGATTCTTTCATGACATCACCCAAATTACCTGTCAGGCTCAAACGTCCTTTTCCGGGGCTCAGAGAAGATTCTATAAATAAGATATCGCCACCTACGGATGTCCAGGCCAGACCCGTTACAACACCGGCAACATTGTTATTTTCGTAGATGTCCTTATCAAATATTGGAGCACCCAGGATATCGAGCAGATCCTGTTCGTTGATACTCGGACTGTAATCCTTTTCCATGACAATGCGTGTTGCAATACCACGTACCACGGAGCCGATCTTTTTTTCTAATCCGCGGACACCAGATTCACGTGTGTAATCCTCGATAATCTGTTCGATGATCTTAGCTTTTAACGACACATCTTTGGCTGCCATTCCATGCATTTCGCGTTGTTTTGGCAAAAGGTGCTTTTTCGCGATTTCGATTTTCTCTTCGATGGTATAACCATTCACTTCGATAATTTCCATCCGATCCAATAACGCAGGTTGAATAGAACTCAAGGAATTGGCGGTCGCAATAAACATTACTTTGGAAAGGTCAAACTCCATTTCGACATAATGATCATAGAAATGTGTGTTTTGTTCCGGATCCAATACTTCCAATAAGGCCGACGAAGGATCTCCTTTGAAGTCCGCGCTCATTTTATCGATTTCGTCCAAAATAAAAACCGGATTTGCTGCTCCTGCTTTTTTCAGTGACTGTATGATACGGCCCGGCATTGCGCCGATATAAGTTTTACGGTGTCCTCTGATTTCTGCTTCATCGCGTACACCACCCAAGGCCATACGGGTATATTTACGCCCCAATGCTTTGGCAATAGATCTTCCCAAAGAGGTTTTACCGACTCCCGGAGGGCCTACTAAACAAAGAATAGGTGCTTTCATATCATTTTTTAATTTCAATACCGCAAGATATTCAATGATACGTTTTTTTACTTTCTCAAGCCCATAATGATCTTTATCGAGTACTTTTTGTGCTTTGTTTAAATCAAAATTGTCTTTTGTTGTTTCATTCCAGGGTAGATCAAGTAGTAGCTCAAGGTAATTGAGTTGTACCGAATAATCTGCAGCGGCAGGATTGATACGCGATAGCTTTTCGAGTTCTTTTGTGAAATGTTTTTCAACATCAACATTCCATTTCTTTTTCTTACCCCGTTTTTTAAGCTCTTCCAGCTCAAGATCGGGCGTGTTTCCTCCCAGCTCTTCCTGAATTGTTTTAAGCTGTTGGTTCAAGAAATAATCACGTTGTTGCTTGTCAAGGTCGACGCGTACTTTATTCTGGATCTGGTGTTTTAGCTCCAGCATCTGGATTTCTGTCGTCAACAGCTCCAATAAAAGTTTGGCACGATTCTCTACTTTAGGTATTTGAAGCAGCTCCTGTTTCTTTGTCATTTCGACATTGATATTCGACGAAATAAAGTTGATCAGAAAAGAAGGGCTTTCAATATTTTTGATAGCGATACCAGCTTCACTAGGTAAGTTTGGCGACAGTTGGATGATCTGCAGCGCCATTTCTTTTAAAGTGGAAATGGTCGCTTTGAAGTGCTTGGTCATCTTCGGCTTTGCCTCGTTGAATTTCTCCACACGAGCCTTTAAATAAGGCTCGGTTTCCACAATCTCCAACAAGTTGAACCGCTGTTTTCCCTGGATGATGACGGTGGTATTACCATCCGGCATTTGGAGCACTTTAATGATATGAGCTACCGTGCCCACTTTATTTAGTTCTTCAAATCCTGGGTCCTCTACTGTCATATCCTTTTGAGAGACAACACCGATAGTCTTGCTGCCTTTATAGGCCTCTTTGACCAATTTGATGGACTTATCTCGACCTACGGTAATCGGAATGACAACACCGGGGAATAATACGGTATTACGTAAAGGCAAAATAGACAATGCTTCTGGAATTTCAGCATTCGCCATATTATCTTCATCCTCTTGTGTAAGTAGGGGGAAGAATTCGGTATCCTCTGCAACGATTGGAATTGCTTGACTGAAATCAAAAGTTTCGAATTTGCTCATAGTATTTATTTTGTGTATTTGGCAGTCGCTGACATGTTGACGGCTGACTTTCAAATTTTAAGCTTCTATTGTTGTTTCCCCTATATTGCAAGGGAAGTGCCAATTGCTAAAAGTGAGCAAAATTACAAATCTATTTTCTAGAATAGGAAAAAAAGGCAGGTTAAATAAAATTTATCTGCCATTTGTTGGAGAAATAGGCATAATAATTGTAATATTGGAATGTGAAAGGGCGCCGATGGCAGTTTTTAAGTTTAAAGAAATCAATCGGATGCTTTTTTACAGATGTAGAAACGATCACAAGTGATCATTAAAGAGTGAATATAAAAACGTAACTATTTAGATATGAATTTAAAATCATTTAAATTGGGTTTGTTTACTGGGGTTTTTGCTTTAGTTGCTTTTAGCGCGAATGCACAACAACCAAAACAGGCTGAGCATAGCAACGCTAATGTGAGAATGGGGCAGAAAGCTCTTTTGGATGGTGATTTCAAGAATGCAGAGTCATACTTGACTAAAGCCCTCCCTCAGGAAGGGAAAGATCCGGACGTATTATATATGTTGGGATATTCTCAATTTCAAAATGGTGACTATAAAAAATCAGCTGAAACTTTTGGAAAAGTAGTTGCATTAAACGGGAAAAATGCCAATGCGCTATACTTCAAAGCGAAAGCAACAAACAATCTGGCTGTTCAATCAACGAACAAAACATCTGTTGCGAATAAAGAACAGTTGTTGAAAGTAGCTATTGAAGATTATTCAAAAGCAATTGCCATTACGCCTACCGATTCGAAATTCTATCAAAATAGAGCGATCGCTAATCGTGATTTAGGTATCTTGATCGGAACAGAGGGTACCCCTAACTACAATAAGGCAATGGCAACTGACGCTTATAACAATGCAATCAAGGATTACGAAAAAGTGTTGAGCTTTGATGCATCGAAAAAAGATATCCAAACAGAAATCAAAAAAGCGAAAGTATATAGAGATAACTTGAAATAGTATCGCTATAAAAGCATAGATAAAGGGAATGCCAATGGTATTCCCTTTTTTTTGTGCCTATTGATTTTGTACCTATTGATTTTGTACCTGTTGATTTTGTGCCTGTTGATTTTGTGCCGATTGAAATGTACTTATTGGAATGTAACAGTTGGAATATGCCTGTCACAAATGAGAGCCAGTTTCATTTCGAGGAGTAAATTTTCGACAGTTTTTACTTTGATAAATTTCAAACGAATTAGGCACTGAAACTGTTCTTTTCCTAAATCAAAATGAATATTATGGAAACGAATCGATTGTCAAAGGAAATGCAGGAAATTTTAATCAGTCAGATGACAAAAGAGGCTGAGGCTGCACAGATTTATTTGGCGTTGGGGGTATGGGCAGATGATCAGGGTTATGGCGGAATCGCCAATTTTCTGTATAGACATGCCCAAGAAGAGCGAAATCACATGACTAAAATTATGGGTTATATTCTGGAAAGAGGTGGCCGCCCCAGAATACAGGCTATTGCAGCGCCGCCCGCGGATCCGCAATCGCTGACCGAATGCTTTAATCGCGTTTTTAAACACGAAGTCGATAATACCGAAGCGATCTATAACATTGTCAATTTAGCGTTGGCCCAGAAGGACTGGGCAACATGGAACTTTGCACAGTGGTTTGTCAAGGAGCAGATCGAGGAAGAGAAGTTAGCATTGGAATTGATTGATAAACTGAAAATCGCTGGTGGTGACCGCGCTTCAGATGAGTCCTTGTTTGCGTTGGATTCTTCCTTGGAAGCCATGCCCGACGAAGTGGCCTTGGCAAGGGAAGCAACAGCAGATGACCCCAAATAAGTATAAAATAGAAAAGCGGGATATTGAAGATCCCGCTTTTCTATTTTTATTATGGACTAATTCTTACTCCGTTTCACGATCATTTATTATCACGATTAATTTACTTTATACGCAATGGCAGATACACACCGAAGGTGATATTTCTACCCATATTGTAGACACCAAAGCTCGTGTCTTCCTGTGAAAGACGTCCTGGGCGCAATCGGCTCAATGCATCATAATAACGTTTGTTGGTCAAGTTTGAAGCTGCTGCAAATACTTTGAGCTGTTGCGATCCGAGATGTAATGTCGTCCCGATTCCTGCATTCAATAAAGTGTAGGAGTCCGCTGGAGTCTCGAACGTTTCATCAATGCGGTTCTGTTTGAAATAATTGTCCAGCCCCACAGAAACGTAGAAAGCGTTCAGGCCGCTAATCTTGGGCTCAAGACGCAGTGTATTGTGTACAACGCCAGCTGGAATCAATGCCAAGGGTCTGTTAAAGGTATTGTTCTGTGCATGGGTATAGCTAAATGTATTATCCAGGTGTATCCAGTTCAACAGGTGAAAATTCAGGCTTCCTTCGACACCGTAAAGATTGGCATTGACCTGGCCATAGCGATATACGTCGTAGGTATGCGCATCGCCATCTTCGCCCACCACGGTTTTCGTGTCGCCTTTTGTTGTTGAGGCATAGATAAAATTGTGGATATAGTTTTCGTAGATTCCGACACTTCCTGTAACGATGCTATGCCCAAACTCGAGGGTTGCATCCGCTTGGTAGCTTCGTTCAGGTTTCAGGTTTTCATTTCCCACTTCATAGCGGTACGTTCCTTCGTGTACCCCATTGGAACCTAATTCTGCCGGATTAGGCGCTCTAAAAGCCGAACCGGCATTTGCTTTGAAATTGAGGTCTTCGCTGAAAATATGGGTATATCCAAGCGCTCCGCTAACATTGCTGAAACTATTTTTAAAACCAGCGAACTGTTCTTCGTCTTCAATAAAGAGCTGCTTGCCTTTGTTATTGACGTAGTCATAGCGTAATCCAACGTTAAAGGTATTTTCGCCCCAGGTTTTCTTTGCATAGCCAAAAGCGCCCAATTCCAACTGATCATAGGCCGGAATTAAGAATTCAACGCCTTTATTTAAACTGTGTTCTTGGCTAGCACTAATACCAAATACATGTTGCCAGCCATTTTTTTCACTCAACGAATATTTTGCGTCAAGTGAATATGTATTCAGGTCAAAGAATAGGGACGGTGTTGCTTCTTCAAGCTCCCGACGTTGATTTTTTTGATAGCCCAGATCAAGTTTTAAACTACCGGAACCGATGATAAAGTTATTGTTGAGGGCCAGTTTGTAATGGCGGATGTCCTGCTTGGGGAAATCTAAGGTCCGGCTTTTTGAGTTTATGTAAAGCGGGTCACCAGGTTCGGCATCGTAAAAGCCGATATTATTTTTTAGGTACGAAAAATTCAGATGAGAGTAGCCCCATTGCTTGTTTAGCCCGAGCATACCGCTGAAATTACTGGTATTAAAACCACTATTGCCATATCGGCCTGCCGGCGTATTATAAGAATAGGCATTTTGATAAGAACCACGCCCACGCCATACGAAACCATTTTCATTACCGGTAAGCATAACCGAACTATTGGTTAGTCCGTTGTTGGTGGAGTAGCTGCTCAATACTTCACCTTTAATTTGCCCAGCTGTAGGAACATTTGGTTCAAGCACATTGATTACACCGCCAATAGCATCAGATCCGTACATCAAAGAGGCTGCACCACGTAGGACCTCCACACGATCCGGTTGATTTTGGTCGATTTCAATACCATGTTCGTCACCCCATTGCTGTCCCATCTGTTTGACACCATCGCTCACCGTGACGACACGGTTATAACCAAGGCCCCGTATAACGGGTTTTGAAATGCCCTGTCCTGTTGTGATCTGGCTTAGTCCGGGAACTTGTCGGGCCAGCGCGTCAATAAGATTTGTTGCATTTCCCTGTAGTTCATCTTTGGAGATTACAGCAACCGAGGTACTGTTGCGACGGCTCTGCGAAGTGACCAGTGTACCTGTAACGACGACTTCATTGGTTTCAATAATACTTTCGGTTAGGGCGAAATCAAGGGAAAGATTTTCCGAAGTTAGATCGACGGTCTTGACAACGGACTGATAACCCAAGAAACGGACCTCAACCAAGTAGCGTCCACTTGAAGGAAGTGATTTGAAGCTATAATGACCCTGTTGGTCAGATGCGGTGCTCGAACGAAGCTGTTGCAGTGATATTGTTGCACCAGCAATAGGAAGATTAGTTTTGGCGTCCGTTACTTTACCACTTATTGAAGCAGCAAGGGCCGGAAATATGGAGAAATAGGAGACAAGCATAAAAATGCAGCCTATAATTTTAAGTTTCATCTGTACGAATAATTTTTACGTATATATAACATCAAGGATAACAGCAGCCCAATAACTCATCGTATGAATTCTTGAGACTGTCAAGTTCTAAAAACTTTTATGAAGTTGTTTGTCGCAATAATGAGAAGAGTATATGAATAACATTATTGGACTTATGTAAAAACTAACAGATGGGGGGACCACGATTGCCAGAAAGCAGTGATCGAATAATTTGATCTCCCGTGATAAACAGGCCAAATTCGACCTGGCGTGTCGGGAGTATTAATTCGCTTAGCGTAAAATGAAAAACAATTTGTGGATGTGAATTTTGATCACAGATGGAACACTTCGGATGGTCTGCATGGTGTTTTTTTGCAGGACTGTCTACGATACTGAGTGCAGTTTGCGGATGCGCATGGGTATACACAATGAACTGACCAATTAAGAAGGTCATTAAGAGCATTAATGCTGCGAATTTGTTCAATGAGATATCTTTCACGCTGAAATCACTACGTTTAAACCCATTTATCCGTTGAGTAATTTTGTTAATCTGGTCAAAGATAAGGAAAATAAAATATAAAGCAATTGTGTTGCATTTATTATTGTTGTGACATTGTATAAATGTCCGCTTAAAAGATAAACTGAATTTACGAAAAAGCCCTCAAAAATGGATGCTATTCTTGAGGGCGCTGTGTATGGTACTGATCAGGCGGTCTATTTTTTGGAAGGAATAAACTTGCCTTCAATTTCATATTGATTGGCATCCAAACCTTGGACATCCTGCAGTTTGACAATTCGATACAGCGAGTCGCTGTAATAGTCTAATTTTTCTTGACTATCGTATAAGGTATTTGTTATCTTTTTATCGATATGGATGTGTTTTACCTTTTCGTTTTTGTCAAACTCGATGCGCAGTTTCTGTATCTGCAGTTCTTTCTTTTTAGCGGTAAATTCTGTCACACAGTCTACAGCTTTGACTTCATACAGTGATGGATCGAAGTTTTTGCTGATATCGGCAGCTTGAAAAGCGGAGAGTTCATTTTTCCAGCTGCCAATTTTTAGTTCGCGTTGTTCTTTCTCACCGTCTTTGCTGACAGATTTCAGAACTGCGGGATTGAGCTGCTGCAAGCGATTGACTTCGGCATTAAAAAACGAATCGACAGAAAATATAGCTGTAGATTTTTGTGTTTTTTTTGTTGCGGATGGCGATCCACAGCTCCAAAAAAGCAGAGCACTGCCCATAAGAAGGGAAAGTGCTCTGCTGCTATTTTTAAGTAAATTATTATTCTGATACCAATACATTTCCTGTCATTTCAACGGGGATATTGACGCCTAAAAGCTGTAAGACGGTCGGGGCAATATCACCTAATTTACCATCTGCTATTTTCTTATACTGATCGTCAATTAAGATACACGGAACCAAATTGGTGGTGTGTGCCGTATTTGGCGATCCATCTTCATTGACCATAAACTCGGAGTTACCGTGATCGGCCAAAATAATAAAGGAATAACCATTTTTAAGGCCTGTTTCAACAACCGTTTTTGTACATTGATCAACAGTTTCTACTGCTTTTATGACAGCTTCAAAAACACCGGTGTGACCTACCATGTCTGGGTTTGCAAAATTCAGACAGATAAAATCTGGTTGAAGGGTCTCCATGTCGTTGACGATAGCTTCTGTAATTCCTTTAGCAGACATCTCTGGTTGAAGATCGTAAGTCGCTACTTTTGGTGATGGAACTAGCAAGCGGTTTTCACCTTCAAACTGTTGTTCACGACCTCCTGAAAAGAAAAATGTCACGTGCGGATATTTCTCTGTTTCGGCAATACGCGTTTGTGTTTTATGGTTTGCTTCCAACACTTCACCCAAGGTATTGGTCAAGTTATCTTTTTGGAATACCACTCTGACATTTTGGAATGTTTCATCGTAAGAGGTCATTGTCACATAATATAGATCTAATGGTTGTAGATCATATTCTGGAAATGCCTTTTGTGTCAACGCAATTGTAATCTCGCGGCCACGATCTGTTCTGAAGTTGTAACAGAATACAACATCACCTTCTTGGATTGTTGCCACTGGCGCGCCGTTTGCATCTACCAATGCAATTGGTTTCACAAATTCATCGGTTACACCTTCGTCGTATGATTTCTGGATCGATGCAACAAGGTCATTGGATTTTTCACCTTCCGCTTTTACCAAAAGATCGTATGCTAATTTTACGCGTTCCCATCTGTTGTCGCGGTCCATTGCATAATATCGACCGATTGCAGAGGCAAAAGTACCTGTTGTCGTCTTTAAATAGTCTTGTAAGTCTTTAACATAACCAATGCCGGAGTTTGGATCCGTATCACGGCCATCTAAAAATGCATGTATAAAAACTTGGTCGCTTGTCAAGCCGGCCTGTTTTGCAGCATCACATAAGCCTTTTAAGTGCTTTGTATGTGCGTGTACACCACCATCGGAAAGTAATCCGATAAAGTGTACCTTTTTGTTATTTTCTAATGCATATTTAAATGCGTCTTGAATAATAGGATCCGAATTGAATACACCGTCGTTGACAGCCTTGTGAATACGACCCAATTCTTGGTAGACGATTCTTCCGGCACCAAGATTCATGTGGCCAACCTCCGAGTTACCCATCTGTCCAGCAGGTAAGCCTACAGCTTCACCCGAAGCCTCTAAGCTTGAGTTTGGATAAGCTTCTAATAAATGATCTAAAAATGGGGTGTTTGCAGCTTCAACTGCATTTGATTTATCATGTTTTCCATATCCTAGTCCGTCTAGGATCATGAGTGCAACTTTTTTCTTATTCATCTTATAACAAAGATAATCTTAATTTTAGAATCTATCAACGCATCTTAAAAAGTTCCCTTGTTAATCCCTAATAATTTTATAGGTTTGTGGCATAATTTATGTTTGGTTAAAAAGCAGAACTACCTAATGATTGATATGGATGATAGAAGCTGTTCTATAATATGTTGAGCTATATGAAATTTTTAAGCTATTGCGCATTTATACTTATTAATAGTCTTTTTGTACACACTGCGGCCTTTGGGCATTATTTAAGAGAAGTAAATACAGGGGTAAAGGTAGCTTTGCCGGGTGATGATGATTCTTTAGGAAGTATTTCGGAGGAACTGAAATCGTATTTGAAAGAAGGTAATGCAAAAAATATGGCCAAGTATTTCGGTTCTAACTTAACCTTATCAATTTTGGGAGAGAATGGTGTTTATACAAAATACCAATCGGAAATTATGTTGGCGGCATTTTTTAATCAGCATAAACCCAAGACTGTTAAATTGACCCAAGCCAGCAATGCGAACAATGGCTATCAATATTTTACATTTTCATTAGCCACAGAACAAGCCAACTATCGTGTCTTTATAAAGATAGGTGTAGGAAATAATAACCATTCTGTTGAAGAGCTAAGAATCGACAAAAATTAAAGCTAGCGATGCTTTTTTTATAAATCTATTTTTCGATTAAAAAATTATTCCACATCTTAGCCCAATAAATAGTATTTATGGAGAAGGAAATCAAGGACTATCTGGCCCAGTTTGTAAAACAGGCTGTCGCGGAGGATTTGGGCGATGGTGATCATACCTCACTTTCTACGATTGAGGCTGGGGCGCAAGGTGAAGCCAAATTGATTGTTAAGGATAATGGTATTTTAGCAGGGGTTGAAGTCGCACAGGCGATTATTGCTTATATTGACGATACGTTGGCCTGTGAGGTGTTTATCCAGGATGGAAGTCAGGTTAAAGTAGGTGATATTGCTTTTTATGTGAGGGGAAATATCCAAAGTATTTTGCTGGCAGAGCGTTTGGTACTGAATGTCATGCAGCGTATGAGCGGCATTGCGACAACTACCCGAAAATATGTAGACCTTCTAAAAGGTACAGATACGAAAGTTTTGGATACACGGAAAACCACACCCTTATTGCGTGTATTGGAGAAAGAGGCCGTTCGTATAGGAGGTGGAACCAATCATCGTTTTGGTCTTTTTGATATGATTTTAATTAAGGACAATCATGTGGACTATAGTGGTGGTATTGTGCCGGCGCTAAAACGTGCAAATGATTACAGAAAGAACCTAAATAAACCAATAGAAATAGAAATTGAAGTCCGAAATTTTGCGGAGCTTGATGAAGTTCTTAACTTTGGCGAAGTGGACCGGATCATGTTAGATAATTTTTCGCCGCAGGATGTAGCCAAAGCTGTTCAGATTATTGACCATCGATTCAAGACAGAGGCCTCTGGGGGAATAACTTTCGACACGATCCGATCGTATGCGGAGGCTGGGGTAGATTATATTTCAGTAGGTGCTTTGACACACAGTGTAAAGAGCCTGGATCTTAGTCTGAAGGCCAAATTAATATAAGAACTGATTTAATTAATGATATCGATTTATTTAGTAACTGCAGTATTACTAGCTTATTTGTTTGGGTCCATACCTACAGCAGTTTGGTTGGGACAGGCATTTTATGGGGTAGATGTTCGTGAGTATGGTAGCGGTAATGCTGGGGCGACTAACACCTTTCGCGTATTGGGCCCTAAAGCGGGATCGATCGTGATGTTTGTAGATATATTTAAAGGCTGGACAGCAACAAACCTGGCTTATTTAATAGAACTGGGGCAAAATACGAGCGATGTCCAATTTGTCAACTTTCAGTTGGCACTTGGCGTTATTGCGGTATTGGGGCACTTGTTTCCTGTGTTTGCGGGATTTAGAGGTGGAAAAGGGGTGGCCACACTGTGTGGTATGATCCTCGCAATACATACACCTGCCGCTTTGGTCTGTGTTTCTGTGTTTATCATCATCCTGCTGACAACACATTATGTTTCGTTGGGATCCATTTCAGCAGGTTTTGCATTTCCTTTTAGTTTGGCCTTTATTTTTAAAACAACGATACCTTCTGTGCTGCTTTATGGGATAGCCATCTGTATCTTGTTGTTAATTACCCACCAAAAGAATATAGAGCGCCTATTAAAGGGACATGAATCCAAGATTTATCTCTTTAAGAAAAAGTCGAAGGAAAAAGAATAGGCACAATAATTGCATCCGCTATAACGTATTTAATAATTTATTGTGAAGTATCCATGTTGGAAAAGCTTAAAGCCGATCGCCAGCGCACGGATATTCCATATGGCCATTGAAAGAAAATATATACATATGAACGGAGTGTTTAAATATTCGGCTATGGTATTAGCATGTGTAACACTGGCATCGGGGTTGTCAGGTTGCGCAACTTCAGCAGTTACAGGAAAAAAATATTTGAAATTGGTCAGTGCAGATCAAGTGAACCAACAAGCTGCATTGGCTTATAAAGATTTCTTATCGAAAAATAGCGCGAAAGTAGTAACCGGAACTGCAGATGCAGCTATGGTGAAACGCGTTGGTAACAAGCTAGCGACGGCGGTTAACCAATATTTGCAAAGTACGGGCCGCGCAAATCAATTTAACTTCAACTGGGAGTTTAATCTGGTGAAGAGCGATGATGTGAATGCATGGTGTATGCCTGGGGGTAAAGTTGCGGTATATACCGGAATATTGCCGGTAACACGTACAGAAGCAGGGTTGGCAACAGTTATGGGGCACGAGATCGCCCATGCTATTGAGGAGCATTCGGTAGCTCAGGCTTCGAATCAGATTGCTTTACAATTAGGTGGACAGATTTTAGGATCAGCAGCAGGGGTGTCTGGAAACAGTACACTCGGTGTTTTTAACAATTTGTATGGTTTAGGTGGTAATCTGGCGCAATTGAAATTTTCGAGAAGCGATGAATCGGATGCGGATGCAGCAGGTTTGATTATTATGGCTTTGGCAGGTTACAATCCAAATGAGGCTGTAGATTTCTGGAAACGTATGGCTTCGGGTAGTCAAAAAGGGCAGCCAGAGTTTTTGAGTACGCACCCGAGTGATGAGCGACGGATTGCGGATATTCAGAAATTGATTCCAAACGCGATGAAATATTATAAAAAATAAAGAATCAACACAATAAAAAAAGCGGAGTATGCTAGGTGCATACTCCGCTTTTTTTATTGTTATTTATGGCTATATTATACGCCGGCAAAAGCATCACTAATGCCGAGTACGACACCAACGACTAGCCCCATAAAATTAAAGGCGATGGTGATGATGACTATGATGCCAATAAATTTGTAATGTTTTTTGAGTGCATCTAAGCACAATTCGAGTTGGATGTTATCGCGGTTCTCGATTGCTTTTTTCGCTTTTGATCCGAAATTATACAGGAAATAGATGGGAAGGCAGAAGAAAGCAAGAAATAAGAGATAAAGTACGCCGAATGTGGATAAGGCCCCTGCTGTTACATATTCGTCGGCTCCGAGTGATAATGCACTGGCTCCGAAGATTAGACTGACCATGGTTATGGCAGAAATGCCGATGAAAATAAAACAGACAATGGCCAAAAAATTGGCCCATTTGGCAGCTGAAGCCAAGAAGGAGAGCCCTGCAGGAGATAGTTTAATATCTACAGGTTCTTGAAAAGAAGAATTTTGAATACCGTCTTCCATGAAGCATAAATTATTAGGTGTGCGAATTTCTGAAAAGTTCTCGGTTTTTGAAACATTTTTTATATAAACCATCACGTCTATACAATCGTTTAGATTTTTTCGATCGGAATAGGTTACAGTGGCTCAAATTCGACAAGAAACTGAGTTGTTTAATAAAAGTCTCGATTGACAGGAAATTAGTTAAAAATTTTTAAAAAGTTAAATTCCGAATGGAAGAATGTTGTTACAAAAGATTTTCGGGGATTTGATGTGGAAAATTATTTTTGGTGGGTCGGTTCGGAGTGGAATGCTGGTTTAAAACATGTTACAACGTTTTTTTTGCGAATAAATTGTATGTTAATATAGTAAAATTTGTCTGTATTTCATGAAGTATGTGTGGTTTAGTGTGTTAAGTTTATATTAAGTCCTTTGTAATTTGAAATCTCTTAGTAATTTTGCTTAACATTTTTTAACAAATCACATTATATGAAAAGATCTTTACTCTTTTTCGCTCTTGTTATGGCCAGCTATGGTGCTGTACAAGCTCAGGTTACGACAAGTAGCGTTACAGGTATTGTAAAAGAAGCAAACGGCAGTGTAACTTCGGGAGCAACAATTAAGGCAACGCACGTGCCATCAGGAACGGTTTATTCTGGATCCTCGAATGCTGCAGGTCGTTTTAACCTACCAGCGATGCGTGTCGGTGGACCTTACAAAATTGAAGTAACCTACGTTGGACAAAATCCTATTGTTTATAATGATGTTTATATACAATTAGGCCAGCCTTATGTCTTAAATAGTACTTTTGGAAGTAATGAGACAGTTTTAGATGAGGTCACAGTAACTAGAACAGGCGGTTCTAAAAACTTGAAGACTGGTGCTGAAACCTCTATTTCAAGAAAACAGATGGAAAATTTACCAACTGTTTCTCGTTCAATTGAAGATTTTACTAGATTGACTCCGCAAGCAGATGTGAAAGGACAGTCTGTTTCAATTGGCGGTATGAATAATAGATTCAATCAGTTCACTATTGATGGAGCTGTTACTAATGATGTGTTTGGTCTTAACGCAAATGGTTTGAACGGTGGTGGTAGTGGTACAAATCCAATATCGTTAGATGCTATCGAACAGATGTCCGTTCAAGTTGCACCGTTCGATGTTCGCTCTAGTGGATTTGCTGGAGGTGGTATTTCCGCGGTAACAAAATCAGGTACAAATCAATTTCAGGGCTCGGTTTATCATTATTTTAGAAATCAAGATTTTACTGGAAAAACCCCAAAATCTTTGGTTAAAGATGGTGAAGAGAGAACTAAATTGGCAAACTTTTCTGAAAAAACATACGGTGTGCGGTTAGGAGGACCTATTGTTAAGGATAAGTTATTTTTCTTTGTAAATTACGAACATACGAAAAATAATACGCCAGAAAATTATCCTGTAGGATCCTCAAGTTCTAATCTGTTAGATGCTGATGCTAAACGTATTTATGATATTGCATTAAGTAAATATAATTACGATGCTGGTTCATATACAGACTTAGCAGATGAAAATACATCTAATAAAGTAATGACGCGTTTGGATTGGAATATCAATGAAAAAAATAAACTTTCTTTGAGATACAATTATGTGGATGGCGTTGATGTAAGCAATACTAGAACACAATCTTCTTTGACTTTTGGTAATGGTGCTATATTAAAGGATTTTAAGTCAAATACTCTTACTTTAGAATTAAGCAGCCGTATAAATAATTCATTGGCTAATAGCTTTATTGCAGGATATAGTCGCGTAAGAGATGCACGAAACTATAAAGGTCAGTTATTTCCAAATGTTCGTATAAATGTTCCTAGACAAGTGGAGGTCAATGGAAAATTAACGACTGTGACGGGAACCTACTACTTAGGTGTTGACCCATTCACTAATATTAATCAATTGGATCAAGATGTTTATACTTTGTCCAATAACTTAACTTGGTATAAGGGATTACATACATTAACCTTCGGTACGCACAATGAGTTCTATAAAATGTACAATGCATATACAGGGAATTCAAATGGCGCATTTGTATTTAGTGATTCCAAAGCAGCTGATATAAATCCAGCTACCGGAAAAGCATATACAGCGATCGAAAACTTTGAGCGTGGAATGGCTAATAGTATGCAATATGGTTATAGCAACACGGATGATCCACGTCAAGGCGCCAAGTTTAATGCTGTACAGTTAGGTTTTTATGCTCAAGATGAATTTCAAATGCAGGATAATTTGAAAATTACTGCAGGGGTTCGTGTGGATATTCCAATTTATTTGGATAAACCGATGGAAAATACTGACTTTAACAATTCGATTTTGGCAAAGCAATATAATGTACAAACCAATCGTATGCCAAGCCCAGCGTTGATGTTCTCACCTCGAATTGGATTCAACTGGGATGTGAATAGAGATCGTTCAACCATTGTACGTGGGGGAATGGGAATATTTACTTCTAGGGTTCCTTTTGTTTGGGCGGCAGGTGCATTTACCCAAAGTGGTGCATTATTGGGTGGTAATAGTCTTGGTAATGGTACAGATGCAAATGTTCCATTTATCAGTGACGTTAACAAGTTGCCTAAATATAGTGGAGCTGTAACACCATCCGGAAATATTACAGTACTTGATAAGAATTTGAAATTGCCTCAAATCGCGCGTTTCTCAGGAGGAGTTGATCAAGTATTACCGTATGGAATTAAGGGTACTTTAGAGTTCATTTACTCGAAAAATTTGAGTGCATTTAACTTTAGAGATTTAAACTTAGAACGTCCGATCGGAACCTTAGAAGGAGCTGATAATCGTTTAGTTTATGATGCGAATAATAATAACCGCCGTGTATTGGATAATTATACGGAAGTTATTTATGTAAATAATGTAAATAAAGGTTATTCATGGTCCACAACGGCTTCTTTGGCAAAAAGTTTCTTATTTGGCTTGGATGCATCAGTAGCATATACTTATACTGCTGCAAAAGATTTAATCTCTGGTACATCGTCCCAAAATCAGTCAAATTGGTATAGAGTAGCTTCTGTTAATGGTTCAAACAACGTAACCCTTGCGAATAACCCATTTAGTACAGGAAGTCGAGTTATCGGATTTTTATCTTTCTCGAAAGAATACCTTAAACATTTAGGTACATCAATATCTCTTGTTTATACAGGCCAATCTGGTGCAAGATTTTCTTATTTAGCTGGAGGTAACTTAACTGGCTATGCAACTTCATCTAGCAATCAGTACAACTTAATGTACATTCCTAGGGATCAGTCTGAAATTACTTTTGTTCAAAATGGAGATCAGACTCCACAGCAACAATGGGAAGCTTTGAATGGATTTATCGAATCAAATGATTATTTAAAATCCAGAAGAGGTCAATATGCAGAAAGAAATGGCGCTAGAACACCATTTTCTCATAAGTTTGATTTGAAAATTGTGCAAGATTTGTTTACCAACATCGGAAACACTAAAAACAAACTTCAGCTTTCGGTTGATATCATGAACGTTGGTAACTTATTAAATGGCAATTGGGGTAAACAATATACTGGGGCAGGAAGTTTCTGGGACAATAGTTTTATACCTGTTACATTTGCGGGATATGAAGGAACTACAAAGAAACCTACTTACAGGTTGTCGAATATAAATAATAATGTACCTTATTATGTGCAAGACATATATTCAAGATGGTCTGCACAAGTGGGAATTCGTTATATCTTCAACTAGTCTGAATAACCCATTTAAGAGAAGAGGTCGCTGTAACTAATATGGCGACCTCTTTTTTTATATCCATAGAGTTCTCAATGCAAAGGAGTTTATAGGATTTTCCGGTCCTATCCCCCTGTATGGATGAAGCACGGATAAAGCACTCCCTAAGCACAGATATAGCACAGTAATAGCACTCTTTACGCAAACGTTGCGTAAGTCTGTTGGCAAAAGAGAAAAGTACAATAGGAGTACTTATTCCGTACAACTAAACTGCCGAAACGAACCCTGCTAACTTTCGGGATACACTGTACAAGCAAAGTGACGCCATGCGGATAGTATCCATTACCAATTTCTCCACCTAAACGAACAAAAACTACCCCCTTAAAACAGACTGGCTTGCTGATATTTGGCTTATAACTTAATTATAAACCCAACTGATGATGAAGCAGTTCTGTATGTCCATACTCCTGGGTATTGGCGTCTGCATGTCTCTTTGTGCATTTGCGCAAAGCACAGACCTGGTTAATTGGCCAGCGCAGGCTGACCCCAGATTAATAGGTGATCTCGTGGCTCAACGTTTTGTGGCAAGTCCGCATAATAGTTTTAAACCGCCAGCTCCACCAAAAAACATTACTTATCCCGAAGTATGTGCCTGGTATGGGGCATTGAAGTATGCCGAAGTGAGAAACAATAAGACCTTATTGACGCAATTGACACAACGCTTTATGCCCTTGTTTGATACGGAAAAACACCTTGTTCCGCGACCTTGGCATGTGGACTTTTCCGTCTTTGGAACGGTTCCGCTGGAAATCTATCTGCAAACGAAAAACAAGAAATGCTTTACCATGGGAATGCGTTTTGCAAATGCGCAATGGACTATTCCGATTGACTCCCCTCAGGTTGTAAAAGATAGTTATCAGAAATTTCTCGATAAAGGACTTACCTGGCAGACCCGCTACTGGATTGACGATATGTATATGATTACCATGATTCAATCAAAAGCCTTTCAGGTAACGGGAGATCAGCACTATATTGATCGCGCAGCCCATGAAATGGTAGTCTACCTTGATACCATTCAAAAAGAAAATGGTCTTTTTTATCATGCACCGGATGCGCCTTTCTTTTGGGGCCGCGGGAATGGCTGGATGGCTGCGGGAATGAGTGAATTGCTGTCTTCATTAAAGAAAGACAACCCCAATAGACCCAAAATATTGGCTGCTTACCGCAAAATGATCACAAGCCTAAAGAAGTATCAGCGGCCGGACGGCCTTTGGGGGCAATTGATTGATAAACCGGAATCCTGGGTGGAAACTTCGGGTTCTGCCATGTTCACTTATGCCATTATTATGGGCATAAGACAGGGATGGCTCAATGTGGAGGAATATACGCCGATCGCACGCAAGGCATGGATTGCTCTGACGGGCTACATCAACAAAGATGGCGATATCAGCAACGTCTGCGAGGGTACCAACCGAAAAAATGATTACCAGTACTACCTCGATCGAAAACAGAAAACAGGGGATATGCACGGCCAGGCGCCCATACTATGGTGTGTGTACGCTTTATTAAAAAAATAACCAGCTATGATGAGATTATGGACAATTTTGCTGCTTTTGTTGGCGACAGCAGCATCGGCACAACCTATTCGTTGGCAGGAACAATACCCCGGTGTTTGGAAAGGAACATTTGGCAAACCCGATAATTATACACTGCTGTCTGCAGCAGGAGCGAAACCTCAGGCTGCGACCCTCGAACGGTTGCAGTCTGTCGATTTTCCATTGCCCAAAATGGAGGTGCATGCCGAACTGATCGATGGTAAAACATACCTGCGGTTCCCGCTGCAAAAAAACGAACAGATCTATGGACTGGGACTTAATTTTCAGACGGTACATCAGCGGGGGAAGATCCTTAACCTGCATGTCGATCATTACGGTGGCAAAGATAATGGGCGCACCCATGCCCCTGTTCCGTTCTACGTCTCTTCCAGAGGATATGGTGTATTGGTCAACTCAGCACAATATTTAAAGTATTATGTGGGAACAGGCGTACGGAAAGATGCTAAAGTTCCTGCAGAAGTAAAAGATCGCAATACCGATAAAAGTTGGAACTCCCGGCCTTACTCCGATGCGGTGGAAGTATACGTCCCTACAGAAGGGGCCGAAGTTTATGTATTTGCAGGCATCAATCCGCTCGATGCCATAAAACGCTATAATCTCTTTTGTGGCGGTGGTGCCCTGCCGCCGAAATGGGGGCTTGGTTTTACGCAACGCGTACAAAAGCTTTATACGGCAGATGAGGTGATCAAGGAGGTGGCGGAATTTGAGGAACATGGCTTCCCGCTTGATTTTATCGGTCTCGAACCCGGCTGGCAGTCCAAGGCTTACCCTTGCTCATTTGAATGGGATAAGGGACGTTTTCCAAATCCGGAAGCCTTGGTGAATAAACTGGCCGATAAAGGTGTGCGCCTGAACCTCTGGACTAATCCGTATGTCTCACCCGACGCTCCCATTAGTAAATCTATTGAGCCATTTACCGGTTCGCATACGGTATGGAATGGGACCGTTCCTGACCTGAATCATCCAGACGCAAAACGTATCCTTGCAGGCCAACTGAGCCGTTCGCAGATCGATATTGGCATCAGCGGATATAAGATTGACGAGGTCGATGGTTACGACTACTACCTATGGCCTGATATGGCCAAATTTCCCTCAGGTATCAGTGGGATACAAATGCGTCAAACTTATGGTGTACTTGCACAAAAATTGACCGACAGCCTATATCGCCAGCAGAATAAACGAACGTTTGGGCTGGTGCGTGCATCGAACGCCGGAGCCAACAACATGCCCTATGTGATCTATAACGACTATTATAGTCATCAGGACTTCATCACTGCACTGGTCAATAGCGGGTTTTGCGGCGTATTGTGGACACCGGAGGTAAGGGGCTCCAAAACAGGCGAGGAATGGTTGCGCCGTTTTCAGACTGTTGTATTCTCACCAATGGCCATGATCAATGCTTGGTCGAGCGGAACAAAACCCTGGTCTTTTCCTGAAGTGGCCGAAAAAGTGAAGTACTATGCGCAGTTGCGGATGGAATTGATGCCTTACCTCTATTCTGAATTTGCAAAATACCATTTTGAAGGAGCACCTCCCTTTCGGGCCATGGTGCTGGAAGAGGGATTTCAGGGGCAAACAAACGCAAGCCTGAACAATCAGGATCTGGAAACAAATCCTTATCTGGAAGCGGTAAACAAGGAGGTAAAAGATCAGTACATGTGTGGTGAATATCTGTTGGTTGCACCTTTATTTACAGGCGAGTCGACTAGAAAAGTGCTTTTGCCTAAGGGTAACTGGTACGATTTCTATTCGGGCCGTTATGTCGGTAATGGCGAGGAAATCGTTGCCAAACCCGAAGACGATCGGATACCCGTCTATGTAAAAGATGGTGGCATCATTCCAATGACGACAGCACGGCTTCATGCGCCTGCAGCAGGAGAAAAAGTAAACCTGATTATCCGACATTATGGGGAGAAGGAGGGGATGTATAATCTGTATGACGATGATGGTCTGAGTTTCGATTATGAGAAAGGGGCCTATTCTTGGCGTAGGATTGTCCTGAAAAGAAATGCGTCTGGGAAACTGGAAGGCGATATCTCGGCACCAGCCAAAAATAAACCGAATACGATAGGTACAGTAAAGTTTGAATTTATGGGGCAATGATATTGTTTCGAGCAATAAGCTATGTTTTAAGCCCCTAAAAACCATTTTTTACCGCTAAAAAGACCAAAAAATACACTGTTTAACCTCGCGGATTGACTGATATTTGAGGTAACTGATTATAAAAAATAACCAATTTATTAAATGCATGGCTGGGTTATCGATCATCTTCTCATGATAGACAATCGCCATAAAAACTGATTTATTATGATAAAAAGTATCACAAAAATGGGGTGCTTTGTACTCTTCCTATTTCTAGCCTTGGGGAGTATAGGCTTACCGGTCTTTGCCCAACAAAACATTCGGCTTTCAGGAAAGGTGACCAACAAAAAAGGAGAGGCATTGCAGGGAGTCACTGTTCGTATCAAAGGGAAAAGCCAGGGGACAAGCACAGATGACACGGGGAAGTATCAGCTTGATGTTGTATCATCCAGTACCGTTGTCTTTAGTCAAGTGGGCATGAAAGAGCAGGAGCGTACTGTCGGTAACCAGCGGCAACTTGATGTCACCTTGGAAGATAGTGACAATGCGCTGGATGAGATTGTTGTTACGGGTTATGGTGGGGTTGCAAAGAAACGTGACCTTACAGGCGCTATCTCTTCCGTCAACGCAAAGAAAATCGAAGAACGTCAGCCCATTAACCTTTTTGATGCCTTACAGGGGCAGGCTGCCGGGGTCCTTATTGTCAATGATGGCGGCGGGGCACCTGGGGCGACAGGATCTATTCAGGTGCGGGGTACCTCCACGTTGAATGGGGGAAATGGTCCTTTATATTTGGTCGATGGAGTAATTAACCCCGATGGTGCCACCATAAATCCAACAGATATCGAGAATATCGAGGTCCTCAAAGATGCTGCTTCGGCATCTATTTATGGATCGCGTGCAGCCAATGGCGTAATCCTCATCACAACCAAGCGCGGATCAGAGGGAAGACCCATGGTTAATGTCAATTACAATCATCTTTTCGGGCGTCTAGCTCATTATATCCCAGTAAGTAACTCTGCTGAAGTAAGGGCTTTCCGATATATTCAAGGCCTCAATACCAATACGGATTCCATCAACCCAAGTTTCAATTCGGATAACGATTTACAAAGACTCTTGTTGGGAAATCTTGCTCAAAAGAAGGAAATCAAGATGAGTGTATCAGGTGGTCAGAAAAATCTCCGTTACTACAGCAGTTTGAATTACCTGGATGATAAATCGATCATCTTGAATAGTTATGCCAAGCGTTTACAGTCACGTATCAATGTTGAATATCAGTTTTCATCCAAATTGAGGTATTCCAACAATATTTCTTTTTCCTGGCAAAAAGGCAATACCATTCCCATCGGCAATACGATCCGTGTCGTGATGGACCGTCCGGCATATTCCTTGATTTACTATCCTGATGGCTCTTTAACAAGCTACATCGGTTCGAAGCGAAATCCTGTCGCCAACGCCTTGTTTGAAAAAAATATCGATGAAACCTATTCCGGACAATTGAACAATCAGTTGGATTATCAAATTCGGGACGACCTGAAATTTACGACCTTGTTTAATGTGCGGTTGGACAATTTACAGAATACCCAATTCTCACCTCGTTTTTTATCGGCAAACAAGGATCAGAATAGCGGAACAAACGAGTTTAATAAAACGTTCACCTGGGAGTTTCAATCCTATCTGAATTATAATAAGACTTTTGCACAGGACCATAATGTGACGGCCTTATTGGGGTTCAGTTCGGATCGTAGACGCTATGATCGTTTTCATTCAGAATATATGAATAGCGTAAATGAGGAAGTTCTGGTGACTTTTCCGGATTACCTCACGCCGTCAAAAACCTATACCACAGCAACGGCCAACGCTTCTGCCTCTATTTTTAGCCGGGTTGGCTACAATTACAAAGGACGTTATCTCGTTCAGGGATCCTACAGAAGGGATGGTTCATCGCGGTTCGGCGCAGCAAATAAATGGGGGAACTTTCTCTCAGCATCTGCTGCCTGGCGTTTTTCGGACGAGAATTTTATGAAATGGGCGAAACCGGCATTGGTAGATGCTAAATTAAGATATAGCATTGGACAGCTTGGAAACGATAAAGTAGGCGATTATGAATCGTATACAAAAGTAGCCTTTGGCGGGTCTTATAATGGTGTCGGCGGAGCTGCATTGACCAGTACATTTGGAAATAATCGGATCAAATGGGAAACAACCACCCAGAACAATGTGGGCTTAGACCTGACTTTCTTAAATGGCCGATTAGGATTTACGGCAGATTACTATGTCAAGACTACAACAGATTTATTGTATCCGCGAGAGCTGGCAAAGGAAACTGGTTACGCAAAAGTGAATGTCAACCTGGGAACAATTCGCAACCGCGGAATGGAGTTTGTAATTAGTGGAAAACCAATCGTAACACGTGATTTCAGCTGGGAAGTGAATGGTAATATTTCTTTTGAACGCGGTAAGATTGTGAAGCTGGCCGATGGAATCCCATTTTTCCCGGGCAATAAATGGTACGCGGAAGAAGGCGGCCGTATCGGAAATTTCTACGGCTGGCGCAATTTGGGGGTGTATGCCTGGGACGAGTCAAACGCCTACAATGACAATTGGGAGAAATTGACACTCGTACTTGACGATCAGGGTAAACCGATGTATCGTGATGGAAAAGCAGTCTATACCTTCAATGGTAGTGATTACCAGGGTACAGTACATCAGCTATATGCGCCCGACGGTAAACTGAAAGGTGGAGATGCTGAATGGCTTAACAATAAGAAAGATAGTTTGATCAATGACGAAGACCGCATGATCCTCGGCAATGCAACACCTGATTTCTATTTTGGTTTTATGCAGACCTTTAGATACAAACGATTTACCCTAAATGTACTCTTTAATGGTTCCTTTGGCGGTGAAGTCTACAATGCGCTGCTGCAACGTCAAAATTATCCGACCAACACAGGAGCAGGCTCTCCGGATATGGTCTATAATGTATGGCGCAAACCAGGCGATGTGGCCAAATATCCAAATTATGTGGAGAGAAACAACCGCGGAAACCTAAAAACTAACCAGAATAGCCTTTATATCGAAGATGCAACATTTATTCGTTTGTCAAGTGCACGCCTGGCCTATACCTTCGATCCGCAGTTGATCAACAGATTAAAAATGAAAGGGCTTACAGCTTTTGTTTATGGAAGCAACCTGTTGACATGGACCAATTATAGGGGCTACGATCCCGAATTCAGTACAAACAATCCGCTGACACCGGGAGAGGACGATGGCCGTTACCCGAGGAGACGGGAGTTTGGATTTGGCGTAAATATCAATTTTTAGCATTTATCGATTAGGGTAAGTTCCGTCTGAAGGATGGGACAGATAAAATATTTTTGACATGAAAACAAAGATCTTAGCATTGTTACTGCTGTCAGCTACATTGGGAGGCTGTAACAAATTTTTGGAAGAGAAACCGCTGGCCGAAGTTGCGCTGGACCAGCATTATAAAAACTTATACGATGTGCAGGCCGCAATAGCCGGAATGTATAGCGCCTTTCAGCTTGAAATGGTCGGTAAGGGAAATTATCAGGACAATAAAGACAATTATCTCGAAAAATACCTGTATTGGGGCGAGTATCGTGCCGATAATTTTGACCGTGCAATTAGTTACACCAAAGACTATGTGGACGAGATCGTATTAAATAGCCTTACGCCAACCAACCAGTTTTCAGACTGGAGCGGGCTCTATACCGCCATCGGGCGTATCAATAACAATATCAAGTATATTCCAAAGGCAGCGGAATTGGATAGCCGTATTACCCCGGAGATGCTTAAGGATTATCTCGCGCAGTGTTATGCGCTTCGAGCGATGTGTTATTTCTATCTCGTCCGTGTTTGGGGTGATGCTCCGATATGGCTTGAACCTTATGAGGATGTACAGCAGCCCGCTGCCAGCGCACGTGAACCGAAAGATAAGATATTGAACGAGGTCATTATTCCAGATCTGGAAAAAGCCTATTCTTTGGTCGATAAAGATGCGAAAAACGCCCTATGGACAATCGGCGGGGCAGGAATATGTGCGATCATGTCTGATGTGTATATGTGGAAAAAGGACTATCAAAATGCAACAAAATGGATCACACGCCTGTTTTTGACAAAGTCTCCTACAGGAGTGAGCTATGCCGGAACCAATGAAACCTATTTGCAGGATGGCGCAAGCTGGAAGACCATTTTTGTCAATCCAACTTCCAGTAAAGAAACAATTTGGAGTATCCATTGGGACTACTTAAAAAATGGCTGTGCCTGTATGCAAACGTCGTGGTCTCCCAATAATAAGCAGATCATAGTCGATGAAGGAGTGTGGGCAACCTGGTTTCAGCCACAAACGACAACCTCGCCAAGCCCTGATATTAGACCACAACAAACATTGGATGTCTATTTTGGATTGCCAAGCAACAAGAGAGATCGCTTTATCAAGTGGTATCCAACCGATGCCAACCCAACCAAAGCGGATCCATGGCCAGTGACAAATCAGGCCCTACCGGTTTATTTGACCATGTACCGGCTGAGTGACATGTATCTCTTATACGCTGAGGCGTTGAATGGCCTCGGGGACCGTACCAATGCCCTGAAATATTTAAACTTTGTCCGCAAGCGTGCACGCCTGCCACAGTATGATGCGAATGATGCATCTATTGCCACAAGCTACCAGTTGGAAACGGCGATTTTGGATGAACGTCGTCTGGAACTTTTTGGTGAAGGCAAAAGGTGGTTTGATCTGGTGCGCACCGGACGTGTGAAGGACGTGATGGATCCAATCTTGAAACGTAGACAGGAAGAAGCGGGTAATTTAGATAAACCTGGATTTCTAGATCCAACAAATAGAGTGTATTGGCCTATTCACCGGAATGTTTTAAACTCCAATAAATCATTGGTTCAAAATCCAGGATATACAGATTAACAGAAGAATTTAAATCAGAGAGTCATGAAAAGAATGTTTAAGACCAAATGGACATATATCGCTATCATCGTAGCAAGTCTATTAATGACAAGTTGTTCACTTTTCGATTTGGAACTGCAAAAAGATTATGATTACCAACATAAAACTTTAGATCCCAATATCGGGATAAGCGCACGGAAATTTTTGGAGAACCGATCGTATGAGACGGTAGAAAACCCAACGGATACAGTTTTCAAATGGATGCGGAAGGGTTTAGAATATGCAGGAATTCCTTTGGAAGAATTTGAAAAAACCGATCGCACCTTTATTTTCTTACATAATGAAGCCATAAAGACCTGGGATACTAAAACGAAGAAGGTGACCGCAGGCCTGTTTTTTGACTTTCCAATTGTGACCGGAGTGGACGGAACAGGCAAACCGATTACAAGACCGGCAACAAAATGGGAAGAATACAACAAAGATGATGTCCGTAACTATTTTCTTTACCTGATGCTGCAAGGGAATTACAACTTCGATAAGCTGACCATTGAAAATACAAAAGCCAAAACGATGCTTCCAGCTAATACGGCTGCCAGCAAAAGCTCTTTATTGGGATACATGAATGAAGGCAAAGGTTTTGATCAGGAAGGACTGATGGCGTTACGGCTGGTCAATAACAGTGATTTGGCGCCCATTCAGATTAACAATAAAACAACCAATCGATCCGGGGGCTATATTGTGACCAATGGCGTGGTTCATGTCTTTGGAAGCAAGGGTAATACAACAGTTTATCCTTTTTCGGGAGCACTTTAACGAAAGAACCTTTTAAACAAATTTAAATATGATCAAAAAGAATTCAGTTATTGCTTCACTTCTGCTGCTATTGGCGGTAGGAACTAGCTGTGAGAAATCGCCAGCCGAAAAACTCACTTTAAACAGTATTGCCTGTGTGCAATGCCACACCATTCAGTCGGCAGCGGATCTTCAGGCACTGAGCTTACAGCCCGGAGACACGGTCATCATGAAGTCCGGCCAATGGACCAATCAGGAACTAACCTTCAGTGCTCAGGGGACAAAGCAGCAGCCTATTGTATTGATGGCAGAGCAGCGGGGGGCAGTTATCATGAAAGGTACTTCTTCTGTTAGTATCACGGGACAATGGTTAGTTGTGGATGGACTCGTATTTCAGGAAGGGTATACGACAGGCAAAAATGTGGTGGATTTTACTTCTTCCTCTTCAAACTGCCGCCTTACCAATACGTCGATTGTGGACTATAATCCGCCGGCAGCAACGACCGACTACCGTTGGGTTTCCATCAATGGTTCCTATCATCGCATTGACCACTGCTTTTTAAAAGGAAAGACCCATCAGGGACCGACCATGGTCGTATGGGGGACCAGTAAACCAATGAAACACCGGATCGATCACAACTTCTTTGGTGAGCGTGCTGCGGTACCGGACAATGGTGGGGAAACCATCCGTGTCGGAACCAGCGACTGGTCGATGACAAATGCACTGACAACCATTGAAGATAATATTTTCCAGCGCTGTAACGGTGAAACGGAAATTATATCCAATAAGATGGGGGCCGATACGATCCGTAACAACTATTTCTATGAAAGCCAAGGAACTTTATGTCTGCGGCATGGCAATGGATCTGCCGTTTATGGCAACTATTTTGTTGGCAATGGCAATAGCGCCGCTGGTGGTATTCGTATCATCGGTGAAGATCATCTTGTCTACAACAATTACTTCCAGAATATGGCCGGCACGGGACAAAAGGCTGCGTTGGCCATTATGGACGGTGTACCAAATTCACCTTTAAGCGGTTACTTTCAGGTAAAACGCGTAAAAGTTGTTGCCAATACCATGATCAAGTGTAAGCAGTCATTTGATATAGGTTCAGGCAAAGGTGGCAATAGCCGAACATTGCCGCCAACGGATGGGCATATCGCAAATAACGTGGTTTCTCAATCTGCCCAGTCTACCATGTTGACCTTTACCGATCAACCGGTCAATTTTGTGTATCAGGGAAATATTGTTTTCGATGTACCGACAAGTCAACAGCTTCCGGCTGGATTTACCCGAGTTAATCCACAGTACACACTAACAACAGATGGCATCTATGAGCCTACGAGTAGCAGCCCGGTGTTGGGTGCCTTTGTGGGGAATTATCCTTTTGCGGCAGCAGCAGATGCTGGAGCGCCTAAACTGGATACAAAACACCGCGATCTGCTAAAAGCCCAAAATATAGGTCCTGTATTTATGACCGGACTGGGGAATAGTTTGGTCATTAATCCTTAAAAAAAACTAAACATTATTTTATGCGGGGAATAAATTTTTTATTCCCCGCTTTTTTTGCGGTAAACAATGCTTGTATTTACCGCATATAATTTTGAGATCAAGGGCAACAACAGACTACTACCAAATTATACCTAAAAACAATTTTAAATCAGTATTTAGACAGTAATCAGTCAGTGTTTATTCAGTCGTCACTGAGCAAGCACTGAATAAGCACTGAACGAGCACTGAACAAGCACTGTAAAAAAATCAAACTTGACCACTATCTGATCCTGATTTGCTGCAGCTAAAAATTATTCTGAAAAAAGGGAAAAGTTACACGTGTGAACAAGAATAGCCGGGACTCCTATCAAAAGAACCCAAGGCCTGATCACCAGACAGGTCGTTGTTTTATTTAATGATTGGAAAGGTTATAAAGTTTTTGCACTCACAGGTGGTAAGTTTGGCAATTTTCATTTGTACTTTTTGACAGGTTTTGGAGAATGCTTTTTTCGGTATTCTTTATAATTTCCATGTTTTTCGTATTCCAGCGTACCTTCCGCACAGTAACTGCTGAGATAAACAGAAAATTTATTGCTTTGCTCTTTGTTGGCATTCAGCTGTTGGATTATTTCAGAAACACGGCGGGGTATCTCGAAAAAATTGGAATTATAAACAAGATCATCCAGTTCTTTCGTCAGCTCAATACGGCGTTTTGACTCCGGGGGAATATTGTAGAGCGGCGTTAAATCAATCTGTTTTTTGAATATGGTGTGCGGTTGAATTTTTAACGCACGGCAGATCAGGATAAAGTTATTCAATGAGGCACCTTTTCCGCGTTCAATGGCCGCGATTGTATTGGTGGTTAATCCGGTCATATTGGCTACATCTTTCAAGGTGTAGTATATTTTTTCACGTTGAACGCGCAATTGCTCGCCGACTTCCTCCAGTATATTCTCATTGGTATATCCCATATACAAATGGAAAACTTATTTGCGCATTTTTAGAATAATAATATTTGTAATTTATTTGCGCAAATAAATATTTGTTTTTATATTTGTTTCAACGAAAGCCGATAACTAAACTTAAGTTATAACAACAGGGCGGGAGACGAGGTGTTAATCTGTTGAAGTACGACTAAAAGCTAAATAATGAGAAAATTAAGAATAAAAAACATCGCAAAGTCACCGGAATAAAATTGATTTCGATTTTATAGACTTATATCTAGCATCCTATGTTGATAACCCCTATTATTGACTTGTAACTGCCATTCAAAGCATAGGATGAATAAAAAATAAAATTATTTGAATCGTTGAAATAGACTCGGTATTGAGTTTATTTAAAAGCTGTTTTTGCGCAAAAATGAAGTAATTATTTTGCGTTAAGGATGTTCTTTGACTTATTGGTATTGAAAGGGAGAATATAAAAATTTAGGCTGATCGGATGTTTTGCTGATCGGTTTGATTAGAATAGGAGGCATCTTGTGATGCCGTAGGGTGAGCGCAATGGCGACTCACTAAATACCCCTTTTTAATAAAATGTTGGGTAACATTCTACGCTATGTTCTTGATTATTATTGGGATACTAGGAGGTAAGATGTTTAATGATCTTAATTGTGAGGTATACACAACTATCTTTGTATAGGAAGAGAGCAGATGCTGGTGTTAATGATCTTAAATTGTGAGGTATACACAGCCTGAGGAGATTGGTGATTTCAGTAAATTTCGATTTTGATGATCTCAAAATGAAGGGTATATACAATAGGCGCTTTTCGGACTTTTCTTATTTCTTGAAGTTGATTATCTCAGAATATAGCGTATACACAATTAGAGACTCGTTAACAAATAATGGGTTATGAGAAGTTCATGATTTCATCATTTAGGGTGTATATAATGTAGGGCGGACCTTTTGTAAGTCTTCTGAGATGTTAATGATCTTAGAATGTAGGTGATATACGCAACTAGCTCGTGGGCTATTACTGTTTTTTACTTGATACTAGAATTTTAAAATTATATATGGAGGCATCTTGAGATTCCGTAGGGTGAGCGCCATGGCGACTCACTGAATATCCTTTTTTCGAAAAATGTTAAGTATATGCAGCATTGGTTGATTTATGACCTTAAAAAGTGAGGTATTGACAATTTATGTTTGTGATTAGTAGATGTAGATAATCTTATTATCAAGGGTATTCACAACTCGTTTTATAACCAAATATCGAAATGAAGGGAATACACAACTGCCGAACTATATTAAATAACTATTGACTAGATGCTAATGATAGCGAAATGTAGGGTATAACAAATAAGATACGATTATTTGGCGTAAAAGATATTATTGGTTTCAAAAAGTAGGTATAAACAACCTTAATCGAATTTAAAAAAAGATAAAAATATTGGTGATCTCAAAAAGTAGGGTATATACAACATACGCGGTCCTTCTCATCAATAACAACGTCGTGTTAATGATCTCAGAATGTAGATGATACACGACTAGCTCGTATGCTACTACTGCTTTTTACGTGATATTAGAATTTTCAAAATTATATATGGAGGCATCTTGTTATGCCGTAGGGTGAGCGCAATGGCGACTCACTAAATACCCTTTTTAAGAAAATGTTGGGTTACATCCTGCGCTATGTTCTTGATTGTTATTAAGATAATAGGTGGTGGGATGTTAATGGTCTCAAAATGTCGGTTAGTAACAACCTAAAAGTATAGAATATGCAACATTATTCTGATGTTAATGGTCTCAAAATGTCGGTTAGTACAACGCGAATCCATACGAAGTAATGCTTAAAATGATGTTAACGATGTAGAAATGAAGGGTATATATAACGGGAAACTTTTCGTTGAAGATAAATTTCTAGATGTCGATGATCTCAAAAAGTTGGGTATACACAACTGAGTCTTGTTTGTGAAACGTGAGAAATTTAATGTTGATTATATGCAATTAGCGTATGAGTTGCTACCGTAATTAATTCCGTTGCGTAGTACTTGAAAAGTAAGAAAATTTTCAAAATTATATATGGAGGCATCTTGTTATGCCGTAGGGTGAGCGTAAAGGTGACTCACTAAATACCCTTTTTTAATAAAATCTTGGGTTGCATCCTGCGCTATGTTCTTAATTATTATTGCGGTACTAGGAGGTAGAATGTTGATGTCACAGAATGTAGTGTATACACAACGATGGCTGAGTCAAAATGTCTATTGAGACTAATGTTAATAATCTCAAAATGTAGGATGTTTACAACAAAGTAGCATTTTATTTTAAACAACAAAAGCATATGCGATATCAAAATGTGGGGTATATGTAACTGGCGACCTTTGATTCATCGAATGAAAAGGGATGTTGATAATCTCAAAATGTCAGTTAGTAACAACTAATTAATAAAATTGCTCTTACGAGACTTGATGTTAATGGTCTCAAAATGTTGGTTAGTAACAACGCGAATCCATACGAAGTAATGCTTAAAATGATGTTAACTATTTAGAAATGAAGGGTATACATAATGGCTCGATAGTGGATTGTTTTATCCTTCTGATGTTGATCATCTCAAAATGTATAGGGTATACACAACTGGAACGCGTAACGCCAATACCGCCAACTCAATACCAATAAGTTTTTATAACAAAACAACGATTTACGCTTACCCGGCTTCGGTTTCCATAAGATCGTCAATTTCCGCCGAAGCTGTGGTAAGTGATTTTCGTGTGCTAACCATAAAAACGAATTATGAAACCAATTTTACTAAACAAGAACATTAAAACTGCCATTGAACACCTGCACAATGGTCATGAAAAGGGGCTTAAATTTTTCTACCAAAAATTCTATGAACACTTCCTTTTTCGCGCCCGCCGTGCTACCGATGATGAATGTACTGGCGAAAGTATCGCCCAAGAGGCCTTTCTCCGTCTTTGGCTGTTCCGAGAAAATGTACATTCCGAAACCGAGGTATTCGACTTTCTGAAAGGCCAGGTGAAGTCCGCCATTCACGCTTTTTATCAAAAATCGCGCAATAGATTTCACCGAAGCTTACTCCGCCTCGACAGCATTGAGGACTATCAGGAATTTATGCTGGGTTACGAACTGGAAGAGGAAAGCGAAGAAGATGTCCTATATATCGAGCAACTGGAACTGGAGAAGAAAAAGAAAATGGATCAGCTTAATGCCATTATGCCTAACCTCAACAACGATCAACAGCTCTTTATACGCCTGTGCCTCAAATATAGTTTTAACTATGAACGTATCGCTTACTATATGGGGAATATCTCTGATTATCAGGTTAGCCTACAAATAGAGAAAACAATCGAATACCTGCGTTCCATCATTCATAGTGAAGAGAAAATGCAGCTAATGGCCAAACCTGTTGAATTTAAATTGAATGGCGAAATGACCGAAGAAGAAGCTGAGGTCTTCCGCATGCGCTATGAATTGCAGTATTCCTTTGACAAGATTTCAGAAGCTTTACAATTGGATGGGGGACAGGTGCGCACTTTATTTATTAATGCACATGCAAAAATTAAATCTGCTAAGAAAACAGCATAAAAAACATAAAAAGATATGGCAGCTGATACAATGGTATTGACCCGCAAAATACAGGTTTTTGTGGATTGTGACGATAAAGAAAAACGATCGGAATATTTTAAACAACTCTTTGAATGGCAGGATCTTGTTTTCCGCGGGGCCAATATGGTCATCACCCATCAATATGTACAGGAAAATCTGAAAGATCTGATTTATCTGCAAGAAGATGTGAAAATCAAACTGGCCGATCAGGCAAAAGACCCGGAAGGTGTATTGAATACTTCAAGGATGAATACAACTTATCGCCTGCTGTCCAGTTATTTTAAGGGACGGATTCCCACAGATATTCTATCCCAGATAAACACGGCTTTAATCAAATATTTTCAGGCAGATCGTCTCTCATACTGGAAGGGTGAAAAATCACTTCGCAATTACAAAAAGGATATGCCCATTCCCTTTCCTGGTAGAAGAATTAACTTGAGTAAAGATGAGAATAATAGAGATTTTAAATTCACACTATTCAAAATACCTTTTCGGACCTACCTCGGTAAAGACCGATCGGATAAAAGGGTATTGCTCCAACGTGCATTGGTCGGACAAATCAAAGTCTGCAGCAGCGCAATCAAAATTGTTAAAGGCAAGATCTTTCTTCTGCTGGCCCTGGAACTTCCCAAAAAGATCCAAGAATTGAAAGATAACATTATCGCCGAAGCGTCGCTTTCTATCGAACACCCTATAGCAGTAACCATCGGTAAGGAGTCCTTTCAGATCGGCAACAAGGAAGAGTTTACTTACCGCCGTATGGCCATTCAAGCAGCACGGCATCGCTTACAAAAAGCCGCCGCATTTGATAAAGGTGGACGTGGACGTAAACGGAAAATGAAAAGCTTGGAACACTACAACGAAAAGGAGAAAAATTACGTAGACGCCAAGCTCCACCTCTATAGCCGCCGGTTAATTGAACTTTGTGTAAAAGCACAAGCGGGTACACTCTTATTGGTCAACCAATCCAATAAGGAAGAAATCGCAAAAGGAGATGAATTCCTGTTGCGCAATTGGAGCTACTATGGACTTATCGAAAAAATTAAATACAAGGCCAAAATGGTCGGTATTAACATTATTATAGAATAAATTAATCCAATTTTTCGCCCCGATAAAACTTCGTATATGCATCCCTTGCATAGCCATTGTCTAAGTACTCAAACGTGCTAGCACCGGCTCCATTTAACTCCTGGCCGCGATAGAAAACTGCCCAGGAGTCTTTTGCATAACCTCCTCCAAGCGCTTTAAATGTAGATGGCGATGCACCCTTAACTTTTACCCCCTGATAATAAACTGTCCAGGGATCTGCCGCATAGCCGTTTCCGATTAATTTGAACGAGTTGGGGCTGCCGCCCTCGACTTTGACTCCGCGGTAAAAAAGATTCCAGGCGTCTTTGGCATAGCCATCATCAAGGTATGCAAAGGTTGAAGCAGAAGCCTCTTCCACTTTCTGATTTTTATAAAAAACAGACCAATTGTCCTTAGCGTATTGACCGCCAAGGGGCTGTGTGTTAGGACCAGCAAATTTATCATTCTTTTCCCCCCTATAATAGCTCGACCAATTATCTTTTGCATAACCCCGGCCGAGATTTTCAAAGCTTGAAGCATTGGCTCCATTAATTTCCTTGCCTAAATAATAAGCTTTCCAGGGGTCTTTGCTGTAACCATTTCCCAGTATCTTGAAAGAAGACGCTGTTGCATTTGACAGTGGCTTGCCATAAAAATAAACCCTCCAGGCATCGCTAGCATAACCCTCTCCCAGGAATTGGAAAGTAGATGGACTTGCATCAACTATTATTGCTCCTCGAAAATAAACCTTCCAGGTATCCTTTGCATAACCCGAACCTAAAAATTGAAATGAACCGGCATTGGCGTTCGGAATTTCTTTACCGCGATAATAAACGCGTGATCCGATTTTGCGGTAACCATCGCCCAGATGGTCCTGTAAGAAAAGAGCAATATGGTTATTTTGCGCAATGTTTGCAAAAATAGCCTGTGTGGCAGTAGTCAACAAAAGAAGAACGAGCATGGTTTTAAATGGGACTTTTGTCATCATATAGGGCATCGGGTTAAATTTGAAAGCAAATAATCTTGTTGTACTCTTGTTAATGAGACCCGGTAATACTCGTAAAGTTTAGTCATTAATTAAATTTTTTTTGGACGCTATCTTGCCCTTGTTCCGAGATAGGTCTGCTGATTCTTTGCTGTTCCTCTGCTGTTTGATTACCATTTCTTTGCCGTTTCTTTGCTTATTCTTCGGGTCTTCTTCGTATCTGCTTCGAGAATGGTTTGCTATTCGTTTGCCGTTTCTTTGGTGTTTCTTTGGTGTTTTTTCGCCGTTTCTCTGCTAAAATGGTAATTAAATAGCAACCAATCGGCACAGAATAGGCACAGAATAGGCAAAGAATAAGCAAGCAAGGGGGCCAGTAAGTCCCTAGCATACCTTATGCGAATACGACCAATCACCCTAGAGAAGGCTAATGCGATCGCAAAAACAGGGGCTATGGGTAAGCTAACCTGCCTAACAGCGAAAGGCTGGACGCAAGGTTGCATAGTTGGCACTTATTTGGTCGGCTGTAAGTGTATTTCTGGAAAAGAGTAGCTGGAATCCTGGATCGTGGTAAACAGGGAATAATCATCGCTAAGGGAAAGCCGTATTTGCTGTCGTCAAAATCAAAATAACGCATAATAATGTCTTTAACCCTGTAGGCAACGCATAGGTGCTAAACCCTGGCGCAGTAAATATAATAGTTTTTCTTAATATCGCTTGACAGGGAATTGAGGTCCGATCCCTGTAATGCAAATGCTGCCAGTCAAAAAACAGAGGCCATGTCATATTCAGGTCAATGAAAGGCTATATATGCTCCTTAATTTGAAAAAGTAATATATTTTTTGTATATTGCTGGTTATGAGTTTTAAAGAAAAATTAGAGAACTGGCGCACGTCAATCAATCGCGCCGGTAGTGGTGAGGAATTGTATATTTTGCTTTTGAACTACAAAAGGTTTATCAATAAAAATTGGATGGACGATTTTGGCGATCCGGGCAACTGGAAATCGGAATTAAATCAGGTCATCAGCAAAGTAAGAAACAAGGTGGATGTAGCAGATATCAGAGCCTGCCAAGATTTATCGTCCTATCAGGACGATGCCCGGCAGACAGCACATTCACTCAATCATACGTTAAAATATCATCACTCATTGACAAAAGGGTAGGCTAGGCCTACCTTTTTTTGTGATCAAAATTTTTTAAATTATTTATTAAGCGGGATGTATAATCAGCCATGATTGTACATCCCGCTTTATTTTTTTTTATTTCTCCGCAGTAGACAGTGGCTCGCTAGCCTAGTTATGACACACAACCTGAACCTATTATTGAAAAAAATATTTGCCCATGTCAGAAAATGTTTTTACTATTGTAAAGTAGTATAGAATAGTATAGATTACTAGCCGCTATACTATAAACTAATAACCAATCTATAAGAAGACCAATTTATGATCTACCACATGTATTACCGAATCTGTAAATGGCAGCGATGTAGTCTTGTCTTCCTCTTTCTTTTGATAACTGGCTTTGCAAGTGCACAGTCCAAATCATTTGAATTAAGAGGTGTTGTATTAGATAGTGTCGGACATTTACCCATTTCCAATGTTACAATTGCCTTCGTGGGAAAGAATGCAGTTGTATCAACGGATGCACAGGGGCAGTTCCTGATCAAAGATGTACACCTCAACGATCAGCTTGTCCTGACTTCGGTCGGATTCGACCGAAAAACTGTTCAGGTCACCAGTACCAACCGGATGACCATCTTTCTGTCTTCATCAAGTTCAAACCTCGATGAAGTGACTGTTGTCGCTTATGGCACACAGAAGAAAACGAGTATGGTCGCTTCGATCACCTCCATTAATCCGAAAGAAATTAAAGGCCCTACCTCCAATCTGACCACCATGCTGGCAGGTCGGGTAGCGGGTTTAATTGCGTATCAGCGCAGTGGTGAACCCGGAAATGATAATGCCTCGTTCTTTATTCGTGGTGTCGGGACCTTTGGTGCTGGAAAAAAAGACCCCTTGATTCTCATCGATGGGATGGAATCGAATACAACGGCTTTAGCGCGGCTACAGCCCGATGATATTGCTGGTTTTTCGGTGCTGAAAGATGCGGCCGCCTCTGCATTATATGGTGCCAGAGGTGCAAATGGTGTGGTTCTGGTGAATACCAAAAGTGGTATCGTAGGAAAGGCAAAATTTAATGCGCGTTTCGAAAACTCCATTTCTACCAATACCCGAAATTTCCAATTTGCCGATAACATTACCTACATGAACCTGGCAAATGAGGCGGTATTGACGCGCAATCCCAAAGGGGCTTTGCCTTATGACCAAAATAAAATCGATCATACCGCAAGGGGCGACGATCCGCTGCTTTATCCAAATAATAACTGGATCGATCAATTGATTAAAGATTATACCAACAACCAGCGTTTCAATTTCAACGTAACTGGCGGGGGAAACCTGGCGCAATATTATGTCGCGGGTACTTTCAACAATGACAGGGGAATTTTGAAATCGGAAAGTGGCAATAATTTTGACAATAACATTAACCTCAAAAATTATTCGATACGTTCCAATATCACTTTAAATGTAACCCCGACAACCATAGGAATTATCCGTACTTCGGCTCAGTTTGACGATTATAAGGGGCCCATCGGTGGTTATGATGATTGGGGTAATTTGATCAATGGGGGGCAACGGGTATTCAAAGAGGCCATCTGGTCCAATCCGGTGATGTTCCCGGCAGTTTATCCAGCTTCTTACGCACCGTTTACAACCCATCCGCTCTTCGGAAATAACTTTATACCGACGACAAAGACCTTGTACAATAACCCTTATGCCAAAATGGTCAACGGTTTTCAGGAATACAATAGTTCCACAGTCAATGTACAATTGGAGCTGAAACAGAACTTTGATTTTATCACAAAAGGTTTGTCGGCCCGTTTGATGGCTTATACACAACGGTACTCGTATTTTTCGGTACGCAGAAGCTTTGAACCTTTCTACTATAATCTGCTGAAAATACCGGGTACAAACAATACGGTATTGAGCTTGCTGAATGAAAATCAGGGAACGGAATACCTGGACTACAGTCAAGGCGATAGGATACAGAATACAACGACCTATGGCGAATTTGCGGTCAATTATAACCGGACCATTGGAAAGGATCACGACATTACGGGTATGCTCATCGGTATCATGCGCAATTATCAGACAGCAAATGGAGGCAATTTACAGGCCTCTCTGCCAGCACGTAATATCGGTGTATCTGGACGCGCAACGTATGCGTATAAAAATAAATACCTTTTTGAAGCAAACTTTGGTTACAACGGTTCCGAGCGCTTTTCTAAAGATAAACGATTTGGCTTTTTCCCCTCTTTTGGAGTAGGCTGGAACCTCCAGGAAGAGCCGATGTTTGAGTTTATGACACCGGTGGTATCTCGTTTAAAACTACGGGCAACCTATGGTTTGGTGGGTAACGACCAGATCGGTAACGACCGCGACCGCTTTTTCTATTTATCACAGGTTAATCCAAATGATAATGGAAAAGGATTTTCCTGGGGAAATCTTTGGGATTATACCCGCCCGGGTTATTCCATCTCGCGTTATGCCAATCCCAATATTACCTGGGAACGTGCCAAAACATTTGATGCAGGTTTTGATCTGAATCTTAAAAATGGATTGGGTGTTGTCTTCGACTACTACAACTCCAAGCGAAGTGATATCTTAATGGTACGCTCAACGATTCCGACGACAGCAGGTTTTCAGGCCGATATTCAATCCAATATGGGCAAAGCGGAGAGTAAGGGATTTGACCTGGCTTTGGATTACAACAAATCTTTTGCAAATACCTGGTGGACGCAGTTGCGCGGTAATATGACCTATGCGACCAATCGCTTGCTGACCAACGAAGAGCCAAACTATCCGGCAAATTTATCTTACCTGACACATTTAAGGTATCCGATTAAACAACAATATGGTTTGATCGCCGAACGCTTATTTGTCGATGATATTGAAGCCGATAACTCGCCACTGCAAAATTTTGGTGGTGCACTGAAAACAATGGGCGGTGATATCAAATACCGTGACATTAACGGTGATGGCAAAATAACTGATCTGGACAAGGTGCCCATCGGTTTTCCAACGGATCCTGAAATTATCTACGGTATGGGGTTCACCGTTGGTTTCAAAGGATTTGATGTCAGTGCTTTCCTACAGGGCTCTGCACGTTCATCGTTTTTTATCAATCCCGGAAATATCACGCCTTTCGCCATCAATGGTCCCTATCAAAACGGGCTGTTAAAACAGGTGGCCGATAGTCACTGGTCGGAAGATAATCAGGATATCCGTGCATTTTGGCCACGATTGACCGACGGATTCAACAATAACAATAATCAATTCTCGACCTGGTGGATGCGTAATGGTGCCTTCCTTCGCCTAAAATCTGTTGAATTGGGCTATACGGTACCAAAGAAGATCCTGGATCGCTGGAAGATGTCCAATATCCGCATTTATACCAATGCCCTGAATCTTGCGGTATGGAGCAAATTTAAAATGTGGGATCCTGAAATGGGTGGTGATGGTTTGGGTTACCCGGTTCAGGCGGTATATAATATCGGAATCAATGTAGGATTATAAAAAACAATGTATCATGAAAAAGTTAACTGTATTTAAATCGATTGTGGTATCAGGTCTATTGTTTTTTCAATCCTGCAACTATTTGGATGTCGTACCCGACAATGCCCCCACAATAGATAATGCCTTTACCATGCGCAGTGAAGCCATTAAATATTTGGCAACCTGCTATTCTTATTTGCCCAATGATGGCGAACCGACAATAAATCCCGCTTTTATGGCAGGAGATGAGTTCTGGCTGGATTACCCAACGCGGAGTATCAACGGGACAAACTGGAACATCGCCCGTGGCAATCAAAGTGTCACTAATCCTTATGTTAATTATTGGGACGGATATATGTTCAATGCCATTCGCGACTGTAATATCTTTTTGGAAAATATTCAAAATCCCGAAAAGGTACGTGATATGACGCAAGACGAACGTACCACCTGGGAGGGTGAGGTATTGTTCTTAAAAGCCTATTATCATTTTATGCTGATGCGTCATTATGGCCCTATTCCCATTATGGATGTCAACGTTCCTGTCACAGCACCAATTGAGGAGACGCAGGTAAAGCGTCAGCCGATAGACCAAGTGGTTGATTATATCGTGAAGGTACTCGATGAGGCCGCAAGTAAGCTGCCAAGTGCGGTGCAGTCGCCAGTAACTGATCTGGGGCATATCACAAAACCAATTGCTTTAGGTATCAAGGCAAAAGTCCTATTATATGCTGCAAGCCCATTATTCAATGGTAATACGGATTATGCAACCTTCAAAAATGTGGACGACACCTTATTTTTTAATCAGAGCTTCCAAGCCGAGAAATGGCGTAAAGCAGCACAGGCTGCAAAAGAAGCAATTGCTGCCTGCGAGGAGCTGGGCATGAATCTATACGAATTTCCAACACCGGTACGCCCACTGTCCAATACCACAATGATTCAGATGAGCATTCGTAACGCTGTGACGGAAAAATGGAACCGCGAGATCATCTGGGGGAATTCAAATTCGCGGACATGGCAGTTGCAGTACTCGTCCATGGCGCACATCGATCCGAATAATGCCGGCAATAACAGCGTCAACGGTACCTTGGCCCCGACAATCAAAATCATTGAACAGTTTTATACGAAAAACGGGGTGCCGATGGATGAAGACAAAACCCTTGATTTTAGCAATAAAAATCAATTACGTGCCGGAACGCATGAGGAACGCTTCAACAACATCGAAAATTACCGAACAGCGCGTTTGCATTTTGACCGTGAAAATCGTTTTTACGCCAATGTGGGCTTTGACGGTGGGGTTTGGTACATGGAAAATAGCCCTAGTCAGACGGACGAAAATACCTGGACAACACAACTTCGTTTAGGCTTATTTGGCAGTGGTGTTTCCGTGCCGATCACAACCTATTACCCAAAGAAGCTGGTCAATTGGAAATTTGCCTTTAAGGATGGAAACAGCTCGCATATCGAAGAATATCCTTGGCCTATGCTACGGCTTGCCGACCTGTATCTGATGTATGCCGAAGCGCTGAACGAAAGTGAAGGACCGACAGCCGATGTATTCCTCTATCTCGATAAGATTCGCAAGCGCGCCGGTCTGGAAGGGGTGAAAGAGTCCTGGTCAAAGTATGCTTTCAATAGCGCCAAACCGACGACAAAAGAAGGACTCCGTGCTATCATACAACGCGAACGTAATATTGAGATGAGCTTTGAAGGTTCCCGCTTTTGGGATTTGAGACGCTGGAAGCTTGCCGCGCAGGAACTCAACAAAAATATCACGGGCTGGGATCGCAATCAGGATAAAGACCATCCGGAGCTTTTTTACCAGGAACAGACCTTCTATCAACAACGATTCGTGGCACCAAGAGACTATTTTTGGCCGATTAAAGAAAGTGATCTATTGGTCAACCCTAATTTGGTACAAAATCCGGGTTGGTAATTAGCGTATTAAATTGAAGAAAATCATGAAAAAACGAATATATCGCAATAGTATCTATGTCATGGCTGGCCTGCTGTTTTTACTGCTCGGCTGTAAAGAGGAAAAAGGCTGGACCTTAATGGAAGACGACCAGACCAAACCGGGAGTGGTACAGCATCCCTCCGTCGTAAATGGCTATGGACAGGCAACCATACATTACAGCCTTCCGGAGAATGACAACATACTCTATGTCAAAGCCGAATACGTGATGGCGAGCGGCGCCACCCGTGTTGTCAAATCATCGACTTACACCAATGAGATCTTAATTGATGGATTCCCCGATACCAGACCGCAAACTGTTAAACTGTATGCGGTAAGCAAAGCTGAGGTTGTGTCGGATCCCGTAGATGTCATTGTTGAACCCAAGACGCCGATCTTTAATTTGGTGTTTGGAGAAATGAAAGTAACAGCTGCCTTTGGTGGTATCCGCATTACCTCAACCAATAAGGAAAAAGGTAATGTGGTCATCGTACCGATGGTAGACTCGCTCAACAATGGCGAATACCTACCCTTAGATAACTACTATGGACAGGATTCCATCATCTTATATAATGTCCGTGGATTGAAATCCAAAGAAATGAAGTTCGCATTTTATGTCCGCGATCGCTGGTTAAATAAGTCTGATACGCTGTACACTTCGATTACGCCATTGGAGGAAAATCTGTTTAACCGGCAATTGTTTACACCCTTACGCTTGCCAGGGGACGCGCAAATTCTCTATGGCTCCATGGACAATCTATGGGATGGTAATCTCAATACGTCTAAATGGCCAAGTTTCTATACTGTGGAGAATGCCGGTGTGCCGCAATCGGTCACTTTCTCGATCGGTAGAGAAGCAAAACTAAGCCGCGTGGTGATCTTTCCGAGACGGGAAAACGGCTTCTACGATAAGGGCAATTTACGCGATTTTGAGATCTGGGGAAGCAATACGCCGAATTTGGATGGCTCTTGGGAGTCCTGGACCAAATTGGCTACCTGCACGGTACGTAAACCATCGGGAACACCGTCGGGAACAAATACCAATGCAGATGAAGTGTATGGTACCTCTGGCTGGTCATTCGATCTACCGGAAGATGCTCCGAAATACAAATACCTGCGCATTCGCAATCTGCGCAATTGGCGGGGTAGTTATTTTATGCAGATTAACCAGATTCAGGTATGGGGCGTTTATTAATCAATTTAAAAAGCAAAGTTATGAAAAGATATATCGTATTGCTGTCCTTGTTTATCGTGGCGCTGTTGGCGGCTTGTTCCAAAATGGACGAGTTTACCGAGCATACCGACGGGAAAGCAATTATCTACCCGGCAAAGCTCGATTCGATTAGAGTTCGTTCGGGAAAATACCGTATACAAGTAGAAGGCGTCTATAGAGCCTCCTCGGGTGTTTCTGAGCTGCGTATCTATTGGAACAGTAAGCAGGATTCGATGAAAATACCGGTCAAACTGACGGGTAAGGTGGATACCGTACGTTATTTAATCGACAAACTCCCTGAAGGGCCCATAAATTTAGAAATTCGTAGTGTGGATGCCGCAGGGCGCTTTTCCGTTCCGACCTATGTGGTGGGGAACGTATATGGCGATCGTTATCGCGAAGGACTTTACCAACGTGTGGTACTCGAACAGAATTTTATTGCTGGACAGCAACTGCAATTGGGTTTGCAAAATGTATCGGAAACCATGGGCTTTGATGGACTGCGTATCGCGTATAGAAATTGGGATGGTGGTACCACAGATACCGTGGTGCGTACTAAAAATCAGGATGAAAAGATTGGCCTTCAACGCTATCTTCCTGGTGCCGAAGTTTCGTATCGTACCGTGTTCAGACCCGATAGTTCGGCCATCGATACCTTTATGGTCAAATCGACCAAATTGGCTGTGAAAAAAGACAACATTACACCTTGGTACCTCCAGAATTACAAAACACCATTTACAGCGACGGTCTATGACGGTAATCGCTGGGGAGTTTTGGACAACTGGATGACAAACGCCGCCATGAAAAACCATAACGGTTACGGTGGTTTTGGATCGGACGATGGCGGCGTGGTCAACATAGAAGCAGGCTGGGGAGCTCCGGCTATCGTAAATGGTAAAATAGAGCAAAAAGTAACCTTATTACCCGGTAAGTATCGTTTTTTTTGTAACTTATCCTGGACAAATTATGATCAACCGCCAGCAAAACTGGTTGTTAGCAAAGCAAACAGTGGAATTCCAGATCTTGAGCAGATTCAACAGGCAATGGCCCATGCTGATGTTAAATCAGATGGCGTTTATTTTGAAATCAAAGAAAAGGTTACGGTCAATATGGGAATGCTGGTCAATTTTCAACCTGACCATTACATGAAGATCAACGCTTTTCAAATCAATTTACAATAATATCAAGCAGAATGAAGACAGTTATTTTCGCGCTAAGTTTTATGCTATGTACCTTCATGTTATGCGCACAGCCTTTTCAGGTCAAGAAAAATGGCCTAACGTTGACCTATAACAAACACGATGGAACATATTCACTAAGTAAAGATCAAGTCGCCTATATCCAACAAGCAAGTGCCTATCTGGCACTTGCTAATGGACAAAAAATTAGTACTGATAAACTGAAAGGAACCCGCAGCGTCACAGAAAAGCCTATTCAGGACAATTTGGGCAAAGGCATACAGTATACCATTTCGGTTAAAACCCAACAGGGCATCACATTGCTGCAGCATTTTTATTGCTACGACACAATAGATGGTGTCATCCTTGAACTGGAAGTTAGGGGTAAAAATATAGCCAGCAATGAACTTGTGCCGATCTGGTCAAATGCGTCGGTTGCCGGCCTGGGAAAATCCTTGTACCAACTGGCTGTTCCTTTTGATAACGACACGTTTATTTCGTATGAAAACAATGTCCTTGCAAGGAATAGTAAGCGCAGCGCCGAAGTCGGTGTTGTATACGATAAGGACAGCGGAAAAGGGCTGTTGATTGGTTCATTGGATCAATCCGTCTGGAAATCGGGTATCGCGATCGAAGGAGATCAGGGGCAATATACCCACCTGGCAGCGCAGGCCGGATTTACGGATGTAACTATCACACGTGATTCCATGGCGCACGGGACGGTGAAGGGGGATGTCATTCGTTCCCCAAAATACCTCGTGTCTTACGGCAAGGATTGGCGCATTGGGCTCGAAAACTATGCTAAAATCCACCGGAAACTATCGCCGGCCTATGTGAAATCTTGGCAAGGTGCCACACCTGTCGGCTGGAACAGCTGGGGCGTGATACAGGAAAAACTTAATTTTCAGAATGCCACAGGTACAGCAGACTATTTCGCAAAAGATATTCCTTATTTCCGCAACGCAGATGGCGAGGCATTTATAGATCTTGACTCTTTTTGGGATAATATGACGCCCGGAGGTATGTCAGGTGACTACACGCAGCTGAAGCAATTTGTTCGCTATTGTGATTCTTTGGGCCTCAAGCCCGGCGTCTATTGGGCTCCTTTTACAGACTGGGGGCATGGAAGTGGCCCCGACCGCAAGGCGGAGGGAAGTCAGTTTACCTTTGGTCAGCTTTGGACCAAAACCCAGAAAGGCTACCACAATTTAGATGGTGGTCGGGCTCTTGACCCGACACATCCCGGTACGTTGGCCCGTATGGATGTGATCTTAGGCAAATTGGTCGACTGTGGCTTCCAAATGATCAAGGTCGATTTCCTCTCTCATGCGGCAATCGAATCCACAGGTTTTTACGATAAAAAAATTCAGACAGGTATGCAGGCGTATGCTGTGGGGATGAAACATCTCGTCGACGTGCTGCAGGGTAAAATGTTGATCTATGCCGCAATTTCGCCGTCTTTGGCAACTGCCCAATTTGCACACATGCGCAGAATAGCCTGCGACGCCTGGAAGACGATCGATCAAACTCAATATACGCTAAACAGCGTTAGTTACGGCTGGTGGCAAACCTATCTCTACGATTTTATCGATGCCGACCACCTGGTCTTTCACGATGAAAGCCCTGAAGTCAATAAGGCAAGATTGCTTTCCGGTGTGGTAACAGGGACCATTATTCTTGGCGACGACCTGTCGAAAAAAGAAAACTGGCAGCCAAAGATGAATCAATATCTGCAGGATCCCGAAATTCTAAAAATTATAGCCGACGGTAAAAGCTTCCGTCCGGCCGGATTTGTAGAAGGAAAAGCAGCAAATACGTATTATTACAAAAAAATTGGAACAACGCTGTATGTGGCCGTATTTAATTACAATACAGCCCCGGCAACAATAAACATAGATTTTAAACAGATTGGGCTGGAGCCAAATACAACCTATAAGGCGGTGGAACTGTTTGAAAAAACAGCGCAGGAATTTACTGCTAAAAATCCCATTGCCTTTGAGCAAGCAGGAGCAAAATTGCTTAAGATTGCTCTTTAGTTAATAATATTATATGAAGATAACCAAAGAAGAACAGTTTAAGGCGTTGATCGATCGGATCAAACGATTGGAAGCTTTAAATGGGCTTTCGAAACATGAATGTATCGTACAGGGCGTGTTGGATGCCATTGATGCCAATGAACTGGAGGTGCACGCCAGTTTGCCTTCTGTCAATAACTTGATCCAATACCTGGGCTATGCACGCGAAACCTTTGCCAAAGCTTACCGTGACCTGATTGCTCATGGTGTGGTGGAATCCAAAAATAGAAAAGGATATTTTGTAGTCAGTAATAACACGCAGTTGAAACAGAAAGTTGCCGTCTTGTTATATGCTTACGATACTTTTCAGGATACCTTGGTATCCGAATTGCGGGCCAATCTTCCGGAGGAAGTGACGGTCGATCTTTTTTTCCATCACAACAATATGGAAACCTTTGAGGATATTTTCAATCGGATTCAGGGACGCTATACGGTATATATTGTTGCTCCGATTGAAAATGCCGATTCTGAGCGTTTATTGCGAAATATTCCTGTGTCAAAACTATTGATTATCGACCGGCTGATGGATTTGGGTGCGGAATATTCTTATGTTTCTCAGGAATTTGAAGCAGCCACCTATGCTGTATTCCAGCAACTACAACCAAAGATCAAAAAGTATAAAGAAGTGATCTTCTATTTTAGGGAAAATACAGCCGAACCCAATGAAATCAAAAATGCTTTCTTACGCTTTCTGAAAGACCATAAGATAAAAGGACGTATCGAAAAGCAGTATCATGTAGGTGATCTAAAAAAGGGGAAACTGTATTTTACCATTCATAATCCGGAACTCTATCAGATGTTAAAAGAGGTGCTGCAAAAGGGCTGGACCTTGGGCGAGGATCTGGGGATTTTATCGCATAATGATGATGTCATCAAAGAGATTATCAGCGGTGGTATTACCACGTTTTCGACAAGTTTTGCACGTATCGGATCGGAAGCAGCCAAGTTTGTGCTCGAAAGAACATTAATTCGGGAAGTGGTGCCGACAACATTGGCAGATCGCGGCTCTGTCTAAAATAGGGAAGTTTATAAAATGATAGTTTTTAGTTTTTGTCTTTTTACCGGTTTGGTCGCTTTGGGATCCTTATGGAAGTTTAAAACCAACTATTCCAATACCTTAAATGGCTTTTTCCTTGCCGGAAAGAGCAATAGTTTTTGGATGGTAGGCTCGGCTTTGCTATTAACCAACCTGAGCGCCAACCAGTTTATCGGTGAAAATGAATCGGTCTATATCAACAACCTGTCGGTCATCGGCTGGGGGGTGAGCTCGGTGGTCGCGATGCTCCTGGTTTCGGAATTTCTGCTGCCTATCTATTTTAAACATGGTTTTCGGACGGTGCCGGACTTCCTTGCACTGCGGTTTGATCCGAAAACTAAAATGTTGGTGTCTATCCTGATTCTGATCGGATACATCGTCAACTTATTGCCACCGGTATTATACGGTGGTGCACTAAGCCTAGCTACAATGTTTGATGTGCCCGGACTGCTGCACATCAGTTATTGGCAGAGTATCTGGATACTGGTCTGGGCCCTCGGTATCATCGGGAGCTTATACAGCATTTTGGGCGGATTGAAGTTGATCTCCCTGTCTGACCTCGGTTTGGGCCTCTGTCTGTTTTTGCTCGCACTATTGATTCCGATTTTTGCCTTTTGGTATTTGGGGAATGGTGACATCTGGACGGGGGTACTCCAGTTATTTCACGATAAAAAAGA